>NZ_JBQFNX010000001.1:0-1771251 GCF_056532915.1 Ruegeria sp. H9 | reverse complement strand
CATCAAACGGCCCTGCATGTCAACCAGACAAACCAATACCGTATCAATCTCGCCAGACGAAACCTCAGCCTTCAAATGCTCAAATGTCAGCATGCAATACCTCTGTGATATGCGAGAATTTTCGACGAAAATTCTTTGTCCCTGTAACGACCGGCCCGCGAAAGAACGGGCCGGTCAAGTATTTTATCCGTAACGATAGGGCCGCCCGGCCTTGAGCATTTCGGCGTTGTAGCGCTTGAAGATATCCACGACCTTTGCCTTGGTCTCGGATTCCGCAGCAATTTCGTCCCAGAACTTAACAGCAGCTTCTTCAACCGTCGCCCACTCTTCATCCGGGATGGTCGTCAATTGCATCTTGGTACCGTTAACCCGCAGGTTGGCTTCGCCGCCCCAATACCACCACTGGCGGTAGTAGTGCGACTGGTCACAGCAGACCTTGAACAGAGTTTGCAGATCTTCCGGTAGCTCGTTCCAGCGATCCATATTGGCAAAGAAGTGGCCGGCCCAGGCCCCCGAAATGTTGTTGGTTAGGAAGTAGTTAGTCACATCCGCCCAACCCACGGTGTAGTCTTCGGTGATGCCCGACCAGGCAATACCGTCCAACTCGCCGGTTTGAACTGCAACTTCGATGTCTTCCCACGGCAGTGTGACGGGTACCACGCCAAACTGGCTGAGGAACCGGCCTGCTGTCGGGAAGGTGAAGATGCGTTTGCCCTTCATATCCTCCAGCGAATTGATCGGATCCTTGGTCGCAAAGTGACACGGGTCCCACGCGCCGGCGCTGATGTGTTTAACGCCAACCTTCGAATACTCTTCATCCCAGATCTCGTTCAGGCCCCACTGGTTGAACAGCACCGGCACGTCCAGCGAATAGCGCGAAGCGAACGGGAAGTAGCCGCCGAAAACAGTGACTTCGGTGGGCGAGGCCATCGAGTCATCATCCGATTGAACCGCGTCGATGGTTCCCTTCTGCATAGCGCGGAACAGCTCTCCGGTCGGGACCAGTTGATCGGCGTAGAACAGCTCGATCTGCATACGGTCACCGGCGATCTGGTTGAACATCTTGATAGCCGGGTCGATCACATGCTCGGCCAGTGCAGGACCGGCATATGTCTGCATCCGCCATGTGATCGTGCTTTGCGCCAGTGCAGGCGTTGCCAAAGGTGCCGCCGCAACCCCTACCCCCGCAGTTTTCAGAAACTTACGTCTTGTCGTCATGTCAATTTCCTCTCCGTTTAAGTTTGGGTGCCCGTGTGTCGGGCCTTCTGGTTAATTTCCGTAAACATACCCGGGCAGCCACAAGGCGATCTCGGGGAATATCATGATTATTGCGAGCGCCAGGATCATCACCCCGACAAAGGGCACGATTGAGCGGTAAATGTCCCGCAGACTGATTTCTGGCGGAGCCATTGCGCGCATCAGGAATAGGTTGTAGCCGAAAGGCGGCGTCATATACGCGATCTGGGTGGTGATGGTGTAAAGTACACCGTACCAGATCAGATCGAAGCCAAGCGCCCCCACGAGCGGCACATAGAGCGGCGCTACGATGACGAGCATTGCGGTGTCGTCCAGGAACGTGCCCATGATGATAAAGCTGAGCTGCATCAGGATCAGGATCAGCCACGGTGACAGCCCCAACTGCTCGGTGAACAGGTTCTCGATGGCCTTGACCGCGCCCAGCCCGTCAAACACCGCGCCGAAGCCCAGCGCCGCAAGGATGATCCACATGAACATGCACGAGATGGCCAAGGTTTGCTTGGTACAGTCCTCGAAAATCTTCCACGTCATCCGACGTTTGAGGACTGACGCCACAAGCGCCGCCAACGCTCCGATGGCCGAACTTTCTACCAATGAGGTCCAACCATTCACGAACGGCAGCATCATCGCAGCGAAAATCATCAATGGCAGTGCCCCGGCCCAGAGCAGACGGAGTTTCTCGGACCTCGGGACCTCGTGCGCGTCTTCCATCGCTGGTCCCAGATGCGGTTGAAGCCGGCAACGAATCCAGATGTAGAGGATGAACAAAGACGCCATCAGCAGCCCCGGCACAATGCCTGCCAGCCAAAGTTGACCGACGGGTTGCCGCGCGATCATGGCATAAAGCACCAGAACTACCGAGGGCGGCACAAGGATGCCCAAGCTCGACCCGGCCTGAATGACCCCCGTCACCATGGTCTTGTCGTATCCGCGCCGCAGCAGTTCAGGCAGTGCAATCGTCGCCCCGATGGCCATACCTGCCACGCTAAGCCCGTTCATCGCCGAGACCAGCACCATCAGGCCAATGGTGCCGATGGCAAGACCACCGTTCACCGGCCCCATCCAGACGTGGAACATGCGATAGAGGTCATCGGCCAGACGACTTTCGCTCAGGACATAGCCCATGAAGATGAACATCGGCAGGGTCAGCAGCGGGTACCATTTCATCAGCTTCATCGCCGCCGAAAACGGAATGTCCTGCCCGCCTGTCCCCCAGAGCGCCAGTGCCGCAATGGCTGCGACGGCACCAATTGCACCAAAGACGCGCTGCCCGGTGAACAGCATCAGCATCATCGAAGCGAACATGAAGATTGCGATAAATTCCTGGCTCATGCCCGCGCTGCCCCGATCTCTTGCCCGTTGATCCGCGCAATGTCTTTGAAAAATTCTGATATCGCCTGCAGCAGCATCAGGAAGAAGCCGAAGACCATGATCGCCTTGACCGGCCAGATGTATGGCCGCCACGCGGTGGAGGATCGTTCTAGCCGTCCGACCTCTTCGCTGCCGGTCAGAAGGCCTGTGAAATAGGCGACAGGCTCATCACCCCAATAGCCCAGGCTGTACGCCGTGGATCCAAGCCCACCGTAGAGCAGTACACCCAGATAAAGGATCAGCAGTAGCACCGTGAAGGCATCGAACCAGGCTTTCCGGCGATGGCTCCAATTATGGTAAAACAGATCCATTCGCACGTTCGAACCCAGTTGGATCGAATACGGCCCCCCCATGATGTAATAAGTCACCATCGCAAACTGCGCCATTTCTAGCGTCCAGAGCGAAGGCAGAAAGAAGGTCTTCGAGATCGAGGACCACAGCAGGATGCCCATCATCACGAACAGGCCCCACATCATGACCCGCCCGATCCGGTAGTTCACCGCATCGACTACACGCACATATGCTGACATTGCCTTGATCATTCGCCCACCCCGCTACAGAACGGAGCAATCGTACGATTGATCCACGGGGCCAGACAATCGGCCATGACCCGCTGCTGCTCGGCTGTCTGAATCAGATCATTCCGGATCTCGATCATGACGTTCAACAATCCGTTGGGCGCTGCGTGAAGATCCAAAGTGTGCGCCACCCCGTCTGCCGCCGAATAGGGTTCGTTCAATCGAGTAACCAGGGGCAGCTCGTGCGCGGCGCTGGCCAACATCGCCTTGGCAAAGCGGGCGTCCTGGCCATGCAGCAAACCAAGCTCAACATCGCGCGGTGTTCCGCGGTATATCGGCGTGAAACTATGAACCGTCACCATGAGTTTTAGCGTGCGGTGATGACGGATCAGAACATCCTCTAGCCCTTGGCAAAACGGCACATATACGCCTTCAATCCGCTGCTGACGCGCATTGGCGCTCAGTTCAAGGTTCGCCGGGATCGGTGTGTCTTCACTGCATTCCGGCATAGCATCGGGGGCTTCGGGAGGGCGGTTGCAGTCATAAACCAGCCTCGACACCCCGCCATGCACCAGCACGCCGTTCAACTGCTGGGCCAGTGCCTGTGCAACCGGCAGCGCGCCCGGGTCCCACGCGATATGGCTGCGCAGTGCCTCGGCACTTAGCCCCATATCCCCCAGTCCGTCCGGGATACGATGCGAGGCGTGTTCGCACACCACCACAACCGAAGGCTCTTCCGGCGCGTCGGCGATGTGAACGACGGGACCGAAATCAGGCTGAGCAGAGGTGAGAGTGGCGCTACGTGATTCCATTTGGAAAAAATTCCACAGAGGTTCTTAACCTGTCAATAAATTTCCTGTATAAAATTCCCCAAGTCAGATTGCATTGTCAAATTTTCCACATAAACATGGGTAGAAAGGGAAAGGAGTATTCCGTGCGAGTGACAGAAAGGCTCCTTGCGCATCGCGAAATGATGACACCGACCGAGCGGCAGTTGGTCAACGTGCTGCTGGATGATTACCCCATGGCAGGGCTTGGCAGCATTACCGAGCTGGCCAGTATCGCCTCGGTTTCGACCGCCACGGTTGCGCGGATGCTTCAGAAAACCGGCTTTGATGGCTATCCGCAGTTTCAGTCCGCGATACGCAGCGAAGTGAAAGAGATGATCTCGGGGCCCGTCGCCAAACGGGATGTCTGGCAGAATGACTTACCTGAAGAACACATTCTCAACCGCTACTCCCGCCAAGCGCTTGAGAACCAGCGGCGTTCGATTGATGAGGTCGACCCGGATGAGTTTGACAGTTTCTGCCGTATGCTTTGCGACCCCAAACGGCGTGTTTTCATCACCGGCGGACGCATAACCGGGACCCTGGCACAATATCTCTACCTCCACCTGCAGATGATCCGTCCTGATGTGAAGCTGCTGTCAGATGCAGCGTCGTGGACTCACGATCTGCTCGAAGTGCGCGAAGGCGATGTGCTGGTGGCCTTGGATGTGCGGCGTTATGAGAACACTACTTTGTTGATCGGGCAGCTTTGCCATGAGCGCGGGGCCGAGGTTGTCCTGCTGACGGATCAATGGCGATCCCCCATCCACCGGCTGGCGAAACACACCTTTGCGGTAAGGATCGCAGTGCCTTCGGCCTGGGATTCCATGACTTCGCTAATGGTGCTATTGGAATGCGCCATTGCCGAAATGCAGGAACGTCTCTGGGACAGTGTCAAGCAGCGCACGGACGAGTTAGAGCAGGCCTTTGACCGGACGAAGCTGTTTCGCAAGTTCGGCCAAAGCTCGGGGTCCTGACGTCAGGTAGCGACGTTTCATAAGGTACAACTGCGCGTGAGCCCTGTTGTCAGACGCTGCGCAGACCGTACACTCCGGCGTATGACATTCATCGCTGAAAACCAATTACCTCTGCTGATACTGGCCTTTATGATCGGCCTGTTTGGCACAGGATTTCTGTTCCGCAAACCTGCAGGGCATCGGGCGTGGAAACTGGCGGATCTGGTCTGGGTCGTATTGGGTGGGATCGGTGCGCTGGTCGCCGTGTTGGCCGGGCTTTACACCTCGGACAGTTCGCGGCTGGACCGGCAGATCGACGTTGCTTATGCCGCCACGCTTGCATTCGACCGTGATGCCGCGCGGTTTCGGCTGAGGTTCTGTGACCCCGCTTACGACCCGGATACAGCTGTTTTGTGCGAAAAGGTAGAGTTTCTGTCCGCCTCAACCGCAAGCAATGCCGATTTACCGTTGTTCATCGCGGTCACGAACGAAGTAGCCCCGCTTCAAGGCCTGCATTTTCTATTCGGCCGCACGTCGAGTGATGACATGGATGAGGCCCGCGAGATGGCCGCGAAAGCGGATGCCTTCAGCATCGATCAATTTCTCGTCTTCACATCTCTGGACGATGATACACAAACCGCAATTGACAACATGCGGCGCAAGGTGCCTGCGATTGCCGGTGATTATCTGATCCTGGCCCAAAGCTATGACGATCTGATCGAACAGGTCGGCAAGCTCAAGGATGAATGGGAATATCTGCAGGCGAATGCGCATATTTTGGTACTACAGATCATTGCCCTATGTCTGGTAAGTTTTGCTGCACCGTTCCGTCTGGGCAAATCCATCGTTGAGCTACGCACAGCCTTCAACGCCGATACGACTGCGCCAGCAGATGCGGATCAGCCCCCAGAAAGTACCGCGCCAGAGTCCAAAGGTTCCGCGCGCCCCGCCGAAACCAACCCTGACGGATATAGCGTTCCGCACTCGTAACCGCGTCTGCTTTCAACAGCACCGGGCGCGGCAAAGCGCGGATCAAGGCGACATCCTCCATCAGTGGCTGATCTGGGAATCCTCCGACAGAGTCATAATCCCTGCGGCGTACCAACAGCCCCTGATCGCCGTAGGGCATACCAAACACTCTGCTACGCAGGTTGGCCCAACCAGCAACCCAGCGGGCACCAATCCCGCTGACGCGAAACCGCAATCGGAAGGCTGCTGGCCTGTGCGAACGCAGATGCTCTGCCACGATGGCGCTCCAGCCTGACTGCAACTCGGTGTCGGCATGCAGGATCAGCAGCCAGTCGCCAGATGCTTTGGCACACCCCCTTTGCAACTGCCCTCCCCTTGACGCCGGACCTGTTACGATCATGGCTCCGGCTTCATCCGCCATCTCAAGTGTTGGGTCATCTGAGCCGCCATCGGTCACGATTAACTCTCGGATCAGGCCTGAATGAAGCCCTTCCATCAAAGCCTGCAGCGTTCCCGGCAGGGAATGCCCCGAATTCAGGGTCGGAATCACGATGCTGATCGGGGCGGACACGTCTGAAACCCTCTGGTCATGGCGGCGCGATTTCCTATATCACGAAGCCAGACGAATTGACGAGGATCAACCCATGTCCAATCGCCGCATTCTGCGCCTGACCGGCAACGATACTGATAGCTTTCTGCAGGGGCTGATCACAAATGACGTGCAGCGGCTGGACGACGGGCTGGTCTACGCCGCCCTTCTGACCCCGCAGGGCAAGTACCTGGCTGACTTCTTTCTCAAACGAGACGGTGAGTCGGTGCTGCTGGATGTGGCCGAAGTGCTGGCCGACGGGCTTGCCAAACGACTGACGATGTACAAGCTGCGTGCAGATGTGACCATCGACCAGACCGACCTGAACGTACAACGCGGCACCGGCCCCGCGCCCGAGGGCGCCCTACCCGACCCGCGGCATCCTGATCTGGGATGGCGCGCTTATTCTACCGCTCTGGAAAGTGATGACGGTACGGACTGGGATGCGATCCGCGTCCGTCACTGTATCCCCGAAACCAGCATCGAACTGACGCCAGACAGCTATATTCTTGAGTCCGGGTTCGAGGCGCTGAATGGCTTGGACTTCAAGAAGGGCTGCTATGTCGGACAAGAGGTCACCGCGCGCATGAAGCACAAGACCGAGTTGCGCAAAGGTCTGCGCGTTGTCGAGATCGCGGGCACCGCTCCGGTCGGGACCGAGATTCACTCCAGTGGTAAACCCGCCGGGGTGTTGTTTACACAGTCTGGCGGAAAGGCGATCGCATACCTTCGGCTGGATCGCGCGGGGGACGAGATGCAGGCAGGTGGCGCGACGCTAAAACTGCCAGGTTGATTTTGTTGCTGAACCGGCACGCCCATTCTTTTGAAACTGTTTGCGTATTTGACGCGGCCGGGCCGCGCGGTATCACTGACTGCAATTGGCCTAACGGGATACGTGCATGTTTCGCCTCTATACCGCGATATGGCGTGTCAGCGCCGGACGGCAAATCATCCTTATTCTGCTGTCATTGGCGGTGGCTGCGCTGGCGGCTGCTCCGCTTGAGTTCCAGCGCGATATCGTCAATCACCTGACATCTGATAGCATCGAAGTGGATCGCCTGCTGTTGCTGGGCGCTGGGATGATGGGCGTCATCCTGTTGAGCCTCACGTTGAAATGGGTGCTCGGGTATCGCTCTGGAACGCTGGGCGAGGACATCATCCGACTGATCCGGGGACGGTTGCTTGCCCGATCAATCGATCTCAGCGAAGAGGGGCAAGACCTTCGTTCGGGCACGATGACAACGGCCGTATCCGCTGAGGCGGAAGAGCTGGGTAAGTTCGCAGGCGGTGCATTTTCCGACCCCGTGGTGCAAATCGGCACATTGATCAGCGTAATCGGCTACATATCTTCCACCCAACCGGGGCTGGGCTTGATCGCGCTTTCCATGATCGTTCCGCAGATCATTATCGTTCTGGCCTCTCAGCGAAAAGTGAACATCTTCGTGGCCGAGCGTGTTCGAATCCTGCGCAGCGCGACCGACCGCTTGACGCACGAGGATATCGAGGCGGCATCGCGAGCGATTGAGAAACAGTTCGACGAGATATTCGAGACCCGCCGCAAGATGTTCATCTGGAAACTCTCGGCCAAGTTCCTGCTGAGTGTCATCAATGGCGCAGGGACTGTTGGGATTCTGATGCTGGGCGGATGGCTGGTGTTGCAGGGTAAAACCGATGTCGGCACCGTCGTGGCCGCGATAAGCGGTCTCGGACGCATTCAAGGCCCGACCGCTTTCTTGATCGCATTCTACCGACAGGTCAGCGCCAATCGCATCAAGTACGAACTGATGCTGGAGCTGTTTGGAGATCATCCCGAGCGCTATCGCATTCGGACCTAAAAAAGGGCCGCAGAGCGACCCTTTTGCACCGAACTATCGTCCGCTTACGCGCGTTCGGAATACTCCATGGTCTCGGTATTCACTACGATCATCTCATCCTGCCCGATAAAAGGTGGCACCATGACCTTGACGCCATTGTCCAGAACCGCTGGCTTAAACGAGTTCGCCGCAGTCTGACCCTTCACAACCGGCTCGGTCTCGACGATCTTGCAGGTCACTTTTTGGGGCAGCGTGGCGTTCAGCGCCTCGCTTTCGTAAAACTCCACTACGATGGTCATGCCGTCCTGCAGAAACGGGCGGCGCTCACCCAGCAGTTCCGAAGGCAGTTCGATCTGCTCGTAGGTCTCGGAGTCCATGAACACCAGCATGCCATCGGATTCGTACAGGAACTGCTGATCCTTCTGCTCAAGGCGCACGCGTTCGACTTTGTCGGCCGAACGGAAGCGTTCGTTCAGCTTTGAGCCATTGCGCAGGTTGCGCAGCTCGACCTGGGCAAAAGCTCCGCCTTTGCCGGGCTTTACGTGATCCACTTTGACCGCCGCCCACAGTCCGTCATTATGCTCAAGCACATTGCCGGGGCGAATTTCGTTCCCATTTATCTTGGGCATGACTTAAATCCTTCACAAACGGTTGATGCGTCAGTTCTCGTCCCTATATCTGGCGTGACCACACCTGACAAGACAACGAAACCTAGTGCTGCACCTGCAGCGAGCCATGCAAATGACGCAACGCAACTATGCATTTTAGGTGTATCCGAATCGCATGTAATAGGTCATAAGGACCGTCACGCCGAAAATTGCAAGAGCAAGAAAAACAGGAAAGACGAGATGAGAGATTTCGTTGACGGCACTGCCTTTAACAACGAACAAGGCAATCGTGCACGCAAACTTTTCGCAGCCGTTGTACTGGCTGCTTTGGATGATGCCATCGCCGACGACAAGAAGTATGGCAACGGACCGGAACAAATTGCCCGTTGGGCACGTTCGCGCGATGGGCGCGAAGTACTATCGTGCGCCGGCATCGACCCCAATGAGCGGGTTGTAGGCGGGCTGATGGAATTTGTTGGTCGCGGCGTACGGACGTCTGTCGCCCTGTCCCGCGAAGAAAGCGAACGCCGGAATGCGGCTCAGCAGGCCGAAGCTGCCTGATTGTTCCCCGCATCCGATCGAAAAAACGCGCCCTGACATCGGGGCGCGTTTTTCTTTGGGCTGATTGGTCAGATCAAAAATACATGATCCATTGCCACGCCACCCAAAGCTCGGCCGCCAGTAACAGCGCAAAGAACAGTTTTGCCGAAACCGACAGGCCGCGCTGCCAAAGCACCACATAGGCGGCAATGCAAATCGTCACTGAGATCGGCGCGATCCAAGCCGCATGATGTGTGCTGTCCCAATAGCTGATCGGACTGTGAAAGACCCATGAACTGATCGGCCAGAACTGTGGTCGGCCATCGCCTGCGTGCAATAAGAAATCCATCACCAAATGAAGTATCCCTGCGGATGCGCCAATAGTCAGCAGGTGCCAGCCGCGCCACAGCCCGAGTGCAAGTGCCACTCCCCACAAAATGAACGAGTTATCGATGGCGAATACGGTTTGCCACGCGGGTGAAAAGTAAAGCTGATCAAACACCACCTGTGCCGGGATGTTCAGGATGTGCAGCGAAACGCCGGCCATCAGGTATAGCGACAAATCCGGCAACAAGGACCCAAACAGAGCTGCCCATAGCGTCGCGCCCCGGGCCGGGCGCGCAAAAACAGCAGCACCGATCAAAAGATGCGCAGGCGTATTCATATGGGGCTTTTCCTTTGGCCTTAAATCAGGTCATCTGCGCCCGAGCATAGGAGACAGGCCATGGCGCGGTCCATCATGATTCAAGGCACCGGCAGCAATGTCGGCAAATCGGTTTTGGTGGCCGGGTTGGCCCGCGCCTATACGCGACGCGGGTTGCGCGTGGCTCCGTTCAAGCCGCAGAACATGTCGAACAACGCCGCTGTTACGGAAAACGGCGGCGAAATCGGGCGCGCGCAAGCCCTGCAGGCGCGGGCGGCCAAACGACCGACGCATACGGATATGAACCCAATCCTGCTCAAACCCGAAACTGATACCGGCGCGCAGATCATTCTTCAGGGCCAGCGCGCAGGTACAATGAAGGCGGGCGATTATCGCAAGGACAAGTCTAAGCTGCTGGGGGCGGCTCTGGAAAGCTTTGAAAGGCTTTGCAGCGACGCTGATCTGGTGTTGATCGAAGGCGCGGGTAGTCCGGCAGAAACTAACCTGCGCAAGGGTGACATCGCCAATATGGGATTTGCTTGTGCCGCACAGGTTCCGGTGGTTCTGGTGGGCGACATTCATCGGGGTGGCGTGATCGCTCAGATCGTGGGGACGCAAGCCGTCTTGGAGGCCGGGGACCTTGCGATGATCCGGGGCTTTGCGATTAACCGCTTCAAGGGCGATGTCTCCCTGTTCGATGAAGGGCGCGACGATATCGCATCCCGGACCGGCTGGCCCTGTATGGGCGTGGTGCCCTGGTTCCATGACGCATGGAAGCTGCCGGCAGAAGATATGATGGACATCCGCTCTCATGCCGGAGGGGCATGCAAGATCGCTGTGCCTCAGCTTGAGCGGATGGCCAATTTCGACGATCTCGACCCGCTTTCCGCCGAACCGGGCGTTACGGTCGAGATCATCCCAGCAGGCCGCCCCCTGCCCGGAGATGCCGATCTGGTGCTGTTGCCGGGCAGCAAGTCTACAATCGGCGATCTGGCCTATTTCCGGGCGCAGGGTTGGGATATCGACCTTTATGCCCATGTCCGCCGCGGGGGTCATGTTCTGGGCCTGTGCGGGGGTTATCAGATGCTGGGCAAAACCATCTCGGACCCCGATGGCGTCGATGGACGCCCCGGTCAGGTCGAAGGGTTGGGATTGCTGGATGTCAGCACCACAATGGCCGGAGAAAAGCAGGTTATCCTGCGCTCAGCAACCGCCCTGCCCGGTCATGAACCCGTCAGCGGATATGAGATCCACATGGGCCGTACTGATGGCCCGGATTGCGCTCGGGCCTGGCTGCAGATCGAAGGTCGCCCGGAAGGTGCCGCCAGCGCCAATGGGCGCATACGCGGCAGCTATCTGCATGGGATTTTCACCTCGGACACGTTTCGCGCCAGCTATCTGGCAGAGCTGGGCGTGACATCGGAAACAGCTTACGAAGACGGCGTCGAACAAGTGCTGGACGACCTTGCCGACCATCTGGAACAGCATATGGATCTGGATCTGCTTCTCGCGATGGCGCAGACGCCACGCACCATTTAGACCTCAGTCAACATCCGCTGCGGCGATCGCCCGCGTGATCTCACGCCGAACCATCTTGCGCAGGTTTTTCGTGATCCGTTCGCCCAGCGCGCCCTGCAGCTCTTCCCGGACGATCTGGGCGACGAGTTCGCGCAATTCCTCTTCTCCGATTGTCACATCGGTCGGCTTCTGTGCCATATCTTCCACCACCTCCGGGTCGCGAATAAATGTGGCTTCGGATTTTGGTTCAGCCGCCTGAGACTGCGCAAAAGCTCTGTCTGCCGGCCATTCAACAGCCTGCGTCTTGGTGCCAGAGTAGTCGTCATCGCTCTCGCCATCGGGCTCCCACTGATCCTCGGTGCGCGCGATAGCAGCTTCCAAAGCTTCAATCTTGGCGCTGAGGCTTCCCGCTAGGTCGCGCTTTGGTGCGTCTGCCTTGGCGTCGACATCACCAGCGCGCACAATATCGCTGGGTTGCAGCCGCATCGGTTCGGCAGGGTTGCTTGGCGCATTTGCGGCCTGCTTTGGGGTACTGTCACCCGCGCTATGCTGGGGCATCAGTTTCAAGGGCGCGGCCTTCTTGGCGATCAGCGGTTCATTGCTGACGCGCAGCGCATCCGTTAAAACCAACCGGCCCGGCTTGGCAGCCGGGGCCGTCGGAACAA
Source organism: Ruegeria sp. H9 (assembly GCF_056532915.1). Lineage (NCBI taxonomy): Bacteria > Pseudomonadati > Pseudomonadota > Alphaproteobacteria > Rhodobacterales > Roseobacteraceae > Ruegeria > Ruegeria sp. H9. The sequence goes on along the minus strand of NZ_JBQFNX010000001.1, from coordinate 1,758,976 downwards.
ATATGAATTCTGATTCGTCATGCGCGTCCTCGTCGACCATTCGCTTAACCGACGAAAGAACGTCCTGAATATTGGCGCTTACAACACGATCTGACATTATTTTCTACCGCTCTAACCTAGGCCCGATTGTAGCCAATCTGAGCCAGCGCCACAACAGGTAGCGATGCCCTTTAGTCGCGGCGCAATGCCTTGAGCACTCGATCCAGATCGCGGCTTTGCTTACTGACCTGCGACGGCGCCTTTTTCACGAGGTTGTAATACAGGGTCGGATCATAGATCTGCACTGCAAGACCCAAACGCTCTGCCGTCAACAGCCCCTGGGCTTGCAGCAGTTCATATGCAGCCCGCGACCGCTCGGTCCGGGATGCTACCTCGGCCAATTGCGCGTCCAGCAAATCCTGCTGGGCATTCAGGACGTCCAAGGTCGTCCGTGCACCCAACGTTGCTTCTTCACGAATACCGTCAAACGCCACCTGCGAAGCACGAACCCGTTCCGTTGACGCCCGCAGGCTTGCAGTTGCCGCCTGAAACGCAGCATAGCGATCGGCAACACCTTGTGTGATGTCTTTCTGAACGTTCAGAAGGTTGGCACGCGACGCATCACGAGTTGCCATCGCACGACGCACCGCTGCCGCCAGACCGCCACCGGAATAGATCGGCTGATTGAAGTTCAGTGAGATCGTCGCATCGTTGATGTAATCGTCATTGTCGTAGCTCTCGGTAATGCCCGCATCCGCATTCAGGCTGACATTCGGACCCAGATTTGCACGCTGCTGCTGCACGATCAGGTCCAGCGCACGCACCTGATGCTGTGCGGAAAGAATCGCAGGGTGGTTACGCTGAGCCAAATTCACCGCATCCGCCTCTGAACGCGGCAGGTTGGGCAGCCTTGGCTGGCCAGCCGTCCGCCCAGGTGTCTTGCCAACGGCGTTTACGTATTCAGCCTGAGCAATGCTCAGGTTACCACGTGCGACCGCCAAATCAGCCTGAGAGCTGGCCAATTGTGCCTCGGACAGGGCAACGTCTGTACGTGTAACCTCACCTACTTCAAAGCGATCCTGCGATGCGCGCAGTTCTTCCGCCGACACTTCCACGTTGTTCTGGCGGATCGCAACCGTTTCTTCCTGCAGCAGAACACCTAGATAGGCGTTCGCGGCTCTGATCAGGATTTGTTGTTCAATATCAATAAGAGACTGACGGGTGGATAGCACAGTTTCCTGCGCCGATTGCTTGCCAAGGATGGAAGCGCCACCGTCATAGATCAACTGGCTCAGCGTGAGACCGGAAAAAAAGCTCGAAGGCTCGCGCGTCGTGATCAAGCTGCTCGTGTTGGTGCGCGTGTAATCCCGGCTCACCCGCACGGTCCAGTTGATGATCGGACGCAGCGCTGAGAGCGCAATGGCGACATCTTCATCCGCTGCGCGTAACAAGGCACGGTTCTGCTCAAGCAGGCCGCTGGTGTTATACGCGCCGATGAATGCATCGGTCAGATTATCTGCCCAAACCGACCTTCCGGGCATCACACTTAATGCAACACCAGCAGCCAAAGTCAGGCCTTTGACCAGCTTTCCTGTCGTCGTCCCGCGCATAACTAAGTCCTCTCAAATCGAAATTACGCAACCACCAGCGCAGTTTGCGCCGGTGTTTTCAAGTAATCAAGGCATCAAAATACTTCTATTGCCAACTATAGCGAAAATGCACACTCAGCGCAAAATGCGGGCAAAATCGGTGCGCTAGCATTGAACGCAAATCGCCACGAGACACGGCCTGAGGACTTGAGACCCATACGAACCGTGCCAAGATCACCCTCCATGAACAGGCAAATGATCCGGCCCCCATCCTTGAGTTGATCCAGCAAAGTGTCTGAAAGCTGCTCGACCCCACCCTGAATCATGATCACATCGTAGGGTCCATGCTCAACCGCGCCTTGTTCAAGCGGTCCTTCATGAACAATAGCGTTGTCTACGTCAGCTTCCATCAGAAGCGTCTGAGCTTCGGCCGCCAATGCCGGGTCGGATTCCACGGCCACAACCAACTCTGCCATTCGCGCGGCAATTGCGGTTGAGTAACCCAGCCCCGGAGCGATATCCAGCACCACTTCATCATTGGAAATGTTGACTGCGTCCAACATCTTAGCCAGCGTCCTGGGCTCAAGCAGACAACGTCCATCACCCAACTCGACCAGATCACCAACATAGGCTGCCTCACGTTGCGCATCCGGCACGAAATTTTCGCGCGCAACGCTCAGCATCGCATCAATGATAGGGAACTTGGTCACATCCGAGGGCCTGACCTGAGTATCAACCATCGTAAGGCGCCGGGCTGCGAAATCTGTCATGTGATCGCTCATTCCTTATCAGACTGTTATCTGGCTTTTGCCACATCCGCCTGCCTGCAGCAACGGGCCAGATTGCATTTCCGGGCGCGGCAAAAACGTACCATTGGGGTATTGTCAAATTTCCAAACAAGACAGAAATAATCGCCCTCAAGGCTATGGACGTTCATCCTGAAAGCTGATAGAACGCCCCTCACACCACGGCAAGTTATTGATATTGCTTAAAAAGGCGAGTTGGCGGAGTGGTGACGCAGCGGATTGCAAATCCGTGTACACCGGTTCGATTCCGGTACTCGCCTCCATTTAAAAACAATCACTTACATCACTCCTTGCCGTGCTTGAGGCCCTGCGTTTACAGGGGCGTTTACATTTTTGTGTCTTGAGACAGTGATTTCGCTCGATTGAGCTTGCGCAGAACCGCATCGCTTTCGTCCGGGCTAACCTGCGCATAATGCTCGATAACTTGCGCCGCGTAGCGAACCGACCACCCCATCAGCACCGCGATCTGGCGCAAAGACAGATCGGCATTCAGCAATCTTGTCGCGGCCGTCCCGCGCGTATCGGACAAAGTCTTCTCGCGCCCATCGATCCACGGTGGGATCTGCGCTTCGCGCCGCCACTTGGTGATCTGGTTCGATGCCCAACGGGCCGTCAAAGGCCTGCCAAGCTCTGACACCAGCAACACCTCTTGGCCTTCCGGCGTCTCTGCGATCAATTTCTCAAGTGCCGATGTGGCAGGGATATATGCGATCTGGCCGCGCTTACTGGTCCTGAAACGTAGGCGCTTGCCGTGCGGCGTGTCTTCGAATTGGTCCATCTTGACCTGAACCAGATCAGCAGCTCGCAAGCCTGTTTCGCATCCTGCGGTCAGGATCCTCTGTACCCACTTGGGTGCATGTTTGTTGAACTGGGCGATATCGCCGCTCGTCCAAATGATCTCAGTCCGGTTCGATCGGTAGAGCTTCTTGAGCTTGTGACAGTGGTGTTCTTTCAGCTTTCCCTCTTCCACCGCCCAATTGAGGACGCGTGTGGCATGTGTGCCCGCCATGTCGTGCTGCTTGGGGGAATGGAGCCACTTCTTGCGCCAATTATTGACCTCGCCCCTTGAGGCGCGCTCTTCGAACATCGCGACAGGATCGGCACCGAACTCCTCCCGGAACAACTCCAGCCATTTACGGATATCAGCCTTTGAACGCTCAGCCTTGGGCAAGGAAGCGCTGGACAGGAAATCGTCGACCAAGTGAGTCGTCAGATATTCAGCCGGGCTCACCGGCGCACCGCACTGTGAAAACGCATGGAAAAATTCGGGTTCTTTGGGGTTGGGGGCCGTCCCTTCCCAAAACTTGGGGCCGCCCCGCCAGGCATAGAAATGGTAGCGAACACCAGACACAACCTTGCGCCGGACACGGTGGACGCCCTTGGGAAGATTACTTCTGGGCACGGCGCGCTCTCCGCTGTGCAACGAGGCTCGGTTGCGAAGTAGCCTCGCGTTCTGCCGCGCTGATGCCCTGAACAGCATCCAATCGCGCGCGAATGAGTTTCGGGTCATACCATCCGCGCCGCCCTGGCACCGGAGCGATACCCGTCCTACGGCAGAAATCATAAAAGGACGCGCTCGGCTCGTTGTAACCAAAGAGAAGCGCGAGCTCTGGGGTCGGAATCAGCTGAATATGGCTTGGGCTCATTTTTCAGCCCTCTCACCCACGGCTTCTTGCCGCGACATGGCTGCCCGCAAACAAGACACCACCTGAGCGCCCTGTGAGCGTAAGTTCCGCACAGCCTCCTCTTCGAGCCAGGCTTTCACGTCCGCTGGAAGGTTAAGTTTGAACTGGGTTGTCTTCATATTTACACCTCAACAAAAGGACATAAAATGTCCATATCATTGGGGACAAATATTGTCCATCATGCAATCATGAAAGAAGAAGCCTTGGTCCAATTCAAACTCTTGCTTCCTGCCGCTCTCAAGAAGCGTCTAGAAACGCATGCCACACTGAACCGGCGCAGCCTGTCGCAGGAAATCGTCGTCGCCCTTGAGGAGAAGTACCCGGCTGCAGAACCGGATGCGACGTCGGATCCAGCCGCGCGGCTGCTGTTCTGGCTCGCCAAACGCATCCGTCGAAGAAACCCAAAGCCTGGGACGCCAAGGGACAAGCAAGCCGCCCTGTATGAGCGCATTGCGGGCGACATTGCTGAACGCATGAAGGACATCGGGGAATAGCCCTAGTAGGCCACCCACTCATATCCGTGGTTACCTTCGTGATCTTCCCATTCCACGCCAACTCCTCGTCGCCAATTCGATGATGAACAGCGCCGTGACGGCAGAACCCATTGCGGGGCGGCCGCTGGTGTCGTGCTTTGCCAGCCGAATTCGCCCTGCGTGCCATAGGTCCCGAGGCGCATGTTGTAACTCTCAGAACAATCATCGTCGCGACCGCGTTCGCGATGGCTGTAGTGCCGAACATCCCAGACACGAATCGAGCGTACGAAATCGAATTCCAGACCACTGATGTCGATATCGGCACCACCTTCGACTACCTGTGCCAGAATGACTTGTGCGAGCTGCTGACCTGATTGGTTGCTGGCCTCCCAGATTTTCGGGGCCGTGCTTTGCAAAGGCACACGCTCAGAAACACCCATCGGACAACGCCAGATTTGCAACGGCGGCTCAATCGGCCAGGGCGTGATCCGACGGATAAACACGGCACGGGCATGGGCACATTCTGCTGACGCGGGCCACCCACCAGCCAGGCAAAGCAGAATGGCGCAGTCAACCTGATAGGCCTTAGCCGCCTGCGGGGCCACGGTTGAAAGAAGAGCCACGACAGCTCCGGCGCTCAAATTTCTGATAAGTCTGCACCACATATCAATAAATGCCTTCTGACTACATTACTGCATTATTGATACACTAGCTCCAATCTCAATCTCCACACCATATGCGAGCATAGTGTTTATGATGTTCGCGCGCGTTTTGTGGAATATATTCCGTAGAGCAGTTCTTGTGATCTGGCCGAATAGAGGCCATGAAATTACGGGAACGAGTAGGGTTAAATGTCCGGAATCTAAGAAGTTCCAGAGGATTGAGCCAAGAACAGCTAGCTTTGGCTGCGGATGTAGATCGCAGCTATATCAGCGAGATCGAACTCGCCAAAAATTCAGCATCAATCGATGTTCTGGAGCGGATCGCACTTGCTCTCGAAATCGACCCACAAGAGTTATTAAACAAGAGGGGCTGATATTGCCCGAAATTACGAGTGTTCGCACAACGGCCGAAGCCATCGGCCGTATTTCATGCATCAAAACAGGTGAAGAAATCGGCCTTCTGTATCGCTGGGACAACGGCGAGACGCAGGCTGCGTTGCACAATGACGGCGAGCCTATAGCGCAACACAACTCAGAGCTTACCACTGAACCAGACATTGGTGGAAAACGCAGCTAACGGCCGGAAAGAGCCCAAATTGATCAACGCTGCGGCCAGGATCAAGGGGCGTAGATGGTGTGAAGCTGCCATTCAGATTTGCTGACCAACGGTATGCGAGTGAGAGATTGCGTTCGGCCTGATCCCGAAAGATGCGTCACTCGGTGGCTATGAAACTGGGGACGGAAAAGTTCGCACTCGATACCAAATTGCGCAAGATCAAAGCGAGATGGACACAGAGTATAAGGGCGTAACCCGACTTTTCACCCGACTCTGACGCTCCGAAAACGGGAGGTTGAAACCGGCGGGGTCAAAAGAATTCTTGACTGGCTCCAGCATCACAACTAGTAGAAATGAAATGTGGTTTTGCTGAATGAAACGTTGAGGTGGTGAAAGACGGGCGCGCTCATGTCGAGGACCCGCAAGCCAACCAGCATTAGGGGAGGAGCCCGACATGATGAAAGATAACCGGAAATTGACGCTCACTGCGGGCCTTGTAGCCGGTAGTCTGGCCATGGCCACGTCTGCCTTTGCCGAAGGCGAAGTGGTGTTTTCGTCCTGGGGCGGATCATTTCAAGATGCACTTCGGGACTCCATGCTGGACCCAGCCGCAAAAAAACTGGGACTAACCATCAAGGAAGATACGACAAACGGCATCCAGGATGTGCGCGCGCAGATCACAGCGGGCGCGGTAGCCTGGGACATCACGGAACAAGCATTGTCCGACTGTGCTCGTTTGAAGCAAGAAGGGTCGCTGGAATCCATTGACTATGGCGTGGTCTCGACCGATGGCATACCTACCAGTCTCGTGGACAGCGAATGGGTAGGCCTGTTGACCTATTCGCTTGTAATCGGTTGGCAAGCTGAGAAATTTGGCGAAAACGGTCCACAGTCCTGGGCAGATTTCTGGAACACCGAAGCCTATCCCGGCACGCGTGCGATGTTTAACTCGGTGTCCCATGCACTGGAAGCGGCTCTAATGGCGGATGGTGTCGACCCGGCGGAGGTAAATTCCGTCCTGCGTAGTGAAGGCGGGGTTGATCGGGCCTTTGCCAAGCTTGAGGAGATCGCTCCCGATATCACGGTCTGGTACAGGGGCGGCTCGCAAGCGGCGCAGTTGATGGCTGATGGCGAAATCGACTTCATTCATATTGGCAACGGCCGCGCAGAAGCGCTCAATGCAGATGCAGTAACGGTTGGCTATACTTGGAACCAGGCTACGACCGATGCTGATTGCTTGTTGGTGCCCAAAGGCGCGCCAAATCGCGAAAACGCTATGCTTGTTCTCAACGAGATGCTGTCGGCCGAATCCCAAGCCCGCATGGCAGTGGCCATTTCCTACGGCCCGGCGAATTCCGGGGCATTCGAAACCGGGCTGATCCCGCCCGAACTTGCAGCCAAAAACAATGCCTCCCCTGACAACATGGAGACCCAGGTGGTCATTGACGCGAGCTTCTACGTCGAAAACTTCGCGGAACTGCAAGAGCGATTTGACGCGCTGATTCAGCAATAGAGCGAAATCGATGTGCTCCAGTCCTGTACCCAATCCGGCAGCATCTATGAACGTCCTTTTCGTTCATGGCTGGGCGTGCGGATGGCAGGACTGGAGTGGCGTCGCATCGCTCCTTCCAGATGGTGTAAACAATGGTCTTGCCAAGCTGCCTGGAAGCCCTGGTGCCGTGCCCTTGGAAGGGGCAGTCAGCCTGAGGGATTGCGCGGCTCATGTGATAGCCCATGCAAATGATCTGGGTTTTGATCGCTTTGCTCTGGTTGGGCATAGCATGGGTGCGCGGATTGCAATCGAACTGGCTGCGAATTGGCAAGCGCGCGTCTCTAGTCTTCTTTTGCTGGATGGCAGCAACGTGCCTGAAGATCCCGATGAAGCGGTTGCGCGCCTGAAGGAACAGCTTGGGCAGCTTGGGCAGCAAGAATGGGCGGAAGCTACATTCGCGACGATGATGCTAGATAATCTCGACCAGGATCAAAAGCACGATCTTGTGACCCGCGCTGCGCAATATCCAACCGAGGTTTTGCTCGCGTACTATCATGCGATGGCTGCATGGGATCGCGATCATTTTGGTTCAGCCATCGACCACCTCACCTGCCCGGTTACGATATTGCAGTCGACTTCGCTGGATGAGCACGAAGTGCGCCGACCAGTGGCGGCCTACCCTTCGTCGCTTTGGCTGGATGCCTTTCGCGCTCGGATTCCCAAAGCGACGATCAAGCTGGTGCCCGATACCGGCCATTTCTTGATGCTCGAACAGCCACGCCTGATTGCGGACTGGGTTGGAGACCTAATGCCAGTAGGCCGCGATATCCAGGAAGAGAAAATCCGATCATGTAACCAACCAAAACTTTAGGGAGAGCCTGACATGAAGAAAGAACAGAGAAGACTGTCGCTTGCAGCCAGTATTGTGGCTGGCGGCTTGGTAATGGCGGCACCTGCCTTCGCCGAAGGCGAAGTGGTGTTTGCATCATGGGGAGGCTCCTTTCAGGATGCCTTGCGTTCCGCCATGCTGGATCCCGCAGCCAGCGCATTGAATGTCACGGTCAAGGAAGATACGACAAACGGCATCCAGGACGTGCGCGCACAGATCACAGCAGGTGCCGTCGCCTGGGATGTGACCGAGCAGGACTTGCCCTCGTGCGAGACGCTCAGCCGTGAAGGTGCTCTTGAGCCGATTGATTATTCGATTGTCGACACGACGGGTATCCCGGAGGAGCTGATCCACGAAAACTACATCGGCTTCATCAACTTCACCAAGGTGATTGCCTATCGCAAGGATGCCTTTGGCGACAATGGTCCGTCCAACTGGGCAGAGTTCTGGGATCTGGAAAACTTCCCCGGCAAGCGCGGCATGCACGGCAAGGTGAACTACAACCTTGAGGCAGCCCTTATGGCCGATGGCGTGCCTATGGCAGAAGTTTACGACGTTCTGGCTACGGACGAGGGCATCGCGCGCGCCTGGGCCAAACTGGGAGAGATCGCACCCGAGGTCACCGTTTGGTATCGTGGCGGATCACAATCCGCACAATTGCTGCGTGATGGAGAAGTGGACGTGATCCACATGGGCCATAACCGCGTGGAGAGTGTTATCGCATCGGGCATTGACGTTGCTTATGCATTCGATGGTGGCACGATGGATGTTGATTGCTTGCTGGTGCCCAAAGGCGCGCCGAACGTCGAAAATGCGATGCGCCTGATCAATGAGCTGCTGAGCGCCGAAGCGCAGGCGCGGCTGGCCGTGACAATGCCGCTGGGCCCGGTCAATACGGGTGCATTCGATACCAGCATTATCTCGGAAGAGATGGCGGTCAAGGTCAACACGCATCCCGACAACTACGGCAAGCAGCTTCTGGTCGACCCGAACTTCTACATTGGCCAGCTGGGTGAGTTGACCGAAGAGTTCGACACGCTGATCCAGCAATAATCAAATTTGGCGCAGTGCATCTCGTGCTGCGCCTTTTTCGTCAGGTTAGGAGCCCCTATGTCACCTGCTGCCCAATCCCTTCCCATCGACATTTCCAACCTATGCAAGGCCTACGGTTCGGTCAAAGCGCTCGATGACGTATCGCTGAACATTGCTGCAGGTGAATTCCTGACACTGCTTGGGCCATCAGGCTCGGGCAAAACGACGCTTTTGATGGCACTGGCCGGTTTTGTACGTCCAGATGGCGGATCGCTCCGATTTGGCGGTCAGGAAATGATTGCGACGCCGCCCCATAAGCGCGGCCTCGGCATGGTTTTCCAAAGCTATGCGTTGTTCCCATTCATGACCGTGGCTGAAAACGTGGCCTATCCGCTGAAGATCCGCGGGGTTTCTAAAAGCGAACAGAAGACCCGCGCAGAGCGTGCGCTGGATACCGTGCAGCTTGGTGGCTATGGAGATCGACGTATCACTCAATTGTCGGGCGGCCAGCGGCAGCGTGTGGCTCTTGCCCGCGCCATGGTTTTCGAGCCGCAGATCATCCTCATGGATGAACCCCTGTCCGCGCTCGACAAGAAGTTGCGCGAACATATGCAGATTGAACTGAAAGCGCTCCATGAAAAATTGGATGCGACCGTTGTCTATGTAACCCATGATCAGCGCGAAGCACTGACGATGTCAGACAGGATCGCGGTGGTAAACCATGGGCGGATCGAGCAGGTTGAGACACCTGAGCGGCTGTATCGCCAGCCTCACAGTTTCTTTGTGGCGGATTTCATCGGTGAATCCATTTCGGCGCCGGTGAACGTGGCCAATAACGCGGCACAACTTGGCGGGCGCGTGTTGAAGTCCGGCTTACCAATTGCCGAGGGCAGTGGAGGTCATCGCCTGGTGATCCGCCCCGAGTTGTTGGAGGTCACCGCGGGCGCTGTGCCTGAAACTGCTAATGATTTGTCTGGCCGGGTGAGCGACATCATTTATCAGGGCGACAGCGTTCTGGTCATCGTACAGCACGACAGCGCGGGCCAGATCAATGTACGCGTCCCTGCCAATCGCGCCGGCCAAACGGGTCTGCCCTCCAAGGGAGAGCGCATCGGCCTTGCCCTGCATCCCGAAGATACAATCATCGTACCGGAGCATGTATCATGAGCGTCGCCGAGTCTTATGGGACAGCTCAGACGCTTCAGAACGCAAGCACGCTCAAATCCGAAGAGCGCCGTGAGCGCCTGACATTTTTTGGCCTTTCGCTGCCCGCGGTTCTAGCAATTCTGATCGTCGTGTTTCTGCCAATTTTCTGGCTGTCTTCGCTGTCGTTTTACAATGCGGCCGGCGAGTTGAGCTTGGAGAACTACGAACGCATTTTCAAAAGCGCACTGTATCGACGGACCTTTGTTGTCACCTTTCAGATAAGCATCGCCGTGACGGTGATTTGTGTGCTGCTTGGGTATCCGCTGTGCTACTGGCTGACTCGGCTGCCGGACAGAACAGCTGCAATTCTGATGGTTTTCGTGCTGGTCCCGTTCTGGACGTCGGTTCTGGTGCGAACCTACGCCTGGCTGGTGCTGTTGCAGCGCAATGGCATCATCAATTCGTCGCTGATGTCGATGGGCATAATTGATGAACCGCTGCAGCTGGCGCACAACCTCACGGGGTCAATCATTGGCATGGTACATATCATGCTGCCGTTTCTGGTTCTGCCGCTTTACGCCACCATGCGCAACATTGATACCGACTTGGTTCGGGCGGCTGTGGGGCTTGGTTCCAGCCCGCGCGGGGCATTCTGGCGAGTGTTTTTTCCGATGTCGCTGCCGGGCCTTTTTGCCGGCATCGTGCTGGTTTTCATCCTGTCGCTAGGGTTCTTCGTCACACCTGCTTTGCTGGGCGGTGGCCGTGTTCAGATGTTGGCGCAACGGATCGAAAGCACCATCACGGTCTATTCCAATTGGGGAGCCGCATCCGCCTTGGGCGTTGTCCTGCTGCTGCTTGCACTGGCGATGATCTGGTTGATGAACCGGGTCTTCGGCCTCGACAAACTCTTCATGCGCTAAGGATCGGAATAATGGAACAAGTCGGACAACGCAAAATTGACGGGCTGTGGCTGACGGTGGTTGGCATTGCAGTGCTGTTCTTTCTGATCCTGCCCACGCTTATCGTGATCCCGATGTCGTTTTCGGGGGCCTCGTTTCTGGAGTTCCCACCCACGTCGTTTTCGTTTCGCTGGTACGAGGCCTATTTCACCTCGCCGGAATGGATGAGCGCCACAAAGACCTCGTTGATAGCAGCGGCATTGACTACGGCGATTGCGACACCTTTGGGTTCACTTTGTGCCTATGGCCTGCATTGTTGCACTCCGCGGATCAGAAACTCGGCACAGATCCTCGTGATCATGCCCATTGTCGTACCGGTGATCTTGATCGCTGTCGGCGTGTTCAGCCTTTATGCCAAGCTGGGGCTCAACTACACGCTTGCCGGGATTGTGATCGCCCATACCGCGCTGGCATTGCCGTTTGTGATCGTGACCGTGATGTCAGGCTTGCAGAACTATGATTTTGATCAGGAACTGGCAGCGCGTAGCCTCGGGGCATCGCGGGCATATGCCCTGTGGACGGTGACGGTTCCGCAAGTCAAATTTTCGATACAGACCGGTGCCTTCCTCGCCTTCATCACGTCACTGGATGAAGTGGTGATTTCGATGCTGGTCTCGGGCGGGGAAAATGCCACGATTACCCGCCGCATGTTCAATTCGCTGCGTGACCAGCTTGATCCGACCATTGCAGCGATCTCTACCTGTCTAATTATCGTGTCAGTCTCGGCGCTCATCGGCGTGCAGTTGATTGGCCGCAGCAAGAATGTTGATAAATGATGGACTCGTTATCTTTCACCGATCTCGGTCCGGATCTGGCGGGCGGCATCAAGCACCATAGTGCGATAGCCCTCGACGGCGGCTTCGTCGAAGCGAACCCGCAAACCCGACAGGCTGACCGCACCCAGCAGCTCGCCTTCGGACCCAAGAACCGGGACCGACAAACCAGCGACGTCCGGATCACGTTCACCGAGACTGAGATAATATCCGGCCTCTCGGATTCTGGCGGCCTGTTTGCCCTGCCCGATAGAATAGGCATCCAGCACCCGGCCCGACGAGCCCATGTTCAGCGGAATGATTTCACCTTCCTGAATGTGATCGCGCGCCAGCCTAGGCGAGTTGACCCGGTAGAGGCAGACACCGGAATTGCCGCGTTGCACGTAAAACGACGCGCTTTCCCCCGTGGCATTCACCAGTTCCGCCAGCACCGGGCGCACAATAGGCCCCATGCGCAGGTTCTGACGAAATACGGACCCAAGACGCCACAAAGACGGCCCGAGGTGAAACAGGCCTTCGGCGTCTCGCGTAATATGGCCAAACTTTTCCAGCGAGACGCTCAAACGCAGGATTGTCGCTTTGTTGACACCACTGCGGTCCGCGACCTCTTTCAGAGAAAGACCCGCATCGCCGGGCTCAAAGCTGTCCAGAACACGCAATGCACGTTCAACCGCTTCGACACCACCATTTGTGTCCGGGGCTTGGGGTTTGTTGGGCATAGGCAGACCTTTCGACGCAGTTCCGCGCCCATGTGTAGCGAGTTCGGGCGCAATTTGAAATCGCATTTCGTGAAGGTATCTGACGATGAATAATGCACAAAAACGATGGATAATGACCGGATATGCCGGTCTGCCCTTTGGCGAGTTTTCGCAATGTGAGGCGGGCAATGTCGGGGTTTTGGGTGTTCCAAGCGAAGTCGATAGCGGGCCGCGTATCGGGGCCTCACTGGCACCGGATGCGCTGCGCAGGATGTCACAACAGCTTGGGACCGGTCTGCCTGTAAATGGCCGGGATATTGGAAATCTGAACCTGTCGGGCGATTGGTCCGTCACTTTGATGCAGCTTGTGACGCAGATGGTGGATCACGGCGTTGTGCCAGTTGTTCTGGGTGGCGCATCAGAAGTTGCCTCGGCAGTGCTGGGGGCCCTGCCTGACCTGCCGGTTGTCGCGGCCATGCCGCTCGCCCGGGGTGATGTTGCGGCGCGGCCTGCAAACACGATCTGGGTGGGTTTGAACGGCGAGCAGCCTGCCGATGTATGGGATCAGATCGACCAGCGCTCGATGGCCTGGTGTACCGCCCGGCAGCTGGATGAAGGGCGCGGCGACTTTTATGACATTCCCGAGCGCGCTGTTCTCTGGATTGACATATCGGTCATTGATCTGGGGCATGCAGCAGGGTGCGTCGGCCTTAACCCCGGCGGTATGAAGCCCGAAACGCTGGTGTCCGTTATCGGCTCAATGTCCTGTAGCTGGCAGGCGATTGCGATCACTGGCCTTGCGCCTGCGCTCGATACCCGGGGTATTTCGGAACTGGCGGCCATCGAAACCCTAAACGCGGCGTTGCACGATGGGTGAAGCGGCGCACATACGGTTCGACACAATCCCAAGTTTTCTGGGCGCATCTGTTGGCGATCTGGAAGATCTCGTGCCCGGGCAGGTTGCGATGGCAGGGTACTTTTGTGACAATCTCGATCGACCAGCGGCAGGGCAACGCTACCTCGCACGGCAGTTGCGATATGCCTCCCGTCCCGGAAAGCCCCCGGAAAACGCGATTGATCTGGGGGATGTGAACGTATTTCCGCTTGAGCCGAACAAGCACTTTTCCGCAGTCATTGCACAATGCGAGGCGGTTCTGGAAACCGGTGCGCGCATGGTGCTGGTTGGCGGTGATTCCAGCGGTTTGAAGGCACTTGGCAGCGCTGCAAAAAATGCCACGGGTACGGATGTTCCTGTCATTCCGGTCGCAGGGGAAAATGCGGGCGATCTGCCCCATACTCAACCGGTCATCCTATCTGTGGATTTACAACAGCTTGCGGCCAACTGGGTATCGAAACCACGTTGCCTGACCGGGCTGTCGCCGGAACAGATGATCGCGCGAATCGACGCCACCGCCGGCAAAATCATCGCTGCAGCCGTTTTCGGGCTTGCCCCGGAATTGGACAATCGTGGCAGAACTGAAACCCTCGCGGCACTGTCGATCTTGCAAGCGGTGACTGAGCGCCTTGAGAGAGGAGTAGGCTGATGCCTTTAAGGTCGGCTCCATTGCCACGCATGGCAGGGCATCTGTCATTCATGCGTGCGCAGACCAAAGCAATCGGTGATGTCAGGTCCGGCGATCTGGCGGTACTGGGTGTCCCGTTTGAAGACACAAGCGCAGCGCATGCTGGGCAATCCCTGGCGCCGCGTGCCTTGCGCGAGACCTCGGTCTATTTCGGTTGGCACGCAAACCCGCAATTCAGTCACCCCGTAGATATCGATGCACGTCAAGACATCAGCACCGACGGACTACACGAGCGGTTATGTGACCTCGGAGATATCGCGCGCGGGTCCGAGGACGCGATCCATGCGGCATTGAAGGCGGCAACGCGTCATGTCAGCCGCAATGGTGCCTGCGCCATAATATTGGGTGGGTCAGATCGCCTGTCCAAGACAGTGCAGAGCGCGCTGCCTGAGTGTCAGACTGTGCAGCTTGGCGGTACGCCAGATGATGCGCGCGACTTTCATGTATCGCCCCTGCCAAACGGGGGTGGCACGACCTGCAGCCAAAACACTGCCGCGCAGCTTGCCGCGTTTTCCAGGTGGCGGGATGTATCAAAGCCGCTGTGTGTGCAGTTTGATCTGTCCGTGTTTGAAACATCGCTCAGCGCGCTTTGTGATCGGCCCCGTTTGGGAGGCTGCGACCTTGATACAGTGGTGCAATGGCTCAGCGCCCTGGGACAGCACGAGGTCAGTGCCATCATGTTGACCGGTCTGAACCCGAGCAGGCCCGGAATGGGTGTGGTGAAGGTTGGCCAACGACTGATGGTCACGGCTCTTCTGGCATTCATCTATGCGCGCCTCGGTTTTGGGATTGACCGACCGGTGCGCCCAATTCCCAAGGAAAATGTACTGACATGACTGCAACGAATACCACATTTCACCCGCCTCTGTCACAACCGGGATATCGGCTGTTTGATGGGCATTTGCGCGACGTGGACGAGGTCGGTCCCGATAAGATCGGCGTGGTCGGCATGCCGAGCGACTGGACACATTCCAGCCGCCTTGGCACAAGGTTCGGCCCCGAAGCATTGCGCAGGGCGACAAGTCTTCTGCAATCTTTGCGTCCGCAGGGAGCCAGCTTTGATCCCGATACATGCCGCCGTACCGTGCCTGCAACCGATTGGCTGATCGATTGCGGCGACGCAGAGATCACAGCGCAGGACGTTGACGCAACAACCGAAGCCATCGCCGCAATGATCGAAACGCTGACCGTTGCCGGGGCGATCCCACTGGCACTGGGCGGTGATCACTATAACAGCTTCCCGGCCTGTCTGGGCTATTCCCGTGGGCTGACCAAACGTTCGCCAAACGCGCGCTTCGGATATATCCAGATCGATGGTCATCTCGATTTCTCCGACCGGCTGGGGGCGTGGGGCAGCCACAACCATGCAACCAACGCGCGCCGGATTTCCGAACTGCCCAACATCGATGTCTCCAATATGGTCTGGATCGGCATCACGGGCTGGGTCGATGGCGGCGATCTTGCACTTATCGAAGAGCAGGGCGGACGGGTGTTTTCATCTGGCGAGGTGCAAAAACTCGGCGCGGCCGAGGTGGTGCGTCAGGCGCTTGCACATGCCATGCAGGGCTGCGACGAGCTCTATCTTTCAATCGACATCGACGCTATGGACGCCGGCTACCTTCCCGGCACAGGCTCCATCGTGCACAGCGGCATTACACCGCGACAATACTACGATCTGCTGGATGGACTGGCCGAGGCCCCCTTGGGCGGGTTGGACATTGTCGAGGTCTCACCACCGCTTGATCCCTCACAGCGCACCGAATTCCTGTCGGCGGAAATGCTGTTCCGGATTCTGCGCCGCTTCCGCACGCGACCTGTGACTGGGCCGGTGGCGGAGCAATGATGGAGTATATCGGAACCCGTCAAATGGGCGGGCTATCACATGCAGGAGAAATCCTTGCCCCGGCAACCCGGCCTTGGATCACGGATCTTGCAGCGCTTTGCCCTTACGAGGGTCTTCAACCCGGTAACCTCCCGGAATTTGAACGTGACCCGGATTGGGACAACTGGGCGCTCACGGACAGCCCCAAGGACCCGACAAAACGCCTGAACTGGCATGTGTTTCAGGACGTGAGATCTCGGCTGATGGTCGCCGACCGGATGCTTATGAGCCGCATCAGCTGGCAGGATCTGGATGATGCAGGGTTTGTCTTTGGAAAGGCCGTGTCGATTGATGGCAGACCGTTTCGCTGCCGGTTGCTGACCGGCGGTGATACGCCCTGTGATGACCCCTATCAGGGGGCAACCCGGCCCAATGAATGGGATGCGTTGGTGGGTGGCGGCGGCGCGTCAAACGCGCCTCGACCGAATCCGGCCGACAGTGCAGCCCCGCTTGGCCCGGATCATCTGACCTCGCCACATAACCGTGTGTGGAACTGGTTTGGGGCGGTCAGCTGGACGGCCGAACCCGTCGCCAGCCGTGCAGACGGGCGGGTCTGCCGGGGCTATCATGGCCCGACCTATTTTTACGTGAACACTGTGGACCACCGGCATGAAGATATCGGGTGGCGTCCAGTCCTTGAGGAAGTGCTATGACTTCAGACCCATTTCCCAACTATATCGCCGGATCATGGGCCGCTGGCAGTGGTGCTGTTCCAAACATCAACCCGTCTGACCTGAACGACACGATTGGTGATTATGCGCAGGCCAGTGCCGCGCAGACTGCCGATGCGATCGAGGCCGCCGCTGCCGCCTTTCCGAAATGGCGCGCGACATCGCCACTGGTCCGGTTCGATGCATTGGACCGGATCGGGTCGGAAATCCTTGCCCGTGTAGACGAGTTGGGCGACATGTTGGCCCGTGAAGAGGGCAAAACCCTGCCCGAGGCCAAGGCCGAAGCGCATCGCGCCGGGCATCTGTTCAAATACTTCGCGGCCGAAGCATATCGTGCAACGGGCGATACTTATCAATCTTTGCGCGAAGGTGTGTCTCTTAAAGTTCTGCGCGAACCGATTGGCGTCGTAGGCGTGATCACGCCCTGGAATTTCCCGCTGGCGATCCCGGCATGGAAAATTGCGCCCGCCCTGGCCTATGGCAACACGGTTGTGTTCAAACCTGCCGAACTGGTGCCCGGATCGGCATGGATGCTGTCCGACATCATTTCCCGTGCGGGCCTGCCCGAGGGTGTGTTCAACCTTGTGATGGGCAAAGGCCGTGAGGTTGGGCAGGCGATCGTTACACATCCCAAAGTCTCTGGGGTCACGTTCACCGGCTCGACACCTGTCGGTCGCAATATGGGGGCTGCGCTGTTCGCCCGCGGGGCCAAAATGCAGCTTGAAATGGGGGGCAAGAACCCATTGATTGTGCTGGATGATGCGGATCTGGATCTGGCGGTTCACTGCGCATTACTGGGCAGCTTTTTCTCAACCGGCCAACGATGCACGGCCTCATCCCGCCTGATCGTCACAGAAGGGATACACGACGCATTTGTGGATCGTCTTTGCGCGGCGATGAATGATCTCAGGATCGGTGATGCGCGTGCGCCGGATACGCAAATCGGCCCGGTGGCAAGTGAGGCGCAGCTGGCCATCGACAAAAGCTACATCGAGGGAGCCGTGGCGAACGGCGCAACGCTTGCTGCAGGAGGCAGCGATGTCAGATTGAATACTCCCGGACATTACCTTGCTCCGGCCCTGTTTACCGATGTGTCACCACAGGCAGCCGTCGCGCGTGACGAGATATTTGGGCCCATCGCCGCTGTGTTACGTGTTCCAGATTATGATGCCGCCCTTGCCACCGCCAACGACTGCGAATTCGGATTGTCTGCGGGCATCGTCACTCGGGATACGGCCAAGATCGACCATTTCTCGCAGCACGCTGAGGCAGGTATGATCCAGGTCAATCTGCCCACTGCAGGCATGGATTTCCACGCCCCGTTTACGGGTCGAAAAGGATCATCCTTTGGCGCGCCGGAAAAAGGCAGCTATTGCCGCGAGTTTTTCACCGCAGCCAAGGTTGTACATGAGGGTCGAGGATAAATGGCACAGTCACCGCTTAAAGGCATTCGTGTCCTTGATCTGACCAATGTGCTGGCCGGTCCGTTCTGCTGTCACCATCTGGCGCATTTGGGGGCCGAAGTCATCAAGGTCGAGGCCGTCGGACGGGGCGATCTCGCCCGCCAACTGGGGGCTGACCCAGAGCTGAACAAGGCCAACATGGGTGTGTCCTTTCTGGCCCAGAACGCGGGTAAGAAATCGGTCACGGTCAATCTGAAGAACGCATGGGGTCGAGAGATTTTTCTGAAACTCGTCGAAACGGCAGATGTGGTGGTGGAAAACTTCCGGCCCGGCGTTATGACGCGCCTCGGCGTGGGCTACGAGACGCTAAAGGAGGTCAATCCGACGCTGATTTACTGTGCCATCTCCGGCTTTGGCCAGGAGGGCCCATGGATTCGCCGCCCGGCCTATGATCAGATCATCCAGGGCACTTCGGGTGTAATGTCGATTACCGGGAATGACAAAAGCGCGCCATTGCGGGTTGGATATCCGGTGGCAGACACCGTGGGCGGTATCACCGCAGCCTTCGCGATTTCTTCTGCCCTAAACGCCAATCCGCGCGGAACGTTCATTGATGTGTCGATGCTGGAATCGGTGCTGGCGACAATGGGTTGGGTGGTGTCGAACTATCTTATCGCGGGAGTCATTCCGACCGCCAACGGCAATGAGAATCCCACTTCGGCGCCTTCTGGTGCGTTTGAGGCCGAGGGCGGGTTAATCAACATCGCCGCAAACAAGGACCAGCAATGGGAGCTTCTGACGGACCATCTGGGATTGGGCGCGCTGCGCGAACGCCCTGAATATGCCACGCGTGAGGATCGCAAACGCAACAGACTGGCCTTGAAAGCAGAGCTTGAGGCGGTGCTAAAGACCCGCCCACCGCGCGACTGGGCCAAGGAGCTCAATAGTATCGGCGTACCGTCAGGTGCGGTTTTGACAGTACCGGAAGTACTGGAAATGCCGCAAGTTGCAGACCGTGGATTCCTCAGTCAGTTTGAAAACGTCCCCGGCGTCGGAAGAGACATAGAGGTGGCCACGACCGGGATCAAACTGGACGGCAGCGCACCCACTGTCGATGCGCCCCCGCCCACATTGGGGCAGCACAACACTGAAATCTGGGGTGAGTTGGGACTTTCACCAGAAGACATAGAAAAACTGGCAAAGGAAGGCGCGATATGACGGCCCCCTCGGAACCCAAAGATGCCGATGACATGCGCCATTGGTGGCGCACTGCAATTATCGACATGGCTCCTGGGCGGATCGCCTTTCGCGGCCACCCGATCCAGAATCTTATTGGGTCTGTCAGCTTTGCTCAGATGATCTGGCTCATGGTGCGGGGCGATATGCCAACGCCAGAACAGGCGGCGCTTTTTGAATGTGCGCTGGTGGCAGGCGTGGATCATGGTCCGCAAGCGCCTTCGATTGCCGCCGCTCGTATGGCCGCGACCTGTGGGCTGGGGCTTAACAACGTCATTGCCACCGGGGTCAACATGCTGGGTGATGTGCATGGCGGCGCAGGTGAACAATGCGCCGAACTTTATTTTGACGTCGCCAAACGGATCGATGACGGCGCTGAACAGGAAACTGCCGTCCGCGACGGTATCGCCGCTTGGCGCGAGGAACATGGCAAGATTGTCTCGGGCTTTGGACACCGTTTCCACAAGCCCGTCGATCCCCGTGCACCAAGGTTGATGGCACTCGTACGCGAGGCCGCAAAGTCTGGCACGGTGGATGGGCGGTTTGCCGACATCGGTGAGGCCGTTCAGGCGGAAATCGGACGCAAGCGCGGTACTGAGATCGCAATGAATATCGATGGGGCCACGGCGGTTATCTTTTGCGAGCTGGGTTTTCCACCGCCGCTTTCACGCGGTTTTTTCTGTCTCTCCCGCTCGGTCGGCATCTTGTCTCATGGCTGGGAACAGATGCAGCAGGGCGGCCGGAACAAAGGACCAATGCCCCCGCGCTATCTGCCCGAATACACTGGTGTCAAATCGGAAAGCTAAGACGATGAAACCTCTGAGGACCGGGTCTATCTGTAGCAGTCGGGTCAGCGGCATCTATTCCAAGACACTGGAAAATATTATGCGGTTGAAGCTATGGCCTGTTCCAGTCTCGCACCGCAGATCGAGGGGCAATTGTTAGATATCAAAGGTCGCGCTATCCAGATGAACATTGATGGCGCGACCGCTGCAAATTACGCCACACCTGGCTTTAAAGCTCCACTCGCGCACGGAATGTTCTGACGTCAGCGAAGAGAAAACAAGCGGCCATTGGTGCGAACGCAGCGAATTTACCTTTTGTCCCGCGTTGGCGACCTTCGCGGCAGCTTTGTTGAACGGCAGCTTTCTCTACTTGAGGACGGGTATCATTTCCTCATGTCGTCCAGGAATTCCAGAACGCGCGCATAGTCTCCACTGACCATGCGCGCTTGCTCGAAGACCTCTCGCCTCTGCTGATCTAGGCAACGGAAATAATTCTCGACATCCGCAAAATAAGCCTCCGCATCGCGCTTCAACAGATCCGCATAGGCCTGCACGTCATCGGCATCGGTCGGCATCCACGGCGGCGCAGGCGGCAAACAACTGCCCGCGATCGCGGCAGATCCCCAGCTCAGAACGACCATAACCGCCCATGTTTGTTTCAAAAGCGCCATATTATCTTGGCTCAGCCACTCCGTTGCAGTAAATTTGTTTCAACGCATGAAGGGCGCAACAACTCAAATTGCACCTATTGATTGCAAAGTTATAATATTGTATCGGTTCGGTAGTCCATGAGGGACTGCCGGGCCAATGCACAATTCTGCAAGGCTCGATCCTATGAATTTGATGCAAGACGCCCCCAATGTTGTCAGTGAAGACGGGCTGCGCACGCTGCTTGCCGAGGGTCATTCGGCGGATGTTGTGTGCCGGGTTACGCCCAAACGTACAGGTGCTCAGTGGTCCGGTGTTTGGACCGTGCATTGCGTCTCGCCCGATGGCGAGACGCGTCGCCTGCTCGTCACTGCACGCAACAACATGGCCGCCCGAGAGTTCAAGACAATCAACGGCTTATCCAGCTTCCTTGCAGGGCTGGGCGTCTCGATCGTTTCGATCCCCATGCTCGAAGGCAAGGTTGCCTCGCACAAATTGGACGACGCGGGCTAAGCCACTTGCCGTCCTCGCAGCATTCCTTGCTGCACCCGCCTATTCTGAAGGCTTCGTTCTCTCCATGCGAGCCGATGGGCAGCTGGAAACCAAATCCCCCCAATCAGGTTTTGCACAAAGTTATGTCGACGGGATTGGTGCAAACCCACCAGAGCTGATCGTTTTTGCAGCGCCTGTACCTGAAGCGTCTTCACCTACACCCGCCCGCGCAGTTCCTCGTCCCGAAATCCTGTCAGCAATTGAAAGCACGGCGCATCGATATGGCGGGCACCCTGCGTTGCGCCGCGCCGGTCTCTCGGTGACGGAGTGGCAGGCGCTCTTTCAAGCCAATATCGAGATCGAAAGCGCCTATCGCCCTAATGCGCGCAGTTCCGCAGGCGCGATTGGCCTTGGACAGCTGATGCCCGCGACGGCCGCGCAGCTCGGCGTGGATCCGCATGACTGGCAGGCCAACCTCGACGGCTCAGCCCGCTACCTTCTGATGATGCTGGCGCAATTCGGCACGCCCGAACTCGCGCTCGCTGCCTATAACGCGGGACCAGACGCGGTCACGCGCTATGGCGGCATCCCTCCCTACCGAGAAACCCAAAATCACGTGCGCCGCGTCATGGCCGTGCGTGATCGACTGACTGGAGCCTCCTGATGCACATTCAATTCCGCACGATCCTGTCGCTGGCTCTGGCCAGCTTGATGATTGCCAACCCGGCCCTTGCACAGAGCATCGATCTCTCCCCGGTGCAGAACCTTCTTCAAGGCATTGTCGACACGATCACCGGCCCCTTGGGCATTGTGATCGGCACCCTGGCCCTGATTGGCGTGTTCCTCTCCTGGCTCTTTGGCATTCTGGATTTCCGCCAGGCTCTTTGGGTGCTGGTCGCTATCGCAGGCATCGCAGCTGCGCCGACCATCGTGACCGCCATCTGGGGCGCATAAATCCAGCATGGCAACGCAAACCCGCCTCTTCCTGGGCCTGATCCGGCCGCCAAAGCTCATCGGCTTACCAATCATGTATGCAATGGTGTGGCTCTTCGGGTTTGTGTTGCTGTTTCTTTGGGTCCAGAGCTGGCCGGTGATCATCATCGCCGCTCTGGCCTATCCTGCGCTGTGGAAAGCGGCGGATTGGGATCCGGCCTTTCTTGAGGTGATGGTCACTGCCCTGCAGGAAACGCCGCCCACCCCGAACCGCAAGATCCATTCGGGGGACATCTATGCTCCGTGATCCTTCGGATGATCTTGCAACGCTGCCGGACTGGGCGCGCAAAGAGCGCCCGATGGCCAGCATGCTGCCCTATGTCAGCCTCGTGAATGACGTGACAATCCGCACGCGCGGCAATGCGCTGTTCCAGTGCATCCGCCTTGATGGCGTCAACAGCATGACAAGCGATGACGCGCATTTGGAGAAGGTCCGCGCGCTCTTTGCAGCGATCATTGCGCAGATCGGGCCGGAGTACAGTTTCTACGTGCACAAGGTTTCAAAAGCGATCGAAACTGCTTTGCCACCAGTGCCCAATGAGGGGTTTGCCCAAGCCCTGGACAGCCGTTGGCAATCGGCCATGGCGCGGGCAGGTCTGCGGGACAAGACACTGACGCTCACACTGCTGAAACGTCCGCACCTCGGCGCACGGCTGCGCTTGAAACGTTCAGACTCCATCGCACAGCTGAAAGACCAGACGGCCAAACAGCTACGTAAGCTCGAGGAAGTCGTCGGGTTTCTCAGGTCGTCCTTTGCAGAGATGAACCCGCGACTGCTGGGCGCTGAAAGCGGCGAGCTACTCGGGTTCCTCGGGGCGCTCAACATTGGACAGGAACACCCCCTCTTCGCAAAATCCCGCTTTGGCGTCATTGCCGAAGATGTGGCCAACACCCGCGTCACGTTTCAGGGGCGTGGCTTTACGCTCAACGACGGGACGGCGGGCAAGCGGTTTGGCACCAGTTTTGCGATCAAGACCTACCCGGCAAAAACCAGCTGCACCATGTTCGATGAGCTGAACCTGCCGGTCGACATGGTCGTCACCCATTCCTTCACGCCGATTAACAGCAACATCATGGCCAGTCGGATCAAGCGTCAGCAACGCCTTATGAAGGCCAGCGATGACGGCGCGATTTCCCTCGCCGAAGAGCTGGTCGACGCGCTGGACGATCTTGAATCCAAGCGCCTCAGCTTTGGCGATCATCACATGACGGTGACGGTTTTCGCCGAGACCGAGGAAAAGCTGGAAGCAATCGCGGCCGAGGTGCGCAATATCGCGGCCAGTGAAGGGGTCAATCTTGTCAATGAGAGCTTTGCGGCTCGGACACATTATTTCGCGCAGCATCCGGGCAACGGACAAATGCGCAGCCGCAAGGCCGCTATCACCAATACGAACTTTGCCGACCTCGCCGCACTTCATCGCGGTCAACTGGGCAAACCCGGACACAAAGTGCCTTGGGGCAAGCCGATCACTCTCTTCCCGACGCCGGAGCGTTCGGGCTTCCTCTTCAACTACCATGAGACGGGGCGGCCGGACAAAGAGCCGACCGGTGGTCATACTTTGATCCTTGGCCGCCCTGGCTCCGGCAAGTCGGTCTTGTCAGCCTTCCTCATGACCCAAGCCCGTCGCTGCGACGCGCGCGTCTTTGTCTTTGACTATCGCGCGGGCATGGAAATGGCCGTGCGGGCCAATGGCGGGCGCTACAGCGCCATCAAGGCGGGTGAAGCAACCGGCCTCAACCCGCTCCGCACCGAAATCGATGGGCGCGGCCAAGCCTGGCTATCCGATTGGCTGGCCACGCTGCTGCATCGTGCCGACAAGCCCCTGAGCCCGGTTCAGATCAACCGAATTCAGGAAGTGGTGCGCCAGAACGCCGGGGCGAGCGATGCCGCCCTGCGCAACTGGCAGGATTTGGCCTCCCTCTTTGTGGCTGGGGCGGATGAAGGGGATCTGTTCGAACGGATCCAGGAATGGACCGCCGATGGCCGCTATGGCTGGATCTTCGGTCAAAGCGCTGAGGACACCTTCTCGCTCGATGGTGATGTGGTCGGTTTCGACCTGACCGGGATTCTCGACAGCGAAAGCGAGAAAGAACGCATGGCGGTCCTGTCCTACCTATTTCGGCGGGTGGAGCGCGTGATCGAAGACCGCCAGCCGACGTTGATCATCATTGATGAGGCCTGGAAGGCACTCGACAACCCGTATTTCGCGGATCGGCTCAGTAACTGGCTGGTCACGGCGCGCAAACAAAACGCGGTTGTCGTGATGATGACCCAATACGCAAGCCAGCTCGAGAAAACTCGCACCGGAAAGACGATTGTCGAGGCCGTACCGACGCAGCTCTTGCTTCCCAACATCCGCGCTTCGGCCAGCGATTACACCATGCTGGGGCTCACTGACAAAGAGCTCAGCGTATTGCTCGGCACAGGCAGCAATTCCCGTCTGGCGCTGGTGCGTGATGATAAAGGCTCCGTCGTGATCGACGCTGATCTGAGCGCCCTTGGCCCCTTCCTCACGATCCTTGGCGGCATGGAAAAAGGCGAGGCGCTGGTCGGCGCGGATTACCGCCAGAACCCCGAATTTTGGAGACAGATTGATGCGTAGCCTTTGTGTGCTGACCCTCACGCTTTTGACCCTGACAGCCTGCGCGGAATACCGGCCATCAGATGCCGAATGCTTCAAGTCTTTTGCCGAGGTCAGCCGCAGCAACTGCAATTTTGAACTGCTCGGGCCGATTGGTGGTCTCGGTGAGTAAGCACCGCCTGCATATCTTTGCAGGCTTGGTGTCGCTCGCCGCGCCAATGGCCTTTGCCCAAGGCGTGCCCACATTCGACGCGGGCATGTTCTTGCAGCGCGAGCGCGTGCTGCAGCAGGGCGAACAAGATCTGGCGCTGCAGCGGGATCGGTTGACCAAAGAGGAAGAGCTTGAAGAGCTCGAGCAAGAACAACTCCAAGCGCTAGAAGACATCCTCGATGCCACGACTTTGGCCAGCGGGAATTCCGGCGCACTGGTCGCAAGCCTAGAAGCGGGTTCATCGCCCGAGAGCACCGCAGAGACGCTTTACGGTCCGGTCGACCCAAACCCCGGCGCGGCACAGATGTTCGGCGATGCATCCGGCTCGATTGAACAGCTGATCATTCGTGCCGCCCAAGAAACGCACCATATGTCCGGCGTGCGTGCTGCCGGTCTGTCGCCCAAGCAATGGCGCTGTCTGTTGCAGGCGCTGATCTGGCAAGAAAGCCGCTTCACCATCGGCGCGCGCTCGCCCGTTGGTGCATTCGGCCTGACCCAGATCATGCCCGGTACGGCGCAGGATCTCGGGATTTATCCCGCCTACTATGAAAACCCCTACATCCAGGTCACGGGCGGTGCGCGCTATCTGGCGCAGATGCTGGCCATGTTTGACGGCAACATCATTCACGGGCTGGCGGCCTATAATGCCGGCCCCGGCAATGTGCAGCGCTACAGCGGCGTGCCACCCTTTGCCGAAACCCAGCACTACGTTCAGGTCATCCCTGAGCGCTACAACCTATACCTCGCCCGTGTCGGCGGCGTTGATGCGCTCGGCACCATTGATCCGGTTTTGCTCGCCAACTCCACAATGAGCCTGACCTCTTTCGGCGCAGGCGTCTATGGCGACTACTCACTGGTCTCGGTGCAAGCGGCCGCCCTGCGCGTGCAGGACATCATCACCCGCATTGGCGAAACCGACGACATTCACGCGGCCATGTCGCTCAACTCCTACGCTCGGGCCGAGCTCGCTCGCCTGATCGCGATCCGCACGCGCCTCAAGGCCGCCCATACCCGCCCGCTTAGCGCAGCTGAGCTGGCCATGGCGGCCGCTCAGGCCCGCGAACAAGACTTCATGCAATTCGATCTGGAGGCACTCCCATGATCCGCTTTCTTTCTGCCGTAGCCACCTGCGTATTGTTGGTTGCGTCTCCTGCAACTGCTCAAGGCGTGCCGACGGTCGACACACGCAACATCGCGCAGGAAATTCGTCAGCTACAGCAGATGCTGGAGGATTTCGGGATCCAGACCGACCAGCTCGACACGCTTCTCGAACAGCTCGACCTGGTGCAGCAGCAACTTGACACGCTCAATGAGACCTATGCTGCCCTGACCGGCGCGACGGATATTATCGAAATGGCCATGGGTGGTGATCTCGACGGGCTTCTCGATCAGGAATTCGGCGATCTTCTGGGCACCATCAGGCAAATCCAGAGCGGCGATTTCAGCGGCCTCATCGGCAATGCAGCCCCACAGATGGAGGGCCGTATGACGCAAGCCTTAGAGGATGCAGGCTTTGACCAAGACAGCCTGTCCGACATGGCCAGCAGCGGCAACCCAGGGGCCGAACGTATCGCCAGTCAGGCAGGCACCGGGGCTGTCATGTCTGCAGCCGCTGAAAACAGCTATGAAGAGGCCGCGCAATCCCTCGAACGGGTCGAACAGCTGGTCTCGCTGATCCCCGACATGGAAACGCTCAAGGAAGCCGTCGATCACAACACCCGCGTCACGGCAGAGTTGGCGATAGCCATGACGCGCATGTGGGAGCTTGAAGCCATCCAGACCGTTGGCGTGGGCCAATCCGGCGTGGTGGATGCCGCCACGCTGGCCGAAGAACGCCGCTACATGGACTTCACCCTGCCAGACCTGCGCGCGGACTGACCCCATGAACAGTGAGGCAGAAATCATCGAAGAAGAGCTCGTCTACGGCGCACGACGACGCGAGCTCATGTGGCAGAAATTGGGGCTGACAGGCATGGCGTTTGGCATGGCAGGTTGTCTCGCCGCTGCCCTCGTGGCCCTGTTCGACGTGGACCCGCCGCCCATGATCGTGCCCTTTGATAGCGAAACCGGCATGGCCCTCCCCAATGCCGTGGTTGAAGCGGTCTCACTCACGGAACGCCCCGCTATCATCGAGGCACAGGTCTATCGCTATGTGATTGATCGAGAGACATACAATCAGCTCGACAATGACGTGCGCGTGCGGCGGGTCCTGGATCAGTCGGACAGCGCGGCCGCCGCAGGGCTGCGCGCGCTTTGGACCAGTGGCTATGAGGCCTATCCGCCGGACAGCTACGGCACAGATGCCCGTCTTGATGTCGAGGTTCTGTCGATTACCCATATCAGCGCCAATCGTGCACAGGTGCGTCTGCGCAAGCGGCTCAACTCGCCACGCGGCAGTCAAAACGGGCTCTTCACCGCGACCCTGATGTTTGAGTTTCGGCCCGAGAATAGTCGGTCGATCGATGATGTCTGGCAGAACCCCTTCGGCTTCACTGTCACCGAATACGCGATCCGTTCGGATCGCTTGGAGTAACCAATGCGCTGCCTGTTCCTGACCCTCACCTTCCTAATTCAGCTTGCTGGCAACGCCCATGCAGAGACACAGCCGCGCCAAGGCCCCTATGATGCCCGCGTCCGGCTGGCCACCTATCAGGATGGGCAGGTCTATAGCATCCGCACCAGCCTGACCCATGTGACCAGCATCGAGTTTGGCCAAGGCGAGACCATCCGCTCGATCATTGCAGGTGACACCGAAGGGTTTCTCCTGGACGGCGTGCCCGGTGGCCAGGCCTTTGCGATCAAGCCAGTCTCGCGCGGCGCGCATACCAACATCACCGTCTATACCAACCGGCGCAGTTACTATTTCAACGTGACCGAGGCGAGTTCACCGACCTTCTACGTCATTCGCTTCACCTATCCTGAGGCTGCCCCTCGGCAATCCCGTGTGGCAACAAACCGACCCGCGAACCACGCCTATGGCGTCAGCGCACGATCCGAGATCACCCCACGCGAGATTTGGGACGACGGGACCTTCACCTATTTCCGCTTTGCCGCGAACGCGCCGCTACCTGCGATCTTTCGCTGGTCAGGCGGCAATGAGCGCAGCGTGAATGCGCTCGCCCGGCCAGATGGTGTGATCCGCGTGTCAGGTGTCAGCGATCGATGGGTTCTCAGGCTCGGCGAGGATGAGATCTGCGTCCAAGAGATGAGCGAGGCAACCCACGATGAGTGAAACAGCTGAGCTTAAGAAGCGCCTCGAAGCGCTTGAAGGCAAACCACAAAACCGAAAATCGCGACTGTCCGTTGTCACTATTGCCCTAGGCATTGGGGCAATCGCCGCTCTGGGCGGCCTCTTGCTGTTGTTCTCTGGCGGTTCTGAACCCGACAGCCTGGAAACCGCCTCCCCGGATGAATTCCAAGCAGCGGGACCGGGCTTTGGTGCGCTCGAGCCCACGCCTGCACCGATTGACACAACCCCGCCGCCGGAGCCGGAACCAAACAGCGAAACAGAAGAGCTGCGCGCGCAAATGGACGCCATGCGGCGCGAGCTCGAAGCCATGCGCAACGCACCTGCAACTGAAGCCCCAACTGTCGACCTCGAGGCACTGGATACCTTGGGCGCAGAAATCGACGCCCTGCGCAGCGAGGCAGAAGCAACGCAAACGGCCTTGCGCGAAGAGTTGGAAGAACGTGCGCGGCAAATCCAGCGCCTGCAAAACGATCTTGAGCTTGCACGCCTGGAAGCCCCGCGCTCGCCTGCACCGACCGGCCCGACGGCCGAGGAACTGCGCCTTCAGGAGCTGGAACGGCGGCGGCAAGCCGAACTTGAAGAGCTGCAAGCCCGTATCGCCAGCCCAATCATTGCTTTCGGCGGCTCGGGCAGCGGCAACAATGAAACCGCCACGCAGCAACGGCGGCTTGATGGCGACACAGACTTTGTCCGCAATGGTGCTGAACCTGCCGAGGTGACACAAGCCCAAGTGATCGTGAATCCGTCAAACACAGTTGTTCAGGGCACGATGATCCAGGCGGTGCTGGAGACCGCAATCGACAGCTCGCTCGCCGGTCAGGTCCGCGCCATGGTATCGGAAGATGTCCACGCCTATGATGGCTCACGGATCCTGATCCCGCGCGGCGCGCGTCTGATCGGGCGGTATCAATCCGGCCTCGACATCGCGCAGCAACGCGTGACCATCGCCTGGGACCGGATCATTCTGCCCAGCAACCAGACCGTTGAAATCAGTGCTTTTGGTGGCGACGAACTGGGACGCTCCGGCACGACCGGTTTTGTCGACAGCCGCTTTGGCACGCGGTTCGGGTCAGCCGCCCTCATATCCCTGATCGGAGCCTTGCCCGCTGTGGCAGCCCAGAATACCGAAGATGAGATCACCTCGGATGTCCTCGAGGGCATTGGCGAAGACCTTCAGGACAGCGCGCAAAGCGTAATAGGCGAATATCTCTCCGTCTCGCCGGTGATCTATGTGGATCAGGGTGCCCGCGTCACCGTGATGGTCGACCGCGATCTGGAGATCTTCTGATCATGGCGGCCAGCTATCTGCAAAGCTCAATGGACAAGATCCCCGAGGCGCGTGATCCAAAGCTTATCGAGCTTTGCGTCAATCCTGATGGTTCGCTTTGGGGGGAGTTTCAGGGGGATCACTTCATGCGGAACGTCAATCGACAGCTCTCGGCGAATGAGATCAAGGACCTGGGAAATCAGATTGCCTCCGCCGCGAACACCACGCTCAGCCGAACGAAACCCATCGTCTCGGTCAGTATCACCTATCGGAACCGCCCGATCCGCGCGCAAGTCATCCAGCCCCCCGCTGTCGATGGCGGTTACGCGATTTCCTTGAGGTTCTTCGCGGATTTGCCGTTGGAGCAGATCAAGCTGTCTTACCTGTTCGGAAAAGAGCGCAGCAATGAAGGTGCAAGGCGCAAACGCAATGCCGAGCTACGGGATGTCGTGGCCACCGGCGACATCGACGCCGCGATCAAGTTCTGCGTCACCCACAAGCTCAACATGATCGTGTCCGGCGGAACCTCGACCGGCAAGACCGTCACAGCACGCAAAATCCTATCATTTGTGCCCGCCGACGAGCGTATTATCACGATCGAAGAGGCCGCCGAGCTGCGGCCAACACAGGCCAATGTCGTCACCCTGATGTCTGATCGCGACGAAGCCACACGCAGCGCTGATGTCCTGCTGACATCCACCCTGCGCATGCGGCCAGACCGTATCGTCCTGGGCGAAGTACGCGGCAAAGAGGCCATGACCTTCCTTGAGGCGATCAACACCGGCCATGGTGGCTCACTCACCACGCTCCATGCTGAAACCCCTCAGCTGGCCGTGCAGCGCCTGGCCATCGCCGCCCTGAAAACCGACGTGCCCATGACCTACCAGGACATGAACGACTACATCACGCGCTCGATCGATGTGATCATCCAAGCCGGTCGCCATGAAGGCGCACGCGGCATCACCGAATTCTACCTGCCGGTTGATCCGGCCCATTCAAAGGAAACAGCCCATGTTTGAATACAAGATTGGACTGATCAACACCGCCAAAACTAAGCCACCGAAGATCGAAGCGCAGCTAACAGCTCTTGGTCAGGATGGTTGGGAGTTGGTGTCGGTGGTGCCGGATTTCGACGGTGAGCACATCCTGAAGGCATTCCTGAAACGTCGCACTGGTGACACCACCTAAATCCAACCGAGGAGGAACCGATGGGCGTCGTCACCTGGATGGTTGAGACAACCGACAACTTTCTGGACGACGCGGCCCAAACCACCTTTGGAAACGTCGCGGGTCAGCTCGGCGGCGTCATTGCCGTAGCCTCGACGTTGGCTGTGATAGGCGTCTTCCTCAACATGGTGTTTCAGTACAAATCCATGGATGGAAGGACCGCGTTCTGGTTCGCCCTCAAGCTCATGCTGATCTCCCTCTTTGCTATGAATTGGGTCCAATTTAACTCGGTCGCCAGCGCCCTCATCAACGGGCTCGACCAGCTCGCGGGCGGCATGGTGGCAGGACTTGGCGGGGGTGGTGCAGGTGCGTCCTACTTTGCCGAGGCCTTCGACGATCTCATCGAAGAGTTCGGCGACTACCTGAACGCGGCTGGTGACAACATGCATTGGATGGCCGGAGCCCTGATCGGCGCGATCGGCGCGTTCCTCCTCGGCGTGATCGGCGCGCTCTGCGGGCTTGTCCTAATCTTTGCGAAAATCATGCTGGCCTTCATGATCGGCATCGCCCCAATCATGATCGCGCTGTCGCTTTTTGATGTCAGCAAGGACTATTTCCACCGCTGGCTGTCCAGCACGGTCTCCTACGCGCTCTACCCCTTGGTAATCGCAGGGGTGTTTTCCACCGTCGTCGGCATGTCGCGCTCGCTCATGACCGAACTCGGAGATCCCTCCGGCGCAAGCAGCATTGGCGCGCTGGTGCCCTTCTTCATGATGATGTTCCTCGCAGGCGGCATGATCATCGCCACCCCGCTGATCGTCCGCTCAATCTCAGGCAACTTCATGATGGCCGGAACGCCAAGCATTCCCGGCCCTGGTGGGTTCGCAAAGGGCTTGATCGGAACCAAGGGCTCACGGGCACGGGCGCGGTTTGGGACGAGGTCGAATGCTGAGATCGCTGGGGCTGGGATACGCCAGGCGGGCGGTGCGACTATTTCAATGGTTCAGCGGGTAGCTGAAAGAGCAAAGCGGTTGGAATAGGGATTTTCGGCCCATAGTTGCAAAACTAGAAACGCTGTGGGCTCTCCGTCAGCGGACAAAGCGGACTATTGATGCGAAGAGGGCGTAAGCTCTGAAAAACATCAGATGAAAAGTTGTCGGCCCAACGGCCTGACCTGACCCTCACTAGGGTTGGACGGCGAACTGCTGAGGCGACAGACTCGGTTCAAAACAGCCCAAGCCAAAGGAATGCGCTCATCAGGTCAGGATTCATTGGACCAGTTTTTTGAGTATTGATATTATTTTCCAATGAAAAAGAAATTTGATGTCATACAGTTAAGCGCCTCCGACCTTGTCGGTTACTTGAATTGCAACCATCTGACGGAACTCGATCTGAACGTCGCTTTCGGCACGCTTCAAAGGCCCGAAGTTTGGGACCCATTTCTGGAGATACTACGTGAGCGGGGACATCGCCACGAACAGGAATTCGTGCAGCATTTATCCGATCTGGGCCTCTGCAGTATCGTAATCGAGGGTGTGGACATCACCGATGACGCCGTCGCCCAAACCAATGATGCAATGGCACGAGGCGCGGAGGTAATCATCCAGGCTGCGCTACGCCACAATCGCTGGTCAGGCCGCGCGGACATCCTTCGCCGCGTCGAAAAACCTAGTGATCTCGGGGCATGGTCCTATGAGATCATCGACACCAAGCTCGCCCGCGAGACCAAGGCGGGTTCCGTTCTTCAGTTATGCCTCTACGCCTACCTACTTGATCAGGCGCAGGGCATTGCCCCTGAATTCATCCATGTCGTTGCGCCGTGGTCGAACTTTGAACCACAGCAATTCCGATACGCTGATTATGCGGCCTATTTTCGGAAGGCGAAATCGGCCATCGAGGCGGCGACGTTGGAGGATGCGCCTCCTGCGCATTATCCCGAGCCAAAAGAGCATTGTGATATCTGTCGATGGCGCGAGCGCTGTGAAACCAAGCGCCGCGAAGACGACCATCTGTGCCTTGTGGCCAATATCAGCAAAAACCAGACAATAGAGCTTCAAGAGCACGGCATAACCACCGCCTCTGCCCTCGCTGCGATGCCCTCACCCCTACCGTGGAAACCCCAGCGCGGATCGTCTCAGTCATTTGAGAAAATTCGAGAGCAAGCGCGTATCCAAATCGAGTCCCGGAATGCAGGCGAGCTCAAATTCGAACTTCTGCCCGTCATACTAGAAACAGGCCTGTGCATCCTCCCGGAGCCGTCTGAAGGCGACATCTTCTTTGATATTGAGAGCGATGCATTCGTCGGTGAACATGGCATCGAATATCTGTTCGGCTACACATACCGAGATGCGGACGGGAACTGGGAATATACGGCTGACTGGGCTTTTGACCGAGACAGGGAGAAAGCCATCTTCGAGCGTTTCGTTGATTTCGTCGTCGAACGTCGCAAGACCTATCCCGACCTCCATATCTATCATTTTGCACCCTATGAAACCGCTGCGCTTAAGCGGTTGATGGGGCGCTATGCCAGCCGCGAAAACGAAATCGACAATTTCCTGCGCGCAGAAATCTTCGTCGATCTGCTCTCGGTCGTGCGCAATGCAGTGCGTGCAGGCGTGGAAAGCTACTCTATCAAAAAGCTGGAACCGATCTACGGCTTTGAAAGGTCAACGGAGCTTTCCGATGCCAACCTTGCCCTCAAGAGTTTGCAAGCAGGATTGGAACTCGGCGACATCGAGTCCATCAGCGATGACGACAAAGCCACCGTGCAAGGCTACAACCTCGATGATTGTGCCTCCACTGCCGCCCTCCAAAATTGGCTTGAAGAGCAACGACAAGGCCTGATCGATCACGGCATCGAGGTGCCACGCCCTCCGCTGAAACACGATCAGGAGCAGGAAGAACTGAGCGAGCGCCAGCTTGCGATACTCGATCTCATCGAGCGCCTTACGGCCCATGTTCCTGTCGATATTGAGGAACGAACAGATGAACAGCAGGCGCGATGGCTACTCGCTTACCTTCTCGAGTGGCATTGGCGTGAAGAAAAATCGACGTGGTGGGAATTCTTCCGCCTCAAAGAATTGACCGCAGAGGAGCTTTTGGACGAGCGCCCAGCACTCGCATCTCTTACCTATGTTGACACTGTCGATCACACCAAGACGGGTATTCCGACGGATCGTTATCAGTTCGTGCAGCAAGACACTGACTTACGCGGCGGAGAAAAACTCCGTTCCGCTGGGGGAGAGTCTTTCGGCAGTATTGTTGAGATCAATGCCGATGCACGAACAGTGGACATCAAGAAATCGAAGAAGACGGCAGAGCTTCACCCTGACGCTGTCTACGCTTTCGATAACTTTCCCGGGAAAGAACAAGCCAGTGCGATCTTCCGGATCGCGGAGTATGTCGCCAAAAATGGCATCGAGGGTGATGGGCCGTATCTCGCCGCTCGCACGCTACTTCTTCGCGAGCGTCCCCGCATTGGTGTTCAGCCGATCAGGCCGGACGGTGAGGACACGCTCGAGGCGGCACTACGTATCGCGGCTGCTATCGATGGCGGAGTGCTTCCCATCCAAGGGCCGCCCGGAACGGGAAAGACATTCACTGGCGCACGGATGATCTGCCGCCTTGTAGAACGCGGCCTCAAGGTCGGGATCACAGCGAATTCGCACAAGGTCATTCGCAACCTCATTAACGGTGTCGTCAAAGCCTCGCATGAGATGGGCATTGACCTGACCTGTCTGCAAAAGCTGTCAGAGAATGCTGATGTTGAAGACAGATTGATCTTCACCAAGGACAATGGTGCCGTCTTCGACTGCTTAAGCTCCGGCGCCTGCCAAGTCGCAGGAGGAACTAGCTTCCTTTGGGCGCGCGAAGACGCCCAAGACACACTTGATGTTCTGGTTGTCGATGAAGCTGCCCAGATGTCACTCGCCAATGTCGTAGCGGTTTCTCAAGCTGCGCCGACGCTGATCCTGCTCGGCGATCCGCAGCAACTCGATCAGCCAAGCCAAGGCTCTCATCCCGATGGAACAGACGCCTCATCTCTCCAGCATATCCTGGGCGATGAGCATACGATCAGCGCAGATCGCGGACTTTTCCTCGAACAGACATGGCGTCTGCACCCTGATATCTGCGCCTTTAATTCAGAGCTTTTCTATGACGACAAGCTCCATGCCAAGGAGAGCTGCGCGCTGCAACGGATCATCTCGGAGGACCAAGACGCTCCAATCAATGGCAGCGGTTTGCGCTACCTCGCCGTCCAGCACACGGGCAATAAAAGCTTCTCACTCGAAGAAGCCGACGCCACGGCACAACTGGTCAACAACATCCTTGCGGGCACACCCAGTTGGATCAACCGCGACGGCGAAGAACAGCCCCTCACCTTGGACGACATCGTGATAATCACACCATACAACGCACAAGTGTTTGAGATTCAGCAGCGCCTGCCCAACGCACGGGTCGGAACGGTGGACAAATTTCAAGGCCAGGAAGCCCCCATCGCCATCTACTCCATGGCAACATCCAGCCATGCCGATGCCCCGCGCGGCATGGAATTCCTCTACAGCGCCAACCGTTTCAATGTTGCGATCTCACGCGCCCAATGCGTCGCGATCCTAATCGCCTCCCCTGACATCTTCGAAGCGGAGTGCAAAACCCCAAGACAGATGCAGCTCGCAAATGGTTTCTGCCGCTATCTCGAATGTGCGTCACCTCTGAGCCTGGAATGAGGTGCGCGTGAACAAGATCGACGTGACAGAAAGCGTACCCCCAACGATCCGAGATTTCCTTGAAGCAGGTCAGTGGAAACACGCCCTGTTCACAACCTATGCTCTCAGCCTCAGCTACTTTGAATCCGAAGTTCTCCGCCCGCTGATACAAGCGGGATGCGACGATATTTGGCTGGTGGCAGACGCCCAAGGATATCGTGCATCTCTGCTTGAACGGCGATCAATGCGTGTCGGGCAGGAATACAGACTGGTTCCTGTCGGTCTGCCGAACGGAGTTTTTCATCCGAAATGTATTTACCTGTCATCGCCCGAACAGGATGTGCTTCTTGTCGGAAGCGGCAATCTGACATTTGGAGGACACGGGCGGAATGCCGAAGTCTTCGAAGCCCTGACGCCTGAAAACCATGCCACCGCATTCCAGGACTATGCGGACTTTCTTCTGGGTTTGGTCACCCGCTCAGATATTCAAACTGGACTGACGGGCTGGATCGATGAGTTTGCCGCGCGTGCAGAGCAAGCATCGCGGCGCGGCACAGATGATAGTTCGACCCCACCGATCAGACTCCTACACCCGCTAGAGGCACCTATCTCCGATCAGCTTGTGGACGCGGTGAGCACACGCGGTGCGTGCGAAGAGTTGAAAATCATCTCGCCCTATTTCGACCCAAATGGTTTTGCCGTTCAAAATCTGGCTGAGAGAACAGACGCGCAAAAAACAACAGTCGCCGTCACGTCCCCCCAAGGAAGCCCTTTCCCGTTTGCCGATGCCGCCTCTTGGAAAAAACCCGTCACACCGAAAGCGCCCGTTCTTACAGGTCAAAAATTCGTTCACGCAAAATGGATTGAATTGACGACAGCGGACGGGACGGTTCTGTTGACAGGCAGCGTGAACGCCACACGAAAGGCCTTGACCACAACGGACAATGTCGAACTCGGCGTGCTTCGGCTGATGAACGAGCGAATCTCCTTTCTGGACTGGACTGAAAGCGACGCCCCGAGCTTTGACGCTGATACCCAATTGCCCTCCGGTCTCGGATCATCAGAGATCGTTTTCGCTCGCTTCGATCAGCGCGATACACGGGTCTTAAGGGGCTCACTTCTCAGTCTGCAAGAGACTGAAGGTTCATGGACGTACCGACTGACCCAAGCGGATGGCGCATCGGTTGCAGGAGATGTGACCGTCAAGGACAATGGCTCATTCGAAGTCTTCGACGAGAATCTCGATGGCTTTGCCGAGCTGCCCGCACTTCAAATCGCTCTAAAACGAGATGACCGCGAAGCCCGTGGCTGGGTTCACAATGACCTTTTGCTCAGTATTGGGTCGCGGCGACGACTGACCGCTGGTGCATTGAGCCGCCTCATGCGCCGAGATGGCACGGATGATGATATCCAGGCGTTGCTGGATTATCTCAGCGTCCAAGCTGACAAGCATTTGCGCATCTTCAATCTTCCGGTGGCAAGTGACGACGGCGAAGACGCGCCAAAAGATACGGACGAACAAACTGTCAGCGTGCTTATTGATGATCTCGCCCCAATGTCGGACTTAGACAATATTGAGGGGTTCAAAAACCCTGCGGGCAGCGCGGGCCAGGATCACTTTGAAACTGCGATGTTGCGCCTCCGACGAATGTTGCTCGGTCATGGGCGCAAGATCGCATTATCGCGCGCTGACAACGCAGATGCCGTCGTCGCTGAAGACGAAGAGAATGACGAGTGCCAAAGAACCAACGACGATGATGCCTATAGACTTGGGCTAAAAGATTTTGAACGTTCGCTCGATCAGATGATCAAAGACGCAGAAGATCGCCCTGACGCGCTCAAGGGTCTGCTCGTGATCCAGCTTGAAGTCGGCATGTGGATGCGCCTGCATCGCCTGGACGACTTGGATAGTGCGCGCGAATTCTTGGGTCGATGGTTTGTAAATGCAACGAAGCGCGGTCTTGCAGGTGAAGACAATCTATCTGCGTTGACACAGCATATCTTTACCTCTGCCGCAATCCTTGCCGCCTTTGCCGATCCTTATTCAGAGACCACTCAGTTGGTCGCCTTACATGATGCATTAGAACGATTTTGCTCCGGTATCGTCGATGAAACGAATGCACTTGAGAGTCTGGTACATGACCCGAAAACGGGCTTTGCGTCTACGCTCCTCCCCGAACTTAACGAAGACGCACTTGAAGCGGCCTTAAAATCTATTTTGAGCACGAGAACGCGTCGCAGACAGCTTGAAGACGCGCTTCGTCTTGCGGAGCGCGGGGACGATATTCCGAGCGACTGGGAAATATTTGGCACACCGCTCGGCCAATCTCTCCACGCAAAACTGATTAAACCGAATTGGAACAAGCAGATCAAACGCGCAATCCCGAATTACACGGCTTGCAGCCATTGCTGGTGCGCCTACCCCATCCAGGAACTCAATCAGTTTCAAAGTCAGCGAATTGGTCATTGTATCCAGTGCAAGAAGTTTTCGTTGGATATCGAGCCATGAATATAGAAGTCCCACAGAAGCCTTTCTTCCTTCCTCCGCTCGACCGTGAAAATAGCGGTGTCGATTTTCTGGGTCTGCGCCAAGCCAATCTCGACATGATGGGAGAGATGATCCCGTCCATCAA
Organism: Ruegeria sp. H9; assembly: GCF_056532915.1. Lineage (NCBI taxonomy): Bacteria > Pseudomonadati > Pseudomonadota > Alphaproteobacteria > Rhodobacterales > Roseobacteraceae > Ruegeria > Ruegeria sp. H9. The sequence continues at coordinate 1,720,728 of NZ_JBQFNX010000001.1, read as the reverse complement.
CAACGTTACCTCCTATATTCGGCCCTTCTCGCTTCTGTCGTGGATTTACTGGAAGTTTCATGACCTCTGTAAAGAGGATGGGATCGAAGAAGCGAACAGCGACGATCTCAAGTTTTTTCGTGAACGCATGGAGGTGCTCTTTACATGGGGCGCGAGCCTCCATGAAACATCAGAGCGCATTCCAGGAGTTTCGGCTACGCCGCCGCCGGACAAGGATGGCGTAAAACCTCTTACCTTTGACGCGTGGGGCCGCGTGCAAAGTAGTACGAGCTTGATCGCCGCGCTGTGGTACGGGCCTGCAACTAAAACCGTGACGGGGCTCGGATTTCTATCTCCTGTTCCAGGACGGGGCGGTTTCTTCAGAGTATCAAGCGCAGGCGTCGCTTTGGCAAAAGCGCTCGACAAAAAGCTTCGCGAGGATAGCGAGCGATATAGCAGCTTACTGGCAACGCTCGATCCCGTCGAAGCAAGAGAGAGTGATGCCATCGCCTTATGGGCGCTCTGGTCTCCCGAGACCGTCGAGCATGAAGAAATGGCTGTCTTCTCAGACGCCTTGACGTCTGAAGAAGCCATCGGCTCGACCGATACGCTTCTGGGCAAGCGCAGCACCACCTTTGCGCTGGCACGCCACCACTTACAGCAAGTTGGCGCGGCGCAGAGCATTCCAGAGATCAGACGCGGCATGTGTTTCTCCGTTCATCCTGACGGATCGACCTATGTCGTCCCAAACTCGCTGGAAGAATGCCGCCGAAAATGGCTGGCGCTGCAAATGCGCCAGCTTCAACGACTTTCCTTGGAAAGCCTGCTCAGCTGGTGCGAAGACCAGATACTTCGCTACGATCTCGTTGATCCGTCTGCGATGGCTGCGCGCTTCAAGACGTCTTGGACGCCAGCCGATTACGGTCTCGGCGAGGATCAAACCCTCGAAAATCAGATCCAGGAACTGGACGCGAAGTCTCGTTCTGTCGAAGAATTCATTGCTTCAGTCAACACAAACGCCCTCCCTGATCCCTTCTCGGTCATGGCCGAGATCACCGAAAAATTTCGCCAGCGTGATCTGGAGTTTGCCGCACCATGCTTCTTCGGACTTCTGCTCTGCGCCGCATTTGCGGGTGCAGAAAACGCTCCACCGAACATGATTCAACTCGGCACTGCGCCGCGCTTATCTCTCAGTGTACTTCGAAACAGATTGACCGGTCTTGGCGATGTCACCGTGGCGGAAGCCTTCGAATACATTGCGGAAGCCATGGTCATCAGCCAGCACTTTTCGACAGCAGTGAACCGCTTCGATGGACGCAACCAACGCCTGCGCCTTTCTATCGAAGAGACGGGCCTGACGGCACTCGTGTCATCGCCTTGGCAGCCCACAGTCACGGAAGATCGTCTCGGTACGTTGCTATCGCTTGCCGCTCAAAGTGATCTGATCGCAACAACTGACGATGGAGAATATCTTATTTCGCATCGGGTTGCCTGATACCCCCCGGTTTGAGGCTTCGATTGTCCGCCTTAGCCTTGCCTAAAGATCCGCGTTGCAGATCTGAGTTCACATTCATCCCTGAGCGGCCTCTTCCATAAACCTTTCCACCCTTTTAGTTCCGGCCTGGTAATCACCCAAAGTGGCCTTAGCAGCTGACTGTGCATTTGGAATGCCGGACGCTAATTCCTTGATCTCATCGCGCCGTTCCTGAGTCCTTTCTAGGGCATCATCGGCAACCCCTATCGGCATCTCAAGCGCTCCAATCTTAGCCTCCAGCGCCTTGATCTGCCCTTGCAGGCCGCGCATTTGATCCCCCGCCGAGGGATACGGCAGATCGCCGCTCTGCTTGTCGAAGATCTGCTTAAAGAACCGATCCTCATAGTATTTGATCCGCTTGGCGCGCACAGGCATTTGCGCGTCGACCACCAGAACGATGTCATCAAGATCCATGCGCCGCGCTTCATCCTCGGGCAGCAACGCGGTCTCTTCGGTCCGTTCAGACATGCTGCGCCCGGCGAATGGGTTGCGACCGACCGAGCGCGAGCGAGTCACAACGCGCTTGGTTGTTTTGCCGACGGCTTTGCTGAGCTCTTCGATGGTCTTTTCATCTGAGGGGGTCAGATAAAGTTTGATGCCCGCGTTACCCTGGAGCGCGCGGCGGGCATTTTCACCATAGATCTCATCCAAAGCTGGGATCGTCTGTGTGACGATCGCAAGATTGGCGCGGTAGGATCGCAGGGTTTCGATGCTGTCGAGCACGATCGGCATTTTGCCAAGGCGATTGAACTCATCGAGCATGATCATCACCGGCCAGGGCTCGTCTTTACCGGGTTCATGGTCCTGCAACGATGCCAGCAAGTCCGAGAAGAACAAGCGGATCAACGGCGCGAGCGGTTTCACCATCAGCGGCTCGACCACGAGATAGACAGAAAACGGCGTCTTGCGGATGTCGCGGAAATCGAAGTCTGACGTTGCAGTTGCGCGGTCGATCGCAGGGTTCGACCACTGCTTGAGACCAGATGTCATCAAGAGCGACAGATAAGACGTTAGCGTATCGTTGTTGGTCGAGGCCATCCGCATGAAGATCAGCTTGGCGGCTGGATTGACCACTTCATCGGCGCGGCGGCGATACTCTTTCTGCTTGTCCCCGCCCGATGCGGTGATGCGGTAGATCTCGCCCAGGGTCGGCCGCTTTCGCTCGAACGCCAAAAGTCCTGCCGCCACGAATAGGTCAATACCGCCATCGAGAAGCCCCTGCACCCGGTCGTTATCTGCTTGCAGGAACAGCGAAGCCAGAAGTTGCAGCTCCATCTGCTGGCGGTCGACGTTTTCCAGCGCCGATATGCGCAGCAAAGGATTGTACCGGTGCGAACGGCCATCCTTCCAGTCTGTTGGCGCGAACCGGAACACCTTGTCGCCCTGCGCGGCCCTGTGGCGCGCCGTCGCATCGAAGTTTTCGCCCTTCACGTCGAGCACGACGGCACTGCCCTGATAAGTCAGAAGGTTCGGAATGACGAAACCCGTAGTCTTCCCGCGTCCGGTCGGGGCCACGATCAAAGCATGGGGGAATACCTTGGACATCACGAAGGGTTTGCAGCTCCTGGGCTTACCCATTTTACCGAGAACAAAGCCGTGGCCAGGCTTGCCGAAGAAACCGTTGCGCTTCATCTCGGACATGTGCTGCCAGTGGGTTTCACCGAATTTGGTCAGCGCATCGTTCATCAAGACCGCACTGAGCAAAACACCGGCACCAGTGCTGATCCCCACGATCAAGTGAACAATCTGTATGTCGGCCTGATGCGTCGTTCGGAGAACCCCATAGCTGCGTGCCAGCATCAAGAAATCGATGTCAGCCCCAACCCCGAACCAGCGGAACGTCAGAAAGGCCGACGCCAGAACATAGCCCAACACCGCTCCCAGAAGAGCAAAGCTTATGACGCCGAGTGCGATCCGCGCCTTACCCATGCGTCACGCCCTTTTCGCCGTCGGCATCGACGTGCCGCTCGCGTCGGACGTCTATTTCTTCATTGGCGATCTCGTCGAGGACATGCTCCATCGCCACGCTGTTCGCCAGAGCGGCATCGCTTTGCAGGTAGGCCTTGGCCGCATAGAGCCGGTCCAGGCGGTCTTCGATATGCTCCTCCAGCGTGGTCTCATCGCCGATTTCCAAGTCGGGGGCATGTTCCTCCCCCACCAACTCCTCCAGTTCGGCACGCAAAGTCTCGCGTTCCTGATCGTTTCGGAATGGATCTGCGGTTGGCTCGTCCCTCATACGGCTCAGGATGTCGGCGGTGGTCGGCGGCAACCTGTCGACTATGGCTTCCTGCCGGTCGGCTTCCACCGCCCCACTGTCTTTGAGAACCTCAGCATCGGCCAACACGCGCCCCAAATCACTGTGCACTTGGTCGAGGCGGTCGATCGCCTTCTCCAGCTCATCGGCGCGAGACAGGTCAAAGCCCTCTTTCTCGGCAATCGCCTTCAAATCCTGCCCGAGCCATTGCCGCTCCAGCGCGGCATTGCCCGCACCGATTTCGATGCGGCGGGTAACCTCTTGTGCGTCAATGCCGGTGCCTTTCAAAGCCTGCTGAAGACGTTCGGAAAGAGCTGGATCCTGCAAAGCGCCTTGGGCCTCGGCCCGTATATTCGCAGCGGAATAGATCCCACTCTTGGACGCATCTTCGAGCAAGGTGTGGGACTGCGTTCCCATTGGGCTCAGATGCGACAGTGAACGATAGATGTCGTTCAGCTCATGCTCGAGCGCCGCGCGCCGCTCCACTGGGGCGTCCGCTACGATGCGCTCGGCTTGGTTGATCTTGTCGTGGAAGGCATCCACGACCTCATCAAACGAATGCTGTTCTTCGGCCATGCCATATACCTTTCCATCTGCTTCAATCGGTTTGCCCTGCGCCAAAAGCGTCGCAGCCTTGTCCAAGGCTGCTGCAATGTCATGCTGGTTCTCGCGCGAGGCCTCGGCCGCCAGGCCTCGATAGAGCCGCGCGTTCTGCGCCACTTCGGCCAAGGCACGGTCAAGCTCCGGCCCCAGGCGCTGACGCTCGGTCAGCTTTTGGCCGGTGGATTCCGCGCGACGTTGGTCCAAGTCACTTGGCCTCTTCGTAGTAATCCCACGCTCCAGCTTTCGCGTCGCCTCAAGGCGCAACCCATAGTGGTCCGACACCTCCACCATGGCCTCTCGAAAACTGTCATAGTTGAAGTGGTGCCCTTCTTTCAGAAAGAAGAACTCCCCATCCTTGCTGCGCCGGTTGAGGACGATGTGGGCGTGCGGGTGATCCCGGTCCTCATGCACGGCGGCGATGTAGTCAAAATGGCTGCCTTCGCCCTGAAAGAACCTCTCGCAGATCTCGCGCGTAATGTCGGCGACATCCTCACCGCGCGTGCCAATTGGGAAGGCCATCAAGAGATGCGAGGTATGTCCCAGTTTCGGGTGGAACCCCTCATTCCACTGCGCCGAAAACCGACGCGTGACTTGTTCGATCTCTTTGGCTGACAGAACGCTTTGGCCGTCATAGGTGCCACGGCTGTCGATGATGAAGCTGGACTTGGTGGTCAGGTATTCCAGCTGGTTGCGCAGTTGCGCTTTGTTGTGCGTGCCGCCGTCGCGAATGGCTTTGAAGATCGCGGGGGAATGCCCCATGGCCGCGCGCGCCATCTGTTTGGCACGGGCGCGCGGGACGCTGCCGCGAATGCGGCTCCAGTCGCGATCGAAGAAGGCCTCTTGCGCGGCAGCAACGGCGCTATTCCGGGCCATCGGCAAAGCCTCCCAGTACCCGGGCAACCTCACCGGACAGCGCGCTGCGGCGGCGCTGCGCCATGTCCTGAACTTGGTCTGCAATGTCGAAGATCAATCCGGCCAAAGCGCGGACCTGAGCATGGGCAGAATTGCCATAGGGCGGCGTTTTGCCTTGGCGCTTTGCCTCGTTCAGGCGCTGCGCGATCTGGTTGATGTTGTTGCCGGTGCGATTGAGAGAGGCCGATAACCCCTGCATCTGGTTGGCCAGTTCATCGTCGGGAACAAATAGATCGTTCGACGCATAGATCAGCCGCCGCAACCCCTCGGCGCGGCTGGCAATTTCATGCCGCGTCAGCACCGCATCGAAGCTCGCGAGCTCCTTTGGCGTCAGCCGGACATTTACCAGTTCGGAGCGCACGCGCGCATCCAGCTTGCGGCTTTGATCCGCCTTCAAGGTGTAGAAGATGCTGCGGGTTGTGACGCCAAATTCGCGGGCCAGATCCTCGATCGGCACCCCATCGGCACGCTTGCGCACGATGGCAAAACGCTGGTTTTGCGTCAGTCGCTTGTGCCGTGGTGCGCGCGGTTGGCCCATGTGAAGTAATCACCCCTATTTCTTGCCAGCATCATACAGGCAGCCCCGTTATGGCATTTCACAATTATTGATTCAATATTATAATATTGTATCAACTGCCTGTATTCCGTTTGGAGCAGCCAAAGGCTGCGACCGCCGGGCAAAGCCCGGCCGCATGCGCAAGGCATGGCACCACTAGTCGTGGTTCCACGCCTCAGCATCGCCAAGCAATTGCAGCGCTATTGCGCGGGCCGCGCCTTCGACGCTGGCATAGGTTTGATGATCCGGTAGCTCGTTTAGATCAAAGGGCTGTTGCGGGTCGTCCGGAGTCTCAACTCGGACATAGATCGCCCAGCCACCAATCAGTTCTGGATCATCACAATACTCCTGCCCACCATCGGGCAGATTGCAGAACCCATGAAGATGCACGCTAGTGCGGCCCTCTCGGGCCGCCTGCTTGATGTCAGAATACTTCATGGCAAACCCCGCCGCCTTCAATAATGAAGAATTCGTCAGGCTCGCCATTCAGGCGGGTGCCATCCCGACTGGTCAAGCCAATAGCCGACCCGTTCCGTGTGAAGGTGATGAGGTATTGCCCGAGGTCATCACGCGTCACCACATACCCGCTATTGACCCAGTGAACGCGGTCGCCCGCGTCCACTGCTGTTTTGATCGCTTCCAAGGTCATCGCAACGCCTCCTCAAGGATTGCGAGAGCCCCAAGACAATCGTCGATATAGGGCTGCTCCTCACCCTCCAGATCGTTCAGCTCCAACCGGTTCAACACCGCGTAAAGCGTGGCGCGGGCCTCACGGGCAGCGCTTCGCAAGCTGACGGTATCTTCCAGACGCGCCGTCGCAAAATCATCGCTGTGAAAATCAGGGGTCATGCTGCCACCTCCTTGCTTTGACCTGCAGCGTTCAAAACAAAGTCGGCAGCTTTCTGCGCCTCGGACGCCGCACGAAAAATCGCCCGTTTGTCCTCTTTGAGCGCTTTCAACCACCCTTCAACATAGGCGGCGCTTTGGTCGAATTCCGGCGCGACACCAATCTGAGCCCCAAGGAAACAAGCGCCGATTTCCGCCACCAGCTCTTCAAAGGCATAGGCTTCGCGGTTGGCAAATTTTTTGATCCGCTCCAGCCGCTTTTCGCTGCCGGTCCAATGGATCACCTCATGGGCCAAAGTCCCATAGTAGCCTGCCGTATTGTGAAACGTGGCAATCGGCGGCATATGGATGTGGTCCTTGGCGGGGCTGTAGTAGGCGCGCGGATCATCACTGGTGAGTATCTCCGCCCCTGTTCGGCTGAAAAACGCCTTAAGCTCAGGATCTTCGGCCGTCCCAAGATCACTCGGTGCCTCGGGCCGGATGTAATATTCCTCCGGCAAACCTTCGATCTGATCCGCATTGAACACGCGGTATGCGCGCGCATAGGGCAGTTCTTCCTCAATGCCCAATTCGTTCTCTCGGGTGAACGTCCCGTATTTGACCACGGTCGACGACGTTTCACCTTTGCGGACCTGTCCGCCCAGCTCCTGCGCCTGTTTGTAGGTCATCCAGCGGCTGGAAACATAGCCATGCTTGGCCGCCATGATCCAAAGCATCAGGATATTAATCCCGCGATACTCCTCGCCGTTGTGTCGGGTCGGCAAGGCAATGCCGGACGCGCTTCCGGTCCACGGCTTACGCCAAGGCGGCGTGCCCGCCTCGATCTCTGCAATAATGGTGTCGGTGACATGGGCATAAACATCAAACTTCGGTGCCATTTGTGGCCTCCTCGATCAAAGTGACGCGGGTGAGGCTTCGTGCCCCCTTCCGCCGATGGGCTGCGCCTCGGCCACCTGATCTGACCGAATACGCATGTATTCGGCGGAACAGAGTGGGAGAGGGCAAAGCCCGACCCACGGCCCTGAACGGGGCTGTCAATCGGCCACATTTGCGAAGAAAATGCCTGCGCCCAAATCAGACGCCAATTTGCCCCGCGAGGAATGGCTCGCCTGCGAGACAGGGGAAATTGGTGGCTGATTTTGGGGATGGACTAAGGTTGACCGCCACGGTCAGGGATGTTGGGCGGACCAAACAAAGAGAATGATGCCTGGATCGGGGTGAGCGGGCCAACGGCCCGTTGAGCTCCGGTGCAGTCCGTTTGCAAAAGCCGTCCCGACGGGACGACAATCATGTAATTTCGTGGTTAAAGTGTGCTGTACAAGAAATTATTAGAATCATGTTTTCAGGGGAAAAATCGTGCAAGCAGAGGGTTCATTCGGTCGAACAATCCAGCTTTTTCTCGTCGACGGAAAGCCAACTGGGCTGCGAAAAGCGACAATCCATGGTTGGACAGGTTTGCTTTTTGTAAGCGGCGCTTCAGCTTTCGGCGACCTGACCGCTCGTGAAGAAGTTGATCGGACCGGTATCTATATCCTATCGGGTCCTGATCCCGAAAAAGCCGGTGCAACCCGCACCTATATTGGCTCTGGAAACTCCGTGGCTGAGAGGATCAAGCAAAGCGCGATCAAAAGAGACTTCTGGGAAACGGCCATTACCATCACCACAAGTGACGATGACCTTTCCAAAGGACACGCTGAATACCTGGAGGCGCGGCTAATAGAGCAAGCCGCCCAGGCAGGCCGCGTCACGTTAGATAACGGAACGCAGCCAGACACCAGCAGGCGACGATTGCCAGAGGCGGACGTTGCCAACATGGAGCAGTTTTTGTCAAACCTCCGCATCATCCTGCCAGTGATCGGCCTGGATATGCTCAAGCCACAACCGCGCGCGGTGACTCAGACGGCGAAGCCGGTTGACGAGCGGACCGAAGGAGAAGTGCAATTCGAGATCCGCCATAAAAGCGGCGTCAAGGCGACCGCTGTCGAAGAAGATGGTGAATTTGTTGTACTGGAAGGGTCTGAGGCGCTCACCGAGACCGGCTATGTCCAACAAAGCTATGGCAGCTTGAAGGAAAAACTCATATCCGACGGCACTCTGGTCGCCGACGGCAATCAAAAACTCCGCTTCACGAAACCTTGGTCATTCACCAGTCCTTCAGCCGCCGCTGCTGTCGTCCTGGACCGAAACAGCAACGGACGCCTGGAGTGGAAGGTCAAGGGATCGAAGCAGACGTATCACGACTGGCAACAAGCAGAAGCAAAACAGCCATCGTAGAGCACCCCAACGTCTTGGCTAGACCTGCCCGCCAACACCTTTGAATTTTTCTACAAAAGCTGCAATCTTCTCGAAGACCGTCGTCTTCTTGGTCCGAAACTGCGGATTTAGCGGGCTCATTTTGGGGAGTATGGCATTGAGGTCAGCACCGTTTTCACTTGCAAATTCGCGTTTTATGGAAGCAGAAATATAGCGCCTTGCTGCATCAGAATTTAGATCTTCCGATCTGATAAGCTCTTCTACCTCTTTGCGCTGCTCTGCCTGAGCAAAAGAGAAAAATGCATCGATCACGCCTGCCTTATCATCAATCTGATCAAGATCAGTCTGGTTGATAAAGTCCACAATCAGGCTCTCTTTGGCTCGATTTCCAAGGCTACCGCGAATGACGCGGCGAGCATCCTCAATCAGATCCCCTTTGCTCTTCACTTTTTTGTTTTTCTCAAAGATGAGCTCGAGGATGTAGTCGAGGTTGATTTCCTGCGATTTCAGAAGGTCCACTTCGAAAACGACATCATCCCACTCGATGTTGCTTTGTTCTTGCTCTGCCGAAGACTTTTCCCGGCGCAGCCAATCGCGAATGTCGTTGTATGTTGATCTATAGTCTTGAACTGCTCGGTCTGAAGGCAGTTCTATTGCCTCCAGGTCGCGTAGGTCCTCGTCGCGCAAATAGTGCTTTTGCTTGAACTCCTCAACGGCAGCGGCATCTGCTAAATCTAGGCCCTGGTAGGCTTTCAATGCTGAAAACTCGTCGTAATTTCTGAGCACATTCTCAACTCTCAGATACTCACCAAAGAGCTTCGCAAACTCCTTTTTGTCTACTTCTTTGACAATCTCGTCTGGCTTTGGAAAGCGCTCCGTCAACTCCTTCACAACATCAATGAACCCGCGTCGCGCCGCGCCGGTTTCCTGATCAACGAAACCATTCATGTACTCGTCGTAGCTCTTCTCAAGCACGACGTTCTTTGTGTTCTTGTCACCGAACAGCGTGATCGCATCAACGGTCGCTTGCTCAAGGTCCCTGAACGCCACGATATTGCCGAAGGTCTTGGTCGCATCGTAAATCCGGTTGGTTCTGGAAAACGCCTGCATCAAGCCATGGAAGCGAAGGTTTTTGTCGACAAACAAGGTGTTTAGCGTTGGCGCGTCAAAGCCTGTAAGGAACATGCCGACGACAATCAGTAAGTCGATTTCTTTCGAGCGAACCCGGCTGGCAAGATCGCGGTAGTAGTTTTGAAAGCCACTGCTATCGACACCAAAGTTCGTTTTGAAAAAGGAATTGTAATCTTTGACTGCGGCACTCAGGAACTCCTTGGCGCTGCTATTCATCGCTGACACATCGAAGCTCTCGTCTTGAATGTCACCGATCGCATCTTGCTGTTCGTTGGCCGCAAACGAGAAGATCGTGGCGATCTTCAGCGGCTTTTCACTGCCCGCCTGCAGATCGTTCAAGGTTTCATAGTAGAGCTTCGCGGCATCCACACTGCTGACAGCAAACATGGCATTGAACCCACTGCTACCCGCTTGCATCCGGTGGGTTTTTTGACGGAAGTTGTTCAGAATATACTGAGAGACTTCCCGAATACGTTCTGGATGAAGTAGCGCTTGCTTGTTTTCAGCCGCGCTGAGCTTCTTTTCGTCTTGCTCAGTCTCGATGGCTTTGAACCGGGGACGCACATCATTGTAGTCGACCTTGAACTTCAGAACCTTTTCGTCGCGAATAGCATCGGTGATCACATAAGAATGCAGCTCGCGCCCAAACACCCCCGCGGTCGTTTCAGCCCCTAGCGCATTCTCAGGAAAGATCGGCGTTCCGGTAAAGCCAAACTGGTAAAACCGTTTGAACTTCTTCTTCAGATTCTTCTGCGCCTCGCCAAACTGGCTGCGATGACACTCATCGAAAATGAAGACCACCTGCTGGTCATATACCGGCAGGTCACCCTCTGACTTCATCAGGTTGTTCAGCTTTTGGATCGTCGTGACGATGATTTTGTTATCGTCCTTGCCTAAGTTGCGCTTCAACCCGGCCGTGCTGTCGGAACCGTTGACACTGTCAGGGGAAAACCTCTGGTATTCCTTCATGGTCTGGTAGTCGAGGTCCTTACGGTCCACGACGAAGAAGACTTTGTCGATGAAATCCAGCTCGGTTGCCAACCGTGCCGCCTTGAAACTCGTCAACGTTTTGCCGGAACCCGTGGTGTGCCAGATGAAACCACCGCCCTCAGGCTTCCTCCAGTTTTTGGCTTCATATGAGCTTTTGATCTTCCAAAGGATGCGTTCAGTCGCTGCAATCTGGTAAGGCCGCATGATCAGCAAAGTGTCGCTGACATCGAAAACAGAATACTGCAACAGAACGTTCAGCAGCGTACGCTTCTGAAGGAAAGTTGCGGTGAAATCCTTGAGATCTTTGATCAGCTCATTGTCGGACTTCGCCCAGTTCATGGTGAAGTCGAAGCTGTTCTTATTGCGCTTGGTCGTGTTGGCGAAATACCGGGTGTCGGTGCCGTTTGAAATCACGAAGAGCTGCAGAAACTTGAACAGGGAATGCTCGCTGTTAAAGCTTTCCTTGCTGTAGCGGTGGATCTGGTTGAAGGCCTCCCGGATCGCCACGCCGCGCTTCTTCAGCTCGATCTGCACCAATGGTAACCCGTTGACCAGGATCGTCACGTCATAACGATTGGCGTGGGTGCCGACCTGCTCGAACTGCTTGATCACCTGCAGCTTATTGCGGGCCATGTTCTTCTTGTCGACGAGGTAAATGTTCTGGATACGCCCGTCGTCGAAGACGAAATCGTGGATGTAGTCGTCGTGGATCTTACGGGTCTTGTCGACGATGCTGTCGCTTGGCTTGTCGAGGTAGGTCTCGACAAATCGCTTCCATTCATCATCTGAAAACGCGACGTTGTTGAGCTGCTCCAGCTGCACCCGGACATTGGCAAGCATGGTATCTGGAGTCGTTAGAGCAGGCAGGAACTCATAGCCTTGATTGACCAAATCCTGCACCAATTCGCGTTCCAGATCATCTTCGCTCTGGTAGCGATCAGCGGCGTCCCACTCCTTAATGTACTTGTCGAGGACGATGAAATTCTTCGTTTCCGCGATAGGCGTTGTTTGCTCGACCATTACTCTGCTTTCGGTTTCAAAAATTGGTATTTTGTGAATAAATGTTCGACCAGCTCACGCAGCTTGTCCTTGTCGTTGCTTTCGATCTCGGCAACTTCTTCACCAGAATGCGCTGAGTGGCTTGAAAGGTTGACTATTCTGTTGGCGAACGGGTCAGGATTGCCATCGATCTTTGGCAATAGATCGCTCCACCTTCTGTAGCCCAAAAAAGTTGCCGTCTTTTCGAGAACATTCCTCAAAAAGTTGAAATGATATTTTTGAACGCTGTCCGCATCGACAGCCTTCTTCAACTCCGCCAATAGAAGGAGATGATAGGAGAACGGCGCATCATTTGCCTGCTCATTTAACTGGTATGTTCCGTCAGTCTTTTTCTCTAGGCGGTACTTCGCAGATTTGCTGGGCTTGTAGACCAGCTTCCGATCAATCGATTCCGGATTTTTGTAATACTTGTTGCCAAATTCGTTGTGCAAAACGTTATAGAAAAGCGGATTGTGAGTTGTGATGATAAACTTCAAATCGGCTTCTGTCGATTTGATGAGATCTGCCAGATCCACGGCCAGTTCGATCAAATGAGTATCATCAAGAGAGCTTACAGGGTCATCGATGAACACATATTCCAACTGACCGAATTGCGGCTCTTGATCTTCGTTTTCTTTGGCTTCCTGCAGAAGTCCCACGACCTCCTTCAACAAGCTAAAAAAGACACTCCAGATCAGGTTGCTTTCCTCGCCTTTGGATAACTTCACCCCCGTTGACCGCTCAGATCCGCGGTCAAACGCAAACGTAACCTGGGGATAGGTGTTTCTATTCTCCCGTTTTCCGTCTTTGTTTGTGATTTGCTCGGTCTTCACCACAAAACTCGGCGTGAGCTTGTCGTCTGTGTACCTCTGAAAGTTGGCAATGATTTCTTGATCCAGGCCCCTTTCACCAAGAATCCAATCGGTGAAGGTGTTCGGCTGGATCACCAACTTCGGGTCGCTATCGTCAACCAAATCATTGTCCCAATAGAACAGATCTTCAGTGAAGGCGTTGTAGTATAGGATTTTTTCGCGTGACAGTTCACCCTCTTCACCTTCGTCGGACCTAGGCACCACTAAGTTTTTCAAAGTTCGGGATAAACGGGTCTTACCGGTACCATTAAATGCATAGATCAGTTGGACTTTCTTGTCTGTACTGTGCAACTGCTGTGCGATCTGTTCGAGGGTTTGGCTCATTTCAGGCCGTCCCCTCGGGTTTAGGAAAGTTCAAAAGGATACCTCGATAGTGGTGATATTGCTTTTCTCTGGACTTCAGCTCCTCGCTGAGACCTGCACTTAGATCAATGAAGGTATCCAAAAGCCGTGCGATTTCCGATTGAATTTCTAGCGACGAGTCCGGTTCCTTTGAGCAGGGGATGGGTACTGGAATTTCAATCATCCGCCCCTTTGTCAGCTTCGCGCGTCCTCCCCCCGTCAAGAACGGAATGAAGTTAAAGACGCAAAGGTAATGGTACAGGTACCTAGTATTCACATTGTCTTTGCCGCGAATGACGTGGACATGGTTGTTCGCCCAAAACTTACCGAGAGCGTACTGAATTGAATAGTTCTCCAAACTTGCCGAACCGTCTTCGGCGATCAAAACATATTCGCCATCGTGCGTGTGTCCCTGAACAAAATCCTGGATGTTGTTTGCGCCGTAGTATGGCGTGTCACCAGCAACGCGAAGCGAAGCTTTGACAGGTCTGCGGTGCCTGTTTGCCACTTCAAAAAATTGTTCATCTCCAAGGGGTATCCAATCCACTTCAGACCGCTTCAGAAGCCGTTCCATAAACCCTTGATCGCTATCGCCTTCAATATCGCCAACGATGGCATCAACAGCCGCGCGCCTCTTATCGATCATGCCAACTGTGAGCTTCAAGTCTTCGTTGAGCTTGGAAATATTGGCAACCTCTCGGGTGTCTTTGGGTTCCACGTATGCGCTGACAGAAAGGTTATAGTCCTTTGCGACCACGTTCTCCTGCCTCACGACTTCCGAAATGTGAGGCCAGTTTTCTTTAGTGTCGAAGATTTCCATTATCTTGGCGATATGGTCGTCTTGCATGACGTTCGTATTGGCTTCTTTTTTGAAGAACTCTTCGCCGCTCGCATCGATGAACTGAACGGCTGTGTCGGTCTTGTTCTTGGCCAGCACCAGAATGTTCACCGCGATGGTGGTTCCGAAAAACAGGTTTGGCGCGAGCGCAATCACTGTCTCAACGAAGTTGTTGTCGACCAGATACTTGCGGATCTTCTGCTCTGCCCCGCCCCGGTAAAAGATACCTGGGAAACAGACGATTGCGGCGCGTCCTTTTGCAGACAAGTAGTGCAGCGCATGAAGAACAAAGGCAAAATCCGCCTTCGACTTTGGTGCCAACACCCCAGCAGGCGCAAAGCGGTCGTCGTTGATCAGTGTTGGGTCATCCGAGCCCTTCCAATTGATCGAGTATGGTGGATTCGAAACGATCGCATCAAAGGGTTTATCATCGCCAAAATGTGGCTCCATCAGCGTGTTGCCGTGCTGGATATTGAACTTGTCGTAGTTGATGTTGTGCAGGAACATGTTCATGCGGGCGAGGTTGTAGGTGGTGTAGTTGATTTCCTGCCCAAAGAAGCCGTCTTCGATGATGTGTTTCTCAAACTCTTCCTTGGCCTGCAAAAGCAGAGACCCAGACCCCGCCGCCGGATCGTAGATCTTGTTGACGCTGGTCTGCTTGTGCATGGCCAGCTTGGCGATGAGCTTGGACACGTGGGTCGGCGTGAAGAACTCGCCGCCGGATTTGCCCGCGTTGGCGGCGTAGTTCGAGATCAAGAACTCATATGCGTGGCCAAACATGTCTTCTTCGGTATCGTCAAAGACCAACTCTACGCTTGCAACTCCCTTGAGAACGTCAGCCAGTCTCTCGTTCTTCTGTTTGACCGTGCTGCCCAGGCGGTTGCTGGTGGTGTCGAAATCGGCGAACAGGCCATTGATGTCCTGCTCGGATGGGTAGCCGCTGGCCGAGGCTTCGATCGCCGAAAAGATCTCGGCAAGGTCAGTGTTCAGGCTGTCGTTCTTGCTCGCGGTTTTCACCACGTTTTGAAAGAGTTGGCTGGGATATATGAAGTAGCCCTTGGTTTTGACTGCATCGACTTTGGCTTCATCGGGGATGTCTGCGTCGGACATGTCCGCATAGTTGATGCTGTCGTCGCCACCTTCGATGTAGTTGGTGAAGTTCTCGCTGATGAAACGATAGAACAACGCGCCCAGGACGAACTGCTTGAAGTCCCAGCCGTCGACAGCACCACGCACACGGTTTGCGATGCTCCAGATTTCTCGGCGCAATGCCTCAGCCTGTTGTTGCCCGGTCATTTTTGCTCCCCTTCTTGTTTTTGTTCCTGCTCGGCAATCCAGCGGTCAATTTCGCTTTTGCGAAATCGCCATGCGCTTCCCACCTTGAACCCGGGAACCTTGCCCTCAGATGCGAACCGATATGCCGTTTTCTCAGCGATCTTGAGATACTCAGCGAGCTCTTTCACGGTCAAAATGTCTTCGTTGGGCATTTCGAAAATGTCCTCTCTGAGGGATATGGGTTGAAACTAGTTGAAAGGAGAAGAAGCGGCAAGCTTGGCTTGCTAGAGGTCGTCGAGTTCAGCGTGAAGCTGTTCCCTGGCTGCGTTCCAGGGCGGGCAACCCGCCCTGGCGCTAAGGTCACTCGGTAACTGGTTCATCATCGCGGCGCGGGAAGGCGACCATTTCGACGTCGGGGAACATGCTGTGTTTGACGTTGATCGATGTGATGTTGCCGCTGTCGTCGGTGTTGACGAAGAGCACGCCGCAGCGGTCCCAGAAGTTCTTACCGTCTTTTTCGCCGGATTTGACGTTCAGTTTCAGAGTTTGGGTGGCCATTTTTTGATCCTCATTTTGAGTGTTTCGATGAACATGATCAAAGCTGGCACCAAGGGGCTGTCAGCAAGAAAGTTGCCTCGCGAGGAATGCGCTGGCGCAGGGGAAATTTCTTGTTGAAGCGGGGCTTGCACCGCGCCTGCTACGGCTGCCCGCTTATGTTCAGCAATCAGAAACACGGCGTTGAGGATCTGAGTTCGGCACTCCAAGATCGACTGCCACGTCGTAACGCATCGGAATGGCCAAGGGCCTCAAGATTCCGCTGTAGCTAATCGGCTTTCGCTCAAGCCAATCCAGTAGATGCCCCAGTTCACGCTCGCGCCAGATCCGCTTCCTCGTGCTCGAAGGCTGTTGCCATCTCCCTGATCTCGCGCTCCGGAGCCCCCAGGGCACGGGCAACGTCACGCCAAGCCATCGTCGCTTCGGCCACCTCGGCAATGATGCGATCCGCCTCGCCGCGTTCGAGAAGATAGGAGTCATGTTGCGCGCGGTGCAGGGCGATACTGGCATCCGGATTGTCGTCATCAACGTAGCTCTTGAGCACGCGTGGTTGGTTCGGCACGGGGTTGATGTCGTAGGCTGGTGAGAGGTGCCATCCGCCCCGCCCACGCAGAAATCCGTGATTGCGCATATGGTCATCGAGGTTCGTCACGAGAATGGAAAAGGCGACCCGCCGGTAGAGTTCCTCGCGGTCTTGGTCGGGCGTTACGCTTTCTGAGGTGATGATATCTGCTAGGTCCAAATAGCTGTAGCTTTCGCCATCCTTGCCGCCCAGCATCGCCATGGCTGAGATGAACGGGATCCTGCCATCCTCGTTCCGGTCAAACCGATGGGACAGGAAAACAGGCTTGTCGCCAGCCATCTCAAGCGTGTGATCAGAAACCGTGATTCCGGCGCGCCTTGCGAGCTCCAGTGCGATGGCTTCCCAGCGTTCTACGCAATAAGTGTCCGTCTCTTTCGGGAACTTGGCGACAGAAAGACGGCCGTGCTGGTCAAGGATGCTGGCCTTCGGCCGTGCACCACCTAGCGAGCTTCCCGGAGCAAACAGCATTTTGAGGTCCTCTGCGGTCTCCTCCCCGCGCAGAACGCGCTGAGACGCATGAAGCAAATCTCCGAGGCTCACCAGCGCAGGCACGCCAATGCCCTCGCGGGCTTGAAACACTCCTTCAACCTTGAAACGCAGCGCACCCAAACGGGTCTCATCATTCACCCCAAGCAGGTAGTCGGTTTCTTGCAGCACTCTCGGACGTCGCCCTTCGGCCTCTGCCATGCGCCCCTCATAGCGCCGCATCACCGTTCTGCCCCAGGTGTCGGGGGCAGAATCCCCGAGTGGCGCAAGCATATCCTGCCCCGCTTCCGGCACGAATTGCCCTCTGACGAGAGGCATGTCCGGCGAAAGCCCGAAGGCATTTTCGTCGCCAAGCCAGTCGTCATGATAGGTAAAAGACACCCGCTCTCGGCCGCGCCCCGCTGTGCGGTGGAGCGTGCCGACCTGTTTCAACCCTTTCCAGTCGATCCAGACCTCAACCATTTTTCAGTCTCGCACGCTGCGGGAGGTCATCCAGCGCCATCTGCTCACCAACCGGATCATCGAGGTCCCCCCAACCTTTCAAGAGGCCGAGCGCCTGCAATACAGCAACGTAGGTGCCGATCTTGACTGCAGGGTTGCCACTTTCGATCTTGGCGATGGTCTGCCGCGTTGTGCCAGCACGCTGCGCAACAATCTCAGCGGTTAACTTGCGGCGCAGTCGTGCAACGCGAATGTTTTCCCCAAGTGCCACGAGCTCCTTACGCGCCGCCCTGGGCATTTTGATCGAAACAGCCATAAAGATATCTCCAGGCGACATTAAGCCTTTAAATGTTACACAGAGAGAACATTAATGTCAATTTCCACCGCTTAGCTCCATAATCCAACGCCGCCACACCAGTCTCATCTTATGTTATCTCAGTATAACATTTGGCACATTGAGGTCACCATTACGAAACACAACCCGGTCATCTCACCACACTGATACAACGCGTCTGCTCGAACGAAACGATTGCGTCACCTTCCTACGAAAGTCATGCCTGCAGCCCCGCAGCGCGCACCTGCTCAGGCGTCACTAGCTTTGAAGCGATCAAATCCTCGATCTGCCGGTTAGTGATGTGGCGGCACAAGGGATGGCGCTCGTGGATCCACTCGGCGAGGCTCGCACGGCCCTTGGCTTCGGCCTCTCGCGCCTTCTCTCGGTCCGCCTGTACCTGGGCAAGCCCCTTCTCCCAACGCCGCATCTTGAACCAATTATCCGAGAAACAGACCTTGCTGCGCGTGTAGCCCTCGCTTTCCTTGGCATAGGCTTTGACCGCCTGCTTCAGGTCATCGGGCTCCACACCGGCTTTCAATGCTGCAGCGATCAAGCGCAGAGTAGTTCGTTGGTCTCGGATCCTGTCTTCGGGATAGGCTGCCAAGATCTTCTCAGCTTCAAGATCTTCAACCTCCTCCGCCGCCTCGCGCCTGCGCGTAGGTGGTTTATGGATGGTTTTAGGATGGTTTGGGGTCCACCGTGAACCCCGTACCCCGTTCACCGTGGACCCCGTACCGGGTTCAGGCTGGACGGGGTTCACAGTGACCCCCGTGTCGATGACGGGCTCGGCCGTGGGTTCGAGCGCGGCCACGCGCTCCAATACGATGCGGTAAATGACCGTGTAGCCGTTCTTGCAGTGCCGCCGCCCTATCTCGATCAGAATGCCTTCCCGCAGGAAGTCGATGATGGTGCGCTTCACCGTGCTTTCGCTGAGCTCTGTATGACGCTGGATGGTCCCCTTGGAGCACCAGATGCCCGAGCCATCATCGCTCGCTTTGTCGGCCAGGAACATGATGATTTGCTTACGCGCGGCGCTGCCAAAGCGGCGCTCGGCGCATTCATTTGCGATGCGCCAGCTCATGATCTCACCGCCAATTGGGTTGAGGTCAGACCGGAAATGCCGTAGGTATTGGGACGGAAATATTCTTCTATGCCGTTGAGGTGGGTGGCCGCCCCCTCAGCGGTTTTTCTTTGTCCTTTCGCCAGAGCGAGAGACTGTGAAAAACCGTTTACTTGGGCCTCGTAACCTATTGAAAAGTGACCCTGAACGAAACAAGTCCGTTTACAATTTTTCCTTTTGAAATCAACGAAATTTTCCGGATTGCAAATCCGTGTACACCGGTTCGATTCCGGTACTCGCCTCCAGAAAACCATGTTATATACTTGATTTTAAACGATAAATTTTTATCTCGTGATCAAGTCAGGTTTTTCCCGCAACAAATCCCGCAACACACGAGAAAAATAATCCATTATTTCCAAGTAGATAACGTGAGAAAAAATTCCTCTCACAGCTTTGAGAATTGAGTATCCTTCGGCGGCTTTCGTATGGCTAGACAGCACGATGCAGGGCAAAGCACTCGACACTTTTGGTGAATTGTAGAAGTTACAATCAACCAGTTGGTGCATGAAAGGCTGGTTAACACAATGCCGCTGAGCTAAGCCATCACATGATAGAGAACTAGCGATCAAGCAGGGCTTCGCGTCGATAATGCAGGTAGGAAAAAAGTTGGCAGAGATCGAAAAAGGACAACGGTTTACGCAAGTTTATGTGAATAAAGGCGCGCCACTGAAAGACAGTGAAAAAGCTCGCTTTCGCCTGTCAAAGTTAGCAAATGCCCACTGTCCTGAACCTAGGTGGGAAAGAAACAGACGCACCTTCGACCACGCGAAGTACGCTCAGGAACGCATCGAAAACGAACTGGGAATGAAATTTGCGACAAGATCTGCCTCAGGCATGTTGGTCAGTGATTGGGAAATGTATTTTAGCCGAATAACGGTTTTGGAGTTGCTTGATACTATAACGGTATTAGCTACCTATCTGCGTGAGGCCTACAATCGTGACGAAAGCGTTTTCGTATCGGGAGCTCAGCGCATCTTTCGAGAAGAAAACCTTGCTTTCGAAATCGATGATCAAGGTGGAGTGCACCCACTCATTGACGGTGCTTTCAGTTCTGAGAGACTTTCTTCGATTGCCGCACTGCGAGATGAACGCTACTCAGCCACAGTAAAATCTGTAGAGGCTGTAGACTTTCATTTGCTACAAGAGCCTGTTGACTACATCGGCGCAATTCGTTCGGCCTTTGCTGCCAATGAAAATCTTTTCAAACTCATGTACAACGTGCCTCGCTTAGATGCGCGCACTGCTGGCGAAAAACTCGGAAGAGACTTGCAATCGCTTTACTCTGATCATCCGACTTCGCAATCAGCAGCCGCAAAATCATTGGGGTCATTCAAGGAGTGGATCAACGCTTCTCACTTTTATCGACATGAGCAAGGTGTTGAGGTGCATAATCAGCCTACTGAAGAGGCTGCAGTTCTACTTGTTTCGCAAGGCCTTTCTTTTGTCAGATGGCTCGCTCAGTTAGATCGCATCAAGTTATCGTAGTCCGAGCGGCATGGCTAAGCAGAAAGCGTCATGCCGATCCCGCAACAAATCCCGCAACATTTTTCGAATGAAGGACGAGAGGGTCGTCATTAACACACTATTTTTAAAAGATTTCCTGAGAATCTCGGTTCGATTTCAAAACAGGTACTCGCCTCCAATTCACTCTAGATCATTGACTTAGGGCGATTACGTTGTCCGCCTTGTGCGCATTTTCCTGGAAAACGACAACACGCTACGCCAGTCCTACCTGTGTCAGCTGCGACGTCACTTCACCCAAATTATCCAGCTCCTGTACTACGCAGTTCTGGACGGAGTTGGCCGCAAGGCGAAGGCTCTAGCCACAAACTATGTCGCTGTGTTTCAGAATCTGGATAAAAGGCATCCGAAGCCATGAGAAACGACAGGCGGCATACCTCAACTTCCATCGCCTAGATATGTCCAGCGATAGTGGGGCGGCGTAGGGCCTTTGTTGCGTCCGCCTTGCTGGGTCTGCTCCCAGGCATGGGCCAGAATGCCGACCGACCGCGAAAGGCAAAATAAGCCTCGTGCCAATGGCGGGGCAAAGCCTAGCTCTGCATAGATCACTGCCGTGACACCATCGATATTCATCGGCACCGGCTTGCCTTTCCGGCGCATCAGGTCGGTTTCCACGGCTTGCCCGACTTTCATGAACCGACCCTCGCAGGCGTCCTGTTCGACTGCATCAGCAACCAGGGCCATCAGCCGGGGTGCGCGCGGGTCCGTCGGTGTATGGAACCGATGCCCGAAACCCGGCAGTATCTTCCCGCGTTCGGCGATCCAGTCGTCTAATGCCTGTTCTGGGCCTTCGGCATGGGCGTCTACAAAGTGATAAAGCTCCATCGCCTGCTCGCCGGCACCACCATGGATGTCACCCAGCATGTTAACAGCACTCGCCATCGCGTTGTTTAGAGACAGCCCGCAGGTCACCGCCATTCGTGCAGCCGCGATCGAGGGGGCTTGCGGGCCGTGATCCACGGCGGCGACCAAAGCGGCCTCGAACAATCGAGCCTGCGCAGGTGTCGGTCTGTCACCCCGCACCATAAACCAGATCATTTCAGCGAAACCCAGATTGCCGATCAGGTCTTGAATCGGCTGGCCACGCAGTTCAATGCGCCCGGGCTCCATATCGATGATGGCGGTGCGCCACCAATCGGCAACATCGCTCATATCACCCTCTCATGTCGCAACGTTTCGATCTCTGCGTCCGACAGTCCAAGCTCGGCCCAAATCGAGAGGTTGTCGGCCCCAAGATCCGGTGGTGCGGATCGTGGCATGCGGCGTGCGCCATTAATGACCACTGGGCTGCCCGCAAGGCGTAAACTCTCTCCGTACGCCGACAGAGTTCCAATCAGCCCGCGACCTGAGAGTTGATCGTCGGACAAAGCCTGCGGCACCGTCATAACCGGCCCGGCCGGTACACCCAACGCATTCAACTCTTGGACCCAATCACTGGATGGACGGGTAGAAAGCGTGCGTTCCAGTTCTTGGCGCAATTCATGCCGGTTGGTCTTGCGATCCTCGCGGGTTAGGTAGTCCGGATGCGTCAAAAGGTCGGCGCGGCCCAGATGTTGGGCGAGCGCATGCCATTGTTCGTCGCGATTGGCGGCGATATTTATAGGGTTGTCGGATGTGGCGAAAGTTCCGGACGGGGCCGACGTTGTGTTTTCGTTCCCATGCGGCGCAGGAGTCACGCCACCGACCAGATAGTTGGACACCACCCACCCCATGGTCGAAACCACCGCCTCGCTCATTGCGACATCAAGGAATGCCCCGCGCGGGTTGGCATTCAAGGCCGCGCTTATGGCAAAGGCCGCCGTCATCCCGCCGACGGTATCTGCCAGAGGATAGCCAACCCGGTAAGGCGCGGTATCCGACGCACCTGTGATTGACATGACACCGCTGATCCCCTGCACGATCTGGTCATAGGCCGGGTCGTCCCGGCGTGGTCCATCCTGACCAAACCCGCTGATGGCACAATAAATCAGTCTGGGGTTCTCGGCGCGCAGAACCTGATACCCCAGCCCAAGCCGGTCCATCACGCCGGGCCGGAAGTTCTCGACCAGCACATCGGCAGTCTTGACCAGCCGCTTGAGCAGAGCCTTTCCCCGATCAGCCTTCATATCCAAAGTCACGGATTTCTTGTCTGCATTCTGCGCCAAAAAGCTGATGCCCATGCCGGCCTTGTTCCGATCAGGATCCGCCCCCAGCACACGGGCCAGATCTCCGCTGCCGGGGCGTTCGACCTTGATCACTTCGGCCCCCATCAGGGCCAGTTGGTAGCAACAATACGGCCCGGCCAGGACATTAGTCAGGTCAAGAACCCGGATGCCTGAAAGTGGCTCAGTCGCCATCGGCCACGCCTGCCGCTCGCGCCTTGGCGCGACGTGCGCGGTAACTGGGCAACAGCACCAGAAGGAGGGCAATCACCAACAGGCCCAGCGTCATCGGACGTTCCCAGATAAAGGCGATGCCGTCATACAGCTGCATGGAACGGGCGAAGTTATCCTCCATCATGCCGCCAAGGATGAAACCGATCAGCAGCGGTGCCAGAGGGTAATCGGCAAATTTCAGTGCTGTGGCGCAGACGCCGAAGCCGACCAATATCAGCAGTTCCGTGGCATTGTTCTGCCCGATATAGGCCCCCATGAGGGTGAAGAACAAAATGAACGGGATCAGATAGTTGCGCGGTACTGCAAGCACCTTGGCGATATAGGGGATCAACGGCAGGTTCAGGATCAGCAGCACCAGATTGCCAATGAACATCGACATGATGACAGCCCAGAATACCTGTGGCTCGTCGATCATCAGGCGCGGACCCGGTGTCACATTCAGCGCGATCAGGGCGCCCAACAAAATGGCCGTAGTTCCGGAACCTGGAATGCCGAGCGTCAGCAACGGAACAAAGGAACCGGTACAGGCAGCATTGTTAGCTGTCTCGGGTGCTGCCAGACCTTTGATCGAGCCTTTGCCGAACTCCTCCTGCTCTTCTTTCGGGGCAATATTGCGTTCAACCGCATAGCCAAGGAAACTGGCAATCGTTGCCCCTGCCCCCGGAAGCACACCGATAAAGAAACCCTGCACAGATTGGCGACCAACCACCGGAGCGATGGCCTTTGCCTCGGATCCTGTGATGCGCAGGTCCTTGATTTCGCCTTCGTCGCCTTGCAGGTCCTTGGGTTTGAGAACCAAAAACAGCGCTTCGGGCAGGGCAAACATCGCCATTGCAAGCGTGATGAAACCAAAGCCGGACTGCAGATCCATGATCCCCATCGTGAAACGCGGCAAGTTGAACAGCGCGCCCTCGCCGACAGTGGCCATGATCAGCCCGAGAATGGTCATGACAATTGCCTTGGCCACCTGCCCGGTTCCCGCAAAGGCGGCGATGGCGGACAGACCCACTACCATCAAGGCAAAGTACTCAGCCGAGTGGAACAGCAGTGCGACCGAGGATAATGCAGGCGCAAAGACCATCAGTAGCAGCGCTCCTATCGTACCCCCGGCGAAACTGGCGATAGCGGCAACTGTGAGCGCCTTCCCGGCTTTGCCCTGACGAGCCATCGGATAGCCGTCGAAGCTTGAGGCCACGGTTCCCGCGACCCCCGGCGCGTTCAGAAGAATGGAAGATGTCGAGCCACCAAAGATCGCGCCGTAATAGACACCGGCAAGCAGGATCAATGCGGCGGAGGGATCGCCCATCGAAATGGCGACCGGAATCATAATGGCGATGATCGACATCGGCCCAAGACCGGGAAGCATGCCGATGAATGTACCAATCAGACAGCCCGCTATGACCATCAACAAGTTTTGGATGGAGAATGCCGTTTGTAGGCCGATCAACAATCCTTCAAGCATGTCAGCCTCCGAAAACGCCCGGCAAGGGTCGCATGTAGATGCCAAGAACCTCTTGCACGAGGTACCAGACTGAACCTGTAGCGATTATGGCAACCGGCAGCATGACGTGCCATTTGCGTTCGCCCAGAATGAAAGAACCGAGGATCAGGAACCCGGATGTCGAGATCAGAAATCCAACCGGACGTAGGCACAGCGCATAGGCAACCATCAAAGCCAGCAACAGCAGCGCCTGGCCCAAGTGATATTCGCCCAGCCTCCGATAATCGATATCAGCCTCTTTGGGCTCAGCCTTTTCAAATCCCAGCAGAATAATCGTTGTGGCAATTATCCCCAAAATCGACAGCACCTTGGGAAAGGTGCTCGGCCAAATGGGGTTGCGCTGCATGAAGGGGGGCAGACTGCCATCCATCGTGAACCAGGCGGTGTAGCCATATGTCAGGCATATGCCCAGCAAAACGAGCGCGATCCAGCGATCCAGCGCCATGTTTCCCCCTCCTTTGATTTATTGTTGGTTGAGGCAGAGCGGTTGCCCGCTCTGCCCGAGGTATCCTTACAGGAAACCCAACTTTTTCATCAGATCGCCGATCTGCTTTTCCTGCTGTTCCAGGAACGATTGGAAATCAGCACCCGAGTTGTGGATGTTCACCCAACCGTTACGGGCGCGGACCTCTTCCCATTCAGGTGTGTCATACATCTTGGCGATGGCTTCTTGATAAGCGACCAGCTTGTCCTCTGGCAGACCAGGAGCAGCAAAGAACCCACGCCAGTTCACGAAAGTTGTGTCGATGCCCTGCTCTTTCATTGTCTGCGCATCAGGGGCTGCATCCACGCGCTCTTCTGCGGTGACGCCAATGATCTTCACCTCACCTGCATTCGCCAGATCGACAGCCTCCGAGAAACCGGTCGATAGCGCGGCGATCTCACCGGACAGAAGCGCGGCCATCGCTTTGCCACCTGCATCATAGGGGATGTACTTCACGCCCAAAGCGTCCTTGCCTGCCGCTTCCATCACCATGGCCGCGACCAGATGGTCCATCCCGCCCGGCACAGAACCGCCGCCGATGGCCGTTGTACTTGGATCGGCGTCATAAGCGGCTAGCAGGTCCGCCATTGAATTGATGGGGCTGTCTTTGCCCACAACAATCGCGGCGTAATCGCCGATCGTGCCCGAGACCAGTGTCAGGTCGCGGAAATTGTGCGGGAACACTCCGGTCAGAGAGCGGATCACGATCGGGGTCGAGTTGACCATAAGCGTGCCGTGGTTGCTGTCGGCGTTTTCGATCAGATATCCAATGGCTTTACCACCGCCGCCGCCCGACATGTTTTCGTAGGATGCAGTTCCCACGAGACCCGCATTCGTCAGCGCCTCACCGGTGCCACGGGCCGTGCCGTCCCAGCCGCCTCCTGCGCCACCGGGGATCAGAAAGTGGATGCTATCTACGACCTCTTCAGCGAAAGTCGGTCCAGCCAGACCAATAGCGGTCACAGCCGCGATTAGGGCGCGACGGCCCAGTTTGATTGTCGTCATGAATTCCTCCCGTTTGACAACCGGCCGCAGTGCGGCTCAGATTATTCGAAACCTAAACACATCAACCTGACATCAACCTGTCATGGGTGAAATTACTATTGGATCCCGATGAAATTCCTCTTGGTCGAAGACAATCTGGACCTCGCCAATGCCATAAGTTCGCGCATGCGACTGGACGGGCATGTGGTTGATCACGCAGAGAAAATAGAAGATGCTGTGGCCTTTGTTGAAATCGATGAGTATGACCTGATCCTGCTGGACATCATGCTTCCCGACGGGGACGGGCGGGATTTCCTCAAACGGCATCGCGCCAGCCATCTGGACACACCTGTCATCGTTCTGACCGCCCGCAGTCAAGTGTCGGATCGAATCGGCTCACTCGATCTTGGGGCGGACGATTATGTCACCAAACCCTTCGACCATGCCGAACTTGAGGCGCGCTGCCGCGCAGTGCTGAGACGCAAATCCGGCAAGACCAAAACGACGATTGAAATTGGCGGCGTCGTCTTTGATCCGGTTGCAGGTCATTTGACGGTGGGCGACGATATCGTCTCGCTTCGCAACCGCGAACTGCGCTTGTTGGAACTGCTGATCAACGCCCCCGGTCAGGTGTTTTCTAAGCAGAAGCTGGCGGACCGGTTGTTCTCCTACGACGACAGTGTTTCGGACAATGCCATCGAGGTCTATGTCGGCCGACTGCGCAAGCATCTGGAAAAATCGGAGCTCAGGATCACAACGTTGCGCGGTTTGGGCTACAGGCTGGATCATGGCAACTAATCCAAACGTTTCCGGATCACTACGAAACCGTCTTGCGCTAACGCTAATCGGCGGTGCCGCGATTCTGGCCCTTGTGCTGTTCTTTGCTGTCCGCGACTATGCAGTTCAGGTTGCCCAGCAAGGTCAGGACAACATTCTGGGTGCCTCAGTCACCTCGATCCTCGACGCCGCGGCGCTGCGCGGAGGCGAGCTTGAAGTCGATATCCCCTATGCTGCCTTTTCAATGCTGAGCACGCCGTCGGACGACCGGGTGTTTTATGCGATCTTTCAGGATGGCGAGTTCCTGTCCGGCTACGAAGACCTGACCCCGACTCAAGGACCCGCTGATGGAAAGTGGACCTTTCGCTTCGGTGAGGTGCGCGGTGAAAACGTTCGTCAGGTCAGTGCCAGCCGCACACTGGTTGGGCTGGGGAATCAGACAGAAATCGAAGTGGCCCTGGGACAGACCCAAGATGCGCTGTCGGAGACGCTGGATCAAATCTCACGCAATGCCGGCCTTTTGGGATTGGGGTTCTTTGTGCTTGCGGCTGTATTGTCCTTCTGGGTGAGTTCGGCCACCATCGGCCAGCTCGACAGATTAACGACATCCGTCACCCGTCGGGGACCGCAAGATCTCAGCCCATTCAAAAAACCAGTACCGCGTGAAATGGCGCCTTTGGTGTCATCGCTGAATTCGCTGATGGGACGCCTGGACCAGTCTCTCAGCCAATCCGAGGACTTTATCGCCGAGGCCGCCCATAGGGTCCGCACCCCGCTGGCAACGGTCAGGTCTTATGCCGAGGCGACGCTGCAACGGGTGGAGAGAGAAGACAACCGCGAGGCGTTACGATCAATGATGCGCGCTATCGACGAAAGCTCTCGGGCCGCGGGGCAACTACTGGATCATGCCATGATCACATTCCGCGCCGACCATCTGGAGCGCGAGGATATCGATCTGGTGACTCTGATCCGAGAGCTTGTCCAGCGCTTGACGCCCATCGCTGAAATGAAAGACCTTTCGCTTGCTTTGACTGGCGATCCGCAGGTCATGTATTCGGGCGACCCCATCCTCATCCAAAATGCGGTGCGGAACATGGTAGACAATGCGCTTAAATATGCGCCAGCGGACAGTACCGTAGTCATCGATGTCGCAGGATCACCCACAGCCCGGATCACGGTCAGCGACCAGGGGCCAGGCTTTCCGCCCGATGAAATCGAAACGCTCACAAGACGTTTCGAACGTGGTCAGAACGCGGCAGGAACCATCGGATCGGGCCTCGGGCTAACCATTGCCCAGGACGTCGCGGTCGCCCATGGTGGCACGCTGGTACTGTCAAACAAAGCGGAGGGCGGCGCATGCGTTATCTTGTCACTCTGATCCTATGCCTGTTCGCCAGCGGCGCAGGGGCTCAGGATTGGGAAGACCGACAAATATTCAACGAAAGTGCCGACGGCCCCCGACTGCGGGTCATTTCCAGCACCGATACCGCCCTGTTTGCGCCGCTGATCGAGGATTTCGTCGCCCAGAATCCAGCGATATCGGTCGAATATCTGGTGACCGGCACGGCCGATATCGACCGACGCGTCCGAGCCACGCCAGAAGCGTTCGACGTTGTCGTTTCCAGCGCGATGGACCTGCAACTGAAGCTCGCGAATGACGGATATGCGCTGGCGCTTAATGATCTTCCGCACCCCCCTTGGGCGCAATGGCATCAAAGCCTGTTCGCCTTCACTTCGGAACCCGCAACCATCGTTGTCAACCGCACCGCGTTCGAAGGACAACCAATGCCGCAAACGCGGCAGGAACTGATCGAAGCGCTGCGTGCCCGCCCGGATGATTTTCGGGGCAAAGTCGGCACTTATGACGTGCGCCAGTCGGGATTGGGCTATTTGTTCGCGACGCAGGACGCCCGCGCCTCGGAGACCTATTGGCGACTGATGGAGGTATTGGGCGGCCTGGATGTGCGGCTTTATTGTTGTTCGGGCGACATGATTAACGACCTGGCGGATGGTACAATCGCGGTGGCCTACAACGTGCTTGGCAGTTATGCGGCGGTACGAACAGAAGGAAAGGATGCCCTTCAGATCATTCTGCCTTCGGATTTTCAGACGACGATGATGCGAACCGCCATGGTAACTGGCAAAAGCCGCTTGCCGGAGGAAGCGGAAACCTTTGTCCGGCACCTGACCACGCTGAATCCGGAATCACTGGCAGCACTGCCACTTCTGGACACGCAGGACTCCACGACCGAAAGCGCAGCGATAGCGCTGGACCCTGCGTTGTTGACGTTCCTCGATACGCTGAAGCGCAGAAAGTTCCTGTCTGCCTGGGAAAGTGCCGCTATTCAAAGATGATCGGACTTAGACAACAACCCTATCCGTCATCGCTGAACTTGTTGCTTAACACTGTTGACGCTGGAAGACACTAGCCAGCCTGGGTTACGTCGCACGAATCTATAATCAGAAAAATGATCTCGGCTCAAAGTTTCTCGACGGCCACCTGCGCCCCCATGATGGCCTTGAGCCGCAGCCCCGCAGAATTTGCCCCGAGGAATTCGTGGAACGCACGCATCACGTCATCTTTCCACCAACCGCGCCTGTGATAATCGTCAAGCATGATTACGCCGCCTTCGATCATCTTGGGCAGCAAAGCATCCAGATCCGTTTTTACGCCCTCGTAGGAATGGTCGCCGTCCAAATAGGCAAACCCGATGCTCTGATCTTCAAACAGGCTTAGCGCCGGTCGCGAATAGTCGCGAATGATCGAAATTTGCCCCTTGGCGATCTCGGTGCTGTATTTACCCGTTACTGCATCGTAGATCCGATCCATATCCTTTTGCGTGCGCGCTCCGGCAAGCGAAGCACCGCCATCCGGGTCTTGCTGTACTTGCCAGGGATCGATGAGGCACAATTTCGAGGGTTGCAGCTCTTCCAGCAGAATCCGCGAAAATTCGCCCTTCCAAACGCCAATTTCAACGCTCAACCGTCCATGCGGCATGGTCTTGAGCATTTCGCGCCGCAGGGAATCCTTCCGCTCGCGCTGCTCAGCTTGCTTCTTGCGGCGATCCTCAGCAGATACAGCTTCACCCATAGACGTCTTCTCCGGTTGAGGAATTTTGCAACGCTTCAACCAGATCAACCCAATCCGGTCTGGCTCTCAATTCTTCGGCTTTCGACCTGTGCCACTCACATGCTTTATGATGAAGGTCTGCCAATAGCGGATCTGCCATCATCTCAGCTTTGATGTCGTGCATAGCCGGCATGTGTTCCAGAATTGAGCGATCCTCAACATCATTGTGGTTCATCATGAGCCAGTATTTGAGCCCTTGATCCTGCCCCACATGATTGGTGCGCCCACGGTCGCGCTTGACCAAAAAGCTATCAGTGCTGCGCACAGCATAATGATGAATGCGCGCGAATTTATGGCTGAAACCACGCCATGCTTTCCATTTCACTTGGTCTGCTGGGTACAGGTTCCCGCCCGAATCCCGCCACAACACGCCTTCGTATGGCGTGTCAGGGTTCGGTGCATCTTCTGGATTGATCCTGGGACGATGGGCGCGAAAACGGCTGAATTTTCCGTTGTTGCGGAACAGCGTTTTGAACCCTTTGGTCCGATGATGCGGATAGCCGTCTTCGGTGGCGGCCAGAAAGAAAGTCTCAGGTACGGGTCGATCAACGAAATCGTTCTGACCCGCGTTTCCGAACATGCGCCAGCAGATCGAGATCGCGTCCGCCACGCCGCTGGCCTCAACGAGGCTTCTTATATCACTATTGGGCAAACGGATATTGATATACTCGTCCACATCCAAACTGAGAATCCAATCCGATGACAGATAGCTTGGGTGACTCCGCGCAAGCGAAAATGCACGAACCTGCGGCGCGGCGCGCGGACCCAGTCTGTTTCGTTGGTGGTGAGCCCAGCCAAGCGCTTGCAACCGTTCGCCCATGGCATCGGTACCATCAGCGCAATCATTGGTATAAATCAGAATGTCATCAAAGCCGATTGCGTGGTTGTAGGCCACCCAATCGATCATGAAAGGCCCTTCGTTTTTCATCGTTGTTACGATGAGAAAGGTCTCATTCGTCATAAGTTGTTCTCTTGCCTGTGCCGGTGTCGGACTCCTGTCGACCTATTTAGAATAGCACCAGAATTTTGTCCAACCAGGTCGCCAGACAGCCGCAATGCTTGCCGATTAATCGATCTACCGATTCTGCGGGATCACCTCATAACCCGGTTCTTCTGGCTCGTCGTCCAGCATCTCGGTTGGGAACCCTGGCGCCTGGATCTCCAGTCCGGTCGCGTCCTCTAGCCGCCTGATGATGTTCGGGGACAGTTCACGCTCACCATATCGCGCGATGCCATCTTCGAAAATCTTGATCATCAATGGGTTTATCTCCAGAGGAACTCCGGCACGGTCGGCGACCTCCTGAAACAGACCGATATCTTTTTTCACCAGATCCATGGTGAAGGAAATATCGCGCGAGCCGTTCAGGATGACCTGACTTTCGGTCTCGTGCACGAAGGATGTGCCTGACGATATCTTGATCGCTTCATAGGTGGTTCCAAGGTCCATACCGGCGGCCTTGGCTGTCACCAATGCCTCGGCGCAGGTGATCAGGTTGGCGGTAGCCAGATAATTGGTCAACACCTTCAGAACAGAGGCCGAGCCCAGATCGCCCGTGTGCAAAATGCGCCGCCCCATGGTGGTCAGGAATGGCAGGATACGTTCAAAAGTCTCACGATCACAGCCTGCGAAGATCGAGATATTACCCGTCGCTGCCCGGTGACATCCGCCGGAAACCGGGCAATCCACCGCTGCGCCGCCTCGTTCGATGACCATTGCGCCAAGGCGTTTGACTTCGGCTTCGTCAGTGGTCGACATTTCCATCCAGATTTTGCCAGGGCCGACCTCTGGCAACATTTCCTGCATCACCGCATCCGAGGCCGCAGGAGAAGGCAAACAGGTTATAACAGCATCGCAATCGCGCATCAGTTGCGCCGGGCTTTTGGCGGCTTTGGCACCCTTGGCGACGAATTCGGTCACCAGATCCGGGTTCAGGTCATGAACCGTCAGATCGATACCGTTTCGTAGCAGCGATCCAGATAGCTTGCCCCCTACATTCCCCAGCCCGATAAACCCTACTTTCATGCGCGGTATCCTCCTGTTCGCATCTTGCTGCCATGCCAGCACGTCGTTGCAGAAGTATCATGCCGCCCAGCGACTCCGACAGGTCGCTTTTTATCCGCTTTTTCACGGATCGGCGCGACTCGCTTGACAAGCAACCCTGCCCTGCCGCATGTCCCTTTCGTTGGTGTCTGCGAGAGCAGATGAAAAGGGAATGCGTCAGCGGTTTTTGCCGTCAAACGCAGCCGCCCCCGCGACCGTGACCGGAGAGGGTGCCCAAAGCCACTGGCAGTATGGCCGGGAAGGCGGGACATCCGACAGAGGCCTCCTCTGACATCCGCAAGCCGGGAGACCTGCCAACGCCCGAAGATGAAACCGGACGGGGTGTTCCGGTGTGGGGCTGTGATCGGCCCGCATGAAACCCCGTCCCCCACGAAGAGGATTTGGGGGGATGAGAGACATGACCGAGACCGCACCGGTCGAACTGCTGGTTTGCACTACCTGCCGTCGCGGGCTGCCTGTCGAGGATGACGCCCAGCGCCCCGGCACGTTGCTGCACAAGGCGCTTGAACAGGCGGGCCTGCCCGAAGGCATTACCTTGAAAGCTGTGGAATGCCTGTCGAATTGCGATGAAGGCTGCTCGATCGTGCTACGCGGAGGACCGGATCGCTGGACTTTCGTGTATGAGCATCTGAACGAGATCGACCATGTTGAAACCATCGTCGAAGGCGCAGCCAAATACCTCGCCACCGAGGACGGTTTGGTCAAATGGCGCGAACGTCCCGAACATTTCCGCAAAAACTGTGCGGCCCGCATTCCCCCGATTGGAGCCCTGAAATGAGCAATCTCGAGAAACTCCCCGTCACTGTGATCACCGGCTTTTTGGGCTCGGGCAAAACCACTTTGGTGAGACACCTGATGCAGAACCCGCAGGGCAAGCGTCTGGCGGTGGTCGTCAACGAATTCGGCGATGTCGGCGTCGATGGCGATATCCTGAAGTCCTGCGCCATTCCTGATTGCCCCGCAGAAAACATCATGGAACTGGCCAATGGTTGCATCTGCTGCACCGTGGCCGATGATTTCATCCCGACCATTGAAGCCCTGATGGCACTAGAGCCGCGCCCCGATCACATCCTGATCGAAACCTCCGGTCTTGCCCTGCCAAAACCGCTGCTGAAGGCGTTCGACTGGCCCGATATCCGCTCGAAAATCACCGTCGATGGCGTGATTGCTCTGGCCGATGCCGAGGCCGTGGCCGCTGGTCGGTTCGCTCCGAATGTCGAGGCGGTGGATGCGCAACGCATGGCAGATGACTCGATTGATCATGAAACTCCCTTGTCCGAGGTGTTCGAGGATCAGATTTCCTGCGCCGACATCATTCTGCTGACCAAGCCCGATCTGGCTGGCCCGGAAGGCGTTGCGAAAGCGAAAGAGATCATCGCCGCCGAAGCGCCCCGCCCCATGCCCGTGGTCGAAGTGGCCGAGGGTGCCGTGGACGTCCGCGTCGTGCTGGGTCTAGAAGCCGCGGCCGAGGATGACATGGACGCGCGTCCCAGCCATCACGACGGCCATCACGATCACGAGCATGACGATTTCGAAAGCATCATCGTTGAACTGCCCGAGCAAACCGATCCGATTGATCTGGTCGCCAAGATTGAACGATTGGCCAACGAGTTGAATATCCTGCGCGTCAAAGGCTATGCCGCCGTTCAGGGCAAGCCCATGCGCCTACTGGTTCAGGCCGTCGGTGCGCGCGTGCGTCACCAATATGACCGCCTGTGGGAGCCCGGCGAAGACCGTCGCTCGCGCCTTGTGGTCATTGCCGAGCATGACGATATCAAAGAGGCCGAGATCCGCGATATCCTCGTGGGTGTAACCGAGGCTGCCGAGTAAGACTTATGCACGTCGTCTTCCGCGAAAGCCATGGGCTCGAAGAAACCGAGACCCCGACCGATCTGGGTCAGAGCCCGGCGGACCTGGTGGTGCTGTCCTTTTCCGACAGTGACCTTGGCGCTTTCGCGGCGGGATGGCATCGTGGAGGTGGGCCTGAAGGACGCATGCCAACGATGCGGCTGGCCAATCTGACGGCGCTGAAGCATCCCCTCTCAGTCGACACATATGTCGAGCAGACACTGGAGGGCGCAAAGGGCATCCTGATCCGTCTGATCGGTGGAGTGCCCTATTGGGCGTACGGCTTGCAGCAGGTTCTGGCGCTGGCGCAGGCCAAAGGGATTGCACTGGCCGTACTGCCCGCAGACGGTCGCGAGGATACGCGGCTGGATGATTACTCTACCCTGCCTGTCTCGACCCTGCGGCGGCTGGCGCATCTGTGCGACACCGGCGGTGAGGTCGCGGCGCAGGCCGCTCTGGCGCAGATGGCACTGGCTGCGGGGTTGTATGCAGGTCCGGTCATGGGCGCCAAGACCATCCCCGAATGCGGTGCCTGGTGCCCAGATCACGGCGTGATCCCTGCAGAAAACGCTCTGCCCGGTGATGCGAAACGTATCATCGTAACCTTCTATCGTGCTTATCTGACCTCGGCGGACACAGCCCCAATCGCAGCGCTGATCCGCAGCTTGCGCGCGCGAGGTTTTGAGGCCGTCGGCCTGTTTGCCCCGTCGCTCAAAGCACCAAATGCCGCCGATTGGCTGCGCGAGACTATTGTAGCGCTGAAGCCTTCGGCAATCGTCAACGCCACCTCATTCTCAGGCAAGGGCGCATCAGGCACCTCACCTCTCGATGTGGCAGAGGTGCCGGTCTTTCAGGTGGCGCTGGCCACCTCACGCCGCAAAGCGTGGGCCGAAGCGGAACGTGGCCTTTCACCAGCTGATCTTGCCATGCATGTGGTCCTTCCGGAAGTGGACGGGCGGATCAACGCGGGCATCGTATCCTTCAAAGAGCCGGGCAAACGCGACCCGCATCTCGAGTATTCTCGCTTCGCTCATCGGGCTGAACCCGAACGGATCGAAGCCATCATCAACCGCGTCTCCGGCTGGCTGAACCTTCACGACAAACCCAAAGCGGAGCAGGTTCCGGCGCTGGTACTATCGACCTATCCCGGCAAAGACTGGCAGATGGCACATGCAGTGGGTCTGGATGCGCTGGCCTCGGCTGAGGCAATGTTGCTCGATCTGCAAGGCGAAGGGTATGACACCGCGCCTACCGAACCGATTGCTGAAACTCTTCTTGATGCCCGGATTTCATGGCCGCTAGAGGATTATCAGGCGGCGCTGGCGGCGCTGCCGGAAACACTCCGCGCCGATCTCAATAAGGTTTGGGGCACTCCCGAAGACGACCCTGCTTTCACAAATGGCGCGTTCCATTTCACGGCACTGCGTCGCGGAAAGGCTCTGATCGCGCTGCAGCCCGAGCGCGGCACACCCGAACTGCGCGATGACGACTATCACGATCTGTCGCGCACACCGCGCCACGCCTACGTCGCCTTTTACTTGTGGCTGCGCAAAGGATTGGTCGCGGATGCGCTGATCCATATCGGCGCACATGGCACGCTGGAATGGTTGCCGGGAAAATCAGTCGCCTTGTGCAACGAATGTTGGCCCGAGGCGTTAATCGGCGATCTGCCGGTGATCTACCCCTTCATAGTCAACGACCCCGGCGAGGCCGCGCAGGCCAAGCGTCGGATCGGGGCGGTTACGTTGGGCCATATCCCACCCCCGATGAAGGAAAGCGGCACACCAGATCGCATGGTGCGGCTGGAATCGCTGTTGGACGAGTTCTCGAACGCGGACGGGCTAGACCCCAAACGCCGCGATCGCCTGCAGGAAGATATCCGGGACGAGGCGCAGGCGATCGGGCTGGAAAGCGATCTTGGCCTCGATCAGGCCACCTGTACCGCCGAGGCGATCACGCGCATTGACCGATTTGTCTGCGACATCAAGGAAAGCCAATTCGGAGATGGGCTGCATATCTTTGGGCGCGTCCCCGATGTGACGGGTAATTTCGACGCTGCCCCCTCAGCCCAAGCTGAACGCTCTGCCCTGATTGACGCTTTAGCGGGCAAACGGATCGAGGCCGGGCCGTCCGGATCCCCCTATCGCGGACGTACGGATGTATTGCCGACCGGGCGGAATCTTTTCACGACCGACCCGCGCTCGGTTCCCACGCGCGCGGCCTATACACAAGGCGTCAAGCTCGCTGAGGAACTGGTTCGGCGGCACCTGCAAGAAGAAGGCGACTACCCCAAGGGCTTGATCGTCGATCTATGGGGTTCGGCCACTATGCGCACAGCGGGCGAGGAATTCGCCCTGGCGCTGCACCTGCTGGGGGTGAAGCCGGTTTGGGATAAAGGGTCTGAGCGGGTCTCGGGCATCGAAGTGTTGCCGATCACCGATCTCAGCCGCCCGCGACTGGACGTAACATTGCGCGTCTCAGGTCTTTTCCGGGACGTGTTCCCGACGCTTTCCGCGCTGTACGGTCAGGCTGTCCGCGCATTGACCAAACGAGATGAAGCACCCGATTGGAATCCTTACGCCGGTCAGGAGCCTGCGGCGCGGGTCTATGGGCCAGCCCCCGGCAGCTATGGTCTGAACATGACTCATCTGTCCGAAACCTATACGGATGAGGCACGCGTGCAGGCGGGTGAGGCTTGGCTGGACGCCAGTTCCTTCGCTTTGGAAGGTGAACACATCGCGCAGGATAAGGACGGTATCTCGCAACGCGTCGCCAACGCCGACAGCTTTGTGCACCTACAGGACCTGACCGAGACGGACTTGCTGCTGGCCAATGATTATGCAACGCACGAGGCCGGATTTGCCGCCGCCAAGAAAATCACCGGCGGTACCGCACAGCTCTATCATCTGGACAATACCAACCCGGACAACCCGCGCGCCCGCACCCTGCCCGAGGAAATCAGCCGCGTCGTCTATGCCCGCGCCGCCAACCCGGGCTGGATTGCCGGAATGCAGCGGCACGGGTTCCGGGGCGCCGCTGAAATCGCGGCGACGCTGGATCATATGGCATCTTTCGCGCATCTGTCCGGCACAGTCGCACCGCATCTGTTCGATCTGTACCACAACGCCACGCTGGGCAATGAAGAGGTCGACGCCTTCCTGCAACAGGCAAACCCGCAAGCACATCAGGCCATGCAGGATCGGTTCCGTGCACTGCTGGAGGCAGGGCTATGGCATACCCGCCGGAACTCGATCCGCGCCGACCTGGAGGGGTTGGGATGAGTGCGCCCATCGTGCAGGGCTGGTGCCCCGGTGCCCATCGCCCGATGATGTCCGGTGATGGGCTGGTCGTGCGGGTGCGCCCTCGGCTGGCACGTCTGGATGCGCAACAGGCGCTGGGACTGTGCGAATTGGCGGAACGGTTCGGCAATGGTACCATCGACCTCACCAACCGCGCCAATCTTCAGCTGCGTGGAGTGAAGGAAACCGACCACCAATCCCTGTTGGCAGCGCTTTCCGCGCTGAATCTGCTGGACGCCGAACCCGGAATCGAAATTCGCCGCAACATTCTGGTCTCACCGCTCTATGAAGCCGGTGATCTGACCACCCGGCTGACACAGGAATTGATCCAGCGTCTTGCCGAGCTTCCGGATTTACCTGCCAAGTTCGGCTTTGCCATCGACACAGGTCCCGAGCGTTTATTGGCCGATGACTCGGCGGATATCCGGCTTGAACTCGGTTCGGGCAGCCTGATCCTGCGCGCGGACGGGGCCGAAACCGGGCGAGCGGTGAGCGAAGCCCAAGCAATCGACCAAGTGATCGCGTTGGCGAAGTGGTTTGCGCAAACCCACACAACCGAGACCCGCCGCATGGCGCGGACCGTTGCCATATATGGTTTGCCCAGCGAGTGGCAACGCAGCGCGCCCGGCCCCATTGGCGTGCCTCTTCAACCGGGAGCCTGCGCGCGGGGGACACTCTATGGCGCTGCCTTTGGGCAGCTACCGGCGCGGCAACTCCATTCGCTGGTTGAAAACAGCAACGCCACTGCCCTGCGGGTCACACCATGGCGGCTGTTCCTGTTGGAAGGCGGGGCGGCGATACCCGCCCCTGACTTTGTCACAGATGGCACCGACCCGCTGAGAACAACCGACGCCTGCCCCGGCGCGCCATACTGCCCGCAGGCGCAGGTCGAAACCCGCGGTGTGGCGTGCGCCCTGGCCGCGCGCGTTGCAGGCAGCCTGCATGTGTCGGGCTGCGCCAAGGGATGCGCCCGAATGGGTCCGGCCGATGTCACTTTGGTTGGTAATTCCGGACGATTTGACCTTGTCAAACAAGGCCGCGCGGGGGATGAGCCCTGCCAACGCGGCCTGACCGAAGAAACACTCATGACCATGGACTTCACCTGATGCCCTATGAATACGAAACCGACGGCGCGGCGATCTACAAGCAGAGCTTTGCCACCATCCGATCCGAGGCTGATCTGGCCCGGTTCGATGCCGATGAAGAACAGGTCGCCGTTCGGATGATCCACGCCGCAGGGATGGTCGGGCTGGAAGAGTTCGTCCATTTCTCGGACGGTTTTGTCTCGGCAGCGCGTTCCGCGCTGGAAAATGGCGCGCCGATCCTGTGTGATGCCCGCATGGTCAGCGAAGGCGTCACCCGCTTTCGCCTGCCCGCTGACAACGAAGTGATCTGCACCCTGCATGACGAGCGTGTTCGCCCTCTGGCTGCCGAAATGAGCAACACGCGTTCTGCCGCCGCGCTAGAGCTGTGGCGTCCGCATCTGGAAGGAGCACTGGTCGCGATCGGTAACGCCCCTACCGCGCTTTTCCACCTGCTGAACATGTTGGAAGATCCCGACTGCCCACGCCCCGCTGCCATTATCGGCTGCCCGGTGGGCTTCGTCGGAGCGGTCGAGTCCAAGGATGCCTTGTGGGAGGCGCAGCCCGTACCCTCCTGCATCGTCAAAGGCCGTTTGGGAGGCAGTGCGATCACCGTAGCCGCAATCAACGCCATCGCGAGCCGCGCGGAATGAGCGGGGGAAAGATATACGGCGTAGGCCTTGGCCCCGGCGATCCGGACCTGATGAGTGTCCGTGCGGACCGCCTGCTGCGCAATGCCCGCCATGTGGCGTTTTTTCGCAAACCTGGCCGCACAGGTCAGGCCCGCAAGATCGTCAATGGAATGATCCCCGGCGACGCCATCGAGTTTCCAATGGAGTACCCGGTAACCACCGAAATCCCGGTGACGGATCCAAGGTATAATGAACTCCTTTCGGTGTTTTACGAAGACTGTGCCGCACATCTGAAGTCGCTTACCGAAAATGGTGAGGATGTAGTGGTTCTGTGCGAAGGCGATCCGTTCTTCTATGGATCATTTATGCACCTTTACAATCGACTACGAGATATATCTGAAGTCGAAGTCGTACCTGCCATAACCGGCATGTCCGGCGCTTGGACCGCAACCGGTGACCCGATAACTTGGGGCGACGATGTCCTCACGGTTCTTGTTGGAACCTTGCCCGAGGATACGCTGACTGAACGCATGACCCAGACCGACGCGCTGGTTGTCATGAAGATCGGGCGGAACTTCGACAAGGTAAAGCGCGCGCTGAGACAGGCCGGGCTTTATGATCGCGCGTGGATCGTCGAATACGCTCAGATGCCGAACCAACGGGTCTGCAAACTGTCTGATAATTGCGAAGGGATCACGCCCTATTTCTCAATCATTCTGGTTCATGGACAGGGACGCCGACCATGAGCGGTTGGGTCAAGATCGCTGGCCTTGGGCCTGGAAACGAAGCACTGGTCACTCCCGAAGTCACTGCCGCTCTGGCAGAAGCGACGGACGTGGTTGGCTACATCCCTTATGTTGCTCGGGTGGCCGAGCGAGAGGGGTTGACCCTGCACGCCAGCGATAACCGGGTCGAGATCGACCGCTCTCAGCACGCTTTGCAAATGGCGGCCGACGGTAAGCGCGTCGTTGTAGTCTCGTCAGGGGATCCCGGCGTGTTTGCAATGGCCGCTGCGGTGTTTGAAGCGCTTGAAAACGGGCCGAAAGACTGGCGTGACATACAGATTGACGTGCTGCCGGGGATCACTGCGATGCTGGCGGCTTCGGCCCGCGCTGGGGCACCGTTAGGGCATGATTTCTGCGCCATCAACCTGAGCGACAACCTGAAGCCATGGCCACTGATCGAAAAGCGCCTCCGACTTGCCGCGCAGGGCGATTTCGCCATGGCGTTCTATAACCCTCGCTCGAAGTCTCGACCGGAAGGGTTTGAAAAAACGCTGGAAATCCTGCGGGAAGAATGTGAGCCGGAACGCCTGATCCTGTTTGCACGCGCTGTATCCCGCGAGGATGAGGCATTGCGGATTTCAACTCTGGAAGAAGCCACGGCAGATATGGCGGACATGCAGACCGTCGTCATCGTCGGCTCGTCCCTGACACGCATAGTCGAGCGCAACAGCGCCCCGATCGTCTACACCCCGAGATTCACGCTGGCCAAGGATTAAGTATGCGCCAGCCAGTCCAAGACCTGCGTGACATTTGCCAACTCGGTCCGCTTCGGCAGGGTCGGACGGTCTATCATCAGAACCGGCAAGCCCAGCGCCCTGGCGGCATCCAGTTTGGCCCGCGCGCCGGTGCCACCCGCATTCTTGGATACAATCAATTGCGTATGGTGACGTTCCATCAAGGCCCGGTCCTCTTCAACAGAAAACGGGCCCCGCGAAACGATCACATCGCTTTTCGGAAGCGGCAATGCGTCCGGATCGTCTACAAGCCGCAAAAGATAGTGATGCTGAGGTTGGGCCGCGAAGTCATGAAGATGCATGCGGCCAACTGCCAGGAAGACGCGGCGGGCTGGACCGGCCAGAGCTTCAACCGCACCTTCAATATCCGGTACGTGCTGCCAGTTGTCCCCGTCTTGCGCGACCCAAGCAGGTCGCGTCAAAGCGGCCAAGGGCGTTGCGCCCCCCGCACAGGCTTCCACCGCATTCCGGCTCATCTGCGCGGCAAAGGGATGAGTCGCATCGACAACATGGCTGACGCCGTGCTCGTGAATGTACCGCGCCAGTCCCGCTGCACCACCAAACCCGCCCACGCGCATCGGCACGGGTTGCGAGCGCGGGTTATCGACACGTCCAGCGTAGGAATATGTAGCGGGAATGCCTTGATCGGCAACCGATTTTGCCAGAGCATTCGCCTCGGTCGTGCCACCAAGAATCAGGAGGTTGGGCATGTCTGAAACTCCGTGGCTGACTGTATTGGGTTTGGGCGAAGATGGACTGGATGGCCTGTCCCCTGCAAGCCGTCAAGTGCTGGACCGCGCTGAGATTGTCATGGGCCCGACACGCCACCTGTCGTTGATACCAGACAGCGCGGCGGAACGGATTGAATGGCCGGTCCCATTTGCCGATGGCCTGCCAATTCTGACCGGATTGCGCGGTCAGCAAACCGTTGTGCTGGCCTCGGGTGATCCGTTTTGGTTCGGGGCCGGGTCCGTTATCGCGCGTAATTTCGATGCGAACGAATGGATTGCCCTACCCGGCCAGTCAACCTTTTCGCTTGCTGCTGCGCGGCTTGGTTGGCCGCTTGAAAACACGTTGACCTTCGGGCTACATGCCGCGCCTCTTACGCGCCTTCGCCCTCACTTGGCACCCGGCCTGCGCGCGATTCTCTTGCTGCGCGACGGCAAAGCCGTAGCTGAGCTTGCGACCTATCTGGGCGAAACCGATTTTGCCGATTGCACTCTGCACGTCATGGAAGCGCTCGGTGGCCCCCGTGAACGCGCGCGTAGCGTGTCGCTGACCGAGGCGTTGCTTGGAACATTCGAACATCCGGTTTGTGTCGGTCTTGATGTCGCGGGTACTGGGCGTGCCTTTCCCAAAGCCTCGGGAAAGCCCGATGACATCTTTGAAACCGACGGCCAGATCACCAAGCGCCCCATTCGCGCGCTAACCCTGTCGGCGCTTGCTCCTCAGCGGGGTGAGCATCTGTGGGATATTGGCGGCGGCACCGGTTCGATCAGCATCGAATGGCTGATGTGCGATCCGACGCTAACTGCAACGACTATCGAGCCGCGTGCTGATCGGGCCGAACGCATTCGCCGCAATGCCAATACGTTAGGGCAGGATCGGTTGTGCGTTGTGCACGGTTCTGCACCAGAGTCGTTGGCTGATCTTGACCGACCCGATGTGGTGTTCATCGGTGGCGGTCTGAGTGCGGATCTGCTGAACTGGCTACACGCTAATCTTCAGGCCGGCACGCGGCTGATCGCCAACGCGGTGACATTGGAAAGCGAAGCGTTACTAGCTGAATGGCACGACAAGCTGGGCGGAGACCTGCTGCGTATCGAACTTGCGCAGGCAGCTGCGCTTGGTCCGCGGCGAGGATGGAAATCTGCATATCCCGTGGTGCAGTGGAGCCTCACGTTATGATCGTCGCGGGGTTAGGTTTCTCATCCTCTGCTACGCTGGCCAGTCTTCGTGCCGCTTTCGAGCTTGCCTCGACAGGAAAAACTGTCGATGCCCTTGCGACTGTTGCGGACAAGGACGGACACACCGCACTTGCCGCGCTTGCAGAAGCAACTGAGCTGCCGGTACATTTCATTCCGGCAAATGATCTTGCCGAACAACGCACACTTACTTGCTCAACCCGCAGTCGCGCCACATATGGCACCGGCAGCGTGGCCGAAGCATCCGCTCTTGCTGCCGCCGGACATGGCGCGCGGCTGATTTCACCCAGACAAATCTCGGACGACCGGCTTGCAACCTGCGCCGTCGCCATCGGAGGACAGACATGACCGTTCATTTCATCGGCGCCGGACCGGGCGCCGCCGACCTGCTAACCCTGCGCGGGCGCGATATCATCGGCTCCTGCCCGGTGTGCCTCTATGCGGGTTCATTGGTACCCGAGGAGATTCTGGGCCACTGCCCCGAAGGCGCGAAGATCGTAAACACCGCACCCATGGATCTGGATCAGATCATGGCCGAAATCGAAGCAGCGCATAAAGCTGGACAGGACGTGGCGCGGCTGCATTCCGGGGACCTCTCGGTCTGGTCGGCGATGGGTGAGCAAATCAGACGTCTGAAAGAGATGGGTGTCCCGGTCAGCGTCACGCCCGGTGTACCCTCGTTTGCGGCTGCGGCTGCAGCGCTCGGGACCGAGCTGACACTGCCCGGTCTGGCGCAATCAGTGGTCTTGACCCGCACGCCCGGGCGTGCGTCTTCGATGCCGGAAGGCGAGACACTGAAAAACTTCGCTAAAACAGGTGCGACTTTGGCTATCCACCTTTCGATCGGAAATCTGGACAACGTCATCGCCGACCTGACACCTGCCTATGGGGCAGACTGCCCGGTCGCCGTGGTCTACCGCGCTAGTTGGCCAGATGAGAAGATCATCCGCGCAACGCTTGCCACGTTGAAGGAGGCGCTGGACAACAGCATCTCGCGCACCGCACTGATCATGGTTGGTCCAGCGCTTGCAGGTGAAGGGTTTGACGAAAGCTGTCTGTATTCCAAGACATATGACCGCCGCTATCGCCCTCAAAGCGCCGACAGTCCGTGGTCGAGCTGGAGCCATGGTGATGACTAACCCACCGGGAATACTGATTTCCGCTCCGTCGTCGGGTACAGGCAAGACCACTGTCATGCTGGGATTGCTCCGGGCTTTGGCCCAGGACGGCTTGACCGTGCAACCGTTCAAAAGCGGACCGGACTATATAGATCCGGCGTTTCACCGCGCTGCAGCGGGCCGAGCCTCGTTCAATCTGGATAGCTGGGCGATGGGGGAGCCGCTGCTAAGCGCGATCTCTAAGCAGGCCACGGGCGCGGATATTGTGGTGGCCGAAGGCTCAATGGGTTTGTTTGATGGCGTCGCCAAACCCGGAGAGCTGGGGCATGGGTCGAGCGCTGAAACGGCGCTACGCATGGGATGGCCGGTCGTTCTGGTCCTGGATGTCGGAGGACAGGCGCAATCGGCGGCGGCGACTGCGCTTGGCTTTCAGATGTATAACCCCGATCTACCTTTTGCCGGGGTGATCCTGAACCGCTGTGCCAGCCCAAGACATGAGCGGCTGACGCGGCTGGGCATGGAACGGGCTGGATTGCCGGTTCTGGGCGTTCTTCCGCGCCGAGGTGACCTGACCCTGCCCGAAAGACATCTAGGCCTGATCCAGGCGGTTGAGCATCCGGATCTGGAAACGGCAATCGCCGGATATGCCGCATTCCTGCGTGAACATGTCGATCTGGATGCGATCAAACGGGCGGCCTCCTCAGGCCCTGCTGGGCCATCGTCAGCCGCGCTGCCGCGCCCCCCCGCGCAGCGGATCGCACTGGCCCGTGATGCAGCGTTTTCATTTACCTACCCGCATCTGCTGGAAGGGTGGCGCAGCGCCGGTGCAGAAATACTGCCCTTTTCGCCACTGGCAAACGAAGCGCCAGCTGCAGACGCTGAACTGGTCTGGCTACCGGGGGGCTATCCCGAGCTGCACGCAGGAACATTGGCGGCAGCAGATACTTTCTTGACGGGGCTGCGCAAACACGCGGAAACGCGGCCCGTGCATGGTGAATGCGGGGGCTATATGGCATTGGGGGAAGTTCTGGTCGACAAGGAAGGCGCGCCACATCAGATGGCGGGGTTGTTGGGTCTGCAAACCTCATACCAAAAGCGCAAATTCAACCTTGGCTATCGCAGGGCTGAACTTTTGGCGTCGATGCCGGGCTTTGCCAAGGGTACAGCCTTGCGCGGACATGAGTTCCACTATTCCTCGATCATCGAACAACCTGACGCTCCTCTTGCGCGAGTCTTCGATGCCGAGGGGGCCGAAGGCCCTCAGACAGGATCGCGACGTGGCAATGTCACCGGCACATTTTTCCATCTTATTGCAGAGGCCTCGGCATGACCGGTTTTGTCTCTTTCATTGGCTCCGGTCCGGGTGATCCGGAGCTACTAACGCTCAAGGCCGTAGACCGGATGCAGAAGGCCGATGCGGTGCTGTTTGATGATCTCAGCAGCGGCCCGATCCTGACCCATG
Source organism: Ruegeria sp. H9 (assembly GCF_056532915.1). Taxonomy (NCBI): domain Bacteria; kingdom Pseudomonadati; phylum Pseudomonadota; class Alphaproteobacteria; order Rhodobacterales; family Roseobacteraceae; genus Ruegeria; species Ruegeria sp. H9. Next base: position 1,676,067 of record NZ_JBQFNX010000001.1, on the reverse strand, counting down.
CGCGTGACGATGCTGATCTGGTTGGTGTTGGCAAACGCGCCGGTCGCCCTTCGCCCAAGCAGGATCACGTCAGCCGATTGTTGGTGGAGTATGCGCAGACCGGTCAGCAGGTGGTACGCCTGAAATCCGGTGACGGAGGATTGTTCGGTCGACTGGAGGAAGAACTGGTCGCGTTGCAGGCAGCCGGCATCAAATATGAGATCATTCCCGGCATCCCCTCTGCCGTCGCGGCGGCAGCTGCCGCTGGTATCCCTCTGACCCGACGCCTGACTGCACGTCGTGTTCAATTCGTCACCGGGCATGACGTAAGTGGCAAATTGCCGACCGATCTGAACCTTCCCGCCCTGGCTGATGCTAGCGCGACGACGGTCGTATTTATGGGCAAGCGCACTTTTCCCTTGCTGGTCGAAGCCCTGAGCGCGCATGGCTTGCCGTTGGACACGCCTGCTTTGATGGCCGAATCTGTTTCAACTCCCGAGCAATCCTTGGGGCGCTCCACAATCGGAGACCTGTCCGACAAGCTGCGATCCGAGGTTGGAACCGCCCCGGCCCTGATCCTGTATGGCCCGCTGGCAGAGTTCGAAGATGTTTGAACTGATCCTGATCGGAATCGGAACGGGTAATCCCGACCACCTGACCTTTCAGGGGGCGAAGGCGATCAGATCAGCGGACCTGATCCTGATTCCGCGAAAAGGAGAGAACAAAGCCGATCTGGCCGGTTTGCGCGAAGACATCATCACGCAAGTCACCGACAAACCTGCACGGATCGCCTATTTCGACGTTCCCAAACGCCGGGCAGATGACGGTTATCTCCGAGGCGTCGACGAATGGCACGACGCAATTGCCGTACGCTGGCACGAGGCGATTTCAGCCTACCCGGACGCGCAGAAGGTGGCGTTGCTGATCTGGGGTGATCCGTCGCTGTATGACAGTTCGCTAAGAATTGCAGCGCGGCTGGACCCGCAACCGCGAGTCCAGGTTATGCCGGGAATCACAGCGTTACAGGCGTTGACTGCAGCCCATGCGATCCCGATCAATGATCTGGGTGCGCCCTATGTCGTGACCACAGGCCGTCGCATCCGCGATGATGGATGGCCTGAAACGGCGTCGAAAGTGGCCGTAATGCTGGATGGCGAATGCTCGTTCCAGAGCCTGAAGATGACCGATTATGACATCTGGTGGGGGGCATATGTGGGCATGAAAGAAGAGATTCTGATCAAAGGCCCATTGGCGGATGTGGCGCAAGACATTCTGGATACCCGCGCGCAGGCCCGTTCTGATCACGGCTGGATCATGGATATCTATCTGCTGAAGAAACGTGCGACCTGACGCGCGCACAGGATTGTGAGCCCCGTTTCAGCGCTTTTCTGTCATCAATTCCCCAGTCAACAGGAAGGGAAAGAACATGAGGGCGCTTTGGGCTGCGATCTGCCTGCTGGCGATGCCTGCTTGGGCCAACGGCATCGAACCTCTTACTGGATGGGCGGTTTACTCCAGCGGAAAAAGCTATGAGACCCTCGTGGATGACACAAAGGCCGCGGTAAAGGAAAACGGCCTGATCGTTGTGACACAGGCCGGGCCGACCAAAGCGGCGGCCTCGCGCGGTATCAGCATTCCGGGCAACCGGGTGATTGGCGCATTCAACAACGATTACGCGGTTCGTGTTCTTGAAACCTCGACCAACGCGATGATCGAAGCGCCCATCCGCTTCTACGTAACCGAGAACGAGGACGGCACTGCAACCCTTTCTTACAAGACACCAAGCTTCGTCTTTGCCCCTTACGCAGACGAGGGCGGAGACGCTCTGCGCGAGATTGCCATAGAATTGGACGCAAAGTTTCAGGCCGTAGCGGAAAACGCCGTCAAATAGTCACACTGACGTGAACCTGCTTGCGTCCGGACGCGTCCTCCGCAATCTGCTGACAGATAACTTTGTCGGAGCTTGATTAATGCAGGACCTGTCTCCCCGCGCTGCGGATTTGTTGGCACAACGCCTTTTCGAGGCCGGATGCCGCCATGCGTTCGGAATGCCCGGCGGCGAGGTTCTGACATTGGTGGATGCGCTGGAACGCGCGGGCATTGCTTTCCACCTTGCAAAACACGAAAACTCAGCAGGTTTCATGGCCGAAGCGGTCCACCATCGCGATGGTGCACCTGCAATCCTCGTGGCCACACTCGGACCCGGAGCGATGAACGGGATCAATGTTGTCGCCAACGCCCTGCAGGATCGGGTGCCGATGATCGTGCTGACCGGATGTGTCGACGCGGATGAGGCGTTGACCTACACCCATCAGGTGATGGATCACGCGCAAGTCTATCGCTCGATCACCAAAGGCAGCTTCATGCTGACGGCCGACGGGGCCGATATCATCGCCGACAAGGCGGTATCGCTTGCCAACCAAGCGCGCCCCGGCCCGGTACACATCGATGTGCCTATCTCGGTGGCCGATACGCGCGTATCAGGGGTTAAACGTCGTCGACTGGCAAAAGTTGCTCCTGTCGCGCCTGGCGCGGAATGTCTGGAAAAGGCCCGCCGCTGGGTGGCCGAGGCTGAGCGACCTTTGGCGATCATCGGTCTTGATGTTCTTTACGACGACTCGCGCTGTGTGGTGCGAGCATTTCTAGAGCATTTCAACATTCCCTTTCTCACCACCTACAAGGCCAAGGGGGTGGTGCCCGAGGATCATCCACTCTGCCTGGGCGGGGCGGGTTTGTCTCCGCTGGCCGACAAGCACCTAGTCCCGCTGGTGGAACAGGCTGATCTGGTACTGTGTTTGGGATATGACCCTATCGAGATGCGCCCCGGCTGGCGCGAGATATGGAACCCAGAAACCAAGCGCGTGATCGACATATCAGCCGTGGTGAACGATCATTACATGCATCAGGCTGGGCTAAATCTGGTCGCCGACACCGGCGCAACGCTTGAGGCCATTGCCAAGGGCAACCCTGCCGGCAAGACTTGGCCGAATGGTGAGCCTGAACAGGTCAAGGCTGCGCTGGCGAATGCTTTTCCGATAGATGAAGACTGGGGACCGGCGGCGATCATCGCAGAAACTCGTGCCGTTCTGCCACCCGAGACCCTCGCCACGGCCGACAGCGGCGCGCATCGCATTCTGCTCAGTCAGATGTGGGAGTGTTCGGAGGCACGAGGGTTGATCCAGTCCTCGGCGCTCTGCACCATGGGGTGTGCCGTTCCGATGGCGATCGGTCTGAAATTGGCCGAACCGGATCGCCCCGTGATCAGCTTTTCTGGCGATGCCGGCTTTCTGATGGTTGCCGGAGAGCTGTCGACTGCCGCCGAATTGGGTGGCAACCCAATTTTTCTGGTCTTTGTCGATGCCAGCCTTGCGCTGATCGAACTGAAACAGCGCCAGCGCCAGATGGGCAATCGCGGAGTGGACTTTGACCGCCATGACTTTGCGGCTTTAGGCCGCGCATTCGGCGGTTATGGTCACACAGTTCGTAGCCGCGACGATTTGCGGGCTGCATTGGATCAGGCGTTGAAAGCAGACAAATTCACTGTCATTGCTGCGGAAATTGACCGTGGAGGATATGATGGCCGCATCTGAAGGACCGCTGAAAGGCGTCAAGGTACTGGACCTGTCTCGCATTCTGGCAGGACCCACTTGTACGCAGTTGTTGGGCGACCTTGGCGCTACCGTCATCAAAGTCGAAAACCCGGCGACCGGTGGTGATGATACGCGGCAATGGGGCCCTCCTTACGCCGAGGATGCGGATGGCAACCGCTCAGACCTGAGCGCATATTTCATGTCCTCCAACCGCAACAAGAAATCGGTCGCCTTGGATATCGCAACACCCGAAGGACAGGCAGAAGTCCGACGCCTAGCCTCGCACGCTGATATTCTGATCGAGAATTTCAAGCCCGGTGGACTGGCGAAATACGGGCTCGACTACGCAACCTTGTCCAATGAGTTTCCTGACCTCGTCTACTGTTCGATCTCAGGCTACGGGCAGACAGGCCCAAACTCATCGAAGCCCGGATATGATCTTATGGCGCAAGGATATGGCGGGATCATGTCTCTGACCGGAGACGCCGACGGCGCGCCGATGAAAGTAGGCGTCGGAATTGCTGACGTGATGTGTGGTATGTATGCCTGCGTTGGTATTCTGGCTGCGCTGCGTCATCGCGACATGTCTGGCGAGGGTCAGCAGATCGATCTGGCGCTGGTGGATGCACAGGTCGCTTGGCTGATCAATGAAGGCGTGAATTATCTGACCTCGGGCGAAGTGCCTCAGCGGCGCGGCAACGGGCATCCCAATATTGTGCCTTACGAGGTCTATCAGACGGCGGATGGGCACGTGATTCTGGCCGTTGGAAATGACAGTCAGTTCAAAAGATTTTGCAGCTTCATCGAAAAGCCAGAGCTTGCCGACGATCCTCGATTCGCCACCAACCCGGCCCGTCTTGAAAACCGGGACGCGTTGAATGCAATCCTGCGCCCTGCTGTTCAGGCGCTGAATACAGGCAGCGTTATCGCGGGGCTTGAAGACCTGAAAGTCCCTGTTGGCCCGGTGCGGACGCTCGATCAGGTTTTTGCCTCGGATCAGGTCGCTGCCCGCCAGATGCAGATCTCGATGCAAGCTGAACCTGGCGAGGTGCAACTGATCGGGAATCCCCTGAACCTGTCACGCACGCCTGTAACATATCGCAGCGCACCACCGGTCTGTGGGGCTGACACACAGGCTGTTCTGAACGCGGAAAACCCCTTCGAAGATTGAAACACTCTGCCCGTTTAGGCGGCAAGTTGCTGAAACATGCCCTTGAATCGGCGGTTTTTTTCGCGTTTCTCACACACGGGATTTCACCAATTCGAGAGCAGGGTCGATACTGTTACGACCCGGCTGCACACTCTGTTACATCGAACAGTGTAGAACGTCGCAATCAGATTGGACCCGAGTATGAAACAAGACGTCTTTGGACAGATGAACACCCTGAACCAGCCCGCAAGCGTCGAGGCATGGGATGGTGTTCTCCTTGGGTTCATGGCGCATGCCGCTGTAACACCGCAATATCTGAGCAAGGTTCTGGAGCTTGAGCCGGACTTTGCGCTGGGCCATGCGGTCAAAGGGTTGTTCATGGTTCTGCTGGGCCGGCGTGAGATGATCGCGGTCGCTGCCGAAGCGCTGAGTGCCGCGAATGCAGCGATGGAGCGTCAGCCAGTTTCAGCCCGGGAAAGGCTATATGTCGAGGCGCTGGGTTTGTATATGGCCGACCTTCCATCACAGGCCGTTCAGAAATTTGAAGAGATTCTGCGAGCGCACCCAACGGATACTTTGGCCATGAAGCTCAGCCATGCGACGCGTTTCGTTTTGGGCGATGCGGCGGGGATGCGTCGGTCGATCGAACGGGTGATGCCAGCGTATGAACCCGACCACGCCGGACGTGGATACTTGCTGGGATGCCACTCGTTCGCGCTGGAGGAAACCGGCGCCTACGAGAAAGCCGAGATCGCCGGTCGTCAGGCCTTGTGGATGGTTTCGGACGACGCCTGGGGATTGCACGCTGTAGCGCACGTGCACGAGATGACGGGCAACGCGCAGCTGGGACTGGACTGGCTCGCGGGACGTGAGGACGCTTGGGCGCATTGCAACAATTTTCGCTATCATGTCTGGTGGCACAAGGCGCTGATGCATCTGGATTTGGGGCAAGTCGATCAAGTTATGGCGCTTTACGATCATCACATCCGCCAGGACAAAACCGACGACTATCGCGATATCTCGAATGCAACCTCGCTGCTGTCCCGGCTAGAGCTTGAGGGCGTTGATGTTGGCAACCGTTGGGAAGAACTGGCCGATCTCAGCGCAGCCCGAACCGAAGACGGATGCTTGATCTTCGCCGATCTTCACTACTTGCTGGCATTGACCGGGGACAATCGTTCGGAGGCTACAGCAAATATGCTGCAGCGTATTCAAAATGACGCCCAGCGCAATCAGGGTGACACGCCGATCCGCATGTCCGACCCGGGCATTGCCGCCGCCAAGGGGCTTGAGGCCTTTGGAGAAGGCCTTTACGGCCAAGCCTTTGATTTTCTTTCAAATGCCCGGGGTGGGATGCAACTGGCGGGTGGCAGCCACGCCCAACGTGATGTATTCGAGCGCATCACCATTGATTCCGGCCTGCGCGCTGGCCGCTTGGATGCTGTCGAGCGCATCTTGGACGACCGCCGCGCCAAACGTGCCGGGGGAGAGGACAATTACGCCCTCGCCCGCCGAGAATTGATCGAGGCCGCACGCGACAGCGGCGACGCACAAAGCGTCCCCGCCGAATAACAACAATAAAAGACCAAGAAGGACAGAAACCGTATGGCGACCGCATCGCCCGCTTCTGATTTTGCTCCGGTGGCGTCTCAGGCAGCCGCCCCCGCCGCTACGCGCGATCCGCGGTTGGATTTCTATCGCGGCATCGCGATGTTCATCATCCTGATTGCCCATATTCCGAACGATCCGTGGGCCAAATGGATACCTGCCCGCTTTGGCTTTTCGGACGCAACCGAGATCTTCGTATTCTGTTCAGGCATGGCTTCGGCAATTGCTTTTGGGGGGGCGTTCATGCGCAAAGGCTGGTGGATGGGCACCGCACGCGTGAGCTTTCGCATCTGGCAGGTCTACTGGGCGCATATCTGCCTGTTCTTCTTTGTCGCGATGACAATGGCGGCCCTGAACCAGAGTGGGCTGTTCGAGAAAAACTATATCTCCTCTCTCAATCTACAGCATTTCTTCAACGATCCGGCGTCACAGATCGTCGGACTGTTCACCCTGACCTATGTGCCGAACTACTTCGATATTCTACCGATGTATCTGGTGGTACTGGCGATGATGCCCCTGTTTATGGGGCTATATCGTATCGGATTCTGGGCGGTCGCCATGGCCTCGGTCACGATCTGGCTCGTTGCACAATTCGACTACCTTGACCTGCCGGCCGAGCCCTGGTCAGAGCGCCAGTGGTTCTTCAACCCATTCGGGTGGCAATTGCTGTTCTTCACCGGCTTTGCGTTCATGCGAGGTTGGATTCCAGCGCCGCCGGTGTCGAAAACTCTGATCTGGGCGGCAGCCTTGTTTTTGATCTTCTCGATGCCGTTCGGCTCGTGGAAGGTATTCACTTGGATCAATGCAGCAGCCCCTGATCTGGCTGATGAGATTCGCAAGGTCTGGCCAGTGACCAAAGAATTTCGCGACAAGACCGACTTTGGTCTATTCCGATATCTGCATTTTCTGTCGCTTGCCTATCTGGGTTGGGTTATCGCCGGTGAGCATGGCCGTCGCCTGATAGCGACCGGTCATGGGGCAGCCGCAAAGGTCTGGCAGTTCCTGCTGACCATCATCACCAAAGTGGGTCAGCAATCGCTCGCGGTGTTCGTATTTTCTATGGCAGCAGCACGACTTATCGGCGTCGGACTGGACCTGAGTGGGCGAGATGTTGCCAGTGTGTTCATCGCCAACATGATTGGCTTTGCCATGATCATCGGCGTGGCTTATCTGGCCGCCTGGTTCAAGTCACAACCTTGGAAATCAAAGAAATGAACTTTACACGTCGCGCTTTTCTCGCCTCATCAACGGCTCTGGCCTTCGCCCCAGCGGCATATGCCACAGGTGGAGAGACCCCGTTCAGCCGAGACGACGTCATCGCAATGGCCCGCGACCTGGCCAGCCGTGATTATGCCGAACGTGAGATGGTTCCGCAGGAGTGGCAGGACCTGACGTATCAGCAATACCGTTCAATACGGTTCCGGCTGGATCGCGCGCTGTGGTACGAGACCGAGACGCCCTTCAACGTCGATTTTTTCACGCCGGGCCTGTATTTTCCACGCACAGTGAAAGTATCGACCGTCGAGGACGGTATGACCAAGCCGGTCGCCTTTGATCTGGCCATGTTCGATAAGTCTGAAGACGTACCTGAGCTTCCAATTGACGACACGCTGGGCTTTTCAGGTCTACGCCTGCGTACTGAGATGCACCGCCCTGGCGAGACAGACGAGTTCTGCGTTTGGCAAGGGGCCAGCTATTTCCGCGCCATCGGTTTGCACGAAGTCTATGGCCTTTCGGCCAGAGGGCTCGCCTTGAAGACCGGCGATCCAGATGGCGAGGAATTTCCCGAATTCATTCGTTTCTGGTTGGAGCGTCCAGAACCGGATCAACGTAACATGGTCGTTCATGCGCTCATGGACAGCCCAAGCGTTACAGGGGCCTATCGCTTCCACGTTACCGCCGGTTCAGATTGCGTGATGGATATTGAAGCCACCCTGTTCCCACGTACCGAACTGCCCCATGTCGGCATCGCGCCCGGCACATCTATGTTCCTGTTCGATCAGACTAATCACAGCCGTTTCGATGATTTTCGCCCCGCAGTGCACGACAGTGACGGGTTGATGATCCGCAACGGCGCAGGAGAGGTTCTGTGGCGCCCGCTTGCGAACCCGACTCGCCTGCAGATCTCGTCTTTTGTCGACACAAACCCCCGCGGCTTTGGCCTGATGCAACGCAAGCGCAAGTTCTCGGACTATGCGGATCTTGAAGCCAATTATCACAAACGCCCAAGCTTGTGGGTCGAACCCAGCGAAGACTGGGGTAAAGGCACTGTCACGCTTGTCGAAATCCCAGCGGATCAGGAGATTTATGACAACATCGTCGCCTATTGGCGCCCGATGGAACCCTACGCAGCAGGCAGCCAGATTGATCTGTCCTATCGCCTGATCTGGGGCGAGGAACCGCAGCACACCCCTATGGCCCGCGTGATCAACACCGCGATGGGCGACAACACGTTCGGCGAGGGCCGTTTGGCTGTGATTGATTTCGAAGGCAGTGAGCTGCTTGACGATCCCGAGGCCATCACGGTGTTTGTCGACTCGCCCCATGCCGAAACTTCAGAAGGCGTTCTGCAGCGTAACCCAGACACGGGCGGGTTGCGGCTGGCGTTCTCATTCGAACCAGGCGAACGCAACCACGTGGAACTGCGCGCGCAGTTGCTGAAAGACAAACAACCAGCCTCTGAAGTCTGGCTTTACCGTTGGACCATATGAACCGCGATCTTCATATCATGCCGCCCGAGGCCCCTCTAGCGATGCCAGCCCAGAACTTTGCGCAGGGATTCCGCGATGCGCAGGTACCTGCCGGGGGTCGAAATCCCTCTGTCGGGTTTTGGCGCGCGCTGGTCTTCTCACCTGCCATGGCGGCGGCGTTGGGTCTGCTCTGGGTCATGTCCGACTGGTTCAGCGCCGAAGGGATCAATCTGGTCGAAGGTATCCTGCTGACGCTAATCTCGTTCAATTTCTTCTGGATTTCCTTCACGGTCTGCACCGTACTGCTGGGCATGGTCTCGCTGTCCCGGCAAGAGCAGCCAAAGCGTGAAGGACGCTCGCAACCGTTGCGCGTGGCGCTTTTGACGCCTGTCTATAACGAGGTGCCGTGGAACGTGCTCGGCAACGCCCGCACGATGCTGGAAGACCTGCAGAAACGCGGTGGTCAGCACCACTATGCCATGTTCATTTTATCCGACACGCGCGACCCCGAGATCGCCGCGCAGGAACAGGCCAGTGTCGAGGCGCTACGGACCACGCTGGCACCGGGGCTTGAACTCTATTACCGCCGCCGCCCCCAGAATACGGATCGCAAGGTCGGCAATATTGCCGATTGGGTAAGCCGCTGGGGCGCGGACTGGGATGCGATGTTGGTGCTGGATGCCGACAGCCTGATGACGGGTCGCGCGATCTCGCGCCTGACCGATGCGCTGGCGCGCGATCCCGGCGCAGGCCTGATCCAAAGCTATCCGCAGCTGATTGGCGCGCAATCGGTCTTTGCCCGGATGCAGCAGTTTGCCAACGGCGTCTATGGTATTGCCTTTGCCGAAGGCCTCGCGCGCTGGTGCGGGCAAGAAGGCAATTATTGGGGCCACAACGCCATCATTCGCACCTGTGCATTTGCTTCTAGCGCAGGTCTGCCCAAGTTGCGGTCGCTCAACGGACAAGACAAGCTGATCATGAGCCACGATTTCGTCGAGGCCGGATTGCTGCGCCGCGCAGGATGGGCCGTGCGCTTTCTGCCGCGCATACGCGGATCATATGAGGAAACGCCCCCCACCCTCATTGACCACGCAATGCGCGATCGCCGCTGGTGTCAGGGCAACCTGCAGCACCTGAAACTGCTGGGTTCGACCGGCTTCCGCGCAGTCTCGCGGTTCCATATGTTCCACGGAGCGGTCGGATATCTGATGTCGCCGCTATGGTTCGCACTTTTGGTGATGTGGGCCTTGATCGGTCAGGGCAAGGACGCCTCGGTTCTGCATTACTTCAGCCCGGACAATCCGCTGTTCCCGCAATGGCCAGAAATGTCCGAAACACGCCATGTGCTGATCATTCTGGTGATGTATGCGATGCTATTGGCACCCAAGGTTTTGGGCGTCGCTGCTCTGCCCCTCAGCGGTGTGCGCTATTCCGATTTCGGCGGAACGCGGAAATTCTTCACTTCATTTCTGTCCGAAGTCATCCTGTCGATCCTCTATGCCCCTATACTTATGGTGCAGCAGATGATTGCAGTGTTCCGCACCGCGTTGGGCATTCAAAAGGGCTGGTCCCCGCAAGCGCGCGATGGTGGCAGCTACGGGCTGCGCACGCTGATCCTATGCCACAGCCTTGAGACTATCATCGGCGTCGCGCTTAGCGTTGGCATCCTCGCCGGTCTGGTCTCGGTCTGGCTGGCCCCGATTGCGATCAGCCTGGCACTGGCGATCCCATTGTCTGCGCTCAGCGGCGTATCGGCAGGCACCGCGCGCCGTATGGTTGGTATGCGCGAAGATGTCAGTGAGCCTGCAATTACACGCTCGGCCCGGCGCTATCGTGATGAGTTGAAGCGATTGATCGAAGGCAAGGGCGTGATCACACCGGCGGAATGATCACCCGCCGGGCAGGCCCTCGTACCAGTCTACCATCATATCGGCCCAGCCGTTTGGCACGGTATGGCCGCCCGGGAACAGCGCAAATTCCAAGGCGCTACCTTCGGCACATCCCATCCAGTTGCGACGCATAAACTGGCCCGTGGTAGAAAACCCGCTGGGCTTGGTATCGGCACACTCATTGGCGACCCGCCAGATTTCCAATCCGGCAAAGATATCGCCCTGGTGGAAACGGCCTCCGCCCAAAAGGCGGCCCTCCAGCGGTACCACATTGTCCGTCCAACCATGGGTGTGGAACATGCGTACCGGACCATCACAGCTTTCGGGATGTGGCCGCCAGAACCCGCCTGAAACCGGGACATAAGCAGAAAATGAATCCGGCGCAGCGCAGGCGAGGTAATAAACCATGAACGCCCCAGCCGAGAAGCCACCCAGCACCACGCGATCCGGGTCGATATCAAACCGGTCGGCGGCGTCCTGCACTACTTCTCGAAGAAAAGCGGGTTCATCCCGACCTTCCCAACCGGGAAAGAAGTTCCAGCTTTTTCGGCCGTTTCTCTCGGACCCTTCCGGTGCCATCACTGCGTAGCCGCGCGCCAGCAGTGGCTCGACCATGGATCGGTTCTTGAGCGTACCGGTGGCGCTGCCGCCATAGCCGTGCAGGAACACAACCAGCGGAGGGTTCTCCGCTTTCGGCAGTTCGATGTGATATCCGCCTGATGCGGTTTCGCACATCCCCTCGGTATCGCCACAAGCCGCAAGGCCGGGTTGCCCGGCAAAAACAAAGCACGCGGCCAACCAGTGTCTGACACTCATCCCGTTTCCTCTTCATAAGCGTTGACAGGCAACCCAGCCCGCACCCAACCGGGCCCGGCCGCCGAACCCAGCATGCCCTCGGGCACGTCGATGATATTGGTAAATCCAGCCTCGGTCAGTCGATTGCTTAATCGGGCCGAGCGCACCCCGCGTGCACAGATCAGTGCGACAGGTGCAGATCGGTCCCCCCCGAGCAGATGGTCCAAGGCCTGCACGAAATCCTCACGGCGCATGTCGAGCGGGTGGGCCGCTTCGGCGACCCCGGTCGCCCGCCATTCGCGTGGGGTTCGGATATCGATAAGATGGATCGCGCCGTCGAGGGCCTGTTGATAGGCTGTGGCCGCCGCAATCTGACCACCAGCATAGGCCTGCGGGATCAGCCGGTATTCGCGGATTGCGAAACCCGCTGCAATGGCGGCCCCTCCGCCCAATAGGACCCATCTGCGGGTTCGGCGTTTCCCTTCTGCCATGCGGCACTCTCCTGCATTGTCAGATCGGTATTATCATATGGCAATTCGCGACGCTTTCAGGAAATCCAACCCTCAGATCAAGTTCGCGTCATAGTTACACAGGTAGATCACGTCCAATATGTGCGCTTTAGGACCTTTCGGAACCTTGCAATTTCCGGACAGTCAATAAATTATCCCTAGTAATTCAGTCATATTGACCGCACAGACCGGAGTATCGCACTTGTCCCTATTCCTTATCGCGGCCCTTCCCTTCCTCGGAGCTGTCTTTCCGGCCCTCCTGATCCGGGCAGGACGAAACGCAGCAGCATCAGCGGCTGGGTTGACCACCTTCCTCGCGTTGATGGGATTGCTGATCCACATTCCCAGCGTCATGCGCGGTGATGTTGTGACCGCGCGGTTCAACTGGATACCCGGGCTTGGACTAAACGCGAACTTCATGCTGGACGGCCTGGGTTTTTTGTTCGCCCTGCTGATCCTGGGCATCGGTCTTCTGATCATCCTCTACGCACGATTCTACTTGTCGCGCGAGGATCCGATGGGGCAGTTCTATACCTATCTGCTGCTGTTTCAGGGCGCGATGGTGGGAATTGTTCTGTCCGACAATATCCTGCTTCTGCTAATATTCTGGGAACTTACGTCGCTCAGTTCATTCTTGCTGATTGGTTATTGGAAGCACCTGCCCGAGGGTCGTCAAGGCGCGCGTATGGCTTTGGCCGTGACCGGTTCGGGCGGGCTGGCGATGATCGCAGGGATGCTTATCCTCGGCAATATCGTGGGATCTTATGACCTGAGTGTCATTCTGCAGAACAAAGAGCTGATCCAGTCCTCGCCGTACTACCTTCCTGCGCTGATCCTGATCTTGCTTGGCTGTTTCACCAAATCGGCGCAATTCCCGTTCCATTTCTGGCTGCCGCACGCGATGGCGGCTCCGACGCCAGTGTCGGCCTATCTGCACTCGGCCACAATGGTGAAGGCAGGCCTGTTCCTGATGGCCCGGATGTGGCCGGTTCTGGCGGGTACGGATGCGTGGTTCTACATCGTCGCCACTACCGGTTTGATCACCATGCTGCTGGGTGCCGTGATTGCGCTGTTCAAGGATGACCTAAAGGCGCTGTTGGCGTTTTCGACGGTGTCCCATCTGGGTCTCGTGACGATGCTACTGGGCTTTGGCACGACGATCGCCGCTGTTGCAGCCGTCTTCCACATCATCAACCACGCGACGTTCAAGGCGGCCTTGTTCATGACCGCCGGGATCGTGGACCACGAGACCGGCACACGCGATGTCAAACGGCTGGGTGGTTTGCGGCATCTGATGCCGATCACGTTTACTATCGGCACAATCGCTGCCCTGTCGATGGCTGGTCTGCCACCGCTGAATGGCTTCCTCTCGAAAGAGATGATGCTGGAAGAGACAGTCCACACTACTTGGCTTAACTCACCTTACTTGGTACCCGGCTTGGCGCTTTTGGCTGCGCTATTTTCAGCGGCCTACTCCTTTCGCTTTGTCAGCCATGTCTTCCTTGGGCCCGAGCGGGACGATTACCCCGCGCATCCGCATGACCCGCCTGTCGGTCTTTGGTTGGCGCCGGCGTTCCTTGTGGTGCTGGTTGTCCTGATCGGTCTTTATTCCGCAGCCATCGTTGGCCCGCTTGTCGCGGTTGTCTCCAGCGCGGTGATCGGGGGCGAGAAGCTGCCTTATTACTCGCTGAAACTGTGGCACGGCTTTACACCCGCGCTTTACATGTCGGTGGTCGCGACGCTGGGAGGCCTGTTCCTGCTGTCGTTGCACAAACGCGGCGACCAGATATGGAACGCCCTGCCCCGGCCCGAGGCAAAGGTGATCTTCGAGGCAATCATCGACGCGCTGACCCGTCTCAGCCGCTGGATTACGGACGAACTGCATAATGGTGTGCTCAGCCGGTATGCGATCATCTTCGTGGCTTTTGTCGTTGGGCTTGGCTACTACGCCTACACCACCGGCACCATTGGCGTTGAAACACGCGTACCGCTTGAGGCTCAGGTCATCCCGATCATCGGCTGGATCTGTCTGGTGGGTGCGACGCTGGCGATCATGTGGTTCCACCGCAACCGTCTGCTGTCACTGGTGTTGATCGGGGTGGTTGGCCTGATCGTTTCGATGGCATTCAACTACCTTTCTGCCCCCGATCTGGCGCTGACACAGATTTCGGTCGAAGTGGTGACGATGATCCTGCTGTTGTTGTCGCTGAACTTTCTGCCGACCGACACACCCTGGGACAGCAGCGCGGCACGGCGTTGGCGTGATGCGGCAATTTCGGTGGTTGCCGGGATCGGCTCAGGCGCTTTGATCTATGCGCTGATGATGCGGGATTTTGCTTTCCCAACGATTTCGGAATTCCATCTGGCCAATTCGTACAAAGGTGGCGGTGGCACCAACGTCGTGAACGTGATCCTCGTCGACTTCCGGGGTTTTGATACCTTTGGCGAGATCATCGTGCTGGGCATCGCAGCCCTGATCATCTACGCCCTGACCGAAGCAGTGCTGAGCACCAATGTGCGCAGTTACCTGCTGAACCGTAAACCACATTGGCCGCAGTCGGGTGACTCTCACCCATTGATGATGGTGGTCGTCACCCGCGTGATGATGCCCATCGCATTGATGGTCGGGGCCTATATCTTCTTCCGAGGCCACAACCAGCCCGGCGGCGGCTTCATCGCAGGCCTCATCGTCGCGATCGCCTTCCTGATGCAATATATGGCCAGCGGCTATACCTGGGCGATTGAACGGCAGCGGTTCTACTATCACGGCACCATCGGCTGGGGCGTTCTGATCGCTGCTGCCACCGGGCTGGGCGCATGGTTCAATGAACGTCCATTCCTGACCAGCGATTTCGGCTATATCCACTGGCCACCATTGGAAGAGTTCGAGTGGGCCACCGCCATCCTGTTTGACACGGGCGTGTTCCTCGCTGTGCTTGGGGCGGTGATGCTGGCGCTTGACAGCTTGTCACGGTTCGCCTGGCAACCGGGCATGGCTCAAGAATTCCCGATGGATATCAACCCACTGCGGGACAGCCCTCAGGATGAAGATAACGAGAAGGAGCAGGCCTGATGGAAGCGCTCGTAGCCTCTGCCGTAGGCGTCATGACCGCAGCCGGGATTTTCCTGATCCTGCGTCGTCGTACATTCCCGGTCATTCTGGGCCTGTCGCTGATCACCTATGCGGTGAACGTGTTCTTGTTCGCCACCGGGCGGCTGGCGCTGAACGCACCTGCAGTTCTGAACAAATATGAAGATGTCCCCTATACCGACCCGCTACCGCAGGCGCTGGTGCTGACGGCCATCGTGATCTCATTCGGGATGACGGCGGTGATCGTGATGATTTCGTTGTCCGCCTATCTGTCCTCGAAGGATGACCATATCGATATGAGCGCAAGCGATAGCGTGGACGCTCCGGGAGAAGACGCATGAACCATTGGATCGTCGCGCCGATCGTCCTGCCCGCGATCCTGGCCCCGTTTATCATTATGGTGTTGCGATATCATTTGGACCTTCAACGCATCTTCTCGGTCGCCGGCGTCGTGGGATTGCTGGGTATCGCCTTGACCATTACCGCCCAGGCATCGGGTGGCGAGGTTCAGGTCTATGAGCTCGGCAACTGGCCCGCACCGTTCGGCATCGTAATGGTGTTGGACAAACTTTCGGCCATGATGGTGTTGTTGACGGCCCTGCTGGCCCTGCCGGTTGTCCTTTATGCCATCGGCTCTGGCTGGGATGAGAGAGGCAAACACTTCCATGCTCTACTCCATTTTCAGCTAATGGGTGTCTGCGGTGCTTTTCTCACCGGCGACGCCTTCAACCTCTTTGTGTTTTTCGAGGTCCTGCTGATTGCCTCTTACGGCCTCATGACGCATGCAGGTGGCGCAGTGCGGTTGAAGGCCGGGGTTCAGTACGTCGCCTATAACCTGCTCGGCTCGACCTTGTTCCTGTTTGCATTGGGTACGATTTATGCTGTGACCGGCACGCTCAACATGGCTGATCTGGCCGTTCGCGTGGCCGATATCCCACCCGAAGACACCGCCTTGCTGCGGGTTGGAGCAGTCTTGCTATTACTGGTTTTCTGTATCAAGGCCGCAGTGTTGCCACTGCATTTCTGGCTTCCTGCAAGCTACGCAAATGCGCCGCTGCCCGTTGCGGCGCTGTTCGCGATCATGACCAAAGTCGGTGCTTATTCGATCCTGCGGGTCTATACGCTGGTCTTTGGGCCCAATGTAGCCGCAACCGAAGGGCTAGTCGGTAGTTGGCTACAACCTGCAGCGCTGCTGACATTGGCCGTTGGCGCTATTGGCATTCTGGGCTCGCAACATATCGCGCGAATGGTGGCCTTTTGCGCCATCGCGTCGATGGGCACATTGCTGATTGCGATCTCGTTGTTTAGCGAGGCCGCGACGGCGGCAGCGCTCTACTATATCTTCCATTCGACGCTGGCGACGGCCCTGTTGTTCCTTGTCGCGGACATGGTAATGGAGCGCCGTGGCGGAGCCATAGCCCCTTCGACGCCGATGCCGCAATCCGGTCTGATCTCAGCCCTGTTCTTTGTCGGCGCCATCGCGATGGCTGGCATGCCGCCACTATCGGGCTTTGTGGGCAAGCTGCTGGTACTGGACGCCTCACGTGGCGCGCCCGATGCAAATGCGGTCTGGGCCGTGATCTTGATCGGGTCGTTCGTCACAATCGTGGGTCTGGCCCGCGCGGGAACGCTGATCTTCTGGAAAAGTCACGACGCCCAACATAATGTGACGCCTGAGCCAACCGAAGAAGCCGGCCTACCAACCGCGCCCGAGCCCTATCCGGGCCTCGCCTTTACTTCGGTGTTCGGGGCGGTTCTGGGACTTGTGCTGCTGACACTGTTTGCAGGTCCGGCGCTGCAATATGCCAGCAACACGGCCGTGCAACTGTTCGCGCCGGAAGATTACATTTCGGCCGTGCTGGGAGGGGAAGAATGATGAAGCTTCTGCACCGTATATTTCCGCATCCCCATCTGACCGCACTACTTACACTGGTGTGGGTGTTTCTGGCAAACACCGGGTCTTTGAACTCGGTGGTCTTTGGCCTGCTACTGGGCATCATCATTCCGTTTATCACTCAGCCCTATTGGCCGGATCGCCCGAAACTGCGCAATTGGCCGATGGTGGCGGAATACATGTTGGTTGTCTTATGGGATATCGTGATGGCCAATATCGCGGTGGCCCGGATCATCCTGTTCAAACGCGACGCAGACCGCCAGCCAAGCTTTGTCAGCGTCCCGCTGGAACTGCGCACGCCCGAGGCCATCACAGTTCTGGCCGGAACCATCACCATGACCCCCGGCACCGTCAGCTGCGATTTGTCCGCACAAGGGCACTACCTGCTGGTTCATTGTCTGGATGCACCGAACCCCGAAGAGGTGCGCGACCAGATCAAACAACGCTATGAGCGCCGCCTGAAGGAGATTTTCGAATGATCACCTATGCGATCTACTTTGCTTTTGCCTGCTTCGGCGCTGCGATCATGATGTGCTTGTGGCGTATCATTACTGCCGACGGTGTCGGTACCCGTGTTCTGGCCCTAGATACCATGGTGATCAACACCATTGCTCTGCTTATCCTTTACGGCTTGAGTATCGAGACCGAAATCTTCTTTGAATCCGCCATGATCATCGCCATGCTCGGCTTTGTCTCAACCGTGGCTTATGCGCGCTTTATGCTGCGTGGCAATATCATCGAATGAGCGTGGCATGACCTTTATCTTCGAACTGCTCATCGCATTCTTCCTGATCGTATCGGGCATTTTCGGCTTTGTCGGATCATTCGGCATGATCAAGCTGAAAGACCCCATGTCCCGCCTGCACGCACCCACCAAGGCAACTACGCTGGGCGTGGGCGGCGTCCTGCTTGCCTCGATCGCGCATTCGGTTTTGCTTGAGGGCAAACTGTCGATGCACGAGTTGTTGATCACGCTCTTTCTGTTCCTGACAGCCCCGATCACGGCCCTGTTCATTGCCAAATGGCACATTCATCGCCATGAAAAACCCAGTGATCTACCAGACGCAGGCGAGGATGAGCTTTGGGCCACCCACGCGGTCGAACAGGTCGAGGACGTCCCGGACCACAGTACAAACTGAGACCTATGCACAAACCTCTGCTGCCCCTAACCCGCGATCTGGTTCTGATAGGCGGAGGACACACGCACGCGCTACTGCTGCGCAAATGGGGTATGAAACCGCTGTCCGGCGCGCGGGTTACGGTGATAAACCCCGGTCCCACCGCACCCTATTCGGGCATGTTGCCAGGATTTGTCGCTGGTCACTATCAGCGGTGGGAGCTTGATATTGATTTGGTGCGTCTGGCCCGCTTTGCCGGTGCGCGGGTGATACTGGGCGCAGTTGAAGGTATCGACCCGGACACACGCCAAATCCATGTACCCGGACGCCCGCCGGTGGCGTTTGATGTGGCCTCGGTCAATGTCGGGATCACCTCAGACATGCCAGCATTGCCGGGATTCGCCGAGCATGCCGTTCCGGCCAAGCCGCTCGGCCTCTTCGCCGCGCAATGGCAAAGCTATCTTTCAGGGACGGGCCGCGCCTCGGTCGCCGTGATCGGTGGTGGCGTTGCGGGAGTAGAGCTAGTCATGGCGATGGCCCATGCACTGCGTTCCAAAGGACGTGAAGCGCAGGTTACTTTGATCGACAGTGCAACGGCCCTGACAGCGACTGTCCCGAAGGCATCCGCCACCATCCGGCAGGCGATGGCGCACCTGGGGATCGAAGTTCTGGAAAACACATCAATCCAGAAGATTTCTGCGGGCGAAATCGAGCTAACGGACGGTCGCCAGATACCGGCCGATTTCATCACCGGTGCTGCAGGCGCGCGGCCCTATGAGTGGATATCCAATACCGGCCTCGCGCTGCATGACGGTTTCATCAAAGTGAACGCGTCCCTGCAATCCAGCGATCCGGCGATTTTCGCCGCGGGAGATTGCGCCCATCTGTCCGAGAACCCGCGCCCCAAGGCAGGGGTCTACGCAGTGCGCGAGGCACCAATATTGTATGACAATTTGCGCGCCGCGCTAGGGTCTGGGAAAATGCGGCGCTATATGCCGCAGAAGGATTACCTGAAACTCATCTCTCTGGGTGGAAAATCCGCACTGGCCGAGCGATTGGGAACATCATTCAGCGGGCCGCTCATGTGGCAATGGAAAAACCATATCGATCAGAAGTTCATGAACCGGTTCCGTGAACTGCCCCAAATGCCCACCACCGCATTGCCCCGTCATCACGCAGCAGGGCTGCAAGAGGCGTTGGGAGAAAAACCAATGTGCGGCGGGTGTGGTGCAAAGGTGGGTCGAGGCGCTTTGCGGGCCGCATTGCAGGAGTTGCCGCAACTCGACAGGCCCGACATTACACCCCTGCCCGGTGACGATGCGGCGGTGCTGCTAACCGGTGGCACGCGACAGGCTATGACATCGGATCACTTACGCAGCTTCACCAACGATCCCGCCTTGATGACGCGTATCGCCGCTGTCCACGCGCTTGGTGATATCTGGGCAATGGGCGCTCGTCCGCAGGCTGCGACAGCAACGATCATCCTGCCGCGCATGTCAGCTGAGTTGCAGCAGCGCACAATGGCTGAGATCATGCATATTGCCAGCGACGTCATGCGCCAAGCCGGGGCTGAGATCGTCGGCGGCCATAGCTCAATGGGTGACGAAATGACCATCGGGTTCACTCTGACCGGGCTCTGTGATGCTGAACCGATCACGCTGGGTGGCGCAAAACCTAATGACGCTTTGATCCTGACAAAGCCGTTGGGCAGCGGTGTTTTGATGGCGGCCGAAATGGCGGGCAAGGCGGAAGGCGCCTGGGTCGCGGCAGCTTTCGCGCAAATGATACAGCCGCAGGGTGAGGCGTCCCGCATCCTGAAAAATGCCGATGCGATGACGGATGTCACCGGTTTTGGTCTGGCGGGTCACCTGCAAGGGGTATGCGAAGCGTCTGGCTGCGGGGCAACCCTGTCTTTGGACGCGATTCCAGCTCTGGAAGGTGCGGCAGAGCTCAGTGATCAGGGCATTCGATCTACAATCTACACCGACAACCGTGCCATCGCCCCAGGCCTTCCGACCGGCGGCAAGGCGGATTTATTATTCGATCCTCAGACTGCGGGAGGTCTCTTGGCGGCCGTCGATGCCAACAAAGCCGAGCAAGTATGCTCGGAACTACGCGCCGCCGGTTACCCTGCCGCCCTGATTGGTCACATCGACGCTACATCGGGCCTGCGTGTTCAAAGCTGATCCAGAACATTCTTAATCCGAGCCACCGTCGCCGACAGCCCCGTATCATCAAGTGACGGTGCCTCAATCTGCGCGATCACTTCGGCACGCTGCGCCTTACGCGATTTGGCATAGGCCGGGTCGTAATGCTGTTCCATCAATGCCTGTGTCAGTCCACTCTTGTCGCCGGCATTGATCAATTCCAGCCAACCATCCACAACCTCATGACCGCGATGAATGCGCAGTGGAGACAATCGATCACGTAGCCGTTCGCTATCCGACAGAATGTCATCGTAGGCAGACACCAGATACGCGGTGCGCGCAGCAATCGGTGCTGTGATCTGGATGCGAGGTGCAGAACACAAGGCCGACCACAGGCTGGGCGGGAGGATCAGGTTTCCGATCTTGGATGATTCTGCTTCAACAACCACCGGACGCGCTGCATCCAGCTCGCCCAAGGAAGCGGCGAGCGCGGATTCGAAGGCTTTCTGACTGGGTTGCCCACCCGGCATTTCGCCCAACAATGAGCCTCGGTGATTGGCCAACCCTTCAAGGTCCAGCACTTGCGCGCCTTGCGCCTTTAGATGGCCCAACAGGTCTGTCTTGGCCGTCCCGGTATAACCATCCAGCGCGACTAATCGATATGGCAACACTTCATCATAGAGGAACTGCTTTACCAGTCGGCGATAGCTGCGATAGCCGCCTTCAACCACCTCGGCGCGCCAGCCGATTTGTTGCAACATCCAGGTAAATGATCCTGATCGCTGCCCGCCACGCCAGCAATAGACCAGCGGTTTCCAGTCGCCCTCATGATGGCTCAGGTGATCCTCGATATGGCCTGCCGCGTTGCGAAACACCAGCGCAGCACCCAGCTTGCGGGCCAGAAACGGGCTTTGCTGGACGTAGATGGTACCGACCCGTGCCCGTTCTTCATTGTTCAGAACCGGCAGATTGATAGCGCCCGGCATATGGTCTTCGGCGAACTCAGCCGGGCTACGCACGTCGATAATCGTATCAAACGTGTGGTTGTAGAATTGCTGCAGGCTGGAGACTTTCAAAACCATATCAACGGTCTATCCCGCATGGTGCCGGAAGAAAACCCAAGCCGCTGTTGAAGGTACCAGACCATAATACGGAACAGCCATTGCAAACCATCTTCGCTTGGGTAATGAACCATCGATACTGGTTTCTTATTGGCATGGGACGTGCGCACAAATGGCACAGCAGACCGCAAATTCCCTCAAGAGCAAAGCATTGGCCGATCTGGAGACAGGGAAGTTGCCGCAGGCCTTGAAAAAAGCGCAGCTTGGCATCAAGAAACACCCCAAGGATGCCGATTACCAAGCAATCGCAGGCTTTGTCCTGACCGAGATGAAGCGGTACAAGCAATCCATTCCACACTTCGCTGAAGCATCGCGAATGAAACCGGACGATGCTCAATTTGTCGAAAACCTCGCCAACGCGTTAATGCAGACAGGTCAAATTCCGCGTGCGCTGTCCTATGCCGAGCAGAAGCTTGAACGCTTCCCGAATAACAAAGAACTGGTCCGCGTGATTGATGAAATTCAGCTCAAGGGACAGAATTGGCGCCTGATCATCGACCATACGACGAACAAACTGGAAAAAGACCCTGACAATGCAGATTTGCTTTGGTTGCGGGCCCGCGCCTACGGAGAGGTCGGATTCTCCGATCACAGCTCTCAGGACATTGCCCGCGCTTATGGGATCGCACCTGAAAATGAAAAAATCGCATTGTCAAAAGCCGTAGACTTGTATCAATCGGGCGACAAAGAGGGCTCAAAAACCATTTTGCGCGCTGTACTTGAGAGAAACAAGTTTTGCGCGGCGGCGCTCTACCAATTGTCTCTAATGGTGGACAATGACCATGCCGAGAGCCTTGCGCGTGCTGTCGACACCGCAATTTCAGAAAGTGATCACGCCAACTCGGTGCTTGAATTCGCAAAGGCACACTTGATCTCCAAACGTGATGGGCTGTTCTCGGCGCTCCCCCACTTTGCGCGGGCCAATGCCATTCAAAACAACGTGAATCCGTATGACAGCACGCAAGAAGAGAAACGGTTCAAAGAAATCAGCACGTTTTTTCCCCTGAATGTACCTCCTGCGACTGCAGGCGTAAGCGATGGGCCCAAGCCGATATTCGTGGTCGGACAGCCACGATCAGGCACAACACTGATGGAAATGATGCTTAGTTCGGCACCGGATATCGCCGGCTGCGGAGAGCTGACGATTGCAGGTGAATTATCCCAGAAGGTCAGAGAGAGCGGCAAACCATTTGACGCAGACGCAGCTGCTGAATGTGCAGCAGAGTTTCGCAGGCTGATGCCACCCTTACCCGAAAGTTCGACTGCATTCGTTGACAAGATGCCACACAACTATCAAAGGCTCGGCTTCATATTGTCAGCGTTCCCGAATGCCCGCGTGATCAACATGTTGCGCGATCCAAGGGATGTGGGGCTATCAAAATGGATCAGGCGTTTTCATTCACCGGGTATGCGCTATGCATCCAATCTTGAATCGATTGCCCACTCAGCCAACCTGTACCGGTGCTATCTATCTCATTGGGAAAAGCTGTTCGGTGATCGTATTCTGACGGTTCGATATGAGGACCTGGTAGTCGACCCCAAAACCTGTATCCAGCAAGTCGCCGCCTTCTGCGGTATCGACTGGGATGAGCGGATGATGACCCCTGAGAAAAATACCAGGAAAGTCCGCACCGCCAGCACCGATCAGGTGCGCAAGAAAATCTCAACCGGGTCAATTGGTGGCTGGCAAGAGGTTGCGGATCAAATTCAGCCGATGTTGGATGGGCTGGATCAGGCGTTGTGGCCCGAATACAGGTTCGATTGACCAAAAAAAGGCCGCCCCGAGAGACGGCCTTTTTTTTGCTTCTCCGGTCACATCACTTCTGTTTGATACGCCCGTCCAGATAAGGCTGATACGGGGCGTTCTCGGCTAGATACTCCGCCGTAACATCCGCCAGATCAGGCCCGAAATCATAGGCGTTCTTGTCATCACCCGAGAACACAGAATAACCATCGCCGCCATTGCGGACATAGTTGTTTGTCACCACCAGATATGTCGCCGCGGGATCGATAGCTTCGAAACCGCCATCCTTGGCGACCATGACCTCAACAATCCGGCCCTCATTCGGGGCAACCGATGGATCCCAGGTAAATGTCATTCCTGCCACCTGAGGGAAGCGGCCTTTGACCTCTTCAACTTGGCTCACCCCGTTTTCAAGAGCATCAATCACGCCCTGACCGCTGATCTCGAAGGTCGAGAGCGTGTTCTGGAAAGGCAGTACTGTCAGCACCTCACCCATGGTCACCTCACCCGGATCGATCGAGGCGCGCAGCCCACCCGAGTTCGCAATCGCAATCTGGGCGCCCTGATCGGCAACCCGCGCCAACATGGCATCCGCAACAAGATTGCCCATTTCACATTCCTGCACGCGACAAACGGAACGGTCGCCTTCAATCGAAGCTGACGCTTCCGCGACAACCTTGTTGCGAATTTCATCCAGCGGAACGGCCAGCTCGGCGATGCGGTCCAGCGCGGCCTGATCCTCGGTCACCGCATTGTCCATGATCAGCGGCTCACCCTCTGCGGATACAACATTTCCGTCATCATCGAATGTCACATTCAATTCACCCAGAAACTTGCCATAGGCATAGGCCTGAACGATCTGCACCCCGTTTACGACGGTAGGGTACGGTCCGGCGGCCTTGTCGGATGTGTTCGAAAGATATGTGTTCGAATGCCCACCCACGATCACGTCAACGCCCGTGGTCTCCTGCGCCACGCGCTGATCGACGCCATAGCCTGAGTGGCTGAGAACGATGATCTTGTTCACACCTTCGCCGGTCAGCTTGTCGACCTCAGCCTGAACGGCAGGAACTGGATCAGAGAAGGTGATGTTTGGACCAGGTGACGCGATATCGTGCGTGTCTTCCGGCGTCAGTCCGATCAGACCGATCTTTTCGCCGCCCACTTCGATCACAGCCGATTTCTTGATCTTGTCGGTCAGCAGTTCCTCATCCGCATAATCGGCGTTGGACATCAGCACCGGGAAATCGACCGAGTCGATGAAGCCGCGCAGCACCTCAGGGCCATCGTCGAATTCATGGTTGCCCACAGTCATGGCGTCATAGCCCAGCTTGTTCATGAACTCAGCCGCAACCTTACCCTTGTAGTAGGTATAGAACAGCGAGCCCTGGAACTGGTCGCCCCCATCAACGAGGATCGAGTTATCGGCCCGTCCGCGGGCCTCTTCGACTGCCGTCACAAGGCGCGCCGATCCACCAAAGCACTTGCCTTCGGCATTGTCTTCGTCGCCACAGGCGCTGTCGTACTTGTTGATCGGTTCAAAGCGCGAGTGGAAATCGTTTGTATGCAGAATCGTAAGCTTGTATTCGGCAGCCGCCATACCGGCGCTGAGTGCCAATACCGCAGCCGAAGCCAGAAAACGGGTGAACATCGTGAAACTCCCTATGATTGTTTTGCGCGATGGTGCGCGTTGCGTGGCGAAGAGTCAAAGGGGGAAATCCGGCTTGATTCTACCTGTCGTGCGGGGCATCAGGACTTCATGCTGATTTACAAGATCTTCCGCGCCGATGAATGGGCAAACCTGCAGGCACAAGGGGCTTCGGATGGTGCACCGATTGATGTGTTGGATGGATATGTTCATTTCTCAACCGCAGAACAGGCCGCTGAAACCGCTGCCAAGCATTTTGCCGGGGTCGAGGGCCTGACCCTCTTGGCCTGTAACAGCCAGGCGATGGGTGACGATCTGAAATGGGAGGTTTCCCGTGGCGGCGCATTGTTCCCCCATCTCTACCGCCAGATTCAAATGTCGGATGTGGTCTGGTCACGCGATCTGCCCTTTGACGGTCAGGCGCACCAGTTCCCGCAGGAGATGGAATGACACGCTTCATCGATCCCGAACGCGAACAGTTCGAGGCGTTTAAGGCCCTCGATCGAGACCATCCTATCGAGATGCTCAATCTGGTGAAGTTTCGCGAAACAGCTCAGTATCCGTCCGATCACGCACTGGCCGGCGCACATCTGACCGGCGCACAGGCCTATGGCAAATACGGGTCTGAAACCGCGCCTATCGTCGCCCGCATAGGAGCGTCGATCCTTTGGCGCGGCGCATTTCAGACTATGCTGATCGGTCCACAAAATGAGGCTTGGGATGCTGTGTTCATCGCCCGCTACCCCACCGCCCACGCATTTCTTGAGATGGTGACCGACCCTGCCTATCGCGCCGCGGTGATACACCGGCAGGCCGCCGTTGAAACCTCGCGCCTGATACGTTGCGCGCCGACAGAGGGTGGAGATTCCTTCGGATGAAACTGACCGAAAAACTTGGGCTCGCTGCGCTGCACCGTCTTGACCCGGAAACCGCGCATGGGCTTTCGATCAAGGCCCTGACCTCGGGGCTTGCACCGACGCCTGGGCCGGTCACATCGGACCGGCTGAAGACCCGAGTCGCGGGTCTGGATTTGCCCAACCCCGTCGGACTGGCCGCAGGGTTTGACAAAAATGGCGAAGCACTGTTGCCGCTTTCACGCGCCGGGTTCGGGTTTATCGAAGTCGGGGCGGTGACACCCCGTCCGCAGCCCGGCAATCCTAAACCACGCTTGTTCCGCCTGACCGAAGATCGCGCCGCCATCAACCGCTTTGGCTTCAACAACGAGGGAATGGAGGTCATGGCCGCGCGTCTGGCGCAGCGTCCAAAGGACGCGGTGATCGGTTTGAACCTTGGGGCCAACAAAGACAGTGATGATCGGCCCGGAGACTTCGCAAAAGTGCTTGCCCATTGCGCTGCGCATTTGGACTTTGCCACCGTCAACGTGTCCTCGCCCAATACCGAAAAGCTGCGAGATTTGCAGGGCAAAGCGGCGCTAACTGCGTTGCTGAGCGGTGTGATCGAAACCCGAAACGCCCTGCCCCGCCCGATCCCGATCTTCCTGAAGATCGCCCCGGATCTAACTGAGCACGAATTGCAGGATATCGCCGCTGTCGCCCGTGAAACCGGCGTGGACGCGGTGATCGCCACCAACACCACACTGTCGCGCGATGGCCTGCGCAGTGCGCACAAGGATCAGGCCGGAGGCCTGTCCGGCGCGCCGTTATTCGAGAAATCGACGCGGGTGCTGGCGCAGCTCAGCCATTTGACGGGCGCAGATATCCCGTTGATCGGGGTCGGCGGCATCAGCACGGCAGAACAGGCCTATGCCAAGATCTGCGCCGGAGCGTCCGCAGTGCAGTTCTACACGGCGATGGTCTATGGCGGGATTTCCCTGG
Organism: Ruegeria sp. H9; assembly: GCF_056532915.1. Classification (NCBI taxonomy): domain Bacteria; kingdom Pseudomonadati; phylum Pseudomonadota; class Alphaproteobacteria; order Rhodobacterales; family Roseobacteraceae; genus Ruegeria; species Ruegeria sp. H9. The sequence continues at coordinate 1,649,259 of NZ_JBQFNX010000001.1, read as the reverse complement.
CCGCTGACATCGCGCAGGGGCTGGATGCATTGCTGGCACGCGACGGCTTCGCCTCGGTCGCACAGGCGGTGGGCAGTAAACGAGAGGACTGGCTATGATCGAATACTGGCACAATCCGCGCTGTTCCAAATCCCGCGCGGGGTTGGCGTTGCTGCAGGAAAACGGCGCAGATCCTGAGGTGCGCAAATACCTCGAAGACGCGCCCTCGGCCGATGAAATCCGGACGGTTCTGGCCAAGCTGAATATCCCGGCGATCAGCATGATGCGCACCGGAGAGAAAACGTTCAAAGAGCTTGGTCTGGCCAAGACCTCGCCCGATGAGGAGCTTGTTCAGGCCATGGCCGAACACCCGATCCTGATCGAACGTCCGCTGGCCATCGCGGGCGACAAAGCCGCTATCGGACGCCCGCCCGAGAACCTGCTGGACTTGCTTTAGGCGATCTGTGCCTCAAGTCGTGGATAGCGCCAACCAAGCGTAAGGCCCCGTGCGATGTTCAACACCATCAGCGCGGCCCAAAGCCCATGATTGCCCATCGTTGGCACCAGCACGAACAACGCAACCACGTACAGCGTGACTGACTGGATCATCGCGTTGCGCATATCGCGGGTCCAGGTGGCGCCGATATAGATACCGTCGAACATCCAGCTTGCCACTCCGATGATCGGTGCCAGAGCAGCCCAGAGCAGATACTCGCGTGCCGTCATACGAACTTCAGGCGATGTCGACATCAGATCGATCAGCGCGGGCCCTGCCAGGTAAAACACCAGCCCAAGCCCGATGGCCCCGCCAACGCCCCATTGAGACGCCATAACCGACGCGCGCCGGACCTTCCGGCGGTCACGAGCACCGACGGCTCCTCCGACAAGAGCTTCAGCCGAGAAAGCAAATCCGTCCAAAGCGAACGCGGTGATTTCGAGAAACTGCAATAACACCTGATTGGCCGCCAAATTCACGTCGCCCAGATCGGAACCGACAAACAAAAACGTGGTGAAAGCCCCGGTCAATAGAACCGAGCGCACCATGATATCGCCATTCACCTGCATCATCCGGCGCAGCCGTGCGGCATCAAAAATACGCGGCCAATCCCGCCACTGCTTGCCGCCAAACGCATCACCACAAAGCCACAAACCCAGGGCAAGACCCGTCCACTCGGCAATCAATGTCGCGATGGCAACGCCCTCGACACCCCAGCCCAGGCCAAGCACAAACCATAGATCCAGCGCTATATTCAGCCCATTCATCCATATCTGCAGGATGAATACACCTCGCGTGCGTTCGACTGCGATCAGCCAGCCTGTCACCGCATAAAGGGCAATTGTGGCCGGAGCGCCCCAGATGCGAATCTCCAGATAGGCGCGCGTCAGAGACTCGACTTCGGCGCTGGCGGGCGACAGTGCAAAAGCTCCAAGGAATACCCAAACCTGCGCGGCAATGAAGACCAATCCTGCTGTTCCGCCCAGCAGCAAGCCTCGCATGAGCAACGCTCCGGTTTCTGCAGTGTCACCTGCACCGCGCGCCTGTGCCGCCAGCCCGGTGGTGCCCATCCGCAGAAAGCCGAAAATCCAGTAGATCGCAGACAGGATCACCGCACCCATGCCCACAGCCCCGATGGGGGCGGCCTGCCCCATCTGACCGACAACGCCGGTATCCACTGCCCCGAGGATCGGTACGGTCGCGTTCGACAGCACGATCGGCAACGCGATTTTCAAAACGCGCCGATGGGTAATGGGCGCTGAGGCGTCCTCCATCCTTAGTCTTTCGATGTCGGAGATTGCGGCATCAGGAAGTGCCCCGTACCTTGCGCAAAGAGTTTGGCGTGATTGTCTTGCCAGGCTTCGACCCGGACAGAGGCATAACGTCGACCCGAGCGATTGATGAAAGCGCGCGCATAGGCGTCTCGCGGCAGGCCAGACCGCAGGTAGTCGACCGTGAAGTCGATGGTTTTGGGAAAGCGGATATTCACGTCAGTCAGGATGTCCTCCGCACCGATCTCACCGCTTTCAATCCTGGGAAACATATGTTCCCAACTCAGCGTGATTACGGCAGTGACTTCCAGAAACGCCGCTGTCACCCCACCGTGGATAGCGGGTAGAAAAGGATTACCGATCAACTTCTCATCGAAATTCAGAACGCCTGTCAGTTCGTCCCCCCGCCGGTCGAATGTTATATTAAGGAACCGAATATACGGCACACCTTCGACCAGCGCGGTCAATGCGGCATCACGGCGTTGCTTGACCACCTGCATAGGTTCTGGGCGAGGTCTTGCCATCTCAGCGACCCTCCACAGTGAAGGCACCTGAAGCGGTGGCAACGGGACGGTCGCTGTCATCATCCGTCGCCGTCGCCCGCACAAAAGCCACGTTGCGCGTGATGTGATAGCAGGTCGCGCGGGTCCGGATACTTTGACCCGGCGTTGCGGCCCGCATGTAATCAATACGCAGATCGATGGTGGCGGTTCCTCCCGGGGCCGAGGGGTGGCTCATCACTGCGGCACCGCAACAGGTATCCAGCATGGCCGACACAGCCCCGCCATGGATCACGCCAGTCCGAGGGTCGCCGATCAGTTGCTCGTTATAGGGCATCGAGATTTCAGCCTCGCCCTCTCCGATGTGGGTCAGATCAAGCCCCAAGGCCTTGGCGTGCGGAATCGCCTCGATGAATTGCCGCGCTAAAACTGTCTTATCGACCATGGGGTTGGGTCCTGTCCTTGTACCTGCCCCTTTATGGGCCTGCGTTTACACCAAGGGCAAGCCCACCTGTTGCGCTTGCCGCAACGACGCCCTAGGTTGCTGCCAAGGAGACCCGGAATGTCCGACACCCGTTTGTCATTCAAAGAAATGTGCGCCGAGTTCGACGTGACCCCACGCACCCTGCGCTACTATGAGTACATCGAATTGCTGCAGCCTGACCGTGAAGGCAGGTCGCGATTTTATGGGCCTCGTGAATGCGCCCGGATGAAACTGATCATGCGTGGTCGAAAGTTCGGATTTCCTTTGGAAGAGATTCGCCAGTGGCTGCTGATCTACGAAGATCAGGGCAATCAGGCGCAGATGGCGACCTTTATCGAGATGGCCGATCGTCAAATGGAAGAGCTGCGCCAGCAGCGCGCGCAGTTGGATGAAGCAATGGATGCGCTTCAGCAATTGCGCGATCAGACCGTCGGCCTGCTGAAATAGCTCCTTCCCCTACGGCAAGAAAATTGCCGAAACCCCTGCTTACGCGACTGGATGTTACGTCAACTATTTTGTGACGCAGCGTCCGCATTACGTAAACGTCACTTGTGTGTTGTAAAACGCTCATCGACTGCGCAACTCAGATTGCATGACGCCAGTGATGAGAGTTTGAACCATGACCGAAGATCTGCTGACCATCCGTGAAATGTGCGAGACATATGATGTCACGCCCCGCACATTGCGGTTCTACGAGGCCAAAGAGCTTTTGTTTCCGATCCGCGAGGGCCAAAAGCGCTTGTTCACCAAACGGGATCGTGCACGCCTGAAACTGATCCTGCGCGGCAAGCGCTTTGGCTTCAGCCTCGAAGAGATCCGCCAGCTTCTGGACCTGTACCACGTGGGTGACCAGCAGCTGACCCAGATGTCCCGCACTTATGAAATCGCGTGCGAGCGCCTTGCTGACATGGAATCGCGCCGCGAAGAGCTGACGCAGGCCATTGACGAACTGAAAGAGCAGTTGCGCTGGGGCGAAAAGGTTATCGCCTCGATGAAACAGGAAAAGAAGGCCGCCGAATAAGCCCGGCCTTTCGGACATATGAATTAAGGGAGCTTCACATGCCCGTCTATAACGCGCCAACCAAAGATACGCAGTTCATCCTGCACGATGTTCTGAAAGTCTCGCAGTCGGATATCCCCGGCTATGATGAACTGGAGGCCGAGTTTACCGGCGCGGTTCTGGAAGAAGCGGGCAAAGTTGCCACCAATGTGTTGCACCCGCTGAACGTGGTTGGGGACATCGAAGGGTGCCGGTTGGAAAACGGGATTGTGTACACCCCAACAGGTTTCAAAGATGCCTTCGAGCAGATGAAAGAAGGCGGCTGGACTGGCCTCGACATGCCGGAAGAGTATGGCGGCCAGAACATGCCTTATGTGATGGGTACTGCGGTAGGCGAAATGTTCTCGGGCGCGAACCAGGCGTTTGTGATGTATCAGGGCCTGACCCACGGCGCAGCCTCGGCGATCCTCGCTCATGGTTCGGATGAGCAAAAGAACACGTACCTGCCCAACATGGTCAGCTGCGAATGGACCGGCACCATGAACCTGACCGAACCGCATTGCGGTACCGATCTGGGCCTGATGCGCACCAAGGCGGAACCTCAGGGCGACGGCAGCTACAAGATTTCCGGTCAGAAAATCTTTATCTCTGCGGGCGATCACGACATGGCCGACAACATCATTCACCTGGTGCTGGCCAAAATTCCAGGCGGACCCGAGGGCATCAAAGGTGTGTCGCTGTTTATTGTCCCGAAGTTTATCGTGAACGAAGACGGTACTCCTGGCGAGCGTAATGGTGTTTCGGTCGGCAAGATCGAGGAAAAGATGGGCATCCACGGCAATTCGACCTGCGTCATGAACTATGACGAGGCCACCGGCTGGCTGCTGGGCGACGAACACAAAGGCATGCGCGCCATGTTCACGATGATGAACGAAGCGCGTCTGGGTGTGGGCATGCAAGGCCTGTCCCAGGCCGAGGCAGCGTATCAAAACGCCGTCGAATACGCCAAAGACCGCCTGCAGGGCCGCGACGTAACAGGTGTGAAGAACCCGGATGGCCCGGCCGATCCGCTGATCGTGCACCCGGACATCCGCCGCAACCTGATGGATCAGAAAAGCTTCACCGAGGGCGCACGTGCGTTCATCCTGTGGGGCGCGACCATGATCGACAAGGCGCACCGCTCGGGTGACAAGGATGCCGACGGGCTGATCTCGCTGCTGACACCGGTCATCAAGGGCTTCCTGACGGATGAAGGTTACGACATGACCGTTCAGGCGCAGCAGGTCTATGGCGGCCATGGCTACATCGAAGAATGGGGCATGTCGCAATACACCCGCGACGCCCGCATCGCGATGATCTACGAAGGGGCAAACGGCGTTCAGGCGTTGGATCTTGTTGGCCGGAAGCTGGCGCAGGATGGCGGCAAGCATGTCATGGCGTTCTTTGAGATGGTTAAAACCTTCTGCAAGGAAAATGCCGGCAAGGATGAAGCTTATGACAAAGCGTTCATCGAACCGCTGAAGGCCGCGTCCAAGGACCTGCAAGCCGCTGGCATGTATTTCATGCAGGAAGGCATGAAGAACCCTAACAACGCGCTGTCCGGTTCGTATGACTTCATGCACATGTTTGGTCATGTTTGCCTGGGCCTGATGTGGGCTCAGATGGCGAAAGCCGCTCGCGAAGCGCTGGATGGTGGCGCCTCGGACAAAGAGTTCTACGAGACCAAGATCAATACCGGTCGCTTCTACATGGCCCGTCGCCTGCCCGCGACAGCCATGCATTTGGCGCGCATCCAAACCGGAGCGGACACGGTAATGGCGCTGGACGCAGCGAACTTCTGATCTCAGTGTGGGCTCGGGCGTCGTAGCCCGAACCCACCCTTGGAGGAGACAAGATGCCAAAACGCTTTCGCCTGACCCGCCGCTTTCCCGTCGCCATGACCGAGGATGGCTATCGCAAACTCCGCGGATTCGCGCGAGAGGCGGGATTGGATGAAGGTGAGGCTTTGTCGTTCCTGTTCGAGAATTTCAATAGCGTGATTGATCACGAGAACCTGACGCACAGATTGCGCATCTTCAACTCCGAGCTGGACGCAAGAAAGCGCTGAACGCGCAATACGCCTTGGGAGGGGCGCCCAAATGACCATCAAACTGCATTGCTTCGGTGAAAGCGGAAACAGCTACAAAGCCGCTCTGGCGCTTGAGATGTCGGGTCTGGAGTGGGAAGCGGTCTTTGTCGACTTTTTCAACGGCGCAACGCGCACCCCTGAATTCCGGGCCGAAGTGAACGAAATGGGCGAAGCACCCGTACTGGTAGATGGCGATTTTCGCACCAGCCAGTCCGGAGCAATTCAGGCCTATGTCACCGAGAAATCCGGAAAATTCGGCGGCAAGGATCGTGACGAAAATTACGAGATTTTCAGATGGGTTCTTTGGGACAACCACAAGCTTAGCTCGATGGCCGGACTGACTCGTTTTCTGATCAACTTCCTGCCCGAAAAGCACCGCAATCCGGATGTTATCGCGTTCAACCAGGGTCGCCTCAAGGCTGCTTATCAGACACTGAACGCCCATCTTGAAGGCCGCGACTGGATCGTTGGTGGTGGCGTGACCAATGCTGATATCAGCTGCTGCGGCTACCTCTATTACCCCGAACCATTTGGCTTTGATCGCGCCGATTGGCCCAACATCGATGCCTGGCTGACGCGCCTTAGCGAACAGCCCGGTTGGAAACACCCCTACGACCTGATGCCCGGCAACCCGTCGGATCGAGCTTAAGGAGAAGACCCCATGACCGAAGCCTATATCTATGACGCCCTGCGCACCCCGCGCGGCAAGGGCCGCAAGGATGGCAGCCTGCACGAGGTAACCTCGGTGCGCCTGTCTGCCCTGACCCTGAACGCGATGAAAGAACGGAACAATCTGGAAGGCCACGCCGTTGAGGACGTGATCTGGGGCAACGTCACGCAGGTGATGGAGCAAGGCGGCTGTCTGGCGCGCTCGGCAGTTCTGGCTTCGGATCTAGATGAATCGATCCCCGGTCTGGCGATCAACCGTTTCTGCGCCTCGGGCATGGAAGCCGTGAACTTGGCTGCAAACCAGGTCAAAGGCGGCGCGGGTGAAGCCTATATCGCAGGCGGTGTCGAGATGATGGGCCGCGTGGCCATGGGTAGCGACGGTGCGGCGATTGCCGTTGACCCGTCTTTGGCGATGGAAACCTATTTTGTGCCGCAAGGTATCTCGGCCGACATCATCGCAACCGAATATGGGTTCAGCCGCGATGATGCCGATGCTCTGGCCGTTGAATCCCAAAAACGCGCAGCAGCGGCTTGGGAAGACAACCGGTTTGAAAAGTCGGTGATCGCCATCAAAGATCAGAACGGTCTGACCATTCTGGACCGCGACGAGTACATGCGTCCCGGCACCGACATGCAGTCGCTTGGCGCGCTGAACCCGTCTTTCGCAATGATGGGTGAGCAGATGCCGGGCTTCGACAAGGTGGCGATGATCAAATACCCGCATCTTGAGCGGATCAACCACATACACCACGCGGGCAACAGCTCGGGCATCGTGGACGGTGCGGCCGCTGTGCTGATCGGTAATAAGGAGTTCGGCGAGAAATACGGCCTGAAGCCGCGCGCGCGCATCAAAGCAACTGCCAAGATCGGCACCGATCCGACCATAATGCTGACCGGTCCGGTTCCGGTGACTGAGAAAATTCTGGCCGACAACGGAATGAAAATCGGCGATCTTGACCTTTTCGAAGTGAACGAAGCCTTCGCCTCGGTCGTGCTGCGCTTCCAGCAGGCGTTCGACGTCGATCCGGCGCTGGTGAACGTGAACGGCGGCTCGATCGCGATGGGTCACCCGCTGGGTGCAACCGGCGCGATGATTATCGGTACGCTGCTGGATGAGCTTGAGCGTCAGGACAAGGAAACCGGTCTGGCCACACTCTGCATCGCATCCGGTATGGGCGCGGCAACAATTATCGAGCGCGTCTGATGCCCAAACTGGATCTTTCTCAGATACCGTTCAAAGGCGGTTCATCTTATCCCGGCAAGTTAGCCGAGGCCACCGCGGGTCGTTTTGTCCAGCGCGTCGGAGATGCAGGCGGGCTGACCCAATACGGGGTCAACATCGTGCGTTTGGAGCCCTCGGGGCTATCCTCGCTGCGCCATTACCACATGGAGCAGGACGAGTTTGCCATCATGCTCAGCGGCAAATGCATTCTGATCGATGATGATGGCGAGCATGAGATGCTGCCCGGTGACTGCGCCGCTTGGCCTGCAGGTGAGGCCAATGGCCATCACCTTGTGAACAAAACCGACACGCCCGCAACCTTTCTGGTGGTGGGCACCCGGACCCCGACCGAGACCGGCTATTACAGCGATATAGACATGATGGTGAAAGATGATGAGAACGGATTCTCTTTCACTCGCAAGGATGGCAGCCCGCTGACGGCTGACCAGATTGGAGATGACAATGACTGATTTCACCCTCAGCAAAGACGCCGATGGCGTCGCCTTCATCACCTGGGACGTTCCCGGCAAATCCATGAACGTCCTGTCGCGCGAGGCCTTCACTCTGGTCGGTGATCTGATCGATCAGGCGCTGGCGGATGATGAGATCAAGGGCATCGTTATCACCAGTGGAAAAGAAGGGTCGTTTGCAGGCGGCATGGACTTGAGCACGCTCGCCACGATCCGACAGGAGGCCGGCGACGAACCCGCGCAGGCACTGTTCGATTTCGTCATGAGTGGCCATAACATCCTGCGTCGGCTGGAACTGGCAGGCATGGACCCCAAGTCCAAAAAAGGCGGCAAGCCGGTCGCCTGTGCCATCAACGGCACCTGCGCAGGGATCGGGACCGAGATCGCATTGGCCTGTCATCACCGTGTGATGACCAGCAATCCGAAATCCAAGATCGGCCTGCCTGAGATTCTGCTGGGTATCTTCCCCGGTGGAGGCGGCACCATGCGCTACAGCCGTATGGTCGGCGCAATGGCAGCGGCACCCGTCTTGCTTGAAGGCAAGATGATGGACCCGAAGAAGGCCAAAGGCGCACAACTGATCGACGCGGTGGCGGATGATCCGGTTGCGGCGGCCAAGGAATGGGTACTGAACGCCAAGGAAGCTGATCTGGTAAAGCCGTGGGATGCCAAGGGCTACAAGATGCCCGGCGGCGCACCCTACCACCCCGCAGGTTTCATGACCTTTGTCGGCGCAAGCGCCATGGTGAACGGCAAGACTCAAGGTGCCTTCCCAGCGGCCAAGGCTCTGTTGAGTTCAATCTACGAAGGCGCATTGGTTGACTTTGACACCGCCTTGAAGATTGAGGCGCGCTGGTTCACCAACGTGCTCATGAACCCGTCTTCGTCAGCGATGATCCGGTCGCTGTTTCTGAACAAGGAGGCGCTGGAGAAAGGCGCAGTGCGGCCCAAGGACGTGCCCGATCAGCGAGTCAAGAAGATCGGCGTTCTGGGTGCCGGCATGATGGGGGCTGGTATCGCGCTAGTCTCGGCACAGGCCGGGATGGAGGTCGTTCTGATCGACCGCGATCAGGCGGCTGCCGACAAGGGCAAAGCCTATAGCGAAAGCTACATGGATAAAGGGATCAAGCGCGGCAAAGCGACGGCTGAGAAGAAAGAAGCCCTGTTGGACCGCATTACCGCCACGCCCGATCTGGAGCACCTGAAAGGCTGCGACCTGATCATCGAAGCCGTGTTCGAAGACCCCGGCGTCAAGGCTGAAATGTCCAAGAAGGTCGAGGCGATCATCCCCAAGGATTGCATCTTTGCGTCGAACACCTCGACCCTACCGATCACAGATCTGGCCAGGGCCAGCGTACGGCCCGAGCAATTCATTGGCATCCACTTCTTCTCACCGGTCGAGAAGATGTTCTTGGTCGAGATCATCAAAGGCAAGGAGACCGGCGATCGTGCTGTCGCCAAGGCGCTGGACTATGTGCGCCAAATCCGCAAGACACCGATCGTGGTCAATGACGCGCGCTTCTTCTACGCCAACCGCTGCATTATTCCGTACATCAACGAAGGTCTGCGGATGATCACCGAAGGCGTCAGCCCTGTTCTGATCGACAATGCGGCGCGTCAGTTGGGCTTCCCCGTAGGACCCATTCAGCTGAACGACGAAACCTCGATTGACCTGGGGGCCAAGATCGCCCGCGCTACTAAGGCAGCTATGGGCAACGCTTACCCGGAAAATCCGGGCGATGATCTGATCTTTTGGATGGAAGAACAAGGTCGTCTGGGTCGCAAGGCCAATGCAGGATTCTTCGACTATGACGACAAGGGCAAACGCGTCGAGTATTGGAAGGGCCTGCAGGACAAATACCCACATGCCGCAAACCAGCCCGACCTGATCGAAGTGCAGGAACGTCTGATGTTCGCGCAGGTTCTGGAAGCCGTCCGTGCGCTGGAAGAAGGTGTTCTGGAAGATATCCGCGAGGGCGACGTGGGTGCGATACTTGGCTGGGGCTTTGCGCCGTGGTCCGGTGGCCCGCTCAGCTGGTTGGACATCATTGGTACGCCCTACGCCGCCGAACGCTGCGATCAACTTACCGAAGCCTATGGTGAGCGCTTTACCTGCCCGCCGCTGCTGCGCGAGATGGCGGAAAAAGGTCAGAGCTTCTATGGCCGCTTCAACCCCGAAGCACAGGCCGCCTGAACAAAGACAGCAGGCGCATGAGCCCATGCGCCTGCTTCATACTCAAACACCTACTATTGCAGCTGCCATTCAGGCCGCAGGAACAGCGCAGGCATATTGGGCCGCCCCGGTCGCCCGGGTCGACGTACGCCCAATGCCGGTCGGATCGGGAAAATTGGCTCTTGCGGAATGGGTGCAGGTAACGCAGCCAACGGGTTGGTTAAAGCCGAAAGGTTCCCTTTGCCGGTCACGGCCTCGATCAGAAGATCGGCGTGTTCAGCATCCGCGACTTCATAGGCCTCAGGGTTTCGACTTGACCCGGTATTCATGCGACCGGACGGGCAATAAGCCTGAAATCCGCCCTCGATAAAAACCAGCTCATCCTCGTCAAAGAATAATGACGTGACATCGAAGGACTGCGCAGGTGTGCTGGACTCAATACGCCCCACCCCGCTGAGCGTTCGAGCTGGAATGATCGAAACCCCCTCGATTCCAACACCAAGCTTGCCTTGATCCAACGCCATACCTTGTTCCGGCATCAGCCAAACAGGACGCCCATTGTATGCTGCTCGGGATGGCACAAGAACCGGCAAATGCTCGGGCCTGCGCTCGTCTCCCGCCACCACGATCCGGTCAACGCAAACGCGCCTCAATTCTTTGAACCCATGGTCCCGTGTCCGCACCAGATCGCCTGCAACCAGTCTTTCGACCCGTTTCCAGCCCCCTGTTGTGGACACTTTGGTTCCGTGCAGCAATCCCCCACGACGCGCTGATGCGGCCTGTCCCACAAAGGCCTGTCGGCCTTTCACTTCACGTTTCGAATACCCCGAAACACTCACTAACTCTAACACGTGCCGTCCCCCTGTTGGCACCTTCAAACAACTCAGAAGGTCTTAGAGTTGTGCCTCAATTTGACTTAGTTTTGCCACATTTGTGGCCAAATTAGATCAGTTTCGCCGCAATTTACTGGTTTTCAATAAACAAATCAGTATTCCGAACGGGCTTTGATCTGCATCTCGAAACGATACTATGACGGATACAAGCCGATTCTATTCCGTTCTTACTGCGCCGCCTGCTGTAGCGAGGATATCCGCCGCTCCCGCCACCCAAGCAGCACTCCGGCAGAGGCGATCATGCCAATGCCGATGATTTGCATCTGCCCGACGGACTGCCCAAACGCCACCCAGGCAAAGAGCGGGCCAAATATCATGACCGAGTATTCAAAGACTGCGACATATGATGGCTCACCCAGTTGATAGGCTTTGATCAGCATGAAAACGGCAATTGTTGAGCCCACGGCCTGAACCACAACCCAAGGCAACGCGTCTTGCATCGGCCAAACCCAACCGCGCATCGCGAAGCCATCCGGCCCGACTGGCACGCCAACCGGAAACAGGGCAAGCCAGATCAGTCCGATCGCCCCTGCAAGCCCCAGTGTGACAACCATCGCCGCCAGCAGCGCAACAGTGCTTTCGTCGGAACAGAGGGTGCGCGTTACAACAGCGCTGAGTGCGTAAAAAAAGCCACCAGCGACTGGCAGTAGCGTCTTTACGTCAAATGATGTCGGGTCCGGCTGCAATACGCACAGAATTCCCGAAAACCCCAATAAAACAGCCACGATCCGCCAGGGACCTATGCGCTGCTTCAACAAAAGGGCCGAAATCAACAGCACGAATATCGGCGATGTGAATAACCCGGCAAGCGCCTGAGCGATGGGCATCAATGCCAGCGCACTGAAATAGAAAAGCATTGCCAGCGTGATCAACACGCTGCGCACCGCGACGACACCAATCCGCCGGGGCCTCAAGGTGCCCATACCCAATATCGACAACACCGCGATCAGCGGCAGCATCAGTAAGGCGCGACTTAGGTGAAACTGCCATAGCCCCACGCTCTCGGCGACGCGGATCACGAAATTGTCGATCACGCCGATAATGGACATGGCCGCAACCATCAGCAACGACGCCATGATTGAATGGGTTTGTTGTTGTGACTGCATCCGCGCCTCTGCCCTTAATCAGCCCGTTCTGGCCGAAACTTACCCGGCACACTCAGCACATTTCACAAACACTGCGCAACAGGTTTGCGCCGCTGGTTTTCGCCATGCTAAGCTTGGCGCAAAATAATATTCGAGCAGCATTACCCGATGACCGCACTCAAACAGTACCAGCGGATCGAAGCCACCGGTCTGTGGCGTCCCTCGCCCGATGAACAACGGCGCGAAGTAGTGGTATCAATTGGTGAAGCCACTCTGACGATTTCTGACTTCAATGACAGCGCGCTGACCCATTGGTCGCTGGCGGCGCTAGAGCGACAAAACCCCGGAACCTACCCTGCAATATTCAATCCCGACGGCGATCCCGGCGAAACACTGGAGCTTGCAGAATCTGAAACCACAATGATCGAAGCAATTGACCGGCTGCAGCGCGCCATCGACCGTGCCAGACCACATCCCGGACGGCTGCGTTGGCTCAGCGTTGCAGGGGTTGTTCTGGCGGTCTTGGCAGTGCTTTTGTTCTGGCTACCCAGCGCACTGCAGCGCCATGTTGTTTCGGTAGTGCCAGAGGTCAAGCAACAAGAAATCGGCGATGCAATCCTGCAGCGGATCGAAAGGGTGTCAGGCAAGGCTTGCTCTTCGCCTGATGCGCAAGCGTCGCTGGATCAGCTGGCGCGCCGCACCGGTGTCCGCCAAATCGTGATCCTACCAGCAGGTCTGCCTGACAGCCTGAGCCTGCCGGGTGGAACCGTACTGCTAAACCGGGCACTGGTCGAAGATCACGAAGACCCAGCCGTTGCCGCCGGATACATCATAGCCGCGCGCGCGCGGGCAACTCAGCAGGAACCGCTGGACGATCTGTTGGACCGTACCGGCCCGAGTGCCGCATTTCGGTTGCTGACTACCGGCGAATTGACGCCCGAGATCGTGGACACCTACACCGAGCAGGTTCTATCCGGTCCACAGCCGCAGCTAAGCGATGACGTGCTGCTCGCGGTTTTTGCACAGACCGCCCTGCCCTCGACCCCATACGCCTATGCGCTTGATATCACAGGCGAGTCCGTTCTTGGATTGATAGAAGCCGATCCGATGGCGGGTCGTACTTTGGAACAGGTACTGCCCGACCGCGATTGGGTCCGGCTACAGAATATCTGTGGGCAATAGCACCTATTTGGTCCCGAACATCCGGTCGCCAGCGTCACCTAGTCCAGGCATAATGTAACCCTTTGAGTTCAGCTCACGATCCAGCGCGGCCGTGACGATTTTGACATCCGGGTGCGCCTCTTTCATGCGCGCGACGCCCTCGGGGGCAGCCAGCAGGCACAGAAAGCGGATATCTTTCGCCCCCTGCTCTTTCAGCAAATCAATGGCCGCAGCCGAGCTGTTGCCGGTTGCCAGCATCGGATCAACAGCAATGACCAAACGATCCGTCAAACCCTCGGGAGCTTTGAAATAGTATTGGACCGGCTTCAGCGTCTCTTCATCCCGATAAAGCCCCACGAACCCCACTCGGGCAGAGGGGATCAGCTCCAGCACGCCGTCCAACATCCCGTTTCCAGCCCGCAGGATCGATACCAGCGCCAATTTCTTGCCCGCCAGAATGGGAGCGTCCATTTCTTCCATCGGGGTTTCGATATGGCGGGTGGTCAGCGGCATCTCGCGGGTGACCTCATAAGCCAGCAAAAGCGTGATCTCGCGCAGCAACTGCCGGAACACAGCGGTTGAGGTGCCTTTGTCCCGCATGAGCGTCAATTTGTGCTGCACCAATGGGTGGTCGACGACGGTCAGGTGATCGCTCATGATGTCTCCAGTCTTTTCTTGACCCGCGCGCGGGTCTCTTCATCGCAAAAGGCCGCGTTCAGGGCTGTTTCATTCAGGGCAGCAAAATCTTCGGCTTGCCAGCCGAACGCTGCATTAAGCATCTCATATTCGCGCCGCATCGTGGTATGAAAAAACGGCGGATCGTCAGTGGATACCGTGACGTTGACGCCTGCATCACGCAATTTAGCGATGGGATGTGCGGCAAAATCAGGAAACAGGCCCAGTACCACGTTTGAACCCGGGCAGACCTCAAGCGTTATGCCCCGGTCAACTAACTCGTACACAAGATCCGGGTCTTCGATGGCGCGAACGCCATGGCCTATGCGCTCGACCCCCAAATCACGGACAGCATCCCGAACACTCTCTGGACCGCCAAATTCACCGGCATGGGTCGTCAATCGCAACCCAGCCTCGCGCGCGCAGTCAAAGGCCCATTTGAAATCGCCCTGTGTTCCGACGGATTCGTTGCCGCCCATACCAAATCCGGTAATCCAGTCACCTGCGGTTTCAGCCGCACAATGGGCGCTGGCCTTGGCTTGCTCGGGTCCAAAATGGCGCACGCAAGTGATGACACCACGCAGGGTGATCCCGAATTTGCGCTCGGCCTCGTCTGCGGCGTCCTGAATCGCAGTCAGGTAATCCTTCCATGCATGCAAATCGCCACCGCCGCAGAAATCCGGGCTAAGGAATGTTTCGGAATACACCACACCATTCGCGGCGCTCTCTTCCAGAATGGCCAGTGTCAGGCGGCGGAAATCTTCGGCCGTTTTCAGCACCTCGCACGCAGCCTCATAAACGCTAAGGAAATGGGCAAAGTCGCGGAAATCATAAGAGCCGTCGGGTTTGAATATCCCGCTCAGGTCCACTCGTTTCTCATGGGCCAGTTGGCGTATGAAGCTAGGCGGAGCGGCGCCTTCATGGTGCAAATGTAATTCGATCTTAGGCAGGTCAGCGACTGTCATAGAAAAGTCCTTCCCGGCCCTTGCGCCGGTATGTTCAGGTGGTGCGCGATACTGGCGGCGATATCGGCAAAGTTCACGGGACCGATCTCGCCCGTGCCCTGCCCTGCGATCAGCACGGGCACTTGTTCACGCGTGTGGTCAGTGCCACTCCAACTGGGGTCGTTGCCGTGGTCTGCGGTCAATAGCATCAGATCACCGGGGCGCAGTTTTTGTAGGATCGCGCCAATTTCACGATCGAACCATTCCAGCGCGCGGGCATAGCCGCTGATATCACGCCGATGGCCGTACAGACTGTCGAACTCGACAAAGTTTGCAAAGGTCAGGCTGCCCTCTTCCGCCTCATCAACGAGGTCCGACAGGTGACGCATCAACTCTGCGTCCGAACCCTTTCGCAGCGTGTCGATCCCCTGCATTGAAAATATATCGCCAATCTTGCCCACCGCATGCACACGGCGACCGGCATCCTGTGCCCAATTCGTAAGAACGGGTTCAGGTGGAACGATGGCAAAATCCTTGCGGTTGGTTGTCCGGGTGAACCCCTTTTCGGGCGTTCCGACAAACGGCCGGGCGATAACGCGGCCCACTTTCATTTCGTGCAATCGAGGCGCCAGTGAGCGGCACATATCCAGCAGTCGGTCGAGCCCAAAGCTGTCTTCATGCGCGGCAATCTGGAATACGCTATCGGCAGACGTGTAGCAGATCGGCCAGCCGGTACGTATATGCTCGGCCCCCAGTTCTGAGATGATCGTCGTCCCCGAGGCATGGCAGTCGCCTAATATTCCGTCGGTCCCCGCTACCTCGGCGGCAGCCTTGCTTAGCGTTTCGGGAAACGCTGGCTGGCGATCCGGGAAATAACGCCAGTCCCAGGGCACAGGTAGACCCGCCAGTTCCCAATGCCCTGAGGGCGTATCCTTTCCCGGAGAATATTCACGTGCGCAACCCCACAAGCCCGTCGGCGCGGCCTCAAGGCCCGGCGTCGGTGCGCCCGAGGCCAGACGGGTCGCCGCCCCCAGCCCCATGGCATCCAGGTTGGGCAGTTGCAACGGTCCGCTCCGCCCTTCTTCCGCACGCCCCTCGGCACAAGCTTGTGCTATGTGGGCCACTGTATTCGCGCCTGTATCGGGTTTGGTGCCGTTGTAAAACTGATCGGCATCCGGCGCGCCGCCGATACCAACCGAGTCCATTACCACAAGGAAAGCGCGGCTCATGCGCTGATCCTTTCATGGATTTGAGGCGGCTGTGCTACCGGTTCGTCACTCAGCGTGATGGCATCTAGCACTACCGCGGCAGCCCGTTGCGCTGCATCTTCTCGCCCCGCATGAACAACCGCCAACGGAGCGCCTTTGGTCACCTTATCTCCGACCCTCAGAAGGCCCGACAGGCCAACCGCCGGATCAATCTCATCGCTCTCGATCTGGCGCCCACCGCCTAGGGCCACGACTGCGAGGCCCAGCGCCTCGCCATCAATGGACGAGACATATCCGCCATGCGGAGCGTGAACTTCCCGGATCACATTGGCCTCCGGCAAAAACCGATCCCATGTGTCAACGAAATGCACCGGTCCACCCACGGCAGCCATCATGCGTCCGAACCGTTCGGCTGCACGACCATCGCGGATCACTTGGGCTATACTGGCGTTTCCTTCCTCTGCCGTAGCGCACATACCGGCATCCGCCATGAGAACGCCCCCCAACTCGGCCGAGATTTCGGCCAAAGGCGATCCCTGCCCGCTGGTCAAAGCTTTCATCACCTCGGCCACTTCCAGCGCATTGCCAAGTGCGGAAGCGAGGGGCTGACTCATGTCGGTGATCACTGCGGATGTACGGCAACCAGCGGCATTAGCCGTTTCGGTCAAGGCCTGTGCCAAATTGCGTGCCTCATCCAGCGTCTTCATGAACGCGCCGCTGCCCACCTTAACGTCCAGAACCAACGCATCCGGGCTCGCCGCCAGCTTCTTGGACAGTATTGATGCCGTAATCAGGTCAAGGCTCTCCACCGTCGCCGTCACATCGCGCACCGCATACAGCCGCTTGTCCGCAGGGGCGATCTGGCCCGTTGCCCCCACGATGGCTGCCCCTGTGTCTTTCAGCACCTGCGTCAGTCGCGCCTGACCGATCTGAGTGGTCACTCCCGGTATGGCCTCGAGCTTGTCCAGAGTGCCCCCGGTATGGCCCAGACCACGCCCCGAGATCATCGGCACATACGCCCCGCATTCCGCCAAAGCCGGGGCAAGCAGCAGGCTGACGCAATCGCCGACCCCACCGGTCGAATGCTTATCGACCACCGGCCCGTCCAAATCCCACGTCAGCACCTCGCCGCTGTCGCGCATGGCAACAGTCAGATCAGCCCGCCCATTGGCCCCCAGACCGCCCATACAGACAGCCATCGCAAAGGCCCCGGCCTGCGCGTCACTGACGCCACCATCGGCCAGGCCTTGCGCGAACCACATTAGTTCGTCACCAGTTGGCACCTCCTGACGGCGAAGTTTGGCGATGATCGAGCGCGCATCCATG
Source organism: Ruegeria sp. H9 (assembly GCF_056532915.1). Taxonomy (NCBI): domain Bacteria; kingdom Pseudomonadati; phylum Pseudomonadota; class Alphaproteobacteria; order Rhodobacterales; family Roseobacteraceae; genus Ruegeria; species Ruegeria sp. H9. The sequence continues at coordinate 1,631,575 of NZ_JBQFNX010000001.1, read as the reverse complement.
AAGTCAGACATCCTCCATATGCGACGCGTCGAACGCACCGGGCAATAGATCGGCAATCGTGGTTTTGGTTTCCAGACCATCAACCGTTGCCATTGTAACGACCACATCCCCGTTGCCGAATTCGGCCAGTTTCTGACGGCATCCACCACATGGGGGCACCGGCTGCGGGCTGCTGGCGACCACGTAGACCTCGGTCAGTTCTTTTTCACCAGCGGCGACCATTGCCGCGATTGCCCCGGCCTCGGCGCACGTACCTTCGGGGTAAGCAATATTTTCGACATTGCAGCCAAAATAGATCACACCTGAACTGGACCGGATCGCCGCCCCGACCTTGAAATTCGAATAAGGCGCGTGGGCATTTTCCCGAACGGCCAAAGCTGCATCTTTCAAAGACATGGCGAATCCCAATTTTTGATCATCTGGTCAGAATATCATACCCTACTGGAAAGCGACGGGGGAATTGAAGCCCCCTTGACGCCATTATCCACTTCTTCTTGGACCTAACCCAACGTCGTATTGAAGGTCCCCGGTAAAGTCACCTCAAGCAGTTCCACGTCCTGCGAGGGGTCTGACAGCCGTGTTCGCATTCCCGGCGGGATGACGAAGGCATCGCCTTGTTCCAACCGATAGGGCTCGCGCCCTTTACCCTCAAGAGTCACCTCGCCGGTCATCACGAAGGTAAAGTGTATGTCGGTGTCGTGGCTGGCCCATTGAGGGTTACCCTCGCCCCGGCGCACGACCTGAACGCCCGCCACGCCTTTGGTATTCTCGGCAATCGTCGTGTCACGGCAGATGTAACCGGGCAAGCGGAATGGCACCCAGTCGGCATCATTGGCTTGATTGTAAACGAACCGCTGCCCATCCCATTCCCGATCCGGACGGAAATGCGGGGTGGGCAGTTCCATCTCATGATCAATCTCCGTGACATGCTCGGCTGGGACACCAATCTCGATCACCTGAACGTTGTCTGACGCTTCCAGCACGCGGTGGCGGATTTCAGGCGGCTGAATAAAGCAATCGCCTGCCGTCAGGCGCATCTTGTCGCCCTGATCTTCGTAGACCACATCGACCCAGCCGTGGATGCAGAAGATCAGCTGAAATCCGACTTTGTGGAAATGCACCATATCGGGCACAGGACCGCCATCTGGGATACGTATATGGCTGGCGATAATCGATCCGCCCAGCCGGTCCGGCACGAGATCGCGATAATGCATCCCTGCCCGTCCAATGATCCACGGCGCCTGATCCTTGAGCCTACGGACTACAAATGAGTGCACCGTGTTCGGCATGACAAGCGGCGGGTTCAACTCGTCAATCTCGATCCGGGTGCCGTTCGGCGCGACAAGGCTGCGCTGCCCCTCGGCAAAACCATCTGGATCGTTTGTCAGAATGCGCAACGTTCCCGCCGCTTCAGCTGCATCTTTCTCGATCCGCAAGCGCAGACCGTGACCAGAGAACACGGCAACCCGAGGGTCATCTGCCGGATAGATCATATCCATCCGCATCCCCAGTACCTTGGTATAAAACGGGATATCGTTGCGCAGTTCCTGCGTCGGCAGTCGGATTTCAGCGCGCGTGAGGGAGTCGCTGGTATTGCTGGTCATTCTGTTTCTCTTCGGATTTTGGTTTTGGCCATCCGATCAGAACAGCAGCCAAAATGCCAATCGAAAAGTACATCTCCAGCGTTTCTTCCATCACGAACAAACGTGTAGCCATCGCAACCGAAAGGTATTCGTCGAACAATCCGCTGATTTCCTCAAGAAGCTGAGCCAGCACCGCAACACTTCCAGCCAGGAAAAAAATCATCAAAAAAGGCGCGCGGATCTTCAGTGCCTTAATTCCGTTCGGTATCCCATGCCAGAGCAAACCACCAATGACGATCGCAGCCAAAACGATCCTTACTGCAGTCACATCAAGCAATAAGTCAATCCAGTTTAGCACCACGAAAGGCGCGCTGCCTTCTGTGTACACCTCCGCCTCCAATTCGCGCTCGGCCAACAGCAGGCAGACCACCGCGATGTAAAGCCGCGAGATGACTCGGAAGCGTACCAACGCGACCAAACCGGCAGCCAGTAACGCAGAGGCCGATATCGTCTCAATCAACCCACCTTCCTGGATGAAAGCCGCAGCCGCTTCGGGCCAAATCATAACCACAAAAAGAAATGAAACCGCCAAAACAAGCACAACAAAGAAGACATTCCGATTGGCACCAATCCTGATTGAAGGGTTGGCAAATTGTGCACTAGCACAAGCTTTGTCTTCATGACGCATGATAAGGTCCGCCGCTTCTGGTGTCCGTCAGGTTCCCCGGAATTGGCTGTACATAAAAACGATGCAGCAACTCTCAACCAACGTTTCGTTAACGTATCCGTGAGGCCTGTCTCTGACTGCGGTTCGAGGCGACATAGCCAAGCGCTGAGAAATAGTTTAACCATCAAACGAATATTGGAACGGAGTTGTATTACCGATGTCTGACACACCGAACCTGAGACAGGCCGCGCTTGACTATCATGCGTATCCAAAGCCCGGAAAGCTTGAGATCAAGGCAACCAAACCAATGGCAAATGGTCGGGACCTTGCGCGGGCATATTCGCCAGGCGTCGCCGAAGCCAGTCTTGAGATAAAGGACAACGCCGCCAATGCTGAGAAATACACGGCCCGCGGCAATCTTGTTGCGGTTGTGTCAAACGGCACCGCAGTTCTAGGCCTTGGGAATATAGGCGCATTGGCCTCGAAACCGGTGATGGAAGGCAAGGCCGTCTTGTTCAAAAAGTTCGCAGGCATCGATTGCTTTGATATCGAGGTGGATCAGCCTGACCCAGAAAAGCTGGCAGATATCGTCTGCGCCCTGGAACCTACCTTTGGCGCGATCAACCTTGAAGATATCAAGGCACCGGATTGTTTTATTGTCGAAAAACTGTGCCGGGAACGGATGAACATCCCGGTGTTTCATGACGATCAGCACGGCACGGCAATCGTTGTTGGTGCCGCAGCTAAGAACGCCCTGTATGTGGCAGGAAAGAGCTTCGAGGATATCAAAGTAGTTTCGACCGGCGGCGGTGCTGCCGGGATCGCCTGCCTCAGCATGTTGGTGAAGCTCGGCGTCAAACGCGAGAATATCTGGCTCTGCGACATTCACGGGTTGGTCTATGAAGGTCGCGCCGAGGATATGAACCCGCACAAGGATCAGTTTGCGCAGAAAACCGATCTGCGCACTCTGGATGATGTGATCGGAGGTGCCGATCTGTTTCTGGGGCTGAGCGGACCAAATGTGCTCAAGCCTGAGATGGTCGAGAAGATGGCCAAAACCCCGATCATCTTTGCGCTGGCCAACCCCACTCCGGAAATCCTGCCACAGGCGGCGCGCGAAGTTGCCCCTGACGCGATCATTGCGACCGGTCGCAGCGACTTTCCGAACCAAGTGAACAACGTGTTGTGCTTCCCGTTTATCTTCCGAGGTGCCCTGGACGTAGGTGCGACTGAAATCAACGACGAGATGCAGATCGCCTGCGTCGACGGCATCGCCGACATGGCCCGCGCGACGACCAGCGCCGAAGCCGCGGCGGCCTATAAGGGTGAGCAGCTGACTTTTGGTCCAGATTACCTGATCCCAAAACCCTTTGACCCGCGCCTAGTGGGGGTCGTTTCGTCATCGGTTGCACAGGCTGCTATGAAGAGCGGGGTCGCAAAACGACCCATTGATGACCTCGAAGCCTATAAAGAGCGCCTGAACCAAACCGTGTTCAAATCTGCACTGTTGATGCGGCCAGTGTTCGAAGCCGCAGCCGTCGCATCGCGTAGAATTGTCTTCGCAGAAGGGGAGGACGAGCGTGTTTTAAGGGCTGCGCAAGCGATATTGGAAGAAACCACGGAAACCCCGATCCTGATCGGGCGACCGGACGTGATCAGCGCACGTTGCGAAAGGCTAGGCCTGACAGTACGACCGGGGCAGGATTTTCAAATCGTGAACCCTCAGGACGATCCCCGTTACTACGATTATTGGAATTCGTACCATCAAATAATGCAGCGTCGGGGGGTCACTCCGGATCTGGCCAAGGCCATCATGCGCACCAACAACACCGCCATTGCAGCAATCATGGTGCATCGCGGCGAGGCGGACAGCATGATCTGTGGCACTTTTGGTGAGTATCGCTGGCATCTTAACTATGTCGAACAGGTTCTGGATGATGGCGATTTGCGCCCGCATGGCGCGCTTTCGCTGATGATTCTGGAAGATGGCCCTCTGTTCATTGCAGACACGCATGTAAGACAATTGCCGACACCAGAAGAACTTGCCGAATCCACCATTGGAGCTGCTCGTCACGTGCGGCGGTTCGGGTTGGAACCCAAGATCGCATTTTGTTCGCAATCGCAATTCGGCAATCAGGCCGAGGGATCAGGCAAGCGGCTGCGGGCTGCGCTTGAGATTCTCGATTCCGAGCCACGCGACTTCAGCTATGAAGGCGAGATGAACCTTGATCTGGCTTTGGATCCTGAATTGCGTGCACGTATCTTCCCGAACTCGCGTTTGGAAGGCTCTGCAAATGTCCTGATCTTCGCCCATGCGGATGCGGCAAGCGGTGTGCGCAATATCCTGAAGATGAAAGCGGACGGGCTTGAGGTAGGTCCAATCCTCATGGGAATGGGAAACAAGGCGCATATCGTAACGCCCTCGATTACGGCCAGGGGACTGCTGAACATGGCGGCCATCGCAGGTACGCCAGTCGCGCACTACGGATAAGCCCAGCGCCTATATCATTACGTATACATGACCGGGCACCAGATTAGGTGCCCGGTTTGATTCTGTTAGCGCCAGAACATTTGCAGCAATAAATTTGCAGATTTGCAAATCCTTACATATGACACTCAGAAGTCTGCTCAGATCAGAAGATTTGCAAAAATTTGCAAGCCAATCTGCAAGGTTCTGCAAAGATTTTGCGATAAACTGACGCGCCGTTATGCGCATCGCTTGCTCGAAACATCCACGATGCCTAACACATAGCTCAAGGAATTTGGGAGGAGGCCATCATGGCATATCAGGACGTCTACGAGAGCTGGAAGAACGACCCCGAAGCATTCTGGATGGATGCAGCCAAGGGGATCGATTGGGTTCAAGCGCCCAGCAAAGCTCTGTTTGACGACAATGCGCCTCTTTACGAATGGTTCAGTGATGCCAAGGTAAATACGTGCTGGAACGCAGTTGATCGCCATGTGGAAAATGGTCGTGGTGAGCAAACCGCGATCATCTATGACAGCCCCATTACTCATACCAAACGCGAAATCTCATACGTCGAGTTACGCAATCGGGTTGCTAATCTGGCTGGCGCGCTCCGTGCAAAAGGTATTGAGAAAGGTGACCGCGTCATCATCTACATGCCTATGATCCCCGAAGCGCTGGAGGCAATGCTGGCTTGCGCCCGGCTAGGAGCAGTGCATTCAGTGGTATTCGGCGGCTTTGCCAGCAACGAACTGGCCGTACGTATCGACGATGCGAAACCCAAGGCGATCATCGCTGCCTCATGCGGGATGGAGCCGGGACGCGTTGTGCACTACAAACCTCTGCTGGATGGCGCGATCGATCTGGCCACCCACAAACCCGAGTTTTGCGTAATATTCCAGCGCGAGCAGGAAGTCGCACAACTAATCGAGGGGCGCGACGTCAACTGGCACGGTTTCCAATACGGTACGGAGCCCGCAGAATGTGTACCAGTCAGCGGCAATGATCCAGCCTATATCCTCTATACATCCGGCACCACTGGTGCGCCCAAAGGCGTCGTGCGCCCGACTGCCGGCCATCTGGTCGCACTGAACTGGACGATGAAAAACATCTACAATGTCGATCCGGGAGATGTGTTCTGGGCGGCTTCGGATGTCGGCTGGGTCGTTGGCCATTCCTATATCTGTTATGCCCCGCTGATCCACGGCAACACGACGATTGTTTTTGAGGGCAAGCCCGTCGGAACACCTGACGCCGGAACTTTCTGGCGCGTGATATCCGAACACAAGGTCAAAAGCTTCTTCACCGCCCCAACCGCCATTCGTGCCGTAAAACGCGAAGACCCAAGCGCAGAATTGATGGCGAATTACGATCTATCCTGCCTTAAGGCTCTGTATCTTGCAGGAGAGAGGGCTGACCCAGATACGATCATCTGGGCGCAGGATGCGCTGAAAGTTCCGGTCATCGACCATTGGTGGCAAACCGAAACTGGCTGGACCATCGCTGGCAACCCGCTCGGAATCGAAGAGCTTCCGGTCAAGCTGGGATCACCTGCCAAGCCTATGCCGGGCTATGACGTTCAGATTCTGGACGAAGGCGGCCATCCTATGAGACCGGGCGAGTTGGGCGCGATCGCAGTCAAGCTTCCGCTTCCGCCAGGCACATTGCCAAACCTGTGGAATGCTGAGGCGCGCTTCAGAAAATCCTACCTTGAGCATTTTCCCGGCTATTACGAAACCGGTGATGCGGGCATGATCGACGAAGATGGGTATCTCTATATCATGGCCCGTACCGATGACGTGATCAACGTCGCCGGGCACCGACTTTCGACGGGCGGGATGGAAGAGGTGTTGGCCGCTCACCCCGATGTGGCAGAATGCGCTGTGATTGGGGTATCTGATCAACTGAAAGGCCAGATGCCTGTCGGTTTCCTGTGCCTGAATGCCGGTTCCGACCGGAATCACGCGGAGGTGGTAACCGATGTGGTCCAGATGGTTCGTGACAAAATCGGCCCAGTCGCTGCGTTCAAGAAAGCCGTAGTGGTGGATCGTCTGCCCAAGACACGCTCGGGCAAGATCCTGCGTGGTACGATGGTGTCGATCGCGGATGGCAAGGCGTATAAAATGCCTGCCACAATCGATGACCCAGCAATTCTGGACGAGATCACGGTGGCCCTGCAAACTATCGGCTACGCGCAGTAATTTCACGGTACGATCAAGCGGAGCGCCTTACGGCGCAACCGATTTGCGCTGTCGCGCGTGTGCGAGGCTCTGCCTCGCGCTCCGAGATATTCTTGGCCAGATGAAGGTTGGATCCGTTTTGCGATTGCGGGGCTTGTCATTGGGTCCTCCTCACCTCAGTTTGAGGTGAGGAGGACGAGCATGACACAGGGCGATATCTGGCGTTTTGATGCAACAGAATTGGCTGCGCTGACCCAAGCTGGCGAGTTGAGCGCAGAAGAGGTGATCAGTGATGCATTGGAGCGGATGCATCAGGTAAATCCCTCGCTGAATGCTGTCGTGGACGATCTGGGCACAGAAGCGTTAGAGCGTGCATCTGCGCTTGATCAGGCGCGCCGCAATGGTGCCTCGGTTGGACCGCTGCACGGGGTACCCGTGACCATCAAAGTGAATGTCGACCAGAAGAACCATGCCACCACAAATGGTGTGGTTGCCTTGAAGGATGTCATTGCCCCTGATGACGCACCGGTGGTTTCAAACTTGCATAAGGCGGGGGCCATTGTCATCGGGCGGACCAATACGCCCGAATTCTCGTTCCGCGCTGACACGGATAATCCACTTCATGGGCGCACGCACAATCCTTGGGGCCGCCATATCTCGCCCGGTGGGTCGTCCGGGGGCGCGGGGGCTGCGGTCATGGCGGGCATCGGTGCCCTGGCTCATGGCAACGATATCGGAGGCAGTCTGCGCTTTCCGGCAGCGGCCAATGGTGCGGTTACAGTGAAACCGGGGCTGGGCCGCGTACCGGCCTGGAACCCCAGCCAGAAGGTGGAACGCGGGATGCTGGCACAATCGATGTCGGTACAGGGCTTGCTCACAAGAAGCGCAAAGGACCTGCACCTTTCGATGCCCAGCCTGATCGCCCCGGACGCCCGCGACCCCTTCCATGTGCCAATGCCTTGGCGCGGCGCGGGGCCGGACACCCCAATCAAAGTTGCGTTCACCAAAAATTCGTTCGAATACGCTTTGCACCCCGAAGTGGACAAAGCGCTAAGTACCGCTCGGGAGGCGCTGGTAGATGCCGGATATATAGTTGAAGACATTGATCCGCCGGATGTGTTCGAATGTGGGCGCATCGGCTATCGCGCGCTGATGGGTGAAGTGCTGACGTTGATGAAAAACGATATCGAGGCAGTCGGGTCTCAAACCATCCGTGATATTTTCGAGGTTTATTTTCAGGAGTTTCCTCCGATCGTAGGCGACGAACTGATTCAGGCGTTGGCGCAACGCAGCCATTTTGCGCGCCAATGGTCGCTATTCATGCAGAAATATCCTTTGGTCCTGTCTCCATTCCTGCCGCAACCGTTCTTCAGACCTGATCGCGATACCGAAGGTGCGGAAGGCGTTCATGAGGTGTTAGGATGCGCGGTCTATTCTTATGCGATGAATTTCCTCGGGCTGCCCGCCGCCAGCGTTCCCGCACGCTTGGCCGAATTGCCGAATGGGCCGCAACCGATCAATGTTCAGATTGCTGCTCGACGCTGGCGTGAGGATATGGCGGTGGATGCAGCGGTCGCGATCGAAGCGCGTGTGGGGCAGATGGCTCCGATTCTGTGGGATCGAATGAGCGCGCAAACCTGAGACATCGTCACTCAGGCCTCACAAATGAAATAGACCCCGGGATTTTGTCCCGGGGTCCGCATACTAAAATATGCCCGGATTAAGATGACGAGCGTAGCACCACCCACCCTCGCCAGCGCGAAAACTGCGCAACCATTCGAAAACACCTTTAGATGGCCACTCACTTCCACCTCGGCGTGTTCTCCGGGCAACTTGAAGTTAACAAACCCTTATCGCGTTGCATGTGAACTGGTTCACACAAGCGGTGGAAAAATGATCAACACGCTGAGATTTAAGTAAATTGTTCGGAGATCAATCGTTCTTCCAGGCCGTGGCCAGGGTCAAATAGAATACGATGCTGGATCGCAATCTCAGACCTGATCTCGACCCAATCGATATCCGGAAACGATATGGAATCGGCCGCAACGATAACCGGGCGTTTGTCAGCCTCGATCACATCGAATCTGACTTTCGCAACTTTCGGCAGCAAGGCGCCACGCCACCGCCGGGGGCGAAACGCGGCGATTGGCGTCAATGCCAGAACGTCCGCGCCAATGGGTACAATGGGTCCGTGAGCGGAATAGTTATATGCGGTTGAACCCGCCGGCGTGGCAAGCAATGCACCATCACACACGAGTTCGGCCATGCGTACCCGCCCATCAACGCTGATCCGCAACCGCGCTGCCTGCGGCCCCGCACGAAGCAGCGAAATCTCGTTGATTGCAAGTGCTTGGTGCTTTTGGCCCGCCTGGTCCATTGCAGTCATCGCCAATGGATTGATGACTTCTTCCTCTGCCTCTGCTAGCCGGGCCATCAGATCAACTTCGGCATATTCGTTCATCAGAAACCCGATGGTACCGCGATTCATTCCATAAACCGGCTTGTCCAAATGCTGGACGCCCTGCAGCGTCTGAAGCATGAAGCCATCACCACCCAGCGCCACCACAACATCTGCGTCTCTCGGCGCTGCATTTCCGTAGCGCGCCACAAGCGCATCCCGGGCGGTCTGCGCAACCTTGGCATCGCTGGCCAGAAAGGCGATTCTCTTTGTCATGTTTTATAGTTTCCAGTGCTGCACATTTGGTTCCGAAACAAACATACCTTTCCGCAATAGGCCAGAGTTGACGCCATAGAGGGCCATTTCGTCGCTTTACAACCTTTCTGACACACGTCGTTTCCGATAGGAAATCCGCCAGATACACCCCAGCCATGCGGAGCGCACATGAACGCCAATCTTCGTGACAACGGATTTTTCACCCAGTCCCTCGCGGATCGTGACCCCGAGCTGTTCGGCTCGATCACATCTGAATTGGGCCGCCAGCGCGACGAGATCGAACTGATCGCCTCGGAGAACATCGTCTCTGCCGCCGTGATGGAGGCGCAGGGCTCGGTCATGACCAACAAATATGCCGAAGGTTATCCGGGCCGCCGGTACTATGGCGGTTGTCAGTTCGTCGACATTGCCGAGAACCTGGCTATCGACCGTGCCAAGCAGTTGTTTGGGTGTGAGTTTGCCAACGTCCAACCGAATTCGGGATCGCAGGCGAACCAAGGTGTATTTCAGGCGCTGATCAAGCCCGGTGACACCATTCTGGGAATGTCGCTGGATGCAGGTGGTCACCTGACCCATGGTGCGGCGCCGAACCAGTCAGGCAAGTGGTTCAACGCGGTACATTATGGCGTGCGCAAGCAGGACAACCTGATCGACTATGATCAGATCGAAGCGCTGGCAAAGGAACATAACCCCAAGCTGATCATCGCCGGAGGCTCGGCCATCCCGCGCGTCATCGATTTTGCCCGCATGCGTGAAATCGCCGATATGGTCGGCGCCTATCTGCATGTGGATATGGCCCATATCGCCGGTCTGGTTGCCGCAGGCGCGCACCCTTCGCCCTTCCCGCATGCGCATGTGGCCACCACCACCACGCATAAAACCCTGCGCGGCCCGCGCGGCGGCATGATCCTGACCAATGATGAAGCGATTGCCAAAAAGGTAAACTCGGCGATCTTCCCGGGCATTCAGGGTGGTCCGCTGATGCATGTGATTGCTGGCAAGGCCGTTGCCTTTGGCGAGGCACTGCGTCCTGAGTTCAAGGACTATATCAAGCAGGTCGTTGTGAATGCGCAAGCCCTTTCAGATCAGCTGATCAAGGGTGGCCTGGACACTGTGACCCACGGCACCGATACCCATGTGGTTCTTGTCGACCTGCGCCCCAAAGGTGTTAAAGGCAACGCAACCGAGAAAGCTTTGGGCCGGGCACATATCACCTGCAACAAGAACGGTGTGCCGTTCGACCCCGAAAAGCCGACGATCACCAGCGGTATCCGTCTGGGCTCGCCTGCCGGAACCACCCGCGGTTTTGGTGAGGCCGAGTTCCGCCAAATCGCAGACTGGATCATCGAAGTGGTCGACGGTCTGGCCGCAAATGGCGAAGACGGAAACGGTGCGGTCGAAGCCAAAGTCAAAGCCGAAGTCGCCGAACTTTGCGCGCGCTACCCGCTTTATCCGAATCTCTGATCCGATACGGACTTAAAACAGAAAACGGCGCCCTGATCGGCGCCGTTTTTCTTTGAGGCCAGCAGCGTTCAGATATACCCGCGCCATCGTAGTACGAATACAGCCAACGCCGCCAACACGATCAGGCCCAACGCAAGCGAGCCAAGAAAGCTCAGGAACCATCCCCAACGTCGATCTGCCAGATTGATCGCGTTCAGGTGGCCTTGCACCTCGTCCGACGCTTTTTCGAGCCGGGGCATATCCAAAACCATCCGCAGTTTGGGATGCTCGGCCATCTGCTCGGCCTCTGCCAGAACCAAGGCCTGTTTATAGACCTTGCGCGGCAAACGCCGCTTCGCGCGACGGACCGAGGCAATCAGGGTCTTGTCTTTCACGCCAAGCTTTTTACGCAGCAACCGAATGGTCTCTGCGATCCGGGTCTGGATATCGATTTCCTGCGTCATTGGCGCCTCCTGACGGGACAATGTAGCCGCGCGTCACACCGGCGACAATGGGGCTGGTTGTTCCGCGCGGTGACGCGTATCACAGAAGCATGCTGAATACGATCATCCATGGCGACCCGACTGATCATCCGCCCCTGCTGATAGCGCATGGCCTCTATGGTTCGGCGCGCAATTGGGGAGTCATTGCGCGGCGACTGTCGGACGAAAGACAGGTGATTGCCGTCGATATGCGCAATCACGCCTACAGCTTTTGGGATGCTCAGCATGGCTACCCAGATTTGGCGCATGATCTGGCAAAGGTCATCGACAGCGTTGGCGGCATCGCCGATATCGTCGGGCATTCCATGGGTGGAAAAGCTTCGATGGTGCTGGCGCTGGAATATGGCGATCTGGTGCGCAAGTTGGTCGTCGCAGACATCGCACCAGTGGCATACAGCCACAGCCAGATTCAATTCATCGAGGCAATGCGGGCGGTCGATATGTCCCGCGTTCAGCGTCGTTCAGATGCCGAAGCACAGCTGGCCGATCTGGGCGTCGAAAAGGCGCTGCAGAGCTTTTTTACGCAGTCTTTGGATGTTGAGGGAAGCCGCTGGCGGCTGAACCTAGATGTACTGGCCAGCGAAATGCCAAAGATCATGGGCTTCCCCGAGATTTCGACCCATTGGGACGGCCCCGCTCTGTTCCTGTCCGGCGCAGCATCAGATTATGTGCAGCCCGAATACCGAGAGCAGATTCGCACCCTGTTTCCTGCAGCTCGCTTCGCCAAAATTCCCGGTGCGGGGCACTGGCTGCATGCCGAGAAACCCCGCGAATTCGAAGCTGCAGTCAGGACCTTCTTGAACGCTTAATCAAGCGCCTTGATACAGGCGTTTTGCCACCAGCCACGACACCGGCGCGGCAACAACCGCCCCTGCTGCTGCGGCGGAAACGATGGCCATCCAGGTCACCATTCCAACCGCTAGGACCGCAATCACGGCAGAACCCGCGATGGCTGTGGCGATCAAAGAATAAAGCGTGGCTGCTAGGCGTATCATGGCCAGTATCCTGTGTTTAAGCTTCTGGCCTTTACATTACAGCAACGGAATATGTGTGACTTTGATTTGGGTCAGATATGTAGCTACATCCCGCGATCCATGGGCCCGGTCGCCTCACCACCGCCATTCACCCAATCCGCAAAGCCACCCAGATTGTAGACGTGTAAATATCCCATTTCCTTAAGCAGTTTTCCAGCCAGCGCTGCCCTTCCGCCAGACGCACAATGCAGGATGATCACCCGATCCCTGCGCAGTTCTGCATCATGGGAAGGCAACTCGGGGTCGGCCCGAAACTCCAGCATACCGCGCGGGATATGATGCGCACCGACCGCGCGCCCTGTCCTTTCCAGTTCAGGCGCATCGCGAATATCCAACAACAAGGCACCCTGCCCGATCAGTTCTTTGGCCCGGCTGGCGTCGATACGCTCAACCACCGCGTTTGCAGCTTGCATCATGTCTTTGACCGTCAATGGCATTTGCGCCCCTCCAGGAAATGAATCCGTGAAAGGCTAACATGCAGAAAATTGAAGGTGTAGACGTTCAGACCCTTAATGTTCGCGGAAAGCACGCGACATACTGTCAACCACCGGCTTGGCGATATAGGCCGCAAAGGTGCGTTCCTCGGTCTGGATCATGATCTCGGCGGGCATTCCGGGTGTCGGCACGAAGCCCCGCACGCGACCCATCTCTTCCGTGGTCAGAGAAATGCGCGCCAGATAGACCTCTTGCGGCATACCGGCAGAATCCTCGACAAGCGAGTCAGCCGAGACGTAATAGACCTCGCCCTCAAGCACTGGGGTTGTCCGTTGATTGAGCGCGACTAGGCGCACCGTCGCGATCTGCCCGGTGACCACGCTGTCGATCTCGGTACGCGGGATCTGCGCTTCGATGATCAATGGCGCATCGGCGGGCAGAATCTCAGCAATCTGTTCGCCAGTTTCGATCACCCCGCCCGGCGTGTGGTGATGAAGTCGCACCACCGTGCCTGTCACCGGTGCACGCACAACGGCACGGGCCAGAACGCTACGGGCCTGACGGGCTTTTTCACGCACACTTTCAAGATCGGCTTCAATCACGCCCAACTCGTCCAGCGCAGCCTCGCGGTAGGCTGAGCGGGTGCGCAGAATCTGCTCTTCATACTTCAGCAGCATCTGGTTTACCTCAGCCGTTTCAGCGCGCAGACGCGCCAGTTGACCTTCGGCTTCGGCCTGCACCCGGCGGATCGTATTCAGATCACCTTTGCGCACTAATCCTTTTTCAAACAACGAATATTTGGTCTCGTATTCTTCCTCGAGAATCTCTGATCGCCTTTCCATGCTGACCAATTGTGCTTCAAATCCTGACGCACGAATTTTCAACGCCTCCATGTTGCGCTGCAGCAAAGCAATATCGTTCAGCAGTGTCTTGCGCGATACATCAAAGCTGAGTTTCTGATTGTCGAGGATCGTCATGACCTCGACGTCGTCCGATGCTTCGATCAATCCGGGCGAAAACACGAGGGTTTCCTGTTCGCTATGCTCAGCCAGCAACCGTTCGGTCATGGCCTGAAGGCGAAGTTTGCGAATGAACAATTCGCGTTCACTCGCCTCGGCCGAGGTCTGATCCAAAGTCATCATGATCTGTCCGGCTTGAACAGATTCACCTTCCGAGACCAGTATGTTCTCGATGATACCGCCTTCCAAATGCTGCACGATCTTGTTGCGACCGGTCGCGACAAAGCTGCCTTGCGCGATGACTGCAGCGGCCAGAGGTGCACGGAAGGACCAGACGCCAAAGCCGCCAAAACAGACAATAAGCATGATAAAGCCAATCACGATGAATTTGGTGATCGAGCGCGGAACTTCAGAGTACCAAAGACCGCCTTCATCGGTGCGTGCCACGTCGTTCATCGCTTAATCCCCCTTGCCCTGTATTTCGGGCGGTTGCTGGCGCGGCCCGTTGAGCTGTTCCAGCACCTGTTCGCGCTGCCCGAACAGCGCCACGCGCCCATCGGTCAGCAGCATGATCTTGTCGACAACATTCAACAGAGTCGGCTTTTGCGTAATCACTACAACGGTGATCTTGCTTTCCTTTGCTTGCTGAATTGCGCGCGCAAGCGCCTTGTCACCTGCCACGTCGAGGTTCGAATTCGGCTCATCCAGAACAACCAAACGCGGGTTGCCGAAGAAGGCACGCGCCAAAGCAATACGCTGCTTCTGGCCACCTGAGAGAGGTGAGCCGTCGGCGGCCACAACAGTCTCATACCCCTGCGGCAGCGTTGCGATCATATTGTGCACGTCGGCCAAAACGGCAGCATCGTGGATCTGCTCATCCGTGGCATCGGCACGCATCCGGCCAATATTGTCTTTGATGCTGCCGGGGAATAGCTGTACGTCTTGCGGCAGATAGCCAATATTTTCGCCAAACTGGCGGGGATCCCAGTTGCGGATATCCATCAGGTCCAGCCGCACACTGCCCGAGGTCGGCAGGATCGAACCCACCAGCGTTTTACCAAGTGTCGTTTTGCCTGCGCCTGAATTCCCGATGATCGCCAGAGTTTCACCTGGGTTCAGCGCAAAGGTAATCCCGTTCAGAACCACCCGCTTGGTGCCGCCTGGGACATATAGCAGGCGTTCGACATCCAACCGCCCCTCAGGCCGTGGTAGGCGCAGTTTTTCATATTGCAGGGCCGAGTTCGACAGCAGAGCCTTGATCCGCCCAAAAGCGCCGCGCGTAAGCAGGAAGGTATTCCAACCCTCGATTGATCCTTCGATCGGCGCGAAAGCCCGCCCCGCGATGATCGAGGCGGCGATGACCATACCGCCTGTAATTTCGCCCTGCAGCGCAAGAAATGCGCCCCAGCCCAGAATGCCGATCTGCGTCAAAAGACGGACGGCACGTGAAATGGCCGCGAAGATCACGTTACGATCCTGCGCCTTGACCTGCCATGTCAACGATTGTGCGGTGTCACGCCCCCAGATGCGCACTGCCTCGGGGATCATCGCCAAAGCGTTGATGATCTGACTGTTGCGCGACATTGAATCCAGATGCTGGTTCGCCATTGATTGCGCCTGATTGGCCTTGGCAAAGGGCTTGGCGGTCATTTTCTGGTTGATCAGCGCGATGATCATCAGAATCACGGCCGTCGTCACCACAATCATCCCAAGTTGCGGATGCACCAGAAAGATCATCAGGATGAACAGCGGTGCAAATGGTACATCCAGAAATGAGATCAGAGTGCCCGAGACCAGAAAGCCCCGCACCTGTTGCAGATCCCCAAGTGTCTGATATTCGCGTCCGTTGCCGTGCAGCGAGGCATGGGCCGCAGCGCTAAGAACCGGGGCCCCAAGACGGGCGGCGACCTCGACCGCTGTACGCATCAGCATGAACCGACGAACGGCATCAAATGCGGCTTGAAAAATGACTGCTCCGGCAACGATTGCCGTCAGCATGATCAACGTATCCAGCGAGCGACTAGTCAGAACCCGGTCACTGATCTGAAACAGGTAGATCGGGATCGCTAGGATCAGGACGTTGGTCGCGCAGGTCAGTACCAGCACGAAAGCCAGATTGCGCCAAATCGCGCGCAGTGAGGTACGCAGCGTCTTCTGGAAATCTTCAGGCGGCGTGCGTTTGTGGAATGTTTGGGGTGGCCCCTTGCCATCGCCACCACCCGTCCCCGGGCGCAGCAAGGGTTGGTTGGCCTTGGCCTCGATCGTGGTGCCCATGCGGTCTTTACCATCCGACGGCGCAGAGGGGGTCATGCGTGCAGTCGATTGGTCGGCGGTTTCACAATCGGGGGCTTCGGTATCGGCCACCCCAGTGTCGCCACCCGCAGGATCCTTATCTTGCGCGGGCCGCGACGACGCGCGCCGAAGGGGAGAACCAGCGCGCGGTTGTGATGTTTGATCCAACTGCTCTGCCTGGGTCTGCCCCGGATTATCCGGTTGTGTCGTCGCCTGAGGCGCTTCTGATTGCCGCGATCGTTTCGCGGGCCCGGCAACCGGGGTGTCACTTGCTTCCGGGGTCTCTGGTTTGGTTTCGGGTTCCGCCAGTTGCATATCACTTGTCAAACGCAGGCGGGACGCTGTTTTTGCAAGTTTACTTTCATTTGGTTTTGCTACCCGATTTCGGGGTTCCAGGGTCAATGGGCCTCCGCCTCCGTGCCGGTCCAATGGACTTGCAAAACGGGTGCGGCGCGACGAAAAAACGATCGACATAAACTAACCTTCCGGTCACTCGTAAATCAGGAAATATTAGGCCAGCATGGTCTGCAGGCCATCGGAGGAATTCGCCATTTCGCTTGGCGTGAGATCGTTACCGTTAGGCCCAATGCCATTGTCGTGACCTGGCATACCCGCCTCTTCCATGATGGCGGCGATTGCCTCGTTGGTCATCTCGGCGATGTCCTCATTCGTGGGCATGTCAAGCAGGCTTGCCTGATGCAGTAGCAGGTCAGAAAATGCCCCATCCTGAGCCATAACAACCGAATCCACGCCGGCCTTGGTTACATTGGCGGCGTTCAGCATCGCATTGCTGCCTGCCAGAACCTCGGTCTCGTCCGCGTGGGGACCATTCAGATATACGTCATCCTGATCGGCAAGCATCGTCGATTGCTCGGCCACGTTGACCTGAACCAGCGATCCATCGATCTTGAGGACCCGCATCTGCTCCATGCCAGCAAACATCGGATCGTTCATTAGCGCCTCTTCCAGCGCTGCCATGTCGTCCTCGCCCATGGTCATGGCGTCGGCCATGGAGTCGTGCATCGCCTGATACGTATCTTCGCCTTCTTTCTTGAGAGAAACCTCGTTCATAACCAGGTTCTCGTCCGATCCATCGATGGGTCCGGGCAATCCGCCCATCACCACATCGTCATCCAATAATACGTGCGTCTGGACAAACGCATCGACCGATATCATGTCACCTTCGATCATGATCAGGTCATAATAACTGCCAAGTTGAAGAATATTGGTGACATCAATCAACTCGTTGTCGCCCAATGCGTACAGCGTGGTCGTCGCGTTAATCTCGGTATCAATATGATCGATATCCGTTGCGTCGATGTCCTGCTTGACAAAATTAGCAACGATCAGGTCGGTCGTAATCCAATCAACATGCACATATGCCGGGGCATCGTCTTCACTTGAACCTGTCTTAAGCCAAGGGGCTGAGTTGCCTTCGACCTCGATCGTCGACGAGTGCACCACATTGGTGCCCGAGCCGCCATTCGTGCCCTTGTCTGTGTCAGATACAACGGCGACCTGGCTCACCATGGCCAGTTCGATTGCTTTTCCACCGACCGCAATATAAGGCGCATCGACCCAGGCCACAGTTGCGTTCATCTCGTTGATCGCAAGGTTGCCGCCTGCGATCACCGTGTGACCTTCGGCAAATTCGTCTTCCTCGTCCTGAGCCCATTCTGCGGGCATCATATCGGGTGTTTCGTCGTCCTCTTCCTCGTCCGGTCTATGATGCGCAGGCAGAAGATCTTCCCATTCCGGGGCTTCGTCCACATACTCACCATTGACGATCACGCCCATCGCGTCTTCGCCGTGGAACTGATAAACAACCGCGCCTTCAACTTCGACATTGATCGGGGCCAACATCGCTTCGGCCAAAGACTCGACGTATTCAACCGACAAGTAGTCCGAGATCGAGAACGAGGGCACGGCAAACGCGTGCATCGATGCTGCGACCTGCGCAGCCGCCTCGGCCAATGCGATCAACTGATCGACATCGCGGAAATCTCCCTCGCCGACAACGTCATTGTCGCGTAGGAAAATCGTCTGGAACGTGTAGGTCACAGCAGACCCGATAAGCTCTGTCACAATCTCCAGCTGCTGCTCGATCACAAACGTTGCACCTAGGCCGGTTGTCGCTTCGGGTAACGGCGGACCGTCTGAGAGTGGTGGTTCAAGTACAACGACCGTTTCAAATTCAGGGCCGTCGGTTGGGGGTGGAAGTTCAGGAGTGGCGGGGGGGGTGTCAAACCGATAGGAAAGCGGACCATATTTGCCTGGGTCCAATTCAAGATCTGCCTTGATCCGGGTCTTTGCGGGTTCTTCCAGTTCGTCCAGTTCCGCCTTGCGCCGCATGGCGGTGAACTCTTCGTACTGATCCCTCAACCGGGCTTTTTCAATCGTAAGATCAAAAGATCCAATAAAGTGTGCAATCTTTTCGGTAACACTATCGAATGACATTTCGATGATCCCTTACCCCCTTGCCGACTAAAATTTCCGGTTCGGGATTTGCTGGGCCGAGGCCACATTTCGCGGCCCCGGCGATTTCATTGAACGGGGGCCGATAATGCGGCCCCCGCGAATTGGTCTTAGACCTCGGTGTCGTCGCTCGAATAAGTCGAGGTCATCGAACCGCCAACCATGGTCGTATCGACCGAGTTACCAAGCACGTTGGCACCCTGTACGATCGATTGGTTGAACGCGTTCGTATCGACGACTGCTGCTGCGGATGCATAAGACTCGCCGTTGACGATACCATCGCCACCATTATCCGAACCCCAGGTACCGCCATTACCGCCAGCACCACCGGCACCCGAATATGCACCGGATGCTTCACCACCGGTGTTCATTGCACCTGTGGTTGCACCACCAGTAGACGAGCCCATGACGTCGCCGCTGGTACCGCCAGTCGATGCCGCTGCACCACCGGCACCGCCGTCACCTGACATCGCAGTACCTGTTGCATCACCTGAAGCCATCGAGTCCGCATCATTATCGGACGAAGCATCTCCACCGTATCCCGCAATCGCTTCGGCAAGGCTTTCGGCATAACCATCGTTGGCTGAATCGGCCCATGCTTCAGAGTCACCGCCGTTTCCGGCTTCGTTGGTTGCGTCAGCTGAACCAGCACCGCTTCCGGCCGAGCTTGCCTCGGGGTTGGCCGTACCGCCAGCGCCACCAGTACCTTCGGCCGATGCCATTCCATCGCCGCTGGCGTCTGCTGATCCATTACTTGTGTTGGTACCACCATTACCACCAGAACCGTCAACGTCCTGATCATTGTCGGCAGAGCCATCGATATCACCAGGTGACTGCGTGATTACAGGGCCGGCAGCATCTTGGTCACCAACACCTTGCGCATCCGCATCCGTGTCAACGTAGCCGCCGCCTGCACCACCGGTTCCTGTACCGCCAGCACCCGGTCCGCCAGTACCTGTGCCACCAGTACCAGTACCTCCAGTACCCGTACCACCAGTACCTGTACCGCCAGTACCCGTACCGCCGGTACCTGCACCACCAGTACCACCGTCTCCGCCGGTACCGTTCGAGTTACCAGCTGCTGCAGCTTCTTCGTCTCCGTCAGGATCTTCCTCTTCCACAAGGAGTACCGGGAATGGGAAGGCTTCTTCTACCGAGCCGGAATCTCCGCCGGTGCCGTCGCCACCATTGGCATTGCCACCGGAGCCTTCGCCACCAGTGCCTTCACCGCCTGAGCCTTCACCGCCTGAGCCCGCGCCCCCGGAGCCTTCGCCACCGGAGCCTTCGCCGCCGGAGCCTTCGCCGCCGGAACCGCTACCGCCATCGGCATCATTCCAGCCCATCGCGCCAGCGCCAGCCAGACCCAAACCAATATTGCCTCCAGAGGAAGACTCGTTGGCTTCGTTGGTTCCGTCGCTAGAGTTGTCTGCCGAACCATCGTTATCGGCATCACCAGCACCACCATCGGCACCGTCGTTGGAAGCATCGGTGCCTGCCAGACCAAGGCCAGCAGCTAATGCCCCAGATGTATTGTCACCACCGTCTGCATCGCCATCGGCGTTCGCTCCGGACAAACCAAGACCAAGACCAAGGCCAATCGATCCGGCATTACCACCGTTACCACCAGTAGAGTCACTATCGGAACTCGCTTCGCCGTGGTTGTCGGCATTAGACTCGCTGTCTGCTGCGCCGCCTTCGCCGCCGGTGCTGTCACCGTCTGCGCTGGCACTCGAATGACCAAGACCCAGGCTTGCGTTATAGGTATCACCCGAAGATGCGCCATCTCCACCTGTCGCAGCGCTATCAGCATTTCCTGAATGACCACCAAAGGCCAGCGAATGGCTGCCATTGGTGTCGCCATAGGCTTCACCACCATAGCTCATGCCGCCATCGCCAGAGGAGCCACCGTCGTTGTTTACGTCGATACCGTCTTCAGCATAGGCTTCACCGCCGTTGGCGTCACCGCTTTGTGTGAAGTCGCCTGAATTCTCGACACTTGCTGTACCCAAACTGTCATTGTCTTCCAGGCTGGCAAACTGCTGGTTGATCGACGCGAAATCATTTCCGGGACCATCTTGCGAGATATCAATGTTGACGTCGTCGCCGGGATCGTAATTTACATCGTCACCGGCAGTAATAACGTCGCCGACATCACCTTCGACGTCCTCAATATCAACGTCGACTTTGTCATCGTCGCGCGGAATCCACTCTCCGCCGCCGAAGTCGATATCTACGGTCGCGGTATTGGTGTTGCTGTCGTCACCGCCATTGGTCTGTGAGTTGCTGTCGTTACCACCATTGGTGTTGCTGTCGTTACCACCATTGGTGTTGCTGTCGTTACCACCATTGGTGTTGCTGTCGTTACCACCGTTGGTGTTGCTGTCGTTACCACCGTTGGTGTTGCTGTCGTCGCCCTGCTGTTGTTGCTGCTGCTGTTGCTGTTGGTTCAAATCTTCAACAGCCATCTCTTCTTCTTCCAGCTGCGGTTCGTCTACAACAGGATCCTGATCGTCGATAACTTCTTGGACATCGGTGATTGGAGCTAATCTGCGTTCCATAATAAGTTCCACTTTTACTGAAGCACCAGACCGCCATTCATCTACAAAGCGGTAACAGGCGCGGTTTGAAACAGACTTTGCGCGCAACGTGTCAATCTGGACACTCGCGCGGCCGTGAAGGTCTTCTGTTTGGTTTGCCCCCCTTTCTCGGCTAAGCCGATTCCATGACCACGGAGAATTCGCAGAAATACGCGGACCGCAGGCACGTCAGGTCTAAGATCACTTCACAAATTGAAGCTTGGGCATGGTTGCAGCGATAAGGGGATGTGCATAGCTGGCCGAAAGGGCTATTTTCCGTAATTAGCTGTTTAATATATATATTTTTCGAAATCTGGCGTATTTCGCACCAGATTTGCCTCAGAAACAATCATGCTCAAACATATAGGATTATTAACCCTGAAATTTCATAAAGTTACGCTAAAACTATATACGAAAAACCTGATCAAAGGTTCTAGTACGCGGTATTGCGGAACCCGCCTTTGGTTGCTGAAACACGTACTTTCAGCTATGATAAGGTACTATTTGAGTTCAAAGTTAATGTTTCGCGCCACCCAGTTCTGTGCCCGATTTAAAGTTTCAGAGGGCGGCGTTTGTATTAGTGGGGGGAAGATCAATGAATATTTCATTGCAAGAAGACGCCCGTGATCAGATTGAATATCCCGAAGAGCTGTCGATCATTTTTATCGGCAAGGAATTGTTCTACTCGAACCAAACCCTGAGAAGTGTTCAAAGCGAATTTGGCGTTCGTGCATCAAGATATGAAAGCCTTGACGACCTGCTGGCTGAGAGTGGGAACTCAGTTCCCTCCGAGCGCATCATTGTCGTGGATCAGATGATGCTCGAAGATCTGTTGGCGCGGCCCGCTGATTATTCCCGGCTCGCCGAGATAGGATGTCTGGCCTTCGCCTATCGCAAGAAAAGTCCGGCCCGGGTTCTGTTCGAACGCTGGGATCGTACCCGTTTCGGCAGTGTCGGGTATTTGCCAATGAACGTGGCGCCGGATGTTTGGCGCGCAATATTGCGGCTTCTGATGCACGAAGAGCTGCACCTGCCCTGCTTTCTGGCCGACAGCATGAACGCAACACAAAGTGCGCCAGGCACACCTATCGAAAAACAGCCTGCAACCAGAACCCGGTCGCCTGACAAACTGTTGCGATACTCAAAGCTGACGCGCCGCGAAAAGCAAGTCCTGAGGCTGGTATCGCAAGGCAAGAGCAACAAGACCATTGCGTCGAATCTGGGCATCACCGAACACACCGTAAAACTGCATATGCACAATGTCTCGGGCAAGATCGATGTGAGCAACCGGACTGAAGCTGCGCATTTCTACTTTGAGGTCGCGCCGAACGAAGCGCGCAACGCGCCCGTTGGATGAGGCATTCGAAACCCGGTTCGACCGGCTCATTCTGTTGGTGGGTCGGCTCAACTATATGTGGACGAACACGGAAAGCCTGCTGATCCACCTGATCGCAGGTCTGACCGGGGCCAACAAAGATGTTGCGGTCATCATATTCCTGACGCTTAACACCACACGTGCCCGTATCGATCTGGTCGAACGTCTCGCCAAGATGGAGGGTCGCCCCCCTGAAATCCGCGATCCGATTCTCGAACACACCCAGCGGTTGTCGCGCCTGTCCTCTATTCGAAACAAGTACAATCACTGCATCTATTCTTTCGATCAGGAAAGCGGAAATCCAAAGACCATCCTGATGCGCATTGCTGATCGCAAGACCGACATCAAACTTGGTCGTGAAGACACAGTTGACGACAAAGCAATGAAAGAAATCGAGGATGTTGTCACTCAGCTCTCGAATGCCAACAGGGATATCTGGAAATTGATCACCCAGCTGGGTTTCCCTGTCTGAGATGGTACTGGTGCGGGCGGTGGGACTCGAACCCACACGGCACTAAGGCCTTCGGATTTTAAGTCCGATATGTCTACCATTCCATCACGCCCGCACATCATCGTCGAAGTTTTGTCTCACCGCGCCGATGTCGTGTGCAGACACTTACAACCAACCAAAACGATTGAAAAGATACTCATTCATCAGATCCAGGGATGCATGCAGAACACCAACACAATCCTGCTGAATCAAGGCCGAGCTTGACAGCCTTTGGCCAATTCGTTCACGTCGGCGCAACACAAGATCAGGGAGCGAGCGATGAAACTAGTCAGTAACCCGTTTCGAGGTGGTTCTAAGCTTTCGGATCAGGCCCCTTATCCCTCCGTAGAGACAGATGGGTTGGGCCGGCATCGATTCTTCTGCCCTGACTTTGTCGAAACGCCCCTTGCGGATGCATCGGCGCTGGCACCCGTTGCGAATCTTTGGGTTAAAGATGAGCGGAGCCGCATGGGCCTGGGGTCGTTCAAAGCACTGGGTGCGGCTTATGTGATCGCCTGCCAAGCAAATGACATCTCGGTAACGCCAGATGGTAACACGCTCAAAGGGCGCACCTATGTTACGGCAAGCGCGGGCAATCACGGGATGAGCATGGCCGCGGGCGCGCGCGCCTTCGGAGCTGATTCAGTTGTCTACATCGCAGAAACAGTGCCAGAGAGCTTTGCAGATCGCCTGCGCGCTCAAAACGCACAAGTGGTCCGGGCGGGTGCGGATTACGCCGCCAGCATGGAAGCAGCCAGTCAGGCGGCGCAGGACAATGGCTGGACTTTGCTCTCGGACAGTTCCTGGGAGGGGTATACTGAACTACCGTACTTGCTGATGGAAGGGTATCTGCAAATGGCGGTCGAAGCCGCCGAGCAATGTAATGAGGCACCAACGCACATTCTTCTGCAAGCCGGTGTTGGCGGCATGGCCGGAGCCGTCGCTGCCTATGCGCGGGTCGTTTGGGGAGATGCTCCGCAGATCATCGTTGTCGAGCCAACCTCTGCCCCGGCGCTGCAGGCCAGTATCGAAGCGGGGCATTGTGTGTTTGCTGACGGGCCCGACAGCATCATGGGGCGACTGGATTGCAAAGAGCCCTCGCTGATCGCCTTGAACGGCTTGGCCCGAGATGCCGATCTGTTTGTGACAATCGAGGATGACACTGTCGAAGCACAGCTTCCGGCTATGGCGAAGGCCGGGTTGGAAACCAGCGCTTCGGGCGGTGCTGGCATTGCGGCCGTTCTGAACGACGCGATCCGTAGTGAACTGG
Organism: Ruegeria sp. H9; assembly: GCF_056532915.1. NCBI lineage: Bacteria > Pseudomonadati > Pseudomonadota > Alphaproteobacteria > Rhodobacterales > Roseobacteraceae > Ruegeria > Ruegeria sp. H9. The sequence continues at coordinate 1,607,152 of NZ_JBQFNX010000001.1, read as the reverse complement.
GTATTGGACCGAATTCCAAAGTGCTCTGCATCTTGAGCGAGCAACCTGCATGAGAGGTTTCGCACCAGAGGAATTCGCGACCCGCGTTGCGCGCGCCCAGCATCGGATGCAAGAAACCGGGCTATCGGCCCTGTTGCTTACGACTGAGCCCCAGCTTCGCTATTTCACAGGTTATCTGACCCGTTTCTGGGAAAGCCCAACGCGGCCTTGGTTTCTGATCGTTCCGATTTCTGGCAAGCCGGTTGCAGTAATCCCATCCATCGGTGCTGCATTGATGGCGCAGACATGGATCGACGACATTCGAACCTGGAGTGCACCCGACCTTGAAGATGATGGGGTATCCCTGCTGGCCGATACACTGAGAGAGTTGACGCCTGAAAACGCCTCAATCGGCTGCCCCGACGGGCATGAGACCCATGTAAGGATGCCACTGGCCGATCTAAGGCATCTCGAATCCGCAATTGGAGCGCGCCAAATTACGGGTGACCATGGCATCCTGCGGGCGCTGCGGATGGTGAAATCTGACGCCGAGATCGCAAAGATTCGAACTGCCTGTCAGATTGGTGCCCACGCCTTTGCACGAGTGCCCGAGATTGCCTCAGCAGGGACACCGTTGGATCAGGTGTTTCGAAACTTTCAGAGACTCTGCCTTGAAGAAGGTGCCGACTGGGTGCCCTATCTGGCCGGAGGGGCCGAGCAAGGCGGGTACTCGGATGTAATCTCACCCGCGACACAGACCCCGCTTCGTATAGGCGATGTGCTTATGCTCGACACCGGCCTCGTCCACGATGGCTATTTTTGCGACTATGATCGCAATTGGTCCGTCGGCCCAGCGACCAAGGCGGTACGCGATGCACATGCCAGACTGGTCGAGGCTTCGGATGCAGCGTTTGATCAAGCCCGTCCCGGCGTGCCGGCTTCTCAGCTTTTTCATACGATGAACAGAATACTTACCGATGGCAGCGCGGGTACCGATGCCGGGAGACTGGGCCACGGGTTAGGAATGTCGTTGACCGAATGGCCTTCGCTTATTCCCGATGATCATACTGAACTGCAACCGGGAATGGTTTTGACGCTTGAACCGGGTATTGCGGTCGATGGCAAAATTCTCGTGCACGAAGAAAACATCCTGGTAACCGAAGGCGCGCCCGAATTCCTCAGCCCCCGCACCGGACCAGAGATCGCCGAGATATGAGCACGTTGCCGTACACACTGGATCCTGACGATCCCTCGGCCGTACCAATGGGGCTGATCGTTTTACAGACTGACGAGACAATCGAACCTGAGTTTCGTAGCCTTTTTATCGATGACAAAAGCCCGCTTTATGTCAGCCGCATTCCCAGCGGGACCGAGGTTAACACCGACACGCTGGCGCAGATGGAGACCGACTTGCCTGCAGCGGCTGATTTGCTGCCAAAGGCGCGGCCCTATCGAGTTGTTGGCTATGGATGTACGTCAGCCAGTTCGGTTATCGGCTCGGATCGGGTTAAGCAGATGGTCATGCAGTCCTGTAATACATCGACCGTCACCAACCCGTTGCGGGCAGCCTCTGCCTGCGCGAGACATTTGGGCGTCTCAAAATTTGCGCTGCTGTCGCCTTACATTGAAGAAGTAAACACTCCGTTGCGACGCGCGTTTGCAGAACAAGGCATCTCGATGGATGTGTTTGGCACTTTCGGCGAATCCGAAGAAGCCAAAGTTGTGCGGATCTCAACCGATTCCGTGGTCGATGCCGCCGTGCGACTGGGAAGAGATTCAACAGTCGACGCCGTATTCCTAAGTTGTACGAACCTTCGGACACTGACGGCTATCCCAAGGATCGAGGCGCAGATCGGCAAGCCTGTCCTGTCAAGCAACCAGAGTTTGGCCTGGCATATGAAACAACTGAACGTGTCGCAAAATTAGGTAAATGCGGCGTTTACGCGACTCCAATTGCTTTACGGGCTTGCGACCATTTGTTAGCCTCGTCATCAATGCACGAGAAGATCAATGAGGCCCGGACCAACCGGGTAATCATTTGACGCAACAGGGGGTCTTGTGACCGACACAAATAGCGACGCCGCGTTTGTTGAATTTCAACGCGTTCAAAAGTCTTATGATGGCGAGAACCTCGTCGTCAAAGATCTCAACCTGGCAATGCCAAAGGGCGAATTCCTGACCATGCTCGGGCCGTCCGGATCAGGTAAGACGACCTGCCTGATGATGCTTGCCGGATTCGAAACCGCCACACATGGCGAGATTCTTCTGGATGGAAAACCCATCAACAATATCCCTCCGCACAAACGTGGCATCGGGATGGTGTTCCAGAACTACGCTCTGTTCCCGCATATGACTGTAGCCGAGAACCTTTCGTTCCCGCTGGAAGTCCGCAAGCTGGGTAAGTCCGAGCGCGAGGAGAAGGTCAAGCGCGCGCTGGACATGGTGCAGATGGGTGCCTTCGGCAATCGTCGCCCCGCGCAGTTGTCGGGTGGTCAGCAGCAACGGATCGCACTGGCACGTGCGCTGGTTTTCGAGCCCGAACTGGTGTTGATGGACGAACCGCTGGGTGCGTTGGACAAACAACTACGCGAGCATATGCAGTTCGAAATCACCCGTCTGGCGCATGAACTGGGCATCACCACCGTTTACGTGACCCACGATCAGACCGAAGCTCTGACGATGTCCGACCGCGTGGCAGTGTTTGACGATGGTCGCATTCAGCAATTGGCCCCGCCGGATCAACTTTATGAAGAGCCCGAAAACAGCTTCGTTGCGCAATTTATAGGTGAAAACAATACGCTAGAAGGCGTTGTTAAATCGATAGACGGTGACACTTGCCTTGTACAGCTGGATGACGGTTCGGAAATTGATGCAGTTCCGATCAACGTGCACAATCCGGGTGAGCGCACCAAGGTCTCGATCCGGCCCGAGCGTGTGGAATTCAACAAGGACCGTCTGCATGCCGATGCGCATACGCTGAAAGCCACGGTCAAGGAATTCATCTATATGGGCGACGTGTTCCGCTTCCGCATGTCGGTGGCGGGCAATGACGAATTCATTGTCAAAACACGGAATGCCCCCGACGCCATTCGCCTGCAACCGGGGCAGGAAATCGAAATCGGATGGTTGGCACAGGATTGTCGTGCGCTCGACGCATAGACCAAGCCGCGCGATACAAACGTGGTTTACCGAGGGACCAGCTGGCGAAAACCCGTGCGTCAGCTGACCAAACAACAAACGGGAAGTACTGGGAGTAACACATGAAAACTACCAAAACACTGCTGACAGCAGCTGCTATTGCGACAGCGGCTGGCGGCGTTTCCGCCGAAGAGATGACCATCGTCTCGTGGGGCGGCGCCTATTCCAAATCGCAGCTCAAGGCTTATCACGAGCCCTATTCGGAGAAGACCGGCGTCACCATCCTGAACGATGACAGCTCGAACGAGGCCGTCGCCAAACTGCGCGCGATGAACGAAGCGGGCAACATCACATGGGACGTGGTTGATGTGGTTGCGGCGGACGCAATCCGCCTCTGCGACGAAGGTCTAGCACTTGAGATCGATTTCGACACTCAACTGGCCCCTGCCCCCGATGGCACGCCTGCCTCCGAAGATTTCGGTGACCTTCTGGTCAGCGACTGCTTTATCCCGCAGATCGTCTATTCAACCACTTTCGGTTATCGCACAGATCTGGTCGGTGATACTCCGCCAACCGACATCTGCGCAGTATTCGATCTTGAAGCCTATCCCGGCAAGCGCTCGCTGGAAAAGCGCCCGATCAACAACATGGAATGGGCGCTGCTGTGTGACGGCGTTGCAAAAGACGACGTCTACGACGTTCTGGCCACTGCTGAAGGTCAGGACCAGGCCTTGGCCAAATTGGATACCATCAAGGACAGTGTCGTCTGGTGGTCTGCCGGTGCCGACACGCCACAATTGCTAGCCGATGGTGAAGTTGTCATGGGTTCGACCTATAACGGCCGCCTGTTCAGCGTGATCGAAGAACAAAAGCAGCCGGTAGCGATGCTGTGGGATGCTCAGGTATTCGATCTTGATGGCTGGATCATTCCTGCAGGCCTGAGCGAAGAGCGTCAACAGCGCGCGCTGGACTACATCATGTTCGCAACTGACACGCAGCGTCTGGCAGATCAGGCCAAGTACATCTCGTACGGCCCGGCTCGTGCCTCCTCTGCACCGCTGGTGGGTCAGCACGCCGATCTGGGCATCGACATGGCACCACACATGCCGACCGATCCGGAAAACGCCAAGAACACGTTCCTGTACAACTACGAGTTCTGGGCGGATTACCGTGACGATATCGACGCCAAATTCCAGGCTTGGCTGGCGCAATAAGCGTTTGATTTCCTGAGATTGTCGGGGGCGGCTATCGCCCCCGACCCCAAAAATACCCAAGGGGTACCGATGACTGACGCCACCCAAAATACTGGTCCCATGCTGGCCGCGGACGGCACGCCACTCAAGCAATCGCTGGCCCGGTCTCTGCGACGGCAAAAGCTGCGGGCCCTGATGCTGGTCGCCCCACTGCTGCTGTTCGTTATGTTCTCGTTCATCGTGCCTATTGCGGCGATGCTGTTCCGATCTGTGGAAAACAGCATCGTACAAGAGACACTGCCCCTGACGGTTGAAGCATTGCAAAGCTGGGATGAAACCAGCGGCGAGTTGCCCGACGAAGCCGTTTATGACGCCTTTGTCCGCGATATGGTCGTGGCCGTCGATAACAAGACACACACCCGGCTGGGTTCGCGTCTGAACTACGAAGAGACAGGCATGTCTTCAATGTTCCGCCGCTCGGGTCGGAAAATGGGTAAGCTGGACCCCGAAACCGATGGGCCGTTCAAAGACCAGGTCATCGAGATTCACGACGGCTGGGGTGAACCGCAGACTTGGGCGGTTATCAAGACGCATTCGCCCGCTGTCACCAATGGCTATTTTCTGAACGCTGTGGACATGCGCCGCACGCCCGAGGGCGCGCAGGCGCAGCCCGAGGACAAGCAGATCCTGATCAAGCTGTTCGGGCGCACTTTGTTCATGTCGCTGGTGATCACCGCGTCCTGTATCCTGCTGGCCTATCCGGTCAGTTATTTGCTGGCGACACTTCCGATGCGGGTGTCGAACCTGCTGATGATCCTCGTGTTGTTGCCCTTCTGGACGTCATTGTTGGTGCGAACCTCGGCGTGGAAGGTGATGTTGCAGCAACAGGGCGTGATCAATGAAACATTGGTCTGGCTGGGACTGGTCGCCGACGACGCCAGGCTGGTGATCATCAACAACCAGATCGGCACGATCATAGCTATGACGCATATCCTGCTGCCGTTCATGATCCTGCCAATGTATTCGGTGATGCAGACCATACCGCCCTCGTACACCCGCGCCGCAAAATCCATGGGCGCGACCAACTGGACGACATTCTGGCGCATCTACTTCCCGCAATCCATTCCTGGCATTGGCGCGGGCTCAATCCTCGTGTTCATTCTGGCGATCGGCTACTACATCACGCCTGAAATCGTTGGCGGCACCAAAGGTGTCTTTATTTCGAACCGGATTGCCTATCACATCTCGTCTTCACTGAACTGGGGGCTGGCCGCGGCATTGGGAACGATCCTTCTGGGCGTCGTACTGCTGCTCTACTGGTGCTACGACAAGATTGTCGGCATTGATAACGTGAAGCTGGGATAATCGACATGGCCGCACTTACTCCGATATCCCGCAAACCTTTGTCCATGGTTTTGCCAAGCGTTGCGCTGGCAGGCGCCTTCGCCGGTATCTTTGTCGGCGCGGGCAATGGCTCGGTCTTCCTCGGCATTATTGGCGGTGCAGCCTTGATCGCCGCTGTGGCCTGGGTCTACATCACGATACTCAAGAACGAAAAACTGGCACGATGGATCAATATCCTTGGCTTTGGCATCGTCGGCTTTCTGTTCTCTGGCCCAATGGGCGGCGTTCTGGGCCTGTTGGGTGGATGGTTCTTCGTCTGGTTTATCTTTTGGCTGTACGAAGGTCGATATCGCCAAAAACTGTTGCCCTATCTGACCGCGAAACAAGTGTTCTATCACTACTTGTTCCGGGTGATCTGCGGCGCGATCTTCGTGTTCCTGATCACCCCGATCCTCGTGGTTTTGCCGCTTTCGTTCAACGCGCAGGACTTCTTTACCTTCACGCCAGAAATGCTGCGGCTCGACCCGGAAGGGTACTCGCTCAAGCACTACCGCGATTTCTTCACCAACAATGAATGGCAGCGCAGCTTCAAGAACTCGCTCATCATTGCGCCGATTGCGACGATCATCTCGGTCTCGCTGGGCACGCTGGCGGCCATTGGCCTCAGCCAGAGCCACGTTCCAGGCCGCCGCGCCATCATGGGCATCCTGATCTCGCCAATGATCGTGCCGCTGATCATTTCAGCCACAGGCATGTTCTTCTTCTACAGCGATATCGGCCGCTTCATGGAGGGAACACTGGGCATGAACAAGAATTTTGTGGGCTATGTGAAAGTGATCCTCGCTCACGCCGTTCTGGGTATTCCATTCGTCATCATCACCGTGACCGCAACGCTAGTGGGCTTTGACCGCTCGCTGACGCGGGCGGCGGCGAATATGGGCGCGGGTCCAGTGCGGACGTTCTTCAAGATCCAGATGCCTCTGATCCTGCCGGGCGTGATCTCGGGTGGCCTGTTTGCCTTCATCACCTCGTTCGACGAAGTGGTCGTGGTGTTGTTTGTCGGCTCTGCCAGCCAAAAGACTCTGCCATGGCAGATGTTCACTGGCCTGCGTGAACAGATCAGCCCGACCATTCTGGCTGTGGCGACGATCCTTGTTGTGATCTCAATCGCGCTGCTGACCACGGTCGAACTGCTGCGCCGCCGGTCCGAGCGTCTGCGGGGTCTCTCCCCCGCTTGACGCAAGCGCAGGTCTGATCTAACGATCTATACGTTCATCCCAGCCGCGATGGCGTCGCGGACGCACTGGGATGATCGGCTCTCGGACCCCGAGACCGCCTGTCCTGAACGCCGGGACAAGTGGCCGGGTTTGCCGCCCGGCAAAGATGAGAGACCTAGTCATGACAGACACAACAAATCGCCCAGAATTCTTCACCTGCCACAATGGCGATAAAGCGCCCCTGCCGTTCAGCAAGGGTGAATACGACCGCCGCCTTGGCGCCCTGCGCGCTATCATGGCCAAGCATGACATCCCCGCCGTCCTGCTGACCTCGATGCAGAACATCGCCTATTATTCCGGCTTTCTGTACTGCTCTTTCGGTCGGCCCTATGGCTGCGTCGTCACGCAGGACGCCTGCACCACCGTCTCGGCCAATATCGACGCGGGCCAGCCCTGGCGCCGCTCGGTCGAGGATAACGTCATCTACACCGACTGGAAGCGCGACAATTACTGGCGCGCAGTGGCCAGCCTGATCGGCGGGGCCAAACGGATCGGGATCGAAGGCGACCACATGACATTGGCGGCGCGCAACACGGCGCTGGACATGCTGGGCGGACCGGAACTGATCGATATCGCACCTGACACGATGTTTGCCCGCATGGTGAAATCCGCAGAAGAGATCGAGCTGATCAAAGGCGGCGCGCGCACCGCTGACGTGGGTGGAGCCGCCATTCACGCAGCTATCCGTGAAGGCGCCACCGAGATCGAGATCGCCATGGCTGGACGCGACGCGATGGAAGAGGAAATCGCCCGCGCCTACCCGGATGCCGAATACCGCGACACATGGGTCTGGTTCCAGTCGGCGCTTAACACCGACGGCGCACATAACCCGGTGACTAAACGCGCGCTGCAAAAGGGCGATATCCTGTCGCTGAACACCTTCCCGATGATCTCGGGCTATTACACCGCGCTGGAACGCACCCTGTTCCTGGGCGAGCCCGACGCAGACAGCCTGCGCCTGTGGAAGGCCAACGTTGCCGCGCATGAGCTGGGCCTGAGCCTGATCAAACCCGGCGCGACCTGTTCGGGCATCACGGCTGAGATCAACCGCTTCTTCGCGGATGAGGGCCTGCTGCAATACCGCTCGTTCGGGTATGGCCATTCCTTCGGCATCCTCAGCCACTATTACGGGCGCGAGGCCGGTCTGGAGCTGCGCGAAGATATCGACACGGTGCTGGAACCCGGCATGGTCGTCTCGATCGAGCCGATGCTGTGGATCCCCGAAGGCCAGCCCGGCGCGGGCGGCTATCGTGAGCACGATATCCTCGTGGTGGGCGAAGACGGGGCCGAGAACATCACCGGCTTCCCCTATGGTCCCGGCCACAACATCATCGGGGCGTAAGAAAACGGGTGGGGCTGATGGCCCCACCTACTACCGCTGGTTGCGTTCGTGAAAGATGAAGCCGAGAAAGTTCAGCAACAGCTGCGCTGCCAGAATCTGGGTACTTTCCGTCGGGTCGTAAGCAGGCGCGACTTCGACCAGATCGATGCCCACAACATCCCCGCGTTTGGCCAGACCCTGTAGAATTTCCAGTACATCGTAGTAGAGAAACCCGCCATGGCTGGGCGTCCCGGTGCCCGCGGCAATCGAAGGACAGAAGGCGTCGATATCTATCGTTACGTAATACCGTGCCCCCTGCGGGATACGCGCCAGCACTGCCTCGGCCCCCAGTTTGCGCACCTGCCGCACAGACAGGATGTCCGACCCGCGCGCACGGGCGTCGTCATAGCCTTCCTTCGCGGTGGATGAGACATTGCGGATGCCCAGCTGCGTCATGCCTGAGACATAGTCTTTCTCAATCGCCCGCCGCATCGGGTTGCCATGTCCGGCGGTCACTCCGTGGCGTTCATCGACAAAATCCAGATGCGCGTCGATCTGCACCACATGGATCGGGCCGTTCTGCGTGCAATCCTCGGCGAAGGCATTGATACAGGGGATGTTGATCGAATGGTCCCCGCCAATTGTCACCGGCAAGGCCCCTGCTTTCAGGATCTTGCCCACCCCCAAGGCGATATTCGCATGGCTCTCGTCGGTCTTGGTATGGATAATATCCGCGTCCCCCAGATCAACGATCCGCACCGAGCCATCCAGATAGGTTGCGTCATCTTCGTGATCATAAGCCCCAGCGTGGCCGAAACTGAACAGGGTCGAGGCTTCGCGCACGGCCCGAGGTCCAAACCGCGCCCCCGGTCGCCATTGGGTCCCGAAATCGAAGGGCGCGCCGAGAACGGCGATATCCGCCTCTATCTCATCCCAATTCTCAACATATGGAGATTTGGCGAAGGTTGAGATGCCGACAAAAGGCAGGTTTAGTCGCCCCGCCTTATAACCATGGTCTTGCATGGGTATTTCCTTTTTCATTGCCACTGTCACGTTCGATGACATCAATCGCAGCAGCATCTTGTGCTCAGGATGGACCAATGTCGAGATGCCCGGCGTGCAGCTTCAGAAATTCGAGCCACTCACGCGAGTGTTGCGTGTATGTGATCTGCTTTGCGGGCAAGATCGAATATGAACCCGATCGGAGGATGCCATGTCGATTCCACGTCGCAGCTTTGTCGGCCTGTTGGGGGCAAGCGCTGTAGCCCCTCGCGCTCTTTGGGCGCAGGATGACCCTGTCTACGATGCCGTACGTTCAACTTTGTATGACAGTCGGACCGATTTCGAAGCCGGGATGGCGTTCCTGACCGAGCGCGGCAAACCGGACGTTGTGCCCGCGCTTCTGACGGCGATGCGCTATGGTAGACGGCGAGAGCGAGACATTGCCAAAGTCATGGAAGCGTTGAGCGGCGCGCGCCACGGCACAGACTGGTTCGAATGGATGCTATGGCAAGAACGGAACGCTCAGATTGTACCTCATCCATCTTTGATACCGTTCAAACGCGAAGTTCTTTTGGGCATCGATCAGAACTTCGACGTTTTCCTGAAACCCGAATATTTGCAACGCGACAACATGAAGATTCGGTTGGAAGAGATCAGTTGGGGTGGTGTGCTAAAGGACGGTATCCCTTCGCTGGACAATCCCAAGCTGATCCCGGCGGCGCGGGCGGACTACATGAAAGACGACGATTTGGTCTTTGGCGTCTCGATCAACGGCGATGTACGCGCTTATCCGCTGCGCATCATGGGCTGGCACGAGATGTTCAACGAGGTGATCGGAGGCGTTCCGGTAGCACTGGCCTATTGTACGCTGTGCGGATCGGGGATTTTGTTTGAAACGCAGGTCGAGGGGCGGCGGAAGCCGTTTGTATTTGGCTCGTCCGGGTTCCTGTATCGGTCGAACAAATTGATGTTCGACCGTGAGACGCATTCGTTATGGAACCAGTACACAGGTAAGCCCGTGGTCGGACCGCTGGTCAACAGTGGAATCGAGCTGAAGCAGCGTCCTGTGGTGATCACCCGCTGGGACAGCTGGAAGGCGTCGCATTCAGATACGAAGGTGCTGTCGCTCAGCACCGGTCATCGGCGCAACTATGGCTCGGGCGTTGTGTATCGCGATTACTTTGCCTCACCCGATCTGATGTTCCCGGCCTTGGTCGATCAAAGTCGGCATCGCCAGAAGGACTACGTGTTCGCCGTGCGCCAGTTCGGCGCGGCGCGGGCCTGGCCGTTGGACGCGTTCAAGGGCAAGCCGGTGATCAACGATGCGATTGGCGGGCGGGCACTGATGCTGATGGGCGACCCGGACAAGCGCAGCGTGCGCGCCTACGAGCGTGGATCGCGCCAGTTCCGCGCGACCACCGATGGCGGGCTGCTGGACGAAACGGGCAACAAGTGGCGCGTCACCGAAGAGGCACTAATTGGCCCGGATGGCGCAGAGTTGCCGCGCGTCGCGGGACATATCTCGTATTGGTTTGCCTGGGACAATTATCTTGGCGACGCAGCCAGCGTTTACGGACGCTGATCAAGAATGTTCCTCGGCCGCTGTGGCGGCCAGCGCGCGGTTGTAAGCTTTCAGCGCGTCGATGTGATAGAGCGCGCCAACGGGGTTTTCACAGCCGTCCTTGTCGATGATCACCACCGGGATGCAAGGGATGTCATCGCGGTCGAAATATGGCATCGCGGCCTCAAGCGTGGCGCTGGCCTTGACGCATAGGCCTTGTTCGATCAATGCCTGCGCGTCTTCCTTGGAGATCGAACGCGCGTCCCCCAGCGGGCGCATCACTGCGCCTGCGCGCAGCATTGCCAGCAAGTAGGCCTGCGGCCCGGCGGCAAGGTGCACATTGCGTCGTTCCAGCTGGGTCAGGAAGAAGGACCGGTCCACAAGGCGCGAGGCCAGCGCAGTGGACATCGAGACCGAAACCATCACGGCGAGGCCGATCTGCCAGTCTCCGGTCAATTCAAACACGATGAGCGTGGTTGAGATTGGTGCGCCCAGCACCGCGGCGGCCACCGCGCCCATCCCGGCAAAGGCATAGAGCGTATGGGTGCCTGACACATCTGGCAGCAATCCGGTGGCGATCAGGCCGAAGGCCAACCCGGTCAACGCTCCGATCATCAATGAAGGGGAAAACACACCACCACCCATGCGACCGCCCATGGTAATCGCCACTGCGACGGTCTTGATGACCGCGAACAGGATCGCGGTCGTCAGCACGAGGTCCCCGGTCAAGGCACGGATCGTGGTTTCGTATCCCACGCCGATGATGTGCGGAAACCAGACCGCCAACAGGCCGAGCATCGCGCCCGAAACACCGGGGCGCAGCCAGCGCGGCAGAGACAAACGGTTTTGAATATGCGTGCCGATATCCTCGGCGAAGAAGATCGATCGCATCAGCAGCAGCGAGACCAGCCCGCAAATCAGGCCTAGGATCAGGAAGGCGGGCAGCTCGACATAGAATTGCAACGACCCGGGCGTATCCAGCGTGAATTCGGTCACGTCACCATAAGCCAGCCGGTTGATCACGGTCCCCGCGACCGAGGCGATGACAATGGGCGCAAAGGCATGAACGGCGAAGTGGCGCAGCACAACCTCAAGCGCAAATAAAGCACCGGCGATGGGGGCGTTGAAACTGGCCGAAACTGCAGCGGCCACAGCGCAACCCAATAGGTCGCGCCCGGTGATGCCGTCGGCGTGGATACGGTCGCTGACCCAAGTCGAGATGACCCCGGCCATATGCACAACAGGTCCTTCCCGCCCCGTGGATCCGCCTGAGCTGAGCGTGATCAGCGAAGCGAAAAAAGATGCGATACCGGCCTTCTTTTCGACCCGTCCATCAGTGATGGCCGCACCCTCGATCACATCAGCTACCGAACGCACACGGCCATCATCGGTATACCTGTTCAGGATGATCCCGACGACCAACCCGCCGACCACAGGTGTAAGGAAAATCCAGAGCCAATGCAGCTTCTCAGCATGGCTGTGCAGGAATAGGATATCTTCGGTGTTGTAGAGATAAGCCTGCAACGACGAGATCGCCATCCGGAATCCCAGCGCCATGAAGCCTGCAGCGATCCCAATGACCAGAGCAATAAACCAGAACTGAATCTGGCTGGGGCCACGATGAAGCATTACCCGCCATGCATCCCGCAGCGCTGAGAGGGCTTGATTGAGCTGATTGCGCAGCACGGTGCGGGTCGATTGGGTCATTGGCCCTCGTTGGGGTGGTCGCCTGACCCTTAGTAAGCCACGCGCGCGCCTTAGAAAAGTCGGTTCACGACAAGATGCTCACAGAATGCGCGTCATGCATCCAATAGGGCACGGGCAGCGGCACGTGCCTCATCCGTAATGGTGTCGCCTGCGACCATCCGGGCGATTTCGTCGACGCGGTCGGGGTCGGCCAGCGGGATCACGGTGGACAGGGTCTGATCGCCGGTGACCTGTTTCTGCACCCGCCAGTGATGCGCCGCCCGTGCGGCCACTTGCGGCGAGTGAGTGACGACCAGCACCTGCCCGCCCTGCGCGAGTGCGGCCAGACGGCGGCCCACCGCGTCCGCCGTGGCACCGCCGACACCGCGGTCAATCTCGTCAAAGATCATCGTGCGGGCACTGTCTTCGCCCGTTAGGCAGACCTTAAGCGCCAGCAGAAAGCGGCTGAGTTCGCCGCCCGAGGCGATTTTGTTGAGCGGCCCTGACGGCGCCCCCGGGTTGGTGGCGACGGTGAAGGCCACCGCGTCGGTGCCTTCGGGGCCTGCGTCGGTCGCGGTGATCTCGGTCCGGAACACGGCGCGTTCCATTTTCAGGGGCGCGAGTTCAGCCATTACTGCGGTGTCCAACGCACTGGCGGCCTTACGGCGCGTTTCGCCGAGTGCGGTGGCCGCGTTGTCATACGCAGCTTGTGCCGCGTCCACAGCAGCGCGTTTGTTGCTGAGGTCGGCGTCACCTGCATCCAGCCGGTTCAGGCGGTCGCGCAAGGTATCGGCGAAGGTGCCCAGATCATCGGGGGCCACATCGTGTTTCCGTGCCAGCGCGCGAATGGCAAAGAGGCGTTCCTCGGCCTGTTCCAGTTCCGCTGGGTTAAAATCGAGCGCTTGCAGACAGGCGTTGACCCCATCCTGCGCCTCGCCCAGTTCGATCAGGGCGCGACCCAGCGCTGCAATGGGGCCTTCCAACTGGCCACCCGCATTGTCCGACACGCCTTCCAGCCAGCGCACGGCATCGGCCATCGCGCCCTCGGCCCCGTCGCCGTCCAGCAAGGCAAAGGCACGGGCCACGTCATCGCGAATCCGCTCGGCCGCTTGCATCATGCGGCGGCGGGCGTCGAGATCTGCATCCTCGCCCGGCTGCGGGTCAAGCTGATCCAACTCGGCAACGGAATGACGCAGGAACTCTTCTTCGGCACGCATAGCCTCCAGCGCTGCCTCAGTCTGCGCCAGAGCTTTGCGGGCGATGGACATCTGGCCCCATGCGGCACGCACGGCGGCCAACTGATCCCCTGCCCCGGCATAGGCATCCAGCATTGTGCGATGCCCGCGTGGGTTCAGCAGGCCTCGGTCATCATGTTGGCCGTGTAGTTCGATCAGAGTTTCCGACAGCGCCCGTAACACTTCGCCCGAACAACGGCGGTCATTGACCCATGCAGTCTTACGTCCCTCGGCCGTGTTGACGCGGCGCAGGATCAGCTCCTCGCCACCGGGCAGACCCGCCTCGGCCAGAATCGAATGGGCAGGGTGATCGTCAGGCAGTTCAAACTCGGCCACAACTTCGCCCTGTGCGGCCCCCTGACGAACCAGCTCGGCGCGCCCTCGCCAGCCCAGCACAAAGCCCAGCGAATCCAGCAAGATCGACTTGCCCGCGCCGGTTTCACCGGTCAAAGCATTCAAGCCCGGCTGAAACGTCAGCTCCAGCCGGTCGATGATCAGCATGTCGCGGATATCAAGGGCGCGCAGCATCGGGTCTTTAGCGTCCCAAGCCTTTAGCCATGGCCGTTACAACCACTCACCCTTGACGGTCTGGCGATAGATCGTGCTGAGCCAATTGTTACCTCGGCTCTTTAGATCGAGACCACGCGACGTCAGCAACGTGTACCCCGCGTCGTACCATTCCGAGGACTGATAGTTGTAACCCAGAATCGCACCCGCGGTCTGCGCCTCGTCCACCAGTCCCAGCGCCAGATACGCCTCGATCAGGCGATAGAGCGCCTCGGCGGTATGAGATGTGGTCTGAAAATCCTCGACCACCACGCGGAATCGGTTGATCGCCGCAGTGAAGTGATCCTGACGCAGATAATAGCGCCCGATCTCCATCTCTTTGCCAGCCAGATGGTCAAAGGCAAGGTCGAATTTCAGTACGGCAGATGTGGCATACTCACTGTCTGGGTAGACTTCGATCACCGTGCGCAGCGCCTGCAGTGCCTGAAAGGTCAGCCCCTGATCACGGCCAACTTCGTCGATCTGATCATAGTAGCTGAGCGCCAGAAGATACTGGGCATAGGCGGCGTCTTCGTCAGTGGGATAGAAATCGATATATCGCTGCGCGGCGGCGCGGCTTTCTTCATAGTTCTGGTCCGAATGGAATGAGAACGCCTGCATGATCAGCGCACGTTTCGCCCAATCGGAATAAGGATAAAGCCGCTCTACTTCAGAGAAATACCAAGCCGCGTCGTCCGAGCGATTCTGCGACAGCTCGTATTCACCGCGGGTGTAAATCTGTTCAGGCGTGAAACCTTCGAGGTTTTGGCTGCGGTCTGCCCCACGGTTACCAAACAGACCTCCGGCATTGCCACATGCCGTCAAAGTTGCTGCCAGAAGAAGCGCACCTGCGATTCTGACTGCCGCTTTGCTGCCAACCATTCCGCCCATCCTTGTCGTCTACTTAGCGGGAATTACCCCTGATCGGGCCTCGGTCTAGCACATAAAATTCCAGTGCAAAACGCCTTATCCACCCTCATGGCGCAAATGTCGTCAGAGTTGATCAGATCACGCAACCTGCGGGATTTCGCTTCGCACAAGGCCCTGGCCGGGCAGACGCGCGGCTTGTTCAGGGGTACAAAGGATCGGTCGCACAGCGCCCGGTGTTTCGAACAGTTTGCGCAGCAATGTGTTAGTCATCGAATGCCCCGACTTCTCGCCGACAAAGCGCCCCAGAATCGGACCGCCTGCAAGATAGAGATCACCCAGAGCGTCCAGCATTTTGTGGCGCACCGCTTCATCCGTGTGACGGAAGCCACCCGGGGTCAGGACTTCGTCGCCCTGTACGACTACGGCATTGTCCAATGTGCCGCCCAAGGCCAATCCGTTTTCACGCATCGCTTCGACATCTGTGCGGCGGCAAAACGTGCGACTGTCGCAGAGTTCACGCGCAAACGAACCATTGCGCATGTCCAAAACTTTTGTCTGGCTTCCAATGGCGTCATCTTCGAAATCAATGTGGAACTCGATCTCCAGACCTTCCGCAGGCGCGATAGATGCCTTTGCGCCCTCGCGTTCAACAGAGACGGGTTTGAGCACTTCATAAGCCAGTACCGGACTAGCCTGACGACGAACGCCTTTGGCCATGATGCCCCGAACAAAGGCCACGGACGAACCATCCATGATCGGGACTTCGGGACCGTCGATTTCAATCAGCGCATTATGGACACCACATCCGGCAAGTGCCGCCATGATGTGTTCCACAGTCGATACCGACACATTCGCATCGTTAACCAATCGTGTGCAAAGAGGCGTCCGCTCAACAACGTCATAGATAGCGGGGATCAACGCATTGCCCAGCTCGATATCAGTCCGTTTGAACCAGATTCCATGACCTGCCGCTGCAGGCTTCAGAACCATCGTCGCAGGCTTGCCGCTATGCAGCCCAGTGCCCACAAACGTGACTGAAGATTTGAGCGTATGTTGCAATGTGAGCCTCGGTGAGTTGTGTCCAGCCTATCAGGGGCTGTGTTGCACCCTCAACTAAGGAAGGGGGCATCAAGGCTCAACTCACCTTTTGCAACCGAATG
Organism: Ruegeria sp. H9; assembly: GCF_056532915.1. NCBI lineage: Bacteria > Pseudomonadati > Pseudomonadota > Alphaproteobacteria > Rhodobacterales > Roseobacteraceae > Ruegeria > Ruegeria sp. H9. Next base: position 1,590,840 of record NZ_JBQFNX010000001.1, on the reverse strand, counting down.
AAACATGAATGTGACACATCGGCAAATCCCTGCTTACACCAGCTCAACACCTTGTGTTTCCACAAAAAAGGGCCGCGCGATGGCGGCCCTTCGAGATGATTTTGTTACCGCGATCAGTTGGCCTGACGCCGTAGGAAGGCGGGAATTTCGATGCGCTCCTGATCAGGATCGGCTTCATCCTGAACAGGTGCCGTTGCGTCAACCGACCGCATCGCAGGCTGTTGGCGTACCGGTTGAGCGGGCGTATCGGCCGCATGGCCGGTCATCCGGTCAATCAATCGGTTGAAGCCAAAACGCGGGCGATCCTCGGTCGCTTGCTGCGGCTGAGGGGCCGGTTCGCGAGGTGCCTCAGGCGTCGGACGCAGCCGGTTCGAAGGTACTTTCTGAACTGCGGCCTGCAACCGCTGCATCGCTTCCGGAGACGGTGTGCCGGGGGTCTGGGCACGCGGTGCGTCGTAGGAGTCGACTGTCTCTTCGACTTCGGGTTGCGGTTCGAACTGCGCAACCTGAGGCTGATAGGCGGGCGGAGGCAGCCCGTCATCTTCCTGCTCGGCAGCGGGTTGTTCGTCTTGCCAGCCTTCATTGAACTCGACATCTTCGATGGACTCGAAGAGCGTGGGCGCAATGTTGTCCTCAGCCGGGGCCTCATCTGCAGCGATTTGTTCAGGCGTGGAGTCTTCTGCCGAAACCGTGCGTGTCAGCGGAGCCGACATCGAACGGCGGGCGACCGGTACATCTTCGCTTTTCTCGCTGGCATCGATACCGGTGGCAACGACTGAAACGCGCATTCCGCCTTCCATCTCGGTGTCGAGGGTCGAACCGACAATTATATTGGCCTCCGGGTCCACTTCCTCGCGGATGCGGTTGGCGGCCTCGTCCAGTTCGAACAAGGTCAGGTCGTGCGCACCGGTGATGTTGATTAGCACACCCTTGGCACCCTTGAGGCTGATTTCGTCCAACAGCGGGTTAGCAATGGCCTTCTCGGCTGCCTGAATGGCGCGATCTTCACCGGTCGCTTCGCCTGTGCCCATCATCGCCTTGCCCATCTCGTCCATCACGGCACGAACGTCGGCGAAGTCGAGGTTGATCAGACCCGGACGCACCATCAGGTCGGTTACGCCTTTGACGCCCTGATACAGGACATCGTCGGCCATCGAGAACGCCTCGGTAAATGTTGTCTTTTCGTTGGCCAGACGGAACAGGTTCTGGTTCGGAATGATGATCAGCGTATCAACGACTTTCTGCAGCGCATCAACGCCGTCTTCGGCCTGACGCATACGCTTGGCGCCTTCGAACTGGAAGGGTTTGGTGACAACCCCAACGGTCAGAACACCCAACTCCCGCGCTGCCTGCGCGATGATCGGCGCCGCGCCGGTGCCTGTGCCGCCACCCATGCCGGCGGTAATAAAGCACATATGCGCACCCGCCAGATGATCCACGATCTGTTCGATGCTTTCTTCAGCTGCTGCAGCACCCACGGTCGGACGCGCACCTGCACCTAACCCTTCGGTGACTTTGACGCCCAGCTGCACCCGCGCCGACGAACGGCTTTGCTGCAGCGCCTGTGCGTCTGTGTTCGCGACGACAAATTCTACGCCGTCCAACTGTTTTTCAATCATGTTGTCGACAGCATTGCCCCCAGCGCCGCCAACGCCAAATACGGTAATCCGAGGCTTGAGTTCGTCGTGCCCGGGCATCGAAAGATTTAATGTCATGCTCTGTCCGCCTGTTTTTTATGTTGCCGCAAAATGCGGTTTTTCTGACCTATCCACAGTCGATTTTACTGTGTCATTTCGGAAACGTCACCAGAAAAATCGCACGAATCCACAAAATATGGAGGAAATAAGGCAGCAAACAGCGGCATTTCGCTGTTACCGCGACATGTTGCGGCGAAAGACTCATGCGCTACTACACACGGAAAGACCCCGCCCACCTTGAGGGGGGGGGGTGTAAAACTTTTAGTCACTCGTTTGGTCGCGGAAAACTGCTCAATGTCCTGCCGCTGGGCCTCTGCCGGGCCTTGAGCCTTATTTTGCGGCAATTTGGCAGTTGCCGCAACTGATTTCTTTAGCCTACCGGGGCACTTGGGCAATTCAGGCCATCTTCAGAGATGCTACGGACCTCTTGCATTTCGCTGCCGACGAAGCGCGCCAGCCGCACCATCAACCGGTCATTGTACAGGTAGGGCCACCAGCAGACTGGCAGGCCATCGGGCGCATCATCGTACAGAAAACAGATCTGGCCATTTGGCGTGGTGATCTGGCCATAGACACAGCCCCGCCCCTCCATCCGCCAGACCGAGAGAGTCGGGCTGAGAAATTCCTCAGTTCCGACCAACATACCGCTTCGGATTTCATGGAAGGTGATCGTTTTGCCAACGACGGCGCTCAGAAACGCCTCTGGCGTAATCAGGGTTTGAGCCGGGGCCGCAGCGGGTCCAAGGGCCGCGCCAACGGCTGCACCACGCAGGGCATTACCAATTGTCACGGAACCAGCGCACGGCGCGCTTGAACGGGCGCGCGGCATAGGTGTCGACCGGGATCTCAAAATCCCACCATTCGTCCTGAGGATGCGCCGCAAACAGGCTAAGCCCCACTGCCGAAGAAAAACCGGGCCCGGTCGCGGATTGCGGCAGGCCATGAACACGCAGCGGGCGGCCCAAACGAACACGCTGACCCAGAATCCGGCTGGCAAGCCCGTCTAGCCCCATGATCTGGCTGCCACCACCAGTCAGAACGATCTGCTGGCTTGGCAGGTGGTCGAAACCGGCAGCGTCCAGACGAGTACGCACCTCTTCGAGAATCTCCTCGACGCGGGGGCGCATGATGCCGATCAACTCGGCACGGCTGACGGTACGGCGGTCATGCTCCCAATCGCCAGTATCGCCACCGATGTCGATCAGGTCGCGATCATCGGCTCCGGTCGCGTGAACGCCGCCGTTAAAGGTCTTGATCCGTTCGGCCACCGCTGCGGGCACGCCGAGGCCCATCGAAATATCGCTGGTCACGTGATCGCCGCCCATGCGCACGCAATCGGCATAGATCATGTGTTTCTTCATGAAGATCGAGATGCTGGTGGTGCCGCCGCCCAGATCGATACAGGCCGCGCCCAACTCCTGTTCGTCCTCGACCAATGCGGAAATGCCCGAGACATAGGCCGAGTTCGCAATCCCTGCCAGCTCCAGATCGCAGCGCTTGATACAGCGGACGATGTTCTGGATCGCCACCGCATCGACGGTTAGCATGTGCATATCCACTGCAAGGCTCTGCCCCAACTGCCCACGCGGATCGATTAGTCCCGAGCGGTTGTCGAGCGCGAAATTCACCGGTTGCGCATGCAGTACCTCGCGCCCTTCGCCGTAATCGGGCACGTCGCAGGCGTTCAGGACACGACCGACCTCGGCTTCGGTAACTAGTTGCCCTTCCAGATCGACCTGTGCATCCAGCCCGTACGAGCGCGGGTTCGCCCCTGAGAAGGATGCAATCACGTGATCCACGCGGATATCGGCCATCTTCTGCGCTGCCTGCAGTGCGGTGCGGATGGCGCGTTCGGTCTCCTGCATCGCTGTGACTTCGCCGAACTGCACCCCGCGCGAGCGGGTAGTCGCAGCGCCGATGACGCGGAACCCGGTCTGACCGGCCATGGAGCCGATCGAGTTATCCTCGGACAACCGCCCCGTCCCGTCGAAGCGCAATACAAGGCAAGCGATTTTGGAGCTGCCGACATCCAGGATAGCAACTACACCGCGTTGCATTGCCTGTCGGCGCATCTGCCGCATAGCCCTTTGGGACTGATAAAGATCGGTCATCATGGTCGTTACTGCCCGCTACTCACATCTACTTTTGTGTTCCACCAGTCTTCGCTGGCCGTTTTGTTCATTCGGATGGTCGGTCGCTGCCCCAGTCGCATGTCGACCACGGCCACGTCACGTTCTAAAAGGTCCTGCACCTCGTTCACCGCCAACACGCGTTCCAGCGCGCGCGCCGGACGTTCGGTCGGCAACATGATGCGCTGGTTGCGATCCAGCACCAGATCCCAGCGCCGTTCGCCAACGCGCACCAAACCGCGAACGCGGTCGCCCAAGCTGCGGGCAGTGGTCAGGATTTGCAGCGCCTCGGGGACATGTTTGTTCGCGCCCTTCCCTGCGATCAGTGGCAGGGCTGCGTGATCGGCGCGTGCTGAAACACGGTCAACATGGGCTCCGGTTTCATCCAATAGCTCGATCCCGTCTCGGGTGCGCCAGACGATGACCGGCTGGCGTTCGACCACATCAACCTGAAGAATCCCGCCGGCGCGAATGCGTACGGTTGCCGATTTCACCGGGTCAAGCCCGGTGATGGTGTCGCGGATCAACTCCACATCCAGATCCCACGAGCTGAGCGGGAAATCGAGCGGCACGATCTCGCGGATATCCTCAGACAGTGCGGTTCCTGCCCCGTCGATGGCCATCAGGTTGACCATGAATTCGGGGCGCTCCTGGATCGAGGTCTTGATGTCGGCGATATAGGTGCTGACCGCCTCACGACGTTCTTCGGCGGCAAAGAAGCCACCCACCAAACCAACGACGATCAGAACCGGCAGGCCAATTTTTAGCCCGCGCCGGATGCCGGGGGTGAGCATCCAGCGCTGAAAGCGGTAGCTGAGGCGCGAGGGCGCGGGGTCCGCGTTGCGCGCGCGGCCAAAAAGACGCGCCCCGCGCAAATGCAGCTTAGGTTCGGTTTTGGGCTCGGGCCTTGGCGCGGCGGTGAAATCGGCATCCGGCCCCGCCAACGGTTTGGTCCGGTGAATCACCGGCGCGCGGGTGGCGGTCAGCGGTCGCATGAGGCGTCCTCCACCATCCAGGCGCAGAGCTGGCCGAAACTGATGCCAAGATGCTCGGCCTGTTCGGGCACCAGCGAAGTCGGCGTCATGCCGGGCTGGGTGTTGGTTTCCAGCAGGAACAGCCCGTCGGCACCCTTGCTGTCATCCCAGCGGAAATCGGTGCGGGACACGCCGCGACACCCCAGTGCATTATGCGCCTTAACCGCATAGTCCATGCAGCGGTCAAAGATATCCTGCGGGATCTCGGCGGGCAGCACATGCCACGAGCCGCCGGGCTTGTACTTGGCATCATAATCGTACCAACCGCCATCGGTCATGATCTCGGTCACCGTCAGGGCGCGATCGCCCATCACGGTCACGGTCAGTTCACGGCCCGCGACGTATTTCTCGACCATCACCTGATCAGGCATCGCCTCGTCCAGTTGCGGCGGGCCGTTGGCATTTTCATGCACGATATAGATGCCGACGCTGGAACCTTCGTTGTTGGGCTTAGCCACATAGGGCGGCTCCATCACATGGACCTCGACCACCTCGACCTTGGGAACGATCAGGCTGGGTACGATAGGTAATCCTTGGGCGGCATAGACCTCTTTGCTGCGTTGCTTGTCCATCGCAAGGGCCGAAGCCAGCACGCCGGAATGCGTGTAAGGAATGCGCATCCATTCCAGTAGCCCCTGCACACAGCCATCCTCGCCCCAGCGTCCATGCAGGGCGTTGAACACCACATCGGGTTGGATATCGGTAAGGCGAGCAGCAAGGTCCGGACCTGCGTCCAGTTCGACCACTTCAAAGCCTTCACCCACAAGAGCGGCTGCGCATTCGCGCCCAGAGCTGAGAGACACCTCGCGTTCCGCCGAGGGGCCGCCCATCAACACCGCCACTTTGGGGTTTGTCCTGCTCGACATACCCAATGTGCGCCTCAATGTCCCCGGACCTTATGTGGTGGTCCGTACTGCGTTTATGCCTTTGATCCGTCGTCCTAATTTGCCTGTTATGGTCTGACGGTCGGGGCTTTATTCTTTCAGCGGATCACCGACCCGCATGATTTCCCACTCTAGCGTGATGCCGCTTGTTTCGTAAACCTTTTTTCGCACCTCTTCACCCAGACCTTCCAGGTCCGCGGCGGTCGCATCGCCCGTGTTGATCAAGAAATTCGAGTGCTTGGGGCTCATCTGCGCACCACCTTTGGTGGCCCCGCGCATACCCGCGTCATCGATCACTTTCCACGCCTTGAGGTCATGCACATCGTCCGCGCGCCCAGTCGACGAGAACCCGGCTGGATTACGGAAGGTCGACCCGGCGCTGCGGTCCTTGGTGGGTTGAGTTTCGTCGCGCTTTTTTAGCTGCGCCTCCATGCGAGCGTGCAGCTCAGCTGGATCGCCCGAGGGGCCTTGAAACGTCGCCGAGATCAGCACCGCGCCTTCGGGCAGGTCGGACTGGCGATAGCGGAAGCTGAAGTCTTGCGGGGTCAGGTCCACGATCTCTCCGGCGCGGGTGACTACGGTAGCCTTTTGCAGCACATCCGCAGTATAGCTGCCGTAACAGCCCGCGTTCATGCGCACGGCCCCGCCGATCGACCCGGGTATCGTGCGCAGGAAAGTCAGGTCCACACCTCCATCCGCTGCTTTACGCGCCACATGCGCATCCAGCGCGGCGGCACCCGCGCTGACGGTATTGCCGTCGACCGAGATACCATTGAACCCGCGCCCCAATCGGATCACCACCGCCCGCAGACCACCATCACGGACGATCAGATTGGATCCGACACCCATAGGAAAGATGGGAACATCCGCAGGCAGATCACGCAGAAACGACTGAAGGTCTTCGGTATCGGCGGGTTGAAACAGATAATCCGCTGGTCCGCCGACGCGCAGCCAGGTGAGTTCGGAAAGAGAACGCGCCGCGGACAGGCGGCCACGGACGTCGGGCAGCTCGCTCATGCGCCTTCCCGGGATGCAAGGCTGCGCCCGCCTACTCCACCCATGATCACCGCAAACAGGAAGGGCAGGACCGCACCGGTCAGCCAGACGAAGGGGCCGAACGCCTGTTCCTCTTCCCCGGTGCCGACACTGGCCAGCATTATGATCAGTACCAGACCAAGGGCCGAGGTCAGCCCGATCAGCCACAGCAGTGCCTTGAGGCCGATCCAGCGCGCGGCGACAAAACCCGCAAGCGTCCCGAGGATCAGGGTAATCAGCGGCAAATAGGCGAAAGTGGCGATGTCGACCATGGGGGCCTCCTGAAAATGGCCAGTTACTTGTTCGCCGCCTTCATGCCCTGCATTTTCGCCTTTGTCCAACGGGTGAGGTAAATCACCGGCCAACGCAGAACTGACATACCTGCAGCCAGAACCAGCAGCCCGATCCATGGACCATTTTCATAGGTGACATAGCCTAGGATAGGGACGCCAACGGCGATCAGGAAATAGGCGCGCCGCCAATGGTTGTCCTTGCTGGGCAACATCGCCAACACGTTGGCGACAACACCCCACAGACCGGCAAGCGCAATCGACCAGTTCATTCCGACACCTCTTTACCCGTCCACTTGCGCCAGTAGTAGCGGATCGGGTTGCGGTACATCGAAACAAAACCGCCAGCAGCCAGGATTCCGACGAACCAGCCATAGTCTAAACTCAGCCACAGAATCAGAGCAGGCGCGCTGGCAAACAGTACAACACCCGGTGGGAATTGCAGGCGCATCGGCAGCATCGCCACAATGGTGGAAGCGAAGACCCAGACGCAGGCGAGTATGAGCGATAGCGCCACGAGGTTAGCTCGCTTTGGCGATTAACCGGTCAGGCAAACCGTTGGCCCAGGTGCTGATCGTACCTGCGCCGAGGCAGACGACCATATCGCCCGGGCGGGCCTGTTCACGGACAAGGCGGGCCAGGTCTTCTTCGTTCAAGATCGCGCGCGCGTGGCGGTGGCCGTGGCGGATCAGGCCCTGCACAAGATCGTCACGGCTGGCACCTTCGATCGGATCTTCGCCTGCAGCAAAGACCTCCGCAATAGCGACCACGTCGGCGTCGTTGAAGCAGGTGCAGAAATCGTCGAACAGGTCGGACAGGCGGGAGTAGCGGTGCGGCTGGTGGACTGCGATGACGCGGCCCTCGGTGGCCTGACGTGCGGCCTTGAGAACGGCGGCGATTTCGACCGGGTGGTGGCCGTAATCGTCGATGATGGTGACGCCGTTAATTTCCCCGACCTTGGTAAAGCGGCGGTTGACGCCGCCGAAATTGGCCAGCGCATCGCGGATTTCACTGGCCTTCATGCCCAGATGACGGGCCACGGCCACGGCGCTCAGCGCATTAGAGACATTGTGGTCGCCGGGCATTGGCAAGGTGCAACCTTCGATCACCTTGTCTTCATGGCGTAGGTGGATGTCGAAATGGGCGACGCCACCCTTATAGGTCAGGTTTTCGGCCCGCACATCGGCCTGTGCGTTGAAACCATAGGTGCGCACGCGGCGATCGGAGATGCGGCCAACAAGCGCCTGCACCTCGGCATGATCTGTGCAGCAGACGGCCAAGCCATAAAACGGCAGGTTCGAGACGAACTCGTAAAACCCGTCGCGCAGTTGGTCGAAATCACCCCAATGCTCCATGTGCTCGGGGTCGATATTAGTGACGATGGCGATGGTTGCAGGTAGGCGGTTGAATGAGCCGTCGCTCTCGTCTGCCTCGACCACCATCCATTCACCCTGCCCCATGCGGGCGTTGCTGCCATAGGCGTGGATGATGCCGCCATTGATGACAGTGGGGTCGAAATCGCCGGCAACCATCAGTTCGGCCATCATTGTGGTCGTGGTCGTTTTTCCGTGGGTTCCGGCGATGGCAATATTCGAGCGCAGCCGCATCAGTTCGGCCAGCATATCGGCGCGGCGGACAACCGGCAGGCCCTGCGCGCGTGCTTCGTCCAGTTCCGGGTTCCCCGGTTTGATCGCGGTCGATACCACGACCACGGCGGCATTCTGCAAGTTCTCGGCACGCTGGCCTTCGAAAATCTCAGCACCCAGCCCAGCCAGCCGGTCAGTAATCTTCGAGGTTTTCAGGTCCGAACCTTGTACCTGGTAGCCAAGATTCAAAAGCACCTCTGCGATACCCGACATCCCGATCCCACCGATGCCCACGAAGTGGATCGGTCCAACGTCCTGCGGCAGTTTGGTTGCTGGATTCATGAGGTCTCCTTCTGCGCCAGTTGCTCGACAAGGGCGACCAGACGCTCGGTGGCGTCCGGTGCCCCGACCGATAGCGCGGCATGGGCCATTTGCTGTGCGGCTTCGGGGTTGGTGAGAACCGTGGTCATTTGCTGTGTCAGCGCGGGAACGTCAAGGGCGTTTTCGGGGATCATGATCGCACCGCCTGCCTGAACCAATCCACGCGCATTGGCTGTTTGATGATCTCCGGCAGCCGTGGCAAGCGGGATCAAAATCGACGGGCGGCCAATCACGGAAATGTCGGCGATACTGGAGGCACCTGACCGGCTGACAACCAGCTGCGCGTCGGACATACGGCGAGGTACGTCGTCAAAGAAAGGCTGTACATCGGCGCGTATGCCGTGATCGGCGTAAAAGGCCTTGACCCGTTCACCATCCTCATCGCGGGCCTGATGCGAGACGCGGATATACCCGCGCAGATATTCAGGCAGCGCAGCGATGGCCCCCGGCACCACATCACTGAGGATACGTGCGCCCTGTGAGCCGCCCATCACCAGGACAGACATCGGGTACTCCCCAGGCGGGATATAGGGGGCAGCAGCGCGTTCAAGAACGGAGGCGCGAACCGGGTTACCAGTGTGTATGCCCTTGGACCCTTCAGGCAGATCGGTGGGCCAGACACCACAGGCCACTTGAGCCACACGCGTGGCAAACAGTTGGTTTACCCGGCCCAGAACGCCATTTTGTTCATGGATCATACGCGGCAGCTTCAGCAGGATGGCCGCGCCCAGCGCCGGTATCGACGGATAGCCGCCAAAGCCCACCACCACATCCGGCTTGTCACGCATCATCTGCGCAGCCATGCCAGTGACTCCAGCAGCAATCTTGGGTCCAACCAACATCTTGGCAGCCAAACCGCCTCGGGCGAAGGTGGCCGAGGATGCCTCGACAATCTCGACGTCTGCAGGGAACGCGCCGGTATAGCGCGCTCCGCGCGGGTCGGTGGACAGGCGCACACGCCAGCCTTTCTGCAGCATCGCCTCGGCCAACGCCTGCGCGGGGAACATGTGGCCCCCGGTGCCACCTGCTGCGATTAGTAGATAAGGTTTGCCCATCAGCCTCGTCCGCGCAGAATGTCGCCCAGCTCGCCCTGCGGGCGGGTTCGGGTGAAGGCCAGCAACATGCCAACCGCGATGCCGCCTGCAATCAGGGACGATCCGCCATAACTGACAAACGGCAGCGTCATGCCCTTGGCGGGCAGAAGACGCACGGCGACGCCCATGTTGATCATAGCCTGCACGCCAAACATGCAGGCCAGACCAGTGCCAGCCAGACGGATGAACATGTCGCGTTCGCGCATCAGTCGCAGCAGCGAACGCACAACGATCAGCGAGTACAGCGCGATGATGATCAGCACCAGAATCAGCCCGTATTCTTCGGCCGCGACCGCGATGATGAAATCCGTATGAGCATCAGGCAGAGACCACTTGACCTGCCCCTCACCCACGCCGACGCCGAACAGACCGCCTTCGCGGATAGCATTGGTGGCATACCCAAGCTGGGTGGTCGGATCGAGTTCCTGATTAAGGAAACCATCGATACGACGGGCAAAGTGCTCGGAATTGGAATAGGCAAACATGCCGCCCAGAACGACCGCCCCGGCCATGCCGACCAGCAATAGCATCGGGGCTCCGGCAACAAAATACATCACACCCCAACCAAAAAGGATAAGGCAGGCCTGCCCGAAATCGGGCTGCATCACCAGCATTGCCACGATGGACATACACAGTGCAAAGGACCACAACCGCCCCGGCGGGCCGTTGATTTCCTGTGATGCGGCCAGCAGCCATGCGGCCACCACGACAAAACCGGGCTTGAGAAACTCGGATGGCTGCAACGAGGCAAAACCCAGCGAATACCAGCGTACCGCGCCTTTGCCGAAATCGGTGCCGAAGACCGGCAGGAAAGCCAGCGCTACGAAGGAGGCCAGAAAGCCCAGAATCGCCAGCCGCCGCACCAGTGTCGGCGACATCATTGAGGTCAGCAGCATCGCAACCAGCGCCAGCCCGCCAAAAATCGCCTGACGTTCTACATAGTGGAAAGGATCGAACCCGTTGCGCCCCGCCAGTGGCGGCGACGAGGCCAGCCCAAGCAAAAGCCCGATGACAAACAGGATCAGAACGCAGGACATCGTCCAGCGATCAATCGTTCGCCACCACTTCGGAAGAATCGGTTCTCCGCGCTGGTCCTGGACCGCGCCATACACCATCTCAGTCATGAGATACCGCCACTATCTGCCTCGTTAACGTCCCGTTTTCGGGATCTGATTGAGAGTCTACAGGGATTTTTACATTTGGGCTAGCAGAATGACAGGCAGAACTGGAATTCCGGAACGATGAGCCGCCGTTGACAAACGCGCATGCATTCAAGCAGCGCATGCTGCCTGTTCTGATCGACGGCCCGTTGAGGCTCGGTTTGAGTTCATCCAAATATCAACCGCGCCCAACGTCATTGTTCAAAAAGTAAATCGTCAGTCTTTGATGGGGTATCTGTCAGGCTCTTCAAACACATCGATCACTCGGGAACCCGCCTTGATGCGCCCGCCATGCTCCACTCCGGCTGGGATAGAATAGCTGTCGCCGGGCAGATAAACTTTCGTCTCTCCGCCAATGGTGAGTTCAATTTCTCCTTCCACCACCGTACCCCATTGGGCACCATGTGAATGTAGTGGGAGTTCCATTTCTTTAAGAAAAGTAAAAAAGGCGACCAAACCAGCATCAGATCGAATGACTGCCGTCTGCACGACGTCTTCGGGAAATGGCACGTCTAGTCTTGGAAAGTCTGTAATGAAGTTTGGAAAGCGCATATTTTTATCCCTTTAGATGGATCTAACCGGCAAGCATTAGCACAGAGCCTAGCATGTCAGGATGCACTACGACTAAAAATCCACATACCATATGGCACAAACCCAAGTGCTGCTGAGAAATTCCGTGGGCCAAACCCACACCGTTTTTGGTCTGCGCTCTTGCCATCGCTCACAATCCACGCCATGCGCAGCATATGGATTTCGAGACGATCATCCTCGGTGCTGGCGCGGCTGGCATGATGTGCGCAGCCCATTGCGGTGGCCAGGCGCTGGTGATCGACCATGCAAAAGCTCCCGGAGAAAAGATCCGCATCTCGGGTGGTGGACGATGCAATTTCACCAATATGTATGCGGGACCGGGCAATTTCCTGTCTCAGAATCCGCATTTCAGCAAATCAGCGCTGGCGCGTTATACACAGTGGGACTTCATCGAACTGGTCGATCGCCATGGCATTGCATGGCATGAAAAAACGCTTGGGCAATTGTTCTGCGACGGGTCTTCGAAACAGATCGTCCAGATGCTGCTGAATGAAATGGTCAAGGCCGAGGCCGAGCTCTGGGTGCAGACGTCGCTGCGCAACTTGCGCAAAACCGAAAGCGGTTTCGCTTTGGATGTCGAACGCGATGGCAAGCACATCCCTCTGACCTGTCGCAATCTGGTTCTGGCCACGGGTGGCAAATCGATCCCCAAAATGGGCGCAACGGGGTTGGCCTATGACATCGCGCAGCAATTCGGGCTGCAGATAACCGAGACACGGGCGGCGCTGGTGCCGTTCACCTTCTCGGACGGTCGGTTCAAGGATTTGTCCGGCGTCTCCCTGCCCGCTCGACTATCAAACGAGCGCACCAGTTTCGACGAGGCTTTGTTGTTCACCCATCGCGGGTTGAGCGGTCCTTCGGTGCTGCAATTGTCTTCGTACTGGCGCGAGGGTGAGGCAATATGGGTCAACCTGATCCCCGATTTGCTTTTATACGATCTGCTTCGCGATCAGCGGCAGGCTTTTGGGCGCAAGGCGCTGACCACCGAATTGGCACGCCACCTGCCCACGCGTCTGGTGGAATACCTCGCACACCATATCCCGATGAAGGGCAATCTTGCGGATCAGTCCGACACGGCGCTGTCGGAACTGATCGCCGCATTGTCCAACTGGCGGCTTACGCCGTCGGGCACCGAGGGCTATCGCACCGCCGAGGTCACTCTGGGCGGGATCGACACTGACGGGCTGTCGTCTAAAACGATGGAGGCCAGGGATGTCCCCGGCCTCTATGTCATTGGTGAAGCGGTGGATGTCACCGGCTGGCTTGGCGGTTACAACTTCCAATGGGCGTGGTCCTCGGGCCACGCCGCCGGAAGTGCCATCGCAAGCCGTTAGCCTACGACGTTGTAACCCCGTCCGCGCATACAGTTGCGCACAATGACTTCCTTGTTCTGGTTCTTGTTGATCACGTCAGCACCTGCACCAACCAACGCACCGGCAACGGCGGCGCGACCCAGGTTGTCGCTGCTGTCCTGAACGATGCCGGTGACGGCTGCAGCACCTGCAGCGCCGATTGCGGCATTACCTGCGGTCGATCCGTCAACGCTGGCCTGCGAGGCTGCAAGTTGCTGGCACTGATACAGGTCCGAGTTGTAGTTCGGGCCTACAGGGCCATCGATCACGGGCTGATAGTTGGCCCCGGTATTGGTGCAAGCCGCAGCAGCCAGCAGCGCTGGAACGACCAGAAGAAGTTTACGGTTTGGCATATTCATGACCTCGTGTTGAATTTCCTGAAGGCAAAAACCAATGCAGGCAGTGCGTCAAGCAGATAGGCCCACAGCTTCGCCGAACCGGCGATCTATTGCAAACGCATTGCTTTCAGAGGCGTTTTTTAACCTGAACCACGAAGTCATCGCCACGTTGTTCGAAGTTGTCATACTGGTCGAAACTGGCCGCAGCAGGTGCCAATAGAACGGTTTCACCGGGCTGCGCATCGTCCATGGCCTGCATAACCGCCGCTTCCATAGTGGTGCAGACTTGCGCATCGGCCTGCAACTGCATTGCAAAGCTCGCCGCCTCACGCCCGATGACGTAGGCCTTGATTACGTGGTCCCCTGCCCCGTTCAGCGCCTCAAGCCCGCCTTCTTTCTCAAGCCCGCCACAGATCCAACGTATCTTCTTGAACGCGCTCAAGGCTTTGAGGGCGCTATCTACGTTGGTGGCTTTCGAGTCATTCACATAGGTCACGCCGTCCGCCTCGGCGATGATCTGACTGCGGTGCGGCAGACCCGGGAAGCTGTGCAGCGCGTCTTCGATCACGCGCGGAGCAAGGCCCAGCGAACGGCAGGCGGCATAGGCGGCGCAGGCGTTCTGGTGATTATGCGCACCGGGCAGGCCCTTGATCTCACGCAGGTCGATCGATCCGGCCTGACGGCCCTTGCGGTATTCCGACAGGAAACCCTTGCGGGCAAAGACCTGCCAACCCGACCCGGTCAGCTTGCGCGCCACCGAGACGCGGATCACCCGGTCATCCGACGGCCCCTCGGCCAGTTGCCCGGCTAGAAACGCGCCCTCGGCCTCATCTATCCCGATCACGGCGCGGTCTGGGCCTCCTTCGGCGAACAGGCGACGCTTGGCGGCAAAGTAACCACCCATTCCACCATGTCGATCCAAGTGATCAGGTGAAAGATTGGTGAAAACCGCCACATCCGGCGTCAGTGCGCGGGCCAGTTCGGTCTGGTAGCTCGATAGCTCCAGTACCACGACCGATCCATCGCTACCTGGGTCGATGTCCAGCACGCCGCGCCCAATGTTGCCCGCCAGTTGCGAGTCGCGCCCGGACTCGGTCAGGATATGGTGGATCAACGCAGCGGTGGTTGATTTGCCATTCGATCCCGTCACCGCGATGACGCGCGGTGGGATGTCGTAGTTGTTCCATTCAGGGCCTGCGAAAGAGCGAAAGAACAGACCTATATCATTGTCGACCGGAACTCCGGCTTCCAACGCAGCGGCCACAACCGGGTTCGGCGCGGGGTAGAGATGAGGGATGCCGGGCGAGACAATTAGTGCGGCAATATCGTCAAACGCCGCGTGGCGGCGCAGATCGACACACGAGAATCCCTCGACCTCTGCCGCTTCACGCGCGGCGGGGTTGTCATCCCAGCAGATCGGCTCAGCCCTGCCAGCGCGCAGCGCTCGTGCGGTGGTCAGACCCGACCGACCTAGCCCCAGAACCGCTACTTTCTGCCCTGAAAACCCTTTGACCGGGATCATTGCCATACACCTTCTATCCGAGCCGCTCTTCCAGCCAGTCCGCCCGCCAAGCGACTGGCCCTTTTGGAACGTTTTCTATTACAAACCCATAGTCTGGTAACCGGTCGCACAATGCATCGTATTCCGCAATAGCTGCGGCCAAGTTGTGCCGCCGGTCATCATCCTGTTCGAATATCTCAGGCCAAGGAGGAAAGAGAAACACGCATGGGTCGTAGCCCAAGTGTAGTATCTGTTCACGCACTTTGGTCTCCAACGGTGTACCGGTTCGATCAAACCAAATCAGCGCGTCCAATGCCGAACGATCAAATAGCACAAGATCATCTTTGGCATTGCTGAAGTCAGATATCGCAAGTTCAATGATCCTGCGGCAGAATACCTCGGAGTTGACCCAAGGCAGAGCGCGACCACCACCTTGTCTTTCCTCGGCAATGACACGACGACCCGGCTCGGAAACTGTTGAATATCCGCGTCGGGCCATCTCCTCCAGCAGTGTTGATTTGCCACCACCGGAGCATCCAGAAAGCACGATGCAACGCGGGCTCATCTGACTTTCAGCGTCGCCAGCCCGATCATCGCTAAGATCAGTGAAATGATCCAGAACCGGATCACGATGGTGGGTTCAGCCCAACCCTTTTTCTCATAATGGTGATGGATCGGCGCCATCAGGAACACGCGCTTTCCGGTCCGTTTGAAATATAGAACCTGGATGATCACACTTAAAGCTTCAACCACGAACAGCCCGCCCACGACTGCCAATACCAACTCGTGTTTGGTAGCCACGGCAATCGCGCCCAGCGCACCACCCAGAGCCAGTGATCCGGTATCACCCATGAAAACCGCCGCCGGAGGGGCGTTGTACCACAAGAATCCCAGCCCCGCACCGAACAGCGCTGAAGTGAAGATGAAGATTTCACCGGTGCCAGGCACATAGTGAACATCAAGATACTCGGTGAAGTCGACCCGCCCAACCGCATAGGCAATCACACCAAGGGTCGAGGCCGCGATCATCGCGGGCATGATCGCCAGCCCGTCCAGACCATCTGTCAGGTTCACCGCGTTGGCCGCACCCACAATGACGATCACCGCAAAGGGGATATAGAAAAGGCCAAGATTGATCAGCGTATCCTTGAACACCGGCAGAGCCAGTTGGTTTTGCAAATCGCTGGGGTGGTGCAGCGTCGCCCAGAGTGACGCCAGCACGGCGATGATGATCCCCAGCGCCAACCGCATTTTACCGGAAACGCCCTTGGTGTTCTGCTTTGAGACCTTGGCATAATCGTCCGCAAAGCCGATGGCCGCATAGGCCAGCGTCACGAACAGTACCATCCAGACATATGGATTGTCCCAGCGCGCCCAGATCAGGGTCGAGGTGACCAGCGCACCCACGATCAGCAGCCCGCCCATGGTAGGGGTTCCAGCCTTGGACAGATGCGCTTCGGGGCCGTCATCGCGGATCGGTTGACCTTTGCCTTGCCGTTTGCGCAATACGTTGATCAAGGGTTTTCCGAACAAAAACCCAAAGATCAGCGCAGTCAGAAAGGCGCCCCCTGCCCGGAAGGTGATATAGCGGAAGAGGTTCCAGAAATCCCCTCCGTCCGACAGGGCGGTTAACCAATAGAGCATTACAAAACCTTTCTCACAATACGGCGGCTCTCTGGCGCGCTGCCATGCCCCATTTGCCGCAGACCGTCAACGATCTGCGCCAGAGCCATGCTGAGAGAGCCCTTGGCCATCACTACATCGCCGCTACGGATCAATTCCGGCAGATGGGCGGCCATCTCATCGCTGGTTTCCGTCCACAACCCGCGCTTGCCCTCGGGCAGAGCCTGATGCAGCGCTTGCATCAACGGGCCGATGCAATGAACCTGATCGACATGCGCCATCGCAGGCACCTCGGCCATGGCGGCGTGCATCGCCTGCTCTTGCGCACCAAGCTCTTTCATGTCGCCCAGAAACGCGATCTTGCGTTTGCCCGCCGACGCAGACAGCACGTCGAGAGCGGCCTCCATCGAGGTTGGATTGGCGTTGTAGCTGTCATCGAGCAGTTCAATCTGCCCGCCATCTGGCAGCGCGATCACCTCGCGCACACCGCGCCCTTTGACCGGAGACCAGCCGCGCAGACCGGCAATCGCCTGATCCAGATCGACCCCCAGCGCGACACAGGCCGCCAGAGCGCCCAGCGCATTCATAGCAAAGTGAGTTCCCGCGGATTGGACATCGAATGTGATGTCTGCGCCGCCGACAATACCGTGTCCCCGCACCGAGTCAGGGCCTTGGAGCACGTTGGTCAGCGCATAGTCCCGCGCCTTGTGGCCAAATTCGACGATCCTTGCACCATGCGCAGCGGCGCAGTCGCGCAAGATGCCCGCGTGTTCGATATCGGCGTTGACGATAGCGGTGCCGCCCTCGGCCAGCCCGTCGAAGATCGCAGCCTTTTCAAAAGCAATACCCGCAACCGAGTCGAAGGCTTCGAGGTGGACGGCGGCTACTGTGGTCACCAGCCCCACATGCGGTTGCACCTGACGCGCCAGCGGAGCGATTTCGCCCGGATGATTCATGCCGATCTCGATCACCGCGAACTCGGTGTCGCGCGGCATTCGCGCCAGCGTCAAAGGCACGCCCCAATGGTTATTGTAGCTGGCGACGCTGGCATGAGTTTTGCCTTGCGTCTCCAGAATGCTGGCCAGCATTTCCTTGGTCGAGGTTTTACCCACGCTGCCAGTCACCCCCACCACGCGCGCACCTGTCCGGGCGCGAGCCGCCTGCCCCAACGCCTCTAGACCCGTCTGCACATCGTCGACGATCAACAGCGGTGCATCTTCGGGCACGCCTTCGGGAATATGCGACACAAGCGCTGCGCCTGCGCCTTTTTCAAGCGCTTGGGCGACGAAATCATGGCCGTCGCGGGCAGCCTTCAACGCAACGAACAGGTCACCCGGCTGCAGGGTGCGCGTGTCGATGGAGACGCCGTTCACCTGCCAATCGGTGGTGGCGCGCCCGTTGGTGGCCTCTGCGGCCTCGGCTGCGGTCCAGAGCGTCATGCGACCCTCCCGTCCAGCGCGGCAACGCTGATACTGGCCTGTTCCACATCGTCAAAGGGCAGGACCTGATCTCCGACGATCTGGCCGGTTTCGTGTCCCTTGCCCGCAATCAGCAGAGCGTCGCCCGGTTGCAGCGCGTCGATGCCGCGCAGGATGGCCTCGGCCCGGTCGCCGACTTCCGTGGCTTCGGGTGCGCCCAACATGACAGCACCGCGGATGGTGGCCGGGTCTTCGCTGCGTGGGTTGTCATCGGTAACAAAGACCACATCGGCGTTTTCAGCAGCGGCCCGCCCCATCAATGGGCGTTTAGTGGCGTCTCGGTCACCACCTGCACCAACAATGGCGATCAGACGTCCCATGACATGCGGGCGCATCGCCTTCAGTGCAGTGGCCACGGCATCCGGCGTATGAGCGTAATCGACAAACACCGCCGCGCCGTTGTCGCGGGTTGCAGCCAGCTGCATCCGTCCGCGCACGGTGATCAGGTGCGGCAAGGTTTCAAATACGCGGTCGGGGTCCTCGCCCGCCGCGATGACCAATCCGCAAGCCAGCAAAACGTTCTCGGCCTGAAAGCCGCCGATCAGATTCAGGCGGGTTTGATAGGCCTTGCCTTTCCATGAAAAGCGCAAATCCTGCCCGGTCGCGTCAAAGCGTTGATTCAGAAGACAAAGATCAGAACCCTCAGGGCCTACGGTGATGATACTCTGGCCGCGTGCCTCGGCGATCTTGCGCATCTCGGCACCCTTGGGATCACCAAGGTTGACCACAGCGACCCCGTCTTCGGGCAGCACACGATCAAACAGACCCGCCTTGGCTGCGAAATAGGCCTCGAACGTGTCGTGATAGTCCAGATGATCCTGCGTGAAATTCGAGAACCCGGCAGCGGTCAGATGCACCCCGTCCAAGCGACTCTGTTCAAGCCCGTGCGAGGAGGCCTCCATCGCCGCATGGGTCACGCCATTTTCGGCAGCTTCGGCGAGACAACGGTGCAGAGTGATCGGCTCGGGTGTGGTATGGGCCAGCGGCGCAGTCCATGCGCCTTCGACCCCGGTGGTGCCCAGGTTGACGGCGGCAAGTCCAAGCTCGGTCCAGATCTGGCGGACGAAACTGGCGACCGAGGTTTTTCCATTGGTGCCGGTGACCGCCACGATGGTCTGCGGTTGCGCGCCAAACCATAGGGCGGCGGCCCCTGCCAGTGCCTGACGGGGGTCTTCCGTGACGATCAGCGCAGCATCGGATGCGGTCAGTTCGTCGGTGGCGATCTCGGCCCCTTTCGCGTCCGTCAGGATCGCGGTGGCCCCCATGCGCAAGGCGTATTGGATGAAGTCTCCACCATGGACTCGGGTGCCGGGAAGGGCTGCAAAGAGGAAACCGTCTTTGACCTCGCGGCTGTCGACAGCCAGACCGGTGATTTCGGGATTGGCCCCTCCCCGTGCGGTCAGGGCCAGTTCGCTGAGTTTCTTTGACCGATTGCCCATGACCCACCTTTCGCTGGACAGCCTAATTTGAGGTCAGCGTTATAGCAGCGCGCGCCTCAGGCTCAAGCCGGGGTCTGAGACCCAATAGCGGCGCCACCCGTCCAATCAGTTCGGCAGCAACGGGAACGGCAGTCCAACCCGCCGTGCGGCGCTTTTCGCCATAGGCCACGATGGACGGTTCATCCAGCGTGACGATTAGCACATATTTCGGATCATAGGCCGGGAAGATGGTGGCGAAGGTGGCAATCACCTTGTCCTCATAGTACCCGCCACGCGGCTTGGGTTTATCGGCAGTACCGGTTTTTCCCGCCACGTCGTACCCTTTGACATCACCAAAGCTGGCGGTGCCATCCGTGACCACTTTGCGTAGCATATTTTGCGCCTGCTTGGCGGTGTTTTCGGACATCACGCGAGGGCCGTATTGCGGGCCATTGCGGCGCAGGATCGTGGGGCTGACATAGTACCCGCCATTGGCAATCGCTGCGTAACCAGCGGCCAGATGCATGGGGCTGGTCGAAAGGCCGTGGCCATAAGAAATCGTCACGGTGCTCAACTCACCCCATTTCTTGGGCTTGAGCGGTTGCCCGCCCTTGGCCTCGACAATCTCGAATGGGGTTGGGTCGAACATGCCCAGCGCGTTCAGAAAATCCTGTTGCCGGTCGGCCCCGATTTGCAAGGCCAGCCGCCCGGTGCCTCGGTTCGAGCTGTACTTGATTACATCCGAGACACTGATCTCACCATAATTCTTGCCGTTAAACTCGCCAATCGGGAAGCGCCCGATTTTCATTGGGCCGGAAGTGTCAATGATGGTGTTGGAGTTCACCAGACCTAGCTGCACCGCCTGTGCGGCGGTGAAGATTTTGAACACCGAACCCAGCTCATAGACACCCTGTACATAGCGATTGAACAGAGGGCTGTCCGAGGGATCGAAGCCCGAGGTCGGCGGGCGCGGACGGTCATTGGGATCAAAAGACGGCAACGACGCGGCCGAGACGACCTCGCCCGTATGGGCGTTCATCAGAACCGCCGAGGCTCCTTTGGCGTTCATGATCTTCATGCCGCCATATAGCACCTGTTCTACCGCCGCTTGAACGGTCAGATCCAGCGACAGTTGCAGCGGCTTGTTGCCGTTGGCCGGGTCGCGCAGATAGCCGTCGAACTGTTTTTCGACGCCAGCTACGCCGATCACCTCAGCTGCGCTGACACCTTCGCGGCCAAAGCCCGAGCCGCCCAGAATATGCGCCGCGAGTCTGCCATTGGGATATAGCCGCATTTCGCGCGGGCCGAACAGGATGCCGGGATCTCCGATGTCATGCACCGCCTGCTTCTGCTCGGGCGAGATGCGCTTCTTGATCCACAGGAATTTTCGCTTACCGGTGAAGTCTTTGACCAAACGCTCTTTTTCCAGATCAGGGAAAATAGCGACCAGTTGCTCGGCTGCGGCGATCGGGTCAATCATCAACGGAGGCTGCGCATAGACAGAATAGGTGTCCAGATTGGTCGCCAGAATACGGCCTTCGCGATCCACGATATTGGCGCGTTGCATGGCGATGGAGGCCCCCGGCGCACTTGCCAATGGTTCTTGCGCCTCGGATGTCGCCAGAACGCCCATACGAAAGCCTACGACCGAAAAGGCGCAAAAGAAGAAAAGACCCAACACCAACAGGCGGCCCTCGGCGCGCGCACGGGCGCGGTCTTTCATGTCTTCGTGGCGTTTGCGGATGTTCTCTCGCTCAATCGCCTTGGGGTTTTCACCCTTTGCACGGGCGTCGAGGATACGGGCCAGAGGGCGAAGTGGTGTGCGGGTCATGGAACCTGCACCTCGATCAGTGCCTGAATGTCAGTGACGTCCTGTATTTCAAGCGGGTCGACGATGGGCAGATCCGGGTCCTCGCCATAGGAAATCTGATCGGCGCGACCAAACTGCTCGGCCCGCAGAGGCAGCAAGCTGAGACGTTCGAAATTCAAGTCCGCCAGCTCACGCAAACGATCAGGCCGGTTTAGATAGGCCCATTCGGCATTCAGCACGGCGAGTCGCGCCTGCGCCATACCGATCTGGCCTTGCAGCGACTGCGTTTCCTTCAGCACCTGCTGCGTGCGGTAGTTCTCTTGATAAGCCCAAAGCGCCAGCCCGAACACGGATAGTGCAGTCAACACATACAGAATACTCTTCATCTTGCCCTTCCCCCCAATTGCGGCATGCCGATGGCCCGGGACTCAATTTCCCCTGCCGGGGCATCCGTTCTTATCGCGACACGCAATTTTGCCGAGCGTGCACGTGGGTTTTCTTCAAGTTCCTGCTCATCCGGCCCAACGGCCTTGCGGGTCTTGAGTGTGAATTGCGGCTTCTCCTGCTCCATCTCAGGCGCATAACGGTTGGCGCGTCCGGTTTTGCCCGCGCGCGATTGGAAGAACCGCTTCACCATCCGGTCTTCTATGGAATGGAAAGTCACAACGGCCAGTTGCCCCCCCGGCTTCAAAGCGCGCTCGGCGGCCATAAGCCCCTGAAACAGTTCTTCGTATTCTGCGTTCACCGCGATCCGTAGCCCCTGAAAGCTGCGCGTCGCCGGGTGCGATTGGCCCGGTTTGGGGCGCGGCAGGCAGGATTCGACAATCTCGACCAGCCGCAGAGTTGTTGTGATCGGTTCTTCGGCCCGCGCCTTGACGATGGCCTTTGCTATACGACGACTGGCGCGTTCCTCCCCGAAATGGAACAGGATGTCGGCCAATTGCGTCTCGGTTGCCGTATTCACCAGATCAGCTGCGCTTTCACCATCCTGGCTCATCCGCATGTCGAGCGGGCCATCTTTCATGAAGGAAAAACCGCGTTCAGCCCGATCCAACTGCATGGATGAGACACCAAGATCCAGCACCACGCCGTCCAAATCCTGTGCATATTCATCCATGCGAGAGAACACGCCCTGCTGCATCACCAGCCGGTAACCATATTCCCCAGCCCAGTTAGCGGCCATTTCAAATGCCAGCGGGTCGCGATCGACGCCAATGACTTTCTCGGCCCCGGCCTCCAGCAACGCACGAGTATAGCCGCCTGCGCCGAATGTGCCGTCCAGCCAGGCACCGGATACCGGCGCCACGGCGGCCAACAACGGGCGCAGAAGTACGGGGATATGAGGTTTGTCCGATGAGGTCTGAGCGCCGGCCATGCCGTCACCCATCCCCGATGCCATCGAGATACTGCATCGGATCGAAATCATCCGGCAGATCGTCAAGCCATTCCTCGGTCGTGGCCAGTTCCTCGGCCTCGTATGTCTCGGGCTTCCAGATCTGGAATGTATCACCGGCAGCGATAAAGAACGCCTCGTTCTCAAGGTCGATCTTGTTGCGCAGCTTTGCGGGCAGCACCAAACGACCCGTTTCGTCCACATTGGTCGGGAAGGACTGACCGTGGAACATCCGCTGAAGCATCCGACGCTGCATCGAGCCACGTGGCAGCGCATCGATCTTGGCATCCACCTCGTCGATCGCTTCCATGGTGTAACATTCAAGGTATTTGCGGCGGTGGTCGCCATAGACAATCACGAGTTCAGGATTGTCGCCAGGCTGCCAGTTGGGATCCGAGGCTTCAAGCACGCGACGAAACGAGGCCGGGATCGAAACCCTGCCCTTCGTGTCCACCTTATGCTGGCTTTCGCCTCTAAACCTACGCGCCAAGACGACTGTCCCTTTCGCTTGCGCCCCACCTCAAAATTCACGTTCCCCCCGGAAGTAAAACGGCGGGTTGATCTGCTGCCACTGATCAACCCGCCGCATTGACCCGCTTTGCGGGATGTCCAGCTGCGCGCGCCACCTGGGGGGATGTCTGCTCGCCCGCGCGCCGGATCTGTTAAGTGATGAAAGCGAGATGCCTGTATGAAACCTGTTTTTGTATTTTTGGTTCGGGGTCGTTTGGCGCCCCTTAACTGTCCTCGCCCTCATCGGGTACACAAGGGATGCCATGGGAATTCATGGAAATCAATAGGAAATTTGCATATGGAGGCCTGATGCAGGCTTCAGATCAAGACTAATACAATCGAAACTTGGATCAAATATGCCACAAATTGTGCCCTTGATGCTCACCAACACTAAATATGTAAGAATTGGCGCCTAAATTATTCCTCCCATGAATTCCCAATAATTTTCAGAATTATGGATTATTTGGCGCAGACACTCATGAATGACAGCCGAAGAGGACGAATCGCGGTCCCTTTACAGGGCCTTTCCCATAGTCGCCCCATGCTTTCCCATAGCACCATCACCCCAGGCGCCGGACCTGCCGTGAGAAGATTTGCCCCTCTTGAGTTGACACAACATGCCCAAACAAACACCAATTCCGCTCAATAGATAAGCGGTCACCATCACAGGGTCTGGACACACGAAACGTCAACCACACGTGAAAACCAGTATTTTAAAGGCGATTATTGGGGCGTACCGGATTATCCTGCCAATCCATGCATTTGCTGCATAGCAGCATTGACGACGCGAACTATTGTGCAATCGCAGCATTTGCCTATCTTCAGTCTCAAGCAAACGCCGGACGATGCCGGCAACAGTAAGAATGAACGGATCATGAAGATGGCAGTCGCAAGCACACAAACGGCTCTGAAAGGCACACCGGCAAATGGAATCTCAACGCTGGTTGAGACCGTGAAAACCCGGGTTGCTCGTTATCGCCTGTACCGTCAGACAGTCAACGAATTGTCGGGACTGTCAGATCGGGAATTGGCTGATCTGGGCTTGCACCGCTCGATGATCCGCCGGCTGGCCCAACAGGCCACCGAAGAGCAGATCGCGCGGTAAGCGCAACAAGAACACCGAGATCAGGTCCGTCTTCCTCCCTTTCGGACCTGTATTTCAGCGGCAGCGTCTCTCCTCCTCCCTGACGTTGCCGCACCTAATACCGGCCCTGACCGCCGGAACCTGATACATCGGGGCTCTCCTCCTCCCTGCTTCGATGTTGAAAGCGCGCGGCGACGTCTTCCTCCTCCCTGACGTCGCCGCGTCTTCCTCATACCGGGATCAAACCCGGGTTCGGATACATCGGGGCTTCCTCCTCCCTGCCCTGATGTAGAAAAGAACGGCGGTTCCCCTCCTCCTCCCTGGGAACCGCCGTTTTTCGTTTTTTGCGCACAAGATGTAGGCTGGGGTCGTGAACGCTTTGTCAGGAGTCTCCCATGGCCGCTTATTTCATCGCCCAGATTTCCATTCATGACCCGGATGGGTACCAGAAATACCTCGAAGGATTCATGCCGATCTTTGACCGGCATGGCGGAAGGCTTCTGACCGTATCCTCAAAACCCGTTGAAGTGATCGAAGGCAGTTGGGAAGAAGATGGTATCGTCCTGATGGAGTTTCCGGATATGGCTGCCGCAAACGCGTGGAAGGACGATCCGGACTATGTCGAATTAGCCAAGATCAGGCAAAAAACGGCGAGGGCGAATCTTGTGCTGGTCGAAGGGTTGTGAGCGTCAGAACGGCACGTCATCCTTGTTGGTCAGAAAGCGCGAGACCACTTTCTTCTTCCCCGCCTTGTCAAAATCGACCTCGACTTTATCACCTTCGATGCCGATCACTGCGCCATAGCCGAATTTCTGGTGAAACACTCGCTCGCCCAGCGTAAAGCTGGCCACGGCTGTCGCATCAATCACAGTATTCCGGCTTTCCTTTGGCTGAGACATGCCATATTGCCCCTGCCGCGCCTGCATCCGCTTCCAGCCCGGAGAGTTATAGACATTCGCCTCGGCTGCGCGGGTTTCGATCCCAGCTGCCTGCTGACCACCACCATAGAGCCCCGGAGGTGTCAGCACTTCCACGTGATCTTCGGGCAACTCATCAATGAACCGGGACGGCATCGAATTCTGCCATTGTCCAAACACCCGTCGGTTGGCTGCAAAGGAAATCGTACAGACTTCTTCTGCGCGGGTAATACCGACATAGGCCAGCCTTCGTTCTTCTTCGAGGCCTTTGAGACCGGATTCGTCCATCGAACGCTGAGAGGGGAACAATCCATCCTCCCACCCCGGAAGGAAAACCGCGGGAAACTCCAGCCCCTTGGCCGCGTGCAGCGTCATGATCGAGACTTTGGCCCCGTCGCTGTCCTGCTCGTTATCCATCACCAGACTGACATGCTCCAGAAACCCCTGCAGGTTCTCGAAATTGTCCAGCTGGTTGACCAGTTCCTTAAGGTTTTCCAGCCGCCCCGGCGCCTCGGGCGTCTTTTCGTTCTGCCAATGCGCGGTATAGCCGGATTCGTCCAAGACGATCTGCGCCAGCTCGATATGCGAATGCTCGGGCGCGCCGTATCGGATCGGTGAAACACCGTCATCAATCACCGTATCATCGTCCACCTCAATCCGAGGCCCACGCGTCATTGCATTCCACCGCGCCAACCCGTCGATCAGTTCGCGCAGCGCCTTGCCACCCTTGCCCTTGATCAGGCTGTTATCGACCGCGATCCGCGCCCCTTCGACCAGAGACACGCCATTCTCGCGCGCCACCACCTGAATCGTTTGCTGCGCCTTGTCGCCGAGGCCGCGTTTGGGTGTGTTCACGATCCGCTCGAAGGCCAGATCATCCTCGGGGCTGACCACAAGCCGGAAATAGGCCATGGCATCGCGAATCTCCATCCGCTCATAGAACCGAGGGCCGCCGATCACTTTGTAAGGCAGACCGATGGTCAAAAACCGATCCTCAAACGCCCGCATCTGGTGCGAGGCGCGCACGAGGATCGCCATCTCATCAAGGTTCATCGGCCGCACACCGCGCGTGCCACCTTGCATCGCGTCGATCTCTTCCCCGATCCAACGTGCTTCTTCCTCGCCATCCCAATGGCCGATCAGACGGACCTTTTCACCCTCTTCGCGGTCGGTCCAAAGCTCTTTGCCCAAGCGGCTTTCATTGCCACGAATTACGTTGGACGCAGCGGCCAGAATATGCGGGGTCGAGCGGTAGTTCTGTTCCAGCCGGACCACGAAGGCGCCGGGGAAGTCCTTTTCGAACCGCAGGATGTTGCCCACCTCGGCCCCGCGCCAGCCATAGATCGACTGATCGTCATCGCCGACGCAACAGATGTTCTTGTGGCCCCCGGCAAGCAGGCGAAGCCAGAGGTATTGGGCGACGTTGGTATCCTGATACTCGTCCACGAGGATGTAGCGGAACCAGCGCTGGTATTGCTCCAGAACGTCCGGATGGGTCTTAAAAATCGTGACCATGTGCAGCAGAAGATCACCGAAATCCACCGCGTTCAGCTCGCGTAAGCGGGTCTGGTATTGGGCATAGAGTTCGATGCCCTTATGATTATAGGCCCCGGCATCTGCGGCAGGCACCTTATCGGGCGTCAGGGCTCGGTTTTTCCAGTCATCGATGATCCCTGCCAGCATCCGTGCGGGCCAGCGCTTATCGTCGATATTGGCGGCTTGAGTAAGCTGTTTCAGCAGCCGTTTCTGATCATCGCTGTCCAGAATGGTGAAATTCGACTTCAGCCCGACCAATTCCGCGTGGCGACGCAAAAGCTTGACGCAGATTGCGTGGAACGTGCCCAGCCATGGCATGCCCTCAGCGGGTCGACCCAGCATGCGCCCTACGCGCTGTTTCATCTCGCGCGCGGCCTTGTTGGTGAAGGTCACCGCCAGAATCTCATTCTCGCGCACCCGATGGGTTCTTAGAAGATGGGTGATCCGAGCGGTCAGAGCTTTTGTTTTGCCCGTGCCCGCACCAGCCAACATCAGCACCGGACCATCCAGCCGCTCAACCGCTTCGCGCTGCGCCGGGTTGAGATCGTTGAGGTACTCAGCCGAGGTCGCAGGCATCGCCCGCGCCGACAGCGATGCGCCTTCGAAGGCGTCCATTTCGTCAAAACTGCTCATGCCGGTAAACTACGCCGGATGGGCGCGGAGGGAAAGGGTTTGTTCACGGCTTGTTCGCTCAAATCAAATAGAATCATCCCTCCAAAGGGCGCAGCGAAGATTTTCGGGGAAACGGGCATAATCTGCTCTTTTCTACGAGGGATTGATGCCGCAATGCAGCATGTGCAATAAGTTTGCGCAAAAGGGCGGCGTTTGCGAGCGTTAACATGCCGGTTCTACCCAGAACTACATATGTACGTGGCCGTATTGTCCGCCTATGCACAAGGCCACAGCCATTAAGACCGGGACCTGAAATGACAGACTTCAAGAAAATCCTGATTGCCAATCGCGGCGAGATTGCCATCCGTGTGATGCGGGCAGCCAACGAGATGGGCAAGCGCACCGTCGCGGTCTTCGCCGAGGAGGACAAGTTGGGCCTGCACCGGTTCAAGGCGGATGAGGCCTATCGCATTGGCGCAGATCTGGGACCGGTTGCGGCGTATCTGTCGATTGACGAGATCATCCGGGTGGCCAAAGAAAGCGGCGCAGATGCGATCCACCCCGGTTACGGTTTGCTGTCCGAAAACCCGGATTTCGTGGATGCCTGTGTTCAGAACGGCATCACCTTCATCGGACCCAAGGCCGAGACCATGCGCGCGCTTGGCGACAAGGCCAGCGCTCGGAAAGTGGCGATTGCCGCCGACGTTCCGGTTATCCCGGCGACCGAGGTGTTGGGCGACGACATGGTAGCCATCAAGGCCGAGGCAGCCGAGATCGGCTATCCGCTGATGCTGAAAGCGTCTTGGGGCGGTGGCGGACGCGGGATGCGCCCGATCCTGTCCGAGGATGAACTGGAAGAGAAAGTGCTGGAAGGCCGCCGCGAAGCCGAGGCCGCCTTTGGCAACGGTGAGGGCTATCTGGAAAAGATGATCACCCGTGCCCGCCATGTTGAGGTGCAGATTCTCGGTGATAAGCACGGTGAGATATACCACCTCTATGAACGCGATTGTTCGGTCCAGCGCCGCAACCAGAAGGTCGTGGAACGCGCGCCTGCCCCGTACCTGACCGAAGAACAGCGCGCCGAAATCTGCGAGCTGGGCCGCCGTATCTGCGCCCATGTGAACTATGAATGCGCGGGCACAGTCGAGTTCCTGATGGATATGAACACCGGCAAGTTCTATTTCATCGAAGTGAACCCGCGCGTGCAGGTGGAACACACCGTTACCGAGGAAGTCACCGGCATCGACATCGTGCAGGCTCAGATCCTGATTGCCGAGGGCAAGACGCTGGCCGAGGCCACCGGCAAAGCCAGCCAGGACGATATCCGCCTGAACGGCCACGCGTTGCAGACCCGCGTGACAACCGAGGACCCGCTGAACAACTTCATCCCCGATTATGGCCGCATCACCGCCTATCGCTCGGCCACCGGCATGGGCATCCGTCTGGATGGCGGCACCGCTTATGCAGGCGGTGTGATCACGCGGTATTACGATTCGCTGCTGACCAAGGTGACCGCTTGGGCCCCAACGCCAGAAAAGGCGATTGCGCGGATGGACCGTGCGCTGCGGGAATTCCGTGTGCGCGGTGTTTCCACCAACATCGCATTTGTCGAAAACCTGCTAAAGCACCCGACTTTCCTGTCGAATGAATACACCACCAAATTCATCGATGAGACACCGGACCTGTTCCAGTTCAAGAAACGCCGCGACCGGGGCACCAAGGTTCTGAACTATATCGCCGACATCACTGTGAACGGGCATCCCGAAACCAAGGATCGCCCGATGCCGCGCCCCGACCTGAAAGAGGCCAGGCCCCCCGCGCCCAAGGCCGAACCGCAGATGGGCACCCGCAACCTGCTGGAGCAAAAAGGCCCGCAGGCGGTGGCTGACTGGATGAAGGCGCAGCGTCAGCTGCTGATCACCGACACCACCATGCGCGACGGGCACCAGTCGCTGCTGGCAACCCGGATGCGCTCGATCGATATGATCAAAGTAGCACCTAGCTATGCTGCGAACTTGCCGCAGCTATTCAGCGTCGAATGCTGGGGCGGTGCAACCTTCGATGTCGCCTATCGCTTCCTGCAGGAATGCCCTTGGCAGCGCCTGCGTGATCTGCGTGAGGCGATGCCAAACCTGATGACCCAGATGCTGCTGCGCGGGGCGAACGGGGTTGGCTATACCAACTATCCCGATAACGTGGTGCAGGAGTTTGTGCGTCAGGCGGCCAAGGGTGTCGACGTGTTCCGCGTGTTCGACTCGCTGAACTGGGTCGAGAACATGCGCGTCGCCATGGACGCGGTGATCGAAAACAACAAGATCTGTGAAGGCACCGTTTGCTATACCGGCGATATTCTGGACCCGGACCGTGCTAAGTATGACCTCAAATACTATGTCGGAATGGCCAAGGAACTGCGTGACGCTGGCGCACATGTGCTGGGCCTGAAGGATATGGCCGGACTGCTGAAACCGGCCTCCGCCAAGATCCTGATCCGGGCGCTGAAGGAAGAGGTCGGGCTGCCGATCCACTTCCACACCCATGACACCGCAGGCATTGCAAGCGCCACCATTCTGGCCGCCTCCGAGGCCGGTGTGGACGCGGTGGATTGCGCGATGGACAGTTTCAGCGGCAACACCTCTCAGGCAACGCTCGGCACCGTGGTCGAGGCGTTGCGCCATACCGAGCGAGACACCGGGCTGGACATCAAGGCCATCCGTGAGATCAGCGACTATTTCGAGGCAGTGCGTGGCCAATACGCGGCCTTCGAGTCCAGCCTGCAGGCCCCGGCCTCCGAGGTATATCTGCACGAAATGCCTGGTGGTCAGTTTACCAACCTCAAGGCACAGGCGCGTTCGCTTGGACTCGAAGAACGCTGGCACGAGGTTGCTCAGATGTATGCGGACGTGAACCAGATGTTCGGCGATATCGTCAAGGTGACGCCGTCGTCCAAGGTGGTCGGTGACATGGCGCTGATGATGGTCAGCCAGAACATGACCCGCGCGCAGGTCGAAGACCCGAACACTGATGTCGCCTTCCCCGACTCGGTGGTGGACATGATGCGCGGCAATCTGGGTCAGCCTCCGGGCGGGTTCCCCGATACCATCATCCAGAAGGTCCTGAAGGACGAGGCCCCCAACACCGAACGCCCCGGCAAGCATGTCGAAGCGGTCGATCTCGAGGCCACCCGCGCCGATTTGTCCAAACAGCTTGAGGGCAAAGAGATCGATGACGAGGACCTGAATGGATATCTGATGTATCCCAAGGTGTTCCTCGACTATATGGGCCGTCACCGCACTTATGGCCCGGTCCGTACTCTCCCCACGCGTACCTTCTTTTACGGCATGGAGCCGGGCGAGGAGATCACCGCCGAGATCGATCCCGGCAAGACGCTGGAGATTCGCTGTCAGGCCATCGGCGAGACGGACGAGAATGGCGAGGTTCGCGTGTTCTTCGAACTCAACGGTCAGCCCCGCGTGATCCGCGTGCCGAACCGTTTGGTGAAAGCATCAACCGCTCAGCGGCCAAAGGCCGAAGTTGGTAACCCCAACCATATCGGCGCACCAATGCCGGGGGTTGTGGCGACTGTGGCCGCTGTCTCAGGTCAAGAAGTCAAAGAAGGCGATCTGCTGTTGACCATCGAAGCGATGAAGATGGAAACAGGTATCCACGCCGAGCGCGACGCGGTGGTCAAGGCCGTCCACGTCCAGCCGGGTGGCCAGATTGATGCCAAGGATCTGCTGGTCGAACTGGAATAACCGGTTTAGCCTTCTAAGCTAATAAGGGCCGTTCGGGGAACCGGGCGGCCCTTTCAACATCAGGAGGCCGCATGCTGACCATCACCCCGATCTACGCCGCGTTGATCGCATTTCTGTACGTCGCACTCAGCGTGAATGTCATCCGGCAACGCCGGGCGGGCAAAATATCGGTCGGGGATCATGGCGACAAGGCCATGATCAAGGCAATGCGAACGCATGCGAACTGCGCCGAATACGCTCCCTTTGCTTTGCTGCTTATCGCCATGGTCGAACTGCAAGATGCTGGCGGCTGGCTTGTGAACCTGTTGGGGATGTTACTTTTGGCGGGCAGGCTTCTGCACGCTTATGGTTTTGGCAAGACCCCACAGATCATCATCCTGCGCCAGATCGGAATGGGTCTGACCTTTACGGCCATATTGCTGGCGGCCATGGCGAATCTTGTTCTGGCTGTATGAGAACGTTTAGCCCGTCAAAACCTGCGTCTCGATCAAAGGAGCATGCGGGAGGCTAGGCTGCGCCTCTGCCAGTGTTTCATCGATCTGACTGTAGATCACGGTGGTAAGAACAATCAGCGCCGCCAATGCCGCCATTTTAATGTCTGCAATATCTTTCATTTCCTCTGCCCAATCCCTTATTTCGTTCATTGCTATATCTCTTGAACACCGCAGCCCCGAATTTCCGTCGAAAGATTTTTTGCTGTTTTTTGTGTTTTTCCGCTTGCAGCCTCGTGTGGGAATTTATACATCCCTCCTCACTCAACGGCGCGGGCGTAGCTCAGGGGTAGAGCATAACCTTGCCAAGGTTAGGGTCGGGCGTTCGAATCGCCTCGCCCGCTCCATTGAGAGGTCTACGGACCATATAAGTATCTGATGCGGGCGTAGCTCAGGGGTAGAGCATAACCTTGCCAAGGTTAGGGTCGGGCGTTCGAATCGCCTCGCCCGCTCCAGATACCAAACTCTCCGAACATGCTGGTTCTTTCGCGATTGCTGCGGCATCTTTGCTGCACATGAAATTACGACGGAGATGCGGGTATGTCCGATTACGTCATTCGCGCCTTAACAGCAGACGAACTTCAAACCGCTGTAGATTGGGCGGGACAGGAAGGCTGGAACCCCGGGCTGCACGACGCGGTCTGTTTTCGCAGTTCGGACCCCGAAGGGTTCAAGGGCGGTTTCCTGGACGGCCAGATGATCGCGTCCGCATCCGCCGTGAACTACGATGATGCCTACGCATTTCTTGGCTTCTACATCGTGCGTCCCGAGTTTCGCGGCTCGGGATACGGATTGCAGGTCGCCGAAGCGGTCAAGGCACATTGCCAGGATCGTAACATGGGCATGGATGGTGTGGTCGAACAGCAGGACAACTATCGGAAATTCGGTTTTGAACTGGCGTATGACAATTATCGATTCGCGGGCACCGTCGGCGGCATCCTGGATGCCCTGGGTCGCGTGGAGGACACTCGGGTTCGTCCAATCAACACACTAACCGATGATCTAAAGTCGTATGACCGAGGCCTGTTCCCCGCCGCGCGCGACACGTTCTTGCGCGGCTGGTTGGAGGCACCCAGCCACGTATCGCGGGTGTTTGAGGAAAATGGGCGGATCAAAGGCTATGCAACATTGCGGCGCTGCCTGAGCGGGTACAAGGTCGGGCCTCTGTTTGCCGACAATCCACAAATCGCGCAGGCGCTTTTGGTTTCCCTTCTGACGACGCTACCCGCCGATCAGGCAAAGGCCGAGGTATTCATCGACAAGCCTAATCCAAACGCACAAGCCATGGAATTGGCCAAACAGTTGGGGCTGACCAAGGTATTTGAAACGGGGCGCATGTATTCCAGTCACGCGCCGGACATCGACCTTGACCGGATATATGGCATCACGACATTCGAACTCGGCTAGAATGC
Source organism: Ruegeria sp. H9 (assembly GCF_056532915.1). Classification (NCBI taxonomy): domain Bacteria; kingdom Pseudomonadati; phylum Pseudomonadota; class Alphaproteobacteria; order Rhodobacterales; family Roseobacteraceae; genus Ruegeria; species Ruegeria sp. H9. The sequence continues at coordinate 1,557,732 of NZ_JBQFNX010000001.1, read as the reverse complement.
CTTGAACGTCATCGTGGTCAGCGAGCGTTCGATATTGGGAATCACCAGCAGGTTTTCGTTGATGAAGTGGCCCACATCCTCGGTTTCGGGGATGTAGAGCTTCAGCAGCAGGTCGTATTCGCCGCTCGTGGAATAAAGTTCGGAATGGATTTCACGCAGCGCGATCTCTTCGGCGACTTTGTAAGTGGTACCGGGTTTGCAACGGATCTGAATGAAAACGCAGGTGGACATGGGCCGGGCCTTGTTGGTTCGTGTTGCCCGCAGGCTGGCACGGGCCGCGTCCGGGTGCAATCCCCTGCAACAGTTTGCGACGAAGGCTTAAAGCGGTCTGGATAGGTCGCCCATCCGGGTCTATAAGCGCGCCTGTAGCAAAAGGAATTCGCCCATGCGCAGCGCTAAGATCAGCCGTCAGACCGCCGAAACCGAGATTTCGGTCGAGGTCAATCTGGACGGCACCGGCCAGTATGACAACCAGACCGGCGTCGGGTTCTTTGACCACATGCTGGATCAATTGGCGCGGCATTCGCTGATCAACATGACGATCCGTGCCAAGGGTGATTACCACATCGACGACCACCACACGGTCGAAGACACCGGGATTGCGCTGGGTCAGGCACTGACGCAGGCGCTAGGGGATAAGAAGGGTATTCGTCGCTATGGCGAATGCCATCTGCCCATGGATGACGCACAGGTGCGCTGTGCGCTGGATCTGTCGGGCCGCCCGTTCCTGATCTGGAATGTGGACCTGCCGACGCAAAAGATCGGCACGTTCGACACCGAGCTGGTGCGCGAGTTCTTTCAGGCGCTCAGCACCCATGGCGGGATCACCCTGCATATTGATCAGTTGCATGGCTTCAACAGCCACCACATTGCCGAGGCCGCCTTCAAGGCCGTTGCCCGTGCTTTGCGCGATGCGGTCGAAACCGACCCACGCAAGGCGGATGCGATTCCCTCGACTAAGGGCGCGCTGTAGATGCTGACAGCCATCATTGACTACGAGAGCGGTAACCTGCACTCGGCGGAGAAGGCGTTTCAACGGATGGCCCGCGAACTGGATGCGGGCGAGGTCGTCGTGACATCGGATGCAGATGTTGTCGCGCGGGCTGATCGATTGGTTCTGCCCGGTGATGGCGCTTTCCCGGCATGCGCCGCCGAGTTGCGCGGCCACAAAGGCATCTATGACTCTATGGTTGAAGCCGTTGAGCAGAAAGGCCGCCCGTTTCTGGGCATCTGCGTCGGAATGCAGCTGATGGCGACCAAGGGTCATGAATACTCCGCGACCGATGGTCTCGGCTGGGTTGCCGGTGATGTTGTGAAGATTGAACCCTCGGACAGCGCGCTCAAGGTACCACATATGGGCTGGAACGATCTGATTCTGGAAAGCGACCATCCGGTCTTTGACGGGATAAAATCAGGCGATCATGCCTATTTTGTGCACTCCTACCACTTCCGGGTGACGGATCCGGCGCAACGGTTGGCCTATGTGGGCTACGGGCAAGAGGTCACGGCCGTGATTGGCCGCGACACTATGGTTGGGATGCAGTTTCACCCTGAGAAAAGCCAAGACGTTGGCCTGCGGATGATCGGCAATTTCCTGACCTGGAAGCCCTGAGATTTACTGAACCCGTGTCCAGACCTGACCCCGGCAGACCAGACCCCCAACGGCACATCCCTTAACGGTCAGTTTGTTCTGGCTGTCCAGTGTCATTTTCGAACTATAGGTTTTATCGCGATCCGGGGCCCAGATTTTGCCGTCGTCATAGCTGCCGTCACCCTCGGGGATCATGTCCCAGATGATTTGCTTGCCAAGGTTTTCGTACTCCAGCTGTTGGTTGCCTTGGGCATCAAATGCGCTGTCGATAGTTCCGCAGATGGCGCTGCCACATTCCGAAATCGACACATGCAAATAGCCGCCCGTATCGCCCGGAGCGGTCTTCCACAGCCCGTCTACCGGATCGGCAGCAAAGGCGGTGGTGGCCATCGCAGCGAAGACCGCTGCAAGAGAATATGTCTTCATGGTTATCTCCCTGTCTTTCCGGTCAGTCTGACCTGCCGTTCGGCACCGGGCAAGAATGACTTAGCGTCGCGTTGCGCCCCTGCCCTGCCTGTGCGATATCCCGCGCGTGTAACAGTGATATAGGGCCGCCCGACATGATCCTCTACCCCGCCATCGATCTGAAAGACGGCAACGCCGTGCGCCTGCTGCGTGGTGAAATGGATAAGGCGACGGTCTTTAACGAAGACCCTGCTGCGCAGGCCCGCGCCTTTGTCGAGGCTGGTTGCGAGTGGCTGCATCTGGTTGATCTGAACGGTGCTTTTGCCGGGGAGCCTGTTAATGCGGCACCCGTTGAGGCAATTCTGAAAGCCTGTGATGTGCCCGCTCAGCTGGGTGGTGGTATCCGGGACATGGCCACAATCGAGACCTGGATCGAAAAAGGTCTGGCGCGGGTGATTCTGGGCACCGTTGCAGTCGAAAACCCAGATCTGGTGCGCGAAGCTGCCAAAGCCTTCCCGGGCAAGGTAGCCGTCGGTATAGATGCACGAAACGGCATGGTTGCCACCAAGGGCTGGGCCGAAGAGACCGACGTACAGGTCACCGATCTGGCGCACAGTTTCGAGGACGCTGGCGTGGCAGCGATCATATATACAGACATCAACCGCGACGGTGTGATGCAGGGTCCGAATATCGAAGCCACGGCGGCGCTCGCGCAGGCGGTTTCGATTCCGGTGATTGCCTCGGGCGGCGTCAGCTCACTGGACGACCTGATCGCCCTGCGTGATTGTGGCGTCGAGTTGAACGGCGCGATCTCTGGCCGCGCGCTATATGATGGCGCGATTGACCTAAAAGAGGCCATTCGCGCCCTGAACTGAGTTATTGAGCAGCGGCGGCGGTCAGTTTCGCCAAAGCGCCGCGCATCTTTTCGATGATGGGGGATTTCTCTACTTCGTCGAGCTCGTCCATCGTCTCTTTCGGATCTTCATAAGCCAGCCAGACCTGTCCGTTTGCGTCTTCGTAGGCCTGCACCTTCAGCGGCAAGAACAGCCCCGCGCGCGGGTCGATCTGCATGGCGGGAGTGCCCAGAGCAGGGTTGCCGAAAATCAGCACCTGATTGGCCGGGATTGGCGTTCCGACCTTTTCCGCCCCCGCCGCGTGATCCACGCGGGCAAACACGGTGGCGCCCGCATTACCCACGGCGGCTTCCAGCGCGTCCAGCGCCTCGGCCACGGATTTGTTGGTTTCCACTTTGATGATGTCGTCAGCCATGGCGGACAGGGCGCCTCCGAATGTGAGAATTGAAGCCAAAAGAAGTTGTCGCATCTGGGTAATCCTTTTCATAAATTTCACCCCTAATTTCCATGGCTTCGCGACAGATCACAATCACAAGTCTGGCATCGGCGGGGCTTTGCCGGTACAGGTGCCCCGAGCAAAGGAAAGCCCATGCTGAAAACCCGCATCATTCCCTGTTTGGATGTCGCCGATGGCCGTGTGGTCAAAGGTGTGAATTTCGTTGGCCTGCGCGATGCCGGTGACCCCGTGGAATCGGCCAAGGCATACGACGCCGCCGGAGCGGATGAGATCTGCTTTCTGGACATTCATGCGACGCATGAGAACCGCGGCACGATGTTCGATGTGGTCCAACGCACGGCAGAGCAGTGCTTTGTGCCTCTGACTGTAGGTGGTGGCGTGCGCACCAAAGATGACGTGCGGGCCCTGTTGCTGGCGGGGGCTGATAAGGTCAGCTTTAACTCGGCCGCCGTCGCGAATCCGGACGTCATCGCCGAAGCAGCGGATCAGTTCGGCAGCCAATGCATTGTCTGCGCCATTGACGCCAAGACCGTCAGCCCCGGCAAGTGGGAGATTTTCACCCATGGCGGGCGCAAGCCAACAGGCATCGACGCGGTTGAATTTGCCAAAACCGTTGTCGCCAAGGGCGCGGGGGAAATCCTGCTAACCTCGATGGATCGCGATGGTACCAAGGCCGGGTTCAACCTGCCTCTGACCCGCGCGATCAGTGACGCGGTGGAAGTGCCGGTGATCGCCAGCGGGGGCGTGGGCAATCTGGACCATCTTGTCGAAGGTGTGACTAAAGGTGGGGCCAGCGCGGTGCTTGCCGCCTCGATCTTCCATTTCGGCGAATACACCATCCACGAGGCCAAAGAGCATATGGCCGCCGCTGGCATTCCGATGAGGCTGACATGAGCATTCTGCACGATCTGGCGGCTACGATTGAAGCCCGTAAAGGGGCAGACCCAGACAGCAGCTGGACCGCCAAGCTGTTGGCCAAAGGTCCCGAGAAATGTGCCGAGAAATTCGGCGAAGAAGCCATTGAAGCAATCATCGAAGCCGCCAAAGGGGACAGGGGAAAACTGACCTCCGAGGCGGCTGATGTGCTTTATCACCTGCTAGTGATGCTGGCTGCGCGCGATGTTGCGCTGGATGATGTGCTGGGCGAACTGGCCCGTCGACAGGGCACCAGCGGCATCACGGAAAAGGCATCCCGACCAAAAGACTAAGCGGGTTTCGCGCGGATACCCGGCTCGCTATACTCCGGGTTCGGGTGCATTGAGGCAAAGGGCGCGCAGATGATCAGAGCTTTGGTGTTTGCAGCGGTACTTGCCACCCTCGCCGCCTGTGCCACCCCTCCCCCGTCTTCCGGAGATGAGGTCCAACGGCTGGCGGCTGAAATTCAAAGCCTCGGCCCCGATATCGACCCGGAAGAGGCCACCCGCGCCGCCCGCATCGCCTATGCCTATACTGCGCAACTGGCGCAGGAATACGAGATCACCGACCCTCCGCTTATCCATAACGCCAAGGTCAACAAGGGTCTGCGTCCGCGTGGTCTGTGCTGGCACTGGGCTGAAGATATTGAGCGGCGACTGGATCAGGAGCAGTTCCGCACTCTGGATATGCACCGCGCCATCGCCAACGCGGATAACCCGTTCCGCATCGACCACAGCACTGCCATTATCAGCCGCAAGGGAGAGAGCATGTACGAAGGCGTTGTCTTGGATCCCTGGCGCTATGGCGGAGTTCTATTCTGGTCGCCCCTGGTTGAGGACACCCGTTACGAGTGGGTTCCACGCGAAGTGGTTCTGGAAAAGCGGCGACAGGAACAAGCATCCAGCCCGTGAGACTGAGCTTCTGCGGGCAGTGATCGAAGCGCCATAGCGACCCGACGAAAGCGTTACCCGTCGCGCCCCGGCTCGTTTGGATTGCTGGAAAACAGCGCGATTTTGTTGCCCTGAGGATCGCGCAGATAGCCGACATAGAAATTCGGACCATACGAGGCGCGAAAGCCCGGCTGGCCTTCGTCAGAGCCGCCTGCGGCAAGCGCAGCGGCGTGAAGGTCGCGAACCTGCTGTTGGGTGCGCGCCTCAAACGCCACCATGGACCCGTTGCCAGCCGAAGCCGCGCCTCCATCAAAGGGTGATTTTACATAGAACTCGGGCTGAACCGGGGATTGCCCCGGCGGCACTGGCAGCGCATAGCTCAAGTCTCCGTGATACCGCTCCAACGCATAACCAAGGGCGGGCAGGAACGCCGAATAAAACCGCTCAGCGCGCGTGATATCGTCAACACCAACGGTCACATAAGCAATCATTCCGCATGGTCCTGTCTTATTGGTTTGCTGAATGGGTATAGGTCAATTGGACCTCGCCCTCAACAAATGCACCATTTCTGTTCAATTCAGGCCGGGGCGTAGACACAAACGTCAGGGCCGTCACAGCTTGGACGAAATCACTCCAGTCGCAAACCCACCCATACGCAGTTCGCCAAACAGGCGCTGATATTCGATCTTGGGGCAGCGGTTCATGACTACGTCGATATCGCGGGCCTGCGCTTTGGCAGCGGCCTCGGCATGTTCAACTCCGATCTGCATCCAGATGGTGCGCAAGTCGGGAAACGCATCCAGCGCCTCGTCGACAATGGGTGGCACGGCCTCGGAGCGGCGAAAGATGTCAACCATATCGACGGGCTCGGGAATGTCGGACAGCGAAGCCTGCACCGTCTGGCCAAACAGCATCTTGCCTGCATGGCCCGGATTGACCGGTATCACCCGATATCCCTTGAGCGACAGATAACGCGCGACGTAGTAGCTGGGCCGCACCGGGTTCATAGAAACCCCAACCACCGCAACCACTTTGGTGCGCCTAAGGATTTGGGTCAGAACATCGTCGGAGTAGTCATTCATGAGCACACCATAAGCAAGCGCATGCAAAGAAAAAAGCGCCCAGGAAACTCCTGAGCGCCAGTTGTTGGAACGAGGGACAGTGAAATGACCCGCGGCAGTTCCATTCCGCGGTCACTGTGACATTTAAGCATGAGTTTTCTAAAAAAAAGAGGTCGCGCGCATTTTTGTGATGACACATCACAAAAGGCGGAATGCCGCCGAATGAAACCGTGCGCATTTCCTTCGGCGATCATGGTCAGAACGGCTCGTTACATAAGCCGCGCGCCGATCTTAAGCCAAGAGCAATAGGCTTTATTGGTAAAGAACCGCAGGCCAATGCCCCTCGGCCTCGCGGATGTAATTGGTGACATCGCGTTCCCAGATACGTTCGATCGCTTCCGAGTGGGTCAGATATAACCGCCCATCCACAATCTGCCATGCCATGGGATCGGTACTGCTTAGCAGACCTTTCGCCATCGCATAGGCGCAGTAACCACCAAACTGCGGGGCATAGGCGCGCGGATTGCGTTCAAATCGATCGCGATTTTCCTCTGACGCAAACCGCCAAATCGCACCCTTCCACATCAGCGCTATGTCGGGCTGACCCAACTCTGGTGCTCCAGCCTTGAAATAAGAAACCGCATCATAGCCTGAGACCGCCATCCCATCGTCCACGTAGAACATGGGCATTTCCTGCGCACCGACGACAGAGGCAAACGGGGTACAAGAGAGACTGATCAAGAAGGAACGTCGAGACAACATAGGTGATTCACTGGATTGCGGTTAGAGGGCTTCAAGATGCATATTTCAAACCGTATCTGAAACCCCCATGACGCCGATGTGAACGGGCGTGCGGTTGTTAATCGAAAACGTCTTCGATCACGTCCCAGGCTTCGTCCAACACCTTTGAGAACAGACCCCGCTTTTTCTTCTTTTTGTATTTTTTGTGCTTCTGTGCCGGCTGGTAACTTTTGATCGGCCGATCTGCCAGTTTGGCTTTTGGCACCATCTTGAGATTATGCAGGGGTGCGCCGCAGCTTGCGCAACTCAGCTCGTGCTGTTGCTTTCCCCGAAGAACCAATGCGGCACGGGTACCGCAATAGCAGCAGGTGGCAATTTTATGTGGAGTGGATATGGGGGCCTCCTGTTATCTGGGTTTGGATGCATATAGTGCGATAGCCGCGGCATTTGAGACGTTTAGAGAACCAAATCCCCCCGCCGCGTCAATTTTTACCAATTGATCGACGGTTTCTTTGGTTTTCTGCCGCAACCCAGGCCCCTCGGCCCCAAGCACCAGCGCCACCGGGCGATCACGCTTGTCGCCCAGCGTGGCTTCTATCGTCTGTTCGGCCTCACCATCCAGACCCAGGACTAAATACCCCATGTTCTGCAACTCGATGATCGTATCGGCCAAATTGCGCACGCGTAGATAGGGTTGTCGTTCCAACGCGCCGCTGGCAGTTTTTGCCAAAGCGCCGGTCTCGGGCGCTGAATGGTGGCGGGTGCCAATGACGGCGCTGGCGCCCAGCACTTCTGCCGAGCGTAGAATCGCCCCGACGTTATGTGGGTCTGTCACCCGGTCCAGCAGCAGCACACGTGGGTTTTCCTGCCCAATACAATTCTCGGCAAGCCCACCCCATTCCAGCGGCTTGACCTCAAGTGCCGCGCCCTGATGAACCGATCCCGGATCAATCGGTGCGGTGAATTTTCGCGGATCAACCATCTCGGGTACAATCTCCGCAAATTCAATAGCTTCCAGCAGTTTGTCGCGGGCATTGCGCGTCACAATCAGGCGCAGCTTCTGCCGTTTCGGGTTCATCAGCGCGTCGCGTACGGCGTGTAAACCGAACAGCCAGACGGTTTCTGCCGCAGCCGCTTTGCGCGCCTGTTCCTTCTCAACGACCCACTTTGGTTTCTTCATGATACGGGCCTCCGGGCCGGGAATTCGGTTTCCTGCGTCAAAGCGGTATTTTCCTGTTGACGCCCTTTAGACGCGCTAGTAATCACGCCTCCACGTCAGGTGCAACGCCTGACAGTGGGCGACAGGCCGCAAGGTGTGGCAGGGGACTGTAACTCCCTCGCGGAGACGCACGCCTGGTTCGATTCCAGGGTCGCCCACCACTTACTCACCGAAAAAATTGAGCCATTCGTTCAGGCCGATATCTGGGTGATAGCAACGTTCGATGTCAACTTCCATGGTCCCCGCGCTATTGCGACACAGGTCCAAATGACAGCGTCATCTCTTCGTTGTTGTCAAAGCGGTATGGCGCAACCAAGATTTTCACCTGTGCTGGGTCGACGTCCTTCGGGACATTTCGAGCCGATTCCCAAACCCGAAGAGCAGCATTTGGCGCGCGCGGGTCCCGATCGCTGTAAACAGGATGATCGGGCGCAAAATAGGCCATGTTTCCGGAAATCCAATTGTCAGCAACAATTGCACTTTCGGGCGTTGTTTGCGCGATTATCTCAGAGGTCAAAGTAGCGAAAGGGGCCGCGCGTTTGGCATCCCCTGCCAGATTGTGATGCAGCATCGCCAGTCCAATAAACACCGCCAGAACGGCGCTGACCTGGGCAAATCGCCTTACGCCTTTACGACCTGTTCTGGGTAGTAGCCACAAACACAGTACGGGACCGGCATAAATCAATATCGGTTGCAGCCAGCGATCCTTTACGTTGGTGCTTCCGCTCACAAGCACTACAGCCGCCATAAGTAACAACGCCCAGACCAGAGTACGCGTCATCAATCGCCTCAGATCATCACCTTTGGCGGCCACCCCTTGCCTGAGATAGATCGACCAAAGGACGCCCAGTACGATCAGCAAGAGCGATACAAACCCAGCCGACGCCAAGGCCAACTCAACCAAGCCTTGCAGCGCGATCAATGTGGTTGGGCCATCGCTGCTCATGTCCAACTTGCGCGCGCTTGCAAATGCGTGTTCGGGATTGTTCAGAACCCATAGCACCGGTGGTGTGACAAGCAATGCGGCGACACCCAACGAAAGCAGCAGTCGAGGCGACCAGAGAGGCTTGCGCGTCTCAGATGCACTGAAAGCCGCCAGCAACATGGCCAGCAGCGCGATCGCATAGTTGTATTTTGACAAACTTCCCATTGCCACGACTACGCCCAGCAAGACGAATCCCCAAGTCGTCGGTTTGCGAATTAGCCCCCAAATCACCGCGAAGGTCAGAACCGAGCAGAGATTGGCCAGAACGGTATGCGTCAGCGCGCGTTGCGCCTCCCAACTAAACTGATAGAGCATCAGAAGTGACAGGACCGACAGCCCTGCCCACAGTGGCGCATGACGGGTTCGTATGGTCAGGTACAGCGTGACAACCGTCGCCAGCAGCATCCCGTTCTTCAGCAGTGACAGCCCTAATATGCCGGGACCGGTTATCTGAAAGATGCCCCATTGCAGCCAGGCGTAAAGTGGCAGTTGCGGGCCGTAGCCCCATTCCAAGCGGCGCGCATCAAGAAGTATCTCAGCCTCATCCAGACCAAGCGCGCCGCCGGTTGCAACTCGCAATACGACATGAAGCAGAAAGTAAGCCGTGACTATGCTTAACCAGAAGCGATCTGTCGACATCAACCCATCGAGACGGGATTGCTTCGCTGCCGGGTCATCGACCCCGCAAGCGGCTTCCAGAGATCGCTCATCTGAGACGCACTGATCTTCGATCATGGATAAGCCCATTTCGTCGGCACTCGCCCAGGATATCTGGCCGCCGGATTGCAACTTTGACCGAAGCTAGACCCGATGTGTGGGCTCAAGTCCACCATTTTTGCGGCAGTTGGGCGCGCGAGAAACAATGCGCGCAGCTCAGCAGATGGATGCCTGGGCTTCAGCCGCCAGATGCCGCGGCGGGTTGAACGTCAGTTTGGGATATTTTGTCAAACCACTCAGTCAGGCTGCTGACATCGGGGCCAAGCGCCTCGGCTATGCCGCCGGCGAATTCCTGAAACTTTTCAATGTTCAATTTATTGACGCCCACCAAGACGGGAATCTCACGCTCTAGTGCGTCGGCGATAATTGGGCGAAAACCCCGCCCGTCCGCCTCGTGCTTTCCGAACTTGTTGATGATCAGCAATTGAGGGCCATCCTCAAGCGACCGCGTCACGAGGCCGACGGCCCGTTCCAATTCAGCCGGATCCAGACGGCAACCCCGAGCGTTCTTGCCAAGGGATTGTGAGATGCGAATGGTTTCCCCGGTCGGCAAGACTTTCAGATCCATATCGCATTTATATCCGTCGGCACATTCGGTGTTGGTCTGCACAACCCCGGCAATCGGTGTTCCGGCCAGCACAAGACCATCCGCAAATTCGCTAAGCAGGCGGTCAGTCGCACCGCGATCGGTTGTCGTTACATAGGCCAGATGCATTTTTTTGGACCTCAGATTTCAGTCGATGACGTTTCAGATAGCACGCGTCGGCTTGTCCGACCACCTTCATCCATTAAGGCAACGGTGAAAGCCCGATCACCGATGCGTGCAGGTGGAGGAGAACCGCGTAAGAAGCCAAAGCAATCAACCAGACCCAAAGGCTGGGCCAAGGGCGGGGCGCGCTGAGTGACAGGCGCGCGGTATTGCGGGAAAGGCGTACCCATTCCGTCCCCAAATTCCGCGCGCTGCGGTGATCAATGAGCGCCATGCCCATCACCGCAAAGCCAGCAAACAAGCCGAACAAGATGACATGCGACAGGCTTCCATTGGCCAACAGATGTGCCAAAGCCCATAGCATCAACGCCACTAGTATCGGATGACGCGTCGTGCGCAGGACTCCAGGGTTTTCGGGATCGAACGGGCGGTGCCCCAGCCCTCCGAACGAGAACGGGTTCCGGATCGATAGGCCCGCAATTGCCAACCAGCAAACAATTGGCATGACCAGCAAAGGCACCCACCGAAAGATTGGAAGCGGCGGGATCACTTCGACATAAGGTGCATTTGCGGCGGCGATGATCAACCAAGCCAAAACGGCCAGAGAAATCATCGAATAGCTGGCGAAGTATGCGCGTTGTCCCATCGTATCGATCAGCCAGCTGCGCACTGCGGGCCGCGCTGGAATCATGTGGCTAAGAAGGAATGTGGCAAGTGCAGCAAGGAAAAGGCCCCAACCGGTCATCGTAGTCTCCGAACGTGTTGCGCCCGGTTTAGGCCGTAACAGCGCGCTGGTCTTTGTCCGAAATCAAGTGAGGGTGAAGGGGCGGTTGCCCGCCCCTGCCCTGTTTTATAGGCCCAGCGCCTTGCGGCGTTCCTCGGCAAAGCCCTGCACCATACGGTCGGCGATCAGGGCAAGAATGGCCATGGCGGCCCCGGCCGAGATGCCAAGCCCGACATCCGCCTGCCCCAGCGCCAGATAAATCGACTGGCCCAGACCGGTTGTCCCGATCAGTGCCGCTATCACCAGCATGGCGAAGGCATAGAGGATGGTCTGGTTCAGCCCCAGTAGGATGGTCGGTGCGGCATAGGGCGCGCGGACGTCGCGCATGATCTGCCACTCGGTCGCGCCGCTGGAGATTGCGGCTTCCATCATTTCCTCGGGTGTGTTGACCAGCCCGTGTCGCGTGTAGCGGATCATCGGGACGATGGCGTAGGCGCAGATCGCCAGGAAGGCCGAGAACTCACCGATCTGAAACACCATCAGAACTGGGATCAGAAACACAAACAGTGGGATCGTCTGCAGCATATCACAGATCGGGCGAACCACTTTCCAGACCGGCCCCCAAACGGCGCTGGCAAGACCGATCAGCCCTCCGACCACTGCGCAGGAAAACACTGCGGCACCGCTGAGGTAGAGCGACAGGAGTGCCCGCTCCCAAAGGCCTGAAACGAGGATGGTACACAGCAGCCCAACCGACAGCGCCGCAAGACGCCAGCCACCCGCGACCCAACCCAGCGCAGCCGCGCCGGTCAGGACAAACGGCCAAGGCAGGTTTGATATGCCGGTTTCCAGCATGCCGATCAGGATAAGAACGATCAGACCGCCGGTCAGATGCCCGCGCCATGCCATCAGCAGAGCGATAGCCGCACCGGCGGCGAACAGACCCCAGCTCATGCTCGGGGTCCACTGGAACCCCCAGGTGAACGGTAGTACAGCCTGGTCCAGACCGATCCGCAAGGGCAACAACACATAGAACAGAGAGTTGTTCTTGAGTGCGTCCAGCCAAGGCCCGTTAGCCTGCGTAAATGAGGTCAGGCCGGTGTCAATCGCCTCGGCCATCGGGTCCAGAACTGTAAGGCCAGACGGGTTCGGCAACCGGGACCAGAAGGCAGCGGTAAATAGCACTGCAAAGCCCAGCATCGCCCAGACAACGCGGCTGTCATATCGCTTGCGCTCGGTCGCCAAAGTGCCGCTCATCCTGTCGATGATCACTGCGAAGACAACGATGACCAGACCGGCCATGAGGGATTCACCGAACTGCGCCTTGCGCATGGTCAAAAGGACTTCCCAGCCGATGTCGTTGAAGCCGCCGATGACCGCCGCGATGATCACCATCGACAGGGCGGCCATCAGGCATTGGTTCACACCAACCATGATCTGCGTCGTGGCAGCAGGAATTTCGACCTGAAAGAGCTGCTGCCAGCGCGTCCCGCCGGACATGATCGCAGCCTCTTTGATTTCGGGCTCTACCCGTTCCAGCCCCAGCATAACGTTGCGAGCCATAGGTGGCGCGGCGTAGATGGCCGAAGCGATCAGGCCGACCACCGGCCCAAAGCCAAACAGAAGCAACAGCGGCGTCAGATAGGCAAAAGTCGGCACCGTTTGCATGACGTCCAGTACGGCCTGAACGAAGGCCTTCACGCGTGGCACTTCATTGGCAAGAATACCGATAGCCCCGCCCATAATCAGCGCCACGGGGACAGACACGGCGACAAGCGCCAGCGTATTCATGCTCTCGGCCCAATAGCCTGAAGCCAGAACGAAGCTGAGGCCAAAGAACCCCAGCGCCGCCATCGGCAGACCGCCCAGATACCAACCCAGCGCAGTGACGACCCCAATCAAGATCGGCCAGGGCGTGCTGCCAAGCACGTAGTTTGCAGCATTCATCGGATAAGTCATCAGGTCCGAAAACAACCGCATCGCCGGTTTAATGCCATTCAGAAACCAGTCGAGAAACGCACCAACCCATTGCGTTGCAGGCAGTTCCCATTCTTTGGGCCATGTGACCAGCCATGGGGCGACGCCTTCCAGCGCAAGGCAAACCGCGCCAACGACAAGGGTAATCAGCGCGGCCTGCGTCCCAGCCGTCAGGCGGGCCTGCCGCGCGGGGATATCCGTCACAGCGGTCATGCTTCATCCACCTGCAAAGCTGCGGCGAGATCGGACGGATGAACCGTACCGACAATATTGCCGTCTGCATCGCGGACGGGCACGGGTTCATACAGCTCCATGCAATGTGCGAGCGCCGCGTCGAGCGTCATGGATGTGGTCAAGCCCGGATCATCCGGCCCACGCTCAGCATCATCACGCATGACCGAAGCAACCTTGGCATGCTGGCCTTTGGCCACGTCCTTAGAAAATTCGCGCACGTAGTCGTCTACCGGACGCAGCACGATATCCGTCGGCGTGCCGATCTGAACGATTTTGCCATCGCGCATAATTGCGATGCGGTCGGCCAGTTTCAGCGCCTCTTGAATGTCGTGAGTGATAAAGACGATGGATTTCTTCAACGTCGCCTGGATGCGTAGGAATTCATCCTGCAGCTGGCGGCGGATCAAAGGATCAAGGGCCGAGAACGGCTCGTCCAGAAACCAGATATCGGGATTCACCGCAAGGCTGCGCGCGATCCCTACGCGTTGGCGTTGACCACCCGAAAGCTGCCGGGGAAAGCTATCTTCGCGGCCTTCCAAGCCGACCAGCGAGATTACTTCCTGCGCACGCGCCAAACGTTCCTTTTTACCGACGCCTTGCACACGCAGCGGATAAGCCACGTTTTCGGCCACGGTCATATGAGGGAACAGGCCAAAATGCTGGAAAACCATGCCCAGCTTCTTGCGCCTTAGTTCAGTCAGGGTCTTCTTCGATGCACCGATGACATTCTCGCCATCCACACGGATCTCGCCGCCCGTACCGGGCAGAAGTTGCGAAATGCAACGAATCAGCGTCGATTTGCCCGAGCCGGACAGGCCCATGATGACAAAAAGCTCGCCTTCTTTGACCTCGAAATTGGCATCCTGAACAGCAGGGATAAACCCCTGTTCGCGCAAATCGGCGGCGGCTTTGTCTGCGTCACTCCCTGACCGAGACAGCGCGTCGGTCAGAGCTTTGTCGGCACCTTGGCCAAACACCTGCCAGAGATTCTGGCAGGCGATGGCTGGCGTATTCGCTTCAGTCACTTAAGCGGACTCACTGCGTTGCCGCGTCAACGACGGGGCGCCATTTGTCTTCATTCTCGGCCATCCATGCCGCGACGACTTCTTCGACCGCGCCACCATCTACGTCGATCGCCCCCATCATTGGCTGCTGGTCTTCGACCGAAAGCTGATAGTTAGTCAGGATTTCATAGGCAGCGGGCCACTTGTCTGCCATGCCGCTCCAACCGGCCTTGAAGATACGTGACGGCGAGAAATCGCAATCATTCACTGCGTTGGGGTTCGGGCCCCAAGACGGATCGTTAAAGCACGCCTCTTCGCCTGCAGGCAGTTCGACAAACTGTACGTCATATGCCGACATCGCCCAATGTGGCTGCCAGAAGGTGATCAGCAACGGCGACTTGCGCTCGGTCGAGGCGCGCAATTCGGCGATCAAAGCGCCCTCGGAACCCGCGGGGACCGCTTTGAACGGCAATTCAAGACCGGTCATACGATCCGCGCCGGGCGTACCCCAATCCGCTGGGTAATCGACCAGACGGCCACCGGGCAGAGTTTCAGCCGTAGCAAAAACTTGCGCACACTCTTTCAGCGCTTCCCACGCAGGCAGGCCCGGGCACAGCTCCGCTACATGTGCCGGGTAGGCAATGCCTTCCTTGGCATCAAGCCCTAGATCGCCGATTTCAACAACGGTGCCTTCGTCGATCTTCTTGGCATATTCGTCGGACACGTTGGACGACCAGATTTCCAATGTCGCGTCAATGTCCCCATCGGCCAACGCCTGGAACTGATTCATCATCCCGGCGGTCACGTATTCTACGTTATAACCGGCGGCCTTCAGCATCTCACCTGCCACATGGGTGGTCACATGTTGACCGGTCCATTCGTTGATCGCCAGCTTGATCGGTTCATCGACCGCGCCCATATCTGCGGCATGGGCCGCCCCGGCCACTGCGATAGCCAAAAAGCTTACGCTTAGCTTTTTCATAACAACAACTCCCTGTTTTTTACGTTTGCCCCATGGCGATATCGAGCCCGCCCAGGATCATTTGTGGTCACAGCACATTTCGCAACATGCACAAGTTTAGCCGAAAAAGGAAAGGGAACAGTTGTTCCAGGTCCGACGCGCTTCATCAAGCGTGAAAACACGACCCATCCCTGCTGCTCCACTCGGCAATACACACACTTAACACCGTCAGTTCGGAACCGTCAAAGATATTGATTGACTAGTCAATATAAAACACGCGCTTCAACTCAAGATCTGATTTGCCTTGTCAAATCTTCTTAATAAGGCAGCATCTGGATAAGGGAGGGTCTGGGAGATGCGTCACTTTGAAAAGATCTACCAGATATCGGCTGATCGCCACGGCGGCCCCGCCGAACTGGAAAGCAAGCTAAGCAAGCCTAAACCAATCGCCGAATTGGTGGCGATGTCAGATGATCGCTGGTTATCGATTATTACGAAAACCGTGTTCCAGGCAGGGTTTAACTGGAAAGTGATCGAATCGAAGTGGGACGGATTCGAAACGGCATTTGACGGCTTCGACATTGGACGCTGCGCATTCATGGATGACGAGAAATTCGACGCACTGCTGCAGGACACCCGCATTGTCCGCAACGGAACTAAGATTGCCACAGTGCGCGACAATGCCGCGTTTCTGCTGGAACTCCGCGCGGAAGGTGGCGTCGGGCAAATTCTGGGCGGGTGGCCATCACAGGATTATGTCGGCTTGCTACAGATGCTCGCCAAGCGCGGATCGCGGCTTGGCGGTGCTTCGGCGCAGTATGCTATGCGATTTGCCGGTCGGGACAGCTTTATTCTGTCCCAAGATGTAACAGCTCGTCTGATCGCTGAGGGCGTTATCGACAAACCTGCAACCTCCAAAAAAGCAATGGCCGCGGTGCAGGCCGCGTTCAATATATGGATGGAACAATCCGGGCGATCGCTGACGGAAATCAGCCGGGTTCTAGCGATGAGCCTTTGAAAACGACTTGCAGCGCCGAGCTGCCGCATTAGGCTTAATGCCATGATCCGCCCCCTGTTGATTTCATTGCTGTTTCTATGTGTAGCCTGTGGTCGACCTCTAACCGATCACGAGCGCGCGTTTGTCAGTAAAATCCACGGAGACACATTGAATCTGGATCGTGTGCGATTGGTAGAGGGTGCCCCCGTCGCAGCGGTTACATTTACCCGCAAAGCCCGCCCTCGGGTTGCCTGCCGTGAACGGATCTTACCACCTGTCAAAGAGGAAACCGTGACCGGCAAACCCGCGGGCGTTGCGCTGTTCAATCATGTATACTTCACGAAGGACTGGTATCTGGACGACTACATGAGCCAGTACCCCGATCAGGTGAACCTGATCGGGGCAATGTTGCTTGCGCATGAATTAACCCATGTCTGGCAGTGGCAAAATCGCAAGACAACTGGTTATCACCCGTTCCGCGCTGCGGCAGAGCATGGCCGGAAGGACGATCCTTACCTGTTCGACCTTGATACTTCGCCCGATTTTCTGGCCTATGGCTACGAACAGCAGGGCGCCATCGTCGAGGAATATGTTTGCTGCCGGGCGCTCGACCCCGACGCACCTCGAACCAAGCGCCTGCACGATATGCTAAGCGCGCAATTCGAAGTCTCGAAATTGCCCGGTAACAGGCGTGAAAGCTCCGTCCTGATACCCTGGGCGGGCGCAGAGATTAATGGCATCTGTCGCTGAGCTTGTTAGTTTACTTGCAGGGTCTTCAGGTAAGCCACTAGATCCACGATTGGCTTGCTGGTCAGGATTGGCTGCCCTTCCGGCGTTTTGATCGCGGTGTCGTTACCTTCGAAATAGGGGCCATAAACCGGCATCGGGCTGCCATGGCTGACCAACGGTTCGCGCCCGTCAATCCGCGCCACGACGCGCGCTGTCGGAAATACACCATTTGCATCGGCCAGCGTTCTCAGGTTTGTTGGCTGGATCACCAGCACCCCGGCCATTGGCCCATGCCCGGTTGCATCCAGCCCATGACAGGTAGCGCAATAGTGCTGATACAGCTCGGCCCCGGTCTCCACGTCCTGAGCTGAAGAGGCCTGTGGTATCATGGTAAGTACAGTCAGCGCGCCTGCGCCAAGTATTGATCGGATCATCACTTTTCTCCCTCCTGCCTTGCAATTCGAGACTTGCCGGGAGGTCGCGCTGACGCAATGATCCAGATCAACGAAATAGGCGCAGGGACAAAAGGCAATGACACAATACGCAGCCATCATGCTGGCCGCCGGGATCGGCGTTCCCATCCTCGCCGCGCTGAACGCCGCATTAGGCAAGTTGATCGGCTCACCCAATGCGGCCGCCGTCATCCTGTTCGCGATCGCGTTTGTCGCTTCAGCGCTGGCGCTGTTGGTACTCGGTGGATCCGATGCCTTTGCCAAACTCACCCAAGCCCCCAAACATCTGCTGCTGGGCGGCGTATTAATCGCCTTCTATGTGCTATCAATCACCCATGTGGCCCCACATTTTGGCGTGGGCAATGCGGTGTTTTTCGTCTTGCTCGGCCAGTTGATCAGCACAGCTGCGATTGACCATTTCGGTCTGTTCGGCGCTCAGGTTACGCCGCTGACATTCATGCGGGCAGGAGGCATTACGGTGATGGCAATCGGGGTCGCAATCACTCAGCTGGCCTGAGCACGCCACCCTCCAGCCGCAACATCCGGTCCATCCGCGCCGCCAGATCAAGGTTATGCGTCGCGATCAGCGCCGAAAGCCCCTCATCCCGGACCAGCGCCATAAGGGCCGCAAACACCTGATCCGAGGTATCGGGGTCCAGATTGCCGGTTGGCTCATCCGCCAGCAGCACACGTGGCTGATTTGCCAGTGCCCGGCAGA
Source organism: Ruegeria sp. H9 (assembly GCF_056532915.1). Taxonomy (NCBI): domain Bacteria; kingdom Pseudomonadati; phylum Pseudomonadota; class Alphaproteobacteria; order Rhodobacterales; family Roseobacteraceae; genus Ruegeria; species Ruegeria sp. H9. The sequence goes on along the minus strand of NZ_JBQFNX010000001.1, from coordinate 1,539,392 downwards.
AGGCCACGCGCTGTTGTTCTCCGCCCGACAAGGCTGCTGGCCGGTGATCTGCGCGCGGAGCGACGCCAACGCGATCAAGTAACTGCATCGCACGGGCTTGCGCTGCTTTCTCGGAAGCACCGTTTGCCAGTTGCGGCAACACGATGTTCTCCAGCGCCGTAAACTCAGGCAACAGATGGTGGAACTGATAGACGAAGCCAACATCGCGCCGACGGATCGCTGTGCGCGTGCGATCCCCTTTGCCCGTCGCGCCCTGCCCTGCGACTTCGACTTCGCCGGTATCCGGGATATCCAGCAGGCCCGCGATATGCAGCAGGGTCGACTTGCCCGCCCCGGATGGCGCAACCAATGCCACAGCCTCACCCGCGCGCAGCTCCAGATCGGCACCGCGCAGAACCTGCACCTCTCCCGGGGTGCCTTGCAGATAGGTCTTGGTCAGACCGCTGAGCCTTAAAGTCACATCACTCATAGCGCAGCGCCTCAACCGGGTTCAGCCGCGCTGCGCGACGAGCCGGGAAATAGGTGACAAGGAAAGACAGGCCAAGTGACAGCCCTATCGCTTTCATGACGTCAGACAGGTGCAATTCGGCGGGCAATGCGTAGATGCCGCGAATGGACGGGTCCCAGACGCCGCCACCCATGACGTAGTTCACGAAGGAAAAAATCGGATCGATATAGATAGCGAAGAGGCAGCCCAGTACGACGCCCATCGCTGTTCCGATGATTCCCGTAAAGGCCCCGCAAATGAAGAACACCCGCAGCACTGATCCTTCGCTGAGCCCGATGGTGCGTAAGATACCGATGTCGCGCCCTTTGTTCTTCACCAGCATAATCAACCCCGAGACGATGTTCATTGCTGCAATCAGCACGAGGATCGACAGGATGATGAACATCACATTGTCTTCGACCTCCAGCGCTCGCAGGAATCCTCCTGAGACATCCTGCCAAGTCCATATCTGGCTGCGCTCACCTGCGGCCTCAAGGATCGGAATCAGGATCGGGGTCAGCTCTTCGGGGCGCTCGACCATCACTTCGATCTCGTCCGCCACGCCTTCACGGTTGAAGAAGCTTTGCGCCTCGGCAAACGGCATGTAGACGCGCGTGCGGTCGATGTCATAGCGCCCGGCAGAAAAGACATAGACCACCTCATAAGCGTTCACGCGGGGAGATGTGCCAAATGCGGTTTTGACACCGTTGGGCGAGGTCAGCTTGACCCGATCTCCCACCGTCGCCCCGATGGCCCGCGCCACGCCCGAGCCGATGGCGATGCCGTCCGGGAACCGGGACAGGTCACCATAGGCCTCTTCGCTTTCTGCAATACCGGGCAACTCGGCCAGATCGTCGGGACGAATGCCAAAGACCTGCACGCCTGAACTGCGGTCCGCATTGGTGATCAGCACCTGCCCTTTGACAAGCGGTGCTGCCCGTTCGACCCCCGGCACCTGCGCGATCCGCTCGGCCATTCCATCGAAATCCGTGATGGTGCGGTCTAGCCGCCCCTGCGCATCGATTTCTCCGGCGGAATACACCGTGACATGTGCGTTGGCCCCAAGAATAGTGCCCACGAATTCTGACCGGAATCCGGACCGAACAGCCAGCGTCGCGATCAGAGCGAACACAGCGAGCGTAATCCCGATCAGCGAGATCCAGGTCATCACGCTAACGCCCCCTTCGGCCCTACGGGCACGGAGGTATCGCCAGGCGATTTTCCATTCGAAAGGGGCAAAGGGCGGGGGAGATTTGGCCATTCCTGCCTCGGGTTCAGATTTTTCGCGACCCTTTCGACATTTCGCCGGATGGTCAAGCCAGTTATCGTGCGGACACCGGTTCGGCGTTACTGCGCCCGATAAAGGGGCGAAAAGAACAGTTTGAAACGAATCATTTGCCCCAAGCGCCAACTCATCAGCGGCAGCGCGAGAAATCACTGGCCGCAAATTATACCAATGGTTGTGAACCCCTTCACAGACAAGGGCTTATTGTTTCAGTTATGAAGTCAATGTGAGATATCAGCACCCGACTGAGTCACAATCGCAACATTCAGGTGCGAAATATTGTTTCACAAATTGATTAGTGTGAGAAACTTTGTCACCCTATTTGTGTGGGGGACACATTTTAAGAGTTTAAGGGCGGAGGCACGCTCATGGGTATTCAAGAACATATGGAAGGTACGGGCCCGATTACTGCCCGTTCAGCAGCAACAGAACTGGATTGCGAAAGCGCCGTATTGTTGCGGGCAGCGATCAGGCCAGTTTTCACAAGCGCAGCAAGCTGGGCCGGTTTGGCCGACATACTGCGGGACAAAGGCTATCGCCTTGCTTTCCGGCAGGGGCGGCTGTGCATCACGGATCGCGCCACTGACGAACGCGTCTGTGGATTGCGGTTTCTGGGCTTCGAACTGGCGGAACTTGTACGCCGCTTTGGTCGCCCGATCGTGGTCGCACGCGGCAGCGAAGCGGACGGCGATTTCCTGACCGCACGTCCGACCTCAGCTTCCTGAGCTAAACCGCCGAAGGTTGCACCGCCTTGTTCAGGCGATGCCCTCATAGATTTCTGCGATCTTGGTGACGGCCGCATCGGGGCTGAGCTCCTCACTTTCGCCGGTACGGCGGCTGGTGAGTTCGACAACACCATTCTTCAATCCACGCGGACCCACAGTGATGCGCCACGGCAGACCGATCAGGTCCATGGTGGCAAACTTGCCCCCTGCCCGTTCATTCCGATCATCATAAAGCGGCTCAAGCCCCAGTGCGGTCAACGCGCTGTAGAGTTTATCGCACGCCGCGTCCGCCTCTTCATCGCCTTGCTTCAAGTTCACGATGCCGCAATGGAATGGAGTCACGCCTTCGGGCCAGATAATGCCCTTGTCGTCATGGCTGGCTTCGATGATCGCACCGATCAGGCGGCTAACGCCGATGCCGTGGCTGCCCATATGCACCGGAACCGGCTTGCCATCCGGGCCTTGCACAGTCGCTCCAAGAGCTTCGGAATACTGGGTGCCAAAATAAAAGATCTGCCCCACTTCGATACCACGCGCCACGCGGCGGCGGTTTTCGGGGATTTGGTTGAACAGGGCTTCGTCGTGGGTTTCGTCCGTGCGGGCGTATTTAGAAGTGAACTCTTCGAGGATCGCCTGACACTGTTTGCGGCTATCATAGTCGATCTCACGATCGCCGAAGGTCAGATCGGTTACCGCGCTGTCATAAAAGACCTCGGATTCACCAGTATCGGCCAGAACCAGGAACTCATGCGTGTAGTCACCGCCGATAGGTCCAGAATCAGCGCGCATTGGGATGGCTTGCAGACCCATCCGCTCATAAGTGCGCAGATAGCTGACCAAGTGGCGGTTATAGGCGTGCAGCGCGTCTTCTTTGGTCAGATCGAAATTGTATCCGTCCTTCATGTAGAACTCGCGCCCCCGCATCACGCCGAAACGTGGGCGGATTTCATCGCGGAACTTCCACTGAATCTGATAGAGCGTCAGCGGCAGGTCTTTGTAGCTGCTCACGTGGCCGCGGAAGATGTCGGTCACCAGTTCCTCGGCGGTCGGCGTGTACAGCATATCGCGACCGTGGCGGTCCTGCATGCGCAGCATTTCCTGGCCATAATCGTCATAACGACCGGATTCGCGCCAAAGGTCGGCTGATTGCAGAATCGGCATCTGGATCGCGATGTGCCCAGCCCGCGCCTGCTCTTCATGCACAATGTTCTCCAGCTTGCGCAGAACTTTGAAGCCCAATGGCAACCAGGAATAAATCCCGGCGGCGGCCTGTTTGATCATCCCGGCACGCAGCATCAGCCGGTGGCTGACGATCTGAGCCTCCGAGGGGTTTTCCTTGAGAACGGGCAGAAAGTAACGGCTGAGGCGCATAACGTAACCTTACGGGTGAGAATTTCGCTGCAAGGTGATTATTCCAAAGCCTAGCCGGGGGCAATCGCACATCGGTGTTTTGCGACCCATGCGCAGTCGGTTTTTTGATTGACCGCACCGCCGGGGTTTTCAATGTTGGCGCAAACGTTCAACCGCGAGGCAGCAATGCAAACAATCACCGAACCCGCCCGCCAGATCCCCGTTGTTCATCAGACAGACGTATTGGTTGTGGGCTCGGGCCCCGCTGGATTGTCAGCAGCGCTGGCTGCCGCACGCGCTGGGGCCGAAGTTTCCTTGATGGATAGATTCGGTTGCATGGGTGGGAATATTACGGCAGTCGGCGTCGAAGGTTTTGCCTGGTATCGCCACGAACAAACTGTCGAGGCCGGAGGCATCGGCATGGAGTTCGAAACCCGCGCCAAAGAGATGGGTGCAGCAGTGCCTGAAAGCCAATCGCTCAGCTACGAACTGGACAGCGAGGGCTTCAAGCTGGTGGCCGACAAGCTGGTTGAAGAGGCTGGCGTCCATCCGATGTTGCACCGGCAATTCGTCGCCCCGATCATGGAGGGGGATCGCATCACTGGGGTGATTACCGAATCCAAAGCGGGGCGTGAGGCGATCTTGGCCAAGGTTGTTATCGACGCCACAGGGGATGCAGATGTAGCGCATCGCGCGGGCGCCCCGACGCACAAGACGCCACGCGAGGACATGATGGCGGCCTCAGTGATGTTCCATCTGGCCGGTGTCGACAAACGGGCCTTTATTGAAGGTGTCAAAGCCGACCCGCAGACCTATAAAGACTGGGGTGGCGGAGGCGAATGGAATATCGAAACCTCGGGCAAAGAGGACGACATGTTCTCGCCCTTCGTCAAGAAACCCTTCCAGCAGGCGATTGATGAGGGCCTGATACCGGCTCATTTGAACACGATCGCGGGGACCTGGGGGGCGATGCACGATACCGGAGAACTGACCTATATGAACCTGATTCATATGGACCAGATCGATGGAACCGACCCCGAAAGCCTGACCTTTGGTGAAATCGAAGGCCGCCGACAGGCGATGCTGGCCATTGATGCCCTCCGCCGTTTCATGCCGGGGTGCGAAAACGCACGTCTACGCAATTTCGGAATGACCATCGGCATTCGGGATACGCGCAAGATCGATGCCGTCTACAACATGACCGAAACCGATGCCCGACATCAGGGCCAGTTCGAGGATTCCATCGGTATCTACCCTGAATTCATCGATGGCTACGGCATTCTGATCTTGCCGACCACGGGGCGATATATGCAGATTCCGTATCGCTCGATGCTTCCCAAAGGGATCAAGGGCCTGTTGGTTGCGGGCCGGTCCCATGGCGCGGATCGGGTCGCTCACGCCGCGACGCGCAACATGTCCTGCTGCGCGGTGATGGGTCAGGGCGCAGGGATCGCGGCGGCCTTATCGCTGAAAAGCAATCAGGAGCTCGACAGTATGAACCTTGCTCCTGTGCATAAGGAACTGGAACGGCAAGGCGTGAGAATTACCTAATGGAGCATATTCCGACCATAGATATCAGCCCGCTGACTGATCCTTCTAGTCCGCTGTATCAAGCAACGGTCGCGCAGATCATGGATGCCTGCACCAGTATCGGGTTTCTGTCGATCACAGGAACAGGCATCGCGCCTGAGCACATCGAGCAGGTGCGCGAGTGTGTCAGTGCGATCTTTGATATCGACGAGGCCCGAAAATGGGATCAGGCCATCACCCGCGAAAACTATCGTGGGTACATTCCGATGGGGTTCTTCACGCCCAATGACGGCTCGGGCGCGGCGGATAAGTACGAAGGGTACAAGCTGCATTTCGAAGCAGCCGAAGATGCGCCGATCCGGGTTGAATGCGCACTTTACGGCCCGAATATCTGGCCCCGAGAAGTGCCCCAGGCCCGCGCGGTAATACTGGATTACTGGCTACAGCTTGATGGCGTGACAGATCTTTTGCTGGGTGCATTGGAAGTGGGGTTAAAAATCCCGCCCAACATACTATGCGACGCCTTCCGCGACCCGATGACCAACATGACCCTGCTACACTATCCGCCACAATCCCCGGATGAGCTTGGCTATGGAATTCATCCGCATAAGGACACCGACGCGCTGACAATAATCGCTCCCGATCCGGTCGGAGGACTTGAGGTGCAGACCCGCACCGGCGGCTGGATCACACCGGACTGCCCGCCCGGCGGCTTCGTGGTCAATATCGGCGACATGCTGGAACTGTGGTCGGGCGGGCGGTTGAAATCGACCCCGCATCGCGTGGTTAATCGATCCGGGCGTGAACGCTATTCCTTCCCTTATTTCGCCGTTCCGCGCCACGATGTGGTGGTTGCGCCACTGCTGCCTGCCCTGCCCGGCTTTGATCGCCCGAAGGTACATTGCGGACACTGGTCGGCGGAAATCTGGCGCACCAACTGGCCTGATGAAATGGCCACAGGTGAGACACCGGAACTGGGTACTCTGACAGACTAGGGTATAAAAATCGCGCGCCATGAACCGCTTGCATCGCCGGGCGTCATGGGCCAAGAACACGGCAATGCTGTGCAAACGAGGGATTGCGCCATGGCCTTGCCGGTGAAGGATCAGCTTAGATACTGGGGCATTGCCGCCGCTGTTTTCGTGCTGCTTTTGTACCTGTTGGGCGATGTCTTGCTGCCCTTTGTGATCGGTGGTGCGATTGCATATTTCCTTGATCCCGTTGCGGACCGCCTGGAAACACTCGGCCTTTCGCGCATGGCTGCGACCGGGATCATTACCGTTGTCGGCGTGTTTGGTTTTGTTTTGATGATTCTTATGGTTGTGCCCGCGTTGATCACACAGCTACTGGATCTGATTGATGTTTTGCCAAGCCTTTTTAAAGAACTGCGCGCCTTTATTGAGAAACAATTCCCGGCTTTGCTCGATCGCGAATCAAATACCCACCAGATGCTGGTGTCATTTGGCGAGACGCTGAAATCAAAAACCGGCGATGTGCTGCAAACCGTTCTGGCCTCATTGGGTTCAGCAATAAATGTCGTCGTCCTGCTGGTTATCGTACCGGTTGTCGCGGTTTATCTGCTGATGGATTGGGATCGCATGATCACCCGGATCGGAGAGCTCTTGCCGCGTGATCACGCCCCCACGATCAAACGACTTGCTGGTGAAATCGACGCCGTTCTTGCCTCATTCGTGCGTGGAATGGGTACCGTCTGCCTGATCCTCGGCACCTACTATGCTGTCGCATTGATGCTGGTCGGTCTGCAATTCGGCCTGATCGTCGGCTTCATTGCAGGACTGGTAACCTTCATCCCTTATTTGGGCGCCCTGATCGGAGGCACCCTAGCCATAGGCCTGGCCCTGTTTCAGTTCTGGGGGGATTGGGCACATATCGGTTTGGTCGCCGGTATTTTTGCTATCGGACAGGTGACCGAGGGCAACTTCCTGACGCCCAAACTCGTCGGTAGTTCGGTGGGCCTGCACCCGGTCTGGCTGCTGCTGGCCTTGTCGGTCTTCGGCGCGCTGTTCGGCTTTGTTGGAATGCTGATCGCAGTACCTGTAGCGGCTGCCTTGGGCGTGCTGGCACGGTTTGCGACCGAGCAGTATCTGCACAGCCGCCTATATACCGGGCTTGAAGGGCTCAATCAGGAAGACGAATAAATGGCCATGCAGCTCAGCTTTGATCTGCCGTCCAAGACTGCCTTGGGCCGCGAAGACTTTTTCGTCTCGCCTGCTAATGCGCTAGCTGTTGCGATGATCTCTGCCACCTCATGGCCTGGCAACAAACTGGTGCTGAGCGGCCCTGCAGGATCGGGCAAGACCCATCTGGCGCATGTCTGGGCCGGCGAGACCGGCGGTCGAATCGTACAAGCCGCCGCGCTTCGATATGACGACGTGCCGGACCTGGCGCGCGGTCCGGTGGCGGTCGAAGATGTGCCAGTAATCGCGGCGGACGTCGAGCAGCAGAAAACTCTGTTCCATTTGCACAATCTGGTTCTGGCCGAGGGCCACGCCTTGCTGATGACCGGGCGCACGACGCCGAAACTGTGGCATCTGCCGCTGGCCGATCTGCAAAGCCGGGCCGAAGGTGCGCATCATGTGTCGCTTGAAGGGCCGGACGATGCGTTGCTGGGCGCAGTGCTGGCGAAGCTATTCACCGACCGGCAGCTCAATCCGGGGCCTGATGTCATAGCCTATCTGGTCAAGCACATGAATCGCAGCTTTGAAACCGCCGCCCGCGTCGTCGAACAGCTGGACGAAATTGCGCTGACCGAAAAACGCGACATCACCCGTGCGCTGGCGGTGCGTCTATTGAACACAGAAGCCGAACAATCGGATGCCTGCAATTGACCGGACAAGGGTGATCTCGCATCCTGTCGCGCAAAAGACCTGGGGACACCATGACCAAGATTGCCGAGACTGATTTCCCGGATCACGGGCTGTTCGGAAGGCCGCTGTTCGAAGATCCGGGCGCCCGTGCACTTTCCCGGGTCGGGGTTGTCGATATCGGATCGAACTCGGTCCGGATGGTGATTTTTGACGGTGCGGCGCGCTCACCGGCCTATTTCTACAATGAAAAGGTGATGTGCGAACTGGGCGCCGGCCTGTCAGAGACCGGCCGACTGAACCCTGAAGGTCGCAAACGGGCGCTGGCTGCCTTGCACAGGTTTCAGCATCTTGCCAGAGACCTCGGCCTGCCCGCCCTGCACGCGGTCGCCACCGCTGCGGTGCGCGAGGCCAGCGATGGACCGGATTTCTGCGCGCAGGCAAAAGCCGAAACCGGCCTGATCATCAACGTTGTCGATGGCGAGGAAGAAGCACGGCTCTCAGCTCAGGGCGTGCTGCTGGGTTGGCCCGGAGCTTATGGGCTGATCTGCGACATCGGTGGCTCGTCCGTCGAACTCGCTGAGATCGGAGGCGGCAAGGTCGGACGTCGCATGACTTCGCCCCTGGGGCCGCTCAAGCTGCGCGATATCAAAGGCGGTCGCCGGGCGCGTAAGGAGCATATCAAGAAGACGCTGGAAGAGATGCGCGACCGGATGGGCCCTCAACGTGATCGGCTGTTTCTGGTCGGCGGCAGCTGGCGCGCCTTCGCACGTCTGGACATGTTGCGCCGAGGCTATCCATTGAACGTACTGCACGAATACCGCATGACACAAAGTCAGGTACGCGAGACCATCAAGTTCATCGAACAGAATGATCCTGATGAATTGCGCGCATTGGCCGGTGTGTCGGGCTCGCGTATGGCATTGATCCCCTATGCAATGGATGTGCTTTCCCGCCTGATCCGCACGTTCAAACCCAAGGACATCGCGATTTCAAGCTACGGCATCCGCGAAGGATTGCTGTATGAACAGATGCCACAACGCCTTCGCGACCGGGATCCGTTGATCGAAGCTTGCCGGTTTGCCGAAGCGAAAGACGCGCGCTTGCCCGGTTTCGGCAAACACCTGTTCGATTTTGTCATGCCCTTGTTCCGTTCGGCGCCGGAACCGATGCTGCGCCTGATCAAGGCAGCTTGTCTGCTGCACGACGTCAGTTGGCGTGCGCATCCAGATTACCGGGCCGAGGCCTGTTTCGAAAATGTCACCCGCGCCAACATGAGCGGGATCAAACATTCCGAGCGGATCTTTATCGGGCTCGCTTTGCAACACCGATATCGCAACAAACGTGAAGGGAGCCGCTTTACCGAGCTTTACGAACTGCTCGACGAACGCGGCCAGGAACAAGCCGAAATCCTGGGCAAAGCACTACGGTTCGGAGCGATGCTTTGGATGCAGCACGACGCAGCCATGGGCAAGATGCGTTACTATCCCAAAAAACAAAAGCTCGAACTGCGTCTGCCCAAATCGGCAGGCGCATTGTTCAACGAAGTCGCCGAGGCCCGTTTTAACTCGTTGGCCGGCGCGCTGAAATCAGAACCCAAAGTGATCATTCGGGGATAATCAGATATCGGTATAACCGTTAGAAGTCTCTTCTTCCGGCACAACTTCTTCGGGCTGATCTTTGGGCTTCTTGCGGATGATAATGTCGCCGTTTGGTAACATCTCGGGCGCTTCATACGCGCTCCAATCCTGCACCTGAGCAGCCAAATCAGCCAGCGCTGGACCCATTTCCCGCATGAAAGACTGTAAAGCCGGACCAAATTGGTCCGCAAATCCACGCAGGTCTTCGATCGTTGGCTCCATCTCCTGCCGCAAGCCTTCCAGAAACAACTCGGCACCCCGCTCCATCAGCGACTTACCTGAAGCGTCCTGTGCCTGGGCAGGCAGGGCCAAGGCGGTACAAACAGCGCTGATCAGCATGAGACGTAGCATAGCTTGAATATAAGCGAGCGTGCCGAGTGTTGAAAGGTCAGAGGTCGATATCCAACGTCACCGGGAAGTGGTCGGATGCGGTTAGCAAGGCATCCCTCAGCTCGGGGTTGCCCCAGCAGGCGGCATCGCGAAACGGATGCCAGATGCGCCAGTTCGGGCGGTGGGCGCGCAAATCCTCGCTAATCATGATGTAGTCCAACAACGCCTCAAGATACCGTCCCTCATTCGGCCGCGCAAATCGTGCAGTTGCTGGGACGGAACCGGGGCGCAGTTCCAATGCCCTTGCTGCATGAGGATCATAGAGCCCCGCCTGCAACAATATCTCGACCGACGATCGACCGAAGAGGTGTTCGAACTCATCCAGTCCGGGTCCGTCATTGAGATCGCCCAGCAAAATCACCGGCTCTTGCTCCGTCAAATGATGTCGGACCCGTCGACCCAGCCATACCGCCTGCGCCAACTGCTTACGGCGATTGGCAATCGAAATTCGTATCATCTCATCCCGCGACGCAGCGCCATGGGGCGCTTTGGACTTCAGATGCGCCCCGATCAGTCGAAACTCCTGCCCTGAGGTTGTTTGGATCGCCAATTCCATCGGAGGCTTTGAAAACCGAACAAGATCCTCGGTTGCATCCACATCCAGGTCGATCCGGAACTCGGCATCGAAACGCGGCGCGTTCTCAGCCTCCCTTGCGTCGTGTTTGGCTGTAAGAATTTCGGGATCATAAAGCAGGGCCAATTCCTGATGTGTATCATTGGGAAATCCCATGATTGCATGGCTTGTACGCAGACCGAACGCCTCGGCAAATCGCTGCAAGGAACGGACGGTATTCTGAGACTTGCCTGTGTTGGGGGCTTCGACGATCAGCATCGCATCGGCATCAATCGCCGTCAGCACCTTTGCGATCGCCTCAACCTGCCGGGCCTTGGTCACATCGTGACGCCCTGACCAGCTGTTATCGACAATCAGGCTGTCATTGCGATCAAACAGGTTGGCGAACCATTCGATATTGTAGGTCGCCAACCGCACGGATCAGACCCGGGCGCCGTTGATTTCATCCCAGGCGCGGTTGATATCGATCATCTTTTTCTCGGCCAGCCGCACCGCCTCTTCCGGAACGCCGCGTGCCAGCATCGCATCGGGGTGAGTTTCTCGCACCAGTTGCCGCCAAACCTTGCGAATTTCGGTCAGAGGAGCGTCGCGGGGAACGCCCAGAACCGTATAGGGGTCTTTCGGCGCATCCGGTACGAAACGCGCGCGCAGGGCCATGAACTGAGCGTCGGTCTGGCCGAAAATGCGGCTGACTTCTTCCAAAAACTCGTTTTCGTTCGGATGGTAGAACCCGTCCGCCATGGCAATGTGAAACAGCCCTTCCATCAAATCGCACAGGGTGGTGCTATCTTCGGCGAACATGCGGGCAATCCGGCGGGCATAGTCCTGATATCCAGCAACGTCTGTCCGTGCCATGTCAAAGACCTTGGCCGCCCCGTCTTCATCTTCGGGCGCGATCTGGAACACTTCACGAAAAGCCGTCACCTCATCCCGCGTCACCTGACCGTCGGCCTTGGCCATCTTGGCGCCAAGCGCCACGACAGCAATCGCAAAGGCCACCGAACGTTCTGGCGGCGTGCGCAGTTTCTCAAACACCGCAGTCAGGCTTTCGCCCTGGGCAAGCGCGTTCAGCGCGTCGGCTATTCTGGACCAGATCGACATGGGCGCACCCTAGCGTGCCTTGTCACGACTGTCAGGTGCGACAGATGACTGCGGGCCGAGTATTTTCTGCATCAGGACAAGATCCAGCCGCTGCCCCCATTTGAACCCCACTTCAGGCATGCGTCCCACCTGCTTGAAGCCAATTGCCTTATGGAAGGCGATGGCTGCAGGGTTGGCCGATGAAATGCCCGCCACCAAGACATGCACGTTATCCTCCCGCGCGTTGGCTTCAAGAGCCTCCATCAACGAACGGCCAACATGCTGGCCTCTGGCTTCGGGTGCCAACTGTATCGAATGTTCGCGGCACTGCGCATATCCCGGTCCCGAGCGGAAGGTGCCATAGGTCGCAAACCCCTCGACGGCACCACTGCGCTCGGCGACCAAGAAGGCGGGACCTCTGGTTTCGATCTCTGCCACCACGCTTTCAACGCTGCGATCATCGGTGGTGAAAGTGACCAGCGTATCACGGATAATCACGTTTGCTATCGCCGCAATCGCGGATGCATCTTGGGTTCTGGCCTGCCGGATGTTCATTCCAGCACGCGCAACCCGTGCGGTGTTTCGAATTCAGCGCGCAATGCAGCCGGGCCGCTGTCAAACGCGACATACTCCAACGCCCCCAGACCTTTGGCTAAGTCGATTGCATCCGGATGGCACACAATCAGGCGGCGTAACCGGCAGCCACTGTCCTGAAGCATTTGCGCCGGATGCAGATCACCCTGCCACTCGATAAGCGCCGGAAAGAGGTTGTCAAATGGCAGACGTCCATTTGGGGGGACTGCCATACGCCAGCGCAGCGCGCCTCGGTTCAGATCGATAGGTTGTCCGACGCCGTCGGGGAAAACGGTCAGTGACGCTTCGATATCCGGAACCCGGCAAATCCAGTTGGTCAGGCGGGGTGATCCGGTGAACCGGTCCAGATCGAACCAGCGCGTCCTTTGCGGTTTGGAGGCTTCGGGGTCGATCGCAATCGCCTCCAGATAGAGCCCATCCCGCAAGCCCAGAAGTCGATTATACGTCCCGAATTTTTCATGCTTGCCGCCGTCCTGAAGCCGTACGCCCAGCGCCTGTTCGATATGGTCAGAAGCTTCTTCAAGCGTTTCGCCCGCAACAGCCAGATGATCCAGTAACATGAAGACGCCTCCTGATGACAAACGACCAGACCATTTCGGTCTGGTCGCATGTTTTCCGCAAAGGGGCGAAATCACAAGATTTTTCGTACGAAAAATCTTGGCGCTGGCGTCAGGTTTTGGCTTCGCCGATCAAACGCAAGATATCTTGCGCCGCTTCAGGGATGTTCGTTCCCGGACCAAAGATAGCCTTCACACCGTGATCGTAAAGGAACTGGTAATCCTGTTGCGGAATGACCCCACCGCAGATGACTATGATGTCCTCAGCCCCCGCCTTTTTCAGTTCCTCAACCAACTGGGGTGCCAATGTCTTATGCCCCGCAGCCTGCGAAGAGATCCCGATCACATGCACATCATTGTCCACCGCGTCCTGTGCGGCTTCTGCAGGTGTCTGGAACAGAGGGCCGACATCTACGTCAAACCCGATATCAGCAAAAGCAGTGGCGATCACCTTGGCCCCTCGATCGTGGCCGTCTTGCCCCATCTTGACCACCAGCAGACGCGGGCGACGCCCCTCGGCCTTGGCGAATTCTTCTATGGAATTCTGAATCGCGGCAAAACCTTCGTCACCCTCGTAGGCCGCACCGTAAACACCGGCCAGGGTCTTCACTTCGGCACGGTGGCGACCGAACTCTTTCTCCATTGCCATGCTGATCTCTCCTACGGATGCGCGGGCTCGGGCGGCCTCGACGGCGGCGGCCAGCAGGTTGCCTCCCTCGCGGGCGGTTGTTGTCAGGGCGTCCAGCGCCTGTTGGCAAGCCGCCTCGTCGCGCGTTGCACGGATACGCTCCAGCCGCGCGACCTGAGCTTCACGCACGGCCACGTTATCGACGTCCAGAATATCGATCGGGTCTTCTTGCTCTTTGCGATACTTGTTGACACCAACGATGACCTCTTCACCCCGGTCGATCATGGCCTGACGGCGCGCAGCGCTTTCCTCGATCCGCAGCTTGGGCATGCCACTAGCAACGGCCTTGGTCATACCGCCCATTTCCTCGACCTCTTCCATTAGAGCCCAGGCTTTTTCGACCAGCTCGTTGGTCAGGCTTTCGACGTAGTAAGAGCCCGCCAGCGGATCGACCACATCGGTCACGCCGGTTTCCTCTTGCAACACCAGCTGCGTGTTTCGCGCGATACGTGCCGAGAAATCGGTTGGCAGCGCGATCGCCTCGTCCAGTGCGTTGGTATGCAGTGACTGTGTGCCGCCCAGAACCGCGCTCATGGCCTCATAGGCGGTGCGGACCACGTTGTTATAGGGGTCCTGTTCCTGCAGCGACACGCCCGAGGTCTGGCAATGAGTTCGCAGCATTTTCGACCGTTCGGATTTCGCCCCGAACTCGGTCATTACCCGATGCCAAAGGGTGCGCGCAGCGCGTAGTTTGGCGATCTCCATGAAGAAATTCATACCGATGGCAAAGAAGAACGACAGACGACCCGCGAACTTATCCACGTCCATGCCTGATTCCGTCGCGGCGCGCACATATTCGCGCCCGTCGGCCAGCGTATAAGCCAGTTCCTGCACCAGGTTCGCCCCCGCCTCTTGCATGTGATAGCCCGAGATCGAGATCGAGTTAAACTTGGGCATCTCATTCGAAGTGTAATCGATGATATCCGAGATGATCTTCATCGAAGGCTCGGGCGGGTAGATATAGGTGTTACGCACCATAAACTCTTTCAGAATGTCGTTCTGAATGGTGCCCGAGAGCACGGCCTTGTCATGCCCCTGCTCTTCACCTGCAACGATGAAGCTGGCCAGAACCGGGATCACTGCCCCGTTCATCGTCATTGAGACTGAAACCTTGTCCAGCGGGATACCGTCGAACAGGATTTTCATATCCTCAACGCTGTCGATGGCCACACCGGCCTTGCCGACATCGCCCACCACACGGGGATGGTCACTGTCATACCCCCGGTGAGTCGCCAGATCGAAGGCGACCGAGACACCTTGCTGGCCGGCTGCCAGATTGCGGCGGTAAAACGCATTCGATTCTTCAGCCGTCGAGAAGCCTGCATATTGACGGATCGTCCAAGGGCGCCCCGCATACATCGTCGCTTTTACGCCGCGCGTAAACGGACCGAAGCCCGGAAGCGAGCCCATATGCGGCAGATCAGCCGTGTCTTCCTGAGTATAAAGCGGTTTGACGTCGATGCCTTCCAGCGTCACTTTGGTCAGATCGCCCAAAGGTCGGCCGCGCAGCTCTTTTTCAGCCAGCACCTGCCAGTCGTTGGTGTCGGTCATGTCGATTTCCTCTGTTCAATTCTGGTTTCGGCGGGGGCGACCCCGCGTGCATTGCTATCTGTCCGGCAGATCAGTTCAGCCCTCCCATCGGCGCCCGAGGCAAGCCATTCCAGATCATCGGCATAATCAGCCCAAAGCTGCATCGCATGTTCAGCGGTCAGACCATGGGGCGTGGGTTTGGGCGCAGCATTCAACGCAAGGCCATCGCTGAATTCGGGCGCGGTGCGACCCGTCAGCGCCTGAAGCTGCGCCTGTTGATGACCCGCAAATTCCTCAAACGGCAAAACGAGCAATGGGACGCCCGGGAAGGCGTGGCTAATATCGGTGATGACGTCTCGCCAGCTCCGCTTGCTTTGCGCGATGCGGGTCCACTTTGTGGGCTCTATTGGGGCGCTACCACGTTTGAACTTATAGGCGGCCACGGAAGACCAATACATATCCAACGCGCGGATATTCAAAGCAATTTTGGTGACTCTTCCATCAAATGCCCTTGCCAAAAGCTGCCCACGTTCCTGCATACCTGGATAGAGCGAGGCAAAGGCAATATTGCGCTCCATTGAGCCCACGAAATTCTCTTGGCTGACCAATAGCTGCGTCGCGCCGTCTTTCTGACATACGTCCAGCTCGCGGCGTAATCCATCACAGACCTCAGGCGTCAATTTGTTCAAGCTGTTGAGGCCATTGGAGCGTGTTCGCTCCGGCCCCCAATACGCCAGACCTTGATCTGCAAGGACCTGCACGTTCCGGCTCAGATAGTTCTGGAAACTGGTGCTTGCACATCGATGTGCACCGCAATGCAGGATCACTTCCATCGGCCTACTCTCCCCACGCGAAGGCCGCGGGAACGGCGCATTTTGTAGGCAAATTGATAAATACGCATGGGTGGGTGCGGCGTCCACGAAGCAAATTTTTGGTGATCACACGCATTTCGTCAGTCGCATTCGCCCCAGCAGCGGCTATATTCATCACAACAGGAGGCCTCATGACACGCACGCTTGCCTTTGTTTTCTCGGCACTATTCCCGTTGGCCGCCTTGGCCGCCGACGCGACTGCCCCTGCGGATGACAGCTTTGTTCGTCCAGTAGCTGACAGCGATCTAAGCGATTTTCTCTGGACGCATCGCCCGATCGTCGTTTTTGCCGATACCCCGGCAGACCCAAGATTCCAGCAACAGATTGACATGTTACTCGAAGGCGAGGACGCAATGCGGGATCGCGACGTGATCGTCTTGACCGATACTGATCCGGCGGCGCGATCATCGATCCGATCAAAACTGCGACCGCGTGGTTTCCAGATGGTATTTGTCGACAAGGATGGTGTCGTCAAACTGCGCAAACCCAGCCCATGGAGCGTGCGTGAGATTGGCCGATCCATTGACAAGACGCCTTTGCGCGAACGCGAAATCCGCGAACGACGTGAGGGCGGCTGAGCACCTGCGACATGCCTCAATATCCCGGCGGAAGCCGCTGGGAACCTTGAGAGATATGTCGCAGGTGTCCGCATCATCACTCGAACTCGATGATCACATCATCAACGGCCAGACTGTCGCCGGGGCCCGCGTTGATCTTGGAGACAACGCCTTTTTTCTCAGCGCGCAGGATGTTCTCCATCTTCATCGCCTCAACGGTACAAAGTGCCTGACCTTCCTGCACCTCCTGACCTACTTCCACATCAATCTTCACGATCAAGCCCGGCATTGGGCAGAGCAGCATTTTCGATGTATCAGGCGGCAGCTTCTCGGGCATCAGGCGGGCCAGTTCGGCCTGACGCGGGGTGCGCACATGTACCTTGAGGTCAGCCCCTCGGTTTCGGATACGGAACCCGCCCGATATCTTTCCAACCTTCAAGACCAACGGGCTGCCATCCACGTCCAACACCGCAAGTTGGTCACCCGGCGTCCAGTCAGAGGACACACGCAGAGCTGACCCGTCTTTGAATTTGACAGTCGCGCCCTGTTTGTCAGCCTTAACCTTGACGCTGAAATCCTGCCCTTGCAGAGCGACATTCCAACGTTTGCCGACCTTCCGTTCATGGTTGTCCATCCGGCCCGATACGCGGGTGCGACGGATTTCGGCAACCCGGTGCATGGCAGCGCACGAGGCTGCGATGCGACGCAGATCTTCTTCGGGAAGGTCGACGCCTTCGAACCCGTCCGGATACTCCTCGGCGATGAAAGCGGTCGTCATGTCACCACTTACAAATTTCGGGTGATCCATGACCGCTGACAGGAATGGCAAGTTGTGACCGATGCCTTCGACTTCGAAACTGTCCAGCGCCACGCGCATCGCCTCAATCGCCTGTTCGCGGGTTGGTGCCCAGGTACACAGCTTGGCGATCATCGGGTCGTAATACATGCTGATCTCGCCGCCCTCATAGACGCCGGTATCGTTACGCACAGCGCTATCCCCTTTAGGCGCATCACCTTGCCATTTGTCATTCACAAGCAGCGGGCCGGCTGCGACCTCCTGCGGCGGGCGATAACGGGTAAGGCGGCCAATCGAGGGCAAGAAGCCACGATAAGGGTCCTCTGCATAAAGACGGTTTTCAATCGCCCAGCCTGTCAGGGTGACGTCATCCTGCGTGATCGACAGTTTTTCTCCAGCCGCCACACGGATCATCTGCTCCACAAGATCAACACCTGTGATCAACTCGGTCACCGGGTGTTCCACTTGCAGTCGTGTGTTCATTTCGAGGAAGTAGAAGTTCTTTTCGCCATCCACGATGAATTCCACCGTACCGGCACTGGCATAGTCCACCGCTTTGGCAAGCGCGACCGCCTGTTCGCCCATCGCCTTGCGGGTTTCAGGGTCAAGGAACGGCGATGGCGCCTCTTCCACAACCTTCTGGTTCCGGCGCTGGATCGAGCATTCGCGTTCCCCGAGATAAATGCCATTGCCGTGACTGTCACAGAGCACCTGAATTTCGATGTGGCGCGGTTGAGTCACGAATTTCTCGATGAAAATCCGGTCGTCGCCGAAGGAGTTCGCGGCCTCGTTCTTGGATGACTGGAAACCTTCCCGCGCCTCTTCGTCATTCCACGCAATCCGCATGCCCTTGCCACCACCGCCTGCGCTGGCCTTGATCATCACCGGATAGCCAATGTCGTTCGAAATCTTCACCGCCTCATCGGCGTCTTCGATCAGGCCCATGTAACCGGGCACCGTCGAAACCCCGGCCTCCTGCGCGATCTTCTTCGAGGTGATCTTGTCCCCCATGCTTTCGATCGCACCGACCGGGGGGCCGACAAAGGCGACGCCTTCGGCATCCAGCGCCTCGGCGAATTTGGAGTTCTCGGACAGAAAGCCATAACCGGGGTGGACCGCCTGCGCGCCGCTTTTACGGATGGCATCCATCACCTTGTCGATGACGATGTATGACTGGTTGGCGGGCGGCGGGCCGATATGCACGGCCTCATCCGCCATTGAAACATGCAGGGCGTTCTTGTCAGCATCTGAATAGATGGCAACCGTGCCAATGCCCATCTTGCGGGCGGTCTTGATGACCCGGCAGGCAATCTCGCCCCGGTTTGCGATCAGGATCTTGTTGAACATGGAACGTCCTTTGGCTTGATGTTCTGGAAACGCAAAACGCCGCCGCGGGGCGTTGACCCCACGACGGCGTGATGCGCAATGACAGACGGGACTTTTCCAGCCCCGTTAAATTCAGCTTTAGTTACAGTTGTTCTGGGTCTTGCAGTAAAGCACGTTGCCCGCAGCCCCAACTGCCGCCCCAAGCAGCGGATCTGCACTGAGGACCGCCGCCCCCAGAGCCCCCGCACCGCCGCCAAGGATCGCCTGTTCGCCGGTCGAGCCACCGCAGGCCGCCAAACCCGCGCAGGTTGCCAACGCAAGGGAAATTCGTTTGATTCGCATGGTTTCTGCCCTTCTAGATTTTTTGCAGTCTTTGAGAGCAGATGCCGATTTCGCGCCTTGTTATGCAATAACACGGACCACAAACTTGCGAATTGCGCAGGTTTTTGCCGCTTTTTGTCCAATCCTGACAAAAAGAAAACCGCGGACAGAACTCTGTGGGGAACACAAGCCTGCCCGCGGAAGGAAGGGGTACGGAATAGTAGGTGCTTGTGCGACGCAGGCAAAATAGAGCCGCACGGCCCAATCACTGTGCACAGCACAATTCTGGCCGCCAACCAGTTATTGTTTCCATCTGAGATTCCGGCTGAAACCTGCCCATCCAGCGCGGCACCACGCAGATTTGCGCCGACGTCGTAATCGCCCGGACAGCGACGACTACGTCTGAAATCCGTCACGTTCCTGTTACAAATCGAAGACTTGTAGCGAGGCAGTGCGCGAGGCACCTCACGCAACATCACTACAAACTCACGCAAAAATCCTTCCGGTGACAGTAACTTAGATTCCGGTTTCAGCGCAGCGTGAAACGTCACATGTCTACCGACACTTTTGCTTGAAAAATTGAGAGCATCTTCTCTCAACTTGGTGATTTCCCAAGAATTCAGTTGCGTGGAACGGTGCCCCTGCACACTCGCACACAAGGAACTATCCATATGATAACAAAGGGTAAAAATGCTAGCCTGCTTGCTGCCAGCGCGCTTTCCGTGACCGGTATGCAAGCCTTGGCGCAAGATGCACAAACTCAGGCTGAACTGGATGCACTGCGCGCCCGGGTCGAAGCGCTGGAATCCTCCAATCCCGGGTCTGGCACTGGGGATCTGCAGATCGGCAACACCACTCTGGACGTCTACGGTTATGTCAAAGCCGACTTCTTCTATGACTTCGAATACGATCAGGGCGACACCGCATTCGTAAACGTGATTGGCGAACCCTCGGCCGAGACAGATGGTACGTTTGGCGCCACAGTCCGTCAGTCTCGTATCGGGCTGCGCACCAGCACGCCTTCGGGAATCGGAGACATTCAGGGCCAGATCGAAGTCGATGCCTTCGGCTCGGACGGAACCGCCGAATTCCGAATTCGTCATGCCAATATCCGAATTGGGGAACAATGGCTGATCGGACAATACTGGACCAATTTCCAACCTCTGGACACCTACCCGACCTCGGTGGAATTTAACGGGCCGGTCGGGATCGCTTTCGCGCGCGTTCCGCAGGTGCGCTACACCAACAATATCGGATCGAATACCACCTTCGCCGTTTCCGTTGAAGAAAACGTCGGCGGCTCGGATTCGGATGATCCTGTGCTGACTGGTTCGGTCGAATACAACGATGGCAAATACATCGCTCGTGCCTCGGCGCTCTACGGCAAGGCGCAATCCGGCGACGTCGAGGTCGATCAGACCGGTTTCTCTTTGTCGGGCTCGATCCGACCGTGGGAAGGTGGGTTGTTTCAGGTCAACTATGTCAACGGCGAGGCACTTGGCCCCTACCTGATCGGCTTGGGTGACGCAGTCGTCGGGGGTCAGGCCAACGATGTTGATGGCTACACCATCGAATTCCGTCAAGACCTGAGTTCCAAATGGAACGTCGGCATCGCCTATGGCAAGGAAGACTACGACCTGCCTACATCGACCGGTACTTTGTCGTTCACCGAGCTTGAGACGATCCACGTCAATGCCTTTTACAAGGCGACAGACAACCTGACGCTCAGCGCCGAATACATCTATGGAGAGCGGAACGACACAATTTCCGGCGACACATTCGACGGCAACCGTGTCCAGTTGGCCGCGCAACTCAACTTCTGATGAAAACAGCCTACCCTGCCCATTAGCGGGCAGGGTTCCAGTGTCACTGATCATCTGAGTGTTATGTGCGGCAGCCCCGGTCACAATCAGCGCACTCCGTCGAACACGTCAGGGAAAGATTGGCGCGCGGCGTCCAGATTGATCACCAGCAGAGCATCGTAGCTTGCAGGATCAAACGGGTCTTCGGCGGCGACAACCTCACGCCCGAACAGCCAACTTAGACGGCCCGCGTCCAGATTGCCTCGCTCAAAGGGCTGATCACCAAAATGCGCCCATAACGCCTCGATAAACGCGACATCTGCGCGCTTGTCGGCGGGTTTGCGATCGCGAAAGCGTTCTCGCTGGGTCAGCGGCGTAACGCCCTTGGGATTGGCCCGCCGAATGGTGAACTGGAAGTCTGTTCCGGGCAAACGTCCGGGGAAACCGCGATGTTTCAGCATTGCGAAACCTCAACGGACAAGTTCCAGATATGGCAGGCCATCGGACATGCCTGCGGGATTGAAGTGATCATGCGAACCTCCAGAGCTGCATCACTGTATCGGGACACTCTGAGACCGTGACATTGTTGGTTCATGGTCAGAGCCCCTCCCAGATACACCGGGATTGATCCAGCCGGTAGGCTTCGAAGAACTGCGTTGCGTCAGGTTCGGAGGTGCCGAACGCTACCGGTCTGTCCGAAAACGAAATCACAATCCGGGCAGGCTGCAATTCGTGCTGGGCCACGTAAGGCACCGCCAGTGTTTCACACAAATGCTCCATGTCGACTACGGCGACATCATATGTGATACGACCTGCAGTCGATCCGATCTTGGGTGCAATGAACCGAAACCGCACCCAAAGCTCACCCGGATTGGTGTCCAGAAGCACATCGCTAAGCTCGACCGGTTGACCCGACGGCACGGGCAGCAGGTTTGAGGCCAGCGCCGAACCTACTCCGACCAGCAACGTAAAAACCCCGGCGCATCCCCGGATCCGCCAGCGGCGGCTTCCTTCCTCCGGGGGAGCGTGCAGAGTGGTTGCAACCTGCACGGTCTTATGTCCGGTCAATCGGGGCATTTACGGCTCGGGCCTCCTCGGCGGGCATTTACAGCGGGATATTGTCGTGCTTTTTCCAAGGGTTCTTCAGTTGCTTGCCGCGCAGGCTCGCAAATGCACGTGATACACGGCGGCGGGTCGATTGTGGCATGATCACCTCATCAATGAAGCCGCGCTCGGCCGCAACGAAGGGATTTGCGAACCGGTCCTCATAGTCCTGAGTGTGTTGTGCGATCTTATCGGAATCGCCGAGATCGGCGCGGTGGATGATTTCGGTCGCGCCCTTTGCACCCATCACCGCGATCTCTGCCGTGGGCCACGCATAGTTGAAATCGCCGCGCAGGTGTTTGGACGCCATAACATCATACGCGCCACCGTAGGCCTTACGCGTGATTACGGTGACCTTTGGCACGGTCGCTTCGCCATAAGCAAATAGCAGTTTCGCGCCGTGCTTGATCACGCCGCCATACTCCTGCGAAGTGCCCGGCAGAAAGCCCGGAACATCAACAAGCGTCAGGATCGGGATTTCAAAGCAATCACAGAACCGCACGAACCGGGCCGCTTTTCGGGAACTATCGATGTCCAAACATCCTGCCAATACCATGGGTTGGTTGGCTACGACGCCCACGGTCTGCCCCTCAAGCCGGATAAAACCGGTGATGATGTTCTTAGCGTAATCTTCCTGAATCTCGTAAAAATCACCCTCATCCGCCACTTTGGTGATCAGTTCCTTCATGTCGTACGGCGTGTTCGGATTGTCCGGGATCAGCGTATCCAGCGATGTCTCGACCCGGTCAGGGCTGTCAAAAAACGGGCGAACTGGCGGTTTCTCGCGATTGTTGAGCGGAAGGAAGTCGACAAGACGGCGCACCTCGGCCAGCGCCTCCACATCGTTTTCAAACGCGCCATCAGCGACCGACGACTTTTTGGTGTGGGTTGAAGCCCCGCCCAATTCCTCTGCCGTCACGACCTCATTGGTCACGGTCTTCACAACGTCTGGGCCGGTTACGAACATGTACGAGGTGTCTTTGACCATGAATATGAAGTCGGTCATCGCAGGACTGTAAACCGCACCACCTGCACACGGCCCCATAATCACGCTGATCTGCGGAACGACGCCCGAGGCCATGATATTACGCTGGAACACTTCGGCATATCCGGCCAATGAAGCGACGCCTTCCTGAATCCGCGCCCCGCCCGAGTCGTTGATCCCGATCACCGGCGCTCCGTTTTGAACTGCCATGTCCATGATCTTGCAAATCTTCTGCGCATGGGTTTCTGACAGCGAGCCGCCGAATACGGTGAAGTCCTGGCTGAAGACGTAGACCATTCGACCATTGATCGTACCCCAGCCTGTGACCACCCCATCACCAGCAGGCTTTTGTTTCTCCATTCCGAAATCAGTGCAGCGATGGCTGACAAACATGTCAAACTCTTCAAAGCTGCCTTCGTCTACCAGCAACTCGATCCGTTCGCGTGCCGTCAGCTTTCCGCGGGCGTGTTGCGAGTCGATGCGTTTTTGCCCACCACCCAATCGCGCGTTGTTGCGACGGCCTTCGAGCTCGGAAAGGATGTCTTTCATGTCGGTAGTCTCCCAAGAGAATTTGCGCGACCATAACGAGTTGGGATCGGCGGCCAAAGAAGTTTTCGGCAAATTTGCAAATATTTGGCAACACTATTTGAGATAACTGCAAATTTGTTAATTAACACAACAAGCCAAACTGCCGATGGCATTTCGCGCGATCAGGGTCTAAAGGTAAACCATGCAGTTCAGTTCACCCTCTGTCAGCCGCACGCCCCCCACGCTTGCAACACTCGTTTTGTTGTCAGGATTGTCGGCGCTGAGCATGAATCTGTATCTGCCCAGCCTTCCCTTTATGGCGACGTATTTTCAGACTGATTACAAGGTGATGCAGCTTTCGATCGCGCTTTATCTTCTGGTCAACGCGGCACTGCAAATCTTAATAGGACCCATTGCCGATAAGGCCGGACGTCGGCCTGTACTGCTGTGGGGACTCGCCCTTTTCCTACTGGCAACGCTCGGGTGTATATACGCCCCAAATGTCGAAACCTTTCTGGCCTTCAGAATGTTTCAGGCCGTCATTGTCGTTGGTATTGTCTTAAGCCGTGCGGCTGTGCGGGACATGTACGAACAGGACCAGGCTGCTTCGATGCTCGGATATGTCACCATGGGGATGGCAGTCGTCCCGATGATCGGCCCTGCTGTCGGCGGGCTTCTCGAAGAAACTTTTGGCTGGAAAGCCAATTTCTGGCTACCCTTTGCCCTTGCGGCACTAGCGCTGGCGCTGACCTACCAAGATTTTGGCGAAACCGCCGCCGCAAGCGGCAAAACACTGATGCAGCAATTTCGCGAATATCCTGAATTGCTGAGATCACCTCGCTTCTGGGGCTATTCCCTGTCCTCAGCTTTCTCTTCAGGCGCGTTCTTTGCCTATCTCGGGGGCGCACCATTTATCGGGACCGAAGTGTTCGGCATGACAGCCGCCGAGGTCGGCATCTACTTTGGTGCGCCTGCGATTGGCTATTTCTTCGGTAACTTCATCAGCGGTCGATTCTCGGTTCGCTTCGGCGTCAACCGAATGGTGCGCTGGGGATGCTGGCTGAATGCAATTGGCGTGGCCCTATCAGCTTTGTTGTTCCTAGTGGATTTGGGAACGGCGCTCAGCTTCTTTGGCCTGATGACCTTCGTCGGGTTGGGTAACGGCATGGCGATCCCAAATGCAACCGCCGGATCGCTTTCGGTCCGCCCGCATCTGGCGGCTACTGCCTCTGGTTTGAGCGGTGCGATCATGTTGGGCGGCGGCGCGGCACTCAGCGCATTGGCAGGCGCATTGCTGACGCATGAGACGGGCGCGATGCCTCTGCTTTGGCTGATGCTGGCAACCGCCGCACTGGCAATCTGCGCGATCAGCGTTGTTATCTGGCGCGAACGGCAATTGGGTCTGTAGACGGCTTGCGCGACAGGGTTTGCAAAGTTAGCCTGCAGATTCAGTAAAGCTGCAAAGAACCGCCATGGCCACTCAGAAATTATACGCTGGCGCCAAGCTGCGCGAAATGCGCACACGCCTGACCCTCACGCAGAAGGATTTCGCCGCAAAACTGGGCGTTTCACTGCCCTATTTGAACCAGATGGAGAATAACAACCGGCCGATTTCGACGACCGTTGTTCTGGCACTGGCGCAAGAGTTTGGTATGGATGTGACCGAACTCAGCACAGGGGATAGCGAACGATTGGTTTCGGATATGCGCGAAGCACTGGCCGATCCGGTGTTCGCCGAAACGGCGCCCCCTCTGGCTGATCTCAGGCTCACCGCTTCAAATGCGCCCGCGCTTGCACGCGCGTTCATCGAGTTACACCGCGCCTATCGCCAGACCCATGAACGCCTCGCCTCGCTCGACGAGGCATTGGGCCGCGAGGATGCCCGTATTCAGGCCAGCCCATGGGAAGAGGTGCGCGATTTCTTTCACTACTGCGACAATTATATTGACGCCGTTGACCGCGCTGCCGAACGCTTCGCCAGCCGTGCCGATGAAACCAGCGATATTCGGCAAGTCGCCCTGAACAGCCTGTCAGAACGCGGCATTCACGTCACTTTCGCCGACACAGAAACCTTACGCAGCTACAATGCTGGTGACAAAACCCTGCGCCTTTCCTCGCGAGCCGCACCACAAACGCAGGTCTTCCAACTGCTGCTGCAGGTGGCGTTGATCAGTCAGGATAAGCTGCTTGAAGCAACGCTAGATTTCGCCCGTTTCCAAAGCGATGAGGCCCGCGCCATCGCCAAGATTGGCCTCGCCAACTATTTTGCCGGGGCTTCGCTGATGCCTTACGGCGCTTTCCTGTCCGCAGCGCAAGACTATCGGCATGATTTGGAGCTGCTCAGCAACCGGTTCGGGGCATCGATTGAACAGGTGGCGCACCGCCTGTCCACGCTACAGCGCCCCGGCGCAAAGGGGATTCCGTTCTTTTTTGTCCGTGTCGATCAGGCCGGAACGATCACCAAACGCCATTCAGCTACGCGCTTGCAATTTGCCCGTTTCGGCGGTGCCTGCCCACTCTGGAATGTCCACCGGGCATTCGAGACCCCGGGTCATTTCCTGCAACAGCTAGCCGAGACACCGGATGGCGTCCGCTATATCTCATTGGCTCGTGATGTTTCAAAATCCGGAGGCTCGTTCGGTGCTCCTGTCCGCCGCTATGCCATCGCCTTGGGATGTGAGGTTCGTCATGCCGAAGCATTGGTCTACGCCGATAATCTCGACATAAACAACGCGAGCGCTTACGAGCCCATCGGCATATCCTGCCGCATCTGCGAGCGCCAGACCTGCCACCAAAGATCGGTCCCACCGTTAGAGCGCCGCCTGACCATCGACGCCCATAGCCGCGGCACCCTGCCTTATGAGGTCACCTGATCTTCATCTGGCCATATATATCCTGCGAGTCCGGGGGCAGAGCCCCCGCCTAATCCTTAGCTTTTTGACAAGATCGCCCAGATCTCGTCCTTGAGCGCCGCGCGTTTCTTGCGCAAATCAACCTCGGCCAATTCCTCCATCGGCTCAACATTGGTTTCAGCCCGATGCACGGTGCGGTTGACCTCATGATACTCATCCGCAAGTCGGGCAAAATGCGCATCCGTTTGCTTGAGCTGGCTCATCACTTCGAGCTTGTCGGGGAACTCTTCAGCCAGTTCATGCGGGGTATGAGACATCCAGTTGGCTCCTTGTTTCAGCGTTACATCCCAAGGCTAAACATGACTGTCGCACTCCGCTTTGACGCCGATCAAATTCTGAGCGCAATCAACCAGCTTTCAGGATAAATGCACACCGTGGGTTTTGGATGTGTCAGCGCTGTGCCGTTGCCCATCTCGGACTTATCCAGGGCTGGTCGTTCGCTTTGGGCAGAGGGTCTTTCTGCAGCAAATGGTCCGACATCTTTTCACCCACCATTATCGATGGCGCGTTCAGATTGCCATTGGTGATTTGCGGGAAAATCGAGCTATCGGCGACGCGCAATCCATCCACCCCAATCACACGCCCTTGCGGGTCGACAACGGCATCCTTGTCATCCGCACGTCCCATGCGGCAAGTCCCGCAAGGGTGATAGGCGCTTTCGGCATGCTCGGCGATAAAGGCATCTAGCTCATCGTCCGACTGAACCTCCGCCCCCGGTTGGATCTCTTTACCGGCAAAGGGTTTGAACGCCTGCTGTCCAAAGATCTCTCGGGTCAAGCGAATGCAGGTTCTGAAGTCTTCCCAATCCGAATCATGGCTCATGTAGTTGAACCGGATCACCGGCGCGTCTTCGGCTTTGGCGGATCGCAGAGTCACAGCGCCGCGCGAGGGCGACCGCATTGGCCCCACATGCGCCTGGAATCCGTGCCCTTCGGCTGCCGCCTGCCCGTCATAGCGAACCGCCATCGGCAGAAAATGATATTGTATGTCAGGATATTCCACACCCGGTTTCGAACGCACAAAGGCGGCGCTTTCAAACTGGTTCGAGGCGCCAAGGCCGGTTTTGGTAAACAACCATTGCGCCCCGATCATCCCCTTACTGATCAGGTTCCAATGCTTGTATAGCGTGATCGGTTGTATCGAGGCCTGTTGGATATAAAGTTCTAGGTGATCCTGCAGATTGGCGCCGACGCCAGGGCGGTCGGCGACCACTTTGATACCGTGCTCAGCCAGGTGCGCCGCGGGTCCAACCCCCGAAAGCATCAGCAACTTAGGCGAATTGATAGACGAAGCCGCCAATACAACCTCGCGCCGCGCTGTGATCACTTCCCGTTTGCCACCCCGTATCAATTCGACCCCGGATGCGCGCCCAGAATCAATAATCACGCGCGCCGCAAGACCCCGGATGATTTCGCAGTTTTGCCGCTTGAGCGCTGGCCTAAGGTACGCATTCGCCGCCGACCAGCGCCGTCCTTTCCAGACGGTCTGCTCCATCGGCCCAAAACCTTCTTGTTTCTCACCGTTATAGTCGCCAGTGACCTCATATCCAGCCTGCTGACCTGCATCGACGAACGCCTTAAACAGCGGATTTTCACGAGGCCCTCGCGACACGTGCAGAGGTCCATCCGTGCCTCTCCAGGTGTGATCACCGCCATGGCCACCATCATGCCAGGTTTCCATGCGTTTGTAGTACGGCAGCACATCTGCGTAAGACCATCCATCTGCGCCCATCTCGGCCCAGGTGTCAAAATCTCGCGCGTGACCGCGCACATAGACCATGCCATTGATCGAAGAAGACCCTCCGATCACCTTGCCCCGAGGGCAAGCAAGTTGACGATTGTTCAGATGTGGTTCGGGTTCGGATTTGTAGCCCCAGTCATATCGCGACATATTCATCGGATAGCTTAGGGCGGCAGGCATCTGGATGAAGGGTCCGGCGTCAGTGCCGCCATGCTCGATCACCAAAACCGAAGCTCCGGCCTCACTCAGACGGTAAGCCATCGCGCAACCAGCAGAACCGGCGCCAACAATGACAAAATCTGCTTCCATATTCGTGTCTCCGTTCACCTTCGGGGCAAGATTTTTCGACGAAAAATCTCCGCACTTCCGACGGGTGCAATTTCAAAAATGTAAAGGATTACTCGCCACGCGGATAACGCTGGCTATCCTCGACATCGTTCAGGTCCATATGATTGCGCATGTACCGTTCAGACGCTTTCTGAAGAGGCTGGTAATCCCAAGGATAATAGCCACCCTGCCGTAATGCCTCGTAAACCACCCAGCGCCGGGCTTGGCTGGCCCTCACATCGGCATCAAAGCGATCCAAATCCCATCGCGACTCGGATTTAGTACGCAGTGTTTGCAAGGTGCCTGCATGTTCGGGCAGGCCAGCAAGATTTTCCATCTCATGCGGATCAGCCTCGAGATCGAACAGTTGATCGGGGTCCAATGTACAGCGATTGTATTTCCACTTGCCATAGCGCAGAGAGACTAAAGGAGCGTATGAGGCCTCGGCGGCATATTCCATTGCAACCGGCGCGGTTCGGTCTGTGCCCTTTGCCAAGGGCACAAGATCCTCACCATCCGTCCAAGGTGAGATTTCCGCCATATCGACGCCCGCCAACGTACCAAGCGTCGGTGTCACGTCGATCGTCGAAACTGGTGTATCGATGCGACCAACTGGAAGATCGGAGGCAGAAATCATGAGCGGCACGCGGGAAGAGCCCTCGAAGAAAGTCATCTTGAACCATAACCCGCGCTCACCCAGCATGTCGCCGTGGTCGGACACGAACAGTATGATCGCCTCTTGCCGCGTCGTTTCCAGAACCTCCAGTATCTCACCGATCTTGTCATCCAGATATGAGATATTGGCGAAATAGGCGCGACGGGATTTGCGAATATCCTCGGTCGTTATGTCGAAGCTGCGCCAGTCATTGGCATCGAAAATACGTTTGGAATGCGGGTCCTGATTGTCATATCCCAAATCCGCGATCTGTGGCTCAAGATGCTCACAATCTTCATACAGATCCCAGTACTTGCGTCGCGCTACGTAAGGATCGTGTGGGTGCGTGAAGCTGACGGTCACACACCAGGGGCGATCATCCTTGCCGCGTGCAAGGTCATATAGCTTGGCCTTGGCGTTATAAGCGACTTCGTCATCATATTCCATCTGGTTAGAAATCTCGGCAATGCCTGCCCCGGTGACCGAGCCCATATTGTGATACCACCAGTCGATGCGCTCACCGGGTTTACGATAATCCGGCGTCCAACCGAAATCTGCCGGGTAGATATCAGTGGTCAGACGATCTTCGAACCCGTGCAACTGGTCTGGGCCAACAAAGTGCATCTTGCCGGACAAGCAGGTGTAATATCCTGCACGACGAAGGTGGTGGGCATAGGTCGGGATATCGCTGCTGAACTCGGCGGCGTTGTCATAGACGCCAGTGCGCGATGGCAGTTGACCCGACATAAAGCTCGCACGTCCCGGAGCACAGAGCGGCGAAGCAGTGTATGCATTTGCGAAACGCGTTGATCTTGCCGCCAGCTTCTTCAGGTTCGGCGCATGCAACCATTCTGCAGGACCATCGGGGAAGAGGGTCCCGTTGAGCTGATCCACCATCAGGATCAGAATATTCGGCTTTGTCATTTTTCGGCCTCTAGGAAAACTCTCAGTACCCGCAGCGCATGGGTGACTGCCCGCTGCGGCTCTTGTGGGGAATTCAGTGCAGAGTGGATGTACAACCCATCGATCAGCGCAATCATACCTTCGGCGGCCTCGCTCGGGTCACTCATATGTGGGCGCAACGCATGGATCAGGTTCGAGCGGATGCGTGCCTGATAGATTTGCCAGAGCCTCAGCGCATCATCGTTGGTTTGAGCCAAAACATAAAAAGTCATCCAAGCTGCGATAACATCCGGTGTGAAACATGATGGCGCGAAACAGGCGCGAATGATGGCCTGTGCGCGCTCTTCCGGATCTGCCGTACTGAGTTGTGCGCGCGCTTCAGATCCAAAATCCGTCAGGATACGCCGCATCGCGGCTAGGAATATCTGTTCTTTGCCCCCAAAGTAATGATGCGCCAATGCACTGGACATACCTGCGCGTTTGGCGATCTGGCTAACGGTGACATCAAGGGATTTTTGCGCGCCAAGCTCGGCGATCGTCGCCTTGACGATCGCGTCCCGCCGGATCGGCTCCATTCCGAGTTTTGGCATCTTCGCCTCTTCGCCATACCTGAGTGCAAGGAAGGCTAAGCGGTTTTTATTGACTCGTCAATCAATAACGGTTCTTGGTTTCGCCGGTGGGGTCTCAGAACCTTGCGGCGGTGTGCCGCCACGGCTCAGCACGGCTTCACGCCAGGTGATGAAGCTGACGGCAGCCAGGATCAGAGTGCCTCCTGCAATTACCCAGATGTCGATGCGTTCATGGAAGGCCAAAGCGCCGAGCAAAGTGGCCCAGATCAGCTGCAGGAACGTCACCGGCTGGGTCACGGCCACCGGGGCAGCCTGCAATGCAAGCGTCATGAAATAGTGTCCCGCAGTCGCAAAGCTGGCGACGATGAAAAGTATACCAAGATCGCGCAGGCTGGGCGGCTCCCAAACCGCGACGGCGAAAGGGATAAGCGCGATGGTGACCCATATCGAAAGATGGGCAACAACGGCTGAGGGACGGATATCACGGACCATGACTTTGGCCAGCAGATAGGAACCACCAAGCGCTAGTGCAGCCCCCAGCATCGCTATGTGACCGGGCAATATCTCGCGAAAGCCCGGGCGCAGGATGATCACTACTCCAATCACAGCAACACCAATCGCGGCGATACGACGAAAAGCTAGCTTTTCACCCAAGAACAGTGCCGCACCCACCGTGACGTAGATAGGTGTCATGTAATTCATCGCGGTCACCTCGGCGAGGGGGATGCGCGTCATCGCAAAAAACCAAAGCATGACGGCGATGGCGTGGACCATTCCGCGTAGTCCAAACAGCGTTAGATTGCGCGGGGTCAATGGAGTTCCGAGGATCGCCCGGATTGCGGGCAAAAGAAACACCAGACCCAGGACATAGCGCAAGAATGCCGCTTGAATGGGGTTCATGCTGGTTCCCAGCACCTTCACCAGCGCATTCATGCCCACAAAGGACAGCCCGGCCGCAAGCATCCAAAACATGCCAACAAGCGGGCGGTGCTGATCATTAGGTGAGGTCATACAAACGGTTGAACACCGAATTCTGATCCGGGACAACCCTTCACATGATAACAAGTTTCAACGCGATCATAAGCATCACGATTCCGATGATAAAATCAAGAATCTGCCATGCGCGCGGGCGGGCAAAAATCGGTGAAAGCACTCTGGCACCGTAGCCGAGCGAAAAGAAGAAAACGAAACTCGAAGTCATCGCCCCTATCGCAAACCCCATGCGATCTGAATATTGGGCCGATATCGACCCGATCAATACGACCGTATCCAGATATACATGGGGGTTGAGCCAAGTGAAGGCCAGCACGGTCAGCATGGCCGCACGCAGACTGGTGCGCTGCCCTGTTACGGTATCCATCACCGCCCCACCTTGCCAGGCAGACCCAAAACTTCGTAGGGCGTACCAAATCAGAAATACCGCCCCACCATAGCGCATCACCGTTTCAAACCACGGCGCGGCCTGAGCCAGGGTGCCGAACCCTGCAACACCCGCCCCGATCAGTATCGCGTCAGACACTGCGCAGGTCAGGCACAGTGCAAAGACGTGCTCGCGCCGCAGGCCTTGGCGCAGAACAAAGGCGTTCTGAGCGCCTATCGCCAATATAAGGCTAAAACTCAGGGCAAACCCGGCAATCATTGATGGGAACATGCAGCCTCCTGTCGATGCTCGTTGACTACATGGCCGGTGTGAATCTATCAAATTAATGATGATTACCCAGATTAAGTAACTCTAATGCTCCTCGACCCTCATCAGCTCTCAGCATTGGCGGCGATCTTGCGACACGGCAGCTTTGAGGCCGCAGCCGCAGAGCTATCCGTCACCCCGTCGGCTATTTCGCAGAGGATCAAGGCGTTGGAGGATCGTGTTGGTGCGGCCCTTATTCATCGCGGCACCCCATGCATCGGCACTCCGGCGGGTCTGCGGATCGCCCGTCATGCCGAAGATATCGGCCTGTTGGAGGCAAAGCTGGCGCGAGAGCTGACTTTGGATCAGCGTGAAGGTCCGGTACGGGTTCGCGTCGCGCTACCGGCTGACAGTCTGGCCACGTGGTTTATCGACGCGATGGCGCGCGCCGAAGACATACTGTTCGACCTTGTAATTGACGATCAGGACCATTCGGCTGACTGGCTGCGGCGTGGCGACGTAAGTGCGGCGATAACGGTGGGTGGTCAAAACATTACCGGATGCGATGCCATTGCGTTGGGCACTTTGCGCTATTTGCCGACCGCGAGCCCCGGCTTCATGCAACGGTGGTTTTCTGATGGGGTTTCCGCCAAATCCCTGGCACAGGCCCCCTGCTTGACCTTTAACCGCAAGGATAATCTGCAGAAATCCTGGATATATGCCCAGACAGGCAGCCGTCTTTCGCCACCGTCTCACTTTCTGCCGTCCACAAATGCCTTTGTTGATGCGGCAATCGCCGGATTAGGATGGGGTATGAACCCCGAAAGCCTTGTAAGAAGAGCGATCGCAAATGGGCAGATCTGCGAAGTAATCCCCGATGCGCCGCTCGATATCGAACTGACCTGGCAGATCGGGCGCGTCCTTGCCCCTGCCCTTGCACCCTTGACCCAAGCGGTACGCCGCGCGGCAACGCAGCAACTGATCGCGCCAGCGGCACATTAGGCCTGCGACTCTGCAGCCTTTTGCGGTTTCGCGATGCGGTAACAGCTAAATGCCGCCCAGATGCTGGCCAGCACGATAAACACGATGGCAGCGGCAACCTCGTGCATATGTGCAACCGCAGCCAAAATTGCAGACAGTGCAACGGCAGCGAGTCTGCAGATGGATTTGATGGCTGCTGCGCCCTGAATACGTTGTTCCTTGGGCGCAACATCTAAAAAATACAGCTGGCGCGCACTGGAAATTCCAGTTGTCGCCACCGAGACGACAAACAGGGCAATGGCGTGCAAGTGAACTTCGTGATCGATACCGGCATAGTGGAACGCCAACAAAACGATCCCTGTCACTGCGACCAACAAGTTGCCCGCGACCATCACGGTACGGTGTGATTTCATGTTCACCAGTTGCCACAAGGGTGCCGAGACCAGATAGCCGGACGCGGATGAGATGATCATGGCCGTCAAACCCTTGGCCGAGTTGTGATGTGCCTCGGCAGCGATGAGCGCAAAAAACGGAACCGACAGCGACACGACAACCAAAGGAAGCCGCAGAGCCATATAGCGCCGGAACCATGGCTGTTCGAACATACTTACGATGCCGGAGATGATGTTCTGCAGCGATTGACGCCCTGCACCTTTGGGTTTTCCATTACAGGACTCATCGGGGGCGATCTCGGCCATGCCGAGAATGCATAATGCTGAAAACAAGAAAAACACGACCGAGGCCGCAATCACCGCGGAATGCCGCGAGAATGGCGGGTACTCTTTCGTGATCTCGTGTATCAGCAACACCAAGCCGATGGCACAAAGACCTCCCGCGCCCAATTGGAGATAACGGATAACCATCCGGGATTTCGATTTCAGATGATCGCCCAACAAGTCAGACAGCATCAGGGATTGGCTTTCTTCAATAAGCCCAATCATGAAAAAGGCGATCACAAAGGCAATGGCCGTCAATGAGACACTGCCGGTGGCTGCGATCAAAAGGGCCATCAGAAGGCAACCGCCAATTCCGATCTCGGTCAGGGCAATCCCGCGTTTCTTCCGCGCCTGCGCAGCGATGGAGCGGGCGAAAAACACGTCCGAGATCATGCTGCCAACCATGCGGATCGACACCAATGCACCGGCAAGGAACATCGGTAACTCCAGCGAGACCGCAAGGAATGGCAATACGATAGACGGGCTACCCAAAGTCCACGCCACCTGGGAAAGGATACTTTGGCTAGCCAGAACCGGGACATTTCGTCGGGCCGGATCAGTCGATTTACTCGCCATTTGCGATGCTCTGCATGATGTGCCTACGGTTGCCTTTCAGGTCCTTCAGCCTCAATGATCTGAGTTTAATCGCAAGAGGCTTCAGGACCAAGGCTTGTGTAAAACGCGCAGCTGCAACAGAAAAACCCGGCCGCTGGGCCGGGTTTGGTTCATCTGGCGTGTGTCCGATACATCAGAGCTGCGCCATAACCTCGTCGGTCGCTTCGAAGTTAGTGGTCACGCGCTGAACGTCGTCGTCGTCTTCCAATGCATCCACCAATTTCATCAGCTTTTGCATGTCTTCCAGACCCAACTCGGTCGTCGTTGTCGGCTTCCAGACCAGCTTGGTGGATTCGGATTCGCCCAGCGCCTCTTCCAGCGCGTTTGACACATCGTTCAGATCCGTATCTGCGCACCAGATGATGTGACCGTCATCCGAGCTTTCGACATCCTCTGCCCCGGCCTCGATCGCGGCTTCGAAAATCGTATCCGCATCGCCTGCGTCTGCCTGATACACAACTTCGCCCTTGCGGTCGAACATGAACCCGACCGAGCCGGTTTCACCCAAGTTTCCACCATTCTTCGAAAAGGTCGAACGAACAGTCGAGGCGGTACGGTTGCGATTATCGGTCATCGTTTCAACAATCACGGCCACACCGTTGGGACCATAGCCCTCATACCGGATTTCTTCGTATTCATCGCCCTCGCCTGCTACAGACTTCTTGATCGCACGGTCGATCACGTCCTTGGGCACCGAATTCGACTTGGCCTCTTTCACCGCCAGACGCAGGCGCGGGTTCTTGTCCGGATCGGGGTCGCCCATCTTGGCGGCGACCGTGATCTCTTTCGACAGCTTGGAAAACAGTTTGGACCGCGCGGCGTCCTGACGTCCCTTGCGGTGTTGGATATTGGCCCATTTGGAGTGGCCTGCCATGGTGCGTCCTCGTCATCGTGATTGCGTGTTTGGCGCTCATATAGACGTTTGCGGGGCAAAGGATCAAGAGAGCGGCTTGCCCTGTCTTCGCCCGTGACTATGGTGGCGGTATGACGACAGATCAGATCATTCTTTTTTCCCTTTTCATCGCCGTTTTCGGAATGCTGCTCTGGGGGCGGTTCCGCTATGACCTTGTAGCATTCACCGCCTTGATGATCGCGGTCACGCTGGGTGTGGTGCCCGTTGAGAATGCCTTTGCCGGGTTCGGGCACCCGGCCACGATCATCGTGGCGTTGGTGCTGGTGGTTTCTGCCGGTCTGGTGCGCTCGGGTGCAGTGTTCATGATCACGCGCACGCTGGTCGACGCATCGCGCGGATTGGGCGCGCATATCGCGCTAATGGGCGGCATCGGGGCGATCCTGTCGGCCTTCATGAACAACGTCGCGGCGCTGGCGCTGCTGATGCCGGTCGATATCCAGACCGCGCGCAAAGCGGGGCGCCCGGTCGGCCTTAGCCTGATGCCGCTCAGCTTTGCGACGATCCTGGGAGGGATGGCCACGCTGATCGGTACGCCGCCAAATATCATCATCGCCTCGATCAGGGCTGAAACGCTGGGCGAACCGTTTCATATGTTCGATTTCGCACCGGTGGGCGGGTTGGCTGCAATTGCGGGGCTGGCGTTCGTCGCGCTGATCGGCTGGCGCCTCATCCCCAATCGCGGCGCGCAGGAAGAAACCTCGGAAGTTTTGGCCGAATACATCGCCGAACTGACGATCCCGCCTGAATCGCCCCATATCGGGAAACGGGTCAGTGAGCTCTATGAGGCCGCCGAGAAATCTGACGTCGCTATCATCGGCCTGATCCGGGACGGAAAGCGACGCTATGGTCGATCAACCCACGCAACCCTGCATGAAGGCGATGCGCTTGTTCTGGAAGCACGCCCCGAAGCGCTGGATGAGTTCCGCGCCGCGCTCAATCTGGATTTCTCGGACGCCCGTAGGCAGGAGGTTTTGACTGCCGAAGGCGAAGGGCTGGAAGTGGTTGAAGTCGTTGTCCCCGAAAGCGCGCGCATCACTGGGCGAACTGCACAGGCGTTAGGACTGGCCTGGCGACAGAGTACAGTCCTGATGGGCATTTCACGCCAAGGGCGCCGGATCACCAGTCAGGTTCGCAAAACCGAGGTCGAGCCCGGCGACATCTTATTGCTGCTGTGCCCGCGCGACCGAGCACCCGATGTCACTGAGTGGCTCGGCTGCCTGCCCTTGGCCGAGCGCGGCTTGAATGTAACCGCGAATGAGAAAGCCTGGCTTGCCATCGGCCTATTTGCGGCTGCCGTGTTGGCGGCCAGTATCGGGCTGATCTATCTGCCGATCGCACTGGGGTTCGTGGTCGTAGCCTATGTTCTGACTAAGATCATGCCGATTGCGGATATCTACAACCACATCGAATGGCCGGTGGTTGTATTGCTGGGGTCAATGATCCCACTGGGCAGCGCGCTTGAAACCTCGGGCGGAACCGAGTTGATCGCCAACGCCTTGATTCAGCTGACCAACGGCCTGCCCGCCTGGGCAATCCTGACCGTACTGATGGTCGTGACGATGACCCTGTCCGATGTGTTGAACAACACAGCCACCGCCATTGTCGCCGCCCCGGTTGGCATTCAGATGGCGCGCACGCTTGAGGTGTCGCCCGATCCGTTTCTGATGACGGTGGCCGTTGCGGCGTCTGCCGCGTTTCTGACGCCCATTGGGCACAAGAACAATACGCTGGTGCTTGGTCCCGGAGGATACCGTTTTGGTGATTACTGGCGCATGGGGCTGCCGCTGGAAATCCTGATCATCGCGGTCTCGATCCCCGCGATCCTTGTGTTCTGGCCGCTTTGATGGCTAAAGGCTGTTTATGAAACGCTTTCTGATCCTGCAACTGCGCCCGGAAACCGATGCATCGGATGCCGAATATGCCTCGATACTGGACAAAACCGGGCTGAGCCCTGCGCAAACTCATCGCATCCGGCTGGATTGCGAAGACCTGCCCGAAGGGCTGGATGTCGTCGATTACGCTGGTGTCATCGTGGGTGGGGGTCCCGGCTGCGTCAGTGACGATCCGACCACCAAATCCGCGCTGGATGCAAAGATCGAAGGCGCGATCATGAGACTGATGCCCCAGATCACGGCGAAAGATCACCCGTTCATGGGCTGCTGCTATGGCTTGGGTATTCTCGCCGTACATTTGGGCGGAGATGTCAGCAAACGGCAATTTGGCGAACCGGTCGGACCGTCCGACTGCCGTCTGACAGAGGATGGCGCCCAAGACCCCTTGACCGCAGGCCTAAAGCCGAAATTCGAAGCGTTTGTGGGACATAAGGAAGCCGTACAGTTACTGCCGGATGGCTGCGTTCATCTGGTAGCGTCTGACCCCTGCCCGTTTCAGATGATCCGCTGGGGGCAGAATGTCTATGCCACCCAATTCCACCCCGAAGCGGACGCCAAAGGTTTTGAGCAGCGGATCAACATCTACAAGGACCACGGCTATTTTCCGCCAGAGGATGCGCAAAGCTTGATCGATATGTGCCATGCCGCAGACGTTACGGAGCCGGGTGAAATCCTGCGCCGGTTTGCTCAACGCTACGGGTGACCCAACGGCGTTGTTGCCTGATCTACGACCCCTCGCATAGGCTGGCCCGAATGACTTTGGGAGGAGTTGTTCTTGGACCTGCTTATCAACGTTGGCCTGCCCATTTCGCTGGCCATTATCATGTTGTCACTGGGGATCGGGCTAGAAGCCGCCGATTTCCGCCGGGTTTTGGCGCGGGGGTACCCCTTCGCCATTGGCGCCATCAGTCAAGTTGTGCTGATACCATTGGCTGCCTTCGCGACGGTCACTCTGTTCGGACTGCCCGCTGAAATCGCCGTGGGTGTCATGCTTTTAAGCTTTTGCCCCGGTGGGGTCACCAGCAACATCCTCGCAAAATTTGCCAAGGGTGATGTGGCGCTGTCGGTCAGCCTGACAGCGGTGATCAGCCTGCTGTCCATCGTGACCGTCCCCATTCTCGCCGCATGGTCCATAGATCATTTCATAGGCGAGGCCGCACCCAAAGTTTCGATCAGCGCATTAGCCACCGCGCTGTTCCTGATCACGACCCTTCCAGTCGCCATTGGCGTCGCCATACGTCACTTTGCAAGGGGGTTCGCCATTCGGGTCGACGGCCCGCTTTCGACGCTCGCATCGATACTGTTCGTGCTGATCGTCGCGGCGGCACTGGCCGGAAACTGGCAGTTCTTCATCCAAAACCTCAGCTCGATTGGGGCAGCTCTGATCGCGTTGAACGTTGCGCTGTTGCTGATCGGTCTGGGGCTGGCGCGCATCGCCAATCTGACATGGAGTGAGGCGAAAACGATCTCGGTCGAGACTGGCATTCAGAATTCGGCGATGGGAATTACGCTGGCAGCTTTGATCACCGGCACCACGACCGGCTTCAGCCCACTTGCCGTTCCTGCCGCCGTTTATGGTATCACGATGTATGTGGTCGTAACCCCCTTCATCCTTTGGTTCCGCAGCCGCTGAAAGGACATCCGATGACCAATACCACCGCAGATGCGATCGTGATCGGAGGCGGCCTTGCGGGCCTCTCGGCGGCGGCCGAATTGGGCGACCGGGGCAAGCGGGTGATCGTGCTGGATCAGGAGCCCGAGCATTTTCTGGGTGGACAGGCGTTTTGGAGCCTCGGCGGCCTGTTCATGGTCGACACCCCCGAGCAACGTCGCATGGGCATCCGCGACAGCCACGATCTGGCGCTGCGCGACTGGATGGGCAGCGCGCAGTTTGACCGCGATGAAGACAACTGGCCCCGCAAATGGGCTGAAGCCTATGTCGAGTTCGCCGCAGGTGAAATGCGTCCGTGGCTGCATGACATGGGGCTGCGCTGGTTTCCCGTCGTGGGCTGGGCCGAACGCGGCGGTTCTTATGCGGACGGACATGGCAACTCGGTCCCGCGCTTTCACATCACTTGGGGAACCGGCCCAGGTGTACTTGAGCATTTTATCCGCCGCGTCCGCGCGCATGTCGACGCCGGCTTGATCCAATTGAAGTTCCGTCACCAAGTCAGCCACATCATTATGCAAAATGGTTCTGCCAAAGGCGTGTCAGGGGAAGTCCTGGCCGATGACGGCATTCAAAGAGGTGGCAAGACCAACCGGGACGAAGTAGGCGAATTCGAAGTCTATGCCCCTTCGATTATTGTCACCTCTGGTGGGATCGGTGGGAATTTTGAGATGGTGAGACAGAACTGGCCCCGCGACCGGCTGGGTGAACCGCCCAAAGATATGGTGGCAGGCGTTCCGTTTCATGTCGATGGCCGCATGATCCCGATCAGCGAGAAAGCTGGCGGACATGTCATCAACGGTGACAGAATGTGGCATTACACCGAAGGGGTGCGCAATTGGGATCCGATCTGGCCCGCGCACGGTATACGTATTCTACCCGGCCCAAGTTCGATGTGGTTCGATGCGCGCGGCAATCGCCTACAACCCCCTTGCCTGCCGGGGTTCGATACGCTGGGAACGCTGAAAGAGATCCTGAAAACCGGATATGAATACAGCTGGTTCGTTCTGACCCAGAAGATCATCAAAAAGGAATTTGCACTTTCGGGGTCCGAGCAGAACCCGGATTTCACTTCGGGCAGCTGGAAAGAGGTGATCCGTCAGCGCATCCTGTCTGGCACCAAGGCGACTGGGCCGGTCGAGGCGTTCAAGGAAAAGGGCGAGGATTTCGTCGTCGCCAACACGCTGACTGAATTGGTCAGCGGCATGAACCAATTAGGCGGGGGTCTGATAGACGAGACGCATCTGCGCACCCAGATCGAGGCACGGGATTCTCAGGTCGACAATCCGTTTTCCAAAGACGCCCAGATGATGGCCATCCTTGCGGCACGCAATTATCGGGGCGACAAGCTGATCCGGACGGCCAAACCGCACAAGTTCCTCGATCCATCAAACGGCCCGCTAATCGCGGTCAAGCTGCACGTACTGACCCGCAAGACACTGGGCGGGCTGCAGACCAATCTGGACAGTCAGATGATCGGCGCCAATGGACAAATCGTCCCCGGCTTGTTTGCAGCCGGAGAGGTCGCGGGCTTTGGCGGCGGCGGCTATCACGGGTACAACGCGCTAGAGGGCACGTTTCTGGGCGGTTGCATCTTCTCGGGTCGCAACGCAGGAAGGTCCCGCGCAGTGGCCTGATTACTGAGTGCGCACGAATTTCAGTATCGGCTCACCTGCAGCATCGAGCAAAACCATGCTGTCGCCGGCAACGGCATAGTTCGTCACGTTTTGCAGGGCAGCAAAGAACTGATCCTCGACCTCGTCCAACTCTGGCGGGCACGCCATTAAAGTCGCGGCCATATTGTCTGGAAACTCAAGGCTGTTGCCGGTGATCTCGGCTTGCCCGGAAAACCGGTTGCAACCGCCCGTGCCACCGAACGCACCACCTTGGGCGAAGGAAAGCTGAGGCGGCCGTTTTGTGTCGAGCACGGTTCCACCGATACCGATGGCTGTCCACTCAGTCCCTTCCAGGGCCGCGGGGCTCTGAGCACCGGCCTGCACCAGCACAAGATCTGCCGAATTGCCTTCGCCGTTGGTCAGCACGGGATGGACCGTATCCGTCGTAAACAACAGCTCACCCCCGCGATAGATCGATCCGCGTACTGCATAGGTCATACCCTCGCGGATCAGCGCGTCATCAAAAGTCAGCTCAAATTCCGAGGGCACTCCGTTCAACGCATAGCGTTGCGCCGCCAGCGTGACCGCTGCCGCATCGGCCCGAGAGATATCCTGCAATTCGACAAATAGCGTCGCATCCGGTGGCAGGGCGATCCGTTCACGGTAGGTTGCCGTGCCAGTTACTGTTCCTGCCGAGCTTTGGCTGCCCAGCAAGGCCAATACGATTGCTCCGGCCACAATGGCCTGCCCGAGTTTTGGAAAAGGCATGATCCCATCCTTTCACATTCATCTTAGGCAAAAAGATTGTGACGATATCGACATTTACAAGGCCCGAAACACCAGGTCGGCGAATCCGTGCCAGTGTCAGAGCGGCCAGATGAACGGAATAAGAAGTGACGCCAGCAGACCCACAGTCAGGTTCAGCGGCACACCAACTTTCAGAAAATCGGTGAATCTGTACCCACCCGGGCCATACACCATCATGTTGGTCTGATAGCCAATCGGCGTCGCAAAGGATGCCGATGCCGCCACCATCACCGCGACCACCAGCGGGCGCGGATCAATTCCTACAGCCTGAGCCAGAGAGATCGCGATAGGAGTGACCACCACCGCCACGGCGTTGTTCGAAACCAATTCGGTTAGCACCGAGGTCAACAGATATACGGCCCATATGATCAAGAAAGGTGGCAACATGCCCAGCGCCGGTGCGACCGCTTCGACAATCAGTGTAACCGCACCCGATTTATCGAGCGCAGCCCCAATTGCGAGCATGGAGAAGATCAGGGCCAGCAATCGGCCTTCGACAAATGAGAACGCCTCATCCGCGTCGATACATCGGGTCAGCAGAACCACGGCAACGGCGATGATCGACAACAGCAAAATCGGTGCCACGCCCAACCCCGCCAGGGCGACGATCCCGACCAGCGCACCGATGGCTATGGGCGCATGGCTGCGGCGAAACGCTCGTGCCGAAGGTTGCGTAACATCGACCATATCCATATCGGCGGCCAGCTTCTGGATATCCGCAGGCGAGCCCTCTAACAGCAGCGTATCCCCGACGCGCACGGTCAAAGCATCCAACTGACGCCCGATATTCTGGTTCCTGCGATGAACCGCCAGGACGTAGACACCATATCGGCGACGTAACCGCATCGCACCAAGCGTTCGACCGACCATACGGCAGCCCGGCGTGATCAGAACCTCAACCGTCTTGGTCTCAACAGCTGAGACCTGATCCACGCGCTTGAGTTCCTTGTTGCTTTGAAGACTCAGCAATTCGGTCATCTCGGTGCGCAAAACTACCCTGTCGCCCACTTTCAGCGTCACCCCCTTAAGGTTCCGCCGCAGTGAATCATCGCCTCGGATGACGTCGATCAGGCGCACACCGGGGCGCTTGAACAGCTGAACACCGGTCACTTCGCGGTCGATCAGATTGCTGTCGGGTGGGATAACCGCCTCAGTAAAGAACTTCATCTTGGACCGGTCGCTGAGCATCTCAGCCATGCTGTCACGCTCGGGTAGCAGTCGTGGCGCAATGAAGCGCAGGTACACCATACCGTAGATCACCAGCGCGATGCCCAGCGGGGTAACCTCGAAGATTGAAAACGCCGTCATACCCTGTGCGCGGGCCACACCATCGACCAACAGGTTAGTCGAGGTGCCAATCAGCGTCAGCGTACCCCCAAGGATCGCCGCATAGCTGAGCGGGATCAACAATTTGGACGCCGAAACGTTCAGCGTGCGGGCGATCTGGATAAAGACCGGGATCATTACAACGACAACCGGTGTGTTCGACACCACCGCCGAAGCGACGACGACAAACGCCATCAATAACCCGATGGCAAACCGAGGGTTCACCTGCGCCTGCTTCTGCGCGAGCGAGGTGAACGCGTCAAGCGCTCCGGTGCGCACCAAGGCACCCATGATGATGAACATCGCGCCGATGGTCCACGGCGCGGGATTCGAAAGGACTGCAAGCGCACTTTGATAGGGCAGGATACCGGTTGCCAGCATCAGGGCCGCCCCGCCGATGGCGACAACTTCGGTCGGATAGACCTCGCGCAGAAACATGATGAACATGCCCGCTACGATCATCAGCGCCAGAATTGCGCTGCCCATCTCTGTCAGTTGAAGGAATTGCATTCTTGGTATTCTGTCCGAACCCTGATCTGGCATACGCGCCCTAATAGGTAGTTTCACGTATTGCGTGCGGCGGGGCAAGTCTGACGTGCTTTTCAGGGTGTAGACTGCTGCAACCGCCCGCCAACACGAATCATCTGCACGGATTTTGCGCTTCCATCGCGGTCATCGGTTTCGACAAAAACTCCGCTCAAGGTCGCCTCACCGGTCGCAGGCGTAAACCGCGCCTTGGGCATCCCGGTTATGAACCGGCGCATCGGTTCCTGCTTGTCCATTCCGATGACCGAGTCATAGTCGCCGCACATCCCGGCATCGGTCAGGTATCCTGTACCGCCCGGCAATACCTGCGCATCCGCGGTAGGCACATGCGTATGCGTCCCAACCACAAGGGTCGCGCGTTTGTCGCAATAATGGCCCATCGCCATCTTCTCGGACGTTGCCTCGCAATGCATGTCGACGATGATCGCCTGCGCCTGGCCGCCGCGTGGGTGCGATTTCAGGATCGGTTCAATGGCCGAAAAGGGATCGTCAAAGGGGCGTTTCATGAAGACCTGCCCTAACACCTGCACCACCAGAACCTTGCGACCGCCCGGCGCGGTGAACAGTCGATGCCCCCGCCCCGGTGCCCCTTTGGCATAATTCAACGGACGCACGATGCGAGGTTCTTTCTCAATAAACTGCAGCATGTCTTTCTGGTCGAAAGCATGATCGCCCAAGGTGATACAATCGGCCCCCGCGTCCAAAAGCAGCTTGGCGTGGTCCCCGCTCAGCCCCATTCCGTTCGAGGAGTTCTCGCCGTTGACAACGACAAAATCCAGCCGCCATTCGTCACGCAGGCGTGGCAGATGCTGCTGGA
The DNA here is from genome assembly GCF_056532915.1 of Ruegeria sp. H9. NCBI lineage: Bacteria > Pseudomonadati > Pseudomonadota > Alphaproteobacteria > Rhodobacterales > Roseobacteraceae > Ruegeria > Ruegeria sp. H9. The sequence goes on along the minus strand of NZ_JBQFNX010000001.1, from coordinate 1,495,215 downwards.
TGGCGGCGCGACCCGAACGCCCCATGACGTCACCAAGAAACAAAATCCTCATGATTGCGGTCCTAGGGGCTGGAAGTGGCAATAACAAGGCAGAAGCAAACAATCACTCAGCCTGAAGCCTGCCAATGTAAAGGAAATCGCGATCGCGCATAGCGAGGGATAGCTTAGAAAGTTAGCACCCGGCTTTCAGTAATCACCATATTGAGTGGTTGATCGGTCGGCTCCAGCGGCAGATGTTCGGCTTCCTGCGCATCAAAGGCAAATCCTATGGCAAGCGTCGGGCGCTTGGCGCGCAACCCTTCAAGCGTGCGATCATAGAAGCCGCCGCCATAGCCCAAGCGGCCACCCTTCGCATCAAACGCAACCAGTGGCACGATCAGGATTTCCGGGTCGAAATAGTCATCGATCTCGGGCACTTTCGCGCCGAAGGGTCCATCTTTCAGTATGCCCTCAGGCGTCCATCGAGAGAAGCGCAACGCCTGCCCTGCGGCCTGAATGACAGGCACGCCCACTGTGCCATATGCAGAAGCCTCGGCCATTGCAGGCAGCGGGTCGATTTCGGTGCGGATCGGCATATAGCCAGACATGGGAACACCGCGATGACCCGCCAGAACCTCGGACAAGCGCCCGGCCGCGCCCGGGATGCGCATATCAAACGCTACCTTGCGTCGCGCGAATGCCGCCTTGCGCGCTGCGGCCTTGATTTCGGTCAGATCGGTTGTCTCGTTCACAGTAGCACCACGCTGGCAAGCCCCAGAAAGATGAAGAACCCCATGACATCCGTTGTCGTGGTCACAAAGGTTCCTGACGCCAGCGCCGGGTCAACACCCAGACGGTCCAGCACTACCGGTACTACCGTACCAGCAAAGCCCGCGATGATCATGTTCACGACCAGCGCCGATCCGATCACGACACCCAGCAGCGGGGAGTCGAACCACATCATCCCGACGGTTCCCAACACGATAGCGAAACACAGCCCGTTGAGCATTCCCACCAGCAGTTCTCGCCGGATTACGCGCCCTACGTTCGAGCCGGTCAGGTCGCGTGTTGCCAACGCCCGCACTGCAACGGTAAGTGATTGGGTCCCGGCATTGCCCCCCATCGAGGCGACGATCGGCATCAGGATCGCGAGCGCCACCAGTTGATCAATCGCGGCCTCAAACTGAGAAATCACCAGCGATCCGCAAATCGCCGTAACCAGATTGACACCAAGCCAAGGCAAGCGGCGCCTACTGGTTGCCGCTACACTATCGGACAGAGAGCTTTCGTCCGAGACGCCCGCAAGACGCAGCATATCCTCTTCGTATTCTTCGTCCAGGACCACCATCGCATCGTCGATGGTGATGACACCGACCAAACGACCGTCGCCATCCACGACGGGAGCCGAAATCAGGTGATACTGATTGAACGCATAGGCCACGTCCTCTTCATCCTGTTCGACGGGGATGGTGTAGAATTCATCTTCGGCAATGTCCTGCAGCGGCACCTCGCGCCGGGTTGCCATCAACTTGCCCAGCGTGACCTGAGCAACCGGTTTCAATCGCGGGTCAACAAGTATGACGTGATAAAACTGTTCCGGCAAATCGTCATTGGCACGCATGAAATCGATGGCCTGCCCCACGGTCCAGTGATCGGGCGCCATGACCACCTCGCGCTGCATAAGGCGGCCAGCAGAGTTTTCTGGATAAGATAGGGCTTGCTCTGCCGCGACGCGTTCGGAGTCTTCAAGCGCGCCCAGGATGGTTTCTTGCTGCGGCTCTTCAAGGTCTTCCAGAAGGTCAACAACGTCATCACTTTCCATATCCCGAACGGCTTCGGCCAGAACGTCCGGTTTCAGGACATTGATCACTTCTTCCCGAACTGACTCGTCGAGCTCCGACAGGATATCGCCGTCGAACTCTTTGTCATACAGCCGGATCAGGCGCGCACGGTCGTAAGGATTGATCTGTTCCAGAAGGTCAGCGATATCGGCCGCGTGTAGCGGCTCCATCAGCTCAATCAGCTTGGCACGGTCTTCGACATCAACCGCATAAAGGATGGCCGCAACGGTTCGCGGGTCCAGCGCATAGGCGTCCTCATCGCGGGGCTGATCGGGTCTGGCTTCGTCGTTGCCTGTCGTCATGCGCTGCCCCTCTTTCTTGTCGATTGCCCCTAGATAGAAGAAGCAGCTACCGGAAAACAATGACAATGGTCCAATTTACCCGCATCTTTCGCGCCCCTATGCTGGTTGGCGGTCCAAAACAGGCGGAGAACAGAACAAATGGCGCAAAAGACGCTTCTGAAGGGACGTGTGCTTAGCTTCAACGGATCACCGTTCGAAGGTGAGCCCACCGATGCGACCAAAATTCACCAAGCCGTCCTGATCGAAGATGGCCGCATCGCGGCACTGGGCCAGGCGTCCGACCTGTCTGACGCGCATCCCGAAGCCAACATTAAGGATTATGGCGATCAGCTGATCATGGCGGGATTTGTGGATTCTCATGTCCACTATCCGCAGACGGCAATGATCGCGAGCTGGGGAAAGCGGCTGATCGATTGGCTGAACAGCTACACGTTCCCTGAAGAGATGAAGTTTGACGACCCCGCCTATGCCGCTGAAATTGCAAACAGATATCTAGACCTAACCGCAGCCCATGGCACCACAACCATGTGCAGCTTTTGCACCATTCATCCAGAGAGTGTTGATGCCTTCTTTACCGCCGCGCAGGCGCGTGGGCAGCGGGTTGTCGCGGGTAAAACCTGCATGGATCGCAATGCGCCTGAGGGGCTGCGAGATACTGCACAAACCGGATACGACCAGTCCAAAGCTCTGCTTGAAAAGTGGCATGGGGTTGATCGCATATCTTACGCCATCACTCCACGATTTTCGCCGACATCGACGCCAGAACAGCTGGAGGCGATGGGCGCGCTTTGGGCCGAGCATCCCGACTGCCTGATGCAAACCCATCTGAGCGAACAGACCGATGAGATCGAATGGGTCCGATCCCTGTTCCCCGACGCGCGCGACTATCTGGACACCTATGAGCAGTTTGGGCTGCTGGGTGGAAATGGCCTTTACGGGCACGTGATCCATCTGGAAGAGCGGGAGCGCGATCGTCTGCGCGAGGTAGATGCAGCTCTGATCCACTGCCCCACATCAAACACGTTTATCGGCTCTGGCCTGTTTGACATGAATGGTCTGATCCACTCAGGGCACCGCGTGGGCTTGGCCACCGACACCGGAGGCGGCTCAAGTTTTTCAATGCTGCGCACAATGGCTGCGGCCTATGAGATTGGTCAATTGCGAGGCCATCCCTTGCACCCCTCGCAATTGCTTTGGCTTGGAACGGTGGGATCGGCTCGTACCCTGCGGATGGATGACCGTATTGGCAACATCGCCGTGGGCATGGAGGCCGATCTGGCGGTGCTGAACCTCGCATCGACGCCTGCTATCGCCCAGCGCGAAGCTCATGCTGATGATCTTTGGGAAGCGGTGTTCCCGACCATTATGATGGGTGATGACCGTGCCGTAACCGATACCTGGATCGCCGGACGAGCTGTTTCTGGTCGATAGGAATGGGCCTATGGCCCATGCCTCCGGCGGAGGTATTTTTAGCCAGATGAAGAGCGGATCCGCTATTCTGCCAGCGCGCGTGCCAGACGATTCTGGGTTTCTATGACCCTTGGCAGGTCGATCGTGGCGATCTGACTGTTACGAACAATCTGGCGTCCCTCGACAAAGAGGTGTTTGACACGCGTTGGTCCGGCCAGAAGGAGCGCAGCGGGGTCCCAACTGCCTGCACTTTCAATTCCTTGCACGTCCCAAATGGCAATATCAGCTCGTTTACCGGGCATAAGCCGGCCGCAATCGGGCCGATTCAACACATCCGCCCCGCCTCGGGTGGCGATCTCAAGCGCCTCACGGGCCGACATGGCGTCAGCGCCGTTTGCGACTCGTTGCAGCAGCATGGACTGGCGCGCCTCGGCCATCAGATTGCCGCTGTCGTTGCTGGCTGATCCATCCACACCCAACCCGACTGGCACGCCTTGATCACGCATTTTTCGGACTGGCGCGATACCTGAACCAAGACGACAATTGGAACATGGACAATGCGCAACGCCGGTTCGGCTACGTGCAAACAGGTCAATCTCGGCGCCATCCAGCTTGACACAATGAGCGTGCCAGACATCCGAACCGGTCCAGCCCAATTCTTCGGCGTATTGGCCGGGTCTACAGCCGAACTGATCTTGAGAATAGGCTATATCCTCATCGTTCTCCGCCAGATGGGTGTGCAGCATCACACCTTTGTCGCGCGCTAACAGCGCGGCATCGCGCATCAGGTCCCGACTAACCGAGAACGGCGAACATGGCGCCAAACCAACGCGACACATCGAACCCTCAGATGGGTCGTGATAGGCATCTACTACGCGGATCATATCCTCCAGAATAGCCTGCTCGGATTCGACCAAAGCATCAGGAGGCAGTCCACCATCACTTTCGCCAATGCTCATAGCTCCACGCGTGGGATGAAAACGCAGCCCCAGCTCTGACGCTGCATGGATCGTGTGTTCAAGCCGCGCGCCATTGGGATATAGGTAAAGGTGGTCAGAGCTAAGCGAGCAGCCGGACAGTGCCATCTCGGCCAATCCGATCTGGGCAGATATAAACATCTCGTCAGGACCAAAGCGGGACCAGATGGGATAGAGCGTTCGCAACCAACCAAACAGCAAAGCGTCCTGCCCGCCGGGAACCGCGCGGGTGAGCGTTTGGTAGAGATGGTGATGGGTGTTCACCAGACCGGGGGTCACAACACACCCAGTGGCATCATGTATTTCGCCATCGCTCGTAAGGCGGTGGCCAATCTGGGCTATCTTACCATCCCGAACCAGCAGATCAGCGCCTGCAAGCTCTTGCCGATCATCATCCATCGTCAGGATCATATTGGCGTTACGGATCAGAAATTCTGTCATTTTCGCACTCCCGCATACTGCCCGTCTCATGCATGGAGTGATGGGCTGGTGGAAAACGGGCGTAAGAACCAGCCGTGATCAGTTTAAAGTTGCAAAGAAGGGTCGGCAACCCGTTTAGTATTGCTTCAGAATTTCTAGCGCTGCCGCATGAATCTCAGTATTGGCTGCAGCGAGCGCACGCCCACCATTATGAGCCGGATTACCCTGCCAATCCGTCACAATACCACCCGCGGCCTCGATCACCGCGATTGGGGCCTGGATATCGTAGGAATTCAATCCGGCCTCGACCACTAGATCGGTTTGACCTGCAGCGAGCAACGCGTAGGCATAACAGTCCATCCCATAGCGTGTCAGCTTCGTTTTCTGAGAAACCGCCTTGAAGGCGGCGGCCTCGACCGCGCTGCCAACCTCCGGGAAGGTGGTGAAGATGATCGCCTGGTCCAGAGATCGAGTGTCACGCGTCCCCAGTTCGGTGCGTCCCAAAGGGCCTTTGACAAAGGCGTGCTCTTTATCTCCGATAAAACGTTCGCCGATATAGGGCTGATCGATCACACCAAGCTTCGGTCCAGTCTCATCGCTTAGGGCGATCAGAACACCCCATGTGGGCGTACCACTTATGAAACCGCGCGTGCCATCAATTGGGTCCAGCACCCAAACTCGTCCGGTAGTTCCCTCGGAATGACCGAACTCTTCCCCCAGGATACCGTCCTCAGGCCGGTGATCAGCCAGCACCCTACGCATTGCTTTTTCTGCTTCGCGATCAGCGGCTGTCACCGGATCAAAACCGGCATCGAGTTTGTTGTCTGTCTTCAGGTTAGATTGGCGGAAAAACGGAAGAATGGCCGCCCGCGCAGCGTCGGCCATTTCTTCGGCAATCTCTAGATCGCTTCGTAGGGTGTTTTGCATTGCTTACCCGTGCGCCCCACACCCCGCGAAGTCAAGCGCTTGTATCAGGCGACGTCGCTCAGCACGCGTGCCAGTTCAAACAGGCGGCGACGCTGGTTTTCCGGGATCGCATAATACGAGCGAACAAGATCAAGCGCTTCTTTGTCACCCATCAAATCCGCAGGAACCGATTTCTTGTCTGCATCCGACTTCTGAGCCTCTTCAAGACCCTCGAAGAAAAAGCTGACGGGAACATCCAACGCTTCGGCAATGTCCCACAAACGCGATGCGCTTATCCGGTTGGCCCCTGTTTCGTATTTTTGGATTTGTTGAAACTTGATACCAACTTGCTGCGCCAACTGCTGCTGAGTCATGCCAATCAGCCAGCGGCGATGCCGGACGCGTTTGCCCACATGGACATCGACGTGATGGGTCATTGGTAGTCTCCTTTACACAAACACCTGTCCGGGAAACCGCGACAGCAGCCATCGCCGCTTAGTTAGCGGGTCGCTGCTTAAGAACTCCCTAATTCGGATCGTGCCCCCCGAACAGCACCATAGTACAATATTGCCGCAATCCGTTATTTTTTCAAGCTGGTTGAATCAGAGAATTCGAACAGTGGTTTGTGGTTGTACGGCCAACATAGAGATTAATAGTTTCTAAATGGGAAACAGTTGATCCACCCTATTCAGTTTAACGCTGTGAAGATTGCGAATGGAATTGACAAACGGCCAAGCCAAACGGCCTATGGCGACAAAAGAGCGGAGACCAATGATGCAGGCATTTCGTATCGAGACCAAAGGGGCACCCGCTCAGCTATGCGAAACACGCGAAGTACCGCTGCAAGAGAACCAAGTTCGTATCGCAATCCGCGCCTGCGGCCTGAACTTCGCAGACCTTCTGATGCAGAAAGGCACGTATCAGGATACTCCCGAAGCGCCGTATACACTGGGCATGGAGATCGCGGGGATTGTCACCGAAATTGGAAACAATGTCGCGCATTTGAAACTGGGTGATCGCGTTGCGGTTTATTCCGGCCAGGGTGGGTTGGCCGAATCAGGCGTTTTTGATGCAGACCGGGCTATTCCCCTTCCAGATTCCACAAGTTTCGAAGACGCCGCCGCGATCCAGATCGCCTATGGCACCAGCCACATTGCTCTGGCACACCGGGCGCGCTTGCAACCGGGTGAGACACTGCTGGTCACCGGGGCCGCCGGTGGCGTGGGATTGACCGCAGTTGAAATCGGAAAACTGATGGGGGCGACAGTCATCGCCCAAGCCCGCGGGCATGACAAATTGGCCGTGGCACAAAAAGCTGGTGCAGACCATTTGCTTGACGCAAGCGAAGACCTGCGCGACCGCGTTCTCGCTCTGGGTGGTGCTGACGTGGTCTACGATGCGATTGGTGGAGATGTCTTCAAGGCCGCCTTCCGCGCGACCAACCCGGAAGGCCGCTTGTTACCGATCGGATTTGCGGGAGGTGAGGTGCCTCAGATCCCGGCCAACCATCTATTGGTCAAGAACCTGACCGTGATCGGCGTATATATCGGCGGCTATCTGAATTTCAGACCCGAGATCGTGCGCGACTGCTTCAGCACCTTGTTCCGCTGGCATTCTGAGGGCCGGATAAAGCCTCATATCAGCCACGTCCTGCCCTTGCAGGATGCAGCAAAAGGTTTGGAACTGCTGCGCGATCGCAAATCCACTGGCAAGGTGGTGATCCGCATCAACTCGCCACTTTAAGCGGCTGCGCCGTTGGATGATTGAAATTTTGGCGCAGTAGGTTCGCAAGCTCTGATACGTATTCCTCACGTACCCGCTCGGCACCATAGAGGTTGATGAACTGCACAGGCAAATCCGGCAGAACCCCGGCATGGTCAATCAGTTCCTGATGGCTGGGCTGGGTGCCTTCCAGCAAAACTCCCACAGCCAGATCAGCGCTGACGGTGGCTTCAACGGTGCGGTCGGAATCGCTGTCGATGCTCATATCCCATTCGATTCCCGCATCATCCAGCGCCGCTGTCGCGACTGGGCGAAAAATGCAATTCCGGCAAAACCCCAGCCGCAAAGGCTTTTGGCGCCAGGCAGATCCGTTCAGCGCGCCAACCCAACGCAAAGGCATATGGTGCAGGGTTTCGGCACCTTCGCCCGCACCCGATTCCGTAGTCACAATCAGATCGAAGCTTCCGCGTGCGAACTCTTCTTTCAAGTGCCGCGTGTTGGACGTTACCAAGTTCACGCTGACCCGGGGAAAGCTGGCATTGAAACGCTTCAACACCCGCGGGATGAACGGATGAACGACGTCATGCGGTACGCCTAGCACGACCTCGCCCTCAAACGCCTGATCCGTCAGCCGCCCGATTACCTCATCATTCAACGCAATCATCCGCCGCGCATAAGCCAGCAACTGCTCTCCGGACGCCGTTAGCGCGATGGTTCGGCCGGATCGATCCAGTAATTCCAGGCCCAAAAGCTCTTCCAGCCGCTTGAGCTGCATAGAGACCGCAGATTGCGTGAGGTGAAGAAATCCAGCGGCACGCGTCACGCCACCATGATCAGCAACAGCTACGAAAGACCGCAATGTAGTGATGTCCAAATTTCGCATGTTCAATATTCCTTATGAGACTCGTCATAAACATTCATTTCCAAAATATGTCAGACTGCTCCATATAGATCAAGGAAATTGATTGAAGCGCTAAGTTTCATCAAACAATCAGGAAAGGGCAATGATCATGACCCATATAGCCATCTCAACCCCTCGTCGCATCAAGCGTAAGGCGATTGGTGCTCGGATACTTGACCTGTTTAACCTCGCTCGTCAGCGTCGCGAACTCGCCCAGCTTGATGATGATGCACTGCATGACATCGGCGTTTCACGCAAAGACGCGCGTAACGAAGCAGAGCGCCCGTTCTGGGACGCGCCCGACAGCTGGCACAAACATCTGTATTAATTCGAAAATACCGGCGGCTTGAGGGATTTGGCGACCAAGCCGCCGGTTTTTTGGCGACAGTTGCAAAAATTGCCGACAGTTTTGCTGAGTTTCAGGCTTAAAACCCTTGAAACGAGGGCCACACTCTCCGATATTTACCGGGAAACCGGCTCGCATCCGTGGGCTGCGAACAGAATATTGAAGGGAGACCCCTATATGGCACAATTCGACACGATCCGGACGGCGTCCGGCGCGCGCGCTGCCGAGATAGACGAGGGCCTGCGCGCCCATATGAACAAAGTCTACGGCACGATGTCCGTAGGCATGCTGATCACATTTGCCGTGGCATGGGCCGTGGGCTCGAGCCCGCAACTGCTGTCGATCTTCCGTGATCCGGTCACGCTGAGCCCCAATATCCTGGGCTGGATCGTGATGTTTGCACCTTTGGCGATGGTGTTTGGCTTTGGCGCCGCCATCAACCGCCTCTCGGCGTCCGGCGCACAGCTGTTCTTTTATGCATTTGCAGCCGTGATGGGCCTGTCGCTGAGCTGGATTTTCGTAGCATTCACCGGCATCTCGATCGCGCAGGTATTCCTGGTGACTTCGATCGCGTTTGCAGGTCTTTCGCTGTACGGTTATGTGACCAAGAAAGACCTGTCCGGCATGGGTACTTTCCTGATGATGGGCGTTATCGGCCTGATCGTCGCGATGGTTATCAACATCTTCCTGCAGTCGCCTGCGATCATGTTCGCAGTGTCGATCCTGGGTGTGCTGATCTTTGCCGGCCTGACCGCCTATGACACGCAGAAGATCAAAACCACCTATCTGCAGATGGCTCATGCTGGCGATCAGGAATGGCTTGGCAAAGCGGCAATCATGGGTGCATTGAACCTGTACCTGGACTTCATCAACATGTTCATGTTCCTGCTGCAACTACTGGGCAACAGAGAATAAAACTGCTTCCAACAGAATACAGAAAGCCCCGCTTAGCACTCCGCTAAGCGGGGCTTTTTTTATGTTGCTCTTCAAAAGCCCATACCAAGCCTTGGTGAATTCGCATGATTTTCCGACTAGTTTATTTTGCCTCCACAAATTTTACACGCCCTCATAGCCGGATAGTCGCCCGTATTTACGCATAGTCCTCATGCTCAATTCACCGATTCCCATCAAAGCTCCGCGAACAATGATCAGCCTGCAGTTACTGTAGCAGTCGGCAGTCAACCATGTTGGCGCAACCCTAATTTTGCACCACTCTGAAAGCCGCGTTTGCAAGTTTGCATATGCGTTCATCAGCGCCTTTCGCCATTGGAACGTTCGTGTACTTGGTCGATCCAATCAAAGAATTTCATAATTTTGATTGCCGAAACCGGTTTCGGAGAAAACAAATAGAAGAATGATGACGAATCCAAGTCTCCAGCAACCGCAGTCTCGCCCCCGGAGTCATTCTGGCCCCGGCAGGGTAAAACTGGATCAATTGGCCGATCATCTTGGGCTTTCTAAGAGCACGGTGTCCCGCGCCCTGAATGGATATACCGACATCTCGGAATCCACGAGAAAGCGCGTTGAAACCACGGCGCGAAAGATGGGCTATCGCCCACTCAGCCATGCGCAGGCGATACGAACCGGGCGGGTGCGCGCCATCGCCATGGTCATCAACAGCGAAGAACCAGACCGGCATAATCCATTTCTTCAGGACTTTCTGGCCGGAGCATGCGAAGCGGCGAGCGCATCCGACTGGACGATGACGATTTCTACGGCGAAGTCCGAAAAAGATATGCTTGATGTATTGGGGCGGCTTGTCGAAGAGCGCAAAGCCGATGGATTCATTCTGCCCCGGACCGAGGTCGACGATGCGAGGGTGAAATACCTGCAAGAGTTGAAGGTTCCCTTCATCATGTATGGCCGCACGGGGTATGGGCAGGCGGACTGGCAGGATGAGACATCCTGGTTCGACATTTCGGGTGAATCTGCAACCCGTGATGCGGTTGGTCGGCTCGTCGATTTTGGCCATACGCGTATCGGATATGTCGGTAGCGATCCGAAATTCAACTACAGCCATCTGCGCCGTGACGGTTATCTCGAAGGTCTCAAGATCGCGGGCTTGCTTGCCGATCCCGAGTTGATCCGGGAAGGTGCTCGTACGCGCGAGGAGGGTGCGGTTGAGGCACGCGCGCTTTTGACGCTGAATCACCCACCTACTGCAATAGTATTTGCAACGGATCTGGCTGCGCTGGGGTGTTACTCGGTCTGTACAGAACTGGGCCTCGAGGTCGGGCAAGATGTATCAATTCTGGGATATGACGGCATCCCTGAATGCCAATATGTCAGCCCTGGTCTAACCACGTTCAGCGTCGATTCTAAGCGGGCAGGAGAACGCCTTGCGACGATGCTGATCAGTCAGACTCGCGGTGAAGCGCCCGCAGATCTGCGTGAGATTGGTGAGGCCGTTCTGATCGAACGCAGTTCCGACGGGCCACCAAGCGTTACAGCCGAGGAACTGGCCCGAAAAATTCAACTTTCAAAAGATCATAACCGGGGAGGAAACCGACTATGAAACTTGCACCTTTAGCATCGCGAATGATGCTTGGAACATCGCTTGCGCTAGTATTGGCGGCGACGTCAGCTCAGGCGGATACGATCCGCTTCTGGACCACCGAAGAACAGCCCGAGCGGCTGGCCAAGCAACAGGAAATGGCTGACCAGTTCAAGGCTGAAACCGGCACCACGGTCGAGGTTATCCCGGTCACCGAAAGTGATCTGGGTACACGCGCCACAGCAGCATTTGCCGCCGGAGACCTGCCAGATGTGGTCTATCATCCGCTGCAATATGCCCTGCCATGGGCTGAAGCGGGCATTCTGGACACCGAAGCCGCCACCGAAGTGATCGAAGAACTGGGCGCCGACACCTTCGCCCCCGGCGCGCTTGGTATGGCGGCGTTCAATGACGAAACCGCGTCGGTACCGGTCGATGGATGGACCCAAATGGTTGTCTACCGCAAAGACCTGTTTGATGAAGCGGGCCTTGAGGCCCCGAACTCATTCGCCAACGTCGTTGCTGCGCTGGAGCAGTTGCACAACCCGCCCGAGATGTACGGTTTCGTTGCTGCAACCAAAGTTGATGAAAACTTCATGAGTCAGGTTTTGGAGCATGTGTTCCTCGCCAATGGCGTGACCCCTGTTGGCGCGGACGGCTTCCAGCCGCTGGATGAAGCCAAGACCATAGAGGTATTGGATTTCTACAAGGCGATCTCGAAAGCCTCGCCCCCGGGTGAGCTATTCTGGAAACAATCGCGCGAGCTGTATTTTGATGGCAAAGCAGCGATGATCATCTGGTCGCCCTTCATCCTTGACGAACTGGCCGGTCTGCGCGACAGCGCCCCGCCGACGATCAACGATGATCCGACCTCGCGCGATCTGGCCTCGAAGACTGGTATCGTCACTAACTTCTCGGGCCCATCGAACCCGGATGGCGCGGCTTGGGGTGACGTTCGTTACTTTGGCATCACCAACGACGCCGACACCGACGCGGCGATGGAGTTCGTGAAATTCGCCATGGACGACGGCTATACTCAAACACTGGCCATCGCACCCGAGGGCAAGTTTCCGGTCCGTCGCGGTAATGCTGACAACCCGACCGCGTTCTCGGAAGCATGGGCAGAGCTGCCTGTTGGCGTGGACCGCAAAGCCCCGTTGGGCGAGCTGTATGATCAGGCGATGATCGATGAGATCGTCGGCGGTCTGGACGTGGCGCAGCGCTGGGGCGTTGCTGAAGGCCAGCTGGCTTTGGCGTCCAAAATGATCAACAGCCAGGCAATTAACCGGGTCGTGCGCCAATATATCGACGATGAAATCGATGCCGCCGCTGCAGTGGCCGCAATGAACGACGAGCTCGCGAAGGTTCAGTAACCTTGTGACACATGCAGCGGCGATTACGCCGCTGCACCCAACCCTTCGAGGTATCCCATGTCTTCGGCCACCCCACCGACCGGAACCGGGGCGCTAGCCAAACGCGAGGCGCGTCTGGCCTGGACGCTGCTGGCTCCGACAGTGATCAGTGTATCGCTTGTGGTGATCCTGCCCTTGCTGGCGATCTTCTGGATCAGCTTCAAGCCCTTCACCCTGTCTGACCTTCGTCCGCCTGCACCTGTGGTGCGTGAAAGCCTGCGCGGATCGGGAGACGATCTGCGGATTGAATACCGCGTCCGCAACTCAAGTCAGGACATCGCCGTTGTCGGCGTCACCCTGACAGATGTTCTACCGGACGGCGTGACGGCGCGCGAAGTTGCAAGTCCCTGTGTTCTGGACGGGCAAAACCTGTTCTGCGATTTCGGCACACTGGAAGGCGGTCAACGCGAACGCATCCGTATTCCGGTCACTTTGAACGGAGATCCGGACGTTTTCGAAGAGCTGCTCGAAGGATCAGAGCCCGGCGTGACCGGGAGCGGACCCAGCGTCCTGACCAACCTTGAATTCAGTCTGGAAAACTACGCCCGTGTCTTTGATGGAGACGAGTTCTGGGGCGTGCTGTGGGTCACGTTGTTCTACACCGTGGTCGGCACCATTGGAGCTTTGGTGATGGGCCTGTTTGCAGCATTGTTACTGAATAAAAGCTTCAAGGGACAAGGGTTCATACGCGGCCTCTATCTGTTCCCCTATGTGGCGCCAGTCATCGCTGTGGCCTTCACATGGGTCACCTTGTTCGACCCGTTCTCGGGTTCTGCCAACGCATTGTTGGTGCAGATGGGACTAAGCAGTGAACCGATCAACTTCTTCGGGGAACGCCCTTTGGCGCTGATCATGGTGACAGTGTTCGAGATCTGGCGCTATTTCCCGCTGTCCTTCCTGTTCATTCTGGCGCGGATGCAATCCATCGACTCTAGCATGTATGAAGCAGCGGATATGGATGGAGCCTCACCATTCCAGAAGTTCTGGCTGCTGAGCATCCCGCAATTGCTGGGTATCCTGTCGGTACTGTTCCTGCTGCGTTTCATTTGGACGTTTAACAAGTTCGACGACATCTTCCTGCTGACCGGCGGCAATGCCGGCACCCGTACTCTGACCGTAAATGTCTATGAACAGGCCTTTGCGGTTTCGAACATCGGCGCAGGCGCAGCGGTGGCCGTTGTGATCCTGATGTGCCTGATCGCCTTCAGCTTCGTCTTCTTCCGCTTCATCAGCCGTGAGGAGGGTTTGTGATGCGCAAAGGGTATATAACCGCCCCGATTCTAGGCGCGCTCTGGCTGGTGGTGATCGCCACTACTGTCGCCATCACCATGTCATTCTCGACCGGGGCTGCGTTCCGGCCACAGGTCTTGCTCTGCTTGATATGGGGGGCTATTGCCGGTCTGGTGTATGTCCGCTTCTCGGCGCAACGCGCACCGGCCCGACTGGGTGTATCCGCCTTGTTAGGCCTGTCTTGCCTGACCGGAGTCGGGCCTGTCCTGATCGGCTCTGACACATCCCTGCAGGCAATACTGGTCACCGTCGTGGCGATGGCGGTCGTGATACACCTATCCGTTGCCGCAATCCTGAAAGAGACACCGTTCGGCGAGCTCACCCGCCACGAGTACGAAGAGGCCGTGATCCGGTTCTGCACGGGCTTTGGCTATATCTTCTTCACGGCGATCGTGATCATTCCGTTCTATGTGATGGTGATGACCAGCCTGAAGTCGCAACAGGCCCTGTTGCAGAACCCGCTGGATTTCTCGGTAGATCTATCACAAGGCACCGCGCTGTTTCGCAGCTATACCGAGCTGTTTCGCGATTTCAACTTCGGCACCTATCTTTGGACCTCGCTCTACGTCTCGGTCCTGACGGTCTTTATCACCCTGCTGTTCAGCGTCCCCGGAGCCTATGCCGTCGCGCGGTTCCGTTTCTCGGGGCAAAAGGCGTTCTCACGCTCGATCCTGCTGATCTACATGGTGCCGATGATCGTTCTGGCGCTGCCGATCTATATCGCGTTCTCGCTGACTGGCTTGCGCAACTCGATCCTTGGCATCGTGATGATCTACCCGGTCACGACGATCCCTGTCGCGCTGTACATGCTGCAAGGTTATTTCCGTGGCTTGCCGACTGAGGTGGAAGAGGCCGGTCTCATGGATGGGCTTTCGCGGCTGGCAGTGATTTGGAAGATTACGCTGCCGCTTAGCCTGCCTGCGCTGGCGTCGGTCTCGCTCTACGTCTTCATGATCGCTTGGAACGAGTTCCTGCTGGCCTTCATGCTGCTGGACGACCCTTCGAAATTTACCCTGACCCGAGGCGTCACGATGCTGAACTCCTCGGAAATTCCCCGACAGCATCTGATGGCCGGTGCGGTGATCGCCACCGTTCCGATCATGGCGCTGTTCCTGGGACTTGAACGTTTCATGACTAAGGGCCTGACTGCGGGGTCCGTCAAAGGATGACTGAGATGAACCAACATACAAACCCCGACCGCGAGGCGCGCAACATTCTGGTTGCCAATGATCGCGGCGGCTACACCATCCCGACCGAAGGGCTTTACCCCTATCAATGGAATTGGGACAGCGCGATTGCGGCGCTTGGTTTTGCCGAGTTCGACATTGATCGAGCCTGGGTGGAACTTGAAACACTGTTCTCGGGCCAGTGGGATGATGGAATGGTGCCGCATATCCTGTTCCACAAACAGGATGACGGATATTACCCCGGCCCGGATGTCTGGGGTGGCCACGGGCCGATCCCATCCTCAGGCATCATTCAGCCCCCGGTGGCTGCAACTGTGGCGCGGAAGATCTGGGAAAAAGATGGCGATGCAGGCGCGGACCGCGTTCGCGCGCTTTTCCCATCTCTGCTGGCGTGGCATCGCTGGATCATGAGATGGCGACTCGACGAACACGGCGCGGTCTGCACCACGCATCCGTGGGAAGCTGGTCGCGACAATGCACCGGACTGGGACAAAGCAATGGAGGGCGTAGATCCCACAGGTGTCGGAGACTACCAGCGCCGTGACACAAGCCACGTCAACAGTGCAGATCGACCGACCAAATACGACTATGACCGCTATATCAAATTGGTTCAGATCGGCTGTCAGGCCGACTGGGATCAACAGAAGTTGCTGAGCCTGAATCCCTTCCGAGTCGCAGATCCGACGATGACATTTATCACTCTGCGCGCCGCACGCGATCTGCAGGAGATCAGCGAAAGGCTTGGAATTGCTGCGGATGGACTAAGTAGCGACATTCAAAGGCTCGAAGCGGGCGCGCGATCTTTGTGGAACGAAACGCTGAGCTCGTTCGACTCGCGTGATGCGCTGACTGGTGATTGGGCCGGAAGCATCTCTAACGCGTCGTATCTTTGCTGGTTTGGGGGGCTTGATTCACAGCACATGCTGGAGCGCCTGCAGGCGACGCTTGCAAAAGTACCCTTTCCAGTTCCCAGCTATGACCCCGCGATGCCCAACTTCGACCAACGCAGGTACTGGAGGGGTCCCACTTGGGGGTTCATGAATATGCTGATCGGGTTTGGATTGGCGGATATGGGGCACCTGGAAGAAGCCGAGGCACTGCGCCAGAAAACGTCGCAGCTGATCGCAACGAACGGCTTCGCTGAATACTACGATCCACTGACCGGCAGCCCTGCCGGAGGGAATTCATTCACCTGGACAGCCGCAGTTTGGCTGCATTGGGCAGGGAGGAACTAATGGGCAGCATCGAACTAAAATCCGTCGAAAAGTGGTTTGGCTCGGCCCAGGTCATCAAAGGCGTTGACCTAATGATTGATGAAGGTGAATTCATCGTCTTCGTCGGTCCATCGGGCTGTGGAAAATCCACCCTGCTTCGCATGATCGGTGGGCTTGAAGATATCTCGCGCGGATCGCTACTAATCAACGGCAATGATGTCACGGATCACCCACCCTCCAAGCGGGGTCTGACGATGGTGTTCCAATCCTATGCGCTTTATCCCCACCTGACGGTCGCCGAAAATATGGGGTTCTCACTTAAGGTCGCGGGTGTTCCGAAGGCCGAGATAGCAGAGCAGGTCAATAAAGCCGCCGAGGTTCTCAAGCTGGGACCTTTTCTGGAACGTCGCCCCAAGGACCTGTCCGGTGGACAGCGGCAGCGCGTTGCGATTGGTCGTTCTATCGTGCGCGACCCGACGGCGTTTCTGTTCGATGAACCGCTCTCGAATCTTGATGCAGCGCTTCGTGTCGAAATGCGTTACGAAATCGCGAAACTTCATCAGAACCTAAAGCGCACAATGATCTACGTGACGCACGATCAGGTTGAAGCGATGACATTGGCCGACCGCATCGTCGTGCTTGAGTACGGCAAGATCGCGCAAGTCGGCACACCCCGCGAACTTTACGAACGCCCTGCCAATCTGTTTGTCGCACAGTTCATTGGCAGCCCCAAAATGAACATATTGCCGTGCACGACTCAGAACGATGGCTACACTCTGGAACATGGCAGAGGCGGCGACTTCGCGCGCTCGGGTGTAGCAAGCAAACTCGGCATTCGCCCCGAACACATCGATGTTGTATCGTCGGGCGATGGGCAATGTGATGGCATCATCGAGGTGATTGAGTATCTGGGGGCAGATACCTTCCTGATCGTGGATTGCGGCGCCGAAGAGAAGGTTACCGTGCGCCTGAATGGGGACACCGCTCTAAAGCCTGGGGCAAAGATCGGCCTGCATTTTCCCACCGACAAACTTCATTTCTTTGACGAGAATGGGCAGGCATTGGTAGAGCAATGAACGTTGCTTCCTATCAGTTGAGGTTAAACAGTTCTGCTGATCGGGTCTGAGTTTCACCACTGATTATTCTTTGGCGGTGGGGCGAAATAGAGAACACGCATAGCGCTTGCTTGGATGCCAACGGATGGCGGGGGCCTCTGAACTCACGTGATCATCGTCCGGTGTGTCACATGGATTGAATGACCGCTGCTGGGTTTGGGCCCTTGTTCAGCGTCTCGTAAGACTTGCAGAAACACTGAAACTAGAAAGCCCCCGCCAATGGCGGGGGCTTTTACTTAGATTGTGTAAGCTAAATTAACGGCAGTTCAGTGGCACTGCAAAACCCGAACTGCGCTCGGACGAACCTTTGCGGTATACATCACCCGCGGGCAAGCATCCGGTAAAGCGTTCCGTTTGAGCGCCAAAGGCCGAGCCCACCGATGTATCAACTTTGGTGGAGTTGTTTTCCGTACGCAGGACGCCGAACAACTGACCGTTTACACTGACATTGCTCAGGTACAGATTGGTATCACTGCCAGTGAGCTGAACTGAATTCGCATCTGAGCGACCGCCATTATCGATTGCGACACCCGCGATCTTTTCAAGCTCGGCTTTGTCCGATGTAACCTGTACCGTTGGTAGCTTGGCCAGTTCCGCCGGGATGTTGGTTTCTGGCGGCAAAAAGGCTACGGCGCCTTTCACATCCGACACTGTGCGCGGTTCACCATCAATCCCGGTGAAACCAACACCTTCGCGGTTAAAGGGGTCTTCGCAGGCTGACAATGTCAGAACAGCAAGAGCGGGCAACAAGATTTTTTTCATGGCGGTCAACATTTTGGAAAGGGTTGCTGAAGCGTAGCGGCAGGGGATTAGAAAAAGCAAGCCGCTGAGATTCAGAACACCCAAACCTCTGATGCGCCCCTGCAACGCCCCTGCTTGGTTTAAGCCGACCAAGAGATACCCCAAAACAATACAAAAAAGGACCCTGCATGGCAGAGTCCTTCTTCAAAAAGTATGTCAGAGGGCAGATTACTTGATCTTGCCTTCTTTGTACTCGACATGCTTCCGAGCGACCGGATCGTATTTACGAATGGTCATTTTCTCGGTCATGGTGCGCGCGTTCTTCTTGGTCACGTAGAAGTGGCCCGTGCCCGCGGTCGAGTTCAGACGGATCTTGATTGTCGTCGGCTTCGCCATGGTTATCTCCTGCGTCCGAAAAGGCAGGGGCCTTTCGGTTGAATCCTTATGAGCGTGCGCTTTTAACCGCTCATGCGCCCAAGTCAACCGGATTCGCCGCGTTAGGGGAACAATTCCTGACACGGCTTCAAGAGCAGTCGATTTGGAGCGCTCACGATTCTGTGATAGTGTCGCCGGAACCTTCGAAGCCCGTTTTGCGGACTTAGGTAATACCGGGCCGGATGTAAATTCCGGCGGACAACACCGCTCACAACTATAGCAACGCCCGGCTGTCTATTTAGCCGGGTCTTTTCCGGTTTGCGCGCAATCCTGCACGCGACACGGCCAAGGAGTCGGCCGCTTTTAGCGCTCCGAATAAACTGCAACCAAGGGAGAGAAATATGCCTGTTTTCATTACCTATGCGTCTTATTCGCAAGATGGGGTCAAAGGAATGTTGGCAAAACCGGAAGATCGCACCGGTCCCGTCAAGGCCTTGCTTGAGAAAGCAGGCGGCAGACTGATCTCATTTTATATAACCACCGGAGGCAATGATGTCGTCGTTATCAGCGAACTGCCTGAAGGCAGTGATGCTGTGGCAATTGGCATGGCCGTCGCGGGCACGGGTGCGGTTTCGAGGATCGAGACCGTTCGCGCATGGTCGGCGCAGGAATTTGTTGCCGTCGCCGAAAAAGCTGCAGCACTTGGCGGCACCTACACACCTCCGGGCGGGTAACAGGAGATGCGCGGAGGGCCTGTAAGCCGGATCCTGTTCCAGGGTTGCCCCCTTCGATGACCATTCCTCTAGGCCGTGCATTGCTGCGCGGCTCGAGCTGCCAACCCGGTCCCTCTCGGCCAAGGCGTGCCTAGCGGCGGTATCGGTTTGCACCGACCGGCCCGCGCGGGGACCCTATTCGGCATTGCTCCCGGTGGGGCTTGCCGTGCCGCCACTGTTGCCAGCGGCGCGGTGGGCTCTTACCCCACCGTTTCACCCTTGCCACACGTGTGTGGCGGTCTGATTTCTGTGGCGCTTTCCGTCGGGTTTCCCCGCCCGGGCGTTACCCGGCACCGTTGCCTTGTGGAGTCCGGACTTTCCTCTCGGGCCTTACGACCCCAGCGGCCATCCGGCCCTCCGCGCGTGGGTTGGGTAGGCTCTGTGCAAGGTGGCGTCAAGGGTGGTTGGCACGTTAAAGGGGCCAGCCCCTTCTTGGCCTGCGGCCAATTCATCCCCGAGATATTTTTGGCCAGATGAAGGGCGGATCAGGTTGATCTTGGGAGTGGACAGAGCGCTTTGAGATCATCGGGGTGCAAGGGGCCGGAGGCCCACGGGCGATAGCGCAGGCGCGTGGAATTTAGGAGCGTCTTCTCGTCGCTTGTCGCTGTGTAGCCCCGGTTCTGCGCCAGCTCGCGGAAGTTGACGTTCGGTTCGAGGGCAGTACCACGCCGAGCGGCAAGGCGCTGGTGTTCCAACCTTTGCCAGTCGAACCGGGGGCCGGGGTCGGACTTGCGGCCCGGTGCCATGTCGGAATGCCCGATCACACCCTCTGGCGCGATGGTCCAACGCTGCATGAGTTCGGGCAAAAGCTGTTCCAATACACGCATTTGGGGTTCGGCAAACGGGTGATCTCCGCCATTGTCCAGCTCGATCCCGATCGAGCGGGAGTTTATGTCGGCTTGCCCTTGCCACTCCCCTGCCCCGGCGTGCCAAGCGCGATCTTCCTCTCGGACAAGCTGCCATAGCGCACCGTCACGACCGATCAGGTAGTGGGCGGAGACCTCGGGACCCGGATCGCAGAGACGTTCAAGCGCGGCAGCAGCGCTCTCCATTGCGGTGTAGTGCAGCACGATCAGCTTGGGTGACAGCCCATCCCGACGGGGGCCGAAATTGGGCGATGGGTGCCAGATGGGGGAGAGCTTAGTTGTTGACGGCACTGCGGAACGGGCTGGGGTCCCAGCCGCAGGCGTAACCGTCGCCATCCGGATCCAGCCCTTTGCGGTCACGCTGGGGGCCTCCATTCGACAGAAACTCAATCTGCGCCTGATCAGGAGAGGCGAACTGAGCGCAGTTGCGCTGTGCCTTGGCCTGCAGGTTAAATCCGGCTCGGCTGTACAACTGGGTACCGATGGGGTTCGAAGTGCTCAGGGCGTATTGCACGATATTGGGTTGCCCGTCAGAGCCACGCTCGGGCACGGCAGTAGGGGCGACGACCTCGTAAGACTGCCGATTCTGTTCGATACGAGCGGCGTCGGCATCGACACTGCGACGGTTTGAGACAGCCTCAAAATCCTGTTCATCAGAGATACTTGGGTTGATTGTTGCAGTCAGAGGCGCGACGCGCGTCTCTTGACCCGACGTATTCGCCAAGGCAATGGCCGTCTGGTTGGCGATGTCAGAGGCGTCGCCTGTTGGTACGGCACCAACAGCCCCCTGCGCCGAGAGCGGCTGCTCTGAAACCGCCTCGGGTGGCGCAAGCGGATTACCGGCCAGACCCTGCCCGGCCAGTTCGGCCTCGCGCTGCGCCTGATATTCCGGCGTATTGAAACCGGTACCCGAAACAGGGGTAACGGTATCACATGCCGCGATCAGCCAAAGGGCCGGGATCAGAAGCAATTTGCGCATTTGGCTGCTCCGGTTCTTTATTGCCGTGTCAAGTTTGAGGATTACCACCATTTTCCGGGCTTGGCCACAAACCCAGCCGCGCTCTCTAGCGCGTAGGCGGTGTTGAGCAGATCGCCTTCCTCCCACGGACGGCCGATCAGCTGCAGACCCAACGGAAGGCCCTGTTTGTCCAGACCAGCAGGAACCGAAATACCGGGCAGGCCAGCGAGGTTCACTGTCACGGTGAACACATCGTTCAGGTACATCTGAACAGGATCAGCCTCGGTCATCTCGCCCAGACCGAACGAGGCCGACGGCGTTGCCGGGGTCAGGATCGCATCAACGCCTGCGGCAAAGACATCTTCGAAGTCCTTCTTGATCAGGGTGCGGACCTTGCGGGCGCGGTTGTAGTAGGCGTCATAGAAGCCTGCAGACAGCACGTAGGTGCCGATCATCACCCGGCGCTGGACCTCATGACCGAAGCCTTCGGCGCGGGTCTTTTCGTACATCTCGGTGATGCCATCGCCCTGAGCCAACTGCGCTCGGCGGCCATACCGGACACCGTCATAGCGGGCGAGGTTCGACGACGCCTCGGCAGGAGCAATCACGTAATAGGCAGGCAGCGCGTATTTGGTATGCGGCAGCGAGATATCTACGATTTCGGCGCCTGCGTCTTTCAGCATAGCGGTGCCATCGGCCCAAAGCTTTTCAATCTCGGCAGGCATGCCGTCCATGCGGTATTCCTTGGGGATACCGATTTTCTTGCCTTTGATATCGCCGGTCAGCATCGCCTCGAAATTTGGCACGGCCAGCTCGGCGCTGGTGGAATCCTTGGGGTCATGACCGCACATGGTTTCCAGCATGATCGCTGCGTCTCGGACGTTCTTGGTCATCGGACCGGCCTGATCCAGAGAAGAGGCGAAGGCCACAATGCCCCAGCGCGAGCAACGACCATAGGTTGGCTTGATGCCGGTGATACCGACAAAAGCAGCAGGCTGGCGGATCGAACCGCCGGTATCGGTACCGGTCGCGGCCAGACACAGGTCAGCCGAGACAGCCGAGGCTGAGCCACCGGACGAGCCGCCGGGTGTCAGCTGTGCATCGTCATTGCCGCGCCGCCACGGGCTGACCGCATTGCCGTAAACGGATGTTTCATTAGACGAACCCATCGCGAACTCGTCCATGTTCAGCTTGCCCAGCATCACAGCACCAGCATCCGCCAATTGTTGCGACACGGTGGATTCGTATTCGGGCTTGAACCCCTCGAGAATTTTCGAGGCCGCTTGCGAGGGCACGCCCTTAGTGCAAAACAGGTCCTTGATGCCGATCGGCAGACCGCACATCGAAGGCGCGTCATCGCCTTTGATCCGCTCATCCGCCGCCTTGGCGCGCTCCAGCGCGATCTCGGGCGTTTTGTGGACAAAGGCGTTGAGCGCGTCGGCGTCGTCAATCGCCTTGAGGCAAGCCTCGGTCAGTTCAACGGATGTGACATCTTTGGCACGCAGCGCGTCGCGGGCCTCGGCCAGGCCCAATTTGTTCAGTTCGCTCATGACTTACTCCACAACTTTTGGAACAGCGAAGAACCCTTCGCGCGCATCGGGGGCGTTGGATAGGACCTTGTCCTGCTGGTTTCCATCGGTGACCACGTCCTGACGACGCTTCAGGCGCATCGGCTCAACCGAGACCATCGGCTCGACGCCTTCGACATCCACTTCGTTCAGTTGCTCGATAAACCCGAGGATATTGTTGAACTCGGACGCCAGCGCAGGCAGCGCATCATCCTCGACCTTGATCCGGGCCAGTTTGGCCACCTTGGCGGCGGTGCTTTGGTCAATCGACATCGGAAACCCTCATCTACGTTAGGGGGCGTTTACCTGCCTGCCGCAACACTCGCAAGAGCGACAGGTGGCAGACGCGGATTCAATCCCAATATCGCCAGCTGCCATGCATATTTGAATGGCTGATATGCAAATAAGTAAACCGATTAGTTCAGTTTTGCCATTGAATAAATGAACCGAACAGTTCACCTCAATATCGTGACGCAACGAGAAATCGGAGACACCTCATGAAAAACCTTCTTCCCGCCTTCATCTTGTCCGCTCTGGTTCTGACCTCGCCCGCCCTGGCTTTGGGTATAGATATGAACAATCTGACCCGAAACCTTAGCTTCCCCGCGCCTGTTTCGGAGCCCGTGACGAGGGACCACACCCAGGCAGGCAAATAACCCTGACCTGCGCGCCGGATCGGTACGCCCCCTCCCGATCCGGCGCTTTTTACAATTGACTGCTGCACCCATTCCAACAACTCGTTAGCATGGTCTTGGACCAAACGCCGAACCACCCGTCAGGTGCAGTTCAGGCGAGCTAACGGAGCAGAGAATGAGCACACGCAAGCAAACCGTTCTGGACGCAATTGACGCAGCAAATGCGCAAGACCCTAATATGGAGGACGGCCAGCCGGTCGAGCTGCTTTATGGCCAACGCATGAGCGCAGAGCTGGATCGGCTATTTCCCGATGCGTCGGATGCTTTACAGATCGCCGCACGTGGTCAGCATGTCGAACGCTGGAAGCTAAAGCGCACTGAATACCCCGAAGGACGTGCAGGGTATCTGGCCTGGAGGAAGGCGCAAGGCGTATATCACGCTGACGTTGTGCAAGGATTCATGGAACAGGCTGAATATGGTGCGGACGATATAGAAGCCGTCGGGCAAATGCTGCGCAAACAGGGGATCAAGCGCAATGCCGAAGTACAGGCGCTTGAGGACGTGATCTGTTTCGTTTTTCTGAAATGGTACTTTGAACCTTTTGCCGCCAAGCACTCCGCCGAAAAAATCCAGCGCATTGTTGAAAAAACGGCTTTCAAGATGTCAGCCGAAGGCCGCGCGCGCGTATTGGCTGAATTTGATCTGCCCGAGGCTTTGGCTGCTGCGTTCAGGGATTAACCAATCAGGATGATGCTTCGGTGGTTCTGATCAATGTCCTGATCCTGCAGCCACCGCAGCTCCGGCAGGTGGATTTCGGATCGCCCGCAGATAAACCTCAATCATCCAGCCCAGCATAACTGCATTCAGAATGTGCCACATAAAATGCGTCCCCGTTGGCAGATACCCGCAAATTGGAGTGTCCAGTGATCGAAAGGTGATCGAGGTGATCAGGACAGTTGCTCCTATTGTCAGCCCACGCGCAGTGTCCGGGGCTTTCCGGCGCAACAGAACCGCATAAATCAGAATCAATAGAGGAACTGGGGCGTATGCCGCCGAGCCACCAAGGCCAGGCACCAACTGGAATAGCGGGATCGTCAGCGCCACGTATGGAAAGAACAGCGCGGTCAAACCCAGCGCGTATCTGTTGCTCAGCCGCCAGACATCGCGATTCACTGCGTAGATGTAAACGAGGATGTACAGCAGAATTGGCGTCACATCCAAGATCGCCGCCCAAACCTGCGCATGTGTATGGAACAGATAGCTGCCAATTCCTATCATCGCCAATATGACAACCAAAGCCATCGCCAACGGTGCGCCCTGCCCGCGCGCCCTTTGCCACATCACAAATGCAGCAATAAGAAAGGCCGCATTGGTAATCGCGTTTATCGGCTCGGCCCAATACGCGGGCGAGAGCCGCTCACAATATCCATCAACATACTGCGTCCAATCCATAGATTTTTACATAGCCGATGCTAGGCTAACTCCAAGCGGAAAATGGGAGGATTCTCTATGGATATCATTTGGCTGGGACATGGCAGCTTTCGCATCGAAACAGCAGGACAAGTTCTATTGATCGATCCCTGGCTGACGGGCAACCCGTCTTTGCCCGAAGATCAGCATGACGCAGCCGTTGCGGGCGCGACGCATATCCTGCTGACTCATACTCATTTCGATCATGTCGTCGATGTGCTGCCGCTGGCCAAACATCTAAACGTGCCCGTGGTCGGGCAATACGACCTGATGGGCTACTGGGCCGAGGCTGAAGGCATTGAAACGGTCGGATTCAACAAAGGTGGCACGGTTGACCTAAACGGTGTCAAATTAACGATGGTGCCTGCCTCGCACAGCTCGACCTTCTCGACGCCTGATGGTCTGCGTACGGGTGGAACCGAGGTCGGCTATATGATCGCGTCAGAGGACCGTATGCTCTATTTCTCTGGCGATACCGACATTATGGCCGACATGGAGTGGATGGGTGATTATTACAAACCCGATATCGGCATCCTTTCGGCAGGCGGCCACTTTACCATGGACATGAAGGGCACTGCCTATGCTGCCAAGCGGTATTTCAATTTCAAGACAGTGATCCCGTGCCATTACAAGACCTTTCCGATTCTCGCGCAATCGGCTCAGGAATTGGCTGACGGGTTACCCGGTGTCGATGTAATCGAGCCCGAGGTCATGCAGGCGATTTCTCTCTGATGCCCGCGTCGGATTTCAGCGCGCAGGAATACGCTGACCGCATTCACAAGACCCGTTCTGCGATGGATCAACAGGGTATCGAGACCTTGTTGATCACGGACCCATCGAACATGGCGTGGCTCACAGGTTATGACGGTTGGAGCTTTTACGTACCGCAGATGGTCATCCTGCCCGCCAGCGGATCGCCCCTTTGGTGGGGCAGAACGCAGGACAAAGCGGGGGCCGCTCAGACCACCTGGCTGGACCCGAGGGACCTGCTGGACTGGCCCGAAGAGCATGTGCAACACCCGGACCACCATCCGGTCGACGCGCTCGTCTTTGCGTTGCGGGATCGCGGCTGGACCGCTGGTATCGGCGTGGAGATGGATAACTATTATTACTCAGCCGCCAGTCACCGCATCCTCGAACGCGCCTTCGGTGCATTGATTGATGCCACAGGGCTTGTGAATTGGAAGCGCGCCGTAAAAAGCGATGCCGAGATCGCAATGATGCGCAAGGCGGGTCAGCTGACCGCACATATGCACGGTGTTCTGCGTGACGCATATCAGGAAGGAATGCCCAAAAACCAACTTGTCGCCGAAGTGCAGGCGGCAGGCATCGCCGGACTGCCCGGCCTAGCCGGAGATTACCCTGCTATCGTGCCGATTGCACCCTCCGGTCGTGAGGCTTCTGCTTCGCACATTACTTGGAACGACCGACCTCTGGCGCGGGATGAGGCGACCTATTTCGAAATCTCCGGCTGCTATCGACGCTATCACTGCCCCGCCAGTCGCAGCCTGTTTCTGGGTGATCCCCCGGATGATATCCGCCGGGCCGAAGCCGCCGTTCTAACCGCTATCGACGACACAATGACCGCCGCACGCCCTGGCATCACCTGCGAAGAGGTCGCGGCTTGTGTCTATGACAGTTTCGCCCGCGCGGGGTATGTCAAAGCCAACCGCACCGGCTATCCCATCGGGCTCAGCTATCCGCCCGACTGGGGCGAGCGCACCATGAGCCTGCGACCCGGTGACACGACGGAATTGCAAGAGAATATGACCTTTCACCTAATGCCCGGCCTCTGGACCCCAGACTGGGGACTGGCGATTACCGAAAGCTTTGTGGTGACGTCAGATGGGGGCAAGCCTCTGGCTGATATCCCACGTGAGATGGTCGTAAAAACTTAACCGCGCTGCGTCGCGAAGAAGCGTTTCAGCAGCGCGGCAGCCTCTTCGGCGGCAATGCCGTCATAGACTTCGGGTCGATGGTGGGCCTGTGGGTGCGAAAACACCCGCGCGCCATGTGCGACACCGCCAGATTTCGGATCGGAAGCGCCGTAGTAGATGCGCCGGATGCGGGCTGCGGCCAGCGCTGCGGCGCACATGGCACAAGGCTCAAGGGTTACGTAAAGATCATGATCGGGTAAACGCTCGGACCCGGCCGCGGCACATGCGGCGCGCAGAGCCAGAATCTCAGCATGGGCAGTGGGGTCATTCAACTCGCGGGTGCGGTTCCCATCTGCGGCCACCACCTGCCCGTCGGGCGCGACGATCACCGCGCCGACCGGCACTTCACCTCGGTCTGCTGCCGCCTGTGCCTGTTCCAGCGCCTGTTTCATGTGGGATCTGAACTTCATGCCTCTGACTGCCTCAGAAACCCGTCTTTCGCAAGCCGCCGGGATGGGTTATGGCCGGAGGATGACCAATACCCCTCCTCCCGGCGACCGGATCGCCAAAGTGCTGGCCCGCGCCGGTGTCGCCTCGCGCCGCGAAGCTGAACGCATGATCGAAGCCGGACGTGTGACCGTGAATGGCAAGGCGATCAACAGCCCTGCGCTGAACGTAACCGCCAAGGACAGGATTACCGTCGATGGCAAACCAGTATCCGAGCCCGAGCCATCACGCCTGTGGCTCTATCACAAGCCACCAGGACTGGTGACGACGGCGCGTGATGAAAAAGGCCGCAAGACGATTTTTGACGACCTGCCCGAGGATATGCCCCGGGTCATGAGCGTCGGGCGACTCGATCTGAACTCGGAAGGATTGCTACTGCTGACTAATGATGGCGGCATCAAGCGCAAGCTGGAACTGCCCTCAACTGGATGGCTGCGCAAATACCGGGTGCGGGTAAATGGACGCCCCAAAGACGAGGATTTCGAACCGCTGCGCAAAGGCCTGGTAATCGATAGTGAACGGTTTCAGCCCATGACCGTGACACTGGACCGTCAACAGGGCGCGAACGCTTGGCTGACCATCGGCCTGCGCGAAGGCAAGAATCGCGAAATCCGCCGCGCTATCGAAGATATCGGTTATGTGGTGAACAGGCTTTTGCGGGTTTCTTACGGCCCATTCCAACTGGGCAACCTGAAACCCGGCGAGGTTGAAGAAATCCGCCGCCGTGTCATGCGCGACCAACTGGGGCTGGATGCTGAGGATAGCGGAATACCCCCGGCCAAACGCCCTGCTCGACCGCAGCGCAAAAGACCAGCAATCGGCAAGAAACCTCGCAAGTGACGCGGGTTATTCAACCTTCCCCCTAGCGCCAAGCCCTCGTATCGCCTAAATTTTCCCTGATGGTCACAGTTGGGGGGCGCCATGTCCGGGACCGGAGTACAAAAATTGGCCTATGCGGCCCTGTTGGTGCTGTTGTTCGGCGTCTGCACCGGTCTGTTGGGGGGCCTGTAGCGAAATGGCCAAACGGTACGGCGGCAAATTCAGCCCAGAAGGCGATGTTTCCTCGCAGGATCAGCCATCGCGTGGCCAATTCGATGGTGCCCGTGTCGAACCGGCAGGTGCACGCGCGAACATCCTGTTTGTCCCGGCGATACCACTGGTGTTTCTGTCTCTGAACGATGGCGCGATCGGAATGACCATAGGCCTGGTTGCGGCAGGGCTACTGACCGCCGCCGCGTTTCTGCTGCGCGAAGGTTTAAGGGCCGAATCCGCTTACAACGCCCGCCGCACCGCACGCAGACCTGCGTTTCCCCGCAAGATGTTTTCCAGCGTTCTGACCGGTTTGGGGGCGGCGCTAGCCTCATACCGGACCGAATTTCTGGACGCCGAAACAGCATCACAGGTAAGCCTGCTGGCCCCCATCCTGTTTGGCGCCGCTGCAACGGTTCTACATTCGGTTTCCTTCGGCCTCGACCCAATGAAGGACAAAGGAATGGAGGGTGTCGACACCTTCCAGCAGGACCGTGTCGCACGCGTGGTCGAGGACGCCGAAACCCATCTGACCCAAATGACAGATGCAATAAAACGCGCTGGTGACCGCCGGATCGAAGCGCGGGTCGAGCGCTTTCAGGATACAGCCCGCGACCTGTTTCGCACGGTCGAGGAAGACCCGCGCGATCTGGCCGGTGCCCGGAAATACCTGACGGTTTATTTGCAAGGCGCACGCGATGCGACGGTGAAGTTTTCGGACGTCTATGCCCGTACCCGCGATGCGCAGGCGCTGGCGGATTATTCGGCTCTGCTGGACGATTTGGAACAGAATTTCGCGGCGCGGACGCGAAAGATGCTATTGGATGACCGCAGTGATCTGACGGTTGAAATTGATGTGCTGCGCGACCGGCTGCAGCGCGAAGGCGTCCGGTTGGACTGACCGGCTTTTATGTAAGCGAGGATTACCCCATGTCCGATGAGATCAAGAACAAGGCAGTCGAGGCTGAAACGCTGGTGCAGGAAGTCACCGCGGTCGCCCTCCCCGAGCCGCAGGCCGAGATTGTCCCGCTGGAAGAGGCCGACGAACCGGTTGGCGCTGAAATCCGCAAGCGGATGGGTGAGATCGATATGGGCGACACAAACTCGATCGTCTCGTTCGGATCATCCGCACAGGCGGAACTGCAGGAGATCAGTCAGGCCATGCTGGCCGATGTACGCAATAAGGATGTGGGCCCGGCGGGCGACAGCCTTCGCAACATCGTAACAACGATCCGGGGGTTTTCAGTCAGCGAACTGGATGTGCGTCGCGAACGTAGTTGGTGGGAAAAACTGCTGGGCCGCGCTGCACCCTTTGCCAAGTTCACAGCGCAGTATGAAGACGTTCAAAGCCAGATCGACCGGATCACTGATGATCTTCTGGGGCATGAGCATACACTGCTGAAAGATATCAAGTCTTTGGATCTGCTGTACGAAAAAACGCTGGAGTTCTACGACGAACTCGCACTGTACATCGCAGCGGGAGAGGAGAAGCTGACCGAACTGGACAGCCACGACATTCCTGAAAAAGAGGCCGAAGTTCAGGCCGCGCCCGAAAACCAACAGGTGATGAAAGCGCAGGAATTGCGCGACTTGCGTGCTGCGCGCGATGATCTGGAACGCCGGGTCCACGACCTGAAGCTTACCCGTCAGGTGACGATGCAATCGCTGCCCTCCATCCGTCTGGTGCAGGAAAATGACAAGTCGCTGGTGACCAAGATCAACTCGACCCTCGTCAACACAGTACCGCTCTGGGAAACCCAGCTGGCACAAGCTGTCACCATACAGCGCAGTGCCGAGGCCGCCGCTGCCGTACGTGATGCCAATGATCTGACCAATGAATTGCTGACCTCGAACGCCGCCAACTTGCGCGAATCCAACAAAATGATCCGCGAAGAGATGGAGCGTGGCGTCTTCGATATCGAAGCCGTCAAACAAGCCAATGCAGACCTGATCGGCACCATCAACGAAAGCCTCGCCATTGCAGACGAAGGCAAGGCCAAACGCGCCGCAGCCGAGGAAGAACTGAAGAAGATGGAGGCCGAATTGCGCGACACGCTCGCCTCGGCCAAGGCGCGACAGGACGGGATCGGCGACAATGCCGGAACGGCTGTTCCCGGATAATGGAAACAGCGGGCGTGCGGCCATTTCATCGCGCTAAGATTGCAGTATTGGGCTTGTCGCTGCTGGCATTTGCTGGCTGCGATGAGGCATTGACGACGACGATCGCTCCTGAACCTCAACCTGCCCAGCCGCAAGGCCTGAGCAATGCATATCAAGCGCCCTCACCAGCGAGCCTTGATCTCGCGCGATACTATGAAAGTGTACAAAACAACTTGCTGACGCGCGGGTTGCTGAGAACCGATGGCGGTGGCCCTGATACGCCCTATGATGCCGATGATCTGGCTCGGAACTTTGAGACCATAGCGTTTTATAATGAATATCCGGGCCAAGCCGTTGCCAGCGGCAGCAGTCGCACCAGCCGACAGCTTAGTCGCTGGTCGTCGCCGGTTCGCATAAAGCCCGAGTTTGGTCCATCGGTTGCACCTGAAGTCCGCCAGCAAGAGACCACCCGAATTGACGCCTACGCCAACCGCTTGTCGCGGCTCACTGGACACCCGGTCTCAACCACCACCCGGAATGCAAATTTCCACGTCTTCGTGGCGGGTGAAGATGATACCGCTTATGTGCAAGCCCGGCTGCGACAACTGATCCCGGGCATAGGGCAGGCACAACTTGACCTCTTCGACAAACTGCCGCGCTCTTTCTATTGCTTTGTATTCGCTTCGGCGTCGAACAGCGCGCCACAGACATATACCCGGGCTGTTGCCCTGATCCGGGCGGAACATCCCGATCTGGTGCGCCTGAGTTGCGTCCACGAAGAGATCGCTCAGGGATTGGGGCTGCCGAATGACAGCCCGTCTGCCCGGCCATCAATCTTCAACGATGACGACGAGTTCGCCCTGCTCACAAGCCATGATGAAAAACTACTAACCATTCTATACGACCCGCGCCTCAAGCCAGGCATGACAGCTGACGAAGCGCGGCCAGTGGTCCGTATCATTGCACGCGAATTGATGGGGCAGTCGCTCTGACCCCGAAGACAGGAGAAATCCAATGGGAATTTTTGATTTTCTGACCGGTGAATTCATAGATGTCATCCACTGGGTCGACGATACGCGCGACACCATGGTCTGGCGGTTCGAGCGTGAAGGACACGAGATCAAATACGGCGCCAAGCTGACCGTGCGCGAAGGTCAAGCGGCGGTCTTTGTGCATGAGGGGCAGTTGGCGGATGTCTTCACCCCAGGTCTCTACATGCTTGAGACAAACAACTTGCCGATCATGACGACGCTGCAGCATTGGGATCACGGCTTTCAGTCTCCGTTCAAGTCTGAAATTTACTTCGTTAACACGACCCGGTTCAATGACCTGAAATGGGGCACCAAGAACCCGATCATGCTGCGCGATCCCGAGTTTGGACCAACACGCATCCGGGCCTTCGGCACCTATACAGTGCGGGTCAAGGACCCGGCGAAATTCCTAGTAGAGATCGTAGGCACCGATGGTGAATTCACCATGGACGAGATCAGCTTTCAGATCAGAAACATCATCGTGCAGGAATTCAGCCGCGTCATCGCAGGCTCGGGCATTCCAGTTCTCGATATGGCGGCGAACACTGCCGATCTGGGCAAACTGATTGCCGCCGAGGTGTCACCGGTGCTGGACGGGTATGGTTTGAGCATGCCCGAGTTCTACATCGAGAACATCTCGCTGCCACCAGCGGTCGAGGCCGCGCTGGACAAGCGCACATCGATGGGGTTGGCGGGCGATCTGGGCAAGTTCACGCAGTATTCCGCAGCCGAAGCGATGACGGCAGCTGCAAGCAACCCCGGTCAGGGTGGCGGCATGGGCGCAGGTCTTGGCATGGGAATGGGCATGGCGATGGCGCAGCAGATGTCAAACATGGCAGCGGGTCAGCCGAGCGGCCCTTGGGGCGGTTCCGCCCCCGCTGCCCCGCAAGCCGCAGCGCCTGCGGCACCGCCACCCCCGCCACCCGTCGAGCACGTGTGGCATATCGCGGTGGATGGCCAGACCAGCGGGCCGTTCTCCAAGGCCAAGATGGGTCGTATGGCAACCGATGGTGAAATCACGCGTGATACCCACGTCTGGACCGCCGGTCAGGACGGTTGGAAGAAGGCAGGCGATGTGCAGGAACTGGCACAGCTGTTCACGATCCTGCCTCCGCCGCCTCCGGGCGCGTGATCTGACATTTGGTAACCTGATTTCGAGGTTCTGTCATGGCGAAAGACGAACACCGTTTCCCCTGCGACCAATGCGGGGCGGATTATCGGTTCAATCCCGGTGACGGAACGCTGACTTGCGATCATTGTGGCAACACCAGAACGATCGGTGCTGGCCCATGGGGTGGTGCAAGTCTGCGAGAGCTGGATTTCGACGCCGCCATCGCGGATCGCTTGCCTGACAGCGAGATTGAAGAAACCCGTGTTCTGACCTGTCCGAACTGCGCGGCTCAGGTTGAGTTTGATCCGAACACCCATGCTGCGGAGTGCCCGTTCTGTGCCACTCCGGTAGTGACCGATACAGGCGTTAGCCGCCATATCAAACCCCGCGGAGTGTTGCCCTTTGCACTGGATGAACGCTCGGCCCACAAGGCAATGGGGGATTGGCTGGGCCGACTGTGGTTTGCACCCAACGGTTTGAAGGAATACGCCCGAAAGGGACGCAAGATGCAGGGCATTTATGTCCCGTATTGGACCTTCGACGCTGATACCAAGTCGAGCTATCGTGGGGAACGCGGTGTGGTGTATTACGAAACTCGAACCGTCATGCGCGATGGAAAGCGCGTACAGCAACAGGTCCCCAAAGTGCGCTGGACTCCAAAATCCGGACGGGTCGCACGGTTCTTTGACGATGTTCTGGTGTTGGCGTCTCAATCGCTGCCCAAATCCTATACCGATGCGCTGGAGCCATGGGACCTGCCTGCGCTTGAGCCATACCAGCCAGAATATCTGGCCGGTTTCCGCGCCGAGGCTTACACGGTCGAACTGCGAGAAGGTTATCAAGAGGCCCGCGCACATATGGCACGGGTGATCGAGCGTGACGTGCGCTTCGATATCGGAGGCGATCGTCAGCGCATTCACGCTGTCGACACCGAAGTGCGAGATGTCACATTCAAACACATCCTTTTGCCGGTTTGGATGGCGGCCTACAAATACCGCGGCCAGACCTATCGTTTTGTGGTCAATGGCCGGACCGGCCGCGTTCAGGGTGAGCGTCCCTGGTCCGCAATCAAGATTACGATCGCCGTGGTTCTGGGCCTTCTCGTTGCGGCCGGCGTCGGGTATCTGGTGGCAACTGGACAGCAATAACGCTGATAAGCAGAGCACGCTCATGGAACCTACTCCTCGGCATGCCTGAAAGGAGATGTTGAATTGCACCTTGACGCTCTGAACGCGCTCTTGGCCGATCGTTTTTCTTGCCGTGCCTTTCGCACGGACCTGGTGCCGCGCGAACAGATTGAACAGATCGTCGCCAGCGCTGCGCGTGTTCCAAGCTGGTGCAACGCGCAACCCTGGCAGATCGTGATCACCAGCGGGGCCGAGACAGACCAGTTTCGAGACGCGTTGCAACACGAAGCCTCGCACGTTGCGCCTGCTCCGGACCTACCCTTTCCAACCGGCTATTCCGGTGTTTATCAAGAGCGCCGTCGCGCCTGTGGCTGGGCCCTCTACAAAGCGGTTGGTATCGAAAAAGGTGATCGCAGGGCCTCGGCGCAACAGATGATGGAAAACTACGCTCTGTTCGGCGCCCCACATTGCGCCATACTGTCCAGCCCGGCTGAACTGGGCCCTTACGGCGCGATGGATTGTGGTGGCTTCGTGACCGCATTTTCACTGGCGGCGCAGGCCGTGGGTGTTGCTTGTATCCCGCAGGCAGCGGTAGCGGCCCATGGCGCATTTCTTCACCGTTATTTCGGGATATCAGAAGATCGCTTGATTCTGTGCGCGATTTCGTTCGGATATGCGGATATGGATCACCCGGCGAACGCGTTCAGAACGGAACGTGCCGCGCTGGATGAAGTGATCGATTGGCACGAATAGCAATAGAATACAGGACCTGCAGATGCGCGCCTTACTTCAAAGAATTTCCAGTGCCTCGGTCAAAGTCGATGGAACAGTGATCGGGCGATCGGGCCCCGGATTGATGATTCTGGTTTGTGCGATGCAGGGGGATGGAGAGACACAAACTGATCAATTGGCTGAAAAGATCGCAAAGCTTCGTATCTTCAAGGACGACGCGGGAAAGATGAACCGGTCGATATTGGATATTGAGGGCTCGGCCCTGGTGGTCAGCCAGTTCACCTTGGCAGCTGACACATCGCGTGGAAACAGGCCTGGGTTTTCCAAGGCCGCCCCGGCGGCTGAGGGCGAACACCTCTACGAGGCGTTTGTACACAACCTTTCATCGCGGGGCATTCCGGTTGAGACAGGTGCGTTCGGAGCTGACATGGCGGTAGAGTTGGTCAATGACGGACCAGTCACAATTTGGATGGAAAGCTGATGCAGAGTTCGCAACAGGCACAGGACATTTGGCGCGCAGGTGTGGCGGCGGTTGATGGATATCGCGCAACGCTGGAGGCCACTCAGGCGATCGAAGCCCCAGATCAGATATTGGCCGTTGGAAAAGCCGCAGGTGCCATGGCCCGTGCCGCCGTCGAACGGTTTGGCCCAATGCCCACTCTGGTGGTTACCAAGGATGGCCATGGCCACGACCTGCCTGAGCATATTGTGGTGATTGAAGCTGCACACCCGGTTCCCGATGCCCGCAGTCTGAAGGGTGGGCAGGCATTGCGCGAAACGGTTGAGGCGATGAAACCCGACAGCAAACTGCTTCTGCTAGTTTCGGGAGGGGCTTCTTCGCTTGCCGAGGACCTCGTGGCCGGTACGACATTGGATGATCTTGAGGCCCTCAACCAAAGACTGCTGAGTGAAGGTCTCGACATCGGTGCAATGAACACGGAACGGCGCAAGCTGTCCCGGATCAAGGGTGGCGGTTTGTTGTCGGCATTCTCAGGGAAAAGTGTGACCGTTCTGGCGATCTCGGACGTCCCGGGTGATGATCTGGGTGTTATTGGCTCCGGTATCGGATCGTCGCCTGAAGAACCGGAGTTTTCTGCCCACACCGCGATAATCGCATCAAACGCACACGCGCGCGACGCCGCAGCATTTGCGGCTGAGAACTCAGGCATCAAGGTCCTCGACAACGAAGAAGCGATGCACGATGACTATCTCTCGGTTGCAGCTAAATTAGGAGATCGGCTGCGAAATATGCCCAAGGGCGCCATGGTATTTGGCGGCGAACCAACCGTGGTCCTACCTGATGCGCCAGGGCGTGGTGGGCGCAATCAGGCCCTTGCTCTGGCACTCGCGCGCGAAATCGCAGGGCAATCTGATTTGACCGTCATCGTCGGAGGAACAGATGGCACCGACGGGCCAACAGATGCAGCAGGCGCCATCGTTACCGGTGACACTTGGTCCGATAAGGCGCAAGCGTATCTGGACAATGCAGATAGCGGCAGTTTCCTCGACAAGGCGGGGGCGCTGTTGGTCACTGGACCCACAGGAACAAACGTAATGGATCTGATTGTTGCAATAAAAAACTGATCCTAGACCCTGACTCCGCCCATCCGAAAAACCCACCAGATAGAATCACTTAAAGGCCGGAATGGCGTTTGATCTGTGGAACGAAAGTTCATGCAAAACTGACCAGGCAACTATCGGATAATTTGTTTAGGTCAGAGTAAGTAGTTAGGAATAAGGGGTTTTGGATTTCCAAAGGCTCATAACAAGATCATCTGGCGCGATCAAAGGCGGAACCTCCCCATTATTTCAAGAGATTTGCACTTGCCCGCTGCCCTGAATTGCACCTAAGTTGACTCATGCGTCAATAAAAAGCCCACCAACGGGCTGAACATCCTATCAACTGGGAGAAATCTGGATGAACGAACAACTCACTCACATGTCAAAGCAGGTCACAGCTGGAAAGCTGACCCGCCGTGAATTCATGGGTAAAGCAGCGGCACTGGGTGTCTCGGCCGCAATGGCAAGCACTATGTTTGCCGATGCGGCACGTGCCGCTGGTCCGAAAAAGGGCGGCGATCTGAAATTCGGTTTGCAGGGTGGTGAATCAACCAACTCACTTGATCCGGCAACCTACGCAAGCTCAGTCCCGTTCCAGAACGGCAAGCAGTTCGGCGACCAACTGGTCGAAGTGGCGCCCGACGGAACCATCGAACCGCGTCTGGCTGAAAGCGTCGAAGGAAGTGCAGACGCGAAAGTATGGACGTTCAAGCTGCGTCAAGGGGTCGAGTTCCACAACGGCAAGACCATGACCAGCGAAGACGTGCTGAAAACTATGCAGCGTCACTCGAACGAAGATTCCAAATCAGGTGCCTTGGGCATCATGAAAGGCATCGAGTCGATGAAGGCCGATGGAGACAATTTCCAGGTCACACTGACCGAGCCGAACGCTGACCTGCCGTATCTGATGGCCGACTATCACCTCATCATTCAGCCCGATGGCGGCATGGATAATCCTGCGGCAGGTATCGGCACCGGCCCGTACAAACTAGAAGTGGACGAACCCGGCGTCCGCCACTTGTTCACCAAGAACGAAAACCACTGGAACAGCGATTTCGGCAATTTTGACAGCGTAGAAGTTGTTGTGATCAACGATGCGACGGCACGGACCGCTGCACTGCAGTCCGGACAGGTCCACGCCGTCAACCGCGTTGAACCCAAAGTTGCCGACCTGTTGGGCCGTGCGCCTAACCTGACGGTGCATTCAACCGCTGGTCGCGGTCACTATGTCTTCATCATGCATTGCGACACGGCTCCGTTTGATAACAATGAACTGCGCACCGCACTGAAGTACGCCATCAACCGAGCGGAATTGGTTGACAAAGTTCTGCGCGGCTATGGCTCGATCGGGAATGATATGCCGATCAATTCAGCCTATCCATTGTTTGATGAAACCATCGAACAGCGCGAATTCAGCGTTGAAAAGGCTGCAGAGCACTATAAGAAATCTGGACATGATGGCTCTCCGATTATTTTGCGCGTTGCCGATGGTGCGTTCCCAGGTGCTGTAGATGCTGCTGCTCTGTTCCAGCAGACTGCTGCACAGGCTGGAATTCCGCTTGAAATCAAGCGTGAGCCCAATGATGGCTACTGGTCCGAGGTTTGGAACGTTCAACCCTTCTGTGCGTCTTACTGGGGCGGCCGTCCGGTTCAGGACCAGATGTACTCGACTGCGTATCTGTCGACCGCAGACTGGAATGACACGAGGTTTAAGGTTCAGGCGTTTGACGACTTATTGTTTGCAGCAAAGGCGGAACTCGACCCTGAGAAACGCAAAGCCATCTATAGCCAGATGGGTCAAATGGTCCGCAACGAAGGCGGCCTGATCTGCCCGATGTTCAACGACTTTGTCGAAGGCGTCAGCAACCAGTTGGATGGCTGGGAATCTGACCCAACGCAAGAGATGATGAACGGCAACATATCCCGCAAAATGTGGTTCGTCTAAAACGGGCTACGGATAATGCATCCCATCATCAAATTGGTTTCCCAGCGCCTGGCGCTGGGACTCCTTTTGCTGCTCGGCGCTTCGGCCCTGATTTTCGGCCTAACCGAAGCCCTACCCGGAGACGCCGCGCAAGCCGTCCTGGGGCAGTCCGCAACTCCAGAGGCCTTGGCAAACCTACGCGAAGAAATGGGCCTGAACCGGCCTGCCCTTACACGCTATTTCGAGTGGTTGGGCGGCATACTTCAGGGTGACCTGGGTCAATCCCTGACCAACAAACTTGATATCTCCGAGAGTATTGGAAAACGCCTTGGGAACACTCTTTTCCTGGCTTG
This sequence comes from Ruegeria sp. H9, assembly GCF_056532915.1. Lineage (NCBI taxonomy): Bacteria > Pseudomonadati > Pseudomonadota > Alphaproteobacteria > Rhodobacterales > Roseobacteraceae > Ruegeria > Ruegeria sp. H9. The sequence continues at coordinate 1,456,961 of NZ_JBQFNX010000001.1, read as the reverse complement.
CGTGGCAGCAATAGTTTCCGTACCGCTTGCAATCTTTCTGGGGCTGCTTGCCGTGCGGTTCCGCAATCGCTGGCCCGACAAACTGATTTCAGCCATCACCCTGACGACGGTTTCGATCCCCGAGTTTCTGATCGGTTATGTGGTGATCTACTATATCTCAGTGAAATTGGGGTGGTTCTCGTCGCTTGCGATGATCAATGATTCTATGTCGTTTGGACAAAAGTTGAATGCAATCGCACTGCCTGCCTTTGTTCTGACGCTGGTCGTGCTGGCGCAGATGATGCGCATGACGCGCGCGGCCATTCTGAACCTCATGCAATCGGCCTATATCGAAACCGCTGAATTGAAAGGCCTCAGCACATTTCAGGTTATTGCCCGCCATGCCTTTCCTAACGCGATTTCACCGATCGTGAACGTCGTCATGCTGAACCTGGCCTATTTGGTCGTGGGTGTTGTCGTGGTCGAGGTTGTGTTCGTCTATCCCGGTATGGGGCAATACCTTGTGGATGCCGTGACCAAACGTGATGTGCCGGTTGTTCTGGCCTGCGGCGTGGTGTTTGCGGCCGTTTATATCGGTCTGAACATGGTTGCAGATATCGTGTCGATCCTTGCCAACCCAAGACTGAGGCATCCGAAATGATAAAGAACATTCCTCTTTCGGCTCTGATTGGCCTTATCTTCACCTTCGCTTATTTCTTCGTGGCGATCGCCGCCCCGTTGATTGCACCCTATGGAATGGCAGAAGTCGTCGGCGACGTCTGGGAGCCGAGCAGCCCCGAACATCTGCTAGGCACTGACAATATCGGTCGCGATCTGCTGACCCGCATGATCTATGGCGGGCGCACGACAATCTTCATCGCGGCAGCGGCGACGCTGCTCAGCTTTCTGACCGGTACGTCGCTGGGCTTGCTGGCTGCTGTACTGGGCGGATGGGCTGATCAGGCGCTCAGCCGTACGGTGGATCTGATCATGTCAATCCCGACTCTGATCCTGGCACTGGTCATTCTGGCCATCGTTCCGGTGACCGTCCCGATCCTAATCCTTGTTATGGGCTTACTGGATGCCACCCGCCCGTATCGCCTATCGCGATCTGTAGCGGTGGACATCAACGTTATGGACTATGTTGAAGCCGCCAAGCTGCGCGGCGAAGGGCGCGCCTGGATCATCTTCCGGGAAATCCTGCCCAATGCGCTGTCGCCACTTGTGGCCGAATTCGGACTGCGGTTCATCTTCATGGTTCTGTTCATCTCGACCCTGTCGTTCCTGGGACTGGGCGTCCAGCCACCGCTGGCTGACTGGGGCGGTATCGTGAAAGAAAACAAGGATGGCATCGTCTATGGTATCGGCGCAGCGCTTTATCCCGCTGTGGCCATTGCGACGCTGGCAATCTCGGTCAACCTGGTGGCTGACTGGGTCCTGAATCGTACCACATCGCTGAAAGGAGGCCGGGGATGAGTGATATCCTTCTCAAGGTCCGCGACCTCAAAATCGGCGCGACCGTCTATCCGCCGGGTGAAAAGCCCCATGACATCGAGATCGTGCACGGGGTCAGCTTTGACCTCGCGCCAGGCAAGGTGCTGGGTCTGATCGGCGAATCCGGGGCTGGCAAATCTACCATCGGTCTGGCCTCAATGGCCTATGGCCGTGGCGGTGTGAAAATCACCGGGGGCGAGGTTTGGGTGAACGGGCGTGATATCCTCAAGACATCTCATGGGGACATCCGCAAACTGCGCGGTGGTGAGGTAACATATGTTTCCCAATCCGCCGCCGCATCGTTCAACCCCGCAAAGAAGATCATGGATCAAGTGGTCGAGGCCGCAGTTGAGCAGAAGAAGTTTTCGCGCAAAGAGGCTGAAGCCCGCGCGCGTGAGCTTTTTGCCAAGCTGGGTCTGCCCGACCCTGACAATATCGGTGATCGTTACCCGCATCAGGTTTCGGGCGGACAGCTGCAGCGCTGCATGACGGCGCTGGCGCTTTGCCCCGAGCCTGATCTGGTGGTTTTTGACGAACCTACCACGGCACTGGACGTGACTACCCAAATCGATGTGCTGATGGCCATCAAAGACGCCATTCGCGACTCGGGCGTTGCCGCCTTGTATATCACCCATGATCTGGCAGTTGTGGCCCAGGTCAGTGATGACATCATGGTGCTGCGGATGGGCGATACGGTCGAATACGGAAATACCGACCAGATCATCAACCGCCCGCAAGAAGAGTACACACAGGCGCTGGTTTCGGTCCGCTCAATCGAGCACGCAGAGAAAAAACCAACTCCTGAACCCGTGCTGAGCGTCGATGGTATCACCGCGCGCTACAAAGGCTTGAATTTCGACGTGCTGCATAATGTCAACGTCGAGCTTCATCCGGGCCAGACACTGGCGGTTGTGGGTGAATCCGGGTCGGGTAAGTCTACGCTGGCACGGGTCATCACCGGGCTTCTTCCACCCCGTGATGGTGAGATTACCTTTGCGGGCCGCAAGCTCAGCTCTGATCTGAAAGGCCGCACGCGTGAAGACCTGCGTGAGCTGCAAATGATCTACCAGATGGCCGACGTGGCAATGAACCCGCGTCAGACCGTCGGTACGATTATCGGCCGCCCACTCGAGTTCTACTTCAACATGCGCGGCGCCGAGAAACGCAAGCGGATCGTTGAGCTGCTGGATGAGATCGAACTGGGCGAGAAGTTCATCGATCGTTATCCGGCGGAACTGTCGGGTGGTCAAAAACAGCGTGTCTGTATCGCGCGATCGCTGGCGGCCAAGCCAAAGATGATCATCTGTGATGAGGTCACCTCGGCGCTCGACCCGCTGGTCGCGGACGGTATCCTCAAGCTGCTGCTGGATCTGCAAAAGATCGAGGATGTGGCATACCTGTTCATCACCCACGATCTGGCGACAGTCCGTGCGATCAGCGATAGTATCGCGGTGATGTATCAGGGTCGGGTGGTTCGCTACGGTCCCAAGAGTCAGGTGCTAAGCCCTCCGTTCGACGACTATACAGACTTGCTGCTTAGCTCGGTGCCTGAGATGCATCTTGGTTGGCTGGAAGAGGTTGTCGCCCACCGCAAAATGGAGAGCGCGGGGAACTGATCCGCGCCCTTCTCATAGAAACACCGAAGACCATTCAATTTCCCGGCGCTGTGAACACAAGCAGACGTCGGGATTTTGCTATTTGGGGCGCAAATGCGCAGCCATAGCCGGACGAATCTCATAGGTTCGCCGGAACGAATACTCAGAAACAAGGGCCGGAACATGGACCGCAAACTGCTTTTGATCATCCTCGACGGCGTCCCCTGGCGCAACTTTCGTCGACTGTTTGGCAATCTTGAAGGATGGGTCGACAGCGGTGCTGCCCGGGTTTGGAAACTCCGCTCTGTGCTGCCCTCGACCTCTGCCAGCTGCTACGCCTCCATCCACACCGGGGTCACACCGCAAGAGCATGGCTGTACAGGCAACGGCAACGTCTTCCGACTAAGCCATAAGGATGTGTTCAGTCAGGTGCGTGAGGCAGGAGGTGTAACCGGCGCGGTCACCCACAGCTATTGGTCTCAATTCTTCAATCGCCACCCGTTCGACTACGTCCGCGACGTTGAATATGACGAGCCCGACAGCCTGACCATCAACCATGGTCGATTTCATTCGATGACGGGATACGGCAAAGCGAACCAGATGACGCCCAGTGATGTCGATCTGTTTGCCTCGCTCACCAACCTGTGTCTGCGCTTCGGACTGGATTATGGCATCCTGCACACTTGCACACTGGACAGCATGGGGCATCGTTTCTTCCACGATTGCACAGAGATGGATCATGCCTGTTTTGTCATGGACGAAATGCTGGCCCCGTTCATCCCGCGCTGGCAGCAGTTGGGCTATGACGTCATCGTGACGGCTGATCATGGCCAAGACGAACGTGGCCATCACGGAGGGCGCAGCCCGTTGCAGCAGGAAACAGCGCTTTACTACTTTGGAGAGGCCAAAGGCCCTGATCCCGATACCGTGATCGACCAGCTACAGCTTGCACCAACCATACTTCAGCGCATGGGCGCACCGGTGGCGGATACGATGAAAGCCAAGCCGTTCCTGACCTGACGCGGTTCAGTCGTAGGACCAAATCCCCTGCCCCAAAGCCTCAATCGCCACGGAAATCCGCTCAAAGCTGTCCGCGGCGCGCCTGACCGATGTTCGGGCGCGCAGATATCCGTGGACCAAACCGGCCTCGTTGATGCAGTGGGCCTGCCCACCTGCGGCTGTGATCCGGTCGCAATAAGCTTGCCCGTCATCGCGCAGCGGATCGCAATCGGCGGTCACCACCACCGTCGGCGGAAGCCTTGAGAAATCATTGTCATGCAACGGTGCATAGGTAGGATCGTTCTGGGGTGTAACACCTTTACACCGAACGGCCTCATAAAACCGGATATCGTCCAATGTCAGCAGCGGGGCATTGGCATGCTCGATATACGACCCTTCTGACTTATCGCCACCCAACCCAGGGTAGATGAGGACCTGCCCCAGCACATTGTCCAACCGCCCCCGGCCATGGTGCGAAACGGCTGCTGCCAGATTGCCACCTGCGCTGTCACCGGCTAGCACGATAGGTTCGCCGTATTCATGAACCGCCCAGTTTGTCGCGGTCCAGCTGTCCCGAAACTGCGCCGGGTGCACATGCTCAGGGCACAACCGATAGTCGACCGAAACGATCCGATAGCCCGTCTGGGCGCAGAGTTCCGCACAGACATCATCGTGGCTATCCAAGCCCCCGACGACGAACCCACCACCATGTATATAGATGACGGTCCGGGTGGGGTCACCGGCACTATAGATGCGAACAGGTACGCCATCGGCGGACCTGTCGCGCACCTCGATGCCAGGTGGGCGCGGCTGGCGGAAGTCCTGACACATCGCGTCATAGACCCGGCGTTGGTCAGCAATGGACATCTCTACTGTATCATCCGGATAGCTCTCGGCTGTGCGCCGGATGAAACCCCAGGTCTCCTCGTCGATCAGACGTTCATAGTCCATTGTTCCTCCGAATTATTCAGACCACTCCCATGGCCGGGTAAACGAACCCAGCACTTTTGAGACATCGTCTTCGGAAGACCCATTCGCGTCAAGCTGCGCGACAAGACCCCTCTTCTTGTCGTCGATTACCGAAACGACACGCGCTTCAATGCCTGCGGCGTCCAAAGCACCGTTGTAGATGCGAGTGATGGCCTGCTTGCGCAGTTCGGGTTTGAAAACCTTGCCAACGGCGGTTTTCGGCAATTCATCCAGAATGGTCATATGCTTGGGCTGTGCCGCACGTTCATGGACGTGGACCTTGCAATAGTCCATCAGCTCCTGTTCAGTGACCGAGGCCCCCTCGACCAGTTCAACAAAGGCGCAAGGCACCTCACCCGAATGCGCATCAGGCTGACCGATGGCCCCTGCAAAGGCGACGGCATCATGGCCCAGCAAGGCCTCTTCGATTTCTGCAGGATCGATATTGTGTCCGCCGCGAATGATCAGGTCCTTCGCGCGACCGGTGATCCACAGATAGCCGTCCTCATCAAACCGTCCCAGATCGCCCGTGCGCAGGTATTTATCGAAATGATAGAGGTTCGTATTCTTGTCGGTCTCGGTATAAGTATTTCCCGCGTATACGCCGGGGTTCGAGATGCAAATTTCACCGATCTGATCTACGCCGCACTCGGTTGGTCCATCCGGCCCGTCCTGCAGGATTTTGACGTCCGTATAGGGGAACGGGATGCCGATCGAGCCGATCTTCTTTTCCCCATCCACGGGGTTGCATGACACCAGACAAGTGGCCTCGGTCAGGCCGTAGCCCTCGACGATAGTAACGCCGGTCGCTTCTTCAAACCGACGGAACAGTTCGACCGGCAACGGAGCTGATCCCGAAAATGCTGTTTTAACGCTGGATATATCCGCATCCACAGGTCGCTGCATTTTGGCTGAAATCGCTGTCGGCACTGTGATGATGAACGAAACCTTCCAGCGTTCGATCAGTTTCCAGAAATTGTCGAATACGCCATCACCGCGATACCCGGCAGGCGTCGGGAATACCACATGTGCACCAGACGACACCGCCGCCATCACGATGACATGCACCGCAAAGACATGGAACATCGGCAGTGGGCACATGATGACGTCGTTCTCGTCAAAGAGCAGCGTGTTGCCCAACCAGCCATTGTAGATAAGGCCCGAGTATTTGTGCTGCGCCACTTTCGGCATGCCCGTGGTGCCGCCCGTGTGGAAGTAGCACGCCACCCGATCTTCCTGGCTATCCTCAAAGTTCAGCGTTTTAGGCTGCTTGTTCAGCTCATCAAGGAAGTTCTTGTAGTCCGCATGGGCCAGCTTTTCTTTATCACCCATCTTTGGGCGCAAGAACGGTACAAGCCAGGATTTGGGCGGCGTCAGATAGCGATTCAGGTCGATCTCAAGGATCGTGTTGACACCCGGAGCGTGACGCACAGCCTCTTCAACCTTTTGGGCCACATCGGTTTTGGGAAAGGATTTCAGGGTGACGACAACCTTGGCCTTGGTCTCACGCAGGATCGCCGCGATCTGCTCTGGCTCCAGCAACGGGTTGATCGGGTTCACGATCCCGGCCACCGCACCGCCCATCATGGTGACCAGCGTCTCGTTGCAGTTGGGCAGCACATAGGCCACCACATCGTTTTCTCCGATGCCAAGGGAACGGAATAGGTTGGCGGCCTGATTGACTTTGCCCAGCAGCTCGGACCATGTCAGCGTCTCGGCCTTGTCGTTCGGGCCGGACAACAACTGAAAGCTGATCGCTTTATGGTTCGGGAACTTGCCCGCCGTCCGCGACAACAGTTGATGGAAGGTGACGGGTACGTCCCGATCTTCCCACGCCATCTCCTGCTCGATGCGCGCCTTGTCTTCCAATCCCACAAAGGCCATGTGGCTCCTCCCCTGATCTGTCTCCCGTGTCGCGCACAGGCTTGTTTGTCACCTCCAAGATGGAAGCAAAACACACCATGCGCAAGCAAGGGCTTAGCGATCAGGTCCGGGAATATGTAGAATGACGCTACGGCGAAACGAGATGTGCCGGAGCGTCACTTTATTCTGCAGCCACCCCGTCGGTGAACTGCAAGCGTGCGAGGCGGGCATACAAACCGTCCTGCGCCACCAGATCGTTATGGGTACCCTGCGCCACAATGCGCCCGGCTTCCAGCACGACAATCCGGTCTGCCTTCTTAACGGTCGCCAGACGGTGCGCCACGATCAGAGTGGTGCGCCCTGCCCTCATGTTTTCAACCGCACCCTGCACCGCACGTTCGCTTTCTGCGTCCAAAGCCGAGGTCGCCTCGTCCAGCAGCAGCACCGGTGCGTCGCGCAGGATGGCACGTGCGATGGCGATACGTTGCTTCTGACCACCCGACAGCATTACGCCCCGTTCGCCCACAAAGCTGTCATACCCTTCGGGCAAAGCCGAGATGAACTCATGCGCGGCGGCGGCTCGGGCGGCGGACTCGACTTCGGCATCTGAGGCGTCCAGACGGCCAAAGCGGATATTCTCGCGCGCCGAAGCGGCAAAGATCACGGGGTCTTGCGGGACCAGCGCGATGTGCTGACGGAAGTCGTCACGGTTCAACTCGCGCAGGTCGAGCCCATCAAGACTGACCTGTCCCGCATCGGGATCATAGAACCGCTGAATCATCTGGATGACTGTTGTCTTGCCCGCACCAGACGGGCCAACAAAGGCCACTGTCTCCCCAGGTTTAATCTGCAGTGACAAATGATCCAGCGCGACAACGTCCGGGCGCGCGGGATAGTGGAATGTCACATCGTCGAAACGTATCTCTCCGCGTACGGGCACAGGCAAATCCTTGGCCTGCGACGGATCATTGACGGTATCCTCAGCGTTCAGCAGCTCGACCAAACGCTCCGTCGCACCTGCAGCGCGCTGCAACTCGCTCCAGATTTCGGACAACGCGGCGACTGAACCCGCCATGATGATCGAATAGATCACAAACTGGATCAGCACGCCCTCGGTCATAACCCCGTTACGCACATCATTCGCACCCATCCACAGCACGCCAACGATGCCCGAGAAGACGAGAAAGATCACAATGACGGTCAGAATCGCACGGGTCTGGATCCGACGCAGAGAAACTTCGTACGAAGTTTCTGTCATCTCTCCGAACTGCGTCCTGCTGGCGTCCTCATGAGTAAAAGCCTGCACGGTTTGCACCGCACCCAACGCCTCGCCGGCATTTCCAGAGGACGCCGCAATCCAGTCCTGATTTTCCCGGCTGATCACCCGTAACCTGCGGCCCAGTACCAATATTGGCACAACCACCAGCGGAATCAGTAGCAACACCATCCCAGTCAGCTTAGCCGATGTCAGCAGCATCAGCACCAGTCCGCCGACGAACATCAAAAGATTGCGGAGCGCGATGGACACAGACGATCCCAGCACCGATTGGATCAGCGTTGTGTCGGTGGTGATCCGGCTCAGAACTTCGCCGGTCATGATGCGCTCGTAAAACTCGGGGCTCATCCCGATCACGCGGTCAAAAACCGCCTTTCGGATATCGGCCACCACACGTTCACCCAACCGGGTCACCAAAGCATAGCGAATACCCGTACCCACGGCGAGAATCCCGGCTATACCGAGGGCGGCCAGAAAGTACCATTCAAGCAAATCACCATCTTCGATGCGGAAATTGTCGACCACACGCCGCACAGCCAAGGGCAATGTCAGCGTCATGCTGGCCGTCAGGATCAACGCCAGAGTCGCGCCGATCATCAGCAGTCGATAGGGCTTCATAAACGGCCACAATGACCGCAGCACGCCAATTTTTTTAGACCTAGCCCGTTCATCGTAGGCGCCGGGCGCTTGTGCATTTGCTGGATTGGCGGAGCGTGTTCTTGCCATATCTGGCCCTTGTATTCTGGTCGCAGCCCTTATCAGGCGTCAATCAACGTTTCATGGCGGCGTGGGACAATGGGGTCAAGCTTTGGGCGCAATTCGGGGCACGATCCGGGCCTTTTGACGCATTCGACCGGAATGTTAGAGATGGAGGGGCTGAGTTGGAGCGGGTAGACGGAATCGAACCGACATAGCCTGCTTGGAAGGCAGGGGCTTTACCATTAAGCTATACCCGCTCAGTGCTTGCGCTGATTATTTTATGTACCAACCATCGTCAAGCGCGAAGTTGTGTTTTCAGCCTCAGATACGGCGCACGACATCAATGACACGATCTTCAAGAAATTTTCAGATGGGCGGCAAAAAGGGAAGTCGTGGCAATTCAATGGTCGTTAATTAGCGATGGAAAACAGATCTGGGTCACCACCAAACGCAAGGGAAGTAACTTGATTCCGGCATCTAACTCACACTGGAGAAAAACACTATGCATGCTTATCCCAGCCTTAGTGTTCACTTGCCTGATCGTGTTGACACTCTCGCAGCAGTCGCCCGTATGGATGCCTTTGGATGATGCCTATATAACAATCGGAAACGTGGATCTGTTTCTTTCGGGGCGCTCAGATCTTTACGGCAATGATGGTCCGACCGGCGCAAGTAGCTTGGTTCATTTTCTCGTGCTGGCCTTTTTATCGCAATTCACCACTACACCAGAGGCCAGCTTGGCCTTGAGCGTTCTAAGCGCCGGCGCATATATGATTGGGTTATGGTTGTTACTGTGTTCCGTGTCAGGCTCTCGGATTGTTGCAGCATCTGGGTCGATTGCGGGTCTCTTATTAGGATTCGCGTGGCTCCACCTTATGAATGGCCTAGAGACTGGTATGGCAATGGCAGCCATCACTTGGGCCTTTTTTCTACGCCAAACCAATCGCCACGTCGCGCTATCGATATTGATTGGCATAATGCCTTTTATCAGACCGGAGTTTTACGTTCTTTCTGCTCTCTTGTTCATTTCTATCATCGTCGTGAAGCCGATCAACTACGCGTACTGCGTCAAGATTTTTTTCATTTCCGCATCCGCCTACATAATCTTGGCACTTGTGAGCGTTCTGATTCTAGGCAGTGTTTGGCCTGATACTGCCGGCGCGAAAGAGGCTTTTTTTGCAGAGAAAGGTGAAGTTTTCTCTAGTCGACTGATGGTCGCTCTGCGCGCCGTGGTTGAGACCAATTTGCTTGTGGTTTTCTCGGGCTTGGTCTTCGCACCATTCCTTAGGGGAGGCTGGGTTGCCTTAGCTTTTTTCGGAATTTTTGTGCTCTCATCAGCTCTGAAACTACCGGGTGCTCTGTATCACAACAATTTCCGCTACCTGTATCCGTTGCTACCAATTGCAATTGCATCTTGGACAGCGGTCCTGACGGCGCGTCAAGTTTCTTCGGCCCCGGTCTTTGTGATCGGTGCCCTCCTGTCGGTATACGCTTTTGCGACAAGCAGTTGGCCAGTCTACACCATACAATGGAAATCGGGTAGCGAAGAGCGTCTTATTACAGCGGAATGGATGACTGAGAATTTACCGTCGAATTCTGTAGTAGGTGTTCACGACGCAGGCTTTATACCCTGGAAGATCGCCTCGACCGCCTCGAATCAAAACATTCGGTTCGTTGATCTTGTCGGCTTGAAATCGCCTTCTGCGATCAAATTTCACGAGGAATTCACAGCCCCCTCGAATGGTAAAGAACGATGGCGAGCATTTGATGTGTTGGGGCGGGAACGTAAGATTGATTATATCGTTGTTCTGGATCGACCGTTTTGGCGTCGTATCGAAGACAGTTTCAAGACTGCGGGCTGGGATATCAACCTAATTTTCGCCAACGAGGGCGGATATCAAGTGTTCTCAGCCAACCCAAATTGAGCGGAGCAATTGAAAACTGCCTGTTTTGAACTGATGTTTTCGAAATGGAGAATAACTCAACCTGCGGTTTGAAAACAAACTGTCATGTTACGTGAATATACGCTGTTCACCAAAACCCTATTCAGACAGCCAGGAGCTATCCATGACAGACGTCGATCTTACTACCCTTTCCGCCGACGATTGGGATGAGTTGCACTTCCCCCGCCCGGATGAACACGACTTCGACCGCGTGGTTGAAAGCGCTATCTCGCGACGGGGTTTCCTGTCAGGAGTTGTGGCTTTTGGATCGGGCGCTGCGGCGATGGGCGCTGGTTTGTTGGGCTCAACTTCAGCACAGGCGGTCGATGCACAACGCTTTGCCTTCACGCCGATTCCCGCCCAGACCGATGGGACAGTCCACGTTCCGGAAGGTTATGAGTGGAAGATGCTAATGCGCTGGGGTGATCCGCTGTTTTCCGAGGCCGATGGATACGATTTGACCGATGGCGGTAAGGTTGAAAACTCGGACAAGGTTTTTGGCGAGAATACAGATGGGATGGAGACATTCTCGTTCCGGGGTCACGAGCTGATTGCGATCAACCACGAGTACCCGAACCGCAAGATCAACCTGCCTGCCGCGCAGGAAGGTGTTCCAACCCGTGCCGATGAAGTTCTGAAGTTGCAGAACATCCAGGGCGTGACCGTAATGGAGATCAAGGAAGGCCCTGCGGGCTGGGCGGTCGTTAAGGACAGCCCCTTCAACCGCCGGATCCACCACAACACTCCAATGAAGATCGTCGGCCCCGCCGCTGGTCATGACCTACTGAAGACCGAGGCCGATCCGACAGGAACCGCGTCGCTGGGCACCATGAACAACTGTGGTTCCGGCAAGACACCGTGGGGCACCTACTTGACCTGCGAAGAAAATTTCAACGGCTACTTTGGTTCCTCTGACGAGAATGCCAGCTACGATCAGAAGGTCGCGGACGGCATGAAACGCTATGGCATCAAAGCCGAAAGCTGGAATGGCTACGAACTGTTTGACCCCCGCTTCGACACCTCGAAAAACCCCAATGAGCCGCACCGCGCAGGCTGGATCGTTGAAATCGACCCGACCAAACCCGACAGCACTCCGGTCAAGCACACCGGCCTTGGTCGCTTCAAGCATGAAAATGCTGAGGTCGCGCTGGCTGCGGACGGTCGTGTCGTGGTCTATATGGGCGACGATGAACGTGGCGAGTATCTTTACAGGTTCGTCTCGAACGCGGCCTATGCGCCCGGTGTCGACACTCAGGGCTTGTTGAATGACGGCACGCTATATGTCGCCAAGTTCAATGACGACATGAGCGGCGAATGGCTGCCGCTGACGCCGGAAACAACCGGCATGGACGCGGCCGAAATTCTGATCTTTACCCGTATGGCCGCATCGGCTGCGGGCGGCACCACAATGGACCGCCCGGAATGGGTGGCCTCAAGCCCTGTTGCGGTCGAGGCATATTGCTGCCTGACCAACAACAAGAACCGTGGAGTTAAGCCAAATGCTGGGGGTGATGACACTGCAGTCAACGGCCCTAACCCGCGCGAGGCCAACAAATACGGCCAGATCGTGCGCTGGCGTCCAGCGGATGAAGATCACGCGGCCACTGGCTTTGATTGGGATCTCTATGTCATGGCCGGAAACCCAACTGTTCATTCGGATAACCGTGGCGGATCGGCAAATGTGAACGAAGGCAACCTGTTCAACTCACCCGACGGCATGGCCATCGATTCGACTGGTCTGGTCTGGATTCAGACAGACGGGAATGATGACAACGAGGAAGAATTCGCAGGAAACGGCAATAACCAGATGCTAGTTGGCGATCCCGTGACCGGGGAGATTGTGCGCTTCATGACCGGCCCGAATGGCTGTGAAGTCACCGGTCTGGCCTGGTCGACCGACCTGCGCACCATGTTTGTTGGCATCCAGCATCCGGGCAGCAATTGGCCCGATGGCGGTACGCCGCGTTCGTCGGTGATTGCGATCAAACGCACCGACAACGGGCTGGTCGGCTAATCAAGCCCTTGCATCAAAAGCGCTCCTGAACTTCGGTTCCGGGGCGCTTTTTCGTCTCAATTCAAATATCCTCACCCGGTGGATCAAGCAGCCCGCCCGGCGCAAGCAAGGCACGCTCTGAAAGCCACGGGTTCAGTTCGAGTGCATGGTTCAGCGCCGTTCGCGCTTCGTCCAGCCGCTTGAGACCCAACAGCGATAATGCCCGCCCGCTAAGCGCCGCTACATGGTTCGGGGACAGCTCAATGGCCCGATCCAGATCGATCAGGGCCGCACCGTAATCCTGCTGCAAATAGTTGACGAATGCCCGTTGATTGTACCCCTCGGCATAATCCGGGCAATAAGCGACCAGAGCGTCAAACTCGGCCAGCGCACCGGTCAAATCCCAAGACTCGCGCAGAGACATACCGCGATCCAACAGGGTTTGAGATCGGGCGTCCGGCGCATCGGTCCAGAGTTGCCACATCCGTCCCGAAATGCCCCGCGCCTCGCGCTCAGACGACGCGGTTTGGGCTTGCGTAATCAGGGCGTCGACGCCAGAGATATGATCCGGCGCAACCGGGCAATCTGCAGAAGCCTGAGCGGCAGAACCAGCGAGTATGGCAACGATAAGTACGTTTTTCATCCTCTCTAACCTGATACATCAGGCGTTTAGGTCAACTGCTTTATAGCGGAGCCAGCAACCCGGTTTCTTTCACCGCCTCCATCGCAACGAAGGTGGAGGTGTTGGCAACATGCGGCAGGGATGAGATTTTCTCGGCTAGCACCGTGCGGTATTCCGTCATCGATCGGGTCCGGATTTTAAGCAGATAGTCAAAGTTGGACGCGATCATATGAGCCTGTTCAATCTCAGCAACTCTGCGCACCGCTGAATTGAACTCGGCCAGTGCTTTTTCACGAGTATCTGTGAGACGCACCTCGACAAAGGCCACGTGATCAAGGCCCAGACGGATCGGGTCCAACATGGCGCGATAGCCTGTGATGATCCCGTCAGCCTCAAGCCGCTTGAGCCGCGCCTGTGTCGGCGATTTTGACAAGCCGATCCTGCGCGCAAGGTCCGTCACTGAGATGCGGCCATCTTCAGCTAATGCCGTAAGGATCGCACGGTCAAAGCGATCAAGGCTGGACAAGTCGTTTTGCATAATCAGGCTCCTATATTTCAGTCAATTCGACCAGAATTCGAGGAAATTCGGTCCATTCTCCTGACTATAGGCGGTTATATTAGGCAAAAGCCCCGGAGTACACATGTCACACAGCCTACGCACCAAAATCGACACTCAGACTTATGCCGACCAGTCCACTGTACTGGACGCGCTGATCTCTCAGGCCAAGCTGTCAGAGGCCGACCGAACGGCCATTTGTGAGGCTGCAGCACAGCTGGTGCGCGACATCCGCTCAAGCACGTCGCCTGGCATGATGGAAGTGTTTCTGGCTGAATACGGCCTATCCACAGATGAAGGCGTTGCGCTTATGTGTTTGGCCGAGGCGCTGTTGCGTGTGCCAGATGCGGATACCATTGACGCACTGATCGAAGACAAGATCGCCCCGTCAGATTGGGGAAAACATCTGGGACAATCATCCTCGTCACTGGTGAACGCGTCGACATGGGCGTTGATGCTGACAGGCCGGGTTCTGGACGAAGACAAATCCTCGCCCGTCGGCGCGCTGCGCGGGGCCATCAAGCGGCTGGGTGAACCAGTGATCCGCACCGCCGTTGGTCGTGCGATGAAAGAAATGGGGCGTCAGTTCGTTTTGGGCGAAACCATTCAATCCGCCATGAAGCGCGCCAAAGGAATGGAAGACAAGGGCTATACCTACTCGTACGACATGCTGGGCGAGGCGGCACGGACCGAGGCCGATGCTGCCCGCTATCACCTGTCTTACTCGCGCGCGATCGCCGCTATTGCCGAGGCCTGCACCCATAAAGACATTCGCGAAAATCCGGGCATCTCGGTCAAGCTGTCGGCCCTGCACCCCCGTTATGAGCTGGCACAGGAACAACGGGTGATGGACGAACTGGTGCCCCGGCTGCGCGCGCTGGCTTTGCTGGCCAAGGCAGCGGGCATGGGGCTGAACGTTGACGCGGAAGAGGCAGATCGCCTGTCGCTCTCGCTGCAGGTGATCGAAGAAGTTATGGCAGAGCCTGCACTGGCCGGTTGGGACGGGTTCGGCATCGTCGTGCAAGCCTACGGCCCACGCGCCGGGTTGGTGCTGGATACGCTCTATGAGATGGCCCAGCGGCACGACCGCAAGCTGATGGTACGGCTGGTCAAGGGCGCTTATTGGGATACCGAGATCAAGCGCGCGCAAGTCGAGGGCGTCGATGGTTTTCCGGTCTTCACCGATAAGGCGGCGACGGATGTGTCCTATATCGCCAACGCCCGCAAGCTGCTGGGAATGACCGACCGTATCTATCCGCAATTTGCCACGCATAACGCCCATACGGTCAGCGCTATCCTACATATGGCGGACGGCCAGCCATTCGAATTCCAGCGCCTGCACGGGATGGGTGAGACCTTGCATCAGATCGTGCGCAACAAGCGGACCTCGCGCTGCCGTATCTATGCTCCGGTCGGTGCGCATCGGGATCTGTTGGCCTATCTGGTGCGTCGCCTTCTGGAAAACGGGGCAAATTCCTCGTTCGTCAATCAGATCGTTGATGAGGAAGTCGCCCCAGAAACCGTTGCCGCAGATCCGTTCGTGGCCGTTCAAACGCCTGGCAAACCGCTGCCAACCGGGCCTGAGTTGTTCGCACCGGAACGCCCAAACTCGAAAGGCTTTGATCTGCGCCATACGCCGACGCTGGACAAGATTGACATCGCACGCGACGCCTTCCGCGCCCATCATTGGTACGCCCGACCTTTGCTGTCGGATGATGCACTGCCTTTGGCGGACACTCCCGTGATCAATCCCGCGCAACCATTGGATCGTCCCGGTTCGGTTGCTGCGGCCAGCCCCGAAGACGTGGAACTGGCGTTGGCCAGCGCTTGCCCATGGCAGGCCTCAGCAGAGAAGCGCGCTGAAATTCTAAATAAAGCAGCCGATCTCTACGAAGCGCATTTTGGCGAGCTGTTTGCCCTGCTCGCCCGCGAAGCCGGGAAATCAGTGCCTGATGCAGTTGCCGAGCTGCGCGAAGCGGTTGATTTCCTGCGCTACTACGCCGCCAATATTCCTGCTGCCAAACCCGCCGGAATATTCACCTGCATCAGCCCGTGGAACTTCCCTCTGGCGATCTTCACCGGGCAGATATCGGCTGCGTTGGCCACCGGCAACGCTGTGCTGGCAGCCCCTGCCCCGCAAACGCCATTGATCGCCCATCGTGCCATTCAACTGATGCATGAAGCAGGCGTTCCACGCGATGCGCTGCAACTTCTTCCGGGCGGGCCGAAAGTGGGCGCGGCGTTGACGTCGGACGAACGCGTCTCTGGTGTGGCCTTTACCGGTTCCACCGCGACCGCGCTGAAAATCCGATCAGCAATGGCGCAGCACATGCGGACAGGTACGTCATTGATCGCCGAGACCGGCGGTCTGAACGCCATGATCGTAGACAGCACCGCTTTGCCGGAACAAGCGGTCCAATCGATTATCGAAAGCGCGTTCCAATCGGCAGGCCAGCGGTGCTCGGCCCTGCGTTGTCTTTATCTGCAAGAGGACATTGCCGAGGACGTTCTGACCATGTTGCAAGGGGCGATGGACGCTTTGCATGTGGGCGATCCTTGGCTGATTTCAACTGATTGCGGCCCGGTCATCGACGCGCAAGCCCGGCAAATCATCGCGGACCACGTGGCCCAGGCCCGCTCAGAAGGACGGGTACTGAAGGAGATGACAACGCCTCCTGAGGGTACATTTATCGCACCGACTCCTGATTGAGATACCCGGCATCTCGGCGCTAGAGCGCGAGGTGTTCGGTCCGGTTCTGCATGTCGCCCGGTTCAAGGCGCAAGATATCGACAAGGTCATTGCGGATATCAATGCCACGGGGTACGGCCTGACTTTCGGCCTGCACACTCGGATCGACGACCGGGTGCAGCATGTGACCGAGGCGATCCATGCCGGTAATATCTACGTCAACCGCAACCAGATCGGCGCAATCGTCGGCTCGCAACCCTTCGGTGGCGAAGGTCTGTCCGGCACCGGCCCCAAGGCGGGCGGTCCGAACTATATGGCACGGTTCTGCGCACCTGATCGGCAGAATGCTTCGGGACGCTGGGACAGTTCGGCTGAACCAGGTGCGCCCGAAGGGCAACCTGCAACGCCCGGCACCCAATCGCTGCCTGGCCCCACCGGTGAATCGAACCGCCTGACCGAATATGCCCGCCCCCCGCTTTTGTGCATGGGTCCGGGGCCTGAGGCAGCCGAAGCACAGGCGGATGCGGTCAAAGCGTTGGGCGGCACAGCGATACGTATGACGGGCATGCTGGATTTGCACCGGCTTGAAAACCTGACCGGTTTCTCGGGCGTTCTGTGGTGGGGCGACGACGACGCTGCCTGCCAGATCGAACAGCATTTGGCCCGGCGCGATGGCCCGATCATCCCGCTGATCCCCGGGCAGCCCGACCGTGCGCGGGTGCTGGGGGAACGCCATGTCTGTGTCGACACCACCGCCGCCGGAGGCAACGCCGCCCTTCTGGGAGGTGCGGCATAACCGGACCTTGACGCTGGGCGGCGAAAAGCCCAGCGTCGCGCCATGTTTCCGATCCGAGACCATAACCCTTCGGGGCGTACTCCGTTTGTTGTTTATGCCCTTATGGCTGCGAACATACTGATCTTCCTCAGCTATGTGGGTGTCATGGAGAATGCGCGGCTGATCAATCAGCTTTATATTGACTACGCGGTCATTCCTGCCCGGATAACTGACGGCTATGGGTTCGAGACACTCGTGACGTCAATGTTCCTGCATGGTGGCTGGATGCATCTGGCGGGAAACATGCTGTTTCTGTGGATATTCGGCGATAACCTCGAAGACGAAATGGGGCATGTGCTGTTTCTCGTGTTCTATCTGCTGGCGGGAATCGGAGCGGGGTTGATTCACGTCATTTCGGCACCGGATTCGGTGGTGCCAACAATTGGCGCGTCTGGAGCGATCGCCGGTGTCATGGGCGGCTATCTTCTGCTTTTCCCAAAAGCGCGCGTGGATATCTTGTTGATTCTGATCGTCTATATCCGGATCTTTACCATCCCGGCCTTTATCATGCTGGGTGTCTGGCTGGGCCTGCAATTCCTTGGCAGCCTCTCCAGCAATCCCGATGAAGGTGGCGTTGCCTATTGGGCGCATACCGGAGGGTTCTTTGTTGGGCTGATCCTGTGCATCCCCCTATGGCTCAGGCGCGGAGGGACTGGGTTCTGGAACCGCACCCACGGCCATCCACCGCATCCGGAGCACAAGTACAAACTCTCGCAATCGCGCATCCCCAGAGTGCCGCGCAAATAATCAAGCGTCAGCTCTTGGGTAGCCTACCGCCGCTCAGGTGGGTGATC
This sequence comes from Ruegeria sp. H9, assembly GCF_056532915.1. Lineage (NCBI taxonomy): Bacteria > Pseudomonadati > Pseudomonadota > Alphaproteobacteria > Rhodobacterales > Roseobacteraceae > Ruegeria > Ruegeria sp. H9. The sequence continues at coordinate 1,438,655 of NZ_JBQFNX010000001.1, read as the reverse complement.
TCTTGCGCCGCGCGCATGACCAGATCGCCCAACTCGGGCGCGCGTTCGCGGCTGAACCTTACGGTCGGTCCGGATACCGAGATACCGGCGCAAGGCTCAGCCCTGTCATTGAAGATGGCCGCACCAATGCAAGACATACCTTCATACCTTTCTTCGTGATCGTAAGACCAACCTCGGGTACGAGTTTCAGCCAGATCTGCATACAGGCCCGAAGCGGGCAACTGCGTATTTTCAGTGAATGCAACCGGATCAATCCAGCCCAGAACTTTGCCTAAACTCTCTTCGCTCAACGCAGCGAGAATAGCCTTTCCTGTACCGGACGCATACATGGGCGTCCGCGCACCGGGTGGAAAGAAGGCCCGGATGGGGTTCTGAGTTTCGACCTGCCCGACAAAGACCACCTCTGCTCCATCGGGTACGGCCAGATTTGCGGTCTCACCGCTGTCTTGCATCAGACGCCGCAGGATCGGCCTGCCGATTTCCAGAACGCTGTTGCGCCGCAGAAAAGACGCACCGGTCCGATATGCTTCGATCCCGACCAGCCATTCCTGCCGTTCCTCATCAAAGGATACGAATCCGTGTTTTTGCAGTGTCACAAGAATGCGATGCGTGGTGGCCGTCGGTACATCGACCTCGCGGGCAAGATCGCTTAGCGCGACGCGCTCTAGCCGGGCAACGGTGGTAAGTACGCCCAGCGCCCGATCCAATGATTGCATGGTCCCGGCCGAACTTTCTTTAAACAGCGATTTGGGTCTGCCGCGCGGTCGCTTTTGCGTTTCCATTTCTCACCTGGCTTTCGGACTTTCCCCCGAAAACCCGCACCAATTTTTCTGGTCCGGAATTCTCCGAGATCATTTTGATAAACTGAATTCCTATCCGTTTCAGCACCTTATCAATTTAACGGATAAAATGAAAATATTTTTCAAGAAAATTGCAACACACAACCGTTCAAGCGACACTTGGGTCCAAAGCAGAGGATTGAGTTATGTCGCATCAAAACCCGGTCTTTATCCCAGGCCCAACCAATATTCCTGATCGTTTGCGCCTTGCCATGCAGGTTCAGACGCAAGACCACCGCGCCCCGGACTTCGTTGAAACCTTCGCTCCGATACTGGAGGATACAAAACAGGTCTTTGGAACCACCGAAGGCCAGATCGTCACTTTTCCAGCAAGCGGAACGGGCGGTTGGGAGGCAGCTATTACAAATACGCTCAGCCCCGGTGACAAGGTTCTTGTCGCCCGCTACGGCGTCTTCAGCCATCGCTGGATCGATCTGTGCGAAAGACACGGGTTGGACGTTCAGATTGTTGAATGCCCATGGGGAGCAGGCGCGCCAGCCGACAGGTTCGAGGCCATCCTGTCCGCGGATAAAGCGCATGAAATCAGGGCCGTATTGGTGACGCATAACGAAACCGCGACAGGTGTGCGTTCCGATATCAGCGCTGTGCGCAATGCGATGGATGCGGCACATCACCCGGCCATGATGTTTGTGGATTGCGTGAGCTCTCTGGCCTCAATGCCGTTCGAGTTTGACCGGTGGGGCGTGGATATTGCGGTCTCGGGGTCGCAAAAGGGGTTCATGCTGGCCACTGGCATGGCAATCCTATGCGTTAGCCCCAAGGCACTGGCGTCGATAGAGACCGCGCAACTGCCACGCACCTTCTTTGATTTCCGTGATATGATGTCGGCAAATGCGTCTGGCGGCTTTCCCTATACTCCGCCGCTGCAGCTGATCTACGGCATGCGCGAAAGCCTTAAGATGTTGTTCGAGGAAGGGTTGGACAATGTGTATGCCCGCCACACTCGCCTTGCCGAAGGTGTGCGCCACGCGACTGCGGCCTGGGGCCTGAAGTTGGTCGCACAATCTCCTGACCTCTACTCGGATACCGTCAGCGCCATTTTTGTGCCCGAAGGTTTCGACAGCAACGAACTGACTGACCATGCCTTCAACACCTATGGGGTATCCTTCGGCATTGGTCTGGGTGAGTTGAATGGCAAAGCGTTCCGTATTGGCCACTTGGGCAGCCTGACCGATGTTATGGTCCTGTCGGGGCTGGCCACGGTCGAGATGGCCATGGCCGATCTGAACTACCCAGTGAAGCTTGGCAGCGGGGTTGCTGCGGCGCAGGAATTCTATCGCGCCAGCTCAACCAGCCACGCAAAAGCCGCAGCTTAGGAAGGACAGTCATGTTGGATCAAATCCCCGTCGCCGAACTGACCTATGCCGACGTACAGGCTGCGCACGAAAGGATCGGGCCGCACATCCGACGCACACCGGTAATGACCTCGGACTATCTGAATGAATTGACCGGCGCACAGCTGTTCTTCAAATGCGAGAACTTTCAGGAAGCAGGTGCATTCAAAGTGCGCGGTGCCAGTAATGCGGTCTTCGGCCTAAGCGATGAAATGGCGACCAAGGGTGTTTGCACCCACTCAAGCGGGAACCACGCCCTGTCGCTGTCATATGCGGCTGGTCGCCGGGGCATTCCATGCAATGTGGTGATGCCGCGCTCCGCGCCGCAGGCCAAGAAAGACGCGGTACGACGCTTTGGTGGTACGATCACTGAATGTGAGCCATCCACCTCTTCCCGCGAGGCAACGTTTGCCGAGGTGCAGGCCCGAACAGGCGGAGAGTTCGTGCACCCGTACAACGACCCTCGTGTTATCACTGGTCAGGCCACATGTTCGGCTGAATTGCTTGAGCAGACCGATGGCCTGGATGCAGTGATCGCGCCAATCGGCGGTGGCGGGATGGTCTCAGGCACCTGTCTGACGGTCTCGAACCTGGCACCAGGAACCGCGATCTATGCGGCTGAGCCTGAGCAGGCGGACGATGCGTACCGTTCCTTCAAAGCGGGTCATATCATTGCGGACGATGCCCCCAAAACGGTGGCGGACGGGCTGTTGGTCCCGCTCAAGGAAAACACATGGCACTTTGTGTCGAACAATGTGACCGACATCTTCACGGCGTCCGAGCAAGAGATCATCGACGCAATGAAACTCACCTGGAAATACTTGCGCGTGGTGATGGAGCCGTCTTCGGCCGTTCCTCTGGCCACCATTCTCAAGAACCCCGACACCTTCCGGGGCAAGCGCGTCGGCGTCATTATCACCGGCGGCAACGTGGATCTGGACAAGCTGCCCTGGCTGAAAAGGTAAGGAGAAACAGGATGAACAAACCGATGAACAGTGATCAATTCGAAGTTGGCTATGACATTCCTGCCGCGATCGGCATGGATGAATCCGAAATCCAGACGCCTTGCCTGATCCTTGATCTGGACGCGCTCGAGCGTAACATCAAGAAGATGGGCGACTATGCCAAGGCACATGGGATGCGACACCGGGTGCATGGCAAAATGCACAAATCCGTGGACGTCGCGAAATTGCAGGAACAACTGGGCGGCGCAGTCGGCGTCTGCTGCCAAAAAGTGTCTGAGGCCGAGGTGTTTGCGCGCGGCGGCATCAAAGACATTCTGGTCTCGAACCAAGTGCGGGACCCGGCCAAGATCGACCGACTGGCGCGCCTGACGAAGCTTGGTGCACGCACAATCGTTTGCGTCGACGATGTGGACAACGTCGCTGACCTTTCTGCTGCTGCCGCTAAGCATGGCACTGAATTGGAGGTTTTTGTCGAGATCGACTGCGGCGCGGGCCGCTGTGGTGTCACCACGACCCCCGCCGTGATCGAAATCGCCAAGGCGGTTGAGGCCGCCCCTAACCTGAAATTTACCGGCATTCAGGCCTATCAAGGCGCGATGCAGCATCTGGATACGTATGAGGCACGCAAAGAAAAACTGGATACCGCAATCGCCATGGTCAAGGATGCCGTCGACGGATTGAAGGCTGAAGGGATCGACTGCGAGCTGGTTTCGGGCGGCGGTACGGGGTCTTATTATTTCGAAAGCAACTCGGGCGTTTATAACGAGCTGCAGTGCGGCTCTTATGCCTTCATGGATGCCGATTACGGTCGGATTCTGGACAAGGACGGTCAACGGATCGATCAGGGTGAATGGGAAAACGCCTTGTTCATTCTGACCAGCGTTATGAGCCACGCCAAAGCGGACAAGGCAATCTGCGATGCGGGCCTGAAGGCGCAATCCGTCGATAGCGGCCTGCCCTTCATCTTTGGGCGGGACGATGTGGAATACCTAAAGTGTTCGGACGAACACGGCGTGATTGGTGACCCGGATGGGGTGTTGAAGGTTAACGACAAGCTGCGGCTGGTGCCCGGCCACTGTGACCCGACCTGCAACGTTCATGACTGGTACGTCGGTGTGCGCGGCGGCAAGGTTGAAGCGCTTTGGCCGGTCTCTGCCCGTGGCAAGGCCTATTGAATTACAGATGAATGCAAGGGCGGACGTTTAGCACCGCCCTTACTAATGCCATCAAAAAGAAAGACAAACGCGATGATCATCGTTCCTGAAAAGGAAATCGGCGCACTGTTAGGCCGACAGGAAAGCTATACTGCGGTTGAGCAGGTGTTTGCCGCGATGGCGGCTGGGGATGCCTACAACTTCCCGGTCGTGCGCGAGGCCATAGGTCATGCGGATGCGCTCTATGGGTTCAAAGGCGGGTTTGATCGCGCGGGCATGAACCTTGGCCTGAAAGCAGGCGGGTATTGGCCAAACAATCTGGAAACGAACGGGCTGATCAATCACCAATCCACCGTGTTTTTGTTTGATCCAGATACGGGTCGCGTTCGGGCCATCGTTGGGGGCAACCTGCTGACCGCGCTGCGCACGGCTGCAGCCTCGTCGGTTTCGATCAACCATTTGGCACTTAAGGATGCCAAGGTGATCGGAATGGTTGGCGCCGGGCATCAGGCGACATTCCAATTGCGCGCGGCATTGGAACAGCGGGACTTTGAGAAAGTCATAGGCTGGAACTTGCATCCAGAAATGCTGCCAAATCTCGAAAAGGTCGCGGCTGAAGCGGGGCTGCCTTTTGAGGCTGTGGATATGCCCGGCATGGTGCAGGCGGACGTGATTGTCACCATCACCTCCTCCTTCGCGCCAACACTGATGTCCGAGCACGTCTCCGACGGCACACACATCGCATGTATGGGCACTGATACCGTCGGCAAACAAGAGGTCGCCACAGACCTGATCGCCCGCGCAAGCGTCTTTACCGACGAGGTCGCGCAGGCCGTGACATTGGGTGAAAGCCAGCATGCCGTGGCTGCCGGAATGAAAGCCGAAGGCGATATCCGGCAGATCGGAGAGGTCATCAACGGCACCCATTCCGGGCGTGTGTCCGAAGCTGAGGTGACCGTGTTCGACGGTACTGGCGTGGGGCTGCAAGATCTTGCGGTGGCCAGCGCGGCAGTTGATCTGGCGGTCCAGCAAGGGATCGCGATCGAGGTCGACTTCTAAACCAAAACGCGCGCCCGGACCGGACGCGCGTACCATGATCAAATGACCGGGGTTGAATATCAGCCCCGAATTACCTTTGCGAAATTGTCAAAGATCGGCTCATTGGCACAGATCACTTCGCCATCCTCAAGCACGCTGCCTTCGGGGTTCAGCGCCTGAACAAAGCCGCCCGCCTCTTTCACGATGATGATGCCTGCGGCCAGATCCCAGGCGTTTAGGCGACGCTCCCAAAAGCCTTCGTAACGACCGGCGGCCACATAGGCCATGTCCAGCGCGGCAGCACCCCAGCGACGAACACCTGCACAGGCAGGCATCAGACGGGCCAGATCCTGCAAGGTCGCAGGCAGGTCCGAACGGCCACCGAATGGCAGACCTGTCGCGAAGATCGACTCGATCATGCGATGGCGGCCCGACACACGGATGCGCATGTCGTTCATCCACGCACCTTCGCCTTTTTCGGCAAAGAACATCTCATCCTTGGCAGGGTCATAGATCACACCCGAAACGATCTTGCCCTTATGTTCCAACGCGATAGAAACGGCCCAGTGCGGCAGACCGTGCAGGAAGTTGGTGGTCCCATCCAGCGGGTCGACGATCCAGCGACGAGTCGGGTCTTCGCCGTCAATCGCGCCGCCCTCTTCGGCCAGCCAACCATAGGTCGGACGGGCACCCAGCAATTCCTCTTTCAGGATGGCTTCGGCCGCGATATCGGCCTTCGACACAAAGTCGCCCGCACCTTTCATCGACACCTGCAGGTTCTCGACTTCACGAAAATCCTTGACCAGAGAACGCCCCGCCTTGCGCGCGGCCTTGATCATGATGTTGAGATTTGCACTGCCAACCATTTTCCATAGGCTCCTGTCCGGTCAAGCCGCGCGTATACTGGGGCAACGCGCCCTTGCCAAGAGGAATGATGCGCATGGCTGATCTGCGTCCGGTGTTAATGAGTCTGAAGCTTACGCGCCTCGGTCCGCGCCAGTTTCACCAACTCTTGCACAAAGGGTTTTTCAAGGTCTTCGCTGCGGACCGCAGCATATAACCTGCGGGTAATCCCATCTTTGGTAAGCGGGCGCGTGACGTAGTCCGAGCTATACTTTACCTCGCGCACCACCCAGTCCGGAAGAACGGATATGCCCCTATTCGAAGCCACCAACAACAAGATCACAGCGGTCAGTTCAACCTGTCGGATGGTGGCAGGCTCGACCCGGGCCGGGATCAGCAACTGACTGAAAACATCCAACCGGGTTCGTTCGACCGGGTAGGTAATCAGTGTCTGACCTCGGAAATCTTCAGCTTCGATATAGGGCTTTTCAGCCAATGGATGCGAAGACGCCGCGACAAATACGGCCTGGTAGTCAAAGAGTTCGACAAATTCGACACCCGGCAGATCTTCGGGGTCAGAGGACACCACCAGATCAACCTCTTCTTTCTGCAAGGCGGGCAACGCGTCGAATGCAAGACCCGGGCGGATATCCACATCAACGTCTGACCAGGATTTACGGAAAGCTTCAAGCACCGGAAACAGCCACTCGAAACAAGCGTGACATTCGATCGCAATGTGCATCCGACCGGTGCGACCGTCGCGCAGCGATGAAAACTCATCCTGCATCGCCTCGACCTGAGGCAGAATTTGTTCAGCGAGACGCAGCAGCCGCAAACCAGCTGCCGACAACTTCATCGGCTTGGATCGACGTAAAAACAGCTCGACCCCGGCCTGATCTTCCAACCCCTTGATCTGGTGACTTAGTGCGGATTGCGTGATGTTTAGCTGATCAGCTGCACGCGCAAGCCCACCGCATTCGTGGATAGCTTTGATCGTCCGTAAGTGGCGAAATTCGATATGCATTACTCACGCAACTCATGTTGTTGTTGAACAATATGAGTTTGTCTCACAATGCATCTGATGGCACAAGGGCATAAATGACAGCTACGAGGCCAACATGACCAAGCCTGAGATTTCATTCGAGTTCTTCCCGCCGCAGACTCTGGAGGCCTCGTTTCGCCTTTGGGATACGGTTCAGACCTTGGCGCCGCTGAACCCACGGTTTGTATCGGTGACCTATGGTGCTGGTGGTACAACACGTGAGCTGACGCGTGATGCAGTTGCAACCTTGCACAAATCCTCGGGGCTGCCTGTTGCTGCGCATCTGACCTGTGTCGATGCTTCGCGTCAGGAGACGCTTGAGATCGCAGACACATTCGCGCGCGCAGGCGTTCAGGATATCGTTGCCCTGCGTGGCGACCCCCCTAAAGGTCAAGACCGGTTCGCCCCCCACCCTGATGGTTTCACCAACTCGGTAGAACTGATTTCTGCACTGGCCGAGACCGAGATGTTCAGCATCCGTGTCGGCGCCTATCCGGACAAACATCCCGAAGCAAGCAATGCTCGCGCTGATGTGGATTGGTTAAAGGCCAAGCTGGATGCGGGCGCGGACGAGGCGTTGACCCAATTCTTCTTCGAGGCTGAAACCTTCTTCCGGTTTCGCGATGCCTGCGAAAAAGCGGGGATCGACAAGCCTATCGTACCGGGCATTCTTCCCATCGAGAACTGGAAGGGTGCGCGTAACTTTGCAAAACGCTGTGGCACCCACATTCCCGACTGGATCGAGAACGCATTTGACAAAGCAATCCGGGACGATCGCGAAGATCTTCTGGCGACGGCGCTATGCACCGAACTCTGCTCGGACCTGATAGAAGGCGGCGTGGACAAACTGCATTTCTATACGCTCAACCGACCTGAGCTTACTCGGGATGTCTGTTTTGCCCTGGGCATTACACCCCAGACCGAATTGCAGAACGTCGCCTGATCCCACAGTTTTTGCGTTTGCCCTGTATCGCCGGGCATGGCAGTCGTCTGTCATGCTCGTTTGCGACAACCGCTGCGCGGGCGACAATCTCGATATGCACCCGTCAACTGTTGCCCTACCTCAGTCTAATTCCTGAAAAAATTTGACAAAAATGTGATCAATGGCAATCTGACCCCGTTGTAGTTTTAATGAGTGTTTTGAGTATGAAGCCAGTGAGCAAGGTACAGGCTCGGGCCGAAGCGTTGCAGGTTCTTGGTCTGCCCCCAAATGCAAACGCAAACGAGATTCGTGAAGCCTGGCGCAAAATCGCGTTCCACGATCATCCTGATCATACCGACGGTGATTATTCCGGTTTTTCGGATGCTAAATCAGCCTATGATTTTTTGCGTAAAGAAGGGATGACACGCAAAAACGGTTTAGATTCTTCTACACCGCGTCGTCCTCGTCTGAAGAAACGCGTAATCGAACTGGCCGCAGATGAAATCAAAGCTTGTCACGATCTGTTAAAACCCGAACGCGCGCTGAAGGATTTATCGAAACTAGGTGAACCGGACGCCGCCAAAAGCGCCCGCGAATCTTCGGACCATGTTCCTGATGCAATCGGATGCTTCGGGCGCGATCTTACCTACTTCGTTGCATCGTCAGTCTGCGAAGGGTCTAACCGCGTTGCATTGCCAACCTCGGTCCTTTCCGGCTACCGCAAGTCAGAAACAGAGATTCTGACCTTTCGGTCCAAGGGCTCGGGCTCCGGTGAGATTGTCATTCCTGACCCGATACGTGAGAGGAAATTTCCCGGTGCCAAGAGTGTAACAATACGGTTCGAAGCGGATCAACACATGCGGGATATGTTCGAGTTGGCGGGGTGAGAGAACCCGCCAGCGAAAAAAGCCCGGCCTTAGTGGCCGGGCTTTCTTTCATTAATCGGAATCAGTTGGAAATCGGGCCTTCTGATGTGAATTTCGGGATCACGCTGGTCGAAGCGGCATCCCCTTCGATTCCGGGCCAGTTGCCTTCCGCCAGGTCGATGTTGGCCGGAACATCCTCTTCCCAGAAACCAACAACAACATCAGTGATGTTCAGATAGAGCTTGTCATCGACAATACGCCACAGATTTGGGTTGCCCGGAACCTTGCCGCCTTTCGACACGCCGTATGCACAATGGCCATCATATTGCGGTGCGTAAAAGGCCGGGTTTTCCAGAAACTTGTCACGGTTCTCTTCGGTCGCAAACGCCCAGGTAACACCATTATAGTCTGCGGTGATGTCGGCCCGACCGCGAACAGCCTCGGGTTGCGACTGGCCTACAGGAACCTGATCCAGGCTGCGGTAAGCAACAACGTCGTATCCCGATACGGCAAATCCGGTGCCATCAACATATTGTTCTCCGGCGAACGCGGGCACGGCAAAAGCCATCGTCGCGGCAAGGGTCAGCGCAAAGCGTTTCATGTGATTGGTCCTCATGTCCTTACGGTTTCTGGTCACCCGAACTGCGGGTCTGGTCAAACAATAGGTAATTTTGGCCCGGCGCGAAGACCCCCTCGCGCCGCTGTGAAAACCAGAGGGGTTTTGTGAGGTGAACGAGGCGCAATGTTACAAATATCTCGCCACATCCGGGGTTGGACTTTGAGTTTTGCAATATTAGCTGTGAAGGCGGCGCGTTTTGGCCAAATGATGCAGAAAGGCAAAAGATGAGCGAACAATCCACTTACACACCCCCAAAGGTCTGGACTTGGGACAGCGAAAGCGGAGGACGCTTTGCCAATATAAACCGGCCCATAGCCGGTGCGACCCACGAAAAGGATCTTCCGGTCGGGAAGCACCCGCTTCAACTGTATTCGCTCGCCACCCCGAACGGCGTCAAGGTTACGGTCATGCTGGAGGAGCTTTTGGCATTGGGCCATTCCGGGGCCGAATACAATGCGTGGCTGATCAACATCGGTGAAGGTGATCAGTTCAGCTCGGGCTTTGTCGGGGCCAATCCTAACTCGAAGATACCGGCGCTGTGGGATCATTCAGGTGAAACACCTGTGCGCGTTTTCGAGAGCGCCTCCATCTTGCTGCATCTCGCCGAGAAATTCGGTGAGTTTCTGCCCGCCAGCGGTGCCGAACGGACAGAAGTGATGAACTGGTTGTTCTGGCAAATGGGCAGCGCGCCATATCTGGGCGGTGGCTTTGGCCACTTCTACGCTTATGCGCCTGAGAAATGGCAATATCCAATCGACCGTTTCGCGATGGAGGCCAAACGCCAGTTGCATGTGCTGGAACTGGAACTTGCCGATAAGCCTTATATTGCAGGTCAGGACTATACGATCGCCGATATGGCGATCTGGCCGTGGTACGGGCAGCTTGTTCTGGGCCGTCTATACGATGCGGCAGAATTCCTGAATGTCGAAAGCTACGAAAACGTGATGCGGTGGGCCAAAGCCATCGATGCTCGCCCCGCCGTTCAGCGCGGCCGGATGGTCAATCGTGCGTTTGGAGAGCCGCATACGCAGTTGCACGAACGTCATGACGCCAGCGATTTTGAGACGCGCACGCAGGATAAACTGGAAGCGGCAGACTAACGTCCTGCGCTACTTCAATATCGGGGGCCGCTCGGGATCACTACCCGGCGCGGCCCTTTCCATTTGGGGCGCTTGAGGCTGGGGCAAATCGAACCGCAGCCCAACCTTTGCCAAGGCAGAAGTAGCCGGATCCTGCACTTCAAAAAAGCCAACATCCAGCGCTCCGGCCTCGATCCCCGAAAAGGTCAATGCCTCGGATACGGCGCGTGCAAGCGCTGGCTGCGCGCCTTCGACCGCCGAAACGAATCCCAACAGGTGGCCCTGTCCCCCATCCTCGGTCCTTGTTCCAACCAGAAACGCCGCCGCAGCCAGACCTGCAGCCGTCGCCAGCTTTGCATCAAGCGCGGTTAACAGAACATCAGGCAAACCGGAGGGCGGATGGAATTCGGCAAGTCGCTGCTGCACCTCCTTAGGACCATGCTGCAGCGTGTCAGACAACCAACCGAGCGCTTCAGCGGGGATCAACATCGACGACGGTGCAACATCAAGGTTCAGACCCAGCCCGACCCCCTGCCCCGACAACATCCCTGAAAGAACACGACCCGACAGAGCGACATAGGGGACCGGTCGACCCGCAAATGCAGCCAGTCGTTCCTCAAGATCAAACACCAGAACAAAACGACCATCCGCCACATCGAACAGCTCGGGCGAAATGCTTTCATCCTTCGCTTCTTCGGTGAGCATCAGAAAGAGCTCGCTATCGGCCAGTCTTTCAAAAAAGCGTAGTCGAGCGTTGTCGTCTTCCGGTGCCGCCTGCATGGCGGCATGTGCAGCATCCAAAGCTGTGGCTTCAGTCATTCAGAACCTCGTGCACCCGTTTCTGTAGCACCGGCAACAGCTCGGCCTCGAACCAGGGGTTTTTCTTCAGCCAAGCCGTATTGCGCCAGGACGGGTGAGGCAAGGCAAAGACGCGCGGCGCATGGTCTCGCCAAAGGCTGACGGTCTCGGTAACCGGTGTTTTTACGCCAAGATGGTATTTATGGGCATGACCCCCGACGAGGATCGTCAACGGTACTTCTCCCAACTTAGCCATCACTTTGTCATGCCAGGTGTGCCCGCATATCGGCGGCGGAGGCAGGTCGGCCTTTCGCTCATTGTATCCGGGGAAGCAAAACGCCATCGGCACGATGGATACGCGCGAACGGTCATAAAATGCGTTCTCATCCAGTCCCAGCCAATCCCGCAGCCGGTCACCCGAAGGGTCGGTGAAAGGCTTCCCTGAAGCATGGACGCGCGCGCCCGGTGCCTGACCTGCGATCAAAATGCGCGCACCGGGGCGAAACCAGACCACCGGGCGCGGCTGGTGCGCAGTCGCGGTCTGCGCGAACCTGTCCGCACACAAACGGCAGGCTTGGATGTCCTCTATCAGCGAATTCATCGGATCAACAGGCTTTTGCAATGTTCATCGATGAAGATAGGCATCATCTACCCTCGAGCCAATGAAACCGTCCTTGCAACACATCAATGTCATGAACGCGGATGCGCATTGATCATTTGTTTCATATTTCGACATAATGTGGCCAACATGGATCGGTAGCACACCGATCCTCAAACCGTCAAAACCCCGAGCGATCTGCAGGCCGCACATGCTGGAATTCGAAAATGTCAGCAAGTCTTTCTGGACCGGAACCCGCCGCAAGGTGATTCTGGATCGGGTCTCGTTCCGGGTCGAGCTTGGAACATCTCTTGGCGTGCTGGCCCCGAACGGAACCGGCAAGACCACGTTGATCAACATGATGGCAGGGCTGGAAAAGCCCGACGAAGGCGTGATTCGGCGCGACTGCCGCGTATCCTTCCCCATGGGCTTTGCAGGAGGTGTGGCCAAGCGCCTGTCCGCGCTGGAGAACGCACGCTATATCGCGAAGATCTACGGCATGGATCCCGACTATGTCGAAGCCTACTGCAAATGGCTGTGCAACTTGGGTGAGTATTTCGACCAGCCGCTCGGAACCTATTCGTCCGGAATGCGGGCCCGGTTTACATTTGCACTGATGCTGGCCCTGGATTTCGATATGTATCTGATCGATGAGGGGATGCCCTCGACAACCGATGTCGAGTTCAACAAGAAGGCGGGCGACATTCTGAAAGAGAAGCTGCGCACGACAACCTTGGTGATCGTATCGCACAACCCTTCGCTTCTTGAAAAATTCGCGCGGCAGGCTGCGGTATTGGTAGACGGCCAGCTTTACATGTTTGAAACCTTGGAAGAGGCAAAGCAGCTCTATGACTACCAAACCCAAGGCTAGGAAATACAACCCCGACCGCACGGCACGCGGTTCTGGCACTGCCGAGGCACGCTCGGACGCCATTTCGCGCATCCGAAAGGCGACCCAAGGCACAGACTCGGCTGACGACACTCAGCAACCGGGCAACGAGTTGGACGCGATCAAACGCGAAGGTCTGACAGGGCGGCAATTGCGCGTCGCGCGGCGTTTGGCGCACAAGAACGGGCTGGCGGCGACGTCTGACTACGATGCGGTCCGACTGTTACGAAAGAAAGGAATTGATCCGTTTCAGCGCACAAACCTGCTTGATCTGGCAGCTCCTGACCAAGGTAAGCCAACTGGTGATGACGCCGCGCAAGACAATATAAAGATTCACCTGCCGCAAACGACCAGGGACTCGCAGAAGAACCTGCCAGGACCCGAACTCAGCCCAGCCGAACGTCGTGAATATGAAATCGGGCAGATCCAGAAAGACATCGCCCGCCGCCGACGCCGCAAGCTTGCCGGGTTATTCGCACGATTGACGGTGTTCGTATTCATTCCAACATTCATCGTGGGCTACTATTTCTATCGCGTGGCGACACCGATGTATGCCAGCGACTCGGTGTTTTCGATCCTGCAAGCGGATGGCGGCGGTGCCTCATTCGGTGGATTTCTGGCGGGCACGCAGTTTGCGACGGCGCAGGATTCCGTGTCCACTCAGGAATTTCTGGAATCCAAGGATGCATTGGAACGGCTTGAACGTGATGTCGGATTTACTGAGTTTTTTCGGCAGGATTGGATAGACCCGATCCAACGATTGCCGGCTGATGCGACGCTTGAAGAAACCTACAAGCTTTATAAACGTATGATCACAATCGGATATGATCCTAGTGACGGCGTCATCCGAATGGAGGTCGCAGCGCCGAGCCCCGAGATAGCGGTCGATTTGTCCAGGCGGCTTATCTCTTACGCGGAAGAGACCATCAATGGTCTGACTGAATTGAAACGCGAAGACCAGATGCGCGATGCCTTGGCGAGTTTTGAGGCTGCGCAAGAGGCACGCAGACAGGCTCAGGAAGACCTGATCGAACTGCAGCTACAAGGTGCGATACTGGACCCGCAAAGTGTGATCGCCAGCCTGCGAGGAAGGATCGATCAGTTCGAATTCGAGCTGCAGGACAAAGAACTACAATTGGCCGCGCTTCTCGATAATACGCGCCCCAACCAGGCCAAGGTGGATGGTACACGGGCGGATATCGCGCGGCTGCAAGCGGTCCTTGATGAGTTGAATGCCGAGATGTTGGATGTGTCGGCGGGCGAAAATTCGCTGGCGCGTTTGAGCGTGCGAATCCAGATGGCTCAGGCCGATCTGGCGGCGCGTGACATGATGCTGCAAACGGCAATGCAGCAAATGGAAGCCACGCGGACCGAGGCCAATAGGAAAGTGCGGTATCTGACCGTCTCGGTGAACCCGGTCGCCAGCCAGGAACCCAGCTATCCGCGCAAGTTCGAAAATACGATTTTGGCATTCCTGTTATTTGCTGGTATCTACCTGATGATCTCGCTTACCGCGTCGGTCCTTCGTGAACAGGTATCCTCGTAAGACTCATGAAACATGTAAAAATAGCCGACCTGACGGTTGGCAACGACCTTCCGCTGACCATCATTGCCGGCCCTTGCCAGCTTGAAACCGCCGATCACGCCCAAATGATCGCCGGCACCATGAAAGAGGCATGCGACGCCGCAGGTGCGCAATATGTGTTCAAGGCCTCGTATGACAAAGCCAACCGGACCTCGCTGTCCGGCGAGCGCGGCATGGGCATGGAGTCCGGGCTGCAGGTGCTGGAAGATATCCGCAAGACCATGGGCATACCGGTACTGACCGATGTCCATACCGAAGCGCAATGCGCGATTGCGGCTGAGGCGGTCGATATTCTGCAAATCCCTGCGTTTCTGTGTCGTCAGACCGACATGCTGCTGGCGGCTGGCAATACCGGCAAAGTGGTCAACGTAAAAAAAGGGCAGTTTCTTGCCCCGTGGGAAATGCCGAATATCGTCACAAAGATCGAAAGCACTGGCAATCAGAACATCCTGCTGACCGAGCGTGGAACTTCGTTTGGCTACAATACGCTGGTCGCGGACATGCGATCGCTGCCGCAGATGGCGCAAACCGGATATCCGGTCGTCATGGACGCGACCCATTCGGTGCAACAGCCCGGCGGCCAAGGTGGTTCCTCGGGTGGACAGCGTGAGTTTGCGCCAGTGATGGCGCGCGCTGCTGTATCTCTAGGCGTCGGGGCTGTTTTCATAGAAACCCATCAGGATCCCGACACCGCCCCCTCAGATGGGCCGAACATGATCCCTCTGGATCAAATGGGCCATCTGGTTGACACATTGATGCGATTTGATGCGCTGGCCAAAGAAAACCCAATTCAGATTTAACGATTGAGATTTGTGATGACCAAGCCTTTGCCTGAGGTGACCCCAAACACCTGGAGCTTTCTACGCGATCCGATGATCAAGCCCACGGGCTTTCGCGAATATGACGCGCGGTGGAAATACCCCGATGAGATCAATCTGCCAGGCATGACGGCCCTGGGTTTGGGTCTGGGCACACAGATGCTCAAACGCGGGATCGAACCCGTGATTGCAGTGGGAAATGACTATCGCGATTATTCCCTGTCGATCAAAAACGCTCTGATCGTTGGACTTATGCAGGCGGGTATTCAGGTGAAAGATATCGGCCCAGCGCTCAGCCCGATGGCGTATTTCGCGCAATTCCATCTGGACGTACCGGCGGTTGCGATGGTCACGGCAAGCCATAACCCGAACGGTTGGACCGGCGTCAAAATGGGCTTTGACCGCCCATTGACCCACGGCCCTGACGAAATGTCGGAACTGCGCGACATCGTCCTGAACGGGGAAGGTGTTGCACGCCCGGGCGGGTCATATGAATTCGTCGATGGCGTGAAGGAAGCCTATATCGACGATCTGGTCGGTGACTTCAAAATGTCGCGTCCGCTGAAAGTGGTTTGTGCCACCGGCAACGGCACCGCCGCCGCCTTCGCGCCCGAGATTTTCGAAAGGATCGGGGTTGAGGTTGTGCCCAGCCATACACGGCTGGATTACACCTTCCCCAATTACAATCCGAACCCGGAAGCCATGGAAATGCTGCATGACATGGCCGACACAGTCAAATCCAGCGGCGCGGACCTGGCGCTAGGGTTTGATGGGGATGGCGATCGTTGCGGTGTTGTGGATGACGAAGGCGAAGAGATATTTGCCGATAAGGTCGGCGTCATCATGGCCCGTGATCTGGCCAAGCTGCATCCAGGTTCGACCTTTGTAGCCGATGTGAAATCCACCGGGCTGTTCGCCAGCGATCCCGAGTTGCAAGCGCTTGGGGTCAAAGCCGACTACTGGAAAACCGGCCATAGCCATATGAAGCGCCGCGTCAAGGAAATCGGTGCGCTGGCTGGGTTTGAGAAATCGGGACACTATTTCTTGGCGGAACCGGTCGGGCGCGGATACGACTGCGGAATGCGCGTGGCGGTGGAAATCTGCAAACTGATGGACCGCAACCCGGACAAAAGCATGTCAGACCTTCGGAAAGCACTACCAAGGACATGGTCGACACCCACCATGTCTCCGTACGCAGCGGATACGGAGAAATACGATATACTGCAGCGCCTGGTCGGAAAATTGGTTGCCAAGGCCGACGCCGGCGAACACTTCGCAGGGCGGGCTATCAAAGAGGTCGTGACCGTCAATGGAGCCCGGGTCATTCTGGACAATGGCAGTTGGGGCCTCGTTCGCGCGTCATCCAATACACCCAATCTGGTCGTCGTCTGCGAAAGCAGCGAAAGCGAGGATGAAATGCGCGCGATCTTCGCAGATATCGACGCCGTCATTCGAACTGAACCCGGCGTGGGCGAATACGATCAGACAATCTAAATGACACCATGAAGGGCGCCCATTTCGGCGCCCTTTGTTATCGCGTTTAGATCAATCCCCGCCAAACAGCTTGAGCAGGCCTTTCTTGGCCTCATCCTCAAGCTTGTTCTTCAGCGCGTCTTCGATGTGATCGGAATCCGTCACCGTGGTATCCAGTTCTTTACCAACCTTTTCCAAAACCTTCTTCTTTGCGTCGTCTTCCAGTTCTTTAACTTTGCCTTCGGCTGCTGCCTCTATGACTTTGGTAAGGTCCGGCTTGATCGACGGGTCGCTCCACGGGCCTTTGATCCGAACAGGCACCGATATCCCCTGCCCTGAGTTGGCGCGCAGGGCGACTGGTGTGAACAGATAATCGATATCGCGAGCTCCTAAGCCAATGCGGCCCGTACCGTCCGCCCGGAAATTATCCAGCTGCATCAACAGGTCCTTGTTGGTCAAGTCGCCATTCTTCATCGTAAAGCTGGCCGTAAGGCTGTTGAATACGGTCGTACCACCCGATCCCTTTCCCCGCCCCATAAGGCGGTCAAGATCCAGCCCCGAGATAACGCCCCGCCCGACCTCGATATCTCCTTTGCCGCTGAGCGATCGCATGATCTGATCTTCGCTCTGTCCGACGCCCAGAAATTCAAGATTGCCTGAACCGGTGCCCGAAAGCCGTTTGATATCCCCAAGCGTTTCGAGCGCTTCGTTGATATCGATATTGGCGGCTTTCAGATTTCCACCAACCGACAGACCGTTGCGATTATTGGCGACCACCTGGCCGTTCAATTGCCCCGAGAACAGCGAGGCCGGGTGCATCTGCAATACAGCCCGCGACCGATCAAGGCTGAGTGTCAGATCACTTTTCCCAAAGGTCATACCCGGAACCGCAATCGAGGTGGCTTGCAAGCGGATCTTGCCATTTGCCAGCGCCAGAAACGACGCATCAATTGGGGCTTTTGACCACCCTTCCGTATCTAAGGTGCCGTCAGAAGCGTTGCCTCCGCTTACCTTCGATAAGTCGAGATCACCTGCGTTCAGACGCGCAGTCATCTGGGGCGGATTTGAAATCTGGATATCAGCTTCGCCCTCAAGCCGGTTTTGATCCAGAACCGCGATCATGTTGCGCAATGAAATCCGCCCGTCCCGGGTATAGGTCATCTGCCCGGATACGCTCGCGACCTGTCCTAGTCCCTCCGGAACGGTGACTCCTCCCTGACCAAACGCGGCCAGCATCTTTTGAGTGTCCTTGGCCGTGACCGTCGTCTTGCCATCCATTTCGCCGGCCAGATTCACCCGGCCCGAGAACTGAATATCTCCGCCAGGCGCGGTTAGGCTCAGCTGCAACGGCGTGACAGCGCCGCTGGAAAATGCGGGCAAGTCGGGGATGGTAAGGTCCACTGCGACGCTGCCTCCGGGGACGGACATACTGGCTTGCATTTCCATTGGGGCCGTTACGTCAGGCCAGCGGGCCGAAAGATCGACATCGGCAAAATCCATACTAACCGCGCCATTCTCAAGATAGATTAGGCGCGCATTGGTCAGTTCCAACCGCTCGAGCGTGATGGGTCGGCTTTCAACGGCTTGCGCCGTAGCGCCCGTTTGCGAGGAGTTACCTGGCTGATGCAGCTCCCAGTTGCCGCGCCCATCGGCGCGTTCAAGGCGTAGAACCGGGCTATCGGCCAACACCCGTTTGATCCGGATATTCCCAGACAACAACGCCGAGGCATCGACCCCAACCGCGAGGCTTTGGGCGCTAAGCATCGGTTCCGGCCCGGCCCAAGGCGCATTGCCAAATGTCACAGGGCCGGTTTCCATCCCCAATACCGGCCAAAATGACAGTTTGACGTCACCGGTCAACTCGAGATCGCGGCCTGTTTGCGCCTTTACTTGTTCAGCAAGTATTGTCGCCAGTTTTTCGCCTGGCATCAGCAGCAAGGCACCAATGACCAGCCCGAAGGCTGCAACTATGAGAAATAGAAAACGAATGAGCCACTTCATGGGTCTGCCTTTCCGGCCTTTCTGCTCTGTTTCAAGTCAGCCCCGAGCGGGCGGGATTTGCAAGGGGAAGCTTTCCCCTCTATATGCCCGGCCATGAGCACGAACCCACCGAACCTCCGCCCCGATCTAGCCCCAGAGGCCCGGATCGCCGAGACGCCCCGCCGTGGCCAACCGACCCTTGGAATGGTGTCGCTGGGTTGTCCAAAAGCGCTGGTTGACAGCGAACGTATCCTGACCCGGTTGCGGGCCGAGGGGTACGGTATTTCGCCGGACTACACGGGTGCTGATGCCGTTATTGTGAATACCTGCGGGTTTCTGGACAGCGCCAAGGCCGAGTCGCTGGACGCAATTGGCGAGGCATTGGTTGCAAACGGCAAGGTCATTGTGACCGGCTGTTTGGGGGCTGAGCCTGACTATATCCGGGAACACCATCCGCGCATTCTGGCGGTTACAGGACCGCATCAGTACGAACAGGTGCTGGACGCAGTACATGCAGCCGTACCACCCGACCCAAACCCTTATGTCGATCTGCTGCCCGCTTCGGGCGTCAAACTTACCCCGCGCCACTATAGCTATCTCAAGATTTCCGAGGGCTGTAATCATAAGTGCAAGTTTTGCATCATCCCCGACATGCGCGGTAAACTCGCAAGCCGCCCGGCCCATGCAGTGCTGCGCGAGGCCGAGAAACTGGTCGACAGCGGCGTGCGCGAACTGCTTGTGATCTCACAGGATACCTCGGCCTATGGGCTGGATCGTAAGTATGACGTGAACCCATGGAAAGATCGGGAGGTGCGCAGCCATATCACCGATCTGGCGCGTGAACTGGGCCAGTTCGATGCGTGGGTCAGGCTTCATTACGTCTATCCCTACCCCCATGTGCGCGATTTGATTCCGCTGATGGCAGATTCGGGTAGCAATGTGCTGCCGTATCTCGACATTCCATTCCAACATGCGCATCCCGATGTTCTGAAACGCATGGCCCGCCCTGCCGCCGGGGCAAAAACTCTGGACGAGATTGCCAACTGGCGCGCTATTTGTCCTGATATCACTTTGCGATCAACCTTTATCGTCGGCTACCCCGGAGAAACCGAGGCAGAGTTCCAGACGCTCCTGGACTGGATGGACGAAGCGCAGTTGGATCGTGTCGGCTGTTTCCAGTACGAAAATGTCGATGGCGCCCGCTCGAACGACCTGCCGGATCACGTCCCGGCCGAGGTCAAGCAAGAGCGATGGGAGCGTTTCATGGAGAAAGCTCAGGCCATTTCTGAGGCCAAGCTGGCAGCAAAGGTTGGCCAAAAACTCGATGTCATCGTAGACGAGGTGGATGAAGAGGCCGCGACCTGCCGCACTAAGGCCGATGCTCCAGAATTCGATGGCAACTTGTTTATCGACGAAGGCTTCGAAGGCCTGAAACCCGGGGATATCGTCACGGTCGAGGTAGATGAAGCCGGAGAATACGACTTGTGGGGGCGTTTGCACCCCTCGGCGTAACGAAAGGCGTCTGTCCCTAGAACAAGCCGATCAAAATCACGATCCACGCCACTCCGGCAGCGACTGCAGACAACGCCACCGCTGCACTTGCTGCATCCTTGGCTTGCCCCGCCAACGCGTGGTGCTCGGTCGAGGTGTGATCGACGGCACGCTCGATGGCCGTATTAAATAACTCGGCCACCAAGACCAGAATGCCCAAAGCAAGGATCAGCGCCCGTTCTGCCGTACCTAGAGGGAGTGCAAGCGCCAATAAAGCCGAAATCAGGTTGGCCCAAACCCACCCACGAAACGAATACTCTTGCCGCCAGGTTGCAGCCAGGCCCTGCCAGCTCCAGCGGGTACGATCCTTTAGGTGGTCAAAGAATTTGCGCATGGGGTTTCCGATCAGTCGTCCTGCAAGAAGACGTCCGCGACCCACAGCAGAAAGGCAAGAAAAAACCGCCTCGAGGGCGGTGTTCTTTTTAGAGGTGTGCAGGCGGCCCTGCGATCAGAACCGCCTGCTTAATACTTATTGGGTGACCGGGTTACATACGGTCTGGCCTGCTTCGGTTGTGGCCAGTTCATAGCCTGCCGAGCAACTGGGTGTACCAAACTTGTCATAGTCGGGCTGGATGTAAACCGGGGTCGGTTCCTCTTGCTGCGAGCACGCAGTCAATACAACGGCCGTGGCGCAGATAGCAGCAAATTTCAGTTTCATGTCCATCAATCCTCTATTACTTTTCTGATATTGCCCAGTTTTTCGGGGCCGGTATCAGAATAGGACCAAGAATTTCATATGGCAACCGAATCGATAACGCATTCGTGAATAAAGGCGAAACCACGCTGGAAGGCGGGTTTTCATTCGCAGTCTACCTTTTTTGACAAAGAGCCCTAAACTTTGACTTCGACATCAGCCAAAGACGGAGTAGCCACATGTCAGACGCCCCGATCATCGCCCAGAAATCGCCCTATCCGGTCGAAGTGACCGAAGGAAAAACCTATTTCTGGTGCGCATGTGGCAAATCCAAGCGGCAACCGTTTTGCGATGGTTCGCACAAAGATACGTCGTTTGAACCCGTAAAATATACTGCTGATGCCAGCAAGAAGGTCTTCTTCTGTGGCTGCAAGCACTGCGCCAATCCGCCGTTGTGCGACGGAACGCACAATAAGCTCTGAAAGTCAGGTCAAGTCGTTCAAAACCTGAGCATTGGCACAAAAATCAGGTGCTTTCTCAGCCATTCCTTGTTGTGCGGCAAGCCATTTCTGACAACGTTCGTCGCATATTGCGCCCCGGCATCGGGTCACCATCTGAGCGTAGTCGGCAGGTGTCAGTTTCCCTTCGGCCATTGCTTCGGTCAGAGAAATCCCTAAGGATCGCGCGACCGAGCGTGTCAGCCAAAAGTGTTTTTCGATCTCGCCCAGTGATGTTCGATCCATTTGATCACCTTTGCTTGCTGACCCTCAAGGTGGCGAACCTGTGTCGGTTTGGGCAGGTGCAGGGCGCGCTTTCCGCCGTTTCGTTCTCGTTCAACCAGTCTGGGCATGCCCGCGCCCATTCGCACCCGCGGCAGAGCTGAACCATATCTGCCCATTCCTGTTGGCTCAGGTGCCCGTCGCGATGTGCGGTGGCAAGGTCGGCTCCCGTCGCCTGTGCCATTCGCAATACAAGGCGAAGATGGGTCATGATCCGTCCAAGTCGTGGCACGGTACCCCCTTTGGCGTTACGGCTTGAGCCTGTTCAGCAGCTCGTGATTGCGGCAGTATTCAGGTGTGTCGGGCGCTGTCAGGTTCTTGGCCAGAAAGGCCTTGCAATGGCCCGGATTCGGGCATTCCGTACACCTCAATACCGCGTCCGAGATTTCGTCGAACTGTAAGGCCCCTTCGATGGCAACTTCTTGCAAATCTACGCCCAGCGTCGTGGCCATCCGATCTACAAGGTCGGCGTGACGTCGCAGCGTTTCACGATCAGACATGCGGTTTCCTTTTCCATTCACTCTATGGAAAGAGTAACGCATGCCCCGCACAGTGCCCTTGACTCAGGTCAATGCCCGGTTGCCAGCTGGTCCAGATAGGCCCGCGTGGCGTCCTGCACGCGGCGAAAGCGGTCCCCGCCCAGCTTCTTGCCACCGTACCAGCGTGTCACGATGATTACGTGATCCGTCAGCTCGGCCCGCTCCATCATCCGCAAAATGACCATTGCCGCGCCAGACTCTCCGTCATCGGCCTTGAGCGCACCGTTTGGCAAGATGGCCGCCCACGTGTTGTGAGTTGCCTTCGCATATGCCTTGTCGGATTTCAGTTCCGCCAGTACCGCATCGACATCAGCACGACTGGTGACCCCCGCGCCCGTCACAGCATATTTCGACCCGCGATCACTGAGAACGACACCCAATCGGGTTAAGTTGACCATTATCGTAATCCCAGTTCCCGCGCCGTTTGCAACACAACTTCGACCCGCTGGGCATTGGGAGGGTGCGTGGCAAGGAAACGATCACCCGGATCAGGAATGCGTTGGAAGAAAGCCATCCCGACCAGCGGATTATACCCCGCCGCGTAAGTGATCTGTGTCCCCAGACGATCCGCTTCCAATTCGAACTCACGCGTGTAGTTCTGCACCCCGACCTCAGCACCCAGCGCCTGTGCGCGCTCAATACCTGCATCGTCCGCGCCCTGATTGCGCGCGAGTTCACCGAATATCCGCGCGCTTTCTTTGGCGTTCTGCGCCTGCCGGGCGATGTGACCCAATATATGGTGGGCGGCCTCATGGCTCATGACAAAGGCCATCTCGTCCGCGTTCTGCGTTGCATCGATCATCGGCTGTGTAAAAACGACTAGCGGCCGCCCATCCTTGTCCAAGGTTTGAAACGCATTCGCTGGGGCCTTTGACGAAAGATCAACCAAAATCACGAAATCACAATTGGCAGTCCTCGATTGGCGGCGGCATTCCCGGCTTGCGGTCGTTCCGACAGCCCGGCTGACCTGCTCGAATACGCGCGCCCTGTCCTTTTGTTCTGATGACGATGGCTGCCATTGATCGGCCGGGATCGCGATAACAGGCGACATATCGCAAGCCGCCAACAGCATCACCAGCAACAGGGCAAGACGGCGCATTCACATTCCTTTCGGTCACTCTGTCGGCAGACAAGCATAGCGCGGCATTTAAGGCCGGGCCACAGCCGATTACAGCTTGCAACGGGTTGCATTGCGATCTTATGCCCTGCACTCTGCACATATGTTTTCAATTGAACACGAATTCGACTCGACGGTGATTACGCTGGTGGACGAAGGCGCAAAGCCTTTGCAAGAGGATGTCGTCATCAACAACTTCGCTGAATGCGTCACACTTGAGCAGTTGGACCCGCGGACCGATCAGATTCAGAAGATTACCCTGTCACCAGAGCAGGTACGCGATCTGGCCGCTGCGCTGGATTTGCCCGAGGGCGTTTATCAGATACGTGAGTCCGAGAGCACCAAAGACTAATGGTTCCTTTTGGATCTTGCGTCTGATCACAAGCAGCAATTCAGATTGAATTTGTCGCCTTTTGATGAGCAGTTTGCCCTTGAAAGAGAACAGTATGCCTCCGACATACAGACTGCCATGTGAAGGAAGTTAACATATGACCCTGAAGAACCAAGCTGCGCTGGATTTTCTGCACGCGCGCCGGTCTCGTCCGGCCAAAACACTGGTAGCCCCGGCCCCGACCCGGGAAGAGCTGAGGCCGCTGCTGACTGCTGCAGCGCGCAGCCCGGACCATGGAAAGCTGGAACCCTGGCGTTTTGTTGTTGTCGAGCATGGGGCCATGCAACGCCTTGCAGATCTTACAGAAACTTGTGGTCTCGCCTTGGGAAAATCGCCCGAAGATATCGCCAAGGCGCGCAGCCAATTCGAAATGGGCCATTTGGCGGTTGCTGTTATTGAGGTGCAGAAACCTTCTGACAAGATACCGGCAATTGAACAGACCTATTCAGCGGGTGCGGTATGTCTGGCTCTGCTGAACGCAGCGCTGGCCGCAGGTTGGGGGGCCAATTGGTTGTCCGGCTGGCAATCTCATGATCGCGAGTTTTGCGAACAGGGGCTCGGCTTGGCCGAAAACGAGAAGATTGCAGGCTTTATCCATATCGCAACCGAAGGTACGACCCCTCCCGAACGACCGCGCCCCAATGTCGCGGCACTAACCCAATGGGTATCCGAATGATCATCATCCAGTCGTTTCTACAGGCGCTGGGACAGATCGGCGACCCAAGATTCCGCAAGGTACTTCTGTTGGGTGTTGGCCTAACATTCGCGTTGTTGGTGGCTGCCTATGCCGGATTTTTGTGGCTGATCAACGCGCTGGTCGGCGATCAGGCCACCTTGCCAATACTGGGTGAGGTGACATGGCTGAACGACCTGCTAAGCGTGTCGTCATTCCTGCTGATGATGGTGCTGTCGGTGTTTCTGATGGTCCCCGTTGCGTCAGCCATCACCTCGATGTTTCTGGATGAGGTCGCACAGGCGGTTGAGGATAAGCATTACCCTGGTCTGCCGCCGGCTCAGCACATCCCCTTTGGCGATGCGCTACGGGATACGCTCAGTTTTCTGGGAGTACTGATCGTTGCCAACCTGTTGGCATTGATCCTCTATGCACTCTTCACGCCATTCGCGTTGTTTATCTTTTGGGGTATGAACGGGTTTCTTCTGGGGAGAGAATATTTCACCCTGGCTGCGATGCGCCGACTGGGGCGCGAGGGCGCGCGAAAGCTGCGCGCGAAGCACGCGACAACCATTTGGGTCGCCGGTATTCTTATGGCGGTCCCGCTCTCTGTGCCATTGGTCAACCTGTTGATCCCGATCCTAGGAGCGGCGACCTTCACACACATTTATCACGGTCTGTCGGATGGCCGAACCTGAGCTACTCGCGCGGCTCCAGTTGGTTTAGCCAATCGAAATCGCGCACGCTGATTACGCCGGAGATAATGATACCTGCAATGATCGCCCACAGCACCACCGATATCCCGGTGGTAATCCACAGCTTCTTCTTCATGTGATGGACTTCCGGCGCACCCGCATGAGTGCCCGGAACAATATCGCCCAGATCCCCCTGCGTTTTGATGCGCACAGGCAGTACAATCAGCAAGGTCAGAAACCAAATTACAGCGAAAAGAACCAGAGCGGCGGTAATGGTCATCGACTTCAGACCTGCTCCAGCTCAACGAGGCATCCGTTGAAATCCTTCGGGTGCAGGAACAACACCGGTTTGCCATGCGCTCCGATCTTGGGTTCACCCGATCCCAGAACGCGCGCACCGGTCTCTTTCAGATGATCGCGGGCCGCGATGATATCCTCGACCTCATAGCAGACATGGTGGATGCCGCCTGATGGGTTCTTTTCCAGAAACCCGTTGATCGGGCTGTTCTCACCCAGCGGATACAGCAATTCGATCTTGGTGTTGGGTAGTTCAATAAAGACCACGGTGACCCCATGATCCGGCTCATCCTGTGGAGCGCCGACTTTGGCGCCAAGCGCATTGCGATACTGGGCCGATGCGGCCTCCAGGTCGGGAACAGCAATGGCTACGTGGTTCAGGCGACCAATCATGGGACTCTCCTTCCTTCTGCGTTGCAGCGGTTATGGGGGCAGTATACCCAAAGGACAAGTGCGCCAAATCGTCGTTAACCCTGTATTAGCCAGAAGTTCCTAGCGTGAGGCATCTGCTAAACAGGAGTTCTGCCATGGACGATTCGGGACCTTTCGCCTCTCCAGCGCTGGCCACCAAGATGCGACCGCTGCTGGGCCAAACAATCCTTGTGGTCGAAGACAGCCGCTATGCATGCGATGCAATACGATTGATGTGCTTGCATAGCGGTGCGCGTATCCGTCGTGCGGATTGTCTGAAATCAGCGCGGCGCCATCTGCAAATCTATCGTCCCTCGGTCCTGATCGTCGATATGGGTCTTCCAGACGGGTCCGGCGCTGACCTGATAGCCGAAATGACCCACGCTGTACCCCGCATCGGTGTCATTCTCGGGCTGTCTGGCGATGACAGCATGCAGGTTATCGCCAGACGCGCAGGTGCAGATGGGTTTCTGGCCAAACCCCTGACCTCGGTCGCTTATTTCCAGACCTCGATACTTGAACTTCTGCCCGAAGATCGCCGCCCAGGAGGTCTGGATTCCGTCAGGGATAACATCGTTCAGCCCGATCCGCTGGCCTATCGGGACGACATGGCCCATATCGCCGACGTGCTTACCGGCCCCACTGATCAGCGCACATTGGATTATGCGGTACAATTCCTGCAAAGCGTTGCGCGAGACGCCGAAGATACTGTGCTTGCCGAAGCAGCCCGGGACCTTGCCCAATCTCGTGCGCGGGGGACACCGGTCACCGCCCAGGCTGCACGGATTGCGGGTCTGGTTCAGGATCGGCTCGAACGGCAAGAGGCGATCTGAGATGCTGACCGCTTACTTTATTACCGCATCGATCCTTTGCATCTGGGTCTACCGCCTGACACGACAGACGGCCAAGAGCATCCGCAATCGTCGGGATGCCGCAAATCCACTGGATTGAGTTGAGCTTGTTTTGAGACCACCACGCAACTCAGATTTGCGTGGCGCGGCAAATACACCGATTGTATTGCACTGCCCCAAACGTAAACCGCCCGCTCAGGGCGGGCGGCTAGATTTAGTCTTGCGGGATGATCCTGAGACCCAGTTCCATCAACTGATCCGAGGTCGGATCGGATGGCGCATCCATCATCAGGTCTTCGGCGCGCTGGTTCATCGGGAACATCATGACCTCGCGGATGTTGGCCTCATCCGCCAGCAGCATCACGATCCGGTCGATCCCTGCGGCACAGCCGCCGTGCGGCGGGGCGCCGTAGTGGAAGGCATTGAACAGTGCGCCAAAGCGGGACTTCACTTCGTCCTCACCATAGCCCGCCAGTTCAAAGGCTTTCAGCATGATCTCGGGTTTGTGGTTCCGGATGGCACCCGAAACCAATTCGTAGCCGTTACAGGCCAGATCATATTGGTACCCGCGTACGTCCAGAGGGTTGCCCTGCAAAGCTTCCATCCCGCCCTGCGGCATCGAGAAGGGGTTGTGTTCAAAATCAATCGCACCGGTTTCTTCGTCCTGCTCGTAGATCGGGAAATCGACGATCCAGGCAAAGGCAAAGCGGTCTTTCTCGGTGAGGTTCAGTTCATCTCCGATCACGTCACGGGCCTTACCGGCCACCTTCTCAAAGGCTTTTGGCTTACCACCCAGGAAGAACGCGGCATCACCGACGCCCAGACCCAATTGCTGACGGATCGCCTCGGTTCGTTCGGGGCCGATGTTCTTGGCCAGTGGACCTGCGGCCTCCATACCCTCGCCCTGATCACGCCAGAAAATGTAACCCATACCGGGCAGACCTTCTTTCTGGGCAAATGCGTTCATACGGTCACAGAATTTGCGGCTGCCACCGCTCGGCGCTGGGATAGCGCGGATTTCGGTGCCTTCCTGCTCCAACAGCTTCGCGAAAATCGCGAAGCCAGAACCGCGGAAGTGGTCAGAGACCACTTGCATCTTAATGGGGTTCCGCAGGTCAGGCTTGTCGGTGCCGTACCATAGGGCTGAGTCCTTGTAGGAAATCTGCGGCCACTCCTGATCGACCTTGCGCCCGCCCCCGAACTCTTCGAACACACCAGTCAGCACGGGCTGGATGGTGTCGAACACATCCTGCTGCTCGACGAACGACATCTCTAGGTCGAGTTGATAGAAATCGGTGGGCGATCGGTCTGCACGCGGGTCTTCATCGCGGAAGCAGGGTGCAATCTGGAAATATTTGTCGAAGCCCGACACCATGATCAGCTGTTTGAATTGCTGCGGGGCCTGCGGTAGGGCGTAGAACTTGCCCGGATGTAGTCGCGAGGGGACCAGAAAGTCGCGTGCGCCTTCGGGCGACGATGCGGTAATGATCGGTGTCTGATATTCACGGAATCCCTGATCCCACATCCGGCGGCGCATGGATGCGACAACGTCCGAGCGAAGGGTCATGTTTTGCTGCATCGCCTCGCGTCTTAGGTCGAGGTAGCGATAGCGCAGACGTGTTTCCTCGGGGTATTCCTGATCGCCGAACACCATCAACGGCAATTCGTCGGCAGCACCAAGAACCTCCAGCTCACGCACATAAACCTCGATCTCGCCTGTCGGCAGTTTCGGGTTAATGAGATCAGCGTCGCGGGCCTTGACAGTGCCGTCGATGCGGATGCACCACTCGGACCGTACCTTTTCCAGTTCAGCAAATGCCGCACTATCGCCGTCGCACAAAACCTGGGTAACACCGAAATGGTCGCGCAGGTCGATGAACAGCACGCCGCCGTGATCTCGGACACGATGCACCCAACCGGACAGGCGGACGGTTTCACCGACATTGGCGGCGGTCAGAGCGGCGCAGGTGTGGCTGCGATAGGCGTGCATGGATCATATCCCTTCGGGCGCAGAATTCGTCGCGCCGATACACCCCGTCAGGCTTGGAAAGTCAAGGCGGGTCGCGCCGTCAAAACGGCCTTTGCACGTTGCCCGAGTAGAAATAGACGCCCAGCCCTGCCGCAAAGATAATATTACCGGCAATTGCGTGCAGAAGAACTGCATAAAAGAATGATCCGCGCTTGCGGTAGGCCCAGGTGAACAGGAGGCCTCCGACGAAAGTCATGATGGCTACGACCCAGCTCCAGTACATGAGGTGCGCAAGCGAAAACAGGCCAGCGTTCAAAAGGTATGCGGCCCGCCCTTCAGGTAGGATCGCGTGATAGCGTCGGAAAAAGAGAGAGCGAAAAAGCAGCTCTTGTGGCAGAGCGGATAACAACGGGTAGCCGATACAGATGAATATCAACATCTCTGGCCGATGCAGCAGCAAAACAAAGGCTGCATCCGGTCGCGCCCACAGCACCAGGGCGGAACAGAAGGCAGCCATGAACAGGGTAAATGCAAAGACTTCGGTCCA
Source organism: Ruegeria sp. H9 (assembly GCF_056532915.1). Taxonomy (NCBI): domain Bacteria; kingdom Pseudomonadati; phylum Pseudomonadota; class Alphaproteobacteria; order Rhodobacterales; family Roseobacteraceae; genus Ruegeria; species Ruegeria sp. H9. Next base: position 1,409,338 of record NZ_JBQFNX010000001.1, on the reverse strand, counting down.
CGACCAGTTTCGCCAGCCATACCGAAGCTCCGCCCAGGAAAAACCGGGCGTATCCTGCAGCAGCAGTATCCCCAGTCCGGTAAACGCAAAAAGCGAGGGGAACATCCAGTTTGGCGGGAACAATGTCGCGATGGCTATGGGAACCGCCACAAAAAAGAGCACAAACTCAATCCTGAGGCGTGAGTTGGTAACAGGGGTCTCCACCCATTCGGTATTTTTGCTCAAGGTGCCACAAGCTCCGCACGGATCAGCCCCCGAAGGGAATTTCCACAGTGGATAGATTGCGCGTTTTTTAGATCGGTCAAGGTCAGAACGGATTCGGTAACTTCTTTATTATCCAACAATTCCTCGCGCAAAACCCCGGGAAGCAATCCGCATCGCAGTGAGGGCGTCAGTCGTCTGCCGTCGGGCATGGTCAGGAACAGGTTCGTGATAGTGCCCTCGCAAAGCTCATCCCGTTCGTTCAAAAACAAAAGCTCATCAACTCTTAGCGGCAAGCCCGCCCGCGCCATGTCATAGACGGCCCGTCGGGTCGTTTTGTAACCCAGCCAGATATCCGATGATGATAGTCTCTGTTTGGCCAAATCCACACGCCAGACGGACGGATTGGCAGCCAATTCTCCGGACGTCAGTTCAAATTTGCCATCCGCGTCCAAGGTCAAACGGCAGCGCAATGCAATCTCACCCAAACTCGCATCCAAAATCGTCCAAGCGGCGGTTCGGTCAAAATCAATGCCGAACTTCTGTGCTGTGCGCGCCATGCGGGCCAAATGACGATCAAGCCTGACGAACCCCTGCCCCGGCCTGTAGGCCAGAGTTTCGATCAGACGGAAATCAGGCTCAGTTGGTGGGCGAAGCGGGCTTTCCATAGCGCCTCCTCATATTCCGATGGCGCGGTGCTGTCCCAGACCAGCCCGCCGCCTACGTTAAGGGTCGCCTTGCCGCCTTCAACCATGAGGGTCCGGATGGCCACGTTGAATTCCGATCGACCGTCCGGGGCCGCCCAACCGATGGTTCCGCAATAAACTTCGCGAGGCCAAGGTTCCAGTTCGGACAGGATCTCCATCGCGCGAATCTTTGGCGCTCCGGTGATTGATCCGCACGGGAACAGGGCGGTCAGAATATCAGAAAGGCCTACGCCAAGGTGTAACTGCGCCTGCACAAGCGAGACCATCTGATGGACAGTCGCATAGGTCTCAACCTTGAACAGCTCGGGTACTTTCACCGATCCGGCCAGCGCGACCCGGCTAATATCGTTGCGCAGCAGATCGACGATCATCAGATTTTCGGCCCGGTTCTTTTCATCCGAAGACAGAAAAGCGCGTCGACGCTCGTCTTCGACCGGGTCCTCGCTGCGCGGTTGAGTTCCCTTCATCGGGCGCGTTTCGATCCGGCCCTCGGCGTCGGTTCGGAAAAAAAGTTCCGGCGAACGGCTCAGCAGATCAGGCAGCCCCTCCTGCTCAACCAAGGCGCCGTGGCCGACGGGTTGACCAGCCGCAAGCGCTGCATAAAGCGCGACGCTGTCTCCGGTTACATCGAGATCAATTGGGAAGGTCAGATTTGCCTGATAAATGTCACCCGCACCAATCGCCTCATGCACTGTACGAAAGGCCTGCGTATATCGCGCCTCGTCCCAGCGGGGCTGAAACGCAGTGACACTGCCCGACGCCTTTGGCAGTCCAACGCGATCCGGTGCGTCAAACACACCGAAACACAGTAGTGGCAGGCGTCGTCCTTCTGGCAGCCGGTCTGCCAGACGGGGTTCTAGCACGTAGCCCAGCTCATAACTTGCGTATCCTGCCAGCCAAGCCCCTTCCGCGCGCGCCTGATCCAGCGCTGCCAGAGCCTGGGGCACCTCCGCCGCGTTATCCGCGCGGATAATCCGGGACGGACGCTCAAACCGGGTTCCGCGCCCAGCTGGTCCTTGATCGAAACGAATACGCAATTGCATCCTCATTTGCCGTGCTGCGCGGTATAGAGAATAGCGCGCCAAGGGAAAGAGGGGAAAGCGGCAATTTCAAACCCGTTTCCGATACCTCTTGCACCTTTTCGCGCGGTCCCTATAACGCAGGACAATTTGGGCGCTGGGGCGGTGCCCTGACTCGCGGACAATTGAAGGGGCCAAGCCATGCCGAGAAGAACCGACATCCAGTCGATCATGATCATCGGGGCAGGCCCCATTGTTATCGGTCAGGCCTGCGAGTTCGACTATTCCGGCGCTCAGGCATGTAAGGCGCTGCGCGAGGAAGGCTATCGGGTCATTCTGGTGAACTCGAACCCTGCAACGATCATGACCGACCCGGGGCTAGCCGATGCGACCTATATCGAGCCGATCACGCCCGAAGTTGTCGCCAAGATCATCGAAAAAGAACGCCCCGATGCCCTACTGCCCACTATGGGCGGACAGACCGGCCTGAACACCTCGCTGGCGCTGGAAGAGATGGGCGTGCTGGATAAGTTCAACGTCGAGATGATCGGCGCCAAGCGAGACGCGATCGAAATGGCCGAAGACCGCGCCCTGTTCCGCGAGGCGATGGATAGGTTGGGCATCGAAAACCCCAAGGCCGAGATCGTGACGGCCCCGAAGGATGAGAACGGCAAGAAAGATCTCGACGCCGGTGTGGCACTGGCGCTTGAAACCCTCGAAACAGTTGGTTTGCCCGCCATCATCCGCCCCGCCTTTACGCTGGGCGGCACCGGCGGCGGTGTCGCATATAACCGCGAGGATTATATCCATATTTGCCGCTCGGGTATGGATGCGTCCCCCGTCGGTCAGATCCTGATCGATGAAAGTCTTCTGGGGTGGAAAGAATACGAGATGGAGGTGGTGCGCGACACCGCTGACAACGCCATCATCGTGTGTTCCATCGAAAACGTCGACCCGATGGGCGTGCATACCGGTGACTCGATCACCGTGGCCCCTGCCCTGACGCTGACCGACAAAGAATACCAGATCATGCGCAATCACTCGATTGCCGTGTTGCGCGAAATCGGCGTCGAAACCGGCGGCTCGAACGTGCAATGGGCGATCAACCCGGTAGATGGCCGCATGGTCGTGATCGAGATGAATCCGCGTGTATCGCGCTCTTCTGCGCTGGCCTCGAAGGCGACCGGTTTCCCGATTGCCAAGATCGCCGCAAAACTGGCCGTTGGGTACACGCTGGACGAGCTGGACAATGACATCACCAAGGTCACCCCGGCCTCGTTCGAGCCGACCATCGACTATGTTGTCACCAAAATCCCGAAATTTGCCTTTGAGAAATTCCCCGGTTCGGAACCCTATCTGACCACCGCCATGAAGTCGGTGGGTGAGGCGATGTCAATCGGCCGCACCATTCACGAATCGATGCAAAAGGCTCTGGCCTCGATGGAGTCGGGTCTGACAGGCTTTGATGAGATCGAAATCCCCGGTCTGAACGTCGGAGTCTGGGAAGAAGCCGACGACAAGGCCGCCGTGATCAAGGCGATCAGCCAGCAGACCCCCGATCGTCTGCGCACAATCGCGCAGGCCATGCGTCACGGCCTGACCGACGATGAGATTTTCGGCGTCACCAAGTTCGACCCGTGGTTCCTGGCCCGCATTCGTGAGATCATCGAGGCCGAGCGTCAGGTGCGCAAAGATGGTCTGCCGGTTACCGAGGACGGTATCCGCAAACTGAAAATGCTTGGATTCACCGACGCGCGTCTGGGCAATCTGACCGGCCGTGACGAAGACAACGTCCGCCGCGCCCGCCGCAATCTGGGTGTGAACGCCGTCTTCAAACGCATCGACACCTGTGCGGCTGAGTTCGAGGCGCAGACCCCCTATATGTACTCGACCTACGAAGCCCCGATGATGGGTGAGGTCGAATGCGAGGCACGTCCAAGCGACCGCAAAAAGGTCGTCATCCTTGGTGGTGGTCCGAACCGGATCGGCCAGGGCATCGAGTTCGATTACTGCTGCTGCCACGCCTGTTTCGCGCTGACCGAAGCCGGATATGAGACCATCATGGTCAACTGCAACCCCGAGACGGTCTCAACGGACTATGACACCTCGGACCGTTTGTATTTCGAGCCGCTGACCTTCGAACACGTCATGGAAATCCTTACGAAGGAACAGGAAGCCGGCACGCTGCATGGAGTGATCGTTCAGTTTGGCGGGCAGACCCCGCTGAAACTGGCCAATGCGTTGGAGGCTGAAGGTATCCCGATCCTCGGTACCACGCCCGACGCGATCGACCTCGCCGAAGATCGTGAGCGTTTCCAGGCGCTGGTCAATGAACTGGGCCTGAAGCAGCCCAAGAACGGCATCGCCTCGACCGACGAAAAGGCGCTGGAGATTGCCGAAGAAATCGGCTTCCCGCTGGTCATCCGCCCCTCCTATGTTCTGGGCGGCCGCGCGATGGAAATCGTGCGCGATATGGATCAGCTACGCCGCTACATCAATGAGGCCGTGGTGGTCTCGGGCGATAGCCCGGTTCTTCTGGACAGCTATCTGGCCGGTGCGGTCGAACTGGACGTGGACGCGCTGTGCGACGGTAACGACGTGCATGTTGCAGGCATCATGCAGCACATCGAAGAGGCCGGCGTGCACTCGGGCGACTCGGCCTGTTCGCTGCCGCCTTATTCGCTGTCGAAAGAGATCATCGAACAGATTAAGGATCAGGCGTTCAAGCTGGCCAAGGCGCTGAATGTCGTCGGCCTGATGAACGTGCAGTTCGCCATCAAGGATGACGAGATTTACCTGATTGAGGTCAACCCTCGTGCCAGCCGCACCGTGCCTTTTGTGGCTAAAGCCACTGACAGCGCCATTGCCTCTATCGCTGCGCGTGTAATGGCCGGTGAGAAACTGGCGAACTTCCCGAAACGCCCCCCTTACAAAACGGTCGATGACACCAAAATCGCCGACCAGATGACGCTGGCCGACCCGAACATGCCGTGGTTCTCGGTGAAAGAAGCCGTTTTGCCTTTCGCCCGCTTCCCCGGCGTTGACACCATCCTGGGCCCTGAAATGCGTTCGACCGGAGAGGTCATGGGCTGGGATCGCGACTTCCCGCGCGCTTTCCTGAAAGCACAAATGGGGGCCGGTATGGTGCTGCCCAGCGCAGGTCGTGCGTTTATCTCGATCAAGGATGCGGACAAAGGGCCGGATATGCTCGAAGCAGCGCGTGTTCTGGTTGAGCAAGGCTTTGAGCTTGTTGCGACCCGCGGCACACAAGCCTGGCTGACTGAAGAAAGTGTGCCGTGCGGCGTGGTCAACAAAGTGTACGAAGGCCGCCCGGATGTGACCGACCTGATGAAGGACGGCGGCGTGCAGCTGGTCATGAACTCGACCGAAGGCGCACAGGCGGTGGAAGACAGCCGATCAATCCGGTCGATCGCGCTGTATGACAAGATCCCCTATTACACCACAGCCGCAGCAAGCTATGCCGCCGCGCTGGCGATCAAGGCGCAGGCCGAAGGCGATGTTGAGGTGAAATCGCTGCAGGGCTAAGCCCGGCAACGGTATGAATGAATGGACCCCGGCCTCGGCCGGGGTCTTTTTTCTTCCCCTCCTTGCCCATCGCCCACATGATGGGCGGGGAAGGAGTGCTCATGGACCTCTACACCACATACGGAAGCAACGACCTGCCTCGGGCCATCCGCTTTTATGATGCGATCTTCGCGGTTCTTGGCCAGCCGCGCCTGCCCGGTTGGATTGATGACTGGGCCGGATGGGGTTCCGACCCCGACAGCGGCACCGGGTTTTGGATCTGCAAACCTTTTGACGGAGCCCCCGCCAGTACCGGCAATGGCACGATGATCGCCTTTCCCGCCAGAAGTGCCGATCAGGTCCGGCGTTTCCATGCCACGGGTTTGAAAAACGGCGGTGCAGATGAAGGCAAACCTGGTGTCCGCCCCCATTACGAGCCCGGATTCTATGTGGCCTATCTGCGCGACCCCGATGGCAACAAGCTATCCTGTTTTTATAACCATTATGATCCAAAGGAGGATTCGGGCGGATGATCAACCAGCAGCCAGACGTCGCTTTTCTTCACGGTTGAAAAACAACATGTAGAAGACAGGTGCGGCAACCATGGTCAGGATCGTGGCAAAGGCCAGACCGCCCATGATTGTGACTGCCATTGACACAAAGAACGCATCCGTCAGAAGCGGTGCCATCCCCAGAATCGTCGTGATCGCCGCCAACATTACCGGGCGCAGACGCGAGACAGAGGCTTCAACAATCGCAGGACGCAGGGCTTTGCCAGTGGCGCGGACCAGATCGATTTCTTCGACCAGTACGATGCCGTTCTTGATCAGCATCCCTGACAGACTTAACAGCCCCAACAGAGCTGTGAAGGTGAAGGGCAGGCCTGTTCCAAGCAGACCGATAACCACGCCATTTACGGACATCGGGACCAATAGCCAGATGATGACCGGTTGCCGGATAGCATTGAACAGCAATACGGAAATCAACACCATAATCAGCAAGCTCAGCGGCAACTGCCGCCCAAGGCTGGCCTGCGCGTCGCCTGAATCCTCGAACTCGCCCCCCCATTCCATACGATAGCCGATCGGCAGTTCCATCGCTTCAATGGCACTGCGTACTTCGGAGTGGACCTGCGCGGCGGTCATGTCAGGGGGGATGTCTGCGCCAACGGTGATGGTCAAAACCCGGTCACGGCGATGAACCAGCGTATTGAGCGCCTTGTAGTCGAAGCCGTCCACCATCTGCTCGATTGGAACGAAACGTTCCGACTGATCGGAGTAAACTACCTGATCTACAATCGAATAGTCTCCATCCGCCGGGCGGCGCAGGATGATCGGGATCTGGCGGTCTCGCTCGCGCAAAACGCCGCCCGTGATGCCATCGGTCGAAAATTGCAACGTAGCCGCAATGTCTTCGCGCGATACGCCTGCTGTTTGGGCGCGCTCCGTGGCATAGATCGGCTGCACGGCCAATTCCTGCTCACGCCAGTCGTGATGCACATGCAGCGCATTCGGAGATGCGGCTGACATGCGCTGTACTGCTTCTTCGGCCAGTTGACGCAGAACAACCGGATCACTACCCGAGAACCGAGCCTGGATTGGATCGCCGCCACCGGGACCAAAAATCAGGCGTTTGGTTCGGAACTCGCCTTCGGGGAACTGGGCTGAACCGAACTCCTCAAGATCGGCTTGCAAGGCAGGAATGTCGTCCAAAGCCTCGGTGCGGATGATCATATGTCCATAGCTTGGGTTTGGCTTCTCGGCAGCGTAGGTCAACATGAACCGCGTGGCCCCCTGCCCGACAAATGTTGCAACCGAGACGACGTCATCACGTTCGGCCAGCCAGTCCTCGAATACGGCCATATCTTCCGCCGTGCGGGCGATCGGCGTGCCTTGTGGCAGCTTGTAGTGCACGAAGAACAACGGCGTGTTCGAGTTTGGGAAGAATTGCTGTTTCATCAGTCCAAAGCCCGCAAAACAGACGACTGTGACCCCGATCAACCCGGCCACTACCAGCCATCGGAACCGAAGCGCCCAGTTCAGGATTGCACCGTAGACGCGGAACAGGATGCCGCCATAGGCATCCACCTCACCCTCTTTGCCCTGCTTGAAGAAATAGTGCCCAAGCAAAGGTGTCACCGTGATGGCCAGAACCCAGCTCAGCAGTAGTGAAATGCCGATCACGGCAAATAACGAGAACAGGAATTCCCCGGTCGCGTCAGGACTGAGCCCAATCCCGGCGAAAGCCATGATCCCGATCACCGTCGCGCCCAGAAGTGGGATCTGCGTTTTTGACGCAACCTCTTCCGCAGCATCGCGCGAGGATTTTCCCCGCAACATCGAAATCTGCATTCCTTCGGCCACCACGATGGCGTTGTCGACCAGCATCCCCATGGCGATGATCAGAGCGCCCAGCGAGATCCGTTCCATCTCGATCGAGAACATCGACATGAAGAGCAAAGTACCCACAACGGTCAGCAACAAGGTGGACCCAACGACAATTGCGGCGCGCCAGCCCATGAAAATGCCCAGAACCGCAACCACGATGCTGACTGACATGGCGAGGTTCAGCAGGAAGGCGTTCGAGGCCTCATCGACAACAACATGCTGCTGATAGATGGGCAGGATTTCGACACCAAAGGGGATTTCGGAATCCAGTTCGGCCAGTTTGGCATCTGCACGCTGCCCGACTTCGACGATGTTTTCAGTGGCCAGCCCAGCGATACCCAGCGTGAAAGCTTCAGCGCCGTTGAATCGGATCATGATATCGGGATCATTCTGCCGCCCGCGATAGACATCTGACATATCAAACAGATTGATCACCTGCCCCTGCGATCCAACCGACAGGCCGGCGATCGCCGACACGCTGTCCGAGCCCTCGGCCGTCAAGATCGTGGTGCGGTCACTATTGGATCGCAGCGAACCCGAGGCGTTGACAGAGTCCGCGTTTGCGATAGCTTCGTTGATCGCCTGCAGCGGAACGTTCTGATTGACCGAGATCGACAGGTCCGGCTCAATAAAGATCGCCTCATCCGGCAAACCCTGAACCTCGACATCTGCAACACCGCTTACCGTCAGCAATTCGCGGCGAAGGAAGGTCGCCAGTTCGTGCTTCTCGGCGTCAGAAAACCCTTCTGCCGTAACGGCATAGAACAGGCCGAACACATCCCCGAACCCGTCATTCACATAAGGCGCACCCACGCCCGAAGGCAGACCGCGTGCTGCATCGCGCACCTTGGCGCGCAGACGGGTCCAGATGTCGGGCAACTCACTGCCGTCATAGGTGGATTTAATCTCAACCTCGATCAGCGACTGTCCCGGCTGGTTGACCGAGGTGATGACATCCACCTCGCCCATCTGCTGAATGGCAGATTCCAGCGGTTCTGAAACCTCCAGCGCCACCTGTTCGGCAGTCGCACCGGGGTATTGCGTGGCGATCACCGCCTGTTTGATGGTGAAGGCCGGGTCTTCAAGGCGACCTAGCGACGTGAAACCCCAAATGCCGCCGAACAGGGCAATCAGGATGAACAGCCACGTATAGAGAGGCCGGTCGATCGAAGCGCGTGCGATGCTCATGAAACCGCCCTCAGTTCGAGAAGCCGACAAAGCGGCGGACAGTTTGACCATCGGACAATGCACCCCCACCGGCGACGACGATTTCGTCTCCATCCATCAGGCCGGTGAGCACGCGGACATCACCGCTCTGCGTAGGTTCAACAGTCACGGGAACCCGGCGGACGGTGCCTTCGTCGGCGCCAGCAGGCGAGAAGACCAGAACGCCCAGCGCGCCGCTGGCATCAGCAACTACAGCCGTTGGCGGGATGATGATACCGGTGCGTTCATCCTGCACCTGCACCGTGACGGTCACGGAGGAACCGGGAAGAATCTGCAATCCCTCGGGCGGTGTCAAACCGAACTGGATGCGAAAGGTCTGGCCCACGCTTGAGGATTCAGCATCGAATTCCCTTATTTCCAGCGGAAAGATCTCATCGCTGACAGGGAACTTGGCAGTAATCGTGATGTCGTCCTGCTGTCCGGACCGCTGAAATAGGATTTCGGGCACATCCACCTCGATACGCAGTTCAGACATATCGTGAATCCGCACGATCGGAGTACCCGCAGAAACAGTTGTAAACGCCTCAACTGCACGGCTTGAAACCAGCGCGTCGAACGGAGCGGTCAGCGTCGCATGCTCCAACTCATATTCTGCATCTCGAACAGCAATCGCAGCCAATTGCGCAGCTGTTTCCGCATCATCGACGGCAACCTGGCTGGCTGCGGTTCCACGCAGACGCGACAGGCGGGCGAGTGTTCGATCCGCCTGATCTTTTTGCAAGCGCGTCCGGTCGCGCTGCAGTTCGAACGGTTCCTGATCGAGGCGGGCAATCAACTCACCCTTTGGGATTACAAAGCCTTCGGTCACAGGCATCTCAACGATCTGCCCTGCGACCTGAAACGCCAGATCAACGGTCTGACGAGCGGCGATCCGACCAAAGAATTGGCGCGAAAAGCCGGGAGAGGTTTCGCTTACCTGCATCAGTTTCACAGGCTTGGCAGGCTCTTGCGCCATGGCAGGCGCAGTCAACAAGGACAGTGCGAGGCAAACAGAGGTCAGGAGTTTCATTTCGTCAATCCCTCGGGAATTCCGGTTTTCAGAATGTTGTCACGGATTTTGTGAGCCAGCCGTGCGAACTCGGCGGTTTCTTCGGTGTTCAGACCCGATGCGCTGTGGAAAAGCTCACCCGCCACGGCCACCAGCATATTGCGGGCCTCTTCGCCCTGTTCGGTCAGCACCAAAAGCCAGGCGCGACGGTCTTCGGGATCACGCTGTCGGGTCAGGTGCCCCGCCAGTTCAAGTGCATCGGCGGTCGCCGTAATCGTTGACGGCACTGTCAACATATCTGCGGCCAGCACTCCCATACGTTTGGGCGCATCGAGCTTGATTAGCATGTGGCATTCCTGATGGCTCAGGTCTGTTTCGATGCTGTCAAAGCTCTCTTCCAGTTTCCAATAAAGCGCGTAGACCCCCATCATCGCCTGAATCTCAGGGCTGAGGCGTCCTAACCGCATGCTGATATCGTCTGACATGAATCTTTTCCGTGCGAGTCGCGGCGAAATATACTTCGAATTTTGAACTATTCAAGTTATGAAGCGAGGGGCGATGCATTCCCTTGGGTCAACACATCTTGATCAATACTAATAGGGACTGCATTTTGTGCAGATCATGAACTCAGGGCCAGCCATGTACACTCCTGCCATCACCGGGACTGGTGTCTATACACCAGAAAACATCATCACCAACGCCGAATTGGTGGAAGCGTTCAATGCCTATGCCGACCGGATGAACGTCGAAAACGCGGATGCGATTGCAGCGGGCGACATGGAACCGATGCAGCATTCCTCGGAAGAGTTCATCCTGAAGGCATCAGGGATCGAAAACCGGTATGTGATGGACAAGACCGGTGTTTTGAACCCCGAGATCATGCATCCCGCGCTGCGCCAGCGTAGCGACGACGAGCCTGGGATCATGACCGAGATGGCGGTGGATGCGAGCCTTAAGGCGCTAGCACAAGCGGGGCGCAGCGCCGAGGATGTCGATTTGGTGATCTGCGCCGCCTCGAACCATGAACGTGCTTATCCTGCAATTGCGATCGAGATTCAGCAGGCACTGGGGATCAGCGGATTCGGGTTTGACATGAACGTGGCCTGTTCCTCGGCCACATTCGGCATTCAGGCGGCGGCGGATATGGTGCGCTCGGGCTCGGTCCGGGCGGCGCTGGTCGTCAACCCCGAGATCTGCTCGGGTCATCTCGAGTGGCGCGACCGGGATTGCCATTTCATATTTGGCGATGTCGCGACCGCTACTCTGATCGAGCGGATCGAAGACGCCCAAGGCCCACATTTCGAGATAGTATCGACCCGGTGCGCAACTGCGTTTTCAAACAATATCCGCAACAATAACGGCTTCCTCCGCCGTTCACGCCCCGATGGTCTGGTAGATCGCCGCGACATGCAGTTCATGCAGAATGGTCGCAAGGTGTTCAAAGAGGTCCTGCCCATGGTCAGTAAACATATCAGCGACCACATGGAGACAGAGGGCATCAGTAGTGATGATCTAAAACGCCTCTGGCTGCATCAGGCCAACAAGACGATGAACGACTTCATCGGTAAGAAGGTTCTAGGGCGCGAACCTGAACCGGGTGAGCAACCCAACATTCTGCAAGACTACGCCAATACCTCATCCGCCGGGTCGATTATCGCCTTCTCAAAGCATTCCGATGATCTGGATGCGGGCGATGTGGGCCTGATTTGCTCGTTCGGGGCCGGGTATTCGGTGGGATCTGTGATCGTCAAACGGCATCAATAAGCGCGCGCCTTAACTGCGCTGCTGGAATCGCTGCAAGACCAAACCGCTTTCTCAAGAATTATTCAGACGGGCTCAACCGCTCCTTCATCTCTGACCGACACATCGAAACCCGGATGCCCTGTGCATCCGAGTGATGTAGTTATGGGAGCCCGCTGTTATGGGAAATAATATTCGCTTTGGACTGGCCGCGCTGGTTGCTGCACCTTTCATTGGGGTCATGGCGACCGGCGCGGCAATCGCAGAACCGCAAACCTGTACAGTCAACACCGCGCGTGTTGCTGCCAATGAAGGCGATTTTGACACGCTCTGCGGCTGTTCGCAGGTAACGCGAGGATTTGTATCACATCTGCAAACACGATCTGATTTTGCTTCGATTCTGCAGAACACTTCGGCGCAATGTCCCGGGCTGACCCAGCTATTGAGCGATCTGCCCACAGCATCGATCTCTAACACGAATGCCGGGGAAGATCGCAGCAGCGATCCATCCTCCAACTCGGGTGACGCAAACGGAAGCGGAAGTTCGGACAACAGTGGAGGTAGCCCAGGCAACAGCGGAGGAAACTCTGGCGGCAGTAGTGATCCGGGTGATGGCGGAAACAGTCCAGGCGACGGTGGAGGCAAAGGTGGCCACGGCGGAAGTGACAAACCCGGTAAAGGCGGTGGCAAAGGTGGTCACCACGGGGGTGACAAGCCCGGAAAAGGCGGTGGCAAGGGAGGTGACAAGCCCGGAAAAGGCGGGGGAAAGGGTAAAAAGTAGCCCGAAACCAAGACAGAAATGAAAGGATCTGTGCCTCGCGAGTGGCACAGGTCCCATTATTGGTCACGAATGGGGACGACTTACCGAGATAGCGCTCTCCCATTTGCCCTGTGCGGGACAGTCAGCTAACGCTTTCCTCTTCCAGATGCAGCTTCATCTCAATCAGCACCTGCTGCAGCATACTGGTTTCTTTCAACAGTCGCTTCGCCTCGTTCACCGTGATGATGCCATCTTCTATCGCCGACTGATATTCCGTCATCAGCATGGCAAACCGCTGGCTCAGCGCAATGACATCGGAATTTACCCCGCCCGTACGTGGGCTGTCCGAGTTTCGTCCATCGTAAGAAAGCGTGATATTCTTCAAATCCGCCAATGCCGCAGTCACGTGCGGATAGGCAGCCGCGTTTTCCAACCGGGCAACAGCATCCACCGGCATGAACCGGTCAGAATGTTCTGCGTTGTCTGAATAGTACCTGCCAAGCGTGGCTTTGGATTTCCCGGTGATCTCGCACGCTGCTTCGATTCCGACATCCTTAACCAATGCTTCGGTATGCTTTTTCAGATAGGCCCCGATATCTGCCATTTTGCTACCCTTGTTACCTGCGCCCTGGCCCCTCTGCCTGTCCATGCTGGGGGAAAGGGTAGGGAAATTTCCCATATTCGATTCATAATTGAAATGGCAATAATTGACTATCCCTCAGATATGCAGGGATTTTGTGAGTGAGTGGCGGCTGTTCGAGCCGGTAAAGAGTGTATGCGGGGCAGGATTTTAGCCTTGCATTGTATAGGCCACTTGTAGGCCGACGACGCCGCTGTCGCGAAGGCGAGGTAATCCATCCCCAAGAGCATTTGCTCAACCTCAGCTGTAGCGATGGTGGCGTCGATTTACCCCCATGAGACGTCTTGCCCAGGCAGCACATGCGAATTAGACCCACGGCATGGCAAAGCTCTATTTCAACTATTCGACTATGAACGCGGGCAAATCGACCGTGTTGCTACAGGCCTCGCATAACTATCGCGAACGCGGCATGGATACCTACCTGATGACAGCCGCCATTGACGGACGCGCCGGTGAGGGGCGGATCGCATCAAGAATCGGAATCTCGGAACGAGCGGACAGGTTTCGTCCCGACGACAATGTGTTTGCCATGATCGAAAACCGCCTGGCACAAGGAGGCATCGCCTGCGTATTCATTGATGAAGCCCAGTTTCTTTCGGAAGAGCAGGTCTGGCAACTTGCGCGCGCCGTAGATGATCTGAAGGTCCCAGTGTTGACCTACGGGTTGCGGGTGGATTTTCAGGGTAAACTATTCCCCGGGTCGGCAGCATTGTTGGCTCTGGCCGATGAGATGCGCGAAGTACGCACCATCTGCGAATGCGGGCGCAAGGCGACGATGGTGATTCGTCAGGATGAAAACGGAAACACCATCACCGAAGGGGCGCAGGTCCAGATTGGCGGGAACGAGACTTATGTCTCGCTCTGCCGCAAACACTGGCGCGACGCGGTGGGTTCCTAAACCGGGTTGGGTAACGTTCGCCCGGCCACGAACGCCGCGACATTGTCCAACGCCATGTGACCCATATCGGTGCGTACCTCTTCGGTCGCGGTGCCGAGGTGGGGCAGCAGAGTCACATTTTCCATGTCACACAAGGCCTGCGGCACCTTGGGCTCGAACTCGTAGACATCCAGCCCAGCGCCAGCAATCTGACCCGCATGAAGCGCTTGGATTAAGGCGGCTTCGTCCACAACTTCACCGCGCGCAATGTTTATCACAATGCCCGAGGGCTTCATCGAAGCCAAAATCTGCGCGTTGACCAAGTGTCGTGTTTTAACTCCTCCGGGGACGGCTATGACAAGAAAATCCACTGCCGCAGCCAATGCATTGAGTTCAGGGATGTACTCTGCTTGGAAGTCCAGCTGTTTTGGACTGCGTGATTGATAGGCGACGGCCATTTCAAATCCGAAATGACACCTCCGAGCAATAGCCTGTCCTATGCGGCCCATTCCAACGATGCCCACCTTTTTGCCGGTCACGTGGTGGCCCAGCATCTGTGTCGGATGCCACCCCTGCCACTGGCCTGACCTGACCAACCGTTCTCCCTCGCCTGCACGGCGGGCCGTCGTCAGCAACAGAGTCATGGCAATATCGGCGGTGGCATCGGTGACAGCGCCCGGAGTGTTGGTTACCGCTACCCCGGCAGCGTGTGCGGCGTCCACGTCGATATGATTGTAACCAACTCCGAAATTTGCCAGCAGTTTACAGCAAGGCTCTGGCACCTGAGCAAAGATCTCTGCCGAAAACTGATCGCCCAAGGTTGGGACCACGACGTCAAATTCAGTCAGCGCCCGCAACATTTCATCATGCGTCATAGGCGTGGTTTCACTGCGGATTTCCACATCGAATTCGGCACGGGCGCGCACTTGGACAGCCGAAGTCATCGGTCGGGCAATCAGCAGTTTCATCAATGCATCCTTCCACCGATGGGCACAGCGCCATCGGGGCCTATCAACACGATCTCACCGTTTTCGTCAGGAAGACCCAACACCAATACCTCGGACATGAATTTACCGATTTGGCGCGGGGGAAAGTTGACCACGGCCATCACCTGCTTGCCCACCAGCGTCGCCGGATCGTAGTGCGCGGTGATCTGGGCTGAAGTTTTGCGCTCACCGATCTCATCGCCAAAATCGACCCACAGCTTGATCGCGGGCTTGCGGGCCTCCGGGTACGGCTCGGCGCGTATCACCTCACCCACACGAATGTCGACTTTGAGAAATTCGTCGAATGAAATCTCACTCACGAGACAGCTCCTTGGATCGGTCGGTTGCAGCTTTGACGGCACGATGTAGCAGGTCTGGGAAACCCGCTTCTTCATGCATCAACACCTCCAGTGCGGCCTGAGTGGTGCCGTTGGGAGAGGTGACGTTGACCCGCAATTGAGACGGATGCTCGTCAGCGGCCATCGCCAACGCCCCTGCCCCAGCGACGGTTGATTTGGCTAGCTTCATCGCCAGTTCCGGCGGTAAGCCGTGCGCTTCGCCAGCTTGCGCCAGTGTTTCGATCAGGTGGAATACATAGGCCGGGCCCGAACCGCTGACCCCGGTGACGGCATCCATCTGCGTCTCATCATCCAATCGAACCGTCTCACCAATGGCCGAAAGCAGGTCTTCAGCCAGTAGGATATCCGCGTCCGAGGTGTTGGCATTCCCAATCAGCGCCGTGATCCCCTGCCGAACCGCCGCAGGCGTATTTGGCATCGCACGGATGATCGGTGTGTTCGCGCCGAGGACGTTTTCGAAGGTGGCCAGTGAGGTACCTGCCGCGACCGATATGAAAAGACTGTCACCATCGCCCAGCGCTTGAATGGCTGGCAGGGCTTCGCCCATCATCTGTGGTTTGACCGCTACGAGTACAACTGCGGGTGCCTCGGGGAGAGGAGTGTTGATGTTGACGCCCTGCGCCTTCAGCCAATCCGAGGGATAGGGGTCAATCACCCAGACCGATGCGGCAGGAAGGCCATGTTCCAACCAGCCTGCAAGCATCGCCGAGCCCATCTTGCCGCATCCCAGAAGCACAAGCCCCTGTTCCGCAACTCGCGAGATATCCATGATTGCCCCTCCCCTATGGTTCGGGGCAAAGCTTTACGCGCGGCCGTAGGCCTCTGCAATGGCGACTTGCATCGCCTCTTCGGGGTCTCGGTTGCCCCAGGTCACCAGTTGGATCGCGGGGTAGTAGCGCTCAGCGCTCAGTACCGCTGCGGTGATCATGGTATCGATCTGTTCCGGGCTGGCCGTCTGACCACCGGCCAGCACCAAACCATAGCGATAGACCATCAATTTCTGATTGGCCCAGTAGGTAAACGCCCCGGCCCAACACTGATCATTCATCTTGTTCAGTAGCTCATAAAGCTCGGTTTCGCGCTCGGCCGGAGGCTCCATCTCAAAGGAACACACCATGCGGAGCGTTTCATCGTAATTCGACCAGGCCAAAGTTATCGAATATGTGCGCCACTGTCCTTCGACAGCCATGGCAATCTGATCATCCCCGATCCGGTCAAAATCCCAGTCGTGATGTTCTGCAAGATGTTCAACAATGTCGATCGGATGAAGGTCTTCTTCGAGATACTGCTCGGAAAGGGCCATAATGCCACCTCACTAATCTCTAGCATTTTGGGGCTGGCAGCGCCCCAGCGCTAGTTGCCTGCTCTACAAGCCGGGCTTCCCCAGTCTGCCTGTACTAAATATGGTGCGATGTGAGCACAGCTCTGGCAACCCTATTTATTGGGGATAACAGCAATAAGTTGTGGACAGTTGGCAACGCCGATCAAAATATTGGCATTGGATGCAGCTTTGTCTTGATAAATTTCTGCAGAGCGGCAAAATGCACAACACCGCACAATCCAAGTTCGGATTGCGCGGCGGACGCTTTTACCCAAAATCTTAAATTCCTGCGGACGTTACTTGTCCAGCTTCGCCTCGAGCGCGGCAATTCGCTGTTCAAGTGCACCGTTCTCTTCGCGCGCTTTCTGCGCCATGGCACGCACAGCATCAAATTCTTCACGGGTTACGAAATCCCGGTCGGCCAGCCAGCGATCCACCATTGATTTCATCGCATTTTCGGCCTCTTCTCGTGCCCCCTGCGCCACACCCATGGCATTGGTCATCAGTTGAGACATATCGTCCAGAATCTTGTTACGGGTTTGCATGGGCTTTCTCCGATTTCGCGATTGCTCTCTATATGGGTAAAGATTGGCCCGGGCTCAAGGTTGACTTGCCACGCAAACCCCGGGCAATGAGACGCACATGCAGGCTGTTTTGAATTTCCCCGATCTGTCACCCGAAATTTTCTCTATCTCTCTGTTCGGGATAGAGTTTGCGCTCAGGTGGTATGCGCTGGCCTATATCGTTGGCATCCTGATTGCTTGGCGCATGGCGCTGATGGCGCTTAGGCGGCCAGTGCTTTGGGCTAATGACACACCTCCGATGCAACCCGATCAGCTTGAGGATTTGGTCACCTGGATCATACTGGGTGTAATTCTTGGTGGTCGATTGGGGTTCGTCCTTTTCTATCAACCCGCATATTATTTTGCGTATCCACTGGAAATTCTGATGGTTTGGCAGGGTGGCATGGCATTCCATGGCGGCCTGTTGGGCGTGGTGATCGCCACGTATCTGTTCGGCAGGCGCCACGCTATACCGATTCTTTCGCTGGGTGATCTGGTTGCCTACACAGTGCCGCCCGGGTTGTTGCTGGGACGATTGGCGAATTTCACCAATGCCGAGCTTTGGGGTCGACCCAGCGAATTGCCATGGGCGGTGATCTTTCCCGGAACTGCGGCCCAGGATTGTCCCGGCGTTGTTGCCGGGATGTGCGCTCGCCACCCTTCGCAACTGTATGAGGCAGCACTTGAGGGTCTGATCCTCGGGGCGATTCTGATATGGCTGGCCTACCGGCGCGGCGCGTTTCGAAAACCAGGTCTAGTTATGGGCGTATTTCTGGCTGGCTACGGCCCATCGCGGTTTTTTGTCGAATTCTTCCGTCAACCCGATGCGCAATTTGTATCGCCCGGGAATCCGCTAGGGCTGGCGTGGCATGTTGGTGGATATGGATTGACGATGGGGCAACTCTTGTCGCTACCAATGATTGCACTTGGCCTTTGGTTCGCATTTCGGGCACAACGCAGATCATGAACCTGAAGGATCGTCTGCTCCTGCGCATCCAGAATGATGGCCCTATGACCATCGCTGACTACATGACCGAGTGTCTGATGCATCCGGAACATGGATACTACACAACCCGCGATCCGCTGGGCGCTCAGGGCGATTTCATTACAGCGCCTGAAATCACTCAGATGTTCGGGGAGCTTATCGGGTTGTGTTTGGCGCAATCCTGGCTAGAGCAAGGCAAACCTGAACGGATTGTTCTGGCCGAGCTTGGCCCTGGTCGTGGCACCCTGATGGCAGACATCCTGCGCGCCACTCAGAGTGTGCCTGGCTTTCACAAAGCGGCCGAGATCGCGTTGCTCGAAGCTTCACCTGTTTTGCGCGACGTACAAGCCAAGGCACTGCAAGGGTATGAACCTCAGTGGATCGAGGCAATTTCTGATTTTGAAGATCTTCCTCTGTTTCTCGTGGCAAACGAGTTCTTTGACGCCCTGCCCATCCGCCAGTTCCTGCGCGAAGGCGAAGGTTGGCGCGAGAGGTTAGTTGGCAAATATGGTGCATCGCTTGCGTTCGGTCTTGGTGCGCAATCGGCACAAGCTGCGCTCAGCGAACGTGTCGAGGATACGCAGGACGGAGATCTGGTAGAACTGTGCGCTGCTGCCAGTTCCATTATGTACTCTGTTGCCGGGCAGATCGCTCGTAACGGCGGAGCCGCGCTGATCATCGATTATGGTGACTGGCGCTCGCTTGGCGACACATTGCAGGCGTTGCAAGCGCATGAACGTGTCGATCCCCTGGATCAGCCTGGTCAGGCGGATCTGACCACACACGTCGACTTTGAGGTCTTGGCGAAGGCGTCTCATGCTTCGGGCTGCGCATATACAAAACTGACCCCGCAGGGGGTGTTTCTTGAACGGCTCGGGATCACTGCGCGCGCGCAATCGCTTGCCGCCCCTCTCAGCGGGTCACAGCTTGAGACGCTGGTCACTGCACATCGACGGTTGACGCACCCCGACGAAATGGGAAACCTGTTCAAAGTACTGGGCCTTTATCCGCCAAACGCCACGCCGCCACCGGGACTGGAACCATGACACTGGAAATCATTACCTCAGACATGCTGTCCCCCGTACGACACGGGTTCTTCAGCCGCCGCGGTGGCGCATCTTCTGGTATCTTCGAAGGACTCAACTGCGGAACCGGGTCGACAGATTTGACTGAGGCCGTAGCTTTGAACCGTCGGCGCGTCGCCGACGCGATGGAAGTGGCACCTGAGGCGATGATCGGTGTGCATCAAGTGCATTCTCCGACCGTGATTGCAGTCGATGGTCCGATGACGGGTGACAAACCCAAAGCTGACGCGGTTGTCACATCAACGCCGGGTTTGGCGCTTACAATCTTAACTGCTGATTGTCAGCCAGTGCTGTTCGCGGATCCTGACGCAAATGTGATCGGGGCCGCACATGCCGGTTGGCGCGGCGCGTTGGATGGTGTGCTGGAATCAACACTGGACGCGATGGAAGCGCTCGGAGCCAACCGGGATAACACAGTTGCCGTAATCGGCCCCACGATTTCACAACGCGCTTACGAGGTCGGCTCAGAGTTTCTGGACGACTTCCTTGCTGACACGCCAGAGAACGCGCGTTTTTTTGCAAATGGCAAAGGTGACCGGATGCATTTCGACTTGCCCGCCTTTGGCCTGCATCGTCTGCGCGAAGCTGGTATCGGCCAGGCCGAGTGGGTCCGTCACTGCACCTATTCCGACCCCGACAGGTTTTATTCCTACCGGCGCTCGACCCATGCCAAAGAGGCCGACTACGGCAGATTGATTTCCGCTATCAGGTTGTAAATCTGGCCCAGATTAAGGCAGCTTTGCCCAGCTTCTGCCACATTTCTTGTGTTTATCAGAGTCAGAATCGTCTCAAATTTTCGCCAATGCACAGACGGTTACCCCAAGTGGGGTCGTCATGGCATGGGCGGAAGCAACTAAGAGGTACCTGAAACCTTCAATTTGTCCTCAATTCAACCCGGATCAGCCTTATAGGCGCCGCAAATCAGCGTCACATTGGCTTCATAAACGGGAACAGGGCGACCGCCCTATCGAAGCAGGACAATGGATATGAAATCGAAATCACGCTTTCTCAGCGCCGTTTTTGCGGCTGTCAGGGATCAAGAACCAGAAATGCCCTGGAAGCGGGTTTCAAGTCACTCAGTCAGAGTTGCACGCCGTCTGGCGGCGCGACGCTGACACAGCAACCCCAAGAGACCAGCTGCCGGTCTCGGAGGGCAAACGCATACCGGATGAAGCTCCGGTTCGGTGTGTGGGGTCGCAATCAGGACTGCGACCAGGGTTCGGAGCGTGTGTGTGCAGGCAATTGCAGCCTGCGGTTTACGAGTTTGTCTGGGGGGTCAAGAACTTGACCAAAACACTGGTGTTTTCTGATGCGGCGCTGTGCATTCGCGGCGACCGGCCTGTGTTTACCCATCTGATTACAGACAAAGAACAAGGTCGTCCGGCGATATTGCACGGGGGTTCAAGCCGTCGGACGGAATTTAGAGGGGACGGAATACCATGACTATTCCAAATTCTCTGGCCCGCGCTGCCAGAAACGCGGTCGAGACGTCAGCGCTATTGCGCGATGCGCCTCGTCCCGCGACAAAGCAAAAAGCACAGCTTCGACGTTATGAAGTGTGCAGTCTGTTGAAAAACGGGGATATTTCACAGACGCGCCATATCGCACCAGCCTTGCCGATGTTTGAAGATGCGTTCTGCGCGTTCACACGCGGATCGTTGGTCGAGACGCCGCAAGGCCAGATGGCGATCGAAGATCTGCTGCCGGGTGATGACGTCCTCACTCAGGATGGATCATCGGAAACCGTGCTTTGGAAAGGGTCTGTCACACTGATTCCCGGACGCGAGGATACGCGCGGGCGAACCCGGCCACTGACGCGGATCATGGCCGACACGTTCGGGATGCAAAAACCGATGTCGGGCGTCATCACGGGCCCCGCCGCACGTCTGCTGGGTACGCCTACGCACATGCGTCATTTGAACGGCGGGCAGCCCATGCTGACACCCGTCAGTGAGTTTCAGGATGGAATGGGTATCATTGAAACGCTGCCACCGACTCCGGTCGAGCTGTTTCATATCTGTGTCGCCCGGCATTCCGTGATTCGGGTCGATGGCCTGCAATTCGAGACCTATCATCCGGGCATCAACGCGGTCCGAATGATCAGTCACTCTTTGCGTTCGATCTATTTGAATCTATTCTCACATATCGAATCGTTGAATGATTTTGGGCCGTTGCTCTTGCCAAGAGCCGGAGATGGTGAAATTGACGCTATGACAGCGTGAACTGGTTAACTATTACTGCAAGCGTGGGGCATTATGCAGATTTTACTGAGTTGGGTTTTAACCCTTGCACTGGCAGCGATGCTGCCACCCTGTCCTGTGGATCAAACAAGAGGTAGGTTCAGGCCGTCCGGTTCATCCGGTCTTCCAGTACGTCAAATGGTACGCCTGGCTCGTCTTTTGCGCCTCGGATAACAAGCGAAGTCTTGACGCTGGCCACGTTTGGCGTGGTCAGCAACTCGCCTGTCAGAAATTGCTGAAAACTGCTGAGATCCGGCGCGACGCATTTCAGGATGAAATCAACCTCGCCATTCAGCATGTGGCATTCGCGAACCAATGGCCATTCCCGACACCGGTCTTCAAAAGCGCTGAGTTCGGATTCAGCCTGACTTTCAAGTCCGACCATGGCAAAGACCTGCACTTCGAACCCAAGCTCGCGGGCGTTCACCTCGGCATGATAGCCGCGAATGTACCCCGAATCTTCCAGCGTCCGCACCCGTCGCAGGCAAGGAGGAGCGGATATTCCTACGCGCTTGGCAAGCTCAACATTGGTCATACGGCCATCGGCCTGCAGTTCCGCAAGAATTTTGCGGTCGATTTCATCCAACCGGGTCGTGACCATCGAATGCTCCTGAGTTTTTCAGTTGTTATATCAGCAGCCCCGGGAGGCGCAATAATATTTCACAGCCACGCAATTTTCGTTATTTCAGATACATAATTGGCCGCAAAGCCAAACACTAGGCACATCACGGACCTGCAATATGAAGGGGCTTTAAGCCCTGCCCTGCGGTCGCTATATCGATCCGCACCGGACAACACGTCCGCCGAGGCAGTTTGAGTGAGGATACCATGGCCGAAACACGACACACCAAGGTTCTGATCATCGGGTCGGGACCTGCAGGATACACCGCGGGCGTTTATGCAAGCCGGGCCATGTTGGAACCGATCCTGGTGCAGGGTATCGAACCCGGTGGGCAGCTGACCACCACAACCGAGGTGGAAAACTGGCCGGGTGACACCGAGGTTCAAGGTCCAGACCTGATGGTTCGGATGCAGGACCACGCCAAGGCAATGGGATGCGAAGTGATCGGCGATATCATTAGCGATCTCGATCTAAGCGAGCGTCCCTTCACAGCCAAAGGCGACAGTGGCACCGTCTACACCGCTGACGCGGTGATTCTGGCTACGGGCGCACGAGCCAAGTGGTTAGGCATTCCCTCGGAAGAGAAATTTAAAGGGTTTGGCGTATCAGCCTGTGCCACCTGTGACGGCTTCTTCTATCGCGGTCAGGAAATCGTTGTGATCGGCGGCGGAAATACTGCCGTAGAAGAAGCGCTGTTCCTGACCAACTTCGCAAGCAAAGTCACTCTGATCCACCGCCGCGATGAGTTGCGAGCTGAAAAGATCCTTCAGGATCGGCTGTTCAAGAACGAAAAGATCGAGCCGCTTTGGTTTCACGAAGTGGATGAGGTGATCGGAACCGATGCCCCACTGGGTGTGGAAGGCGTCAAGGTCAAGAATGTAAAGACCGGCGAAATCGCGGAGATTCCGTGCAAAGGCGTATTTGTCGCTATCGGCCACGCTCCGGCAAATGAGCTGGTCAAAGATACGCTGGAAACCCACATGGGTGGCTACGTCGTGACCAAGCCGGGCACGACGCAAACTTCGGTTCCGGGAGTTTTCGCTGCCGGAGACCTGACCGACCACGTATACCGTCAGGCTGTGACAAGCGCCGGTATGGGCTGCATGGCCGCGCTGGATGCAGAACGATTCTTGGCGGAGAACGACTAAGATGATCACAGAATTCTCCGGCCTCGTCTGGAGAATTCTGTTCCGCACCCAATCGGGTGACCCGCTCTCATCGGCCCGTGCCCCCGAAGGACGGTTTCATCATTCTGGCCAATTCGCGCTTTATGCGTCGCTTAGCGCTGAAGGGGCCGGGATCGCCATTCGGCGCTATGTCTCGCAGTGCGACCCTCCACGGACGATCCATCGCTTGAAGATATCCAAGGCGCAAGTATTGGATTTGCGGGGGCAACCTTCTGCCTCGATCGTCTGGCAAGACATGCGGGCAACCGGCATACCCTCTCCAACATGGCGATTTTCGGACAAGGCCCGCACATACGGCGCGGATGGACTGCTATACAGTTCGCGCTCGCGTCCTAAACTGAGCCATTTGGTGTTGTTCAACGCAGAACACCAGATGATACAAACCGCAGGTGCCCCCTGCGACTGGTTCCCCGAAAGGTGACCGCGCCTATCTTGACCGGCACCCGGCACCGTATCAGGATCAACCATAGTAACGCGAAGAACAGGTGAGCTTTTGGAAAACGTTCTTTGGCGCGGCGGATGGATGAGCCGGCTCAGAATCGCAAGCGGCCTCGTGCTGTTTGTCTTTGCGTTCTTTCATTTCATCAATATCGGCCTTGGTCTGTTTCACACTGATTTGCTGCACGGGATGCAGGGCGGACGTAAAGCTGTCAGCCGTAATGAGATCGGCAGCGTCGTGATATATGGCGCATTGCTGATGCACATGGGACTGGCGCTTATCTCACTCGCGCAGCGCCGGACGCTCAGAATGCCTTTCAGCGTCGCGCTTCAGGTTATTCTTGGCCTGTTGATCCCGCTGCAGCTTATCTCACATTTGGTTCAGACCCGATACGCGCATGAGATTTTTGGGGTGAATGATGAAATGGGTTACATCATCATTCTGATGTGGCCCAGCACCGCGATCTGGTTCCAAAGCCTATTACTTCTGCTGGTGTGGGTCCACGGATGTATTGGGCTACACATGTGGTTACGGTTGACCACATGGTGGCGCGCGATGGTTCCATATCTGATCGGTCTCGCCGTCTTTGTACCGGGCTTCGCCTTCGCAGGCCTTCTGACCGAGGGGCGGCGTATCTGGGCCGATTTTGCCGACCCCGATCTACGAGAACAGTATGTCGAATACTATAACTGGCCTTCGCAAGAAGAGTTTCAGTCTTTGTTTTCCGTCACAGACTATACGCAGTGGGTATTCTGGGCCGCGCTTGCACTAACAGGCTTGGTCTATCTCGGGCGCAAGCTTTGGCGGCGGCGGCATTCGGTGCGGGTGCGCTATGTCAACGGTCCAGAAGTTGTTTCGGAGAAAGGCATGACCCTTTTGGAGATGTCGCGCGCAAACGGCATCCCACATACCGCGCTGTGTGGCGGCAAGGGGCGCTGCACGACCTGTCGCGTTGTGGTTGAAGATGGCGCCGATCAGTTGCACCCACCAACCGAAGTTGAAGCCCGCAGCCTGAAAGCGATCAGCGCGCCAGAGGGGACCCGCCTGGCCTGCCAGATGCGGCCGTCCGACCCGCTCACTGTATTTCGTGTTTTCCGCCCCGACGGCGCGCGTGATCGTGCGCATGCGAGCCAGGGGCAAGAACGGCAGCTGGCGGTTCTGTTTCTGGACATGCGCGGGTTCACCGCCCGCACAACGGGGCAATTGCCGTATGATATCGTTTTTCTGTTGAATCGTTTCTTTGACGCAATTGTCCCAGCAATCACGGCACAAGGCGGGGTTGTCGACAAATACATGGGCGATGGGTTGCTGGCGATGTTCGAAACAGCCAACGCCGCAAGTTCGGCAAGTGCCGGTCTGAGGGCGGCGGCTGGGATCGGACACGCATTGGAGCGTTTCAACCAGCAGCTCCAAGCAGAAGGCAGCCAACCTGTGCGCATTGGTATGGGTCTACATGTTGGTGATCTTGTGCTGGGCGAAATCGGAGCAGCTAAACACGCGCCACGCACCATCATTGGAGACGCTGTAAACGTTGCCAGCCGTTTGGAGGCTGAAACCAAAGCGTTGGGGGTCGAACTCCTTGTGTCGGACAAGGTTTTGGACGCGGCTGGGTTACAATGTGATCCCCGCGATCTGCGGGAATTCAGCCTGCGCGGTGTCTCTGAACCCGTCCCCGCCCTGCCCGTAAGGCACGCAGCCGATCTTGAGTCGCAAACCTCACCGCTGGAACAGATTGCCTGAGAATGCGCCTATTGAGCCTGAGCGGCGGGATTTTTTCAATAACATGAAACAAAAAACAGAAAACCGTTCCATTTCGAGAAAAAACCACGCATTTCATCCTTAGTTTTTGCAAGTCTATGGACTTCACCCTCAGGCCGAGGCACATGCCCTGCAAACACCCTTGAAACAAATGCCAACAGAACTGCGATAAGAGTTTTCCGATGACGATGTTAAGCAATCTGGCCCCTATCTCTGAACTGTATGTTTCCTACGAGTCTGCACAGAAATTGAAGATAGAAGCCGCTGATCTGACCAGCTGGGATCTTAAGCCCCGGCAGATTTGCGATCTGGAACTGCTTATGAACGGCGGGTTCAATCCGCTCAAGGGTTTCCTGAGCGAAGCGGACTATGACAACGTGGTCGAAAACATGCGCCTCGCCGACGGGACGCTGTGGCCAATGCCGATCACCCTGGATGTTGACGAAGATTTTGCCGCATCGATCGAGCTGGGCCAGGATATTGCCCTGCGCGATCAGGAAGGCGTGATCCTCGGCACCATGACCGTGACCGACCGCTGGACACCAGACAAGGCGCGTGAGGCGGAAAAGGTCTTTGGCGCTGATGATGATGCGCACCCGGCTGTGAATTACCTGCACAATGTAGCGGGCAAAGTTTATCTGGGCGGCCCGGTCACTGGCATCCAGCAGCCCGTGCATTACGATTTCAAAGCCCGCCGCGACACGCCGAACGAGCTGCGCGCCTATTTCCGCAAAGTGGGCTGGCGCCGGATCGTTGCGTTCCAGACCCGTAACCCTTTGCACCGTGCGCATCAGGAATTGACCTTCCGTGCCGCAAAAGAAGCACAGGCCAACTTGCTGATCCATCCCGTGGTTGGCATGACCAAACCGGGCGATGTGGATCATTTCACCCGCGTGCGTTGCTACGAAGCCGTGTTGGATAAATATCCGGCCTCGACTACGTCGATGTCGCTGCTGAACCTTGCGATGCGCATGGCTGGCCCGCGCGAGGCAGTCTGGCACGGTTTGATCCGCGCAAACCACGGCTGCACCCATTTCATCGTCGGTCGTGACCACGCAGGTCCAGGCAAAAACTCTGCCGGTGAGGATTTCTACGGCCCCTATGATGCGCAAGACTTGTTCCGAAAATATCAGGACGAGATCGGCGTCGAGATGGTCGATTTCAAACATATGGTCTACGTGCAGGAACGCGCGCAATACGAGCCGAATGACGAGATTCTGGACAAGGACAACGTCACGATCCTCAACATCTCGGGCACTGAACTGCGCCGCCGTCTGCGCGAAGGGCTGGAGATTCCGGAATGGTTTTCGTTCCCCGAAGTTGTTCAGGAACTGCGCAACCGCTTCCCGCCGCGCTCGCAACAGGGATTCACCGTGTTTTTCACCGGTTTTTCAGGCTCGGGCAAATCCACCATTGCCAACGCCTTGATGGTCAAGCTGATGGAGACCGGGGATCGTCCGGTTACCCTGCTGGACGGGGATATCGTGCGTAAGAACCTGTCTTCGGAACTGGGCTTTTCGAAGGAACATCGCGATCTGAACATCCGCCGCATCGGTTATGTCGCGTCTGAGATAACCAAGAACGGCGGTATTGCCATCTGTGCTCCTATCGCGCCTTACGCAACTACCCGTCGTGCTGTGCGTGAAGAGATCGAACAATTCGGTGCATTTTGCGAGGTGCATGTCGCGACCAGCATTGAAGAATGCGAGCGCCGAGACCGCAAGGGTCTGTACAAACTGGCACGTGAGGGCAAGATCAAAGAGTTCACGGGGATTTCCGACCCTTACGACGCCCCTGAAGACCCAGAGCTGCGCGTCGAGACCGAGAATGTCGAGGTTGACAACTGCGCACATCAGGTTCTGCTTAAGCTGGAAAGCATGGGGCTGATTGCAGCATCCTGATCACTTAAGACGAAAAAATACATCAAAGGCCCTCAGATTTCTGAGGGCCTTTTTCGCAGGTGCGGGTCTGGTTCAGTCGGGCAAATTCACCTGCCCGCGCATCAGGACATGGCCGCGCCCGGCAACTTTGATCCCCGTCATCGCATCCGAAGGTCCAACGCGTGTCACGGTCGCCTGACCGGGGCGGCCCATGTCATGGCCCTGTTCGGCGATGAATGTCTCTTTGTCCATCAGTCCGTGTTTCCAGAGATAGGCCGCCATCGCACCGGTGGCCGATCCGGTGAACGGGTCCTCGGGCGGGCTGGGGGGCGCCATCATCAGGCGCGAGAATGTGTCGCCCGCAGTCGTTGCGCCTTTCAGTGTTACAAGAAACGGTTCAGCCATGTCCGACCCCGAGAAACCGGCCTTTTCGGTAATATGACTGAGCAAAGCAACATCCAGCTTGGCAGCGCGCAGCGCCTCGTGATCGCGCAGGACCGTAATGCAAAAGGGCAGACCTGTTGAAACGAACTGCGGTGGAGAAATTACCACCTCTTCCGGCAGGCTGATGGCGGCGGCAACCAGATCTGCGGGCACATGATCACCGAATTGCGGGGCGACCTGCGTCATTTCGATGTCATCACCATTCAGTTTGATCGATACAATCCCTGCTCCGGTCTCAAGCGTCAGAGCATCACCCTGAAACAACCCCCGTGATCGCATCGCTGCAACGGTTGCTATGGTCGGGTGCCCGGCAAATGGGATTTCCCGGCTGGCCAGGAAGTACCGGACCCGGATATCAGCGATATCGGATGGCCCGGTAAAAGTGCATTCAACCAGAGAAGTCTCGCGCACATATGCCATGCAAACCGCGTCCGACAGCCCTGCACCCTCATGCACAACTGCGCAGCCGTTGCCACCAAAGGCCTGATCGCTGAACGCATCCACCCAATCGAAATCATACCAGCTCATCGCGCACTCCTGCGTTTCAATCAGCGGCACGATCACCGCTGAGGCAGAAAATGTCACGTCAATTCGGCGGAATGTTTGGTGGCCTAGTGAACGGCCACCGGGGACAGGTCATGTTCGCGTGCGAGTACAAAGGCCAGCTTGCGGTCGGCAACCAGTGCCAATTGCTGCCCATCGGAATCGTGGACAGCATACAACTGATCCAGATCGCCTGCCTGCTCTCGCAGATCCTTCGGAAGGTCTGCCACATCAACGGCCTTTACATAGACAATCCGATTGCCTTCGGCGTTGATCTCAATCGGTGTATTCATTGCTCTTACCCCTTCTTGATGTTGATTGTCTGAACCACGGTTTCAGGCACGGCGCGGGTCAGGTCCACATGCAGCAGACCGTTTTCCATGATCGCCTCGCCCACCTCGACCCCGTCAGCCAGCACAAACATGCGCTGGAATTGACGCGCCGCGATGCCACGGTGCAGGAATATGCGCCCCTCGCTGTCGTCGCGCTGACGGCCCCGGATCACCAACTGGCGATCCTCGATTGTAATCGACAGGTCCTCTTCCGCGAAACCGGCCACCGCCAAGGTGATGCGATAGGAAAAATCCGAGGTCTGCTCGATATTATAGGGCGGGTATCCTTCATTTCCGGCCTTTGCAGACCGTTCCAGAAGGCGTTCCAACTGCTCGAACCCCAAAAGATGCGGGTATGAGCCTAAGGTAAGTTTCGACACGTATTTTCGTCCTTCATTGTCAAAGCGACGTATTCTGCGGTCCCGATGTCGGCAACCGCGTGATATAGAATATGGGAAGATACAGGGATGTCCACAAGGTCTGGCCGGATAAACCCTGACACACTA
Source organism: Ruegeria sp. H9 (assembly GCF_056532915.1). NCBI lineage: Bacteria > Pseudomonadati > Pseudomonadota > Alphaproteobacteria > Rhodobacterales > Roseobacteraceae > Ruegeria > Ruegeria sp. H9. Next base: position 1,380,017 of record NZ_JBQFNX010000001.1, on the reverse strand, counting down.
TCTTGTGTTAGAAGCACCACTTGAAACACTGAGTCGTCCATGAACGCACCCACCGATCTTTCGATGAAAACCGATGAAGTCCTACGGGTGGAATTAGAGGTCTTTCGACGCCAGCACCGTGATTTGGACGAAGCGATCGAGGCCTTGCAGGCCAAGGGGACCTCGGACCAATTGACGATCAAGCGGCTAAAAAAGCAGAAACTGCGCCTGAAAGACATCATCCGTCTGATCGAAGACAGATTGACCCCCGATATCATCGCCTGAGACGCGCGTACCGCATTGCCACATATGCGGATTTGGCTATAGTGCGCGCTCTTTCCGATGGCAGGGGCGTAAGCGGATGAGCGATGTGAAAGTAGGGATCATCATGGGCAGCCAGTCGGACTGGCCTACGATGAAAGAGGCCGCCGATATTCTGGATGAGCTGGGCATCGCATATGAGGCGCGTATCGTCTCAGCCCACCGCACGCCGGACCGTCTTTGGGACTATGGCAAAACCGCCGTGTCGCGCGGCTTGCAGGTCATTATCGCGGGTGCGGGTGGCGCGGCGCATTTGCCCGGAATGATGGCGTCGAAAACACGCGTGCCCGTGATTGGCGTTCCGGTGCAAACCCGCGCGTTGTCGGGCGTAGATTCGCTCTATTCCATCGTGCAGATGCCCAAAGGTTTTCCGGTTGCAACCATGGCTATCGGTTCAGCCGGCGGGGCCAATGCGGGCCTGATGGCCGCGGGCATTCTGGCGCTGCAGGATGCCGCGCTTGCGGAACGGCTGGATGCCTGGCGCGAAGCCCTCTCTGCTTCGATCCCGGAAGAACCTCAGCAATGAGCCGTATCGGTTTCATCGGCACAGGCCACATCGCTGCGCCAATCGCGCGGCTGATGGCTGCTAAAGGTCATGATCTTTACGTCACCGAGCGCAATGCCCAAGTCTCCTCGGCTCTGCAGGCCGAGCTTGGGGTCCGAGTTGGCGCTCCGCAAGGCGTGATTGATGCGTCCGAGATCGTGTTTCTCTGCCTGCGCCCCCATGTGGCCGAGGACGTTCTGGCCCCGCTAAGCTTTCGCGCAGATCAGCAAATCGTTTCAGTGATGGCCGCCGTCTCTGAGGAGCAGCTATCCTGCCTGTGCGCGCCGGCATCGGATTTTGTGCAAACGATTCCGCTGGGTTTCCTTCAGACAGGAGGTTGCCCGTTGGCCGCTTACGGCAACGATCGCCTCTTGGCAGATTTGTTCGAGCCCGAAAATCCTGTGGTCAAGGTTGCCAATGAGGCCGCGTTGAACGCCCACTTCGCCATCTGCGCCATGGTGCCAGGTATCCTGGACCTTATGGCAACAGGCACCGAATGGTTGGCTGATCAGACCGGCGACAAAGACCGGGCCGAATTCTACACTACGCAGCTTGTGTCAGGGTTTCTGACATCAATGCAAAAAGAGCATGCGGGCCAACTGGCAGCCGAGCGTGACGCGCTTGCGACCGAGGGCACACTGAGCCTTCAGATGACGGATATTTTGCAATCCGAGGGCGCGCATGATGCCTTGCGTGCTGCACTGAGTGCGATTGGCAAGAGATTGGAGACATGACGATGTCAGATATGCTTACGCCCGGTGCGACAATCGGGATATTGGGGGGCGGTCAGCTGGGCAGGATGCTCTCGATCGCGGCTGCACGGTTGGGGTTCAAGTCCCACATATTCGAGCCGGGCGCAAATCCTCCGGCCGGTCAAGTTGCAAATCAGGTCACGACCGCCGCCTATGATGACGCCGACGCATTGAAGGCCTTTGCGGAGTCGGTGGACGTGATCACCTACGAGTTTGAAAACATCCCCACCCAGGCGCTGGATCTGCTTGAGGCACACCGCCCCATTCACCCGGGTCGAGAGGCGTTGCGGGTCAGTCAGGACCGCTTGACCGAAAAGACATTTCTACAAGGCTTAGGCCTGCAAACCGCGCCCTTTGCAGACATCTCCGATTTGGACAGCTTGCGCGCCGCAATTGATGACATTGGCACCCCCGCCATCCTGAAAACCCGCCGCTTCGGCTATGACGGTAAAGGTCAGGCCCGGCTGCGCGCACCCGAAGATGCCGGGGCGGCACTGGCCGATATGGCGGGCGCGCCGTCCATACTGGAAGGGTTTGTGGACTTCAGCCACGAGGTTTCGGTCATCGCAGCACGCGGTCTGGACGGGCAAGTTGCCTGTTTCGATCCTGGAGAGAATGTCCATCGCGATGGCATCCTGCACACGACCACAATACCGGCACGCCTGTCTCCGGCGCAGCGGACAGATGCGGTATTGCTGGCCGCCAACATTCTCAACGCGCTGGATTATGTCGGCGTCATGGGTGTCGAATTGTTTGTGACGCCACAAGGATTGATCGTGAATGAAATCGCGCCGCGCGTTCATAACTCGGGTCACTGGACCCAGAACGGCTGCGCCGTGGATCAGTTTGAACAACATATTCGCGCCGTGGCCGGTTGGCCTTTGGGCGACGGTCAGCGCCACTCGGACGTCGTGATGGAGAATTTGATCGGGCATGACATGGACCGCGTACCCGAGCTTTCACGCGAACGGGACGTAGCACTGCATCTCTATGGCAAGGCCGAGGTCAAGGCCGGCCGCAAGATGGGGCATTTCAACCGGATTTCGCGATGAGGTAATCGCGCTTAAGCGCGATGCCTCCGGCGGAGGTATTTTTAGCCAGATGAAGCCGGGATCAGCTCAAGAAACGTGTTGCGATACTACCGGACATATAGCTGACACACCCGCCTGACAGTGTGGCAGCCACTTTGTGGGTTGTCGCATCGAGTATCACCAGATCAGCACGATTTCCGGGCTGTAGCGTTCCGCGATCATTCAGGCCTAAAACCCGCGCGGGACCGGACGAGACAAGCGCCCAGGCGTCCGCAATATCCAGCAGGCCAGATTTTACCAGCATCAGCGCAGCGCGGCGCGGGCTGGGGTAGTGGTAATCCGATGCCAATGCATCACACAAACCCATCGAGATCAGATCCACCGCGCTGGCATTTCCCTTATGTGAGCCGCCCCGCACAACATTGGGTGAGCCGAGGATGATGTGATCTCCGCCCGCCCGGGCACATTCGGCGGCTTCCAGCGTTTCCGGAAATTCCGAGATCATCACCCCGCGCTCGCGCCACTCAGCACGATCCTGCGGCATTGTATCATCATGGCTGCCGAGCCGAATTCCTCGGTTCGCAAGGACAGTGCAAAGGCTGTCCAGTGCTGCTGGCACCTCGGCGCTGCGGTTGTGCATTGCCTTCAGCATCTCAAAATGCACTTCGGGATTCCGTCCCGCCTTCAGTGCCTGCCCGGTCAAGCGGGGTGGTTTTCGCCCCTCAGCCAGCCGGTCATGAGGTAGATGATCATTCAGAACCACATAAGACACCTGCCAATCCGCGATACGTTCGGGCAGCCCCTCATAGTCGTCCAGCATATGGGTTTCGAAGCGCAGTTGAGGGATCAGTTGGGTTACAACATCATCCCGAACCGCAGCGATGGCGTCAAAAACCTGACCAGCAAACTCGGGCCCGCGCACGCCGCCTTCCCAACTGTGGAACTGCGCCAGAACAGCTGTGGTTATTCCATTCGCGGCCAGTTCCGCCTCGACCGATAAAATGCCCTCTGCCATCTGCTTCATGGCACCGCGCCGGGGCGCGATGTGACGTTCAAAACCGTCGCCATGCAAATCAATGATGCCAGGCAGGATGAGGTATCCTGACAAATCAATCTGCCGCCCTGCCCTACCGGATTGAATGGTACCTTCGGCGATCGTCAGTTCAGCACGCGACACCCCTTCGCCGGGCAACAGAACATTCGCGCCGGTCAATGTCAGTTCCAATGAGTTCATTGAGTGGGCTCCGAGTCCGGTTCCGAGCAATCTTCCCCAAGGCAGATCTGGTCGATGATATCCATCACCCCGTCAAGCCAGGTGATTTGTGGATCGAACTGTCCGAATTCGATGAAATGCAGGGTCTGCGCCATGACCCGCGGGTTGTTCATCATGAACGTATGCGTCACCGGCAAGACGATGTGATCAGCCATACCTTCAACCTTTGTGGTCTCTATCGATACCTTGCCGTCATCTGGACCATCGATCAGAGACGAGAACAATGGGTTCAATGAGTTCTCGCCTGCGATCACCCCCAGATCAAAATCAACAGGCGGCAGACGGCGTGGAATACCCTCGGGTCCGGTTCCCAATGCCAGCCCGGCAGGGCCGTTCAGAAAGCCGAAAACCTCCCAAGCACCAAGCTCATCCACCAGTTGGCTGCCCTGATTAGGAGGCCCGAGCATGACAACCCGTCCCAGATTCTCGGGGTCGTTGTCCTGCAACCAATAGCGCAGAAGAATGCCCCCCATCGAATGCGCTACAACGTTAACCGTATCCTCCCCGCAGGCGGCGAACGCAGCTGGTAAAGTCTGGTTGGCGAGGTCTGGTATTGGTAGGTCTGTCGAAGGGTAACCTGGACGAACCACAGTGTAACCATGCGCATGAAAAAGCTGTTCCATGACGGTAAACGAGGCCTCTGTGCGCGCGAGGCCATGCAGAAGAACCACGCATTTCGCATTGGCCACCGCAGGCATAAGGCACAAGAGGAGAACAGCAAGAAATTTCATACACGCCAGATAAGGCCTAACCCAGGCCGAGGGAACCCCTAGCCACGGTTCTGGCGCAGCACCGCCAGTGCGATGCCGCCGAGTACAAATCCGGCGCCGAGCAGAAGCCTTAGACTTGCCATCTCGGCTAACAGGATGACCCCGGCAGCAATTGCGATAACTGGAACGCTGAGTTGCACGATCGCGGCCACCGCCGGTGAAAGCTGTGGCACGACACGGTACCATAGCGCATAGCCGAGACCGGACGTGACGCCTCCGGAAAGCGCAGCCAGCCCATAGCCAAGCGGAGACATTTGCCAATTGCTTCCCAGCAGGAACAGGGCAAATCCCGTGACGGGCAACGCCATGATGAAATTTGCTGCAGTTCCCGACAATGCATCTGGTTCGGACCGGCCCGCGATGGAATATATGGCCCACCCGACCCCGGCAGCCGTCATTAAGCCGGCCCCTGTCGGGTCGACCTGAACCGTCCCAGCAGGCCAAAGAACAAAAACCAGTCCACCAAGCGCAATACCGGCACCCAATATCTGTCTCAAAGTGGGTGCAGAACCGGTCATTGCACCAATCGCAAACATGGTAATTTGCACAACCCCGAACAGGATCAGCGCACCAAGCCCGGCATCAAGCGTCAGATACGCTACTGAAAACCCGATCATATAAAGCGACAGTGACCCGGCCCCAACAACACGTCGACGATTAAAAACAGGGATCGAGCCGCCCCGAAGCGCCACCAATACCGTTAAAACCAAGGCACCAGCCAAAACCCGGATAATGGCAAATCCCGCCGGATCACTTGCGCCACTATCGATAGCAAGGCGGTTCAGGATCGAATTCGCAGCGAAGGCGCACATTGTCAAAGCGGTCAGAAGAAACAGTCGCATATCAACCGCATAGCCGTTTCAAAGGGATTTGCACACTCACATTCCCGATTGCCGAGCCAATCCCGACCCTCCTCGGACCAGAGCCTACCAGCGCCAATGATACGAATGCACAACAGACATTCCAAACAAAACCGGGGCCGCCCAAAGGCGACCCCGCTATTAAGCACTAAGGCTTAAGCAGCTTACATCATGCCGCCCATGCCGCCCATGTCGGGCATGCCGCCGGCAGGTGCCGCGCCTTCTTTGGCGGGCTTGTCGGCAACCATTGCTTCGGTGGTGACCAGCAGGCCAGCAACCGATGCCGCATCTTCCAGAGCGGTACGTACAACTTTGGCCGGGTCGATCACACCGAACGAGAACATGTCGCCATATTCTTCGGTCTGGGCGTTGAAGCCGAATGCTGCGTCGTCGCTTTCGCGAACTTTGCCAGCAACAACCGCACCGTCGACACCAGCGTTCTCGGCGATCTGGCGCAGAGGCGCTTCGATTGCCTTACGAACGATGTTGATACCTGCGTTCTGGTCGGCGTTTGCACCTTCCAGAGTTTCCAGTGCTTTACCGGCCTGAACCAGAGCAACACCACCGCCCACAACAACGCCTTCTTGTACAGCAGCGCGGGTTGCGTTCAGAGCATCGTCCACACGGTCTTTACGCTCTTTCACTTCCACTTCGGTCATGCCGCCGACGCGGATAACGGCAACACCGCCTGCCAGTTTGGCAACGCGCTCTTGCAGCTTCTCACGGTCGTAGTCCGACGAGGTTTCTTCGATCTGAGTGCGGATCTGAGCAACACGTGCTTCGATCTCGGCTTTCTCGCCAGCACCGTCGACGATTGTGGTTTCGTCTTTGGTGATTTCGATTTTCTTGGCGGTGCCCAGCATGTCCATGGTCACGGACTCGAGCTTCATGCCCAGATCTTCGCTGATGACCTGACCGCCGGTCAGGATTGCGATGTCCTGCAGCATGGCTTTGCGGCGGTCGCCGAAGCCCGGTGCTTTGACAGCAGCAATTTTCAGGCCGCCGCGCAGTTTGTTGACCACGAGGGTCGCCAGCGCTTCGCCTTCAACGTCTTCCGCGATGATCAGCAGCGGCTTCTGCGACTGGATCACCTGCTCGAGCAGCGGAACCATCGGCTGCAGCGAGGACAGTTTCTTTTCGTGCAGCAGGATCATGCAGTCGTCGAGTTCTGCGATCATCTTGTCTGCGTTGGTGACGAAGTAAGGCGACAGGTAGCCACGGTCGAACTGCATACCTTCGACAACATCGGTCTCGGTTTCCAGACCTTTGTTTTCTTCGACGGTGATAACGCCTTCGTTGCCAACTTTCTGCATCGCGTCTGCGATCTGCTGGCCGATTTCGGCTTCGCCGTTGGCCGAGATGGTGCCAACCTGAGCAACTTCTGCCGAGTCTTTGACTTCACGCGAAGCGTCTTTGATGCCTTCGACAACCTTGGCAGTTGCCAGGTCGATGCCGCGCTTCAGGTCCATCGGGTTCAGGCCAGCAGCAACCTGCTTCAGACCTTCGCGAACGATGGCTTGGGCTAGAACGGTTGCGGTGGTGGTGCCGTCGCCGGCTTCGTCATTGGTGCGGCTGGCGACTTCTTTCACCATCTGCGCGCCCATGTTTTCGAACTTGTCTTCCAGTTCGATTTCCTTGGCAACCGAAACACCGTCTTTGGTGATGCGCGGCGCGCCGAAGGATTTGTCCAGAACCACGTTGCGGCCTTTGGGGCCCAGGGTCACTTTAACAGCATCGGCCAGAACATTTACACCGGCCAGCATGCGGTTACGGGCATCGGTGTCAAACTTGACGTCCTTTGCAGACATGTTGTCTCTCCTTGAGAATATCTGTTGAAATGAAGATCAGAGAAAGCGGGTGCGCTTACTCGATGATCCCCATGATGTCGCTTTCTTTCATCATCAGCAGCTCTTCGCCGTTGACCTGAACCTCGGTGCCCGACCATTTGCCGAACAGGATCTTGTCGCCGGATTTTACAGCCATCGCGATCAGTTCGCCGCTGTCCTTGCGCGCGCCTTCGCCGGTTGCAACGACTTCGCCTTCGCTGGGCTTTTCTTTTGCGCTGTCGGGAATGATTAGTCCGCCTGCGGTTTTCTCTTCGCTTTCTACGCGACGAACCAGCACACGGTCATGAAGCGGTTTCAATGCCATCTTTGCAGCTCCTTGGGCTCAAAGTTTGTTATCCTCCCCTCGCCGACTGACGAGGCGTTAGCACTCGGGTCTCATGAGTGATAACGACGCATAGCTAGGGAGTTGCAGGAAGCGAGTCAACAATATGTGAAAGATTTTTTTGCCTGGCGCGATAAGCAGGCAAGAACAAGGCACCTAGTCTGGCTGATCCCAGCTGTACGCCCAGTGTTTCAGACCTTCTTGCCCTGCCTCAGACAGCGCGTAGACGCCCTTTTCCACTTTTTCGAACCAGCCGTAATGATTGTCGTACATCAAACGTGTCGCCGCCCTTACGCCAGTGGCCTTTGCCACATCAACCCCCTTGCCCGCTCCGTTTTCCGCCAGATGTGCCGCGCATTTTAGCGCATCCTGTCGGTAAGCCGTTACTATCCCATGACGCGTGGCACCGCCCGCATTCGGATCGCCCTGCAACCTTTCAAACTCGCGCAGCAATCGCTTTGCCTTGACCTTATCCTTGCGCGGCGCATAGGGGCCGGGATCGCATTGAACCTCGACCGTCCCATCAGAGCGCACGGTGATCAGACCCAACCCCAGGCGACGGCACAACGCCAGATTATCCTTCAACGCCCGTCGCGCTGCCCGGCCTTTTGGTTTACAGACCCCAATGTAGACCTGATCGGTTATTTTCAGACGAGTGATAGCTTGGTGAAACAGCGCGAGGCTGAAGCGAAGCTTGAGTTCAACGATCACCGGCTCCTGCCCGTCTCGCAGAGCAACAATGTCGGCGGCGCCAACTTCACCTTTCACGGTATATCCCTGACGTTCCAACAAGGCTTTGATGGGTGGGTAAAGGTCCTGCTCGAGCTTCATAACGCTATGCTATGTAGTTTCGCGCGGATTGCCAGCCACGGTTTGAAGACAAACTACATTGCAACTTACAAGAAGGCAGGAGTACGTCTTGGTCATATTCGCCATTTCCGGAAGGTTCCATATGCGCTTGCTCAGCTTTTGTCTCGGCCTTTTGCTTCCGATTACCGCCCATGCGGCCTGCGAAGGGAGAGATCTTAGGCTTGACCTGTCGGCCGAAAGTCAAGCTGATCTCGAGAAGACAATCAGTGACATTCCGTTTCCGGAGGGCAACCACTGGATCGCGACAAAAGACGGGACCGTCTTGCACCTGATCGGCACCCTCCACACCAGCGACCCCCGCATGGCACCCGTGGTCGAGCGCTTGGAGCCAGTTCTGAGTCAGGCCGACGCGTTTTTCTTCGAGGTCACACAGGACGAAATGGACGCGTTCGAAAAAGATCTGGCCGATGATTTCAGCCCGGTCCTGATTACGTCCGGCCCCACTTTGATTGACCTGATGTCGGAAGAAGATTGGACAGCGCTGTCCGCGACTCTGGCCGAGCGTGGCATTCCCGCCTGGATGGCCGCCAAGATGCGCCCCTGGTTTCTAAGCATGATGTTGGGCATTCCGCCTTGCCTGATGAATACCCCAGACTTTGATCGCGGCATGGACACGCGCCTGACGGAACTGGCCGAACAACACGGGATACCCCAGTATTCGCTAGAGCGGATCGAGGATCTGATCGCCATGTTCGACAGCCATTCTTTAGAGGAACAAGTGGCCTCACTGACCAGGCTCGCTGGGGCGCTGCAGGCCGGGGACGACCAAATGATCACGATGGCGAACGCCTATATCGAAGAGCAGCACGCCGCGATCATTGAGCTTGCGAAAATTCAGGGACTTGAAGCTTCAGGGATGACACCAGAAGAGTTTAACGCCGAATGGAAAGGGTTCGAGGATCAGCTTCTGGTGCAACGCAACGCCAACTGGATGGAAAAGATTCTGGACCTGAAGGATCAGACCGCGGTGATCGCTGTCGGGGCCGGACATCTGAGCAACGACTACGGCTTACTGAACCAGCTACAGCAAGCCGGATATACACTGGAACGCGCTGAATTCTAGGTTTTCAGACCAAGGGTCGCAGCAAGTTTGCTTCCGGGTGACAACCGTGTTTGACCACCCTATAAGGCGCGCAAATCCATATTCTTCAGGACACGAGACATGACAACGCTAGTTTTTGGCCACAAATCTCCCGACACCGATTCCACCGGCTCTCCAATCCTGTGGTCGTGGTATCTGAACGAAGTGAAAGGTGAACAGGCACAGCCCGTTTTGCTAGGCGAACCCAACACCGAAGCCGCCTTTATGCTTGAGCGTTGGGACCTGCCCAAGCCGCAAATCATCGATGACGTGGCCGAGGATGCACCGGTTGTCATCGTCGACACCAACAATCCGGCCGAGCTGCCCGCCAGCATCAACAGCGCCGATATCCGCGCCATAATCGACCACCACAAACTGGTTGGCGGGCTTGAAACCAAAGGCCCCATCGACATCACTGTGCGCCCGCTGGCCTGCACGGCAACCATCATGGTCGACCTGATGGGTGACGACGCCGCCAAGATGCCCGACGCGATCAAAGGTGCCGCGCTGACCTGCATCCTGTCGGACACACTGGAATTCCGCTCACCCACAACCACCGCGCACGACCGCGCCGTGGCTGAGAAACTGGCGGCTGAACTTGGTCTGGATGTCTCGGCCTACGCCGCCGACATGTTTGCAGCAAAATCGGATGTATCGTCATTCTCGGACGCCGAACTGATCCGCATGGACAGCAAAGAATACGAAGTCGACGGCACCAAGTTCCGGGTCTCGGTTCTGGAAACCACTGCCCCCGGTGTCGTGTTGGATCGCAAGGACAGCATCGTAAGCTCGATGGCTGATGTGGCCAAGGAAGACGGCGTTGATCAGGTGTTGTTGTTCGTGGTCGACATTCTGAACGAAGAGGCAACGCTGCTGGTTCCAAATGATCTGGTGAAAAGCGTCGCTGAGAAGAGCTTTGGCGCAACCGTGGACGGTGACGCGGTTGTGTTGCCCGGCGTGATGAGCCGGAAAAAGCAGATCATTCCGAACCTCAAGGTTTGAATTTAGATCATCAAAGGCGCCCGAAACCGGGCGCTTTTTTTTGCGAGGCTCTGCCTCGTGCTCCGAGATATTTTTGGCCAGATGAACAAGGGGGGTTGATTTCGGCCGCTCCGCCTTGGGCTGCACCTCTGGCCAATTGCGCCACGCTCTGCCATAGGCTTTGACATCTCGCATTCCCTGCTGCACGAGGCGCGCCATGACCCAGATCGTTTCTTCACTCGCTGAAATCTCTGACCGCTACAAAGCGCTGTTTGTTGATTTGTGGGGTTGCGTTCATAATGGGATAACTGCCTACCCAGAGGCTGTCGCGGCACTGCAAGCTTATCGTCAACGTGGTGGCACGGTGGTTCTTGTAACCAATTCCCCTAAGCCTCGGGCTGGGGTTGCCGAGCAGCTTTTACATTTCAATGTGCCGGCAGATTCCTATGACACGATTGCAACCAGCGGTGATTCGGCGCGTTCAGCGATGTTTCGCGGGGCGATTGGCGAAAAAGTCTATTTCATGGGGGAATGGCAGCGGGATGCCGGTTTTTTTGAACCCCTGAAACTGCTGGATCATCCGATCCACATTGAACGCGTTCCGCTGGACGCGGCCGAAGGCATCGTGTGTTGCGGCCCGTTCGACCCGATGGCGGACCCAGATGTGAACCGGCCCGACTTTCTTTATGCCAAGCAGAAAGGGATGAAACTGCTCTGCGCAAATCCGGACATCGTGGTGGACCGAGGCGAAACGCGCGAATGGTGCGCAGGTGCTTTGGCCCGACTTTATACCGAGATGGGTGGTGAAAGCCTATATTTCGGTAAGCCACACCCGCCGATCTACGATCTGGCCCGGCGCAGGTTGCAGGCGATTGGGGTTGATGTGTCGGATTCTGAAATACTTGCCATAGGGGACGGGCCGCAAACAGATATCGCTGGAGGCATGGGGGAAGGCATTGATACCCTCTTCATCACCGGCGGTTTGGCAGCCGCAGAAACCAAAACATCACATCATCCAGACGAAGACGCGTTGAAAGCCCATAACGAGAAGGAACAGATCAATCCAACCTATTCGATTGGTCGCCTGAGATAGCAAAAAAGACTTGATTTTCTGCAACTGCGAAGTAATAAAGTTGCCGACGAGCGGCAGATGATGGTCTTTTGTTGCTCTTTCGATCTCGAATGAGGGCAGCATGTTGGACAACCTTCCGCGCGGAACGATTTGCATCGAAGACATCGAAATGGGCATGTCACGGCACTTGCGCAAAGTCGTGACCGATGAAGATATCGAGATGTTCGCTCAAGTATCGACCGACCGGAATCCGGTTCATCTGGATGATGACTATGCCCGCGATACGATTTTCGAAGGGCGCATTGCGCATGGCATGCTGACCGCCGGCCTGATCTCTGCCGTGATCGGAGAGCAGCTGCCCGGACATGGAACCGTGTACATGGGACAATCGCTTAAATTTCTGGCGCCGGTGCGTCCGGGTGACATGGTTTATGCCGAGGTCAAGGTGATCGATATCGATTTTGCCAAACGTCGGGTGAAACTGGATTGCCACTGCGCAGTTGACGGAAAGAAAGTGTTGGTGGGTGAGGCCATGGTGCTGGCTCCGAGCCGCAAGTTCGACTGATAATCCACCTTAACCGAACTGCGGCTTGAACCTGACGGGCAGTCCCGCTAGGCAAGCCGCATGCATATCATCCGGGACTTCCAGTTTGTTGAACCAGAAGACCGAGGCGCAAGTGTCGCCATCGGGAACTTTGACGGTGTTCATCTTGGCCATCAATCCGTCATCGAGTTGGCGCGCAATGCTGAATTGAACGCGCCGCTGGGGGTCATGACATTTGAGCCGCATCCACGAGAGTATTTTTCCCCAGAGGCACCGCCCTTTCGTCTGATGCGCGGCAATGCGCGCGCGCACCGGCTGGAAAAACTCGGCGTGCAGAAGCTTTATGAACTGCCTTTTAATTCAACGCTCGCGGGAATGACGCCCGAAGCTTTTGCGAGGAATGTCATATGCGATGGTCTGGGGCTTTCTCATGTTGTCGTGGGTGCCGATTTTTGTTTTGGCAAAGGGCGCAGCGGTAACCCTCAGGACCTGGTTCGCTTTGGCGAAGAGATGGGGTTCGGTGTGACCATCGCGCCCCTGTTGGAGCGCACCGAGAATGTGGTTTCGTCGACTGCGATCCGGACAGCTCTGTCAGAGGGGCGCCCGCGCGATGCGGCAACAATGCTGGGGCACTGGCACCGGATTGAGGGTGAGGTCGTCGGAGGCGAGCAACGCGGACGAGAGTTGGGGTACCCGACAGCCAATATGTCGATCGAAGGACTGCACCCTCCAAGATTCGGCGTTTATGCAGTTTTGGTCGACGTCCTGGATGGCCCGCATCAGGGCAGCTATCACGGGGCGGCATCGGTCGGGACCCGGCCCATGTTCCAAGGCGAGGTTCCTAACATCGAGACATTTCTGTTCAATTTCTCAGGTGATCTTTACGGTGCCACGCTGTCCGTTGGTCTGGTCGACTATCTGCGGCCCGAAATGACATTCGACGGCCTCGACGGGTTGATCTCGCAGATGGATGCCGATTGCGCGCGCGCGAGAGAGATACTGGCCAGTACATGACTACGGATCCAATCGATCGAGCTGGCCTCGCGCCCCGATTCTGGGAATGCAAGCCGCTGCGCAAGATGAACCAGCGTGAGTGGGAGGCCCTGTGCGATGGTTGCGGAAAATGCTGTCTGAACAAGCTGGAAGACGAAGATACGGGCGAGGTCGCATTGACCTGTGTTGCCTGTCGCCTGCTGGATGACGAAACTTGCCGGTGCACCCAATATGATATCCGCCACCAATTCGTGCCCGAATGCATCGTCATGACACCCGATAACATCGACAACCATGCCTATTGGCTGCCCCAGACTTGCGCCTATCGACTGCTCTGGGAAGGCAAACCGCTTTACGACTGGCACCCTTTGCTATCAGGTACGCCTGAAAGCGTTCACACCGCCGGAGTCTCCGTGCAGCGGCGAACCGTATCTGAATTCGAAACGCCCATGGAAGAGTGGGAAGACTACATCATCGAGGAGCCGAATTAATGCATTTTGCCTCTGATAATTCCGGGCCTGTTCATCCCGAAGTTCTGGCTGCATTGGCCGAAGCCAATCAGGGCTATCAGATGGCTTATGGCGCCGACACCTTGATGAACGAAGTGCGCGACCAAATCCGCGGCATTTTCGAAGCACCGGGTGCGGCAGTTTATCTGGTCGCTACGGGAACGGCAGCTAATTCACTGGCGTTGGCAACGCTGAGCAAGCCGTGGGAAACCGTGTTCTGTTCACCCGTTGCTCATATCCATGAGGATGAGTGCAATGCTCCCGAATTCTACACCGGCGCGAAACTGACTCTGGTGCCGGGTGGCGACAAGATGACCCCCGAAGCATTGACCAAGTCCATTGAGGGGGAAGAAACCCGCGGCGTGCATGGTCCGCAGCGCGGGCCTGTCTCGATCACTCAGGTGACCGAGCGTGGCTCGGTTTACTCGCTTGCCGAACTTCAAGCCTTGTGTGGCGTTGCCAAGAAGTATGGGTTGCCGGTGCATATGGATGGTGCACGCTTCACTAACGCTCTGGTCGCTTTGAATTGCTCACCGGCAGAGATGACGTGGAAATCTGGTGTTGACGCAGTAAGCTTTGGCGGCACCAAAAACGGGCTGATGGGTGTCGAGGCCGTAATCTTCTTCGACGAAAGCAAAGCTTGGGAGTTCGAGCTGCGGCGCAAGCGCGGGGCGCACCTGTTTTCCAAGCACCGTTATCTGTCGGCCCAGATGGCTGCTTATCTGCAGGATGACCTGTGGCTGAAATCAGCTCGCAAAGCGAATGCCAATTGCGCGCGATTGGCGGATGGTCTGCGGGCAGTCGGGGCAGAATTCCTGCATGAACCCCAGGCAAACATGATTTTCGCAAGCTTTCCCCGCAGCCAACACAAGCGCCTGCACGAGGCCGGCGCCGTCTATCACCTGTGGGGCGATACGTTGGACGGTGAGGACGAAGACGAGATGCTGGCCTGCCGCCTTGTCTGTGACTGGTCCATCGAAACCGACCAGATCGATCGGTTTCTGAACCTCTTGTAGCCGTGCCTCCCTGCCCCGGCTATTTCATCTCAGCCAGATGCTTGTCCAGATCATCAAGACGGTCCTGTCCCCAGAACCTCTGATCGTCCGGTGTGATGTAAAATGGTGCCCCGAAAACACCCCGGTCCACGGCTTCTTCCAGATTTGCGGCGTAGGTTTCCGCACCTACCAACAGGCCACTATCAGCTAGATTTGGATTAAATCCTGCCTTTTCCAAGCAATCCCGGATCACGCCATCATCAGAGATGTCCTTTTCTTCTGCCCAGCAGGCACGCAAGAAGGAATGGCAAAGTTTACCCACATCACCTGATCCATCCTGTACTGCTGCGATCACAGCGTAAGAGGACGGTGCCATGTTCGTCGGCCAGTGCGCAGGCTGCAGGTTCAACGGCATATCCAGATTGCGCGCTTGGCGCACCAGTTCCTGCGCGCGATATTCGATGCGAGAGATATGACGATCTTTTGGTGGCGTTCCACCTGTCCGGCCGAACAGGGCAACAATATCCAATGGTTTATAGTTGATCGTCGCACCGTGTTTTGCCGCGATCTCTTCAAGGCGCATTCCCGCCAGATAGGAATAGGGCGAGAGTGTCGCAAAAAAGTAGTCAATCTGGGCCATGTTCACTTTCTCCGCTGCGTTATCTTTGCGGGACGGTAGACCCATGCTAAGCGGTGTCAACATCACGAATCTGTCACATTGCCACTGCTGCCCGGGGAAAATCAGCCGATGCCGACACTTCACGAACCCAAGCTTATCGCTGGGAACGCCAATCTTCCGCTTGCCGAAACCATTGCACGTCGCATGAGCCTGCATCGCGGCGTTGACCAGGGGCTGGTCGATGCTCGGGTCGAACGGTTCAACGACGGAGAGATTTTCGTCGAGGTTTTCGAGAATGTACGTGGTGAGGATATGTTTATCGTTCAACCAACCTCGAACCCCGCCAATGACAATCTGATGGAGCTGCTGATCATCGCAGATGCGCTGCGCCGTTCATCCGCAGCCCGGATCACCGCTGTCATTCCGTATTTCGGGTACGCCCGTCAGGACCGCCGCACCAAGGCGCGCACACCAATCAGCGCCAAGCTGGTGGCAAACATGCTGACTGGTGCGGGTATCGAACGGATTCTAACCATGGATCTGCACGCAGCCCAGATTCAGGGCTTTTTCGACATGCCGGTGGACAACCTATATGCCTCTCCGATCTTTGCCCTGGATGTGAAGAAACAATTCAAGGATCAGATGGACGACCTGATGGTGGTCTCGCCGGATGTCGGCGGTGTTGCACGTGCCCGTGAATTGGCCAAACGCATCAATGCGCCCCTTTCGATCGTTGACAAACGCCGCGAAAAGGCAGGCGAAGTGGCCGAGATGACGGTCATTGGTGACGTGAAAGACAAAATCTGCCTGATTGTCGATGACATTTGCGATACCGCTGGCACTCTGTGCAAAGCTGCCCAGGTGCTGATGGATAACGGCGCCAAGGAAGTACACTCTTACATCACCCACGGTGTCATGAGTGGACCGGCGGTTGAACGTGTGACCAATTCGGTGATGAAATCTCTGGTCCTATCGGACACGATCCAGCCTACGGCCGAGATCAACAAGGCCGCCAACATCCGCATCGTACCCACCGCGCCGATCTTTACGCAGGCGATCCTGAACATTTGGAACGGCACAAGTGTATCATCGCTGTTCGAAGACAAGACACTGACGCCGATCTACGAGTCACTTTATCATATGGATTGATCGAAAAACTGCTGACTACCATAGATAATGTCTGAATTCATGACGGCCTGCCTATTCGGCGACCGTCATGATTTCTTCCAACGGTTTTTTCATCTTTGCAACTTTTGGCACCTTCGCGTCGTCTTGCGGGTGGCCTACAGCTACGATCATAATAGGCTTTTCATGATCAGGGCGGTTTAGCAGTTTATTCAGGAATTTCATCGGGTTGGGTGTGTGGGTCAGCGATACCAGCCCTGCATGGTGCAGCGCCGTCAACAAAAAGCCCGTGGCAATGCCCGTGCTTTCAGGCACGTAGTAGTTTTTGAACCGATCTCCATCAGCGAAATGACCCCAACGTTGGGCGAAAATCACTATCAGCCACGGTGCGTCTTCCAGATGCGGCTTCTGATCGTTAGTCCCGATTGGTTCAAGCGCCTTCAGCCATTCATCCCCGGCACCGCCTTCATAAAACCTGCGCTCTTCAGCTTCCGCTTCTTCCCGAATACGGCGCTTCATCTCAGGGTTCGAGATTGCCACAAAGTGCCAGGGCTGATGATTGGCTCCTGAGGGCGCTGTTCCGGCTGCGCGAATGCACTCTTCGATGACCGTGCGCTCGACGGGCCGGTCCGAATAGTCACGCACGGTATGGCGGCGTTTCATCTTGTCGTAGAACGCTCGCGCTTCGGCCAGCATTTCTTCATCAGACAAGTCCATACGATCCGGAAGGTCCAGGGCCTCGTATTCGATATGATCTCGTGCAAACACCTGTAAGATCCTCCGGTTGCGTTAGCCGCTATTTGGGGTGGCCAGTCTTCTTTATGGGACGACGCGCGAAGGTGCGCAATCTTATCTCACGAACAGGCCTGCTTCACGAAATGTCCCAATCGTCTTCATGCGAAACATCTCCAATTGCGGTCCAGTTCACCCGAATTCTGGCGATACGCGTATCAGACCAGGTGCGAAACACCGCATTGAATCCTACCGGCGTTATATCTTCGGCCTGAACTTCAGCGCGCAAAGCGGAGGACGTATCCACATCCCAAAGCACCACGCCTATCTGGACGATTGGCACAGAGCGGAACACTTCTGAAAAACGGATGCTTACGCGACGCTCACGCGGGCCCTCACCAGTCCACATCACGCCACCATCGGCGAAATCGGAAAACAAGACCTCCTCGCCCTGATCAATGCCGATGGGATGGGTTTGAAACTTTTTCATCTATCGTCTTTTATTGTTCAATTCCTGCAGCTTAACTTCAGCGAATGGCAAAATCACGACAAAAAAACGGCCCCGCGGATACGGGGCCGTTCCAAGTGATCAGAATGTCATGAACCCTTACAGGCTCATATGCGTTCCTAGAGCTTCCATGTCAGCCAGCAACTTTGCAGCATCGTCGACGATGGTCTGATCGTCACCGGCCTTGGCTGCCTCGTGCGAGGCGCGGGCGTCAGCGATCAGATCGTCCAGATGCGAACGTGTTACTTCGGCAACTGGGATGGCTTTTTCGGCCAGAACCGACAGGCCATCACCATTGATCTGAGCAAACCCGCCGGTGACCAGGTATTCGCTGGAGCCTTCGGGTGCTTCGACCTTCAGGATGCCCGGGCGCAGAGTTGTAATTGTGGGGGCATGATCGGGCATTGCTGTCATGTCCCCGTCCGCGCCGGGAATCTGGACCGCCGTCGCGCTAAGCGAAGCAAGGCTCCGCTCAGGGCTGACGAGGTCGAATTGCATCGTGTTTGCCATCAGGGATACTCCTTAGGCGGCTTCTGCGGCCATCTTCTCCGCTTTGGCGATCACTTCTTCGATGCCGCCAACCATCAGGAAGGCCGCTTCGGGCAGGTGATCGTATTCGCCAGCGACAACCGCTTTGAACGACGCGATGGTCACATCCAGAGGAACCTGAACGCCCGGCGAACCGGTGAAGACTTCGGCCACGTCGAACGGCTGCGACAGGAAGCGCTCGATCTTACGGGCACGTGCCACGGTCAGTTTGTCCTCTTCCGACAGTTCGTCCATGCCGAGGATGGCGATGATGTCCTGCAGCGACTTGTAGCGCTGAAGGATTTGCTGAACGTCGGTCGCAACCTTGTAGTGCTCTTCACCAACGATGGCCGGGTCGAGCAGACGCGAGGTCGAGTCGAGCGGGTCAACCGCAGGGTAGATACCCTTTTCCGAGATCGCACGGTTAAGAACGGTGGTCGCGTCCAAGTGCGCAAACGAGGTTGCCGGCGCAGGGTCGGTAAGGTCGTCCGCAGGCACGTAGATCGCCTGAACCGAGGTGATCGAGCCCGACTTGGTCGAGGTGATGCGTTCCTGCAGGGCACCCATGTCGGTGGCCAGGGTCGGCTGGTAGCCCACCGCCGAAGGAATACGACCCAGCAGAGCCGAAACCTCGGAACCCGCCTGCGTGAAGCGGAAGATGTTGTCGACGAAGAACAGAACGTCAGTACCGGACTGGTCGCGGAACTGCTCGGCCAGGGTCAGACCGGTCAGAGCAACACGCGCACGCGCACCCGGAGGTTCGTTCATCTGACCGTAAACCAGGGCCACCTGCGATTCCGACAGGTTGTCCGGTTTAATAACGTTCGATTCGATCATCTCGTGGTACAGGTCGTTGCCTTCACGGGTCCGTTCACCAACACCCGCGAACACCGAGAAGCCCGAGTGCACTTTTGCGATGTTGTTGATCAGTTCCATGATCAGAACGGTTTTACCAACGCCGGCGCCGCCGAACAGGCCGATCTTACCGCCTTTGGCGTATGGGGCCAGCAGGTCAACAACCTTGATGCCGGTTACCAGAACTTCCGACTCGGTCGACTGTTCGTCAAAAGTCGGTGCGGGCTGGTGGATCGCACGGGCTTCGGTTGCTTCAACCGGGCCTTTTTCGTCGATCGGCTCGCCAACCACGTTCAGGATGCGGCCCAGAGTGGCGTTACCAACCGGAACCGAGATCGGTGCGCCAGTGTCGGTCACGGCTTCGCCGCGGACCAGACCCTCGGTCGCGTCCATCGCGATGGTACGGACGGTGTTTTCACCCAGGTGCTGGGCAACTTCCAACACCAGGCGCTTGCCGTTGTTGGTGGTTTCCAGCGCGTTCAGAATTTCAGGCAGCTGATCTTCGAAGTGCACGTCGACGACGGCCCCGATGATCTGTGTGACTTTGCCTTTTGCATTCGCCATGTTTCGTCTCCGGTAGGTCTCTACAGCGCTTCGGCGCCGGAAATAATTTCAATCAGCTCGTTGGTGATCACGGCCTGACGCGAGCGGTTGAACTGGATCGTCAGCTTGTCGATCATCTCACCCGCGTTGCGTGTCGCGTTGTCCATTGCGGACATCCGTGCACCCTGTTCAGACGCTCCGTTTTCGAGCAGAGCCGAGAAGATCGCGGTGGCAACCCCCTTGGGCAGCAGGTCGGCCAGGATGGCCTCTTCGCTGGGCTCGTAGTCGAATACCGCACCGCTGTCGTCACCCGTCGCTTCGTCTTCGAACGAGGCGGGGATGACCTGCTGTGCCGTCGGGATCTGGGTCACAACGTTGACGAACTTCGAGTAGAAGATCGTGGCAACGTCGAACTCACCCCCGTCGAAACGAGACAGGACGTCCTTGGCGATGTCTTGCGCGTTGGAATACCCCAGACGCTTGACCTCGCTCAGGTCGATATGTCCAACGAACAGATCGCTAAAATCTCGCTTGAGCGCGTCGCGGCCTTTTTTGCCGACGGTCAAAACCTTGACCGTCTTGCCTTTGGCGCGCAACTCGTCCGCCTTTTGGCGAGCGAGTTTGGCGATGTTCGAGTTGAAGCCGCCACACAGGCCGCGTTCAGCTGTCATGACAACCAGCAGATGGACATCATCACTGCCCGTGCCACGGAGCAGCTTGGGGGCGCTGTCGCTGCCCCCGACCGAAGCCGCCAGCCCTGCCATCACGGCATTGAACCGCTCGGCATAGGGACGCGAGGCTTCGGCAGATTCCTGGGCGCGACGCAGTTTTGCGGCCGCGACCATCTGCATGGCCTTGGTGATCTTGCGGGTCGATTTGACCGACTCGATCCTGTTTTTAAGGTCCTTAAGATTTGGCATATGCCCGCCTCTCCCTTAAGCGAAGGTTGCGGCGTATTCGTCCAGCGCAGCCTTGATCTTGTCGGAAGCGTCACCCTTGATCTTGGGATCTTCGTCCGTGATCCACTGAAGCAGATCTGCGTGCTTGCCACGCAGGTGCGCCAGCAGGCCGGCTTCGTAACGGCCAACATCGGACACGTCGATCTTATCGAGGTAACCGTTGGTACCGGCGAAGATAACGCAGACGATTTCGGCGTTGGTCAGCGGCGAGTACTGCGGCTGTTTCATCAGCTCGGTCAGACGCGCACCACGGTTCAGCAACTGCTGGGTCGCGGCGTCGAGGTCGGAACCGAACTGCGCAAACGCAGCCATTTCGCGGTACTGAGCCAGTTCCAGCTTAACCGGACCGGCAACCGACTTCATCGAGTTGGTCTGAGCCGAGGAGCCCACACGCGAAACTGACAGACCGGTGTTCACAGCAGGACGGATGCCCTGGTAGAACAGTTCGGTTTCCAGGAAGATCTGGCCGTCGGTGATCGAGATCACGTTGGTCGGAATAAACGCCGAAACGTCACCACCTTGAGTTTCGATAACCGGCAGAGCGGTCAGCGAGCCCGCACCGAAGTCTTCGTTCAGCTTTGCCGAACGTTCCAACAGACGCGAGTGGAGGTAGAAAACGTCGCCAGGATAGGCTTCACGTCCGGGCGGACGGCGCAGCAGCAGCGACATCTGACGATAGGACACAGCCTGCTTCGACAGGTCATCATAGATGATCAGCGCGTGGCGGCCATTGTCACGGAAGTATTCGGCCATCGCAGTTGCGGCGTAAGGTGCAAGGAACTGCATCGGTGCCGGGTCGGACGCGGTTGCCGCCACAACGATCGAGTAGTCGATCGCGCCGGACTCTTCCAGTTTCTTCACCAGCTGAGCAACGGTCGAACGCTTCTGACCGATCGCAACGTACACGCAGTACAGCTTCTTCGACTCGTCGTCGCCTGCTGCGTCGTTGTAAACTTTCTGGTTCAGGATCGCGTCCAGAGCAACGGCGGTTTTACCGGTCTGACGGTCACCAATGATCAGCTCACGCTGGCCACGGCCAATCGGGATCATTGCGTCAACCGATTTCAGGCCGGTTGCCATCGGCTCGTGAACCGATTTACGCGGAATGATGCCCGGCGCTTTAACGTCTGCAACGCCACGCTTGGTAGCGTTGATCGGGCCTTTGCCGTCCAGCGGGTTGCCCAGACCGTCAACAACGCGGCCCAGCAGCTCGTCACCGATCGGAACGTCCACGATCGAGTTGGTGCGCTTAACAGTGTCGCCTTCTTTGATGTCACGGTCGGAACCGAAGATAACAACACCGACGTTGTCGCTTTCCAGGTTCAGCGCCATACCCATGATGCCGCCGGGGAATTCGACCATCTCACCGGCTTGCACATTGTCCAGGCCGTATACACGGGCAATCCCGTCACCGACGCTCAGCACGCGGCCGATCTCGGCCACTTCGGCTTCCTGACCAAAATTCTTGATCTGGTCCTTCAGGATTGCAGAAATCTCTGCAGCTTGGATTCCCATTTATCCGACCTCTTTCATTGCATTCTGTAGGGAGTTCAGCTTCGAACGGATCGAGCTATCGATCATTTTCGAGCCCACTTTAACGACAAGACCGCCGATGAGGCTTTCATCAACGGTCGCATTGATTGTCACGGTCTTGCCCACACGCTCGGACAGCGTCTTGGACAGTTTATCCATTTGGGTCTTGGTGAGCGCCTTGGCCGAGGCGACATCGGCGGTCACCTCGCCACGCTCGTCAGCCAGCATGTCGCGCAGAACCTGCACCAGTTGCGGTACAACGAACAGACGACGTTTCTGCGCCATCAAACCCAGCGTATTGCGCAGGATGGCATGCAGGCCCATCTTGTCCGCAACAGCGGTGATTGCGCTTTCCTGTTCGGCGCGCGAAACCAAAGGCGATGCGATCAGGTCGCGCAATTCAGCGCTGTCACCCAATGCTGCTGCCAGATCGTTGATTCCGGTTTCCAGACCTGCAAGGTCATTATTCTCTTTTGCGATCTCGAAGATCGCGGTGGCATAGCGCTCGGCGATGCCAGTGGAAATCGAAGCTGGTTCGGACACGTCCACCCTTCCGATATTTGAGGCCCCGATTTTGAGTAGCGGCCGCTACCTTGGGGCGTGAGGAAACCCCGTCCATTTAGGGCGGGGATCAAAATCACCGGGGATGTAGCAGAGGTGTTCCAACCAAGCAATACGCTATAGCGGTAACAGTTTTATCCACAAATTATTATTTTTCATACACTTAACCCAACTGCGACCCTTTGGACCGATTGGGGCAGTTGAAAAATGTTACGAATATGCAGGTTTTTGCGATTCCTGTGACCTTTTTCCCGCATTTTTTCCGTTCAAAATGCGCCGGACTGTCATGCAGGCTTTAACAAACCATCCAACGCTTTGATTGGGCGCTTCGCTGTGTCTTTGGTAACGCTTCCGCTAGGCGGGCGAATGAGTTTACTGGCCTCAACCATAAGCACACCTCCGGCCATGACGGTTGGGATGCGTTGCCCAGTCTTCTCGATCAGGCTGCCCGATTTTAGCCAGAACCTACGGAACGAAGGCGGCAGGTAAAGCGCCGAGCAATGGTTTTCAGGGACGAAGTGGTGCGCGCGCAATTGGTTTTCCAACTGGGTAGTTGAATAGGGCTGCCCAAAGCCAAACGGCGTCCGGTCTGAGCGCGACCAAAGCCCGGCCCGGTTCGGTACGACAAATAGCACACGCCCTCCGGGCCCCAGAACGCGCCAGCATTCTTCCAGCAATTGGCTGGGTCGGTTTGAATTTTCCAAACCATGCATCACCACCAGTTTATCCACATGGCCAGTTTCGATTGGCCACATCGTCTCTTCGGTCAGAACGGAAACATTGGGCATCCCCGCAGGCCATGGCATTACACCCTGCGGACCAGGCATAAGACCAATCACACGGCGCGCATCTTTGAGGTAAGGCCGCAATAAAGGTACGGCAAAACCAAATCCGACCACAGTTTGCCCCTTGGCTTCGGGCCAAAGATCCACCAACCGACCACGGATCGCTGCCTGGGCCGCGCGACCCAGGGTGCTGCGATAGTAGAAATTCCTCAGATCCTGCACATCAAGATGCATTGCGGACACCCGGTCAATCGGCTTAGCTGGGCGCAGTCTAGCAATGAAAGGGCAAAAGGCCATGCCTCTTGAGATCGTTACCATTCCTTGCCTCAGCGATAATTACGCCTTTCTCGCCCATGATCCGGCCAGCGGTGAGACTGCCTTGATCGATGCGCCAGAGGCAGCTCCGATTCTGGCCGAACTGGATTCGCGCGGCTGGCAGCTAAGCCATGTGTTGCTGACCCATCATCATTGGGATCATGTGGACGGGCTGGGCGACATTCTGGCGAAACAGCCCGCGCGTGTGATCGGCGCAAAAGCAGATGAGCATCGGTTGCCAAAACTCGATCAGGCGGTGGTTGAAGGTGACACTTTTTATGTCGGCGGTGAGCCGGTCGAGGTTCTTGATGTGTCCGGGCACACAATTGGGCACATTGCATTCTACATGCGCCAAACTGGCGTTGTATTCACCGCTGACAGCCTGATGGCGCTGGGATGTGGGCGATTGTTCGAGGGCACGCCTGCGCAAATGTGGGCCTCTCTCAGCAAGTTGGCGGCCCTGCCCGATGAAACAATCGTGTGCTCAGGCCACGAATACACACAGGCAAACGCCAAGTTCGCCCTGACCATCGATCCCGACAACCCAGCCTTGCTTGACCGCGTGGCCGATATTAATCGCGCCCGCGCTGCCGGAGAACCCACTGTGCCTTCGCTTTTAGGCCTGGAAAAGGCGACAAATCCGTTTCTAAGGGCCACTGATCCGGCGATTCAGGCCCATCTGGGCATGGAAAACTCTGATCCCGTGTCCGTATTCGCCGAAATTCGAGCCCAAAAAGACAGCTTTTAACCCGTTTCAAGCCCCAATCACGGCCACGGTCACAACAAATGTGACTGTCAAGTGAAAGAAAACCCTTGAAGCCGGGGCGGGATCAACCAAACTCTAATAGTATGAGGACATGGTTGGGATGGGGATCCGGCCTGCAGCCCGCCCCCTTCCGGCCCAATACAGAGGAGCACCCGCGTGCCTTCATTCTCGAGCACACTTGAACAAGCCATCCACGCGGCCCTTGCGGCGGCGAATGAACGGCGACATGAATTCGCAACGCTAGAGCATCTGCTCCTGGCGCTGTTGGAAGAACCCGATGCGGTGCGCGTCATGAAAGCGTGCAGCGTCGATCTGGACGAGTTACGCAGCACCTTGGTCGAATTCATCGACGAAGATCTGTCAAACCTCGTCACTGATATCGACGGGTCAGAAGCAGTACCGACTGCAGCCTTCCAGCGTGTCATTCAGCGCGCCGCGATCCACGTTCAAAGCTCTGGCCGCACAGAGGTGACCGGGGCCAATGTATTGGTGGCCATCTTCGCCGAACGTGAAAGCAACGCAGCCTATTTCCTGCAAGAGCAGGACATGACCCGTTATGACGCGGTAAACTTCATCGCACATGGTGTGGCCAAAGACCCGGCCTATGGAGAGAATCGTCCTGTAACGGGTGCTGATGAAGCCGAAGAAGAGGCTCAGACGACATCTGGTGACGCCGAGCAAAAAGAAAGTGCGCTTGGCAAATATTGCGTTGATCTGAACGCCAAATCACGCGCCGGTGATGTAGATCCGCTGATCGGACGCTCGGACGAGGTTGAACGCTGTATTCAGGTGCTGTGTCGCCGGCGCAAGAACAACCCGTTGCTGGTAGGTGACCCCGGTGTCGGCAAAACCGCCATCGCCGAAGGTCTGGCGCATAAGATCGTTGCGGGCGAGGCCCCGGACGTGTTGTCGGAAACCACCATCTACTCGCTCGATATGGGTGCCCTGCTTGCGGGAACTCGCTATCGCGGCGATTTCGAAGAGCGTCTGAAAGCGGTTGTGACCGAATTGGAAGAGCACCCTGATGCAGTTCTCTTCATCGACGAGATTCACACTGTGATCGGAGCGGGTGCAACCTCGGGCGGAGCGATGGATGCGTCGAACCTGCTGAAGCCAGCGCTTCAGGGTGGCAAACTGCGCACCATGGGCTCGACCACGTATAAAGAGTTCCGTCAGCATTTCGAAAAAGACCGCGCGCTGAGCCGCCGATTCCAGAAAATCGACGTGAACGAGCCGTCGGTCGAGGACAGTGTCAAAATTCTGCGCGGTCTGAAACCATATTTCGAAGAGCATCACTCGATCAAATATACTGCCGACGCGATCAAGACAGCTGTCGAATTGTCGGCGCGCTATATCAACGACCGCAAACTGCCCGACAAGGCCATCGACGTGATCGATGAGGCCGGGGCAGCGCAGCACCTGCTGGCCGAAAGCAAACGTCGCAAGACCATCGGCGTCAAAGAGATCGAGGCGGTGGTTGCCAAGATTGCGCGTATCCCACCCAAGAACGTCACCAAGGATGATGCCGAGGTTCTGAAAGATCTCGAAACCTCGCTGAAACGCGTGGTGTTTGGTCAGGATGAAGCGATCGAAGCGCTGTCCAGTGCGATCAAACTGGCGCGCGCCGGTCTGCGTGAGCCAGAAAAACCCATCGGCAACTATCTGTTCGCTGGCCCCACCGGTGTTGGCAAAACAGAGGTGGCGAAACAGTTGGCCGACACGCTTGGTGTTGAACTGCTGCGTTTCGACATGTCGGAATACATGGAGAAACACGCAGTCAGTCGCCTGATCGGTGCGCCTCCGGGATATGTGGGATTTGATCAGGGTGGTTTGCTGACCGATGGTGTCGACCAGCATCCGCATTGCGTATTGCTGTTGGATGAAATTGAAAAAGCACACCCGGACGTGTTCAACATTCTGTTGCAGGTGATGGACCACGGCGAGCTGACCGACCACAATGGCCGGACGGTGAATTTCCGCAACGTGGTCCTGATCATGACATCGAACGCAGGTGCGCAGGAGCAGGCGAAAGCCGCCATCGGCTTTGGCCGCGACCGGCGCGAAGGTGAGGATACCGCAGCGATCGAACGTATGTTCACGCCGGAGTTCCGCAACCGCCTGGACGCCGTGATCTCATTCGCGCCGCTGCCGAAAGAGGTCATTTTGCAGGTCGTTGAGAAGTTTGTCCTGCAGCTGGAAGCACAGTTGCTGGATCGTGGCGTAACCATCGATCTGACACCGCGTGCCGCCGAATGGCTGGCCGACAAGGGCTATGATGACAAGATGGGTGCGCGTCCTCTAGGCCGTGTCATTCAGGAGCACATCAAGAAACCTCTCGCCGAGGAACTGCTATTCGGCAAACTGGCCAAAGGCGGCGTGGTCCGTATCTCGATGAAGAAGGGCGAGCTGAACCTGGAAATCCTGGGCCCCGATCAGCCCCGCATTCCGGGCGACAAGCCCCCGCTTTTGACAGCGGACTAACCCACGGCTTCTATAACGAAAAACGCCCACCTTTTCGGTGGGCGTTTTTCATTTTTGGCAGGTAATCCAAGTTGGTTCGTACCAGCCTTATCGCTCTGTCAGCTTCAACTCGATCCGACGATTCTGGGCGCGCGCTTCGGGTGTGTCGGCGGGATTAACAGGCTGGAATTCTCCGAACCCGTTTGCCGCCAAGCGATCAGGTGGAATGCCCAGTGCGTCAACCATGTAGCGCACCACAGAAAGGGCACGACCCTGGCTGAGCTCCCAGTTGTCGCGATATCGTCCGCTGCCTGCAAGTGGCACATTATCGGTATGCCCATCGACACGGATGACCCAGTTCAGCCCCTCGGGTATTTCGGCGGCAACGCTTCGCAGGATATTGGCAACTTTGGCAACCTCCTGACGGCCTTCCGCGGACAGGTTTGCGGACCCGGTGGCAAACAGCACCTCCGACGAGAACACGAAGCGGTCGCCCTCAATGCGCACACCATCCTGATCACCCAGCACATCGCGCAGTCGCCCGAAGAATTCCGAGCGATAGCGCTGCAAATCCTCGGCCTGTGCGGCTAGTTCCTGATTTTGGCCCGCCAGTTTCTCGGCCTCGGCTTCCAGCCGAATACGTTCAGCCTCTTCCAGCAGTCGGCGACGGCGTTCTTCCGAGGCTGCGCGCGCTAGAGCGGCATTCAGATCCTGGCCCAGCGTCTGTATCTGGATCTCGGCGGCGGTATTACGTTCTTCGTAATCGTCTAACAAAGCCTGCAGCGATCCCAACTGGCTGCGCAGGGCTGCCATCTGCTGATTAAGCAGCGCGGTCTGACGTTGCGCTTCGGTCGAGATTTCCTGTTCCGATGCAAGCGCCTCTCGGGCGAGCGCCAGCAGCGCCGCGCGCTCTTCGGCCAGCGACCTCTGTTCGGCTGCATTTGCTTGCGCCTGGGTTTGGGCATCCAATGCGGCTTGCAATTGTGCCCTCAGTTCTTCGGCATTGATCTCACCAAACTGGCGCTCAAGCTCTGCCTTGGCAGCCTGTGCCGCAGCCAGCAAAGTCAGAGTGTCCTCGGCTTCCTTTCGCTGTGCTTCCAGCGCCAAGGTCATTGCCGTCAGTTCGGCATCTGCATTCTGCAGACGATCACGCAACGCCTCAGCAGCGGCGGCTTCGGCCAGGCGCGCGGCCTCTTCCTCGGTCAGTTGCTGTTCTAGCTCGGATATCTGAGCTGCCTGTGCATCTTCGCTGGTTTCAAGTTCGGCGACGAGAGCTTCAAGTGCTTCGCGTCGAGCCGCGGCAAGGCGGGCGGCTTCGGCCTGTGCGTCGATTTCTTGTCTGCTTTGAGCAAGTGCCAAATTCAAGGCATCTTGTTCATTTAGCAACTCATCGCGTTGCGTTTCTAGCGCGGCGATATCCCCCTGCGCACGCGCCTGATCAGCCAGCAAAGCCGCGACCTGTGCTTCAAAGTCGGTTATGCGGGTTTGTGCCTGCGCCAGATCGTCTTCGACCTGATTAAGCGTTGCATTCAAGTTCCCAAGACGCGCTTGAAGACGGCTGTTTTCCCGCTCTTCCAGCCCCAGCGCCCCGGCCAGAGCGGCGATTTCGTCGGACAGCGCAGTCAGTTCATCCTCTTGACCTGAAATGGTTTCGCGCAGCACAAATTGCACGACCATGAAGATGGTCAGCACAAAGGTCAGCACCATCAACAATCCCGTCATCGCATCCACGAAGCCGGGCCAGACCGAGCCCGAAAACCGTTGACCTGTGCGGCGGGACAGCGCCATGGGTTACTCTCCTTCCGGGGGGGTACGTACGGCGCCCCGTGGCAAAGTCAACGCTTTGACCAGCAGCTCAAAATCCTTGCGCAGTTCGTTCATGCTGTCCTGACGACCAGCGGAGATTTCTTCGAGTATACGCAGCAACTGAACATCCATCGACCGCAGGCGCATGCGGCTTTCCGCATCGATCCCCTCGCCCGCGCCATGTTCGCGCATGTGATCCAACAAAGCGTCCTGCCCCAGCGCCACACGTTCAAGCGCAGCCGTTACGCCTTCGGTCTGGGCCTGCCGCTGGTTCATTTCCCCGATGACATCGACCAAATGTCCCAGTTTGGTCGAGACGTTCGTGCGATCAACTTCTTGCGCCGAGAACATGTCCTGCAGTGCATCCATTTGTTCAGACATGGCGTCCAGTACTGGGGTCAGCACGGCCAGTTCCGCGCCGCCCTCATCGCCCGCAGCAAAGCCAACGCGGGTGATTGAGGACAACCATTCTTCCAATTCGCGATAGAACCGGTTCTGGCCATGGCCCGCGAATAGTTCCAGCAAACCGACGATCAAGGATCCGGCCAGACCCAGCAATGATGACCCAAAAGCAACGCCCATGCCCTGCAGCTGCGCTTCCAATCCGGTCATCAGACGGTTGAAAACGGCCAGACCTTCTTCACCTTCCTGCGGGTTCAGGCTGCGGATCGTATCAACGATGGCGGGGACAGTGGTGGCCAAACCAAAAAATGTCCCCAGTAGGCCAAGGTAGATCAGCACGTTGGTGATGTAGCGGGTGATCTCGCGCTCTTCTTCGACCCGTTCGGCGACGGAATCGAGGATCGATCGGGTAGAGCTAGAGCTGATCTGAGACCGCGCCCCGCGTTCCCTCAACAACGACGCCAGTGGGGCAAGCAGTTGCGGCGGGCGCACATCGTCACGTTCGACCCCTCCGGCAAAGGCTTCGATCCAACGAACCGATCCGATCAGCTGTGTGACCTGCAGAAAACAGGCAGCGACACCGATGACAAAGACCAGCAAAATGAACCCGTTAAGATACAGATTGGCCTGAATAACCGGCAGTACATATGGCAACGCCATGAACACGCCAAGTCCTGACAGCCCTATTGCGATCAGCATCATCAAAATCTGACGGATCGGTTGTGAGAAATGTGGTCTCACGCCCTGTTGTGCCTGCGCCATGCGCGTGGCTCCTGGTATTGTCTGCTCTGGGCTGAACCTATCGAAGTTCGCCCCGTGACGCCAAGAGTTTATGCGCTGATTGTCCGCACCCGTTGCGACAACCACTCAAGATCAGGGTCGTGCAGTCCGATCTCGGTCAAGTGCGAGGCAGTATTGTAGAGATATTCGGTATTTGGCCCACGTCCGCCAACCGCGTGGGCGATGATCTGAGCCTGCTCTTCCAATGGAAGACCGCCGCAATACTGAACGTGGTGAGCATCGATGACGTAAGTCACTGCATTTACGATCTGCCCGCAGTCCAGATGCACGTCCAGCATCCGCTCCAGATAGGCTGACGAGATCAGCTCACGCTCACGCAATTCAGCCAAAGTGCGCTCTTCGTGACCTGCCTCGACAGCAAGCGCCAATCCAGTGCAATGCGCGTCTGGCTGTTCGTCCAGCGCCAATACCAAACCGGGGTCTTCTTCCGTGCCGCGATGGTGGATAGAGCGCATGCAAAACGACCGCGCATATCCGTGCAACTTAGCGCGTTCGCTGCGTGCCACCGGAAAGCCCGGGTTCCACAGCAGCGATCCATATCCGAATACCCACATCGTCATTGCACTGGTCCTTGCCCGTTTGGCCCTATAAACATCAAATCCGAGGCAGGAAAAAGGGCCATTCATCATGCGCCGTCTGATACGCGTTTTCGTATTTATCGCCCTCGCGTGGAGCGCCTACTGGTTTGTCGCCGGTTATGGTCTGCGAAACGCCCTGACCGGTTGGTTTGACCGGCAGCAAGAACTGGGCTGGCAGGCCGAATTCTCGGACGTGTCGACGGCAGGATATCCATTTCAGCACATCACACGCCTGAATAATCCCGCTTTGGCCGATCCGGTCAACGGAACGGCGTGGAGTGCGGACTGGGTCGAGTTCCAAAGCCCAGCAATCTGGCCCGGCCGCCAGATGCTGCGCTTTGCCAGTACGCCGCAGCGCCTTTCCTATTTCGACCAGACCACGACCGTTCAGGCCGAAGCGCTACAAGCCGAGTTGCAGCTCCAACCCGGTGTCGCGCTGGTGCTCGAGAAAATGGCGCTGACCTCAAAGCGCTGGCTGCTGACAACCGAAGGTGATCCGCAAGCCGGAGGCCAGTCGCTGAGCCTTGTGATGGAGCAATCTGGAGCGCCCGAAAGCTATGGGATTACCGCGAAGATCGACGGATTTACCCCCGGCGATGATCTGAGACGCCTGATGCGTTCAGCATCGACCCTGCCGCAATCGTTCGAAACGCTGGAAATGGATATGTTTGTCACTTTCGACAAACCCTGGGACCGCACCGCACTTGAGCAGCGTCGCCCCCAACCCGTTGCGATTGATCTGCGTTTGGCAGAAATGAAATGGGGTGA
Organism: Ruegeria sp. H9; assembly: GCF_056532915.1. Classification (NCBI taxonomy): domain Bacteria; kingdom Pseudomonadati; phylum Pseudomonadota; class Alphaproteobacteria; order Rhodobacterales; family Roseobacteraceae; genus Ruegeria; species Ruegeria sp. H9. Next base: position 1,348,629 of record NZ_JBQFNX010000001.1, on the reverse strand, counting down.
GCTGCGTCTGTTCGCCACCGGCGAACTGGAAGTTGACGAACAGGGCATTCCAACGGGTGAAATTGCGATGAAAGCCGAAAACTGGCGCGACATGATCGCGATGGCAAACGCCGCAGGTGCGCTGCCGGATCAGGCAGTCGATCCTGTGACCCGCGCATTGGGCTTCATGGCTGGACTGGGTGGCAACCCAAATGCGCTGGATTTACAGCTGAATTTCAGAGATGGGTTCGTCGCCTTGGGTCCGTTGCCCCTTGGTCCTGCCCCGAGACTGGTACTGCGTTAACGGCAATAGGTGCCGCTGCGGTAGCGCGCGGTGTCTAGGTGGAAATGATCCCGATGGAAGCGATCAGAGTTTGGTCCGAGAACCGTGCCAAATGGCCCACACGCGCCGCGCCATACCTTGGTCAGTTGCTTCTTGGACGGATTTTTGCGCCAGCCATTTAGAACCGTCACCACCTCACCATCGGCCATCTTGAAGCCCGAAATGTCGATGGCGCGCCCTTTACCATGCTCAGAGATCCGCGCCCCTTTACGGTTGTTACGTGTTCTGCAGGCGTAATGCGCGGCGACCTGTAGCTCGACCACCGGACCTCGGCGTTTGAACGTGGGCTTTACAGTTTTGTCGACCCAATTATTCAGCGCCTGTGCAGTGCCGCAATCCATCGTCGCTGGGCGGCTCAGCCCGACCCCCGATACTGAGGTGATTTGCACTGCATCCTTAATCCCGCAGGCTTTGATCTTGCCCTTCACACGTCCAACCGGCTTACCCTGAATATCGATATCGCCACAGACTGAACCCTTACGCAGCTTGCGTTTCTTAAGAAAGACGCGTTGTTCCAATTCTTCCGGGCGCACAAACGGGCGGATCGAATTCTCGGGCCCGAGCAATGGTAATTCAGCGGGACGGGCTGCAGCGGCCGTTACCTGCGGCGAAGCGGGCCGTAGCACAGGCCGGATGTTGGGGGTGACGATTGCCATCATCGCTTGGGTGGTTTCCGGGCGCGTCAACGGCACAATAGAAGTTTCAGGCGCCGCCGCATTTGCAGTCGTTGCCGCCAAAGCAACGCAGAAAATCAAATGGCTGCAACCGATCTTTCTCATGTCGATGTTTTTCCCCGCCCAAAATCTGGCGCATCCGTATCCTGGCCCGCATCAATGATGCCGCGGCGGATCGCCCGTGTGCGCGTAAAGTAGTCGAATAATTGCTCTCCGTCACCTGTTCGGATGGCCCGCTGTAGCGCAAAGAGCTCTTCCGTAAACCGGCCCAGAATCTCCAGCGTTGCGTCTTTGTTGGTCAGAAACACATCACGCCACATCGTCGGGTCCGAAGCCGCGATGCGAGTGAAATCGCGGAAACCAGCTGCCGAATACTTGATGACTTCGGTGTCTGTAACCCGCCGGAGATCATCCGCAACTCCCACCATCGTATAGGCAATCAGGTGAGGTGCGTGCGAGGTGACCGCCAGCACCAAATCATGATGCGCGGCGTCCATCTCATCGACATTCGATCCCAGACCCTCCCACAAAGCCCGCAGGCGAGCGATTGCATCCGGGTCGGAATCTTCGGCCGGCACCAACAGGCACCAACGGTTGTCGAACAGTTCGGCGAATCCCGATTCAGGCCCGGAATGCTCGGTCCCGGCCAGAGGGTGTGCCGGAATGAAATGAACGCTATCGGGTATGTGGGGTGAGACGGCGTCAATCACGTGACGCTTTACCGACCCCACGTCTGAAACGGTGGCACCGGATTTCAGAACCGGCGCAATCTGCTGCGCCACAGGTCCCATTGCACCAACGGGGACACACAAAACCACTAGATCAGCACCTTCGACCGCCTCTTCCGCGGTCTCGCAAACCCGGTCACAAAGGCCGATCTGGCGCGCCGTCTCGCGGGTTGCCTCGGATCGCGCATAGCCCGTCACTTCCCCCGCAAGCCCAGCCCGTTTGATCGCCCAGAACATGGACGATGCAATCAGGCCCAACCCGATCAGAGCAACACGGTCGTAAATCTGGCTCATACAGCGCCCCCTTTGAACGCAGTAATCGCTGCAACCACGCGACCGCAGGCGATTTCGTCGCCTACGGTGATCCGCAGCGCGTTTGGCAGGTTGTAGCCCGCGACCCGCCGCACGATCAAACCCTGCGTTTTCAAATAGTCATCGCAGGCTTCCGCCTCGGCCCTGTCAGCAAAACGGGCGAGGATGAAATTCGTGCATGACACATCGGATGAAACGCCGACCTTCGCCAGTTCATCAGACAACCAAATCCGGAGGCGTGCATTTTCAGACAGGCAGAACCGCAGATATTCCTCATCCCGCACGGCGGCCTCGGCCGCCGCGAGAGCCGTCAGCGATAGGTTGAACGGCTGACGAACGCGGTTCAGCACATCAATAATCTCTTTCGCCGCATAGCCCCAGCCAACGCGCATCCCACCTAGACCGTACACTTTCGAAAACGTCCGGGTCATGATGACATTGCTAAACCGGTCCACCAGCCCTGCGCCTCCATCGAAACCATCGACAAATTCGGCATACGCACCATCCAGCACCATCAGGCAATTGGCTGGCAATGCATCCGCCAACCTCTGCAATTCGGCGTCAGAGACCATGGTTGAAGTAGGATTTCCCGGATTGGTCACAAAGACAATCCGTGTCTGCCCAGTGACCGCGGCAAGGATGCTATCTACGTCTACACGGCGATCCCTCTCGGGCACCATGACCGGGGTCGCGCCAGCCATTCGCGCGATGATCGGATACATGGAGAATCCATGCTCGGTATATATCACCTCATCACCCGGACCAGCATAGGCCTGCGCCACGAACTGCAACACTTCATCACTGCCGACACCGCAGATGACCCGATTGGCATCCAGTCCGTGCCGTTCAGAAATTGCGGCGCGCAGGCTGGCATGATCGGTGCTGGGATAACGATGCAGCGAAACGGCACTTTCGCGCACCGCTTCGATCGCCTTGGGACTTGGCCCAAATGGGTTTTCGTTGGAACTCAGCTTGATGACATCCGCAACACCGTCAACATGCGACTGTCCGCCCTGATACAGCGCGATGTCCATTATGCCGGGTTGAGGTGTGATCTGGTTCATGAGGGGCTCCACTAGCTTGGCCCCTCATACCTTTCTCAACGGGTTGAGAAAAGCGGCAATTATCTTACGCCGCTTTGAAGCGCGCCGTCGCCGGATCGGCATTGTAGAATGGGACGAACTCCTCGGTCCGGCGCGACAGCTCGTTAACGCTGTCGATAATGAACTGAACGGTCTCTTCGCTCATGAGGTAAGAGAAATTCAACCGCACCCAACCCGGTTTCTTCATTTCCTCACCCTCCGACAGGGCCGCATGCAATTCTTCCGACGTTGCCCGATCAATGCCCAGCAAACGATGCGCATAGGGTCCGGCACAGGCACAGCCGCCACGTGCCTGGATGCCGTAGATATCGCTGAGCATCCGGGTAAACAGCTGCTGATGCACCGGCTGCCCATTCCGATCACACACGAGGAACGAGAATATCGGCAGGCGGTGTGCATTCTCGGCACCTAGCAATGTCAGATGTGGGTTGTCGGACCACCCATCCAACGCCATGCGGTTACACTGCGCCTCACGCTGTGCGATTTCATCCGTTCCGACCGCATCCTTGACAATGAAGGCCAGGGCCGCGCGAATGTCTCCGATCACATTTGGTGTACCCGCCTCTTCTCGTGTCGCGAGATCGGCGCTGTAGTCGTGCCGCCAAGGCGAGACAAAGCTGACAGTCCCACCGCCGGGCCAACTCGGACACGTCCGCTTCACAGCGCATTGGTTAACGACCAGAACACCCGACGCCCCCGGCCCACCCGGAAACTTATGCGGAGAGACAACGATCGCGTCCTTCCGCGCATCTTCCGGCCCCATGTCCATTGGCAAATAAGGTCCACCACCCGCATAGTCCCATACCGCAAGCGCACCATGCTCTTTCAGCATCCGCGTCACTGGATCAGGGTCGGTGATGATGCCGGTGACGTTTGACGCCGCTGAGAATGACCCAATCACAAGATCGGAATCTGCGTGCTCTACCAGTGCCGCCTTTAGCACCTGCATATCGGGACCGCCGTCAACGGCTTCTGGAATCTCGATCACCCGCGCCTTGCTTTCACGCCACGGCAGAATGTTCGAATGATGCTCATACGGACCGATCAAAACGACCGGCTGATTAGCCTCTTGCACTCCCAGCAGACTAACCAGCCGGTTAAGACCCGCTGTAGCGCCAGACCCGGTAAAGATCACCGCGTCCTCTTCCTTGGCGCCAACTATGCGGGCGATCTCGGCCCGCGCCTCGCGGCGCAAACGGGTTATATAGGAACCGCAATAGGAGGCTTCGGTGTGGCTGTTGGCATAGAACGGCAACACATGCTCGGCCACGAAATTTTCGACCTGTCGCAACGCGCGACCCGAGGCAACGTAGTCCGCATACACAAGCGGCACGTCCCCATGCAGACCCGGGATGAGTACCCCCTCACCGATCAGCCCATCACGCAGAGTATTTCCGTGAGCAGCAGATTGAATTTCTGCGCGAAAGTTGGACAAGGTCATAACACAGGCTCCATATTGCTAACTCCAATATGATTGATCCATCCTGTGGAAACCTCACAATTTTATGCTTTATGTGTCCGAGTTTTGTGTCATATGAGTTTATATGGAGAAAAAATTAGATCAAATTGACACGCGTCTTCTGAAGGAACTGCAAAAAGACGCAACACTTTCCCAGCGAGAATTGGCAGATAGGGTCGGCCTGTCCCAAAATGCCTGCTGGCGAAGAATAAAGGCCTTGAACGACGCGGGTGTCCTGCAAGGTTCTACGGCGCGCATCGCGCGTGAAAAGCTTGGGCTGAATCTGGTGGTTTTCGTCATGCTACGCACGCGCCACCACTCTGCCCAATGGTTGCAGGCCTTTCGCAGTCATGTCCTGACCATTCCTGAAGTGGTCGATTTCCATCGCATTGGCGGCGACTATGACTATCAACTCAAGGTCGTTACAGAAGATATGGCCTCTTACGACAAAGTCTATCAACGCCTCATCGATAAGATCGAACTGGACAGCGTCACCTCCTATTTCGCAATGGAGGCCATTGCCGAAAGTCGCCCGCTTCCTATCTGATCCGCCTCTTCATCTGGCCAAATATATCTCGGGGGAGTCGCGCAGCGACTGGGGCAGAGCCCCATCAAAACAAAAAAGACCGCGCTGAAAGCGCGGCCCTTAAACTCAACAGGTCGGCGAAGATTAGTTCTTCGCGTAGAATTCGACGACCAGGTTCGGTTCCATCATAACCGGGTAAGGCACATCGCTCAGGCCCGGTGCACGCACGAAGGTCGCGGTCATTTTCGAGTGGTCGGCGTCGATGTAGTCAGGCACATCACGCTCGGCCAAGCCGACAGCTTCCAGGACAACGGCCAATTGCTTGGACTTGTCACGCACTTCGATAACGTCGCCTTCTTTGACGCGGTAGGACGGGATGTTGACCCGCTTGCCGTTCACTTTAACGTGGCCGTGGTTCACGAACTGACGTGCGGCGAACACGGTCGGAACAAACTTGGCGCGGTAAACAACGGCGTCCAGACGGCGCTCCAGCAGACCGATCAGGTTTTCACCGGTGTCGCCTTTGACACGCTCAGCTTCTGCATAGATGCGGCGGAACTGCTTCTCGGTCAGGTCGCCGTAGTAGCCTTTCAGCTTCTGCTTGGCACGCAGCTGCAGACCGAAGTCAGACAGTTTACCCTTGCGGCGCTGGCCATGCTGGCCGGGGCCGTATTCACGACGATTAACCGGGGATTTCGGACGACCCCAGATGTTTTCGCCCATCCGGCGGTCGATTTTGTACTTGGCAGACGTGCGTTTGGTCACGGCTGATCTCCTTCTTTAGATTGAGGCCCCGATGGGCCACTATGAAGGGCGTTGTCCTCTTGAGGTTTCCCCCATGACAGGCATCCCCTCGCGGGGGCCACCAACACCAATGAAGCCGCGCTTATATCCCTGCTTCAGCCAGAGTCAACACGCCAGAGCAAGCAAAGGGTAGGATTTCTGCTTAGAGTTGGAATCTTTCTGAGAAGTATCCGTTATTCAGCGGCCCAACCGGCAGTATTTGATAGACTTACCGGCACTGAACTTGCATTTGCACGAGCCGCCGGGAACACGACAACCTTGTCGTCATAACCGCTGTCAATCTCAACAGGTTCAATATGCGAAGCTGCCGAACTGACCCAGAAATCTTGATCAGGCTCAGGGTATCCATCCTCAAACACAAGCACCAGAGACGCTTCGTTCACCTCACGCACCAGCTCGGCAACGAAAGTCTGAGCCCCGTTTGACAACTCGATCTTGGCACTTTCGTTGATCTCGCCGGGGTTGGCGAAACTGGCTCCGGCCGCCAATATAGATCCAAGACCGGTGGAGCCTGCGTGCAGCGCAACTTGGTTTGCACTTGCGGCGAGTTGGACCCCTCGCCCCCTCCAGCACCAAGAACTGCCAACGCACAAGTGGGCCAAAGGCGCCGCCTCAAGCCCGTCAACTTCCGTCTGCGTCCAAAATATTGCTATTCGACCGTTATAACCGGTTCTCATCTGTCCGCCCGCACTTTTACTCATCCCACAAGTAACTGTGCTTATGTATCAACGAAAAAATGGGCGGAAAAGAGACCGAAATGCAGCAATCACGAAAATGTTGCTAAAGAACAGCCTCATATTGATACTTTTCGTCGAATGTTGGTGAACGTCTGGCGCACTGCGCTAGACTCTAGGCTCATTGAATTTCGGAGCCTGAAAATCTCTGCGAGTGCGATGGCTGATGGGAACACTTTCAGCCATCTTTCGTAGCGGGTTTCTACGCGGCTCCATTCCTTCAAGCGACCGAATATGATCTTGATGCAGTTTCGGCGCTTGAACCTGTGTTTGTCTTTTCGGACAGGCTTCTCGCGTGACTGTCTGCCGGGGAAGCATGGGCGTATCCCTTTGTCTTTCATAGCCTTTCGGAACCAGTCAGAATCGTAACCCCGATCAGCAATCATCCAATCGGCGGCTGGTAGGCTGCTTAGAAGTGCCCTGGCACCCGTGTAGTCACTGATCTGATCGACAGTTATGAAAGACCGGATTGGGTGGCCAGAAGCATCGCTGACGGCATGCAACTTGGCGCTCATTCCGCCGTTGGCACGCCCAATCAGGCACCAGCGCCCCTTTTTTCAACCGTAGGCTTGAAGCCATGCGATGTGCCTTCAGATACTTGCGCAGGCTCAATTGAACGCATGGCGTTCGCCTGCTCACTTTTATCATGATCGCCCTGTGATCGGAATGGTCCGAAGCCAGCCTTTCCATGATCCGTGCAAACACGCCGTTGTCGCTCTAACGTTTTTAGCAGTTGTAGAGCGTCTTGGGTGGGCCATACTCCTTCGGAGCATCGGACCAGCCCCGTATCGGACTAGCCGACCTTGAACTCGCTTTTCAATCGCTGCTACCGAAATTCACACTAAACGCTTGGCAATTCCGTTTGCGGTTGTTGCAAAAAATTGGCAATCACGCTGCCTTGTAATGGTTGAAAACTTCTGTGGTGCCATCCTTACCGATCAGGAAAACCGAATAGGCTTCCCGCTCACTCTCCGGCCCCATACCAGGTGAGCCATAGGGCATACCTGGCACTGTCAGCCCGACCGCATCAGGGCGTTCGGCCAACAAGCGCCGGATGTCCGCCGGGGGCACATGACCTTCTATGACATAGCCCTCGAGCAAGCCCGTGTGACAGGACGCCATCTCTTCTGGAATACCCTTGTTAGCTTTGTATTCAGACAAAGTCTCCCAGGAGGCATTCTGCACTTCCATCTCGAATCCTTCGCGTTGCATAATATCAATCCACGCGCCACAACACCCGCATGCGGGGTCCTTGAGAACCTTCACCAGCGGTTTGGTCGTTGCAAATGTAGGTGAAGCCAGGGCGATGCCGGAGGCGCTGAGGCCAGCCAGGAAAAGGCGTCGGTCAAGTTTCGTGGTGGTCATGTCATTTCCTTTCCGTGTTTACGCCTGCGCTGTGATATTCGGTCTTGTGACCGAAATCGCAGGCAAGTGCTATGATTTGTGTCAAGCGGGCGATCATGACCAGCCCTGTTTCTGTTCGCTTTCGGTGCATAGCGCACGCATGTCGCAACCGCTTGGATAAGATGAGCGCCAAGGCAAATACTGATAGTTTAGCCTCTCTTCCACGCATAATAATCTCCTGACGACCGCAGTGCATGCTCGAACAGAAACAATTTGAAAACCCGCACTTTCGGGACTTTGGATGTTAGGATATTTGTGGAGGAAGATTGGGCGTCAGAGGCGCTTGAGAATCATGGTTATCCGTGTCCATGTTACGGTTTCTCTGGCCATAAGCTTCCACCAAAACCGCAAGTCCTAATTGGGTCGGGTTTTCACCAACGCAACAGGTTCCAGTGTGGCATGCCCCGCCACAACTCACGCAGTCGTCCGCGCAATCTTGATCGGTGGTGGAATGAAAACGGCAATTGTTGTGTTTGAATTCTGATGCTTTTGACGCGATCGAAACGCCATTTTGTTTGTGGCTGTCTGCGATCTCAAAGTCGTTATTTGCAAAAGCAACAGAGCCGATGATTGTCACCGTAAAACAGACGCACACTAAAAGCGTTTCTCTTAAAACAGGGATCAACTCATTCACCGTACTGCGGACGTAGTGTGATCGTGGCAACGTGCTGACCCGAAGCCAACAAAACTACAATTGATAGTGCGGCGCGCACTAGAGAAGAGCGGATTGCCACGTCTGAAGAAAAAGATTGCCAAACTTGGAGGCAGATCAAACAACAAGGTTAACTACGCTTGGCCCAAGTTTTTTAGAATTGGACAGTCTGGGCGGTGGTCGCCAGCGCATTCTTCGATCAGATGAGACAGTGTTTCGTGCATCGCCTTCAGATCGGAAATCTTATCGTCGATCTCTTTCAGATTCTGTTTTGCAATTTCTTTCACGTCCGCGCTGGCACGTTCCTTGTCCTCGTACAACGCCAGTAGTGAACGACAATCCTCAATGGTAAAGCCCAATGAGCGGGCCCGCCCGATGAAAGCCAGCTTGTGCAGTTCCTTTTCGTCGAAATGGCGATACCCATTGAGGCTCCGCTTGGGTTTGATGAACCCGATATCCTCGTAATAGCGGATGGTTTTGGCAGGCAGACCCGAACGTTCTGCTACATCTCCGATATTCACAGCGGTTCTCCTATACTATCCAGCATGCACTGAACGCAGCGTTTGCTCGGTGTTCTGCGAGATCTGTTCTCGCCCAACTTTGATCGGCTTTACCCAGCGCAACCGCAGCGCATTGGTCAGGACAAATACGCTGGACAGCGCCATGGCACCTGCGGCCAAAACCGGCGACAGCAGCGGGCCGCCAAACGGATAAAGCACCCCTGCCGCAACCGGTATGAGCAGTGTGTTGTAGCCGAACGCCCAGAACAGGTTTTGGCGGATGTTACGCATGGTGCGCTGACTAATATCGAAGGCATTGACCACGCCCGTCAGGTCGCCTGACATCAGAACGACGTCAGCCGCTTCGATGGCAATGTCAGTGCCTGTCCCGATCGCAATTCCTACGTCAGCTGCCGCCAAAGCAGGCGCATCATTGATGCCATCACCCACAAAGGCCAGTTTTCCGCCATTTGAACGCAAATCCTGTAACGCGGATACTTTACCCTCGGGCAGAACTTCAGCCACGACATGATCGATGCCAAGCTGCGCTGCAATGGATTTGGCAGCAGCGGCATTGTCACCGGTGATCATCGCTACTTTCAGGCCCAGCCCGTGCAGAGCTTCGATTGCGTCCGGCGTGGTGGTTTTGATTGGGTCCGCCACAGCGATTACGGCCGCGATAGCCCCGTCTACGGCAGCATAAAGTGGAGTCTTTCCGTTGATTGCGAGTTCAGCGCCCCGATCAGAAAGCGCGCCCATTTCTACCCCTTCGCGACTCATCAGGCGGTCGGCCCCGATCAGGATTTTATGGCCTTCGACTGAGGCGCTTACCCCGTAACCGGTGATCGACGTGAAGTCTTCTGGCTTGGAAAGCTCCAGACCACGGGTTTCTGCTGCGCGCACGATGGCTGTGGCGATTGGATGTTCGGAAGTGACCTCAACAGCAGCAACAAGGTGCAGAACCTCGTCTTCGGTCATTCCTTCGGCCACAATCAGGTCGGTCAGCTCCGGACGCCCTTCGGTCAGGGTGCCCGTCTTGTCCACCGCAACAACGGTGGTTTCCTGCAGCATTTGCAAGGCATCGCCCTTTCGGAACAGGACGCCCATCTCGGCAGCGCGGCCAGTGCCGACCATGATGGAAGTAGGTGTGGCCAACCCCATGGCGCAGGGGCAAGCAATGATCAGTACCGCAACCCCGGCCACCAACGCCAGGCTAAGCGCGGGATCGGGTCCGAACAACATCCATACCAGCACTGTCACAACGGCCACTGCGATCACTACCGGCACAAACCACAGCGTGATGCGGTCGACCAGGCCTTGAATCGGAAGCTTGGCACCCTGTGCTTGTTCGACCATCTGAATGATCTGGGCCAACATAGTGTCTGCGCCGATCTTTTCAGCACGGTACGTCAATGCACCCGCGCCATTTACGGTCCCCCCAACCACAGTTGCGCCCTCGGTTTTTTCGACGGGAACCGGCTCTCCGGTGATCATGCTTTCATCGACATATGACGTGCCGGTCATTACGGCACCATCCACCGCGATTTTCTCGCCCGGTCGAACGTGCACAATATCACCTACAACAATCTGCTCAATCGGTAGCTCGACAACCGATCCGTCGCGCTCAATTCGCGCTGTTTTTGCCTGCAGACCGACCAGTTTTCGGATCGCTTCACCAGTTCGACCCTTGGCGCGCGCCTCGAGGAATCGCCCAAGCAATATAAGAACCACGATCACCGCTGCGGCCTCGTAGTAGACATTTGCGGTTCCGACCGGAAGAACACCCGGCGCAAAGGTCGAGATAAGCGAGAACCCATAGGCCGCCGAAGTGCCCAGAGCCACCAGAGAATTCATGTCCGGCGCGCCTCTGACCAAGGAAGGGAATCCCTTGGTGTAGAACTGCAAGCCTGACCCAAAAAGAACGATCGTGGTCAGAAGGAATTGCAGGTAATAGCTGTTCTGGATGCCGATGGTGCTCGCTATCAGGTGGTGCATGCCCGGAATAACATGCGAGCCCATTTCGAGAATGAATACCGGCAAAGCGAGCAAAGCGGCGAAGCTTGTTCGCCGCGCCAGATGGCTGATCTCTGCCGCTTTGCGGTCTTGTGGTTCGGTCTGCGTTGCGGATCGCAGGCTCGCCGGATAGCCGGCAGATGCCGCAAGCGCCGCGATTGCTTCGGGTGTTGTGACTCCCTCAGCAAAACGCACAGTTGCACTTTCAGTGGCCAGATTGACCGACGCGGACAAGACGCCGCCATCGGCTTCCAGGGCTCGTTCAACGCGCCCTACACAGGATGCGCAGGACATGTTCTGAATATCCAGAGTGACCTCTGCCGTCCGCGCCGGATATCCGGCGCGGTTTAACGCATCAGCAATGGCCGCTATATCGGCTGGATCGCGGAAATCGACCTGAACGCTTTCGCTGGCGAGATTAACCGAAGCGGCATCAACCCCTGGCACATCTTTCAATGCGCGCTCGACGCGCCCAACGCAGGAAGCACAGCTCATACCCTGAACCTGGAACCGCGCATGTGAATTTTCAGTCATATTGTCACCACATATGTTCTGCTGACAGGCAACATAAGGGTTCCAGCAAGTGGAAGGTCAAGGGATGAGGCTGACTTTCTTTCTCATCATTCATGACGACGCTAAGTATCCCGGATATGAGCTGCGGGCACCGCAAGTCAGTTATAGACAAAGCCATTGACACAGTAAGTTCCTCCGCAAAGTTGGACTTTGACATGAAAAACCGCAGGGTACGTGTCTTAAGCGCTAATCAACTTGATCATATCCTTGCAGCTCAGAGTCCGAGGGATGCGAAGCCACGGTCGCAACAGAAGCTTAGGGGCGCACATGCTGTCGCCCCTTGGTTCTATCTTGCGTCTCTGACTGCCTCGATTAGCCGGGTCATTTCATCTTCGGCGATCAGCCCCGGGGCAAGCGCATCTCCAATCACAAACGAAGGGGTGCCACTGAAGCCAAGCTGTCGGGCCAATTCCATGGACACCTGGATATGCGCGTCGACTTCCGGCGCCTCCATGTCTGCGCGCAATTGATCCTCGTCCAGGCCAAGTTCCCGAACAACTTTCAGGACACTGGCCTCAGTGGCACGACCGTTCAGAGCCATAAGCGCCCAATGAAATTCTTCATATTTTCCCTGATTACGTGAGGCAAGCGCGGCGCGAGCCGCGAAGTCGGAACCTTCTCCGAGTATGGGCCATTCTCGGTAAACAACTCGGACTTCGGAATCGCCTGCGATTACGTTTTTCAAGACCGGGGCCGCGCGTTTGCAATATGGGCAGTTATAGTCAAAAAACTCGACTACGGTTACATCACCTTCCGGGTTTCCGATGACAGGCGCATTCGGATCCTGTTCCAGCAATTCACGCTGATTTTCCAAGACGTTTCCAATGGCTTCGGCTTTTGCCTGATCTTCGTGCTGTTGAAGCAATTGAATCGCCTGCATGATGATTTCAGGGTTTTCCATAATGGCTTCCAGAGCCAGCCGTTTTACATCGGCGTCAGACAATTCGTCAGCACTCGCCATAGCAGCACCAATCGACATAGTGATGGCAATTAAGCCTGCAAAAAATCGTTTCACGTCAGTTTCCTTCCGTTTGTTCTGCCTCGGTGCGCTGCTCTTGCAGCTTGCGTTCCCGATCCGGCCAACTCTCCTTGATGAAGGCAAGGATGTCCCAGATTTCCTGATCCGACAGAGTGTCCTCGAAACCTGGCATACCGCTTTTGACATCAGCGACGCCCATCTGTTTTAGTGTTTGGTACCCGCCAAGCTTTGTATAATCGAACAACAGCTTGTCGCCGTGATGCCAGGTGTGCCCTGTTCGGTCATGCGGGGGAGCTCGCAAGACGCCATCTGGATCAGGTGTCTGCCAATCTGGTTGACCCTCCAAATCTGCCCCGTGGCATGACGCGCAGTTTTCGGCGTACAAAACTGCACCACGTGCCGAATCCGCTGATGCACCGTTTTGTGCGCGACCGCTCAGGCCCCAGCCAGCGACCGCGACAATGATCACCACAGCAGCTAGTGACACCCATTTCGCCGCGCTCTTGTTCATGACGCCACGCTCAGCCAGGTCTTCATTCCAGCGGCCTGATGCGACAGCATGTGGCAATGAAACAGCCAGTCCCCCGGGTTATCCGCAACGAACGCAATCTCCCGCGTTTCCATCCGGTCAACCAGTATTGTATCTCGCAGCGGTCCCAGGCTCCCGTTCGGCAGAACTTCCTGAAAGTGCGTCCCGTGCAAGTGCATGGCATGCGCAAAGACAGTGTCGTTCTGCATCTGAATACGGACTATGTCGCCACGCGAAACAGAAGCGAGCGGGTCTTCGGGTAACCCTGCGACTCCGTTGAATGTCCAGATCTGTCCTTCCTGAACCAACTGATTAGCGCTCATGACTTGGCCGTTGTAAGTACCTTGACGCAGTCCGCCCATCGCCCCGCCTTCCATCACCAATGGAACCTTTAAGGCGTCAGAAACATCTTCAAGAAAAGAAACAGGGTTGGGTGGCAGAGCTTCAATCTCACCGCGGCTGGCAGATGTACCGCTTCCCGAAACCGGGATCTCAGCGATAACAAATGATTCATCGCGTTCGTGAAGAGTTATTTGAACGGCTTCGTTCGATTCCGCTGTGACGTCGACGATCAAGTCTGCTCGCTGTGCAGGTCCGAAAACAAGTGTTTCGAAATCTTCTGGCTGCCTTGCAGGCATGCCATCATAAGCGACCAGTTTCCCGTTTGCGCCACCTACTGACACATACATGATCCGATCAGTTGCCACGTTGACCATTCGAATTCGCAATCGCTGGTTCGTCAAAACTTCGGTCATTGGCGATATGCGCGCGTGAACGTAGTTTCCCATCCGACCTGCATGGGTCCAATCATGCATTGCACCAAAATCATCTACTATTTGAGCGTCCTTACCCAACCGCCAATCATCCAGAAGGATCGTGATGTCATGGTCCGTGTCCGGCGGGTCCGTTTCGTCGACGATGAACGCGCCGTAAAGGCCCCTGGCCACTTGTTCCGTTGACTGGTTGTGAGAGTGATACCAGAAGGTCCCCGCGTCCTTCAGAGGCAAGTCATACTGAAATTTGCCGCCGGTTGGTACAGCCTCCTGCGTAAGGCCCGGCACCCCGTCCATATTGTTCGGAACCCGCAATCCGTGCCAATGGATTGCTGTAGGCTGAGGTAGCGAGTTCAGGAGTGTCCGGCGAACCGTTTCGCCTTGCCGGGCACGAATTTCAGGGCCCGGAACACCGCCATCATATCCCCATATCTCGGTCTCCGGATAGTTGTCGGGGGCAACACGCGCCAATCCTGAGCGCGCCTCGATTATTCGGGGGGCGGTAGCCGCCCTCCCGATAGTCGGCACCGCGAACAATGCCGACGTGCCCGCAACGAATTGCCTGCGATTGAGCTTCATTAGGACTTCCTTCCAAAGAATACTTGATCTCGCACTGGATTATCCCTCGTCGTGTACATCCAGCAGATAGGTCGCCATTGCCTTCCGATCTTCGTCTGTCAGAAAGCTGGTGCCATAGTTTACGACCTCTCCCATGGCGCCGCCGAAGACATCGCCATCAGGCATGACGCCGGTGCGCAACGCGTAGGCCAGATCATCAACTGTCCACCCACGCATTTGCAGGGTCTCAAAGTCGATGGCCGGTGCCTTGTCACCGCCCGGCAGAGAGTCACTTCCCTTGAAGTGTTCCGTGTCCGAATTTCTTGCGCCAGCCAGGTTCCTCCCGGTGTGACAGGCGGCACAATGCGTGGCACCTTCAACGAGTAACCGGCCCCGGTTCCATACATCATCATTGCCCGGCACGGGATCGGTCCGCGGCGGTTCCAAAAATGCCGCCCGCCACAGCTTCAGGCCCCATCTCTGATTGAAGGGGAACACCATTTCCTGCTCTTTTGACGGTTCCGCTACCGGTGCAACCGTTTTCCAGGCGGCCCAGAGATCGGCGATGTCCTGATCCGTGAAATTCGCATAAAACGGATAAGGAAAGGCCGGGTAGTAGGGCTGCCCGTCTGGCGACACACCCTGACGCACAGCGCGGGCAAATTCCTCGATGGTCCAATCACCGATCCCGTGATCGGGATCTGTGGTCAAGTTCGGCGAAAAGAGCGTGCCGAACGGGGTATCCAACTCCACCCCACCGGCCAAGGGCGCTCCCCCTTTGGCAAAGTCTGTGTGGCAGGTGATACAGCCGCTTGCCCTTGCCAGATACGCCCCGCGGTTAACGTCACCTTGAATGTCGAGAGCTTGTAAGGGCTGGCCAATCGGCCAAGCCATCACAGCAACAAACCCTGCTGACGCCGTAACGGCGGCAGCAAGACCCAACCGTATTATCGGCTTCATGATGCATTCCTATTCCGACCGAAATCGCGTGTGACACGCCGAGCATGTCTGGCTCAGCATCATAAACACACCGTCTGCCGGCATTTCAGACAGCTGTGCTAAGTTTGGACTGCCAGCCATCATCCCGCTGCCCATCATGGAACCACCTCCCATCATGGAACCACCTCCCATCATGGATTTGCCGCCCATCATGCCGGAACCATGACCCGATCTGGACGCCATCAGCCCGTTGTCTGCCGAATGCGCAAGGCCTTCTGAGTAGATTTCCAACTGTCTGGCTATTTCTGTAAAGGAACCCCAATCCTGCCAGATTTGCGATTTGGCCTCCGAGGGTTTGCCATCAGATCCCTCTGGAAACAGCTTTGTCATGCTTTCACCGGCGTGGCTTCCGATTTTCTTGGCTTCGCTTCGTACCGTTTGCGCATTGTAGGGCGTTTTCCCCTGCATCATCGGTGTAAGGACCTTCATGCTGTCCTTCATCGCGGACATGCCGTCCATGCGTTCTTTGACGATGCCGGTTGCGCCACCATGCGCCAGGGCGGCCGCCGCAAATAGTGAAACCAGGGCCACGCTTGTAGTCATTTTTAGAATGTTCATTTCTTTGTCCTTTTCGTCTGCTTCGACGCGCCCATCTTGGGCCCAATTCGACTCGTCAGATCAGGACACGCGGCGGTGGTGGGTCAAACGCGATAATACTAAGAACCCGGTATTGAGCTCGAGGGATCGAGTATCTTCGTTCCGTGCATTGGGGACCAGGCGGTGTTGGACCCATCAAAAATAGTCCAACAGCGTTGCAGATCGCTCCGCCATGACAATGCCCGGGATGACCCTGCTTGACATGTTCGACGTCCGCAGAGTCGGTTTGGTCAATCACATGCTGTGAATCACCGCCATGTGCATGAGCAGAATCGGCCGTCACAAGTAGCCCGCCAATAGCCAGCGCAATTGACAGGATGGAGTAACGAATTGCTGTGCCCACTCGACTCGTCACCTTCAGAAAATCCCGTTTTCTTGCTGCAACTCTCTTATGTACGCCACGATGCCCTTCACATCCGCGCGGGTCAAACCATCGACCGGCGGCATGTTACCGAACTTCCAATGGTGTGCCCGAACACCATTCTGGACGGCAACGTAAAATGCCTCGTCCGAATGGTGGCTTGGTTCATAGATTTTATGCACCAATGGTGGTGCAAGGCCCTCCAGACCAGTTGCATTCCCGCCATGGCACGCCGAGCATTTTGCGTCGAATGCCACTTTGCCGACGGCCGCAAATTCGCTTAGCTGGTCCGGTAGATTGACGTTTTGGATTGGATCTCCCGACGCCAGCGTCGACGTATCAGGTGTCGTCATCGAATGGCCAGCTGGTTGCTGATTTAGATTGTAGACGATTGCGACGGCACCTGCGATCGCCACACCGCCTATCATGAGTGTAAGTTTATCCATTTTACTATTTCACGTCGTTGTAAGTTACCGAGCTTAAGCACCTGTCCAGAAAAGCCGACTTGACCATGGTCAGATCAGTTTTACCTGCGTGCCTACAGCCGCCAGCTCGAACAATTCCGCAATCTGATCGTTATATAAGCCGATGCAGCCATTGGAGGATCTTCTTCCGATCTTGCGTGTGTCGTTGGTGCCGTGGATCCGGTAGTATTGCCAGCTCAAATAAAGTGCATGTGTCCCCAGAGGATTCTCCGGACCCGGGCCCACATAGTCGGGCCAAGCGGGGTTGCGCTTATTCATTGCTGGTGTCGGTCGCCAAGATGGCCCCTCAACCTTGCGAGTTACTGTGGTGTAGCCCAGCCTTGTAAGGTCTTCCGTCAGCGGCACGCTGGTTGGATACATCCGATAGACGCTCTCGTCTTCTGACCAATATTGCAGGACCTTGGACTGTGTATCGGACAGGATCACACCATTCTTAAGCGTATCAAAGTGATCCTGCCATTTAGCAACGCGGAATGAGGAAACATTCCGGCGCGTCCCCTCGGTTGTCATCGATTGGGCCCAAACGGCCGGTGCTGGAAAAAGAGTTGTCGCAGCAAACGCGGCAATCACTCCGCGTCGCGTAACAGCCTTTCTATCCCTGTTCGGTTTCATGCCTGCCATCCCAAGCGTGTATTCTTGCTTTTCGACTCATTTGGGCTGTATGCCCGGTTCCCGCGCTGGAAGGTCAACAAACAACAGGTTTTGCGTAAGGGATATTTCATCTGGAATGCCGCCGCCGTGGGCACATGGGGCGGTTTCAAAGGTGGCTTCAGATCGTCAAGCCATTGTGAAAATCCAACTTTTCTTTGACATAATGCCAGTTCGCTTTCAGAAAGAGCTTTGTTTTCTGCACCGATCAAACACAATAAAAGCAACGTTAACAATCGCTTAGATTCTGGTGAATTGATTTGGTCAACTGCCGGTGCGAAGGTATCAGAAACTAAGAATGACAATCATGCTGGTCGAAGCACGATTCTTGTAGGAACTTGGGGACAGCAACCGCTGGGTAAATTCGTATCGAAATTCGCGCCGCATGAACTACGCACAATCAGAGTCTCCACTTCGTTGGCAAGTGGTTGATCGAAGTGCGCTAATAACGCTTCCATTGCTTCGTCAGTGGTCCTACCGGGCGCTACGCAAAGGATTTAGTAGATAGGCTCCAAGTGCTCATATTCGTCTGAAGTTAGTGTGAGTGGCTCTCGGGCAAACGCAAAACAGGGGAAAAAAGCTGCGTTGATTATATGTTTAGCAATTTTAATCATCCGCTCTTAGATATTCAATCTGACTTTCTAAACACTCTGAAAATGAGATTAGGAAATGTCCGAAGCATTAAACGGACACCAAAGCGGCCAAATCTCTCCGCTCGTCAGGGCATCTCGCGCTGATCTCCGCGCCTATCGCCGCCGACAAAGCCCAACGATACTCGCGGGCGAAGCTCGCCAAGAGGTTAAAGTGTCATCCGTTATTTATTGCCAGGATTGAGATCGGCCAAAGGCGCATAGATGTGCCAGAACTTGTTATACTATCGCGCGCACTTGGCATTCCCCCGGAGCAGTTCTTAAAATTTGTCGCAGACGCAATGCCACTCGACGAACGAGTTTAGGGTGCTGCTCTATTAAAGGTTCAAGGTTTGAACCTGCACCTGACGCTTGAAGAACTAAAAAGTACTCCAAAGCAAATGTTTGGAACAAATGCCATGCATCAAGTCGCACAGAGAAGCCGAAGCAACTCGCCAAAGGTGCTTCGGTCGACAAGGCCAGTAAATTTCCTTCAGACAAGAAACGTAAAAAAAACTAGCGCTTCTTAGGTTCCGTCAGCAGGTCGGCAGATCGCAGTTAGAGGTCATTTGGTGACAATAATGGCGGTGTCGCCTGAAGCACCACAACATCAAGTCCTCTTCCGCCAAATCAGCCACACTTAGAATGACCGCAGCTGCGGCAGGTCATGCAGCCTTCGATCATCACCATGTCGAACTGACCACAGGATGGGCAAGTCTTGCCACGCGGGGCGTCCATGTTGACTACCTGCGCCTGAGGATCGGACTTCAGGCCCATGCCTTCGCCCTCAAGGAAGCCGATATTGACCATGTGTTGCTCGATCACGCCGCCAATCGCGGCCAGGATGGACGGAATGTACTTGCCTTTAACCCAGGCCCCGCCTCGCGGGTCGAACACAGCTTTCAGTTCCTCGACCACAAAGGACACATCGCCACCGCGTCGGAACACGGCCGATATCATCCGGGTCAAAGCCAGCGTCCAAGCATAATGCTCCATATTCTTCGAGTTAATGAACACCTCGAAGGGACGACGGCGTCCGCCAATGACGATATCGTTAATTGTCAGATAGATTGCGTGCTCGCTGTCCGGCCATTTCAGCTTGTAAGTCGACCCTTCAAGCGATTGTGGGCGATCAAGCGGTTCGGACATATAAACGACCTCGCCCCCGTCAACCTCATGCGGGGCATCCGCGCTTTCACCTGGCGCTTTGTCGTCGCTTTCCGATACGCTCAGAACCGAGCCGGTCACATCGTTTGGCCTATAGGTAGTGCAGCCTTTGCATCCCTGATCCCAGGCCTGCATATAGACGTCTTTGAAGGCGTCAAAGCTGATATCTTCGGGACAGTTGATCGTCTTCGATATCGAACTATCGATCCACTTTTGCGCCGCCGCCTGCATTTTTACGTGATGGGACGGGCTTAGTGTTTGCGCATTCACGAAATAATTGGGCAATTCGGCGTCGCCAAACTTGTCGCGCCACATCTGCACCGCATAGTCCACAACCTCTTCTTCGGTGCGCGAACCGTCCTTTTGCAGCACCTTGCGCGTGTAGGCATAGGCAAAAACCGGCTCGATCCCCGAAGATACGTTGCCCGCATACAGCGAAATCGTACCCGTCGGCGCGATCGAGGTCAGTAGCGCGTTGCGGATGCCGTGTTCGCGGATTGCGTCGCGCACATCGTCATCCATCTGTTGCATGGTGCCGCTGGCCAGATATTTCTCGGCGTCAAACAGTGGGAAAGCTCCCTTTTCCCTCGCCAAATCGACCGACGCCAGATACGCGGCGCGCGCGATCGCGTGCAACCAGCGTTCGGTCTGACGCGCCGCCTCGTCCGAGCCGTAGCGCAGACCCAACATCAACAGCGCATCGGCCAGACCAGTCACGCCCAGCCCGATGCGGCGCTTGTCCTGCGCCTCGGCTTCTTGTTCGGCCAGCGGGAATTTCGACGCGTCCACCACGTTGTCCATCATGCGAACGGCGGTGGCCACCAGCTCTTGCAAGGCCTCCTCGTCCAGGTGCGCGGCATCCTCGAACGGCTCGGCAACCAACCGTGCCAGATTGATCGAACCCAGCAGACAGGCACCATAAGGCGGTAGAGGTTGTTCTCCGCACGGGTTGGTCGCCGAGATCGTCTCGACGTAATTCAGATTGTTCGCCTGATTGATCCGGTCGATAAAGATCACGCCCGGCTCGGCATAATCATAGGTGGCCTGCATGATCTTGTTCCAAAGATCGCGCGCCTGAACGGTGTGATAGACCTTTCCGTCAAATACCAGATCCCACGGTCCATCGGCCTTGACGGCCTCCATGAATGGATCGGTGACCAGAACCGACATGTTGAACATGCGCAAACGCGCCGGGTCGGATTTCGCGGTGATGAACTGTTCGATATCCGGATGGTCGCAGCGCATGGTCGCCATCATCGCACCACGACGCGAGCCTGCAGACATGATCGTGCGGCACATGGCGTCCCAGACGTCCATAAAGCTTAGCGGGCCCGAGGCATCCGCTGCGACCCCTTTCACATCCGCGCCGCGCGGACGGATGGTTGAGAAATCGTAACCGATCCCCCCGCCCTGCTGCATGGTCAGCGCGGCCTCTTTCAGCATGTCGAAGATACCGCCCATGCTGTCGGGGATTGTCCCCATCACAAAGCAGTTGAACAGGGTTACCTGTCGCGCGGTGCCCGCCCCGGCGGTGATGCGGCCAGCAGGAAGGTATTTGAAATCCTCTAGCGCCTCATAGAATTTTTCTTCCCAATGCGCCGGGTCTTCTTCCACACGCGCCAGATCACGAGCTATGCGCCGCCAGCTGTCCTCGACTGTCTGATCGATGGGCGTACCATCCGCCTGTTTAAAGCGGTATTTCATATCCCAGATCTGCTCGGCGATGGGGGCGGCAAAGCGGCTCATTGGTGATTCCCTGTGCTGAAAGAGGCATTCAGATTAGCCCAGATCACATCTAAACCACAACAGCTTGATGACAAGCGCATGAGGGCTACAATATAGGGATCGCCCTTGGGACGACTCTGTGGGAAAGCTGTGGATAAGTACGTAAACCTCATCAAACTTTCGGTTGGGTCAGAAAGTGTCGACACGCTGATGGCGTGGCAAGACAGCCGCAAACCACTCTATGAGGACGGATACCCGCGCCACGTGACCCGCATGTGGCCCAAGCGCGACGCTGAAATTCTGAATGGCGGGTCGATCTATTGGGTGATCAAAGGAGTGGTCCAGTGCCGCCAGCGCATCCTGCGGCTGGATGAAGTCCGTGGCGAGGATGGCATCCGCCGCTGCGCCATCGTCCTGGACCCCGAAGTACACAGAACGCAGAACGCTCTGAAGCGTCCATTTCAGGGCTGGCGGTATCTCAAGCCTGAGGACACCCCTGCCGACTTGCCTAAGAATCGCGAGCAGGACGATGCCCTGCCCGACGATCTGAACCGCGCATTAGCGGAAATTGGGGTGCTTTAGGCCAACCTGTCCAGCAGCTCATTCAAAGCCGTCTTTTCAGCCGCATCGTATTTGGCCACGCGGCTGCGCCACAGCGTGGCCTGCGATTGCAGGATCAACCCATCCGACAAGATTTTCAGGTGGTTCGCCCGCAGTGTTTCCCCGGTCGAGGTGATATCGGCAATCGCCTCGGCTGTCTCATTCACCACCGTCCCCTCGGTTGCGCCCTGGCTGTCGACCAGCGTGTAGTCGGCCACCCCCGCTTCGGTCAGGAATTCGCGGACCAGACGGTGGTACTTGGTAGCGATCCGCAGCCGATGGCCATGCGCCCTGCGAAAACCTGCCGCCGCCGCATCCAGATCATCCAGAGTGTCCACGTCGACCCAGCAGGCTGGGGTTGCAATGATAAGGTCCGCCTTGCCGAACCCCAAAGGTGCAACCTCTTCCACCTGCTGTTCCCAGCGCGGCAGCTTTTCATGCACAAGATCGATGCCGGTCACGCCCAAATGAATGCGTCCCGCCGCCAGCTCGCGCGGAATCTCTCCTGCAGACAATAGGATCAGCGAGACGCCACCAATCCCATCAACCTTGCCCGCGTATTCCCGGTCTGATCCGCTGCGCGACAGTGTAATGCCGCGCTTTTCAAACCATGCAAAGGTCTTGTTCATCAACCGGCCCTTCGAGGGCACACCGAGTTTCAGGCTCATTGCGCAGCCTCCTCGATTTCGAGCATCAGGTCCGGGCGGATCACGCCGCCAATTGCCGGAATCTCGGCCCCACCACCCAATTGCCTGGTCAGCGCATCATAGCGCCCGCCGGTCGCAACCGGTGGCAGATCAGGGCGGCCTTCGGCGTAAAAGCCGAATACAAACCCGTCGTAATACTCCATCGAGGTCCTGCCATAAGACGCCTCAAAATCCAGTGTATCCACATCCACGCCACGCGCCTGCAGGGCTGCGATACGAGCTTCCAAACGATCCAAAGCAGATGTGATCTGTGGCAGATCAACCGCAATGTCACGCAGTTGTTCCAGCGCGAAAGGCATGGTTTCGCGCACATTAAGCAGCGTCTCCAAACCGGCCAGTTCATTGTCCGAGATCGGCGGCGCAGCGCGGTCTTCGCGCAGGGCATCAATCCGTTCGAGAATTTCGGGCGTGCGGCGCTTGCCTATCATGGGCACGTCAATCGCCAATGGGTCGACCGCGTCAAGCAGAGCATCGCGCCCCTCGAGACTTGCTTTGCGTCCGGCATATCGGTCCAGCAAAACGCGGAACCGGCGAGGCCGCCAGAGATGCCGCATCAGTGCAGCCTTACGACGGCTAGTGGTCTTGAGACCCCCGACAGCGGCGATCAGAATACCGATATCACCTGTCGCTGCCCGCAAGGGCAGCCCGCGCAATTGCAGGGCAAATAACGAAAACACCTCGGCATCGGCTCCGGCGGGGTCTTCGCGATCAAATACTTCGTAGCCGACTTGGATATACTCATTAGCACGATCCGGATCGTGTTCCTGACGGCGGAACACTTCGCCGGAATAGGTGTATCTTGCTGGTTCAGCCCCATCGGACATGTGCATCTGTACCACCGGCAGGGTGAAATCCGGGCGCAGCATCTGCTCACCCCGCAGCGCGTCCGAGGTTACGTAAGCACGGGCGCGGATATCTTCTCCATAGAGGTCCAACAGCGTCCCGGCTGGCTGCAGCAGAGGCGTATCAACCACCTGCGCGCCCGCCGCCTCGAACCGGACACGCATCATGGCGGCGCGGGCCTGTATTTGGGAACGGTTCGGCATGGGTCAGTCCTGATTGTCCAGAATCTCGCGCACCTTAGCGACCAGATCGCCGCGGGGCACTTCGAACTGGCTGGGCCGTTCTTTCCATTCCTCAAGCGTGGCGCTCTCGGCAATCTTGGCGCCAAGAATCAGGTCCTTGATCTGCACGATCCCATTTGCCTTTTCGTCACCGCCTTCGATCACCGCAATTGGAGAGTTCCGCTTGTCCGCATATTTCAGTTGGTTGCCAAAGTTCTTGGGGTTGCCCAAGTAGACCTCGGCTCGGATACCGGCATTGCGCAGTTCTGCCACCATCGCCTGATAGTCCGCCATGCGATCGCGGTCCATCACGGTCACAACCACTGGGCCGGTGGCCTGCGCCGCGATCCGCCCCTTCTCACGCAAAGCGGCCAATAATCGGTCAACACCGATGGAGATGCCGGTCGCGGGTACTTCCTGTCCGGTAAACCGCTTGACCAGATCATCATAGCGACCACCACCCGAGACCGACCCGAATTGCCGCTTGCGGCCCTTCTCGTCGTATATTTCGAAGGTCAGTTCGGCCTCATAGACCGGCCCGGTGTAATAGCCGAGGCCACGCACGACCGAAGGATCAATCTCGATCCGGTCCGAACCATACCCGCCTGCATCCAGCAGCGCACCAATCTGCTCCAACTCAGCGATCCCGTCCGCACCGATCTTGCTGTCACCCACAGCGGCGCGCAGGTTGGCCAGCGTTCCGGCGGTATCTGCAGCTTTAGAAGTCAGGAAGGCAATCACCGGCTCGGCCTGATCACCGCTAAGACCAACACCATCGATAAAAGCGCCAGAGGCATCCAATCGGCCGTTGGTCAAAAGCTCACGCACACCAGCCTCGCCCACCTTGTCGAACTTGTCGATCGTGCGCAGAACGTTATCTCGGGCGGCGGCGTCTTCACCCAAACCCATCGCTTCGAGCACGCCATTCAGAACCTTACGGTTGTTGACCCGCACCAGATAGTCACCGCGCGGGATTCCAACGGTTTCCAGCGTGTCCGACAGCATGGCGCAAATCTCGGCATCCGCAGCCATTGAGGCCGTGCCCACCGTATCCGCATCGCACTGATAAAACTGGCGATACCGCCCCGGCCCCGGCTTCTCGTTCCGCCAGACCGGACCCATCGCATAGCGGCGATAAGGCGTCGGCAGATCGTTGCGGTGCTGCGCATAGACACGGGCCAGAGGCGCAGTCAGGTCATAGCGCAGCGCCATCCAGTCGCCATTGCCGCCTTCGTCAAATTCCTGCCATGCAAATACGCCCTCGTTCGGGCGGTCCACGTCGGGCAGGAACTTGCCCAACGCCTCAACCGTTTCAACCGCGCTGCTCTCCAAGGCATCGAACCCGTAACGATGATAGACGCCTGCAATCGTCCGCAGCATCTCGGTGCGCTGCGTGACTTCCTCGCCGAAATAGTCACGGAACCCTTTCGGCGTTACGGCCTTGGGGCGGGGCTGTTTCTTGGGCTTGGCCATGTGGGGCGTCCTTGGGATTTAGTGTTCCGCGCGCGGTCTATCCCATGGTCTGTTTCGGGGCAAGGCGGGGTTTCTCTGGCCAGGGCGTCACAGGGTCGCTATGAGACGCCTATAAGGAGAGCCCCATGCAGCATCTGGAAGAGCAGATCGCCCATCTGACCCGCACGGTCGAAGAGCTGAACTCGGTCGTCACAAACCAACAGAACGAGATCGACCGCCTGACCCGCCGCGTCGAGATGCTGTTGCAACGCGAGGCGGAACGCGCGCAGGAAGGCTCAGGCGGCGTTGTGTTCGGCGACGAACGCCCGCCGCATTACTGAGGGGTTACAACCCCAGCGTCGACTTCACCGCGTTATCGACCACACCGCCCAGAAGGGCATTCTTGTCGGCGGCACAACCCTCTGACAGAGCAGCAATGAAGGCTTCGCGCAGTTGGGTCTTTTCCTCGTCAGTGGCCGCATGATCTTCGATATTGATCTGGCGGTTATAGAGTGACAGGGCCGTCATTTTTCCAACAACGGCCACGACAAATTCTTCGTCGCCATCAGCCTCCTCTGCGATCGACGCACATGTGTAGTGCATCACAGGCAAGGCATCCTGTACCATCTGCTCTGCTGAATCGTCAGCCAGCGCGAATGTGGGTACGACAAAGAGCGTGGCACAGAAAGTAGATTTTACGAGAATTGACTGCATCAGCTTCACTTCCAGTTATGTCCGATAATCGCACCGGCCACCCCACCGACCGCAGCCCCTTTACCATCGCCGACCAGCGCGCCAACGCCCGCGCCGACCAAGGCCCCGGTAAGAGTGTTTTTCTTCTTTTTGTCGTCTGCATGTACCGCAGTGGCCAATGCAAGTGAACATGCCGCGGCGAGTGTAAATATCCTGAAAACATTGCCTGAACTTGCCATTTCGGAACCCTCCTGTGAAATGACCTTTGAGGATGTTCACCCAGCCTAGCGGGGTCCATCGCGTGTGGCAACATTACGGTTCGGGATCAGATTTCTTCGATCTCCGATATCCCCTCGAGCGACTTCAGCGCGCCTTTGATTTCTGGGTTGATCGGAAATTCCCGGCCCAGATCCATCTCGACCTCGCCTGGCAGTCCGGGATCGAATAGGCAAACATAAACAGGTCCCTTGGCCACCCTTTTGGCTGAAGCCTCTGCGCCTTCCAGTACCGTGGCCATGTTCGGCAAAACCTTCGAATCCTCGACAAACACACGCAAACCCGTCGCACCCGCATCGGCCACAACTGTATCAACCGGACCAACGGAACGGCCCAGCAGTTTCAGCTGATCGGCCTCCATGGTCGCTTCGGCCGTCAGTACCACCTGTGCGCCGGTTTCCAGAAACTCTCGGGATTTCTCCAGTGTTTCCGAGAATAACGTGACCTCGAATGCCCCAGTCGGATCAGAGAGCTGCGCAAAAGCAAACCGATTGCCACGCGCTGATTTCCTTTCCTGCCGACCTGCAACGACTCCGGCCATCTTAGCGATAAATGGTCCAGAGCGCGCCTTTTCAGTCACCTGGTCCAGTGTCAGCACCTGTTTGCGCTTCAGGGCCGGCATATAGTCATCCAGCGGATGGCCAGACAGGTAGAATCCGATGGCCTTGAATTCCTCGCTTAGGCGTTCGGCAGGTAGCCAATCAGGCGAAGGGGACAGACGCGGTTCGGGCAGGTCATCGCCTGCCTCGCCAAACAGGGAAACTTGGTTGGAATTCTTCTGCTCGTGAATCGCCGCCGAATACTGAACCAACGGATCAAGGCTTTCAAACACACGGCGACGATTTTTATCGAGCTCGTCAAAGGCACCGGCGCGAGCCAGCATCTCAAGCGGGCGTTTGCCGACCTTCTTCAGGTCAACACGGCGGGCGAAGTCGAACAGGTTTACGAAAGGCTTTTCGCCACGCCCCTCAACCACAAGATTCATTGCCTCGACGCCTACGTTCTTGAGCGCGCCCAGCGCATAGACCAAATGCCCATCGGCCACATCAAAGGTCGCTTGGGATCGATTTACGCACGGCGGAACATAGGGCAGCTGCAGCCCCTTGCGGACTTCCTCAAAATAGATCGCGAGCTTGTCGGTCAGATGGATATCGCAGTTCATGACACCTGCCATGAACTCGACCGGGTGGTTCGCCTTTAGCCAGCCGGTTTGATAGCTGACCACCGCATAGGCGGCGGCGTGGGATTTGTTGAAGCCATAGTTGGCGAACTTGTCCAGCAGGTTCCAGACTTCGGTCGCCTTGGCCTCATCCACATTGTTTTCGGCAGCACCTTTGAGGAACTTGGGCCGCTCTGCATCCATCGCCTCCTGAATTTTCTTACCCATCGCGCGGCGCAGCAAGTCCGCGCCCCCAAGGCTGTAACCCGCCATTTCCTGCGCGATCTGCATCACCTGTTCCTGATAGACGATGATGCCCTGCGTCTCATCCAAGATATGGTCGATGGACGGGTGCAGCGTGTCGCGTTCGCTAAGCTTGTTCTTGACTTCGCAGAACTTGGGGATGTTCTCCATCGGGCCGGGTCGATAAAGCGCGACGAGGGCGATGATATCCTCGATACAATCCGGCTTCATCCGCTTGAGCGCATCCATCATGCCCGAGGATTCAACCTGGAACACCGCCACCGTCTTGGCCGCCGAATAGAGTTTGTACGTCGCCTCGTCATCCAGCGGGATGGCGTTGATCTGATTTAGTGCCCCTTCGGCGGGTTCATAGAGTTCCGTGCCATCGGGAGCTACGTGAAGGTCACGCCCTGACTTAAAGATCAAATCCATCGCGTTCTGGATCACGGTCAGTGTTTTCAGACCCAGAAAATCGAACTTTACAAGCCCGGCCTGTTCTACCCATTTCATATTGAATTGGGTCGCAGGCATGTCCGAACGCGGGTCTTGGTATATTGGAACCAGTGCATCCAGCGGCCGATCTCCGATCACCACGCCGGCAGCGTGTGTCGAGGCGTTGCGCAGCAGCCCCTCGACTTGCTGGCCATATGTGAGCAGACGGTCCACGACCTCTTCATTGCGTGCCTCTTCCCGCAGGCGCGGCTCATCCTTCAGCGCCTTTTCGATGGAAACGGGTTTGACGCCTTCGACCGGGATCATCTTGGACAGGCGATCAACCTGCCCGTATGGCATCTGCAATACACGCCCAATATCGCGCACAGCCGCCTTCGACAGCAAGGCACCGAAGGTGATGATCTGCCCCACTTTGTCGCGCCCGTATTTCTGCTGCACGTAGCGGATAACCTCTTCACGGCGATCCATGCAGAAGTCGATATCGAAGTCGGGCATAGAAACCCGCTCGGGGTTCAGAAACCGTTCAAACAGAAGCGAATACCGCAGCGGATCAAGGTCGGTAATCGTCAGCGCATAAGCCACCAGTGATCCCGCACCCGAGCCTCGCCCCGGACCCACCGGAATGTCATGATCCTTTGCCCATTGGATAAAGTCGGCAACGATCAGGAAATAGCCTGGGAAGCCCATCCCTTCGATAATGCCAAGTTCGAAATCCAGCCGTTCCTGATATTCTTCAGGTGTCACGGCGTGCGGGATCACGGCCAGACGTTTTTGCAGACCCTCGTTGGCGATGCGACGCAGTTCGGCGACCTCATCATCTGCAAACTTCGGCAGGATCGGGTCGCGGCGATAGGCCATGAAGGCGCAGCGTTGCGCGATTTCAACCGTATTCTCGACGGCTTCGGGCAGATCGGCGAACAGTGTCACCATCTCCTGCTGCGACTTGAAATAGTGCTGCGCGGTCAGACGTCGGCGACCGTCCTGCTGGTCGACATAAGCCCCCTCGGCGATACAGATCAGCGCGTCGTGGGCCTCGTACATGTCCGAAGTCGGAAAATAGACGTCATTGGTGGCCACCAGCGGCAGGTTCTTGTCATACGCCATCTCGACATGACCGCGCTCGGTCAAGCGCTCGGCCTCAGGTTGACCTCCTTCGCCAGGGTGACGCTGCAACTCAACATAAAGGCGATCCGGGAAAATCGCGGACAAACGATCCACCAAAGCCTCGGCAGCAGGGCGCTGACCTTGCTGTAACAGCAACCCTACGGGCCCGTCTGGACCGCCGGTTAAGCAGATCAAATCATCTGATCGTTCCGCCAATTCGTCCAAAGTGACCTGCGGCAACTGCCCGCTTTTGTCTACATACAGGCAGGAACTGAGCTTCATCAGATTCTCATATCCCACCTCGGATTGTGCCAGCAGCACCAGCGGCGCGGGTGCTTTGGGCTTTTCTCCCGGCTGCGCCTGAACGTAACTGAGATCGACCTGACAGCCCATGATCGGTTGCACACCTGCCCCGCTGGCGGTGACCGAAAACTCTAAGGCCGAGAACATTGAATTGGTATCCGTCACCGCGACGGCGGGCATCTCCATCTTCTGGCACAGGTCCGGCAGCTTCTTCAGCCGCACGGCGCCTTCCAGCAACGAATATTCAGTGTGAACGCGGAGGTGAATGAATCGGGGGGAACTGCTCATACAGGCTAAGCTATCTCAGCCAGCGACGTTGCAAAAGCGGGAACCGGCACCATCGAATGCCGAAAAAATCATCGGTGATTATTCGGCTTTTTCAGAAGGTGCTTCGGGCGTAGGAACGCACACCTTCCCAAAAAGTGTTTATTTTCAATTTATTAAGTTTCACACATACACGACAATCATGGGCCGCTCGGGTGCAATGGTGTATCATATAGGCAGTTTTTCTTGCCAGATAAGGTGCGCTGTTTCTAACATCTGACGGCAAGCTACCGCCCGCCACTCTTTCTACGTCGCATCGAAGGAGGGCCGAACGGGCGCAACCGGGTAACGCGACGGGTTTCTCGAATGAACATCACGTTTCTTCTGAACGGAGAGACAGTGGAGCTGCCGGATGTCGATCCGACGGCCACCCTACTGGACTGGCTGCGTGAAGATCGCGGTCTGACAGGCACCAAAGAAGGCTGCAACGAAGGCGATTGCGGCGCGTGCACGGTCATGGTGACGGACGAAGACGGTGCAAAAGCTCTGAACTCCTGCATCCTGTTCTTGCCCCAGCTGCATGGCAAAGCGGTTCGAACAGTCGAAGGGGCAAGCGGCCCGGATGGCGAAGCACATCCCGTTCAACAGGCAATGGTTGACTTGCACGGTTCGCAATGCGGTTTTTGCACTCCGGGTTTTGTCATGTCGATGGTCGCCAGCCATGCGACGGGCGCCACGGATCATGACACCCAGCTTGCCGGAAACCTGTGCCGCTGCACTGGCTATGCACCGATTATTCGCGCCGCGAAAGCGGTCGAGGACCGTCCCGTGCCAGTCTGGGTCAAAGACAAGCCACTCGCATCTTCTGCTGCGTCGCGCATGCTGCCTGAATCTTCCGATGAACTGGCAGCTGTATATGTTGAAAACCCGGATGCCACGCTGGTTGCCGGAGCAACAGATGTCGGCCTGTGGGTGACAAAGCAACTGCGCGACCTGGATCCAGTAATCTTCCTCAACCGTTGCGATGATCTCAAACAAATCACCATCACCGACGATGAAATTCGCTTTGGCGCAATGGTCGACATGAATCGGATGGGTGAGGCTCTGGCCGATCTTCACCCCTCTTACGCCGAAATGATCCGCCGCTACGCCAGTGTACAGGTGCGCCATGCTGCAACGGTGGGCGGCAACATAGCCAATGGCTCGCCCATTGGGGACAACCCGCCTGCGCTGATTGCTCTGGACGCAACCCTTCATCTGCGCAAAGGCGACACCCGCCGGTCCCTTCCGCTGGAAGAGTTCTTTATCGACTATGGCAAACAGGACCGCGTTCCCGGTGAATTCGTCGAAGCTGTCAGCTTCCCCCGTCAGCTGGATCGCCTGAAGGCCTATAAACTCAGCAAGCGGTTCGATCAGGACATCTCGGCCGTCTGCGGGTGTTTCAACATCACCGTCTCGGTCGGCATCGTCACGCAGGCGCGCATCGCGTTCGGCGGCATGGCCGGCATCCCGAAACGGGCAACCCATGTCGAGGCCGCATTGGTCGGTAAACCTTGGGCGCGCGAGACGATTGACGCCGCGCTGCCTGCCTTTGCTGACGATTATTCACCACTCACGGACATGCGCGCCTCGGCCACCTATCGACTGGAATCCGCCAAAGCGATGCTCGAAAGATACTTCCTGGAAGATCAGGGTGAAGTGACCAATGTGCTGGAGGTATCGGCATGAGCGTGACCAAACCCCTCCCCCACGACGCAGCACCGCTGCACGTTTCAGGAACCGCGCGGTATGTGGACGATATCCCGACACCCAGGGACAGTTTGCATCTGGCTTTTGGCCTCAGCCCGATTGCCAAAGGCAAGATCACCGCAATGGACTTATCTGCGGTGAAGGCTGCCGAGGGCGTCGTGATGGTTATGGCTGCGGATGATCTGCCCTTCGCCAACGACGTATCGCCTTCGATCCATGATGAACCGCTACTGTCGGACGGCACGGTTCACTATATCGGCCAGCCGGTGTTTCTGGTCATCGCCAGCAGCCATCTGGCCGCCCGCAAGGCGGCCCGTTTGGGCAAGATCGACTATGCCGAGGAAACCCCGATCCTAACCGTCGAAGAGGCTCTGGCCGCCGACAGTCGGTTCGAAGACGGCCCGCGCATCTATGCCAAAGGCAATGCTGATGCGGCTATTGCAGGATCCGCCCATGTGATCGAAGGGTCATTCGAGCTTGGCGGGCAGGAGCATTTCTATCTGGAAGGTCAGGCCGCTTTGGCCGTGCCGAATGAAGGCGCGGATATGCTGGTTCACAGCTCGACCCAGCACCCGACCGAGATCCAACACAAGGTGGCCGATGCATTGGGCGTTCCGATGCACGCCGTCAGGGTCGAGACCCGCCGTATGGGCGGCGGTTTTGGCGGCAAGGAAAGCCAGGGCAATGCGCTGGCCGTTGCTTGCGCGGTCGCCGCTCGCGCAACTGGCAAGGCGTGCAAGATGCGCTATGACCGCGACGATGATATGACCATCACCGGCAAACGCCACGCGTTCCGCATCGCCTATAAGGCCGGATTTGACGAGAACGGCCATATTCAGGGCGTCTCATTCCACCACTACGCCATCTGCGGCTGGGCGCAGGACTTGTCCCTGCCCGTCGCCGACCGCGCGATGCTGCATTCGGACAATGCCTATCTGTTGCCAAATGCACGGATCGAAAGCCACCGGCTGAAGACCAACACCCAATCCGCCACCGCTTATCGCGGCTTCGGCGGCCCGCAGGGCATGGTTGGCATCGAACGCGTGATGGACCACGCCGCGTATGAGCTGGGTCTGGACCCGGTGGAACTGCGCCGCCGAAACTACTACGAACCGGCCCATGCGATTGCCGAGATCACGCCGTCCGAAAAGCCTTTGGGTCATCCCGACCCGCATGAGGACCTAACAAGCCGCGGCGCGGTCGAAACCGGGGACGCCCCCGTGCGCCCTCTGCCCGCTGGTGGCAATACCACGCCCTACGGAATGGAGGTCAGCGATTTCGAATTGCACGGGATGACTCAGGCCCTACTGAAATCCAGCGATTACGAAACGCGCAAGGCCGCCATTGCGAAATGGAACGCCGAGAACAGCGTGATCAAGAAGGGCATTGCCTTTTCTCCGGTCAAGTTCGGGATTTCCTTCACGCTGACCCACCTGAATCAGGCAGGCGCTTTGGTGCATGTGTATCAGGATGGCTCGGTCCATCTGAACCACGGCGGCACCGAGATGGGTCAGGGTCTGTTCCAGAAGGTGGCACAGGTGGCGGCTTCGCGCTTTGGCATCCCCCTGGAGATGGTCAAAATCACCGCCACGGATACGGCCAAGGTGCCGAACACTTCGGCCACGGCAGCATCCTCGGGCAGCGACCTGAATGGCATGGCCGTGAAGGCGGCCTGCGATACGATCCGCGATCGAATGGCGGACTATCTGGCCGAGCGGCATCAGGCCGATCCGTCGACTGTCACCTTCTCTGATGGCCATGTTTCGGTTGGCGCAGAACGCTACACCTTCGCTGAAGCTGCGGCGCTGGTTTATCAGGGTCGGATCAGCCTGTCGGCGACCGGTTTCTACAAGACACCCAAGATCGAATGGGACCGGATCGCCGGACGAGGCCGTCCGTTCTTCTACTTCGCCTACGGAGCGTCGGTCACCGAAGTGGCCGTCGACACTCTGACTGGTGAGAACCGCATTCTGCGCACCGATATCCTGCATGATGCCGGTGCTTCGTTGAACCCGGCGTTGGATATCGGGCAGGTCGAAGGAGGTTATGTGCAAGGCGCGGGCTGGCTAACGACCGAGGAACTGGTCTGGGACGGCACGGGCAACCTGCGCACACACGCACCCTCGACTTACAAGATCCCCGCCTGCTCAGATCGACCCGACGTATTCAACGTCGCACTCTGGGATGCCGAAAACCGTGAGGACACGATCTATCGTTCGAAAGCGGTGGGCGAACCTCCGTTTATGCTCGGGATTTCTGCATGGCTGGCCCTGTCGAATGCGGTCGCGGCCTGTGGAGAGGTCTACCCCGCTCTTGATGCACCAGCCACGGCTGAAGAGGTTTGGCGCGGCGTCCAAAAGATGAAGGGAGGCATCTGATGGGAATTGACTTGGAGGCTTTGAGGGAGGCGGTCAAAACCCACGGAACAGTGGTCCGGGTGGTCATCGCCGGCATCAAAGGGTCGTCTCCACGTGAAGTGGGGGCCGCGATGCTAGTCTGGAAGGACGGGCAAAGTGGCACCATCGGTGGAGGCACGTTGGAGTATCAGGCAGCCGAAGCTGCGCGATCCCAAACCACCGCCACCCGACTAACGCATCACGCTCTTGGCCCCGACATGGGGCAATGCTGCGGCGGTGCAGTTTCATTGCTGAGTGAAGTATTTGATCATGAAGCGCTGAATGCACTGGACGATACCGTCATCGCGCGTTCGGCCTCGGGCGGAGAGATGCCGCTATCGGTCAAACGTCGGCTGGCGGCAGCGCGAGGACAGGGTGTCGCGCCCGAGCCCCAACTGATCGAAGGTTGGATGGTCGAACCCGTTCACAAACCGACGCGTAATCTGTGGATCTGGGGCGCAGGCCATGTAGGCCGGGCGCTGGTGGACGTTTTGTCCCCCCTACCCGATCTGGCAATCACCTGGGTCGATACCGGACCCGAGCGGTTTCCCGATGTGGTTCCAACCGGTGTAACCCCGGTTCCGACCGCAAAACCCGCCGAGCTGGTTCGCCACGCGCCAACCGATGCCGAGCATCTGGTGCTGACCTATTCGCACAATCTGGATCTGGAACTGTGCAACCGGCTGCTTTCGCACAATTTCCTCTTTGCGGGGCTTATCGGCTCGGCTACGAAATGGGCGCGATTCCGGTCGCGACTTGCAGCCCTTGGACATCCGCCCGAGCGGATCAGCCGGATCACCTGTCCGATCGGCGATCCGGGCTTGGGCAAACACCCGCAGATGATCGCCGTTGGGGTGGCAGCGCAACTGTTACGCCCCGCCCGACAGAACGAATTGAAGAAGGACCTGAGCGCGTGACCACTCCACTTCTGAGCTTGCAAGGGCTGACCAAAGCCTATCCCGGCGTCGTGGCCAATGATCAGGTGTCCTTTGACATCGGTGAAGGCGAAGTTCACGCACTG
The DNA here is from genome assembly GCF_056532915.1 of Ruegeria sp. H9. Taxonomy (NCBI): domain Bacteria; kingdom Pseudomonadati; phylum Pseudomonadota; class Alphaproteobacteria; order Rhodobacterales; family Roseobacteraceae; genus Ruegeria; species Ruegeria sp. H9. The sequence goes on along the minus strand of NZ_JBQFNX010000001.1, from coordinate 1,313,891 downwards.
CTGGGCGAGAACGGCGCGGGTAAATCCACGCTTGTCAAAATGATCTATGGGCTGGTGAAACCCGACAGCGGCACGATGCTGCTGCGTGGGCAGCCCTATGCACCGCCTGAACCGCGCGCCGCCCGTGCGGACGGGATCGCGATGGTGTTCCAGCATTTTTCGCTGTTCGATGCGTTGAACGTCGCCGAGAATATCGCTCTGGGGATGGAGAACCCACCCCCGATGGGAGATCTGGCGTCGCGTATTCGCGAAGTATCCGAAACCTACGGCCTGCCCTTGGATCCTTTCCGTACGGTGGGTGATCTGTCTGCGGGTGAGCGTCAGCGGGTCGAAATCATCCGCTGCTTACTGCAGGACCCAAAGTTGCTGATCATGGACGAGCCGACCTCGGTTCTGACGCCACAAGAGGTTGAAATCCTTTTCGAAACGCTGAACAAATTGCGCTCGGAAGGGACATCGATCCTGTATATCTCGCACAAGCTGGAAGAGATTCGAACGCTATGCGACCACGCCACGATTCTGCGGCTGGGTAAGAATGTGGGCGAATGTGTACCAGCTGAAACCTCAGCGCGCGATATGGCTGAGATGATGGTGGGCTCGACCCTGCAGACACCTGAACGTTCCGGCCGGGAGTTCGGTGACGTTGCGCTGGATGTCAGCGGATTGTCAGTGCCGTCGCCGTCGGAATTCGGAACCGCGCTTCGCAACGTCCACATGACCGTCCGCAAGGGCGAGGTTCTGGGGATCGGGGGTGTCGCGGGGAACGGTCAGGATGAATTGCTGGGTGTGCTTTCTGGCGAAATTCCGACCACCGCAGATGCGATCAAATTCAGCGGTCAACCCATCGGCAAACTCGGCCCGACCGCGCGGCGTAAGCTGGGCGTGTTGACCGCGCCCGAAGAACGGCTGGGCCACGCGGCTGCCCCTGATATGAGCCTGACCGAAAACGCTCTGCTGACTGGGTCGGTCCGCGAGGGGCTAGAGAATAACGGCTTTCTGAAGTGGTCCGAGACCAAGAGCTTTGCCGAAAAGATCATTAGCGCCTTTGACGTGCGTACGCCGGGTCCTGAAAATGCCGCCCGGTCGCTGTCGGGCGGGAACCTGCAGAAGTTCGTGATTGGTCGCGAAGTGCTGCAAAACCCGGATGTTCTGGTCGTGAACCAGCCGACTTGGGGCGTGGATGCAGCGGCGGCGGCCTCGATCCGGCAGGCCATTCTGGATCTGGCGGCCAAGGGAACTGCGGTCATCTGTATCTCGCAAGACCTCGATGAACTGATGGAAATCTCAGACAGTTTCGCCGCCTTGAACGAAGGACGACTAAGCGCCCCGCGTGAAACCACGGGTCTGACGGTCGATGAGATCGGCCTGATGATGGGCGGCGCGCATGGCATGGAGGTGGCCCATGTCTAAACAATTACAAGAAAAGAGAAACGCGGGGGTATGAGCAAATGATTGTGTTGGAGAAACGGCCTCAGCCGTCCAAGGCGTGGTCTTATGCCACCCCTCTGGTTGCGGTCCTGGCGACGATGGTTTTTGGTGGCATACTGTTCGCCATTCTGGGCAAAAACCCGGTCGAGGCTATTGGAACCATTTTCTGGGAACCCCTGTTTGGCGAGTTCGCCTTCTATTATCGGCCGCAATTGCTGGTTAAGGGCGCGCCCCTGGTTTTGATCGCCATCGGCCTGTCTTTAGGCTTCCGCGCCGGTATCTGGAATATCGGGGCCGAGGGTCAGTACATTATGGGGGCCATTTTCGGTGCGGGCGCTGGTCTGGCATTCTATCCGCTGGATGCATTCTACATCTTTCCGATCATGGTGATTGCAGGCGCGTTTGGCGGCTGGCTATGGGCGATGATCCCAGCCTTCCTGAAAGTGCGCTTCGGTACCAATGAAATCCTTGTGTCGCTGATGTTGGTCTATGTGGCCGAACAGATGCTGGCCTCGGTCTCGCTAGGCCTGCTGAAGAATCCCGAAGGGTTCGGCTTTCCCGGTTCGCGCAATCTGCAATCCTACGACAGCGCGTATAATGCCGAGCTGATTGCGGGTTCAGGCATGCACTGGGGCGTAGTCACTGCCCTGATCGCTGTTATCTTTGCATATGTCTTGCTGAACCGGCACATGCTGGGCTTCCACATCCGCCTGACAGGTGAGGCCCCGCGTGCGGCGAAGTTCGCTGGTGTAAATCCTGCCCGCCTGATCTTGTTCTGTCTGGGTCTGGCCGGCGCGCTGGCCGGTCTTGCGGGGATGTTCGAAGTCTCGGGCCCTGCTGGCGTGGTCAGCATCGATTTCAACGTCGGTTACGGCTTTACCGCGATTATCGTGGCTTTCCTTGGCCGTTTGCATCCGGTGGGCATCCTGCTGGCCGGAGGCCTGATGGCGTTGACTTATATTGGCGGTGAAATCGCCCAATCTCAGCTGGGTCTGCCCGCCGCAGCCATTCAGGTATTCCAGGGGATGCTTCTGTTCTTCCTGCTGGCATTCGATCTTCTGACAAACTACCGCATCCGTGCGGCCCGTAGCGAGGTAGCGTGATATGGACCTTGGTGAAATTAACCCCGTCCTTCTGGTCGCCTCGCTAATGGTGGCCGCAACCCCACTTTTGTTGGCCGCAATCGGAGAATTGGTGGTCGAAAAAGCAGGCGTCCTGAACCTCGGTGTCGAGGGCATGATGATCGTGGGCGCAATCAGCGGCTTCGCAATCTCAGTCGAGACCGGTTCGCCCTGGCTGGGCTTTATTGCGGCAGCAATCGGTGGCGCGGTGCTATCGCTGTTGTTTGTGCTGCTGACGCAGGTGGCGCTGGCCAATCAAGTTGCCAGCGGCCTGGCCCTAACACTGTTCGGCCTCGGGTTCAGTGCGCTGATGGGGCAGAGCTACGTAGGAATCAAGCCGCCCAGCATGGGTGAAATCCATATCCCTGTGATCAGCGATATCCCTGTTATTGGACCAATCCTGTTTCAGCACGACCCGATCCTCTACGTCGGAATTGCCCTGACGGCCGCCGTCTGGGCCACGCTGAAATACACACGCATCGGCCTGATATTGCGCGCCGTTGGCGAAAACCACGATGCGGCGCATGCGCTGGGCTACAAAGTCATCAAGATTCGCATCATGGCGATCCTGTTTGGTGGTGCTTGCGCTGGCTTGGGCGGCGCCTACATCAGCCTGATCCGCGTGCCGCAGTGGACCGAGGGCATGACTGCCGGTGTCGGCTGGATTGCCTTGGCGCTGGTGGTTTTTGCCAGCTGGAAACCATGGCGTGTCTTGCTGGGCGCCTATTTGTTCGGCGGCATCACTGTGTTGCAGCTTAATTTGCAGGCAGCGGGCGTTGCCATTCCCGTCGAGTATCTGGCAATGTCGCCCTACATCATCACGATCCTTGTGCTTGTGATCCTTTCGGCCGACAAGAGCAGCGCACCTGCCGCATTGGGCCGGACCTTCCATGCCTCGCACTAAGCGAGGCCAACTAAACCAACTTGGGGAGTAACACATGAAATTCACTACACTTTTGGCAAGCGCCGCAATGGCGCTGGGTCTGGCCTCGGGGGCCATGGCCCAAGACAAGACCAAAGTCGGCTTCGTCTATGTCGGCCCAGTGGGCGATGGCGGCTGGACCTATGAGCACAACAAGGGCCGTCTGGCCGTGGAAGAGCACTTTGGCGACAAGGTTGAAACCGTGTTCGTCGAGTCGGTGCCTGAGGGCCCAGATGCAGAACGCGTGATGACCCAGATGGCACTGGAAGGCGCGGACCTGATCTTCACCACCTCGTTCGGCTACATGGATCCGACCATCAATGTCGCGAAGAAATTCCCGGATGTGAAATTCGAGCACGCAACCGGCTACAAGACCGCCGACAACGTCTCGGTCTACTCGGCCCGTTTTTATGAAGGTCGCGCAGTCCAAGGCCACATCGCCGGTAAAATGACGGAATCGAATATCATCGGCTACATCGGGTCCTACCCGATCCCTGAAGTGATCCGTGGTATCAACTCAGCCTATATCCACGCCAAGAAGGTGAATCCGGATGTCGAGTTCAAGATCGTCTGGGCTTACACTTGGTTCGATCCTGCGAAAGAAGCTGACGCCGCCACAGTTTTGATCGAACAGGGCGCGGACGTGATCCTGCAGCACACTGACTCGACTGCACCGCAGGCAGCCGCGCAAGAGGCAGGAAACGTTGTCACCTTTGGCCAGGCCTCCGACATGAGCGAATACGCACCCTTCCCGCGTGTGTCTTCAATCATCGACGATTGGGCTCCCTACTACATCGCGCGGACCCAGGCCGTGATGGACGGAACATGGGAAAGTGCCAACACTTGGGATGGCATCCGGGAAGGCATGGTAGCAATTGGTGAGATTTCGGACGCCGTTCCGGCTGATGTTAAAGAAGAAGCACTGGCGTTGAAAGCCGCGATGGCAGCCGGTGAATACCACCCCTTTACTGGCCCGCTGAAAAAGCAGGACGGCAGTGACTGGCTGGCCGAAGGCGAGACCGCCGATGACGGTACGCTGGCGGGCATGAATTTCTACGTTGAGGGGCTGGAAGGCGAAATTCCGCAGTAGAATCTGATCCGGAAACTAACAACAAGGCCCGCATGTTTTTGCGGGCCTTTTTAGTCGCCCTGAGCCCAATCTGGACATTGACGAGTGGCTATGCGCATCGTGAAACATGTCGCTCACGGAAGACCTGAACCAAATTTTAGAAACTGCCCTGCCGACCGATCCCAGTTTTCGACAGATCGAAAAGGCCGTGATTGACGACTGTATTGGTGAAACCCGGCAATATGCTTCAGAGGGCTCTGTCGAAGCCTTCCTGTTGTCAGCGATGCGTTTATTTGCACTTCCCGGCAATGGGCACACACGGCTGATCCCGAATGATGCGATCTCGGTGCTACCGCTGAGATTCGTGAGCGTTGGACGTTCCGTTCAATTCATCGACGCGGCGCCAGAGATAGCCGCACCGCGAGGAGAGTTGATAGCGGTCAACGGCTCAGCTTTGAGCCAGATTGAAGCCACTGCAGAGAAATTTCTGGCGGGAACGTGCCAAAGGAAACGGGTCATCGGCCCGATTCTACTGGCTTGGCCGTACGCTTTGGCACGTTTGGGTTTTTCGTCAAACGGCGGCATGACCGAGTACCGTGTGCAGGACGAAAGTGGGCGGATAGCCAATCTGAAAGTGGCCAATGAACATACAGTTCCTGGATCGATGCTCTACCCGAGAAACGAGCACGGCAAGGCTGATCCAGCCTGGGAACCCGAGATATTTGTAGAGATAAAGGACTGGCAAGAGCTAGGGCTATCAATAGCGTTACCAAGCTTCTTTGATCCGAGGGAAAGTGCGCTGCCTAAAGCCATCTCAGCCGCGGTGGAATGTGTGCGCGCATCCTCGAACAAAACACTACTAATTGATGTTCGCGGAAACACTGGTGGCGACTTTCTTCTAACGATGCCCTTGATCGGCGCGATCTCAGAAAGTGCAAACAAGCAGGTTGTTATGCTTGTCGATAAATTCACGTTTTCCGCTGCGATAGTGTTTGTAGCCATCCTCAAACATCGATTGGGAAACAGGCTCAAACTTATTGGTGAGGAAATGGGAGATAGACTGACGTTCTTTGCCGAGGGCGGATTGCTCGAATTGTCGACCAGCGGAGCGGTCGTTCGTTACTCATCAGCCTTTCACGACTGGAAGAATGGAACGACTGACGATACCACGCCGCCCGAAATCGCAAGAAAAATCGTACCTGCGGGATCACTGAACTTGGATTTGGAATGGGTCGAAAGACCTGCAGTTGAGGATGCACCAACCGAGCTCCATCAACGGGTTCTCAAAAGCATGAGCAAATCGCTAAACAGCCGCTAAGTCCGCATAGCTGCATTCAAAGAAAGCAAATGCTGCACGCACGGCGAAGGTCTACTTGGTGGCCAGTCTTATTGGCGACCCAACACCATCGGACCGTGGGCAATATTAGCCACGAGCGTTTTGATACCCATCTGTCGTCGGGTCAGGACTTCAAGCGATTGAATCGCCGCAATAGTCAGCTTCTAGGGCGTGAAATTAGTGTCCGCCCAGCACCAGAGTGTTCACCGGCATCAGTATCAGTCGCAGGCGCAGGCCTGCCGCATGAACGACGCCAATCGTGTCTACCACATGCAGGAACGATTTTTCCCAGAAGCCGAGGCTCTCATCCTCCAGCTTTGCATGATTATCCGTATAGATATTCGCCAGACAGTTGCTGCCTGGAGGCACATCATCGGCCATGCTTTTGTAGAGCGGTTCAAGGTAGACAAGGATCGAACCAGGATTGGTGTTGCTCTGCACGTCCCGCAACTCATCAGATGGCCTGATCTGCCCCGATGGGATCACATCCTGCACCTCGACGACAACCACCGGGATAACGGTAAAGGGCTTGGTCATGCAGCCCAATTCGCCAATCATACCCGGTTTGACCACCTGGGCCGAAAGCTGACTGAACGCCGCCTGGAATCGGTCATGTCCGGAGGAGGATGGCACCAGAATACCCGCCGGGCGCAGCAAAGGGCTGACATAGTCGCCGACCTGAAGCCCGAATTGTTCAACCCTGCCCGTCACTCCAGCATTTACCACAGTCTTGTCCAACTCGGTCAATGCCGCATCCAGCTGCGCATTGGCACTGGCAAGTTGGGCCGGGATCAGCTCTTCGATCTGTTGTACAACCGCTGCGCGTTTTGAGACGGCTGCTTTCACCTGCGCTTCACGCTCGGCAACCAGATTTTCCAACCGATCAATCTCGGCCAAACGCACCGCGCTGGATCCCTCGTCACGCAGGGTGGTATTGCGTTCCAGATCTTCGAGCGACTGATCCAGAGCTGCGCGCGCGCCTGCAATCCCGGCCTCAGCCTCGGCCAGATCGGTTTCCGCCACCTTCAACGAGGCTTGAACCTGAGCAATCTGGGCATGCGCCGCTTCGACCTGCGCGGTTTGCGTGAAGTCTTCGATCCGGAAAATCGGCTGTCCAGCTGTCACCTGTTCATTGTTGCGCACGTAGACTTCGGAAACGCGCCCCCCTAGCTGCGGCAGGATCGTTACCGTCCGGAAGTAGGAAGCCGCTGTTTTGCTGGACGGGTGAAAATAGAACAGCGTTGTGATAACGGTTAGCGCCAAAATAGCGCAAGTCGTCAGCCCCCAGCGCAACTCGTACCACATGGTGAACAGCGTGATCTCGTGCCCGATCCGTTTGCCCTGCACAAAGCGGCGAAACAGATAGTCAGGAAGCACGGTAATCAGGGCGCACAGCATCGTCTCGATCATTGTTCAGTGCCCCTGTGCTGCCGGTTCGGAGGGTTTGGATTGTTCGGGCTCAGTTTCCGGCTCAGGAGGGGGAGAAGCGTGTTCTTTGTCCTGCCCAGGCGCCAAAGATCGGATGGCATCGGCAATCGAGCGCAGCGGTGCTGCGAAATCAGGGAACTGGAACCCAGCCACAAGGATGGCGGCAACCCAGAAAAGGCCGTTATGCGTAAACAAAGCCAAAAGCGCCAGAATCCCAACCAATTGGAATTGCGGGTGATTGGTTTCATGCGCCATTTTTTCCGGGATCGAATGCAACGTGAAGTAGGCAACCCCGATCAGCACGACCATCCCGACGGTAAAAAACAACATGAAGGTGAAGAGGAAGTCGCTACCATCTGCCTGTGTCACATATGACGGAATGTGCCCCGTTGCCATCGGGTGAATATCTGCCGCGTTCACGTCCGCCTCCGAATCTTATGTTGTTTGCACTAAAAGCAGGCTGGCCGCCTACGATCAAGTTTCCATTGCGATGGGCTTGTGTCTTTTCGTTTGGCAGTACGCGTGCCATGGTCCGCCAATGTCGCCAGTCAACTTACCACCGGCTCGATCACTTGGCGGCCGGAAACGGAACAAAACGCATGATTGATTTTCTGATAATCGGTGGCGGTGTCGCCGGGCTAAGCGCAGGTGCGCGCCTGTCAGAGCACGGCACAGTTACGGTGTTAGAGGCCGAGGACGGATTAGGATATCATACTTCGGGTCGTTCAGCCGCCCTGTTCGAAAAGGGTTACGGTCCAGACTCGGTCAAGGCATTGAACGAGGCAAGTGCTGCGTTCTTTGAAACAAATGCGTACCTCACACCACGCGGCCTGATGCTGATTGGCGGAAGGGATCAACAGGCGCTGTTTCAAAAAGACGCCCAAGATCTTGGTGTGCAAGAGATTTCGCCGGAAGATGCCATCGGACACATTCCTGTCCTGAATGCTGAAACTGTCGGTTATGCAGCCATAAGTAATAGCGCATATGATATCGATACAGATCGCGTCCTGCAGGACTTTGCGCGAACCGTCCGTAAGAATGGCGGTTCAGTCCTGACCCGTCAGAGGGTCAGCAGCATCCGCAAATCGGTTCATTGGTCCGTCGAAACCTCAGAATCCTTTGAGGCACGCAATCTGGTAAATGCCGCCGGAGCCTGGGTCGATGAGGTGGCGCAGATGGCAGGAATCTCCCCCATCGGGATCACACCTTACCGTCGATCGATTGCGCGCATCCCCGCACCGGGCGGACATGACCTGCGAAACTGGCCAATGATGCTGGGCGCAGGCGAGAGCTGGTACGCCAAACCTGATGCGGGCAAGCTACTGGTCTCGCCTTGCGAGGCGGACCCAACCACACCCCATGACGCTTACGCCGATGACATGGTTCTCGCAGAAGGACTGGCACGATACGAAGCGATGGTTACTGAAACTGTAACTCGGGTAGAAACCAATTGGGCGGGGTTACGTAGTTTTGTTGCCGATGGCACGCTGGTGCTCGGACCTGATCCAACCGATCCATCGTTTATCTGGTCGGCAGCACAGGGAGGGTATGGGTTTCAGACCGCTCCTGCTGCCTCGCAACTTGTGGCGGATCTTGTGACTGGCGCGTCGCCGCGCCTTGATGCGGCGATTGTGAAAGCGCTGACACCCGGTAGGCTGTAACGATGACAAAACGCAAACTGCCCTCAAATGCCAGCGTCGCCACCGAGGGCGACGGCAGCAAACTCGTCGCCCCAGCCGCCAGCCGAAACACGGTTGTGCTGTGCGATCTTCTGGCACGGGTCGCTCCGTCATCAGGACAGGCCCTGGAACTGGCCAGTGGAACCGGACAACACATTTCGGCCTTTGCCCAGCGGATGCCCGGGTTGCATTGGCAACCCAGCGAAGTCACCTCCGAACGGCGCGCCAGCATCGATGCGTACACCAAGGGTTTACCAAACACCGCCGCAGCCGTTCATCTGGATGCAACTGCGGAGGGTTGGCACAAATCAATGGCGCAGCAAGATTTGGTTTTACTGATCAACCTCTTGCACCTGATCAGTTTACCCGAGGCTGAAACCCTCGTTGCCGAAGCAGCGTGCGCTCTGAAAACGGATGGGCGTTTGGTGCTTTATGGCCCTTTCAAACGTGACGGACACCTGACAAGCGATGGCGACCAGCGATTTCACGACGCACTGGTCCAACAAGACCCTGAGATCGGGTACAAAGACGACACACATATATTGTCAATGTTAAAGGACAACGCCCTCGAACTGGTCAAAATCGTAAAGATGCCTGCGAACAACTTGGCATTTGTCGCCCAAAAAACTGGAATCTGATCAGGATCAAAGTCTGCTTTGCTCTTCACCATTCATATGCAGATTATCATATGTATCAAGAAGGACGTGATAATGAGCTGGCAGGATTCACTGAACGAAACGCGCAAAAGCTTGCGTAACCTTAACGGAGCCATTCCTGATACGGCGCGTGCCTTCGGGGCGCTGGGAAAATCTGTCAAGGAAGGCGGGACGCTGGACTACAAAACCAAAGAGTTCATCGCGTTAGGCATGTCAATCGCAGTACGGTGTGAGCCTTGCATTACCCTGCATTCCGAGGCGTTGGCCAAGGCAGGAGCCACCCGCGATGAGATTTCGGACGTTCTGGCAATGGCCATCCAGATGGGCGGTGGGCCGTCCATGATGTATGCCGCCAAGGCACTAGACTGCTTTGATGAATTAAGCGCATGAAAAAAGCCCACCGAGAGCGGGCTTTTAGTAGGCGGTGCTACGTGAGTACCGCCTTATTTCTTGGAAGCGTCAGCCGTCCTTGCGGATGACCTCGTTCTTCGGATCATACGGGCTGTCACAAGTGACGACCGCATCCCACAGCTTGTCCTGCATTTTGACCTGCAGCTTGGTGCCTTCGACCGCCAGCTCAGGCTTCACATACCCCATGCCGATGGATTTCTCGAACGCCACCGAGTACCCGCCCGAGGTCAAACGACCCACGCGCTCACCTTCCGGCGTGTACAGCGCCTCGCGGCCCCAGGGGTCGGCATCGTCTGGTCCGTCGATCAGCAGAGTGCAGCACTTCACGCGCACGCCGGTCTCTTCCAGCTTGGCTTTGCCGTAGAAGTCTTTCGACAGATCAACAAAGCGCGGCAGGTCAGCTTCCAGCGGGGTCGCGTCGCGGCCCAGTTCGGTGCCGAAGGCGCGATAGGATTTCTCCTGGCGCAGCCAGTTTTGGGCGCGGGCACCAACCAGTTTCATGCCGTGCTTTTCACCGGCCTTCTCCAGCAGGTCGAACAGATAGTTCTGCATCTCGATCGGGTGGTGCAGTTCCCAGCCCAGCTCACCAGTGTAGGCCACACGGATCGCGTTGACCGGGCACATGCCCAGTTCGATCTGACGGGCCGACAACCAAGGGAAGCGCTTGTTGGACAGCGCGGTTTCCGGATCGGCGTCTTTGATGACCTCTTTCAAAACGTCACGCGACTTGGGTCCGGCGATGGCGAAGACGCCCCACTGAGTGGTCACGTCCTGGATTTCGATGTAACCGAACTCCTCCATCTTGTCCTCGGCCGCCTTGCGCAGATAGTCGGCGTCATACTCGGTCCAGGCACCGGCGGAGACAATGTAGTAGTTGCTCTCGCCGTTGCGGACGATGGTGTATTCGGTGCGGGTAGTGCCATGCGAGGTCAGCGCGTAGGTCAGGTTGATACGACCGACCTTGGGCAGCTTGTTGCAGGTGAACCAATCAAGGAACTGAGTCGCACCGGGGCCTTTGACGACATGCTTGGTAAAGGCCGAGGCGTCGATCAGGCCAACACCTTCGCGGATCGCTTTGGCTTCTTCGACGGCATACTGCCACCAGCCACCACGACGGAACGAACGGCTTTCCTTGTCGAAGTTGTCCGACGCGTCCAGCGGGCCGAAATAGTTCGGACGCTCCCAGCCGTTGACCCAGCCAAACTGTGCGCCACGCGCTTTCTGACGGTCGTAGGCCGGAACGGTGCGCAGCGGACGGCAGGCTTCGCGCTCTTCGTCAGGGTGGTGCAGGATGTAGACGTGCTCATAGCACTCTTCGTTCTTGCGCGCCGCGAACTCGGTGGTCATCCAGTTCGACGAATACCGCTTGGGGTCCAGCGAAGCCATGTCGATCTCGGCTTCGCCATCGACCATCATCTGAGCCAGATAATAGCCGGTGCCGCCTGCAGCGGTGATGCCGAAACTGAAGCCCTCGGCCAGCCACATGTTGCGCAGGCCCGGCGCCGGACCAACCAGCGGGTTGCCATCGGGGGTGTAGCAGATCGGACCATTGAAATCGTCTTTCAGACCGGACTCAGCGCAGGAAGGCACGCGTTCGGCCATCGCCATGTACTGATCGGCGATCCGATCCAGATCCAGCGGAAATAGGTCAGCGCGGAAGCTGTCCGGCACGCCGTGTTCGAACTGCGCAGGAGCGCCATGTTCGTAGATACCCAGAATCCAGCCGCCACGTTCTTCGCGCGCATACGACTCGTTGTCGGCATCACGCACAACTGGATGCTCGGGGTTGCCCGCTTCACGCCATTTGACCAGCTCGGGGTCTTTGTCCATGACGATGAAGGTATGCTCGACCGGGATCGCGGGCATCTTGATACCCAGCATTTTCGCGGTCCGCTGTGCGTGGTTGCCTGACGCGGTCACAACATGTTCGGCGGTGATCACAACCTGCTCATCTGACGGAATGAGGTTGCCACCCTTTTCGACCATCTTAGTGCAGGTGACTTCCCAGTGAGTACCATTCCAGCGGAACGCATCGGCCTGCATCTTGCGAACGATGTCGACACCGCGCTGACGCGCACCTTTGGCCATCGCCTGGGTCACGTCCGCAGGGTTAATGTAGCCGTCTTCAGTGTGATAGATCGCGCCTTTCAAGTCGGAAGTTTCGATCAGAGGCCAACGTTCCTTGATTTGCTCGGGCGTCAGCCACTCATATGCAACATCACAAGTTTCCGCTGTGGATGCATAGAGCATGTATTCATCCATACGCTCTTGCGTCTGTGCCATACGCAGGTTTCCGACTACGGCGAAGCCTGCATTCAAGCCGGTTTCTTCCTCTAGTGTCTTGTAGAAATCGACTGAGTACTTGTGGATGTGGGTCGTGGCATACGACATGTTAAACAACGGCAACAGGCCCGCTGCGTGCCAGGTGGAACCGGATGTCAGTTCGTCCCGCTCGATCAGCATCACATCATCCCAGCCCGCTTTGGCAAGGTGATAGGCAATCGAGGTCCCGACGGCGCCGCCGCCAACGACCAGTGCTTTGACTTGGGTTTTCATAGCCGGGTGTCTCCCCTTGAATTCATTTGACACCATATGGCGCATTTGAGGGGCTCGACGCGACATTCATCCGACCAGTGATATAAGAAAAGCGACCTGAGCGTTGCACCAGGTCGCTTTCCAACAGTCGATCTGACGTGTTATCCGCCCCCCAATTTGCACCTTTTGAACGTTCCGGTGGTTGCGCAATCAATGCCCGTTCCGGAACCGCCTCGGTTTACCCGCACGGCAGTTTCTGCTTCAGAGTCAGAGCTACCAAAGGCTGACAACAGCCCGGACAGGAAGCCTTCATTTTCGTTTACAGATGCGACTTCTTCAGAGGTTTCCTGATCTTTGAATTTGGCGAACAAATTTCCAAAGAAACCCTCGTCATCTCTGTCTGCCTGCTGCATCTCGTCTTCAAGCAAATCTGTCAGTCCTTTGCGGTATCCGACCTGGACCAAATCATCCGCAGATTCGATTCTGTTCGCGGTCAAGTCGAAGGTGTCTGCCGGCAAACCGTATTGCGCGGCCAATGTATTTGCGACGAGAGACAACCCATCAATGTTTTCTAGCTTCAAACGCGCCAGCTCGCTGCGCAGCTTGACAAACTCGCCGCGCAAGGCGGCCATGTTTGTCGCCAGTTCACTTTCTCGTTCAGCATCAAAAACGGTATCGTTGCCGACGCTAGGCACTTGCTTTTGAAGCAGTGCGTTCAATCCGTCATAATCCAATCGATCTAGAAACGCTCGCAGCATAGGCGCTGGTGCATCGGAATAGACTTGCAAACGAATTTCTTCGCCCAGTCCGATTGTGGCCTTGTAGATTTCAAACCGAGGTTCGACCTCAAGGTCCGTCAGGCTCGCCGTGATCATTGACCAAAACTTTCGATCTTTCACTGTGACGGGTTTGTATCGGCTGTTTTCAAACCTGAAATACGCAGCACCACCAATTATGCCGAATGGAGTGTAGCCACTCGATCCTGCGCCCAACCCTTCGACAGACCTGACGATGTTGCCAGTCAGTGTATTGGATTTAGCGTCTTTCCTGAGTTTCGCCTGTAGCCAGACCGTATGCTCGCCGCTTTCGTAGACCCAACTAGAATTATCGAGTTTTCTGGCCAGTTGTTCGGTCTCTTGCACAGCAACTCTTTTTGCAATTGGACGAGCAGCTTCACTTATTCCGTCCTGCAAAACACCTTCTCGGGCATCGCGTGTAAAATCTGCATCCACGATCGAACGACGCACCCATCCTTCGCCCGAATCCGGCAGGTACGGCTTGGCCCCCTCACGCCAACGCTTCTGCCTTTCGCGTTCAACTTCTTCCGCGGCTAGCTCCGCCTGATACAAGTTGAACCGCTGATTAATCGTGTCGACATATCCGTTGAAGGACAACCTGCCTTCGACTTTCTTATCCTGCTGATAATAATCCAGACCTACGACAACCACGACGGCAATCAGCAAAAACCCAATGAAACGCAACGCGCCCATGAATAACCTCGGAATCAAATACTGCTCTTTCCCAGATCATTCACCTAAAATTGAGGCGCTGTTATGGCCGAGCCCAACAATCGCGGTCAGAGTACCTTGCCCGGATTCATGATGTTATCGGGATCCAGCGCTGCTTTGATCGCCGCCATATAATTTGTCGCCGCACCAAGTTCTTTCACCAGATAGGGGCGTTTACCCTGCCCGATTCCGTGTTCTCCGGTACAGGTGCCCTCCATCGCAATTGCAAGATCATTTAGCCAACCGACGAATTCCTCTGCACTTGCGACCTCTTTTGCGTCATCCATGTCGATTAACAGAAGTGTATGGAAGTTACCGTCACCAACATGACCCACGATCGGGGCCAGCAAACCCAATTCAGCGGCCTTATCCTGAGCGGCGGTCACACATTCGGCCAAACGCGAGATCGGAACACATACATCCGTAGAAATGCCCCGCGCGCCTGGGCGCAGTTGTAAGCTGGCCCAATACATATCGTGCCGGGCCTGCCACAGCTTGTTGCGCTCTTCGGTTGTCGTGGTGGTGGTGATATCGCTGCCACCAAATTCTTCCGCGATTTGGCCAAAGGTCTCTGCCTGTTCCGCTGCACCGCTGTCCGAACCGTGAAATTCCAGCAGCAGCAGTGGCGTTTCTGGCAAATCCAGTCCCGAATAAGCGTTTGCAGCTTTGACCGACATCTGGTCCAGCAATTCGATCCGCGCAACCGGGATACCATACTGAATAGTCATCATCACAGCCTGACAGGCTGCATCCACCGATGGAAACGAACAGCGAGCTGAACTGATGGCCTCGGGGATACCCTGCAATCGCAATGTGATTTCGGTGATTATTCCCAGCGTGCCCTCGGCACCGATTAGCAAGCGGGTCAGATCAAAACCCGCCGAAGATTTGCGCGCACGATGCCCGGTGCGGATCACTTGCCCGTCCGGCATCACGGCCTCAAGACTAAGCACATTGTCTTTCATTGTCCCATAACGCACAGCATTGGTGCCAGACGCGCGTGTCGCGGCCATGCCACCTAGCGACGCATTCGCGCCCGGATCAATCGGGAAGAACAACCCCTGATCCCGCAGATGGGTGTTCAATTCAGCTCGGGTGACACCCGGTTGGACAACGCAATCTAGATCACCGACATTGACCGCCAATATCTTGTTCATCTGACTCAGATCGACGGATATGCCACCAGCAGGAGCGTTTACATGACCTTCGAGCGAGGTGCCTGTTCCGAACGGGATGACTGGCACCTTGTGCTCGGCACAGGTCCTGACGATATCGGCCACTTCTTCGGTTGAATGCGGGAAGACGACTGCGTCCGGACTCTGGTTTTCAATCCACGTTGTCGTGTGCCCGTGCTGCTCGCAGATCGCAGCACCAGATTGCAGCCGGCCTGCGAACCTCTGCTTCAGAATTCCCAGCGCCGTGTCGATCCCGGCCTCGTTTCGCGGCAAAGCGGTTGCCTGAACCATTGCGTTCCCCTTTTCTCAGGCCACAGCCTAAAGCATTGCAGGCACAACCTGATCTGGCGGGCGATGACCGTCTTCGAAGGTCTTGATGTTGATAATGACTTTCTCACCCATCTCGATCCGACCCTCAAGCGTAGCCGAGCCCATATGAGGCAGCAGCACCACATTCGGCAATTGCCGGAGGCGTGGGTTCACATCCGTGCCCTGTTCATAAACATCCAGACCAGCGCCCGCGATCTCACCGGCGCGGATCATGCGTGTCAGGGCGTTCTCATCGACGACTTCACCGCGTGATGTATTCACGATCACGGCCGTGGGTTTCATCAATTTCAAACGCCGCGCATTCATCAAATGAAAGGTCGAAGGGGTCGACGGGCAGTTGATCGAGATGACGTCCATCCGCGCCACCATCTGATCAAGACTATCCCAGTAGGTCGCCTCCAGTTCCTGTTCAATCTCGGGGCGCAACCGGCGGCGGTTGTGATAGTGAACCTGCATTCCAAACGCGCTTGCACGTCGCGCAACGGCCTGCCCTATCCGGCCCATCCCAAGAACACCCAAGCGGCGACCACCGACCCGGCCACCCAGCAAGGCCGTCGGGGCCCAACCGGCCCAATCGCCCTTTTGCATCACACCTAACCCCTCGGGGATACGTCGTGTAACCGCCAGGATCAGAGCCATAGTCATATCTGCAGTATCGTCAGTCAGTACTCCTGGTGTGTTCGAGACAAGGATCCCGCGCTGCCTCGCCGTCGCCACATCAATATTGTCGACACCGGCACCATAATTGGCGATCAGTCGCAATTTCTCACCAGCCTGCCCCAGGATACCGCCATCAATTGTATCGGTTATCGTCGGAACCAGCACATCTGCTGTGTTCACTGCCGCCACCAGCTCTTCGCGAGTCATGGGATCGTCGGTGTCACGCAGTTTTACATCGAAAAGTTCGCTTAGCCGTGTTTCCACCGCTTCGGGCAACCGTCGCGTAACGACAACACTCAGACGTTCTCTTGGCACCTTGACCCTCCTACCGCTTTGCAAACTGCCGCGCGCCATGGCATCGTGGCGCAGGATTACACGGGGCACAAGAACCCCTTGGGCATCGTCTCAACCTTTTTTGCATACGATCCACAGGCATAAGAGCAGACAGGCAGTGAGTGCTAGTTTTTCAGTGAACCGCCATTTTGTGGTGTTGATATCGGTTTTCCTGCTCGTGCTCGGCGCAGTGGCCGTGTCCGCGCAGGAAAAACGCGGTCCAGTGACGAATCTACCGCTTCCGCGATATGTCTCGATGAAAGCCGCCGAGGGTAATGTCCGTCGCGGCCCTTCGCTGACTCACCGAATCGATTGGGTGTTCAAACGCCGTGGCATGCCGCTGCAGATCACGGCCGAATATGGAAACTGGCGCAAGGTTCAGGATCGAGACGGTGCCGGGGGTTGGGTGCATTACGCGCTGCTTTCAGGTGTGCGGACAGTCCTTATCGAAGCCGACTTGCTGCCGGTTTACGCGATGCCTGATCCCAAATCGCAGGTGAATGCGCATTTTGAAACCGGCGTCGTCGCCCGGCTTGAAAAGTGCTCACCCGATTGGTGCCGCATTTCTGCAGGCGGCTATCGCGGCTGGACCCTGAAAAGCAATCTTTGGGGGGTCGACCCCACCGAGATTCGGGAATGACGTGCGTGCGCGACAGCGCCGACTGAGCTACTCCGCGCCTGCAGCGCTGCCGCGTTTGGCCAGTTCCTGATCCAACAACAGCAGGTTCCATCGGTCCCCGCTGGCCGCCTTGGCCTTATCCAGGATCGATGTGAACAGGTCTTCTTCCTCTATCTGTTCGGCCAGGAACCAGTTCAGCATATTCTGTGTGCTGTATTCTTTGACCTCATGCGCCAGCTCAAACAACGCGTTGATCTGGCCCGTCACGGTTTGCTCCTGCGCCAGCGCCTGCTCCAGTACATCAACGGGTGATTCATAGTCCGTTTGCGGTTTTGCGATGCCGTCGAGATTTACCCTCCCACCCCGCTTGGCGATAAAGTCGAATATACGCATTGCATGGGTTTCCTCTTCGGCAGAATGCCCCCGAAACCAACTGGCGAATCCAGGCAGATCCTGCGCCTCAAAATAAGCCGACATCGCCAAGTAGGTGTACGAAGCGTGGAGCTCATTGTTGATCTGCTTATTCAATGCTTCTGCAACTTGCGGGTTCAGTTTCATTGCTCGCTCCTTTTTCGTGCTGGTTAGCGGACTTTATCTAGCTAGGTCCGAAGCCAAAGACATTCAACTGATAAAGGTAATTTTTATCGCTATTAATCAATAATTTAATCCAATTCTTGTGCTATTGAAACGCAGTCGCAGGAACGAGCGTTGTGGCGCATTGCGGATTGTATCTCGCGACCGCAAAACCAAGGATTGCCAGTTGGATTTTCGTTTTAGAGATCTAGCTTCGCCTCAAACAATCGCCTGACCACTACTCGACCATCCCGACGATCCAACCGCCATCAAACTAAATTGCATATCCACATCAAAATTGTCCAAAAAAGCCCTTGAACCCTGAAAGCAACAGTCGTAGATAGCCGCTCACCGTTGGGGTGTAGCCAAGTGGTAAGGCAGCGGTTTTTGGTACCGTGTATCGTAGGTTCGAATCCTACCACCCCAGCCATGATTTCCCGGAAATCACATACCGAGAAGTTGCACGCCGATTATAGCGTGTTTTCAGCGACTTAAGATCCAGCAATTTCAACTGAGACCCGAGCGTGTGCGCAACAGTGGTCGATTTCCGACCACAGTCCCAGGTCGCGATTCCGACGGTACGAGTTTGGTGTGTTTCGGAGAGGCGGCAGATCAGAGGGCAGAGAAGCGCTTGTGGTGATATGACCAGATCACCGGGAATCCCGACTTGATCAGGTAGTCCATTGTCAGGCCATCAGTTTGTTCGCCTGAATCGATGGCATCCAGAGCATCAGGCACCAGCATGGCCAGATCGACCACATCCTGCACCCGGCGTTTGGAGCTACCTTCTTCTTGAACGATTTCTGAGAAAGCTCTGCCATCATTGATCATCGCCAACCACCGGCGCGCCTTCACAATCCGGTAGACTGTGCTTTTGTCAGATCCTGATCGCTCAACAATATGTCCTGACTTGCGCATCATCGAAATCGCTGCGCGTGCTGAATGCGGTTGTTAGCCAAAGGCGTTCCGCATCTGCGCAATCGTGGCACCTGCCTTGCGGCACAGCTGTTTCTGTAATTGTTGCTGACGCGTCAGTTTGTTTCGCGCGGATTTGGCAGGCGATTTATTGATTTCTGTATCGGATGAAGTTGTCATTTATGTCTCCACTCTAAGGACACAGGCTGATCCTGCGCCCTGTACTGAGCGGAGCCCGGCTGTTCCGGGCAAATATTGGCGATTTCAGTACCGCTTTCTTACGGACCAAAGTCCAGACAATTTCGGCAGATAGAGCCACTACCGCCATTAGTCACTTTATGAGTTCTAGCTGATGCAGCAAATTGGCCACCAAACTGCCGTTCGCTGCATCAGCAACACTGCGCCTCATGAGCGGCGGCTATGCGCGGCAGGCAGACTCTGCAAGTCTGCAATGTCCACCCTCAATCCACAAACGGCGTAGTCCGGTTCAATCGCCGATTTTATCGGCATCTTACCCTTTCGAAGCGGAACTATTTGAATAGATTTTGACGCTCTTTTCGAGGCAATAGTCGCGATACGTTTCGTCAGTATCTGCTCAGTGCCTCTAGTATTATGTTCCGCGTATTGATGTCGTTGTGGAAAATCCTGTCGGCGAGAAACTCGGACGGAAACTCAGGCCATGTCCTGCGCATTTCAGCAACGAGCCGTCGTGCTTCTTCTGAATTTCCTAACTGATCGTGCGCAACGGCTTGGAACAAGAGCGAAGGAGCACTGACTGGCGCTCCAGCAGCTGGCGCTCCCTGAAAGGCTTCAACAACATTTTCGTAGTTCCCGAGCATAAGTTGCGAGACGCCCCAGATGTTTCTCGCACCAAACCTACCGGATCCTGATTTGGGTCTATCCGGGTTGCTAACCTCGGCAGAGAATTCCGGGGCGTTAGCCAAGATGGCGGTGATACCTGCAAGGTCGAGAATATGGCCATCATTCGGCGCCAGTTCGACCGACATCCTTGCGTATTTCAATGCCTCGTTCGGCTGGTCTTTGACAGCCAGCACCCAACCGTTTGCGCTGTTTGCCCAGGCGTCGGCCGGGGACAACTGAAGCGCTTTTTCAGACATTTCTGAAGCTTGATTGGAGAAATCATCCCTTTGTGATTCATCCGGCGACAACACCGCCAGGATCGCCAGGACCTGCGCTGAGCCGGCATAGCCGTCGGACAGAGCCGGATCGAGTTCCATCGCGTGCTGGAACATTCCCAGTGCTATCTGCTGACGTTTGACATCAAAAACGGGAAAAAACATGCCTCGGGCTTGGTCTGCAATGTTGGCCGCCTGGAGTCTCGTCAATGATTGTTCACCAAGCGCCACACGTTCTGCTTTCTCGATGGATCGAATTGTCGGCACAACCTCCCTGTTATCCTGGCTCATCCAGATGCCAAGCACAGCGACTAATGCAACAACACCTAGTCCAGCAGGCAGCAGTTGCCGCGAACGCCAACGGCCAACTGGATTGTCGCTCTTCAGTTCACTTGATGTACGGTCTTCAATTGTAGATTCGTATGAAAACCGCGGCTTGTATCCGCCGGGATCAACAAAAATGCGAACTCCGTTGCCGTCCCAGTGATCTTCGTAGAACTGATGTAAAAGACGACGCAGTCGCCTAGCCTCAACTCGAACCAGGTTTTGACCACCAGTACCATCTATGCGCCGCCCATAGACCTCAACAGCGATAGCTTTGCCTCTAATCTGAGCGCTTCGACCAGATAGAGTTTCCTCGACTATATAGGTGAGAAACTGCGTGAGTCGGGGTGAAGCTTGAAACCCGTCGCTTGATACAATTCGACTCAGAGCTTCCCGGATGAGTTCCGGAGAAGGTTGGCCAACTTGTTGATTTATTGGCAAATCGTTTGACTTGTTCAATGTCAACTTACCCCCAACTCACGGTGACTCACTTGGCCTTTGCGGTCAACCGCACTCATCTTGATTTGAGAATAGATAGTGGGTGTCGGGATTTTTCCAGTGACGGTGGACCTGATTGAAGAAATTCCGGAACTTTCTGATGTGCTCTCGAGGCGCATCGAAACGGATGCACTACTCGGCGAGGTCATCGAGGACCTGAATAAAGCATCTGCGTTTTCGAAAGACGCATCGATCACGGCCTCAGAGCGCGCCGAATGGGCCCACATCAAATCTGAACTCATCAACGAGCTTCGCCGGATGTTGAAGCGCAACCTGTGAGATACTCTAACTGAGGACCAATCCATGACAAAGGAAGACAATAGAAAAGACCAGGACGACAAACAGGTTCAGGCGTCAGATCAAATTGAAGACCCGTCGCGGCGGAGTGTTCTAAAGGGCTTGGCCACTGGAGCGGCTGCCACAGGGGCAGCTGGGTTTGCGGCAGGAACTGCCGAGGCCCACGAAGGAGGCGGCCCACTAGGAGAAACACTCAAGAACCCATATGGTGGTCGACCCGCAGGTGGCATATCATTGCCGGATTACTTCCGTCCTACGAAGTACATGACCGGTTCAAATGCGAACTATTTTCCGCTTAGTGAGGAGTTGGGGCCAGATGAGATGCGCATCTCTTTCTGCGGCTCAACACCATATCCGCCGCGCGAAGATCAGGCGGGTACTTGTATCATGGTGGAGTTGGGGAATGGAAAACGGTTCTTCTTCGACTTTGGGTCCGGTTGTGTCCGCAACATCATTGCGATGCAAGTGCCTGGGCAGTTGATCAACGACATCTTCATCTCTCACCTGCATGTCGACCATTATGCTGACATTCCGTATATTTACCCCTTCCGTGCCTGGTCGGGTGGCTACACGCCACTACGCATCCATGGGCCGTCAGGTCGAACGCCCGAGCTTGGCACAGCCGGAATGGTCAAAGGCATGCAACAGATGCTCAAATGGCATCTGGAGGCCTTTGATGTTTTCCCGATTGGGGACGGCTACGAGATCGAAGTCAATGAATTTGATTTCCGCCAGGAAGGTGGCATCGTTTATGACGAAGACGGTGTGACTGTTCGGTCTTGGCCACGTAGCCATGCCAAGGACGGTGCGGTTGGTTATCGGCTCGATTGGAATGGTCTGAGCTTTGTATGGACTGGCGATGGACGCCCGGATGAGCTTTCACGAAAATACGGCGAAGGCGTTGATGTCTTTGTAACCGAAATGTCGGGGCAGGATATTGGTCAGTTGATGACCTACAAATACGGTATCCCACAAGATCTCTTTAACTACACTATCGATACGCATCACACCTCCCACTATGCCGTGGGTAAGCTCTTTGCTGACACAAGGCCGCGTTTGGGAATGGTGACACACTATACCCAGGATGAAGACATCGACGCTGAAATGCTGGCTGGTATTCGCGCCCACTACGACGGTCTGTTCCAATGGGGTCTCGATGTAGCCGTTGTGAACGTAACCAAGGATGCAATCTGGTACAGGAAAGCTGCACTGCCCGGAAAATCCGGTACTGTGCCACCATTTCGTGAACTGGCTGCGGCGGCCGAGGCCGGGCGTATTGAGCTTCCGGATGAAATCACATTACCGAACCCAAGACTCACCCGCGCAGACCAGCAAGACCAGAAGTATCGAGATATGGAGATCGATCCACGCGAATACTACCCAACTGACGTTTTCCGAGCACCCGGCGGGGACTGGCCGCAGGACTTTACCATCAAAGTTTCGGATGTAATCGGCTCGCGTGATGAAGACTGAGAGGAGATCGAACAATGATTGAATTTGGTTCGACTTCTGCGATCCCCGTAACGATCCTTACCGGCTTTCTAGGAGCCGGTAAGACAACGCTTCTGAACCGCATCCTCACCGGCAATCACGGATTACGAGTGGCAGTCTTGGTGAATGACTTTGGATCCATCAACGTCGATGCTGATCTCGTTGTTGGCCTTGAAGATGATGTGATGAGTTTAGCGAATGGTTGCGTTTGCTGCTCAATACGAGATGACCTGATCGAAACAGTGGAAGCCGTTCTCGCCCGGCCTGAGAAACCGGAATACATCGTCCTTGAAGCAAGCGGCGTGTCGGACCCATCGTCAATCGCGATGACGTTTACGGATCAACGGTTCCGGGACATGATCCGCTTAGACAGCCTCATGTGTCTTGTCGATGCGGAACAGTTATTTGCCGCGCCGGAACAAATGGAACTGAAGCTTCGTCAAATTGCGTTCTCGGACATGGTTATTTTGAACAAGGTTGATCTTGTCGACAGGGCCACAGTTCAGAAGGTGCACGACTGGCTTGGCTCTCGCTTCCGTCGGTATCGT
This sequence comes from Ruegeria sp. H9, assembly GCF_056532915.1. Lineage (NCBI taxonomy): Bacteria > Pseudomonadati > Pseudomonadota > Alphaproteobacteria > Rhodobacterales > Roseobacteraceae > Ruegeria > Ruegeria sp. H9. The sequence goes on along the minus strand of NZ_JBQFNX010000001.1, from coordinate 1,290,899 downwards.
CTGGTCGAAGCTGTCAACGCGGATGTCCCGCTGGATATACTTCTTTCAGTTGGTCGCTTTGCCGCCGAACAGCTCGAAACCGAAATACCCGATCATCACGAACATGGGCCAGATTGTGGTTGCCACCACTCTGATCACTCAGACAGCTTTTCTACGACCATGATGAAAGCTGAACGCCCAATAAGCCTGTCTTCCCTCCGGAGTGCAATTCGGAAGCTTCCGGGCGACGTTTATCGCCTCAAGGGTTTTGTTTTCAGCGAGGAGGATCCAGATCATCGCATTCTTGTTCAGGTGGTTGGAAAACGAATGGACATCTCACGGGATGGTGCTTGGGGTGACCGCAAACCCGAAACAAGGCTTGTCGCAATAGGCGCACCGGGGGCGCTCTCCGAGGATGTGCTTTCGGACACGCTTATGGAGACAGTCTGAAAGCCAGGTTCGATCAAGTATTTGGGCTATAAGTCAACCGTGCTGGATAATTTCATCTAGTTCGGCGGGGGCGTGCTGTGATGGGCCGTTGACGTCTATTGGCAACCTGGTGATCTCAAGTGCAAGCCATCCGTTAGAAACGGGCCAGCCAAAAGGAGACCGCCAATGAAACTAAGGTTGCTACGCTACTCCATACTTGCCGGGGTTGGTGCCCTTTCTAGTACTGCGTGGGCAGAGTCCCAGGAAGAAGAACTAGCAAAGCAACTTGCTAACCCAGTGGCTGCTCTCATTAGTGTGCCATTCCAGCTGAATTATGATCAGAATTTGGGTGCCGACGGAATTGGTTCGCGTTGGATATTGAACGTACAACCGGTTATTCCCTTTGAGCTTACGGACGATTGGAACCTCATATCCCGAACAATTCTCCCAATTGCCTCTATAGATGGTAGCTTTCCGGGTTCTGGATCCGAGAATGGGCTAGGAGATACTGTTCAAAGCTTATTTCTTTCGCCCAAAAAACCAAGTGCGGGCGGTTGGATCTGGGGGGCTGGACCTGTTTTTCTGCTGCCAACGTCGACAGATAACAGCTTAGGTCTCGGAGCGTGGGGTGCAGGAGTTACCGGCGTGGCACTCAAACAGCAGGGTCCGTGGACATATGGTGGCCTGACAAATCACATCTGGGACATTGATGGTGATACCGACATCAGTCAGACGTTCTTACAGCCATTTATTTCCTACACAAATTCGAACGCGTGGACGTTCACTATTAACACTGAGTCCACCTACGATTGGGAAAACAAACAATGGTCTGTGCCAATCAACAGTGTTGTCACCAAAGTTACCCAACTCGGGGATCAACTTATCAGCGTAGGCGGGGGGATACGCTATTCGGCCGACGGCCCCGATAGTGGGCCCGAAGGTTGGGGCGTGAGACTTGTAGCTACCTTACTGTTTCCCAAATAGTTGAACCTTTCCTCAAAGAATATCGCTTACCGGATGCAGGCATTGGACGGATGAAAGCGAACGGCAGATTGTCCGCATCTTGGAAGTCACTATGCCTGGATTTGAATGTCCGCTTTGGGCTGCAGGCCTGTCTATTGCGTCCGCAGCGCTGAACCGTTGTAGCAATGGCCGGTAAGGGCTCTCTCTCGCCGTTCTCTGCGGTGGGCATTGATTTGAAGTAACAGCCCTCACCTGCCTTTGATTCCACCTCTGCCATTCGTTCATGCAGCATGCCACAACCGCGCATTCCTGACGTTCACAATCCAGTGTTAGGTGGCAGGTGAACGGACCAAAGCTGCCGTTCAGCTCGAATCAGCGGGCCCACGAATTTGGCTCCGAGCCGACATCCATAAATGACCTCAAATGCTGCGAACGTAGCCCACTTTGCTGTTATGCATTGCGATGGTGGGAATGCTTCTTCTACGAGCGACTGCAACGCGAACGAACTGCCGTGAATGTCGCGCAGGAACTCATTTCACCCGTAGGATTTGGTGAAACGGCTCTATCTGCTTTTGATTGGTTTAAGCCGTTGAATTCGAAGACCCATACGATTGCGCATGGTCTTGATTGTGTGACGTTTATCTACATCGCATCAAATGAAGTCTGGACGCTGACTCTTTTCCCGACGATGAAGTACGAGTTGTCTACGCACGGTTCCGAAAACCTAGAAGATCACGGAAGTTGTATTCGGGATGGAGAGTAACTTACGTCACGTTTCAAAACAGATCGATGGTGCGCCCAATCCGATAGCATAGATTTAGCCGTAGCCTCCATTTCGGCTACGGCTAATATAGTTCTTAAGCCATGCACCAAGTGATAATGCGCCTGCCGTACAGCTTTAGGCGGCCGACTTAACTCTTGTGGTTGGTTAGTAAGCCGGCCGCCACAAACCAACCGCGGAAAACCGACGCCACTCCAACGTCCGTTTCTGTACCTCGCTTGAGGATCGTGAAATCCATGGCTGTTTGTTTCGAGAGGGTAAGAAACAAAGCAAGAAGAACGCTACTGCTACTTTTTTTCATACCATTTTCAGAAAGAACAAAATTTTTGACATTTTCCCAACGCAATCGGGAGGTCAATTACCAGGATGGTGTGGATGCCAGAATGTGGTTCTGCAATTACCTTTTCATCACCAACGCAAGCTTCAACAAAAACTGCCGATTCTGGTAGATTTTCACAGACGCCCTTCATCAAATTGTCAAGGATAACGACAGAATCGCCTTGGTTCAGAAACTCCCAGGCGATATGGCTGCCGACGTAGCCAGCGCCTCCGGTGATGAGAACAGTCACGAAGCAACCACGGATTGTCCAATGCGGTCTGACCGACATACTGCTCGGACAAACCGTGGCAACTCAATTTCCGGCCTATCCATAGTCACATAATCGACGGCGTAATCTGCAGCGGCTTTAGAGCGTATTTCGTATTGATCGGATGCTTGAAGAATATATGCAGCTGCTTCGGCCGCAGTATTTACTCGTTCAAGATCCGGGAAGACTGACTCGGGAGCCCCAAAAGGTGCCATCATGGGCCAATTCCGTAGAACCGGTATAGCACCAGTAAGCATGCCTTCGACGAGACTCTCATGACTACCTTCTCTTTGGCTCGTAGATAAAACAAAGCCGATCGACCGGTACCAACTAGCAATGTCGTTTGTATACCCTTCAACTGAAACGCTATCTCCAAACTCAGAAAGTCTTTTCTTGAAATTGAGTTGATATTGCGCTTCAGAGTCCGATACATCGCTACCCCAAGGCTTTCCAACGAAACGAAGCCTCCAGGATGGATCATGCACCTGAAGTTCTTTGAGTATGTCGAGAGCGAATATTGGGTCCTTGTTGGCGGAAGCGTATTGCGTCATACCCAGGGTCTTTTTTGATAATGTCTCGCGCGTTATAAAGTTGAAATTCGACACATCTCTAATATTGGGAATGACATTTGTAACGGTGTCCAAAAGAGCCTTCTCACCCACCAGCGCAGTCAACACCTTACGAATTTGTGGCGCAATGAATACTAACCCATTGATCCTGCGAAAGTTCGCGATCACAGGGTATGCCGTAAATGCTTCGTAGCTGTGTAAACGAACTATCAGCGGCTTTTCTTCCTGCAAATAGTGACTCATCCAGACAGCGCCCTCCGTCAGCCACTCACAAAAAACGACATCAGCCCAACCAACAAGGTCACTCGCTAACGGATTGCGGTCTGCCAGCGCTTCGCGGATAGCGGTCGCAGTGGGTCGCCCGGCGATGCTCCTTGTTTGGTACGAAATACCCAGTTTGCGATCCGTATTGGGAAACGCCTGCCTGATAATTCCAAAATCGAGGTAACGCACTTCAAATCCATCGTCCTCGAGTGCCTTCGCAGCCAGCGGAAAAAAGTTCCAGTTGTCAGAGACGACCAACACCTTTTTGCACTCGACGGGGGAACCACCATGCGCGCCGCCAACCTGCCCTGCCCTTATAAGGTCCTGCAATTCGATAGGGAAAGAAGCAACGGCGGGATCACCTTCCTGCACGGTTTGTATAAACCTCTGAAAAACTTCGGGAACCAGAAGAGGATGTCCACCCTTGTAAGGCACCCCGAACTTCAGTTCGTGCACCAACCACATATTGAATACACTTCTGCGAGAATTTGCCTCTTCGGCCACACCAAATTGGTCCAACAACTGAATGAACTTTTGGAAATGGCTACGATCCTCGAACGCATTACTCAACACGCCGATCACTGCAAAAGACAGTACCTTGCGGCGGCGGCGCGATTTCAAACGCGAAAGAGCGTCCAGCGACTGTTCGGCATCAAGTTGCAATGCCTTGACTACGGCCAGTGCTTCGAACGTTGCATCAGAACACAATCTGCGGGTCTCAAGTTTCCGTTCGACTTCGTGAACAAGGTCTATTTCCGCTTCTGCAACTAAGTCTGCCTTTCCTGCTCGAACGTCCGCGGCCTTTGCTTTAGCAAGAAGCTGCGCGCCATTCCTCAGCGCTGGATTACAATTCAACGCCTTCAAAATCGTCCCCGACGCTGAACGAAAGTTCTTCTTCTCGAGAGCGTGTTTTGCCGCAGAACGAAGTTTACGTGCTTCGACGTACTTTCTTGGGTGTGTCAGTCGAAAGATTATAGCATGCAATGATGAACTAAGGTGAAGACTGAAGGGCAATTCGAACCACCGATCTGGATTGTATCAATAGATACGCAGAACTATTCTAGGAAAGCGCATCAGTGCAACCGGCGATCCCCTTTATTCAACTGCTATGCCGCATAGTTGCCATACCATTCTAACGCAGCGTTGTTGAACGCAGAACTTCAATCGTATCAGAGGCACACGTTCAAGACGCAATCGTTTCCAACCAGTACAATCCCCGGCACATGACGTTGCTAAACAACGACTTGGACACACAATTTAAACCACCGGCTTTTAACTTGAGACAAATCTGGCAGCCCTAAAGTGGTTCCAGCATTCTTCTGGTGAGAAGAGAGCGTAGATCTCTGAGAAGGCGCCGAACATTTCAGTGAATGTCCTTGCTCCAACGCGATCTGGCTTGGCCGAGACAGCTGGCGGGTGGCGGGTAGACCAGTCGTAGCGTTGTCCCCTTGTCCGTGTGTAGCGTCGCTAGGTGGCCACCAGCGTCTTCTATTGTACTTAAAGCCAAACTTGCTCGGAAACCTGTCATCGCATTAGGGTGTGATTGTACACCGGTCGTATATGCCAGTACATTGGCTAGTTCAGGCATGGTTGTGTCTTCTTCTTGCTCAATCCGTTCGATAAGAAATGAGCGATGGGGATCAAGAATGCTTTCACTGCAAGGTCGAACCTGCGGCGCGGCCTTCAATCGTCCAGTTCGTCGGACCGTAAACCTTGTGCGTGCGCCGGTTGTAGGCGAAAGTTACAACCATAACGCCGTCGCGCTCCCGCATAACCATACTTCAATCAACTTTCGAAGCCGCGACCGAAACGCATCTGGCAATGGTGCTGTTATGATCCATCCTCTCATAAACGATGAATTACAATTCAGTTCTCATGGGAATCCCGGCGCTTCAGTTTTTCGATAGGACGCTCTAGCGATGTTATTCCACACGACAAAGCCATAAGTGCGCCGATCTTATTCACGGTGTCGCAACAACGGGAACAAATTGAACGGCGTCTATCCAACAAAAAGAAAGCTAAGTGCATGACCCCGCTGATCGCGACTACATAAAAGTCTTCATCGTCAAATCTAATCCCTACGCAAAAATCCATCAGGTGCAACGGTCACCTGCAGTTTAGTCGCCATATCGCGATCTATGGTGAAATCGGGATTGTCCTTTAACCAGCTGTGCAGAGCCGTTTTGGGGTTGTTCCCAACATCCCAAGGGCGGTCTTCAAAGAACCCCGGCGGCATGTCTTCCACAAAGCTATCAAGAACCAGACAATAGCAACCTGAGGTAACCAAAGGCCCATATGCCTCTAGTTCGGCGACAACATGGTCGTGGGTATGCATCGAATCGAGACAAACCATGACTCTTTTGGCGTCGCCCACAGCATCCTTGGCACGCGCGATAGTGTCTGGCGCAGTCGAGGATCCCTCGATCATAGTGATCCGGGAGGCCATCGGATGGCGTTCCATCGCGACTTTGTTGTGTGCACGAATATCGATGTCAATGCCGACGACGCGTCGCCTCGGATTAGCCGGATCAAGCAAATCTCCGCTTTCCACAGCGTCAGCATAGTCGAGCATGGCCAGCAATGATGCGGACAAAATCAAAGAGCCACCATGGGCGATGCCCGTCTCAAGAATGACATCGGATTTTGTCTCCCATACTATCTCTTGCAAGGCGACTATATCCTGCGGATATTGGATAATTGGCCGCCCCATCCAATCGAAATTGTAAACCTAACGCCGCTGCATGCTTTCGCGCCGCCAATCCTGGGACAAATGCTGAAAACTTGCATCATTTCGAAAGTCCAGAAGAGATGTGAGCCTCCCCAACTGAACTGGTCCACCGATATGTTTAGGAAACGGATGAATGAGAATGGCAAACTAGCGACCGAAGCTAGAAGAGATTGTCTCGTGGTTGCGGCAGGTTGAAGTTCTTATGGGGCAAGGCATGTCCCGTCTTGATGCGATCAGACTGATCGGGGTTGTTGAACAAACCTATTACTGCTGGAGAAAGAAGTACGGTGGAATGGGCGTAGATCAGTTGAAGGAACTGAAACGGCGTTAGAAAGAGACCGAGCGGCTGAAACACGCGGTTTCAGATTTGACTTTGGACAAATTGTTCCTGACGGTAGCCTCAAAGGGTAACTCTTGAGCCCCGCTCGTCGTCGCCCCCATCCGCGATCACGCTTTCTTTGAGCAGGCGCAATTCCAAGGCCTATTCAGCAAAAAACTTTCTTTAGATCACGGGCTTCCCGTCTCAGATCCTTTACTTGGGTGGAAGTCGCCGCGCGGGCCGTATCACCTGCCACGCGTTTCTTGCCGGATTCCAGGAATTCCTTGGACCAGCTGTAGTAGAGGCTCTGTGCAATGCTTTCACAGCGGCAAAACTCGGCATGCTATCCTCACCCTTCCGGTCATCCGGAACGGCCTGATATTTTCCTCTGCGGAATACTGTTTGCGGGTCGCACGGGGAATGTCCTTTACGACCTTCTCACCGTGGCTCTGCTTGGTTCCGGGTTGCTTTCTCATCTCCACTCCTTGGCGGTTACGATGAGCCAGAAACCCTCTCTTATCAAATCGACTTAAACTGTCCCATTGGCGATGACGTAAGGCAGTTGCGCAGGCGGTACAAGTTGCCTTTCTGGTCGTTAGCGGGTGGAGCAAGCTTACAGAACTGCTTCATCTCCACCCATTAAGATCAAATCATCGCGTCTTCATTCACTACATCAGCGAAGGACTTGAAGAATTTTCCAGCGAGCTTCTTGGCTGTGCTCTGGATCAAACGACTGCCGAGCTGAGCCAGTTTTCCGCCAATCTCGGCCTTGGCTTCATAGCGCAGGATCGTTTTGTCGCCGTCTGCACTCAGCGTCACATCTGCGCCACCCTTTGCATGACCAGCGGTACCACCATTGCCCTGACCAGACAGAGAGAATGCATCAGGGGCGCCGGTCTGGTCCAGGGTGACATTGCCTCCGAACCGCGCCTTTACGGGCCCTACTTTAAGCAAGACCTTGGCCTCCAGTTCAGTATCAGAATGCTTGATTAGTTCTTCACAACCCGGGATGCATTGTTTCAACACCTCGGGATCATTCAGTGCCGCATAGACGCGATCTTTCGGGGCGTTGATGATGATTTCGTCGTTCAGTTCCATAGTCTAGTCCTTCTTAGCAACAGGGAAATCTTATGTTGTCTGCTTGTTCAGTGGTCATTTCGAGCGATTTAAGACGCCCGCGCATCCAGATCAGAAGTCGGCTCATGAGATCGGCTCGTTCGCGGTTTCCAAATGGGTCGCATAGTCATCCGGGGTATCGACATCGGTGTAGAACCCTGGCGATGGCAGCTTAGCGGCTTGTACATGTTCGGGATGATCGCGCGTGAAGCCCAAGCAGCCGGGGCGTGCGGGGTTTTCCAGCAATCGCCGGCGCAATAGCTGCGGGATAGTAATTGGATTGCCTCGTGCGCCGTTATGGACAGGTATCGTCACTTTAGTCGCATCACCTGCAACGTGAGCGGCAATCAGATCTTGCAGATCCTGAGTGGTCAATAGCGGCTGATCACCCAAGCCGATCAGAAGCAGATGGGCGTCAGGTGCACAATGCAATCCCGTGGCAACCGAGCTCTGCTGGCCGCTGGTGAAGTTTGCATTGTGAACCAAAGAAACAGCTAGCCCTGATAATGCCCGGCGCACGGCGCTCGCCTCATGTCCTGTTACCACCGTCAGGTCAGTATCAATGGCACCTAAGTAAGCCATGGCTACCCGGCGGATCATCGGCACGCCGTCTATTGGTAACAGCAGCTTGTTTTGCGCCCCCATGCGACGGGAAAGACCGGCGGCCAGAAGGATCGCGGCAACATCAGCCATCGGCAAGCCCCACAGTCTGCCGTCTGACACGGACTAACTGCGCAAGGATCGACAGCGCTATTTCCTCGGGCGTGACCGCCCCCAGGTCCAGACCCGCCGGGGCGTGGACGGTGTTGATGGCCTCGGGCGTTATGCCGGCGGTCTTTAGTTTTTCAGCCAGTGTCGCGAATTTCCGAGCGCTTCCGACGAAGGCAACATAGTCGGGCAAATCTGTCAGTACGGATTTGAGCGCGTCCAAATCTCCTTGGCCTTGCGTCGCAATGACAACGAAGCGTCGTCGATTGCACGTCGTATCAGTCGACGTGGTGCCAGAAACCGACCAGTGGAATTGCGGTGCCAGGGAACTAAGCGCTTGGGCCACAGGGGATGCGCCAAGCACGACAAGTTCGGGCATTGGCAAACAGGGCTCGATAAAAATGTCGACGGTGCCTTTTGACGGGCAACCATTGCGCGCAAAGCGCGTCCCGTCGACTTCATCCCCCGCTATCACGCCCATTTCTTCCAGGAGTTCCTCGGGCGCGACAGAAACCAGTTGCGGCTGACCGGCGCGCAAAGCCTCTACCGCAGCGCGTTTGACCGCGCCACGCGTGCATCCGCCACCAAGCCATCCATGCAGGATTGTCCCGTCCGCGCTGAGCAGCGCTTTGGCACCCGGCTTGGCCGCCGTCGCCCCCGCAGTGCGCACGATTGTCGCGAAGGCGAATGGTTCTTGCCGGTCACGCAGGTCTTGTGCCGCATCGGCAAGGTCCGTGTCTAAGATCTCTGCCGGACTCATAGCGTCACCAATTTTGGTTCCAGGGCGGCAAAATCGGCAAGGGTGTTGGCCGGTTGAAAAAGGTCGAGATAAGGCAAGGCCGCAGCCATTCCGCCAGCTACGGGCGCGTAGTCGCTCCAACCCTTCAATGGATTGAGCCAGATGATCTTACAGCCGCGTTTTCTCAGCTTCTCAAGCGCTGCTGCCAGGATTGCGGGTGGCTCGGTATCATAGCCGTCCGACAGGATCACTACGACAGACCGGCCATCTACAAAGCGCCGCGCATAGGTATCGGCAAAGCGTTGCAACGATGGCCCGATCTTTGATCCACCGCCGAAGCCATCTGCCATCAGCGACATCCGACCAATTGCACGCAGTGCGTCTTTGTCGCGCAATGCTTCAGTGATGCGAACCAGCCGTGTGTGAAAAAGATAAGCGTCGGCATCTTTGTCAGCGCGCATCAGCCCAGCGAGAAAAGCAAGGAAAACTTGTGCATAGACGCTCATCGATCCCGATACATCGCAAAGCGCTACGATTTTGCGGCTGCGATCTGGGCGAGACTTGCGCAAGAGCTGCAGAGGTTCCCCTCCTGTCGCAAGGCTCAGGCGAATGGTCTTGCGAAAATGCAGGCGGTCGCCTTTGCGGGCGGCGATCCGACGGCGCGAACGTCGGTCGCGCAAAGCGGCACCGATGCGACGCGCAACTGCTTCGGCCTCTGCGATATCATCCGCGCGGACCAGATCACGCAGATCGCGGCGGCTGAGATTGCGTTGCTGAGTTGCGATAAGTTTACCGGTGCCGTCGCTGTCGGCCTCGCCGTCACCGGAATCAGGAGCGATGGCGCTGCCCGATGCGCCCATATCCTGACCCTTGGCTTGACGAGAGGAATGCACGTCATCGCTGAGCGCAGACTGCGCTTTGGGCACGGCCCATTGCTTCACCCGACCGGAATCCATCCAAAAACTATCGAAGAGGCTGTCGAACCGTTCGGCCTCATCCTTGCATCCTGTGCAGATGGCCCGTAACGCGCGACGGCTTTCATTCGGGACAGCGGCATTGACCTCGCCGAGGGCAAGCAAGGCAAGCTCTGCCTCTGCCACACCTAGGCGCAGGCCGTTCTGGCGCAAATGCGCAATGAACCCGGCGACACGGGCCGCTGGCCCCGGATCACGCGCCGCAAATTTGGAAACCCGGCTCATGCGGCCTTCCCCGCGATACGGGCCGCGACTTCGGCGGTGATCTGTGCCTGATCGCTTTGAGTTTTCAGCAGCGTGGTTAAGGTGGAGTGCAACACGGTTGGATCGTTGGTCAGATCCGCAATCCCAAGTCCCATCAAGGCGGCAGCAAAATCGAGCATCTCAGCGATGCCGGGTGTCTTTTCCAGTTCCTCCTCGCGAAGCTTTTGTACAAAGCCTACGACTTGCGCGCCAAGACGCGCCTCAATCGCAGGGCAGCGGGCTTTGAGGATTGCAAGTTCTGTCTGTCGGTCCGGATAATCGACATAGGTGTAAAGGCAGCGACGACGCAGTGCATCGGATAGATCGCGTGTGCCGTTTGATGTCAGGATCACGATCGGCTTACTAGAGGCCGTGATGGTGCCGAGTTCTGGCACAGTCACTTGATAGTCGGCCAGAACTTCCAGCAAGTAGGCTTCGAATTCCACATCAGCACGGTCAATTTCGTCAATCAACAAAACAGGCGGAGTGTCCTGGGTAATGGCGGCCAATAGAGGGCGTTCCAACAGGAAATCACGGGAAAAAATACGCTCCTCAACGCTTTTGCCCGTCTCACCATCTTCGGCGGCGGCGCGGATCGTTAGCAATTGCCGCTGGTAGTTCCATTCGTAGATGGCCTGCGCGGCGTCGAGCCCCTCATAGCATTGCAGTCGGAGCAACTTGGTGTCGCGCGCATCGCTCAGGGTGCGCGCGACCTCTGTCTTACCTACGCCCGCGGCGCCCTCCAGAAGAAGGGGCCGCTCCAACGTCAGCGCCAAATGGAGAGCAACTGCTAGGTCGTCGGATGCGACATAGCCCTGCCCTTCAAGAGCGGATTGTAAATCGGTCCAGGTCATGTGTGTCTCCGGGCAGAGCGGAACGTCTCCGCCCTGCCTTTCGCCTTTAGCCGTGCAGGCCAAGCTCATTGGCGGTCTTCCAGATCCGCCAGTGATCATGTGGCATGTTGGTATGCCGCAGACCAAAGGCCCGGAACGCATCCTGCACCGCGTTGGAGAAGCATGGCACCCCGCCCACATGCGGACTTTCGCCCACGCCCTTCGCACCGATGGGATGATGTGGCGACGGCGTGACGGTGTAGTCGGTCTCGTAGTTCGGAACCTCCCATGCGGTCGGCAGGAAGAAATCCATCAGCGTGCCCGTCTTCACGTTGCCCTGATCGTCATAGGCGATTTCCTGGCCCAAAGCGACGGCGAGTGCTTCGGTCAGGCCGCCATGAACCTGTCCTTCGATGATCATCGGGTTGATCCGGGTACCGCAATCGTCCAGAGCGTAGAAGCGGCGGATGTCTGGCACGCCTGTATCCACATCAATATCCATCACGCAAACATAGGCACCGAACGGATAAGTCATGTTTGGTGGGTCATAGTAGCTGACCGCTTCAAGCCCTGGCTCAATCCCTGGGATGGCCTGATTGTAGGCGGCGAATGCGATTTCTTTCATGGTCTTGAACCGCTCGGGCGCTCCTTTGACCACGAAACGGTCGACGTCGAACTCGACGTCATCGTCATGCACTTCCAACAGATAGGCCGCGATCATTTGCGCCTTGGCGCGGATCTTGCGGCCAGCCATGGCCGTAGCCGCCCCGGCAACCGGGGTCGAGCGCGAGCCGTAGGTGCCCAGACCATAGGGCGCGGTATCGGTGTCGCCCTCTTCGATGGTGATGCTATCGGCAGGTAATCCGATCTCGGAGGCCAGTATCTGTGCGAATGTCGTCGCGTGGCCTTGCCCCTGCGAAATCGTTCCAAGCCGTGCAATTGCAGAGCCCGTGGGATGGATGCGAATTTCGCAGCTATCGAACATGCCGAGACCCAGGATATCGCAATTCTTCACTGGGCCTGCACCCACGATCTCAGTGAAGAAACTGAGACCGATTCCCATGAGCTTGCGCGTTTCGCCCCGTTTGAACGCCTCTACACGCTCGGCCTGTTCCTTGCGCAATCCCTCGTAGTCGACGGTGCTGAGCGCTTTGTCCCATGCAGTGTGATAATCGCCAGAGTCATATTCCCAGCCAAGCGCAGCCTGATAGGGGAATTGCTCTTTCTTGATGAAGTTGATCCGGCGCAAATCTGCCGCGTCCATGTTCAACTCGATCGCCAGCACCTCGATCATCCGTTCGATGAAATAAACCGCCTCTGTCACGCGGAAGGAACAACGATAGCTGACCCCGCCCGGCGCTTTGTTGGTGTAGACGCCATCAACCTCAAGGAATGCAGTCGGGATGTCGTAAGATCCGGTGCAGATATTCATGAAACCCGCCGGGAATTTGGTTGGGTCGGCGCAGGCGTCAAATCCACCATGGTCCGCTGTCACATGGCAATGCAACCCGGTGATCTTGCCGTCCTTGGTGGCAGAAATGCGGCCCTTCATCCAATAGTCGCGGGCAAAGGCGGTGGTCATCAGATTGTCCATCCGGTCTTCGATCCACTTGACCGGCTTGCCGGTGACGATGGAGGCGACGACCGAACACACATAGCCCGGATAGGCCCCAACCTTATTTCCAAACCCGCCGCCAATATCGGGAGAGATCACACGGATATTGTGTTCCTCGATCCCGGAAATCAGGCTGACCACAGTGCGGATAGCATGGGGCGCCTGGAACGTGCCCCAAAGAGTCAGCTTGCCATTGACCTTGTCCATTGAGGCGACGCAGCCGCAGGTTTCCAGTGGGCATGGGTGCGTACGGTGGTAATACATGGTCTCTTCGGCAACGACCTCGGCATTGTCGATTGTCTCGAATGTTGGATCCTTGTCGCCCGCTTCCCACGTGAAGATATGGTTGTGGTGCTTTCGAGGACCATGTGCTCCATCGATTGGTTTGCCATCCTCGCCCACGGTGTCTTCACGCAGAACTATCTGTGATTCCATCGCCTTGAACGGATCGACCAGAACCTCAAGCTCTTCGTATTCGACTTCGACGGCCTCGATTCCATCTGCCGCCGCATAGCGGTCTTCGGCCACCACAAACGCCACTTCCTGGCCTTGAAACAGAACCTTGCCATCGGCCAGAACCATTTGCTTGTCGCCGGCCAGCGTCGGCATCCAATGGAGGCCGAGCGGTTCAAGGTCCTTGGCGGTCAGCACAGCGAGAACGCCGGGCACTTCAAGCGCTGCCGCCGTATCGATGTTGGTGATCCGTGCGTGAGCGTAGGGAGAGCGGACGAAATCTCCAAAGAGCATCCCGTCAAGCTTCACGTCATCGACGTAGTTGCCCTTGCCTTGAGTAAAGCGGGCATCTTCGACCCTTTTACGCGAACAGCCCATGCCCTTGAGGTTCGCGGTGCGTTCCTCACGATCTGGTGTCATGTCATTCATTGGGCCGCCTCCTTGGCTGCATTCATCTCGGCCGCTGCGGCTTTGATGGACTTCACGATGTTCTGATACCCGGTACAGCGGCAGATATTACCTGCCATGCCAAAACGGATCTCTTCCTCGGACGGGTTCGGGTTCTCTTCGAGCAACTTTGCCGCACGTGTGATCATGCCCGGTGTGCAGTAGCCGCATTGCAGCCCGTGATGTTCCTTAAACGCCTCTTGCAGCGGGTGCAGCGCGTCAGGCCCACCGATGCCTTCGATGGTTGTGATATCCTTGCCATCGGCCTGCGCCACGAACATGGTGCAGGACTTGACTGATTTGCCATCAATGGTGACGGTGCAAGCGCCACAATGGGAAGTCTCGCAACCAATATGCGGGCCGGTGATATTGAGCCGCTCGCGCAGCGTGTAGATGAGAAGTTCGCGTGGCTCGGCAAGGAATTCCTCTTCCTTGCCGTTCACCGTGATCTTGTAGTGTTGTTTCTTTGACATCGGACGATCTCCTCACGCACGCGACCAGGCGCGCTCAATGGCGCGGGTCAGAATGATACCTGCCACGTGTTTTTTGAAAGCGACGGGGCCGCGGTTGTCCTCGGTGGGGTCAATATCACCGAGCATGGCGGCCACAGCGGTCTTAATGGCATTTGCATCGACGCCGGTGCCAACCAGAGCGGCCCCAGCCGCCTCGGAAAAGACCGGTGTGTCGCTCAGATTGGTCATTGCAATCGAGGCGGAGGCACAGGTGCCACCTTCTTTCACGATCTGGACTGCAGCGGCAGCGGTCGCATAATCGCCAATCTTGCGCTTTTGTTTTTCATAGGCGTAACCGCCTTGAGGCGTTGGGATGGTGACTGCCGTCAACACTTCTTCGTCTTCCCGAGCAGTCATGTAGGCGGCTTCGTAAAACTCGCGGGCAGCGATGTCGCGTTCCCCGTCAGGACCCTCGACAGTGAAGCGCGCATTCAGGCACTGCATCAGGCCGGGCATGTCATTGCCGGGGTCGCCATTGGCCACGTTGCCACCAACTGTCCCCATGTATCGGACTTGCGGGTCTGCGATCTGAAGGGCAGCTTCGCGCAGAATCGGAGCGGCCTCAGCCAGTGCGTCGTGATCAATAATCGCGTGCTGGGTGACCATCGCACCGATGCGGATACTGTCACCTCCGATCTCGATATCAGACATGCCGCCAACATCCTGAAGATCGATCAGATGCGGCACATCCGCCATCCGCAGCTTCATCATCGGAATCAGGCTGTGCCCACCGGCCATGACGCGGGCATCATCGCCATGCTCTTCCAGGATCGACAGCACACCGGCCATGTCCTTGGGTCTGTAGTATTCGAATGCCGCTGGAATCATCGGCTCTCCTCCCTTCAAGCAAATGTTCTGGCTGAAAGGATCACTGCATGCGCTTGGATGGCGACGCTTCAGGAAATCAACAAAAAACAGGTATTTTGCACGAAATGCGCCCTAGGTCGCACGAATTGCGCCCACCTGCGATGCAAGCGCATCCTGAACCGTCTTGAGTTTGGATCGACTGACCGGCGCGGGTGGCAAACCATCCCCGTCGAACAGGCATCGACCCTTATCTTTGGTACGCTCAAACCGCGCCACGCGCTGAGGATTGACAAGGTAGCTGCGGTGGGTCTGGAGAAATCCGGTGGGCACCAATCGCTTGGCGGCCTCGGTCACTGGCCAGACACAAAACAACCGATCCGTTTCGGTGTAAACTTGGGTGTAGTGCCCATCCGCGCGCAAAAACAGAACATCTTCGGCAGAGATGAAGACCTTTCCACCATCCCGTTCGCAAGGAATTTGCAGCAATGGTTTTACATCCACGGTCGCTTCTGTTGGCTCCGGGTCTTTCCTCGAAGGTCCTGGCAGGTAGGTCACGCTGACCCACAAGCAAGCACCAAATATGATGAAACTGAACAGGATTACGCCAATGGCCAGCGTCTCATTGCTCATCAACGGGCCAAACTCAACCCCACTTGGCACCGCGACGAAACGGGTGCTCGCCAGAGCAAGAAAATGAACGGTGCAAACCGCCGCTGCAAAACACAAAGTGCCCAGCAAAATGTTTCTGTTTGTTCGCTGCCCGTAGGCAATCGCGAAAGCCAGCATACAAAGCACTATTGCAGCAATCGAGGACAAGATGACGCCACTGGGCGTATACACTGCCCGGCAAAGCTCCAGGCCAGCCATTCCAATATAGTGCATCGCCAAGATGCCCAACCCAACAACGCCTCCTGCCATCGCAATCGTGGCGCGGTTGCGTTCGGTGAAATGCAACAGAATAAGCGCAGCTCCGACGAGCAGGATCGCGACAAGCGCAGACACAAGTGTGATTGCAGCGTCGTAATAGAACAGGATCGGCATCTGAAGCCCGAGCATGGCCACGAAGTGCATGGCCCAGATTCCACCGCCAAGCGAAACAGCTGCAAGAGCCACCGAGGCCTTCTTTTCAAAGACCGGCTTCGTCGAAAGATCTCGCGTCATCGACAATCCTGTAAACCCTGCCACGAAGGCAACAATGCAGGACATGGCGACGAGGAAACTGTTGTGGCTGACGTCGAGAAACTCCATTGTCGCAAATTGGCTAAAAAGTATGCGTTTGGCAAATGGATCAACGATGTCGGACGTTCAAAGAGCGGTTACACATTGGGCGATGCCCAGCTCCGAAGCATTCGTTCCGAGGTGGCTAGCACGCTGCTATTCGGCGGCTTTGAGGCCAAATCCGCCGTTCATATTGATTGGGTGAAAACCACAATTTAAGGCTAATGAAGATCTGCTCGACCCCTCCCGCCGTCATCATTTGATGTTTAATTTGTGACTTCCGAAAGCTGCTGGGTGGAATGGCTAGAGATGCCTTTAGACCGCTTTATAAACTTGCCAGTCTTCGGATAAGCCCTTCAGTTCTTTTGTTACAAGATTTTCGAAGTCCAGACCGGACCCAGCCACCAGATCTTTTACTGTTCTGGAAACGACGATGTCGCCGCCTCCGCCCAATTCAGAGATACGCGCTGCAGTGTTAACGGAAACTCCGCGCACATAATGCAAAGAAACTTCGACCTCGCCTGTGTGAACCCCTATGCGAACTTCCAGATTCAGCTTGGAAATGGCATCGCCAATCGCCTTGCCACGATGGATCGCCTGGCCGGGTCCGTCAAACGTAGCGAGAAAGCCATCGCCATATACTTGGTAGGCAATGTGCACCTCATCACTGTGCCTCCTTAGGACAACCCTATTGGCAAAGAAAGGCTATGAGGCACGCTTGGTTCAATCAATATCTTTTCAATCAGTAGTGAAGGCCAGAAGGCCAGCCCGTTAACCGATGGTTCGATCCTTATAGCAATCGATTATCCACAATAGTGCTTATGGTTTCGCTTTTTATGCTAGCGTTGGGCAGTTGCGAGCACGCACGTTTGAGTATGCTGACGAAAGTGGGAGTATGGAGATGCTGGTTGACCGATATGGACTGACGCTGACGACCAGCCTGCCAGAGGCGCGGGACGCCTATGTCGCGGGGCTTGATCACATCCTTGCAGCAACGTTTGGTGCAAGCGAAGCTTTTTCCGCCGCCATCACGGCCGATCCCGGCTTCGCCCTCGGTCACGTTGGGCTTGCTCGAGCTCGAATGTATGAAAACGATATGTCTGGCGCTCAAGAGGCAATGGCGTCGGCCCGCGCCTGCGCATCTGGGTTGACTGAGCGCGAGGAGGGTCATCTTGCGGTATTCGATCTCTTGCTTCAGGGACGTGTCTTACAGGCACGAAGCGCAGTTCTGAAGCACGCTGCTCATCACCCCCGCGATGTCCTTGTCGCGCAGATCTGTACCAACATTTTCGGTTTGATTGGAACATCGGGTGAGCCTGGTCGGGAAAGCACGCAACTTGCCTACACGACCAAATTATTTGATGCCTTGGGCGAAGACTGGTGGGTTATGAGCGTACACGGTCAGGCGCTGTGCGAAGTTGGGCGGCTTGATGAGGCCATGTCCATGATGGACGGCTCGCTCGCTTTGAACAACACCAATGCAAACGCGTCACACTTCAAAGCGCACACACTCTACGAGCAAGGTTATGGAGAGGCCGGTCGCGCATACCTTGCCGACTGGATCGCGGATTATGATGTGCGCTCGGTATTGCACGGCCACTTAAGTTGGCATCGCGCTCTGTGGGCCTTGGAGCAAGGGGATGAGGCTGAGCTATGGACGATTTACGAGGGAGCTATCGCACCCGCAGCGTCCTATTCGTTGCCGATAAATGTTCTAACCGATGCTGCTGCACTTTTGCACCGCACTGAGATTGCGGGTCTAACAGTTGCGCCCAAACTTTGGCGCGACCTGAGTGAATACGCATCACGGTTTTTTCCAAACCCAGGCATGAGTTTTGCAGACATACATGGCGCACTGGCTCATGCAATGGCAGGGGAAGGAGAACGCCTTGCGGTTCTGACCGAAACAAGCTTGGGTTTTGCGTCAGATCTTGTTCGCCCGGTGGCCCGTGCGTGGGGCGCGATTGCGCGACAAGATTGGACGGATGCGCTGCAACAGCTGACACCGGTCATGGCAGATCACGCTCGTCTGGGTGGCAGCCGCGCACAGCGTGACCTTTTGGAGCTGACTTACCTGAATCTGCTATTGAAATCCGGCCATATTCAAGAAGCTCATCGAACGATTACAGCGCGACGCCCGATCTTCAGTCATAATGCGCCCGTTGCAGGCTTTGTCTGAATTCACAAAGCTCTAGTTTATCAGCTCTTCTTACCCCTCCTTTAGCTAGGCTACGCACGACCGGAATGGACTGGTTACTTCCTGATTACAAATCCCGAATCACGCCATTTATGGTATGCAAGCCTGATCAATCGCTCTGCAACCTGGTCGTAATTTCTGACAGGCGAGACCAGGATTGTAAGGTGACGGGCAAAGCAAGTGCGGCTTCCGCAAACTCCCACGAATAGCTGATAATCGAAAATATCATGCCCGGTGTCGCATCCAGGTTTTGGGTCGCGAACCACAGGTTGAATAGGAGCAGACCTATTAACAGAATGAAGATTACGCCATACAGAACGGCTTCGGTATCCGAGAGCTTTACTTCGAACCGGCGCAGTTTACTCAGGTGGACGAAAACCGGACGGTCACGTCGTTGTTCCAGAACACTGATCTGATGCTCCATTTGCTCATTCAGCGCACGGTTCCATTGCCAAAACGTCGAATGAAACAGAGCGTACACAGATATCATTCCGACAAGAACTCCACAGGCAGACAGGGCCAGAACTGGCGAGAAGTAAAACAGCAAAATTGCTGATACGACGAACTGCACCACCCCCGCGATTGCCGAGGGCAGGATCTCCTCAAGAAAGTCGGCCAGTTCGCGCCCCATGCCGATCCGGGCGTTCAGCGACGAAATTGGAAGATTTGAAAACCGCGCGGCAAGCGCCTTGCCCAATTCGACACGGATCATACCGTAGACACGTGTATCGTAAATCCGCCGGATCACGCTGATCATAGTGAGGGCAACCATGAGCGCACCTAACTGCACAAAGGGCTCAAAATCTTCGCTCAGCAATCCATCTATGGCGAAGCCGACGAACAGCGGAATCAGAACCGTCATGGCAGTTTCAGCCAGGATCAGGAACCACGTAAGCCCTACGCGCCAGCGGAACACACTCAGAAGCGTGCCGATTGTCAGTTGTCGATCTGTCAGCATGGCGCACTACTGATCATAGTGAATGCGAACACGCACATCGCCCGGCCAAACCGAGGCAGCCTTGAAATCCGGCTCGTCCTGAGGGTCTGAGGCACCTGTTGAACCCAGCCCCTCCAACAGTTTTGTCTCAGTCATGTTCAGGTCATCGTCCTTGTTTTCGTCATGAAACAACAGCACAGCGTATGGGCCCGCGTTCAGGTCAGAAAACTCATGGCTGACGCTGCCTTTACGTGACGGAATCTGGGCGTAGTCAATGGCGCTCCAGACATCCAAACTGTCAAAGGCGCGCGCGTTATCGAATACAAGGATCACGATGTTGCCCTTGGCGTTGCGGATGCTGTCCACAGTCACATTCAGACCCTCGGCGGAGGCCGGTGTCGCAAGCGTTATCACGGCGAATGCAGGGGCTAGAAGGTTCCGTATCATGGCTTTGTCCTTTCTTCAGGAGGCTGCGGAAGGGGTGACTTGAGAATGGCAATGACATCCTCGGTGATGGCGATCAGTACCGGCACCAGCAGCAGCATGAGGGCTGTGCCGAAGAGTTCTCCAAAAGCTAAAGAGATTGCCGCAGGGATCAGATACTGCGCTTGCTCAGAGGTTTCGGTCAGCAAAGGCAGCAGACCAATCACTGTAGTTGCGGTGGTCAGAAAGATCGCCTTGAAACGTCCAATGCCTGCGCTTCTCAGCGCCAGATTCACGGGCTGACCTTCCTCTCGCGCCTGATTGTAGCGGGTGATCATGACTAGACTGTCGTTCACAATCACACCGGTCAGAGCAAGCATGCCGAAGAACGAAAACAGCGACAGCGAGACACCCATGATCAGGTGCCCGACGGCGGCTGCGATAAAGCCGAATGGCACGATCGCCAGAATGACGAAAGGCTGCCAATAGCTTTTCAACGGCACGGCCATCAGCACATAGATCAGAACGGCTGCCAGCAACAGCGCGCGCTTCAGGCCATCGCTTATATCGGCCATTTCTTCCAGTTCACCGGCCGGCAGGACGGTTACGCTGGGATATTTGGCACGGAGTTTCGGGACCAGCTGCTCGAACACCGCCTGCCCCACCTCTTCGGGAGCAACAAGGTCGCGGTCGATGGACGCGGCTACGATGTTCATGCGCTTGCCGTCACGGCGATCGATAGTGCCAGAGGCATAGGTGCCCTCGATTTCGGCGACGGTCTCAAGCGGCACCCAGGCGCCGGATGCGCTGCGCAACCGGGTCTGCACCAGATCCGCCAACGTATCGCGGTTTTCACGCGCGTTCTGCACGACTACGCGGACTTCGGACCCATCGCGTCTGACCTTGGTCACCTCGGCCCCGCCGAACCCATAGCCAATCTGTCTGGCCAGAGCCTCGGCGTTAAAACCAAGGTGCCGCGCGTCCGGGCGCAGGCGGAGTTTCAGTTCAGGTTGGCCGCCCACCAACCCATCCCTTACATTTGCCACGCCCTCGATGTTCGACAAGAAACCTTTCATTTCGGCGCTGGATTGCTGCAGAAGGTCTTCGTCTTTTGACGCCAACCGGATTCGGAACCCTCCGGCAAGCGTTTCCGATCCGGTGAACTCCAACTCGGTGGCGCCCTCGACCGCACCGACCCGGTCGCGCCATTCGCGGACCACGGAAAGGATCGGGACATTCGGACGCTCAGCTACCGGGATCATTTCAGCGAATACTTGCGCATTTCCAGCGCTGTTGATGATGGTGAATACTGTCTGAACGGGTGGAGCAGACATGCTCGCCTCTTCTGCAAGCTCGACGTTCAGCTCGTTCAACACGGCTTCGATCCGATTCACGTTCGTGCGGGTCAGTGCAAAGGGGGCGCGGGCATCCATTTCCAGGTTCATCGTGATGACCTGACCGGGCACCTCGGGAAAGAACACCGTCCTGACCTTGCCCTTGTACATCAGGCCAAGCCCCAGCGTTGCGGCGGCAATGAACAAGATCAGCACGGCATAGCGCTGACGCACCGCCGCGACGAGCAAAGGCTGGTAGATGCGATCCCGCACCCAGTACAACCCGCCCTGCGCAGAATCCTGTACCCGCCCCCACAAGCGGGTCAGCAGGTATCGACGCTCTTGCCGCATCGAAACCTGCGCCAGATGGGCGGGCAGGATGAATTTGCTTTCGATAAGCGAAAAGATCAGCGTCAGGATCACGATGCCCGCGAACCCGGCAAGTACCTTGCCCAGCGGATTGTCGATCAACAGCATCGGGAAAAAGGCTGCGATTGTGGTCAGCACGCCAAAGACGGTCGCTACGGCCACGCGATGCACGCCGCGTTCCGTGTCCCTAATCGGGTCCTTCCCCTTGCGACGTTCTTCAAAAACGCTTTCGCCGACTACAACGGCATCATCGACCAGAATTCCCAAGGCAATGATCAGACCAAAAGTCGTGACATCGTTCAGCGAATAGTCCACCCATTTCGAGCCCGAGACAGCAAGCGCCCCCATGACCGAAACGGGAATGCCCATGGCAACCCAGAAGGCCAAACGCACGTTCAGGAAAATCGACAGCATCAGGGTCACAAGGATCAAACCCTGCACCCCGTTTGAGCGCAACAGCGCCAGGCGGTCCGAGATGTAGCCAGCGCTATCACCCCAGATCTCGACCTGAACCTGCGACGGCAGCTGTCGGCTGAACTCGTCAACCGTGCTGCGCACGACATCACTGATCTCCAGCAGGTTTTCCCTCTGCCCGACCAGAACCTCCATCCCTACGGTTGGTTTGCTGTTCAGGCGAAACAGGTACTCGCCGTCCTGAAACCCGTCTTCGATTTTGGCAATATCGCCCAAAGGCACATAGGACCCGTCGTCACGTTCGATGATCGGCAGAGCTGCGTATTCCGGCACGTATTTCGCCCTGTCATCGGCCCGCAGATAAATCGTGCCACCATCGGTCCTCAGACGACCTGCCTGAAAGGCCAGCGAATTCCCTTCGATGGCGCGGGTCACATCCGAAACCGTCAACCCATAGTGGCGCAGCAACGCCGGGTCGATTTCGATGCGTAATTCACGCGGTATCAGGCCCCAGATTTGCAACCGCGACAATTCCGGTTGCGCCAGCAACTCTTCTTTCAGGCGTTGCGCCAAGCTCTGTAATGTGGCGGGGTCTGTTTCTCCGAACAAGTTCAGATACAGCGCCGGGAAATCGAAACCCGAGGCTTCGATCACGGGTCGGCGCGCAGTATCAGGCAGATCAGTCAAACTGTCGATCCGAATACGGACACGATCCAGGACGGCTTGTAGTTTCTGGCCACCTGCGCGGCGGACAGTCACGACACTTAGGTCATTTTGGGATTGTGAGGTCACACTACGCACGCCCTCCAAACCTTCGAGGGCCTGCTCAACTTTCTGGGTCACCAATTCATCAACCTGTTCGGCTGTGGCGTCCGGAAACTCGATCGCGATTGTAACACTTTCCGGCGGAATGCGGGGGAAGCCTTCGATCCGAATGTTCAGCAGCGTTTGCACCCCAAGAAATAGGATCAGCGCCATCATCAAATTGGCAGCGACCGGATTTCGAATAAACCAGTAAGTCAGAGCGTGCATGGCTCAGCCCCCATCTGATTGCGGCGTCACCCGCTGACCCGGTAGAAACGAGGCCAAAGGTGTTTTGGCCACGCGCCACGGGCCGGTCCCTTCGGGAGCCGATACCGTCACTGTACTTTCGCTGCGGAACAGGATGTTCGGGCTAAGCCTCTGCAATTGGTCCTTATCGTCTACAATCCAAATGTATCCCGCACGGGTCAGGACGCTTTCGGGTAGGGTTAATGTGTCCGAGATCCGGCGTCCGGGAATGTGAACCTGCAGGAAGTCTCCGGCGAGTATGCGTTCATCGGGCTTTGTGACATCCAGAAAGACCCGCACCTGCCGTGTGTCTTGATCCAGAAACCCTCCTCCACGCCGGACTTGAGCCCGCCCCAACGCTCCGCCCGAGCGCTGTGTCAGATCAGCAGTGGCACCAGAGATCGGATGATCCAACAACGCCCAGTCCGCCTGACTAAACTCGGCGACCAGTTCGAATTGCTGGTCGTCCGAAAGGTGTATCAGGGCATCGCCTGGGTTGACCGTCTGGCCCAGGCTGGCAAAGCGATGGGTTACAAATCCCGAAAAAGGGGCGACAACCTCCGCGTCCTTCAGTTCATTTCGCGCCGCATTCAGCCGTGCCTGTGCAGCTGCAACGGTTTTCTCGGCAATGCGCAATTGCGGTAGATTCACAGCCAGTTCGTTTGGCGGTTCTGTTTCATCCCGATCAAACTGTCGTTGCGCGACTGTCACTTTGTTCTGCGCGCGCAATAACGCCAGTTCCGCTTGCTCAAGCTCCATCTCAGCGGCTGCAACGGCGCTTTGATAAGGTGCATTTTCGATTGAAAACAAAGGGGCACCCCGTTCCACCTTAGTCCCTGCCAAAGCGGCGTTGTGTACCGCAATGATGCGCCCGGACACAGCAGATCGCAGCTTGGCATCCCACCGAGGCCGAACTTCGGCAAACGCCGAAACCCGCGCTTGTACGGTTGCCGAAACTACTGTGACGACGGAGACGGTCGGTGGCGGAGGTGAGGTCGTTGTTGCCTGAACATCAATTGTATCTTCTGTATCAAACAGGAGGACGACGATCGCTACAAACAGTGCCAACGATAGTCCAATCCAAAGCCATCGCCGGGTCGGTCTTTGCCGAGTTTCCAAAGTTTTTTCTGTCATAGACCAGTCTTTCCTGTGCCGCCGAATCCATTGCACCTTGTGGCATTCGATAGAGTGTCATATACTATGAACGATCGTTCGTTCAATATTAAGTTGAAAAAATGTCCGATGACACCAAGAAGCCGGAATCAATCCGGGAAAAGGCAACAGCCAAGCGTCGCAACCAGATTTTGGAGGCCGCAGTTATGTGTTTCCTTGAGCGCGGCTATCATCAGACAGGCGTCCGCGATATCGCTGCGCGGGCGGGCGTCAGCCTAGGAAATCTCTATAATCATTTTCGCGGCAAACATGATGTGCTTGTAGAAATCGCAATGCTTGAACGCCGCGAGATGGAGCCGTTTCTGAAAATCCTGAACTCAGATGCGCCCGCGCCCAAAGTCATAAGAAAGTTCATCAAGGCCTACGCAAAATACCTTGCTGCGCCGGATAACGTTATTTTAACATTGGAAATTTCGAGCGAAGCAGTTCGTCAACCGGACATCGCGCAGCTGTTCGTCGAGAACCGGTCGAGTTTGACTGAGGCCCTGGAAGCCGTAGTGAAGCGAGGAATTACCGGCGGTGAATTGCGCGCCGTTCCGGATCCCCTTCAGGCGTCACAACTGGTGATCGAAGTTCTGGAAGGCAGTGCATATCGTAGTGTGCTGTCAGAATTGCCCATGACCGGGATCATTGTGTGCGCTGAAGACTTTATTATGAGTTCCCTGTTGGCACGTCATTAGCACGTGGGTAGCGTGTCGTTTTGGAATTCGTGAATGTTAGCCAAAGGGAGCTGCCTGAGACAATCATGTAGGCAGCAAAGACCGATTTTGAGTCGGCCGAAACGCGGGGGAGGTCAAAAGAAAGTTGGAGTTGCGGTTAGGACTATTGGCTAACGCAATATCATCCGAGGTTCGGTTACCAGACTTCGTTTAGTCACAAGACAAAGCGGTCGCAAAGCGAATGCAGATTCCAACCACCGGCACAGCGCCAGATCGTTTTTAATGCGATTGACGCACTGATCTATTGATACTGTAGGGATCAGGCGATCAGATACGATGGCAGATTTCTCAAGCATCCGCCTTAATCAGGTCGCTTGCCTTTTCGCCAATCATGATCGCTGGTGCGTTGGTGTTGCCGCTGACGATTTCCGGCATGATCGAACAATCAGCCACCCGCAGGTTCGAAATACCGTGTACCTTTAGTCTTGCGTCGACAACAGACGTCTCGGCGTTCCCCATCGCGCAGGTGCCGGTTGGGTGGTAGATCGACACGCTGTTCGATCTGGCCCAATCCAGAGTGCCGTCATAGTCTTCGCAGCTCAGCTCTGCCGTTGGTCGAAACTCTTCTGATATCTTCGAGGCCAGAGGGTTTTGTTTGGCAATCCCGCGCGCGATGTTCACGCCGTCGACAATGGTTCGGCAGTCCGTTTCAGTGGACAGATAGTTCGGGATGATCTTGACATGTTCGGATGGGTCCGGTCCGTTCAGGCGCAGCTCTCCCCGACTTTCCGGACGCAGTTGGCAGACCGACATCGTGAAGGCCGAAAACGGATGCACGCCTTCGCCTGGGCTGTCGGCGGACCAGGGTTGCACGTGGAACTGAATGTCGGGCGTCTCAACATCGGGCCGGGTTTTCATGAAACCAGTCGCAAGGCTGGCGGCCATTGTCATCGGACCCGCACGGAATAGTGCGTATTTCAGCGCGATTCGCGCCTGATTGAACAGGCTGCGAACTTCGTCATTCAGTGTGGGCTCATTGCATTTGAACACCAGCCGCGCCTGCAAGTGATCCTGAAGACCTTTGCCAACACCCGGCAGGGCGTGCAGCGGTTTGATACCATTTTCCTTTAGATGATCCGGCTCTCCGATCCCTGACAACATCAGGATTTGGGGAGAGTTGATCGCCCCACCGGACAGGATGACCTCGCGCCGAACTGTCAGGGTCTGCTCGGCACCAGAACGATCCCGGTAGACCAGCCCGGTTACTTTTTTCCCATCCAGAACCACACGCGACACAAGCGCTTTGGTGATGATGTTGAGGTTCTGACGACTGCGAATGGGCTTGAGATAGGCGACGGCGGCGCTACAGCGGCGGCCATTGCGCGTGGTCAGTTGGAAGTAACCCACACCTTCTTGCTCGGCCCCGTTATAATCTGGGTTGAACGGGTAACCGGCGGCCTGTGCCGCCGCGACCCAGGCATCGCAGATCGGGCGCTGAATGCGCATGTTGGACACTGACAAGGGGCCATCGACGCCATGATATTCATCCTCGCCGCGCTCTTGATCCTCACAGCGTTTGAACAGGGGTAGCACATCGTCCCAGCCCCAACCCTCGTTGCCCATTTGCCGCCAGCGGTCGTAATCTTCCTTCTGGCCACGCACATAGAGCAACCCGTTCAGCGAGGATGAGCCACCCAGCACCTTGCCCCGTGGCCAGTCGATGGATCGACCGTTAAGGCCGGGGTCGGGCTCAGTGCGATAGCACCAGTCAACCGAGGGGTTATGCATCGTTTTGAAATAGCCGACGGGGATGTGAATCCACGGGTTGGTATCGCGGCCACCTGCTTCGAGCAGCGCAACAGTTGTGTTGGGGTCTGCGCTCAACCGATTGGCAATGACACAGCCCGACGATCCTGCGCCAACAACTGCATAATCCACCTCCATGACCGCCTCCTTCCAACGTCGCTGAAAAAAACTCTATGCAAGATGCAAGAATTATACTAGCCTTTTTTGATACAAAACGTCTCAATAATTGCGATCAGGGAGGTAAGCAATGGAGATCGGACGGAAACTAAGTGGTATTTCACGGCGAGATTTCTTCCGCGTGGCCGGGCGTTACGGCATGAGCTCGACACTGCTGGCGGCGGGCGGGTTCGGCGGCGCGATGAGTCTGGCGAATCTGGCGCATGCCGCCGAATCCACCTATGAAAAGCGCTTTTCGAAAGAGCCGAAGCACACGCTGAAATTCGGCGCGTCGGGCTTCAACACCCGCAACCTGTTGATTGAACGCGCCGGCGCAATTGAGTTCGCGCGCGACCTGGAAGAACGCACGGACGGCGAGATTCGCATCGAATTCATCGGCGACAACCAGATCTGCGGCCAGCTGAGCTGTGTCGAAAAGACCCAGCAGGGAATCGTCGATATTTATGCTGCTTCAACTCAGAACTCGGCCGGAGGCGCACCTTATCTGAACGTGCTGGACTACGCCTATATGTTCCCCAGCCGCGCGGCGCAGTATCACTTCTTCTATAGCCCGGCGAGCCAGCGCATCCTGCGTGATCCGCTGGAAAAACGGCACGGGTTGAAGTTCCTGTTTACCCATTGTGAGCTACGCGGCCTGCAAATGGGTTCGACCTTTGCCGACAAGCCGACCGTCACCAAACTGGAAGAGTTGTTTGGTACCAAAAATCGCGTGACGGGTACGCAGTTGGGCCGGATTGCAATGCAATTGCTGAATCTGAACCCAGTCCCGGTGGCTTGGGAAGAGACACTGGATGCGCTTAAGACAGGTCTGATCGATGGGGCGGAAACCTGGGCCTCGGCCGTGGCTTACGCCAACATGGCGCCGGTGGTTTCGCAGTCGGTCAATCTGAAATTTTTCTGCGGCACTGAACATACGTCCATGTCGGCCGAGGTCTTTGACGGTCTGAGTGGAGAATTGCAAGACGCAGTTATGGAATCTTCCTACTTCACTCAAGCGTTGATCCAGGGTGCGAATGAAGCCGCATTGCTGAATACGGTGGGTTTCTCGGAGCCGCAATTGCCGGACACTATCTTCGCCGAAAATGGCGTGCGCCCGGCATTCCTGGCTGACGATCAGATCAAGCTGGCCGAAGAGATGTGCGCTCCGAACTACAACCCAGAGCCTTGGGCCCAGTGGCGCGAACGTCTGAATAAATGGGCAGGCGGCATTGATACCTATCAGGAAATCTACGACATCGCGCGCGAGATTCCGGCCGACACCCTGCCGGAAAATGTCGAACCGCGCCGTTGGTGGAAAGGCGAAGCCTGATAGACTGTTACGAACCGGCCCTGAGCGGGCCGGTTCAACTTTATACCGACTGGGAGGACGGGGTTCATGTCGTTTTGGGCAGACATCGGCGCGATTTTCAGCGCCTTTCTCAGCCAGGATTCGTTCGAGATTCAATCCGCACTGGAATCCGACGCCGCCTGGGTGTTGGGCGCGATTGTCTCGGCGATTGGCGGAATCGTGATCATGTTGATCTATCGGGCGGTGCCCTTTGTTGAACGTCATCTGGAACGGTCGGTGATGGTGTATTCCTACCTTGCGATCGCATTAATCATCTTCTGGGGCGTGATCGACCGGTTTGTGTTCAACGATCAGGAACCCTGGTCGACCACCATTCCCCCGCTGCTGTTCATGGTCATGGCGTGGTTTGGGGCGTCGTACAATGTCCGCCTGCGCACACATTTGAGCTTCAGCGAATTCCGCACTGCAATGCCGAGGGCTGGGCAATTGGCTTGCCTGATACTCGACGCGATATTGTGGTTCATCTTTGCGGTGATCGTCATCGTGACCACAACACGGCTGGTGGCATTGTCGGCATCAAACTTTCAGATCGTTCTGGGAACAGACAATATCATGCAGTGGTGGTTCCTTCTGGCCGCACCGCTGTCGTTCTTTCTGATGGTCGGGCGCGTGTTTCAGAACCTTGCCGATGATCTGAACAACTGGAAAACAGGCGAGCCGCTGATCAAGCAGGCCGTGATCGGAGCAGACTGATGACAGACGGAACTATGGTCACACTGATCTCTCTTGCGGTCACGTTTCTGTTCATGCTGGGCGTACCGGTTTTGCTGGTAATCGGCTATTGGGTCATCGGCTGTTCGTTTGTTCTTGGCCTGACGCTGGACAACATGGGTGCTGAACTTCTGAACGTGTTCAACAAGGGTTTCGCCTTGCTGGCGATGCCGCTGTTCATCCTGACCGGAGACCTGATCAATAAATCGGGCATCGCGCGGCGGCTCAGCGATTTTGCTTATGCCTGTCTGGGCTGGATACGCGGCGGGCTGGCGATGGCATCCCTCGGGGCTTGCGGATTGTTCGCAGCAATCTCAGGCTCAAACTCGGCCACAACCGCCACGATCGGTTCGATGCTGCACCCCGAGATGGTCAAAGGGGGTTATGACGAACGTTTCAGCGCAGCCACCGCTGCGGCTGGTGGAACTGTGGGGATCATCATTCCTCCCTCGATTATCTTTATCGTCTACGGTTTCCTGATGAACCTGCCGATTTCCGAGCTATTTGTGGCGGGTATCCTTCCGGGCGCGCTGATGGTCTTTGGCATGCAGTTCGCCTGCTGGATCATTTGCCGCATGAACGGGTGGGGTCATCTGATCCCGCTGCAACTGAACCGGGTGCTGAAAACTGCATTCGGTGCCTGGCTTGGATTCTTCGCCATCGGGCTGGTGCTGTGGGGTATATACACAGGCAAATTCTCACCAACTGAGGCAGCCGGAGTGACGGTCGGCTTTTGTGTTATCGCAGGATTGGTCAGCTATCCGATCAATCGGATCATGGGCGCGCGGAACGACATCTCACCCACCGAAAAAAGCTATGCCGAGATGTTTGTCGTCGAAGGCTTCACGATCCCCGAGATCCCCTCAATCGTGATCCGCTCGGCCCAGATCACAGGTATCCTCGCACCGCTGATCGCGATTTCTGTGGTGATGCAGCAGATCCTGTCATTGCTTGGCGCTCAGCAAACCATTGGGGATTTCGTAACCTCGATGGGTGGCTACCATGCGGTTCTGTTTACTTCGATGGTGATCGTTTTCTTCTCGGGCATGGTACTCGAAAGCCTGCCTGTCACGATCATCCTGGCCCCGATTCTGGCACCGATTGCGGCCTCGGTCGGGATTGATCCGATCCATTTCTCGGTAATCTTCCTTGTGGGGGCTTCGATTGGCTTCATCACACCCCCCTACGGTCTCAATCTCTACGTGGCATCAGGGGTGACTGGCGTTCCCTACTTCCGTCTGCTTCGGTACACTGTGCCCTATCTAGCAGCGCTGATATCAGTGTGGATTTTGATCTCGCTTGTACCTGATCTGGCCTTGATCCTGCTGCCAAATAACTAGACTGTTGCGGGATGGCCGAAACGGAAACACAAGACAAAGAAACCCAGATCCCAACAAACTTGCGCCTTCTCCTCATCCTTGAGGAGGTGGCGCGACGCGGGGTTGCCGTCAAACCATCGGACCTGATCGAGGCACTCGGTCTGGCGAAACCAACAATCCACCGTTTGTTGCAAACAGCAGAGGCCGAAGGTTTCCTGCAGCGTGATCTGGATGGCCGCTCATACGGTCCCGGGCACCGTCTAAGGTTGCTTTCAGTCAACACCATGTCGTCCGAGCATCTGCGCACAGCGCGTTTGGCGATCTTACGCAGTGTCGCCGAGCAGGTTGGTGAGACCTGCAATCTCGCCATTCCTGACCGAGAGGGCATGATCTATCTTGACCGGGTTGAGACGAAGTGGCCTTTGCGCATTCAATTACCGGTCGGGACACAGGTTCCCTTTCATTGCACCGCCAGCGGCAAGATGTACTTGTCCACGCTCCGGCAGAAAACACTGGATGGATTTCTTTCAGCAGGAAATCTGCAGCCACAGACTGAAAGTTCCCTGACCGATCCGCAGTCATTGCGCACGGAAATCCAACATATCGCTCAGAACGGTTATTCCACTGATGATGAAGAGTTCATGAGTGGAATGGCAGCCCTAGCAGTACCCGTTCAAGATGGGCAAGGCCGATTGGTGGGCACACTTTCGGTTCATGCACCGACACAACGTCACAACGTCAACAGCCTGATGTCGTTTCTGGGTATCCTGAAAAAGGGGGCAAATGAACTTTCGGCTCTGTTAACCACGTGACCAGAACCTGAAAGACAGCCGCGACATAATAATTTTTGCCCGATTGCCACGGCAGGCATCGTCCGGTTCAGGGCATTCTGCATCGCAACGGATGAGCCGCGCACAAAGGCCTTCCTCACAGCTCTCTTAGTCTGCTAGCCATAAACTCTGAGTCTAAGAAATACTCACACCAGTAGTTCAAGTTGGATTGGCCGTGCATGCCGAATCCGGGTCGTACATCGTTGGTAGATTCGAGCGAGTAGATTTCCAAAGATAGCCCTCAAGGTTGGGATCACTCAATAGTGCGGGCAGGACCGAGTGATTGACGTAGTCTTATTTCTGTCGGCAACTCAACACTTTGACCGCTGTGCGCATCACGGAGTATCTGGATCAGCATCCCAGCGGCGCGACGACCCATCTCGCGATGCGGGACATGGACCGTCGTAAGAGCGGGTTCGGCGAGCATTGCAATTTCGATATCGTCAAAACCGGTAATTGAGAGGTCCCTGGGCACCTCAAGCCCCATTTCCCGAGCCGCACGTAAGGCTCCGACCGCCAAAACATCATTGACGCACATCACGGCAGTCGTTTCTGGTGCGGCTGTCATGACCTCGCGCAAAGCAACTTCACCAGTTTCAACGCCGTAAGCGGTCTCGACAAGAAACATTGTATTCGGGTCCTGACCGGCCTCTTGTTTGGCATCCCGAATGCCTTGAACGCGTTCCCTTGCCCGATCATTCGAAGCGGTTGGAGCAGAGATACACGCGATATGCTGATGCCCATATCCAATGACCTGCCGGGCAAGGGCAAACATCGCAGCCCGATTGTCAAAGCCGATGGCAGGCGGGGATTGGTCAGGATCAAATGACCAGGCGATCAGAGTTGGTACACGCTGCTTTTCCAGAAACGCATAGATCTCCGGTTCGCGATCGTACCCAATCAGCAGCAACCCATCTGCACCCCGCGCTACCAACGCACGCACCTGTTGTTCTTCCAGCTCTGAATCATAGGCGGACGAAGCAACCAGAAGCGTTTTACCATGCCGCACCAGTTCTTCCTGAAACGCCTGTAGTCCGCGTGCAAAAACAGCGTTCTCCATAGTCGGTATCACGGCAGCAATCGTATTTGTCTGCCTTGCTGCAAGGGCTTGGGCTCCGAAATTTGGCGCGTACCCAAGTTCTCGTACAGCTGCCAGAACTCGTTCCCTTGTGCTTTGCCCTACCCGCTCTGGCGAGTTCAGGCACCGCGAGACGGTTGCGGTGGACACGTTCGCATGTCGGGCAACATCTGCAAGGGTTGGGACTGTGTTTTCGTGACCGCTTTGAGGCATGGTTTTTCTTGTCATTCTGGATGGGCAACTAGCTCAAGACGAATTCTATCAAAAGCACGATTTGTCGGGAACCTACAGCACATATGCAATGTAAGCGCTTGCATAACAAAATGTAAGCGCTTACATTGCAGGCGACTCAGTGCGAGACATTGGATGGGTTGGGGAGGACGCATGCCATACTTGATAGCTGGAATATTGCTGCTCGCGTTTGTAGCGAACGTAGTGATCGGAGCAGTCTCGAATGCGCCCTTGGTCAACAATATCTGGGAAATGTTGATC
Organism: Ruegeria sp. H9; assembly: GCF_056532915.1. Lineage (NCBI taxonomy): Bacteria > Pseudomonadati > Pseudomonadota > Alphaproteobacteria > Rhodobacterales > Roseobacteraceae > Ruegeria > Ruegeria sp. H9. The sequence goes on along the minus strand of NZ_JBQFNX010000001.1, from coordinate 1,258,298 downwards.
TTGTTTGCTGCGGCCATCGCCTTTTCGATCGGCATTCTGCGGAGCGAAGCAAAAGAAATTTCGGAGAAAAAATCAAAGGAATAAATCCGAAAAAAAGTCCAACGGGAGGAGAACACATGGACAAGACTAAACAGGAGCTGGCTTCGGCCGAGCGTCGGAATTTTTTGAAACTCGCGGGCACCGGCTCGTTCACGGCGGCCATGGTCGCCGGCGCGGCTGGGACATTGTGGTCCAGCGAAGCGGCAGCACAGACCGCCGCCGAGGAACGCGATCGCGAAAACGCGGCTGAATTCAAGATGACGTTGGCAACGGCCTATGTTCTGGGCGCGTCTCGCAGCTATCCGATCATGCAGCTGGACCTGAAAGAAAACATCCAGAACATGACGAATGGCAAGGTCTATGTGAAACTGGCGCCCGGTGGTCAGCTTGGCGCGGGCGGAGCACTGGCGCAGGCGGTTCAGGGCGGGACAATACAAGCGGCGCAACACTCGCTATCGAATTTCGCGCCCTTTGCGAGTGTGGTTGATCTGATCAACCTTCCATATTTCTGCGGGTCCAACCAGCGGTTCACGAACCTGACTTCCTCTGAAGCTTGGAAGGCGGAAGTAGACCCCAAGATCGCGGCATCCGGCTTTAAAGCGCTGATGTATATCGTGATCGATCCGCGCGTCGTCGCTGTTCGCCAGGGAGGCAACGCAATTATCACCCCCGGCGATATGTCCGGTGTCAAATTCCGCGTACCCGGATCAAAAATGCTGCAGCAGTATTATGGCATGGTGGGTGCGAACCCGACGCCTGTTGCGTGGGGTGAGACTCCGTCAGCGATCCGGCAAGGCGTCGCAGATGCGCTTGATCCCTCGGTGGGTGCGCTGCATGTCTTTGGCTTTGGTGAGATCCTCAGCCATGTGACCTTCACTCAGGCGGTGCCGGACAGTCAGGTCTATTCGATCAACCTTGAATGGTTCGACAGCCTGCCGATGGACGTCAAGGAAGGTATCGAATTTGCGGGCGAAGTCACCCAGCAGCAGAACCTGTCCAAAGTGCCTTCGGCACGGGCCTACGCCATGTCTCAATTGATCGCGAATGGCGTCGAGTTCCACTCGCTCAGCGAAGATCAGTTGGGCGAATGGAAAGAGGCCGGTGGCTATCAGCGCAGCGAATGGGACAGCTTCAAGACCGAGCTGGCCGGATCGATGGATGCGTTCGCCAAGCTGGAAGAAGCCGCAGACACGCGTGCGAAATACTACGTGCACGACGCCTGATCGCGTCTTCGGGCCGGCGCGTCCAGCGTCGGCTCATCCGATGTTTGCCCATTAAAAACCCACTAGAACACGTCGCCGCCGCGTGACGGTAGTGAGGATGCTATGTCTCAGCTCTTTCGAGCGATTGATAAAAATGCCGAACGTTGGCTGCTTTTAGTCTTCTACGTCATGCTCGTCGGCACGATGTTTATCGAAGTGGTCCGGCGCGAGGTCTTTGCCTACTCGTCCATCTGGGGCGAAGAAATCGTCCGGTATGCGTTCATCTATCTCGCATGGATCGGTGCCGCCGCTGCAGTCAAGGAACGCGGGCATATCCGCATTGATGTTCTGATGCACTACGTCCCGCGCACGGTCAAAACGCTGCTGTACATCTTCGGCGACATCGTGATGTTCATCGTGGCACTCGTCGCGATCTATTGGTCGTGGGAGACAGTCCACGTGTCCTGGAAATTCGGGTCTGTCACACACGGCCTGCGGATCAGCCAGGTCTTTTTCCTGATGGCGGTGCCGTTTGGCTTCGCGCTGGTCATCTTTCGGCTGGTGCAGTCCTTCCTCCGCGATATTGCCGACCTTCGAACGGGCCGTCCCGTCTACGAAGGCGACAAGCTGTTTGATTAAGGGAGGGCCTGAGCCATGATGTGGCAACAACTCGGCGGTCAAACGCTTGAACTTGGGTGGGATTTCTACGCCTCTGTCATTCTCTTCGTCGCTCTTGTCGCGCTCGCCGTTCCGGTCTGGGCCGCGATCGGCGCAGCATCGATCACAATGCTGATCATGTCCGGCGCATTGCCGCTGAGCCTTGTCGGTGAAAAGCTGTTCTCGGGCATCGATGCCTTCGCGCTGACCGCCGTACCGCTGTTCATCCTGACCGGCGACGTGCTTGTCCGAACCGGGCTCAGTCGAAAGTTTCTGGACGTCGCCGAAGCCCTGACCTGCTGGGCCAAGGGTGGCTTCGGTTCGGCCACCGTCCTGGTCTGCGGCATGTTCGCAGCGATCTCCGGGTCGGACGCAGCAGGTGCGGCAGCGGTAGGGCGGATGACTATCGACCGGCTGGTCGAGAGCGGTTATCCCCGCCCCTACGCCTGTGCTTTGGTCGCAGCAGGAGCCTGTACCGGCATCCTCATCCCGCCCTCTATCGCCTATATCATCATCGGCCTCGTGCTGGGCATAGCGGTCTCGACCTTGTTCCTTGCTGCGCTGATCCCCGGCCTTTTGATCTTGACGGCCATCCTGATCACCAACGTCGTGATGAACCGGCTGAACCTTTGGGAAGGCGGTGGCATGATGACCGCAGCTGAATGGCGCGCGAACCTGTGGAAGACGGTCAAGTCCGGCTGGTACGCTTTCCTTGTCCCCGGCATCATTTTCTACGGCATCTTCTCGGGGAAACTGACCCCGACGGAGGCAGGCGCTGTGGCGGTTGTCGTGACCATATTCATCGGGTTTATCCTGGGCACACTGAAATTGTCCGATTTCCCGGCCATGCTGGTCAGTTCGGCCAAGGTCAACGGTGTGATCCTTCCGATCATCGCCTTCTCGATCCCTCTGGCCGAAGCTCTGGCGATCATTGGAGTGCCGCAAGGATTTGTCGGAGCTTTGACCTCAGTCAGCAGTAACGAATTCGTACTGATCGCCATGATGGTCCTTATCCTGATCATTGCGGGCTGCGTTATGGAAACGACGCCCAACATCGTGATCCTGGCACCGATCCTCTACCCGTTGGCGCAAGAGATTGAGATGAACCAGATTCAGTTCTGCATCATGATGATCACCGCGCTGGGGGTCGGGTTTATTACTCCACCCTTGGGGCTGAACTTGTTCGTGGTGTCGGGGATTACGGGCGAGTCGATCCTCAAGATCGCCTACCGCGCCATCCCGTTTGTTTTCTTCATGCTGATCGTGACGTTGATGATCGCCTATATCCCGGCGTTCTCTACCTCGCTGTTGCCTGATGTCTATCGATAAGCCGCCGAAAGACGCGGTAAGAAAAGGACCTAATTCATGACCCGTGAATACCTGAAGAAAGCCACGCTGACCGCGCGCAGCGGAGCGTCAGATGTCAGTGAAATTGTGCAGGGAATCCTGACCGACATTGAGACAGGTGGCGATGCCAAGGCGTTGGAATACGCAGCCAAATTCGATAACTACGAAGGCAACGTCATTCTCAGCGATGCCGAAATCCAGGCCGCGATGGATGCCGTGCCAGAAAAGCTGAAGCGCGACATCGAGTTCAGCCACAGCAACGTCAAACGCTTTGCCGAGGCACAGAAAGCGTCCATGACCGACATCGCAGTCGAGGTTGTGCCGGGCCTGACCGCTGGCCAGAAGATGATCCCGGTGGATGCAGCCGGTTGCTACGTCCCAGGCGGGCGCTACAGCCATATCGCCAGCGCGATCATGACCGTGACGACGGCGAAGGTGGCGGGATGTAAGCACATTGTCGCGTGCTCACCGCCGCGCCCGGATGTCGGTATCGCGCCTGCGATCGTCTACGCCGCGCATATCTGTGGCGCCGACAAGATCATGGCCATGGGCGGCGTGCAGGGGGTTGCGGCGATGACCTTCGGGTTGTTCGGGCTTCCCAAGGCTAACATCCTTGTGGGCCCCGGCAATCAGTTTGTGGCCGAAGCAAAGCGTATCCTGTTCGGGCGTGTCGGCATCGACATGATCGCGGGCCCGACGGACAGTCTGGTCCTTGCGGATGTCACTGCTGATCCGATGGTTGTTGCAACTGACCTCGTTGGGCAGGCCGAGCACGGATACAACTCACCGGTTTGGCTGGTGACAGACAATCGCGACCTCGCCGAAGAGGTTATGCGCTTGGTGCCAGTGCTGATCGAGGACCTGCCCGAAGTGAACCGCGAAAACGCTACGGCTGCGTGGCGCGATTATGCCGAGGTCATCCTGTGCGCGGATCGCGAAGAAATGGCGGCGACATCGGATCAATACGCTCCAGAACACCTGACAGTCATGGCCGATGATCTTGATTGGTGGCTGGATCGGCTGACGTGCTATGGGTCGCTTTTCTTGGGCGAAGAGACCACGGTTGCCTTTGGCGACAAAGCCTCGGGCACCAATCACGTGCTGCCCACGAGCCGGGCGGCCACTTACACCGGTGGCCTCAGCGTCCATAAATACATGAAGATCGTGACCTGGCAGCGCTCGACCGCTGATGCGATGAAGCCGATTGCGCAGGCGACGGCCCGTATCTCACGCCTTGAAGGTATGGAGGGGCACGCGCGTACCGCGGATATTCGACTGGCCAAGTTCTTCCCCGATGAAAACTTTGACCTGACAGCCGAAGACTGACCCAACCCGTGACCTATCATCCTGATCTCACTGGACATACCGCTCTTGTGACCGGGGCCAGCTCCGGCCTTGGTCGCAGAGCGGCAGAGGTACTGTCGCATGCTGGCGCTAAGGTCGTGGGCGTGGCGCGACGTGCAGAAGCGTTGGCCGAGCTGGATCAGGTTCATGCGCTGCCATGGGATCTTTCGGATCGCGATCGGTTGGCAGAGCTGGCCGTTGCCGCGTCGCAGCCGTTTGGGGCACCGGATATTCTGGTGCATGCCGCCGGGATCAACACGCGCGAGGCTGCGGATGATGTATCGCCTGAGGGGTGGGACATCACACTGGGATTGAACCTTGCCGTTCCCTTCTTTCTGTCGCAGCACCTAGTGCCCGATATGAAGGCCAAAGGCTGGGGACGGATCGTAAATTTCGCATCGCTCCAGTCCAGCCGGGCTTTTCCAGGTGGGCTTAGCTATGGGGCGTCTAAGGGCGGCGTGGCACAGCTGACCCGAGCAATGGCCGAGGCCTGGTCATCGAGCGGAATATGCGTAAACGCGATTGGCCCTGGGTTCTTTCGAACCGAGCTGACGGCTGCGGTGTTCAATGATCCTGAACGCGCGAACCGTAATGCTGCGCAGACCTGTATCGGTCGCAACGGTGAGCCCAAAGACCTCGACGGCCCGTTGCTGTTCTTTTGCTCTGATGCCTGTGCCTTCGTAACCGGGCAAGTTTTGATGGTCGATGGAGGGTTTACAGCGAAATGAAAGCTTTGGTTTACACTGATGTCGAAACACTGGAATACCGCTATTTCGCGGACCCGGAGCCCGGCCCCGATGAGGTTCTCGTCCGCATCGATAGCGTCGGTATTTGCGGGTCCGACATGCACGCCTATCTGGGCCATGATGATCGCCGCCCGGCACCGCTGATCCTGGGCCATGAGGGGGCCGGTGTGACTGCTGATGGTCGCCGCGTAACCATCAATCCGCTGGTAAACGACCCCAACAGCGCGGCCAGCCGGTCCGGACGTGAGAACCTTTGCCCCTCGCGACAGATCATCTCAATGCCGCCGCGCGAAGGCGCTTTTGCGGAATACGTCGCTATCCCAGAGCGCAATTTGATTGAAGTGCCCTCGCATATCACGCTGGAGCAGGCCGCACTCGCCGAACCGATTGCAGTCAGCTGGCATGCGGTGCGGCTGGGGCTTGCGTCCCTGCACCCGGCAGACGAACGGCGTGCCCATGTGATTGGCGGCGGGGCAATCGGGCTAGCGGCAGCTCTCGCGCTCACTGCGATGGGGGTCGAGCAGGTGACATTATCCGAACCCAACGCAGCCCGTGCGACCTATCTTCGCGACACCTGTGGAATCGCCGTTGTGGACACACCGGAACAGGACATTCCATTGGTGATCGACGCAGTGGGGTTTTCGTCTACCCGTGCGGTTGCCTCGGCGCTCGTCAGCCCGGGCGGGGTGATTTTGCACATCGGCCTAGGCAGTTCCGAAGGTGGATTGGATATCCGACGCATCACGCTGCAGGAAATCACGCTGATCGGCACCTACACCTATACCGCACAGGACTTCCGCGACACATGCAATGCCATGTTCAACGGCCGCCTCGGGACGCTTGACTGGGTTGAAACCCGCGACCTGTCCGACGGGGCCGCGGCCTTTACAGACATTCGCGCTGGCAAGACGCTTGCGCCGAAAACCATCCTTAAACCATAGCAAAAACCGGAGACCTTCATGTCAAATCCAGCCCCAAATGAAATACCGCACCTTTTGGTGCATGAAGAGGAAGACAATGTCGGTGTCGTGGTCGTTGAAGGCCTGACTGCAGGCACCGACATGCTGTGCTGTATTACACATGACAACTCGACCTTTCGCCTGACCGCAGGCGCGGATGTTCCGATTGGCCACAAGATTGCGCTCACGGACCTCAAGAACGGCGATACGGCGATCAAATATGGCGAAGACATTGGTAAGATCATCGCTGACATCCCACGCGGCGGGCATGTCCACACGCAAAACTGCAAGACCAAGCGCTGGTAAGGGGTTAATACCATGAGCAAATATTCAAACATGACTGTCATGGGGTATCGGCGCGAAAATGGCCGGGTTGGCGTGCGCAACCACGTGCTGATCCTGCCCGTCGATGACATTTCCAACGCCGCCTGCGAGGCAGTCGCCAACAACGTCAAGGGCACGCTGGCAATCCCACACGCTTATGGCCGCCTTCAGTTCGGTGAGGACCTCGAGCTGCATTTCCGCACTATGATCGGCACAGGGGCCAACCCGAATGTCCACTCGGTGGTGGTGATCGGCATCGAGCCGGGTTGGACCAAGCGCATTGCCGACGGCATCCGCGAGACCGGCAAGGACGTGGCAGAGTTCTCAATCGAACAGAACGGTGACTTCGAGACCATCCGGCGCGCTTCATGGGCCGCCAAGGATTTTGTCCACAAGGCCACCGAGGTCCAGCGCGAGGAATGCTCGATCAACGAGCTTTGGATTTCGACCAAATGCGGTGAAAGCGACACGACAACGGGTCTGGGGTCCTGCCCAACCGTTGGCAACATGTATGACAAGTTGCTGCCCGAAGGGATCACCGGGTTCTTTGGTGAAACCTCGGAAATCACCGGGGCGGAACATATCTGCCAGAAACGCGCCATCAACGAAGAGGTCGGCGAGCGCTGGTACAAGATGTGGAAGGCCTATCAGGACGATGTAATCTTTGCCCATCAGACCGATGATCTCAGCGACAGCCAGCCAACCAAGGGCAACATCGAAGGTGGCCTGACCACCATTGAGGAAAAGGCGCTTGGCAACCTCGAAAAGATCGGCCGGACTTCGCAGTATATCGACATTCTGGAACCTGCCGAGCAACCTAACTCGGGCAAAGGCCTCTACTTCATGGACAGTTCATCAGCTGCGGCGGAATGTGTGACGCTGATGGCGGCGGGCGGTGCTGTGATCCATACCTTCCCGACAGGTCAGGGCAACGTGGTGGGCAACCCGATCGTTCCGGTCATCAAGATCACCGCGAACCCGCGTACAGTGCGCACCATGGGCGAGCATGTGGACGTTGATGTTTCAGGCATCTTGCGGCGCGAACAAACCATCGATCAGGCTGGTGATGCTCTGATCGATATGATCCGCAGGACAGCAAACGGCCGTAACACCGCGGCAGAGGCGCTGGGACATCGGGAATTCTCGATGACAAAACTGTATCGCAGCGCATAGTAACCTCAAGGCGGCCATTGCATATGCGGTGGCCGTCTTTCTCTTGAACCGAGGTCCAGAATGGGCGCGGCTCGAGGTGTTTGGCCACTAAGGCAGGGCGGGGTCCTGGGCAACAGATCAGAACCGTTAATTCTGAAAGTACTTATCAAGTTATGATGCACCAAGCCCTGCTCGTTGACATCGCCGAAACTCACTGGGAGTGCTTTACATGTATAAATCCATATTGATCCCCGTTGCCATTGATCATGAAGAGTTGGTTGCCGAGAAAATCACCACTGCCCGCAAGCTTTTGGCAGCTGACGGAAAGATCACACTACTTACAGTTCTGGAACAAATCCCGGGTTTTACGGCGGAATTCGTGACAGTGAAATCCGAGAACCATCTGACCAACAAAATCATGGGAACCCTAAAGTCGATCGCCGGAGAAGCGACCGATATAAAATGCCAGGTAGAAACGGGAAAGCCAGGGCTGCGTATTACCGAGTTCGCGCGAGAAATCGGCGCTGATTTGATTGTTGTCGGAGCGCATCACCCATCGGCAATGGACTATTTTCTAGGATCAACGGCAGCGCGTGTTTCTCGTCGGGCATCGTGTTCCGTCTTGATTCAGCGACCGCAATCTTGAAAATTCTCTAAGCGTCGACCCGAACGCTACGGCTGCGTTGCGAGAAGCAGGTGGCCACGGAACCACTCCATGGGTTCGCACCCCTGTTGGATGTTTTCAACCGTGTGCGATCGACGCCAGCGAGAATTGCCCAGGTACACTATGGGAGCCGACGATTGCCTTCGAGATATGCGGACATTTACCCCTCGGAACCTTTACTAAACAGCGATGCGATCGAGCGGCCTTCGGCTGCAGGGTTGATGTCCGTTCGGTATTTCCGGGCTGAGCCGGATCAGATGCCCGAGGATGTTTTCAAAGAGCATCACGTGCTTCTCAATCTCCAGACCATTCCGCACAGAGTTCGGAACTGGAGGGATGGTGAGTTGCGGGATTTCATGTTTCACAAGGATGAAATCATCGTCACTCCGGCTGGTATGCGATCGGGTTGGCAATGGTACGCGACGTCTGATGTCATCGTTATCACGCTGGACCCGGCTAAGGTTGAACGCTTTGCTCAGTCCGAGCTGGGCATGCTGCTTGACCCGCAGCAATTTCGGGATTTGCCGCAGTTCTCGGACCCTGATCTGTGCACGGCTGGCGTTATACTGCGTGACGCATTGGAATCGACCGACATGTCTTCGGTCGTGATGTTCGAAGCCATGAGCCGCGTATTCCTAGTGAAACTGCTCCAGAAATATGGAAAACGCCGGATCGAAGATGTTCAGCTGTCATCCCGCTTCACATCCCGGCATTACCAGCGCGTTTTGGCCTTTGTACAGAACCGGCTGGATCAGACCATAACCGTTGAGCAGCTCGCGACCGAGGCGGGAATGAGCCCTTCGCACTTCGCACGCATGTTCAAAGAGACGTTGGGCACGACCCCGATGCAATATGTCATGGCCTACCGAATTGAACAGGCGATGAAGATGATGCAAGACCAGCAGCGTCCTCTGGGTGATATCGCTTTGGAATGTGGCTTTTCCGATCAGGCTCATTTCACGCGCAGCTTTAAACAGGTGGTGGGACAAACCCCCAAGGCTTATCGCGCGGCCAACATGGCTTGATGCAGGATCATTCAAAAACACAGCAGTCCGGTGCAATCAAGTGAACCTCCGGCAACGTATCTCTTTCGTCATCGGGCTTGCGCCCATCCAGACAGACTTTGGGAGATATCGCGATGAAAACCCTCGCTCTGAATACCGCTGCGGCTTTAATGGCCTCGACAGCTGCCGTCGCACAGGTCGAAACCCGCATTGTCACCTTTGAGAATGAAGGTGCCACCCTATCCGGCACACTGTACCTACCCGAAGAACGCGGCGATGCACCTTTGCCAACGGTCGTGGTCACAGGGGCCTGGACCTCGGTACAAGAACAGATGCCGGCGAACTATGCCCGGGAAATGGCCGAACGCGGATTTGCCGCCTTCACCTTCGATTTCCGGGGCTGGGGTAAATCCGGCGATCTGCCGAACCAAGCGCGCTTTGTCGAAAGCCCCGAAGCCAAGACCTCGGACATCAAGGCAGCGATCGAATTCATAGCGACCCTGCCAGAAGTGGACGCCGAGCACATCAATGGGCTGGGTATCTGCGCCTCAGCGGGTTATATGGTCGATGCCGTCTCGGGCAACCCGCTGGTTCAGCGACTTGGTTTGGTTGCTCCCTGGCTGCAGAACGCCGAAATTGTTGAGGCCGTCTACGGCGGCGCAGAAGGTGTTGCCGGCTTGCTTCAAGTCTCGCGGGCTGCCGAAGCCGCCGGGGGCCAGATCATTCCTGCCGCGGGTCCAGAAGGTGCCGAAGGCGTGCTGATGCCGATCGGTGGCTACTACTATGAGGCGGACCGTGGGGCGATCCCGGAATATGATGACAAATGGAACAATGCAGGCTGGGAAGGCTGGCTGACCTACCATCCCGCCGACAACCCACAGCGTCTGGATAAACCGCTGACCATTGTTCACTCTGAAAGCGCAGCGATCCCGCAGGGCGTGCAGACCTTCCTTGCCGGATTTGCCGGTGAAGCGACTGCGCAGTGGCTCGAGGATGTCACGCAGTTCGATTTCTACGACAACCCCGAGGACGTGACACGGGCGGCCGACGCCGTTGCCGACCACTTCCGCGCCGGATTGGATAATTGATCCTGCTGATCAGGCGTCGGACCTCGCTATCCGACGCCTCATTCCCTTGGAGACCCTAATGACCCGAAAACTTCAACTAGCACTCGCGGTCGCGACCGTTATGGGAGGCAACGCAATGGCCGATACCCCCGAAGACAATATGAAAGTGGTTCAGAATTTTTTTGCGGCTTACGGCTCGAACGACCTTGATGGAATCGCCGCTGTCATGGACGAGGACGTACAATGGCACATTCCCGGCCGCCATCCGCTGAGCGGCACCAAAAACGGTCGGGATGAAGTTTTGGCCTTCTTCGCCCAGTTGGGCGCAGCTGGGTTTCAGGCTGACCCGATCTACTTTGGCGCGGATGAAACCCATGTTGTAGATATTCACCGAGGCTGGTCCAACGCCGAAGGTAAGCCGAATGTCGATACCATCTGGGCTCTGGTTTACCGGATCGAGAACGGCAAGATCGTCGAGGCCACCAATCTCAGTGCCGATCAGGATGCGGCGAATACGTTTTTTTGGTCGCAATACACCTTAGCGCCCGTGCCTGAACGCTTGGCTAATGAATGAAGCAGGCGCAGCAACGTACGTTGGTTTGTCCAACTCTGACAAAGGACCCGGATATGAAACGATCCCTCATCGCCATGCTCACCGCCATAACAATGATTGGAGGCCCTGCATTGGCCGATCAAACCGACATCACCCGCACCCTAACGGATATCGCTGCAGGCGCAGACCGGCATGATTGGACCCGTGTAAGGGATGCCTTCGCCGATCACGTCACCATTGACTACACCAGCCTTTGGGGTGGAGACCCGGCAACCCAACCCGCTGACGAACTTGTTGCGGGCTGGGCCGCCTTCCTGCCCGGGTTCGACAGCACGCATCACATGGTGACCAACCACGCAATCACCTCAGTTTCAGAAACCGCCGCGACGGCGCAGGCTGATTTCACCGCTACCCACCGGCTTGACGATGGCCTATGGGTATTGGGCGGCCGTTATGACTATGTGCTGGAAAAAACAGGTGACCGCTGGGTTGTAACAGCGATGACAATGACCGCTCTTTGGGAAACCGGCGACCGTGGTCTCGTCGCCCTCGCCGGTGAACGCGGGGCCGGGGCCAACTGACATCAGTTAACGCCGCATCGTTGCGCGCCGGTTGCCTTGCCAGAGCGATGTTGGCAATCTCACTATTAGGTTTTGCTTTCGGTTAACTGACGAAAATTCAAAGGAAACCTCATGACCGAACAACGTATCGCACTTGTGACCGGAGCCAATCGAGGCATCGGCAAAGAAGTCGCCCTACAACTGGCCCGCGATCATGGATTATTTGTTTTGGTAGCATCGCGCGACCCGCAAAAGGGACAAGCCACGGCCGAAGAGATTGGGCATGGAGCTAAGGCCTTGCAACTGGACGTGTCCGATCAGAGCTCGGTCAACGCTGCCTTTGATAAGATCAACTCCGAATACGGATATCTCGACATACTGGTAAACAATGCAGGCGTTGACTACGACACGGATCAGCACGCGCTCAGCGCCGACCTGGTGCGCGTGCGCCGTGCTTTTGAGACCAACTTCTTCGGAGCCTGGGCAACAACCATTTCGGCCGTTCCTTTACTTCAAAATGGTCATGATGCCCGGATTGTAAACGTGTCTTCCGGCTCAGGAGCGCTGACAGGCATGTCATCCAGCACTCCTGGATATGGCATCTCGAAAACAGCGCTCAATGCGCTGACCATCAAGACTGCAGCTGATTTGAAACCCGAAGGCATCCTTGTCAACGCAGTGTGCCCCGGCTGGGTCGCCACTGACATGGGCGGGGGTGGTCGCCCGGTTCCCGAAGGGGCTAAGGGCGTCGTGTGGGCTGCAACACTGCCCGTGAACGGTCCAACAGGTGGTTTCTTTCGGGATGGGGTGCAAATTGATTGGTAGGATTTATCCCGGTGCCATGAAATCGATCAGTTTCCTGACACGCTCGGGCAACAGACGACGGCTGGGATAAACCGCGTACATGTCTCGTGTCAGCGGGACAGTATTCTCAACTTCCAGTCGTCGCAGATCGCCCTCCACCATATCCTTCGGCAACATCGCTATCCCAAGATTACGACGAGCGGCCTGTGCTATGACATCAAGGTCGCCAATATTATGGGCTATGTGGGCTGGATTCACCGTCTCTCCCGTTTCCAGTACCCAAGGTTGACCCGCCATCAGCGCAGGAAGAGTCTGGAACTTCGGTCGCGTTAAAGGACCCGAAAGCCCGTGCTCTCGAATGAAGCCCTGCCCTGCGCAAAAACAATATGGAACTGACCATAACCGCTTGGCAACAAGACCGGAGTCCGCAAGCGGACCGACCCGAAAGGCGAGGTCGATATTGTCCGCGAAAAAATCCAGCATGATGTTAGTCGTCGTCAGTTCAAGCTGGACCTGAGGATTTTGTTCCGCGAAATCCACCAGCTTTGGCCCTATCGTTGTACGAGCTGCCAAGGGTGGGGCCGTAATGCGGATCGTGTGGTGCCGCGTGTCATCGGTAAAACCCGCAACACGCTGAAGCGCTTCAATCGGATCCTGGCAACGATCCAGAAGACGGCGCCCCTCTTCGGTCAGGCGCACCTGCCTTGTCGTGCGCTCGAATAGCTTAGCGCCCAGATGATCCTCTAACTTGGCAATCCTGCGGCTAATCCTGCTAAGCGGAATACCAAGACGATCTGCAGCTTTGGAAAAGCTGAGGTGGTGGGCGACAACAGTAAACAAGCCAAGGTCGTTGTAGATCATAATTCTATTTATGAGATAATACTTTCTAGATTCAACTATTATCACGAAATGGCGCCGCCGCTATCTTCTGCGAAACAATAGGAGATGCATGATGCCGTATGCGATAGAAATCACCCAAACTGGCGGGCCCGAAGTTCTGCGAAGTGTTGGCCAAGCTGTCGCACAGCCCGGTGCCAGAGAAATCCTGATCCGTAATCATGCCGGGGCGGTGAATTTTATCGATACGATTATTCGCCGTGGCGAAATGCCAGAGGGCATGATGCCAGACCTGCCCCATGTACCCGGCGTTGAAGGTGCCGGAATCGTCGAAGCGACGGGCAAAGATGCCGTTGGTTTCGCCGTGGGTGATCGCGTCGCATGGATGGGGCCGATTGGTGCGGGCGGCTATGGTACGCATTCCGTAATAAGTGCACCTTATGTAACCAAAATTGCCGATACCATCGCCTTTGAAACCGCAGCAGCAATCCCTGTCAACGCAATGACGGCCTATCACATGCTGGTCAATCTGGGCGGTGCGGCGGGCGGAAGATCCGTACTGGTGCATGCGGCTGCAGGCGGAGTGGGCACGATGGCCCTCCACATCGCCAAGCATCTGGGCATGACTGTGATCGCTTCGGTCAGCACTGAAAAGGTCGGATACGCCCAGGCGCAAGGAGCAGATTTTGTCATCGACTATCGTACTCAGGACGTGGCCACGCTGGTGTCAGAGATCACAAGTGGGCGCGGTGTTGATCTGACGTTGAATCCGGTTTCCGGTGACTCCTTGAAATCAGACCTTGATGCGCTGGCTCCCCTTGGAACGGCTGTGCTCTTCGGATTCCTTGCCGGGCCGCCAGCTGGCGATTTTGCCGAGGATCTGGCGAAACACTTCCAGAAATCTGTCTCAGTGCGGGTCAGCGATATTTACACGTATTTTTCCAACCGACCAACTGCATTCGGCGCGGACATGACCAAGGTATTCAAGCTGTTGGAAACTGGCATTCTGCGTCCTCAGATCACCACATACCCAATCGCCAAGGCTACGGAAGCGCATCGCCGCCTAGAGGCGGGCGAAACCACCGGCAAGTTGGTGCTCAGCATCGATTGACTCATTTAACAGACACGACATGCAAGGAACCAAAGCAATGAACTCGGTTTTCGAAACGGCCCTCATCGGCAAACACGTTGTTGTCATTGGCGGCAGCAGCGGCATGGGTAAGGCCACCGCAAAGCTGGCGGTGGCGCTCGGTGCGAAAGTTACCATCGCCAGCCGGAGTCTCGCCAAGCTGGAGGCAGCAGCGGCAGACATCGGAGGCGGAGTTCAGATCGCACCGGTCGATACCACCAACGAAACTGGCATGAAGTCCTGGGCCAGCGGCCTTGAAAAAGTAGATCATCTGGTCATCTCTGCCTCAAGCGCAGCGCGTGGGGCCTTCGCCGAATTGCCAACCACTGACCTGCGCGCGATGTTCGAGGCTAAATTTATCGGGCCCTATGTGGCGGCGCGTGAAGTCTTGCCTGTCTTGACTGAAGGCGGCTCCATCACCTTCTTTTCTGGCGTCCTCAGCCGCCGACCCTCTGCCGGTGCAACGGGTCTTGGGGCCGTGAACGCGGCGGTCGAAGCCCTGTCCAAGGGGTTGGCATTGGAGCTATCAAACCGTGCGCGTGTGAACTGCATCAGCCCTGGAATGGTTGCGACCGAGGCTTACGCGGCAATGTCGAATGAGGCTCGCGAGGCCATGTTCGCTCAGGTTGGTAACAGCCTGCCCGTCGGACGCATTGGTGAGGCAGAGGACATCGCCCAAGCTGTGATAATGGCAATGACAAATGGCTATCTCACAGGCGCTGTGCTGGATGTGGATGGAGGTCACCTGGTTAGTGGCTGAATGGCCAATGCGGATTGGCCTGATCCAATCAGGGCTCTTCCGCGTGATATAGGCCTAGCTGATGGCGACGCTTGTGAAAGGTCGCCACTCTTTCGACGATCTCGTCGCTGGCCACTGCAATGACGAAGGACAAAAGCGTTTCGAGCAATGCGATAGTACTTACTGATGACGGGAAGAATTGCGGCGTATCCGCCGAGATGACGAACCCGTGTTGTGCATTGCGCAGAACAGGGCTGGCTGGGCTGTCAGAAAGACCGACCACCGTCATGCCCTGCTCTCGGGCAACTTGCACCGCCTCGACCACTTCATTCCGATAAGGTTTGCAGGTCATCGCAATTAGCACATCGCGTTTGTCCGCCCATGCCAGATCGTCAATCGGATTTGATCCGGCGCGCGGGATAGCATGAAACTGCACCATGCCCGTCGAGGCCAGATAAACAAAGTTTCGCGCATTCGAATTGTTCACGCCAACGCCCAGCACGAACACGTTACGCGAATTCCAGATATCTTCTGCGGCGGCTTTCAGCTGTTCGGACGAGATATTGGCAAACGTCTCCTCGACATTGCGCAGGGCGTCCTGAACCATATCCGCATAAAGCCCACCCATATTGCCGGACTTACGAATATCCTGCAGCCAACGCGCGCGTTCCGGGAAATCGGCCTGACCGCGCCGGATCGCCTCGCGGAAGGGAACCCGGAAATCTTCGTAGCCTTCGAACCCCACCTGCCGCGCCATTCGGACAATGGTATTGGGTTTCACATTGGCGGCTTCAGCAATTTCGCGTACAGTCGATACACCCACGTCGCGCGGGTTCTCAAGCACATAGGTCGCAGCCTTGCGTGCCTCGGGTGTCAACTGAGACAGTTCTTCCGCTAGCCGTTCCAAAACTAAATTTGATACATCTGTCCCATTCATGATTGACGATGGTATTTTTGTTTGCATACGGTGTCGAGACCAAATCGACTCAGGGGGCCGGACCGATGTATTTCAGCTCACTCCCGCGTTTGATTGAGGTCACCGTAAATGCATCGACGGAGTTTGCCGCATGGCCCAATCCGAGACAATGAAGGCGATGGTCACCATGGGGCACGGTGATCTGGATCAGATGGTCTGGCACGAAAACTGGCCCTGCCCCACTCCCAAACCGGGCGAAGTTCTGATCAAGGTTGGTGCCTGTGGCCTGAACAATACCGACGTAAACACTAGGTCCGGCTGGTATTCTAAAACAGTCAGCGATGCGACCACCGGTGGCGCGTTTGAAGAGGTCGGCACTGATGACCCAACCTGGGGCGGAGCGCCACTGGCCTTTCCACGCATTCAAGGGGCGGATGTCTGTGGGCAGATTGTTGGAGTTGGGGACGGCGTGGATTCAATCCGCTTGGGCGAGCGTGTGATAACCGATTGCTGGTTGCGCGATCCGACCGATCCGATGAACAAGGACAAAACCGGCTACTTCGGATCAGAGCGAGATGGCGGCTTTGCCGAATACACAACGATCCCGGCCGTCAACGCGATAGCCATCCAATCAACACTTTCGGATGCTGAGCTGTCAACCTTCTCCTGTTCCTACTCAACCGCCGAAGGCATGCTGACCCGCGCCAAGGTCACCGCGGCTGACACTGTTCTTGTTCCGGGCGCATCTGGCGGCGTCGGTGGCGCTCTGGTTCAACTGGCCAAGCGCCGAAATGCGCGGGTCATCGCGATGGCGTCGGAGGCTAAGCACGACGACGTGGCCCTGTTGGGTCCAGATGTCATCCTGTCCCGCGCCCCCGATGATTTGCGCAAATCGTTGGGAGACGAAAAGATCACGGTCGTTGCCGACGTGGTGGGCGGGTCATACTGGCCGCAGCTTATCAGCATTCTTGAACGCGGCGGACGCTATACCTGCTCGGGCGCCATCGCGGGCCCTATGGTCGAGTTCGATTTGCGGACGTTCTACTTGCGCGATCTGACCTTTACAGGCTCGACCGTCATCGACCCCGAAGTAATGCAAAATCTTGTACGTTATATCGAAGCGGGCGAAGTAAAACCGGCCCTGGCCGCAACCTACCCTCTAAGCCAATTGCATGAGGCACAAACCGCCTTCATCGCGAAGAAACACACCGGAAACATCGTGGTGATCCCATGACGTTGGATGATGTTTTAATGGCCGCCAGGCGATTGCATCAGAACCACCCGGATTTGGCGGGTTTTGGGGGTTGGCCAACAGATTTATCCAGAACGGACTTACAGCCCGCACAGATTCCGGCAACCCGGCTTGTCAGCAAATTTGGTCTGAACGGTACGCCCGAAACACAGGCATTGGTTACGGCTATTGCAGCAACTGCTGAGCAAGCGCACTGGAAACTGACCTATTCCGAATCCGAAGTCGGTGCGGATTTCTTGTCTCGATACGGGTATTACGAACTGTTCGGACCCAGCGGGCATTTCCATTCGACCCAACTACGCGGTTATGTCGCCTATTGGGGCGCAGGTCTGCAGTATGACTGGCACAGCCATCAGGCTGAAGAGCTATACCTGACGCTCGCTGGAAAAGCCTGTTTTAAGGTTGAAGGGAATGCACAGCTTGTCGGGCCGGGCCAGACCCGCCAGCATGAAAGTTGGCAAAGCCACGCCATGACGACAAGCGATCATTCAATCCTGACCTTTGTCTTGTGGCGGGGCGATGGAATGGATGATCTGCCTCGGATGGATGCCGCATGACATACTGCGTCGAGGTGAAACCAAAATGAAAATTACCGGGATTTCTGTCTTTCAAATCGACCTGCCATTGGAGCATCCATACTGGCTGTCAGGCGGGCGATTGAAGTTTGAGAAGCTCGATGCGACGCTGGTCAAGATTGAAACCGACAAAGGGCTTGTTGGTTGGGGCGAAGGCACGCCCTGGGGGCATACCTATGTACCCGCCCACGGCCCCGGCATACGGGCCGGGATCGAGACGATGGCACCGTTTGTTCTTGGCCTCGACCCGCGGCGAGTTCTAGATGTTGAACGCGCGATGGATCAGGCCCTACCCGGACATCTCTACGCCAAAAGCCCGATTGACATGGCGTGCTGGGACATAGCCGGTCAGGTTGCTGGTCTTCCGATTGCTGATTTGATGGGGGGAGGGTCGCGTACGCCGCGCCCAATCGCATCCTCCGTAGGAGCCAAGACAATCGAAGAAACCCGCGCCGTCATCGAACGATACCGGCAGCGCGGCTATATCGCCCATTCCGTCAAAATCGGCGGCGATGTGGCCCGTGATATCGCCCGAATCCGTGACATGGAAAGCCTGCGCAATCCCGAAGACATCATCCTCTATGACGTCAATCGCGGCTGGTCGCGGCAGCAGGCATTACGCGTGATGAGTGCGGTCGAAGACCTCAATGTCATGATCGAACAGCCTTGCGAAACACTGGATGACATTGCCGCGATCTCAGGCAAACATGCTTCGCCTGTTTCCGTTGATGAAAGCCTTGTGACCCTTCAGGACGCGACGCGCATAGCCCGCGATGGCATTGCCGAAATATTTGGCATCAAGCTCAACCGGGTCGGCGGGCTGACCAAAGCGGTCCGAATGCGCGATGTCGCGCTGGCGCATGGGATCGACATGTTTGTAATGGCAACCGGTGGTTCTGTGCTGGCGGATACCGAAGCGCTGCATCTGGCGGCGACAATACCGGATGCGAATTGCCATGCTGTATGGGCCTGTCAGGACATGATCACCGTCGATATCGCCGGTGGGCGTGGACCGAGAAATGTGGACGGCCACCTGCATCTACCCGAAACACCCGGCCTTGGCGTTCACCCAGATGAAGATGCGTTGGGTAATCCTGTGGCGATCTACCGGTAACGATACACGCCTCTTGTGCAAGTTCGATGACGGTCATCTGCCGAGGTTGACCTTGCCGCTTCGCCATGGGAACGATGCGCGATGGCTTAGTCGAACAGGATAGCGCGATGAAGATCGAACCCTTTGGCGTCGAAATCTGGATGGATGAATGGGAAACCCGCTGCGCCTATAACCTTGCAGAGACTTGCGTCGAGAGCCTGAGTATCGCCGAGCTTTTGAAGCTTTCCGTCAAAAACTCGGATGATCTGTCTGAATTGTTGGGGATGAAAATGACCTATGGCGCGATCCGGGGCTCGGACCGGCTGCGCGATGCGATTTGTAGCCTATATGACCAGCAAAAGCGTGAGAATGTCATCGTCACCCATGGCACCATCGGTGCCAACATGCTGGTCCACAAAACGCTGGTCGAGCGCGGCGACAAGGTGGTGGCCGTCGTGCCCACCTATCAGCAACACTATTCCATCCCGGCCAGCATCGGCGCGGAGGTGACGCAGATCCATTTACGGGCCGAGAACGCTTATTTGCCCGATCTTGAGGAGCTGCGCGCCGCCGTAACTCCGGGCACCAAACTGATTGCCATCAACAACCCCAACAACCCAACCGGTGCGGTGATGGATCGCGCGTTCCTGATTGAGATCGTCGAAATCGCACGCTCCGCTGAAGCATGGTTGCTGTGTGATGAAGTCTATCGCGGTACCGGGCAAGAAGGTTCGGGCATGACGGATGCGGTTGCGGATCTTTATGAGAAAGGCATTTCAACCGCGGGCATGTCCAAGGCGTTTTCGCTGGCAGGGCTGCGACTGGGTTGGATTGCGGCCAACCCAGAACTGATCGAAGCGGTTTCGATCCATCGGGACTATGACACGATCTCGGTCGGGATGATCGACGACCATTTCGCGGCGCTTGCGCTGGAAAACCACGACAAGGTTCTGGCGCGCAGCCACGCCATTACGCGCGGCAACCTCGCCATGCTGGAAGAATGGGTCGAAAGCGAGCCCAAAATCAGTTGGGTCAAACCCAAGGCCGGAACAACCGCGCTGTTGCACTACAACTTCGACATGCCCTCGCGCGAGTTCTGCGTGAAACTGCTGCAGGAAACCGGCGTGATGTTCACACCGGGCTCTGCCTTGGGTCTCGAAGGCTGTGTTCGGATCGGTTACGCCAATACTCCGTCGATCATTCGCGAAGGGCTGGAAAAAGTTTCCACCTTCCTTGCGAAGCTCGACTAGCGCCTCATCGACTGACCGTTGTGGAACAGATGCACCTTTTCGGGTGCCGCCGTGACCGAGACGGTTTTTCCTCGCAGATTGCGCTGAACACCAGGTAGTTTTGCAATCACGGCCTCCCGTCCATCCGGGACTGCAAAGTAAAGCAGCGTGACCTCACCCAAAGCTTCGGTGAAATCCACCAAGCCGGAATAAATTGGTGTTCCATCAGTGATGTTTAAGTCCTCAGGCCGGACACCGATATTGACCTTTTTGCCTTCGTCAGCGGCATCCGTCGGGATTGATGAGATTGCCACGCCGCCATCATCCAGCGTGACGGTTGTTGTCTCTCCTGTCGCGGTAATAGTCCCGGGCAGCAGGTTCATTGCTGGTGAGCCGATGAACTGCGCGACAAACTCGTTATCTGGCGTCTCATAGAGTTCCAGCGGCGTGCCAACCTGCGCAACTCCCTTATTGGCCAAAACCACAATGCGGCTGGCGAGTGTCATCGCCTCGACCTGATCGTGGGTGACGTAAATCATCGTGCTGTCGGGCATCGCCTCTTTCAGGCGTGCAATCTCGATCCGCGTCGCCACGCGCAGGGCAGCGTCGAGGTTCGAAAGCGGCTCGTCGAACAAATATACTTTGGGGTCGCGCACGATGGCACGACCGATGGCAACGCGCTGGCGTTGTCCACCAGACAATGCCTTGGGCAGGCGATCCAGCAGGGGTTCAAGCTGTAGAATCTGGGCCGCGCGCTCCACGGCGGCATCAACCTCAGCGCTCGGCATCTTCGCGATCTTGAGCGCGAAGGCCATGTTTTCGCGCACCGTCATATGCGGGTAAAGCGCATAGGACTGGAACACCATCGCGATGCCGCGTTGCGCAGGTGGCACATCGTTCACCACCTGCCCTTCGATCTCAAGCGTACCGCCAGTGATCTTTTCAAGGCCCGCGATCATCCTCAGCAAAGTGGATTTTCCGCAACCTGACGGGCCGACAAAGACAATCAGTTCGCCTTGCTCGATCTCGAGATCGATATGTTTCAGAACATCGACCGGACCATAGGATTTGGCCACATCCGTAAGCTTGAGTTCCGACATGGTTTACCTCTTTTCCCGAGCCAATAGACAGAATTGAGCGGCATCCAGCGTCACGTTGCTTTCCCCGCGAACGCCGCCCAACTCCTCCCCGATCACTTGCCAGTCACCTTCTGGCAGGGTCACGCCAACCGGACAGTCACCCAGATTGAAGGCGCAGAAGACCTGCTCGGCTTCATCCTCTCGGGTGAAGGTTAATACCGAACCGATTTGTGACATCCCTGTCTGCGCGCCGGACATCAGCGCAGAGTGCGCATGACGCAATGCAATCGCATGGCGGTAGTGGTGCAGCATCGACGCTGGATCTTTTTCCAACCGATCCACCGCCCGCTCGGCCTGCGCAGCGCTGACTGGCAACCAGGGACGGCTCGTGCTGAACCCGGATTGTTCGTCCTGTGCGGCCCAGACCATCGGAGTACGGCAGCCATCGCGACCTTTGAATTCCGGCCAGAATTCAATACCATAGGGGTCTTGCAAATCTTCGAACGCAACATCTGCCTCGGGCAGGCCCAGTTCCTCACCCTGATAAAGACAGGCTGAGCCACGCAGGCACATCATCAGAACGGCGTGCTGCCGGACAGCTGCATCGTCCAAACCCCAACGCGAAGCATGGCGTTGCACGTCGTGGTTTGAGAAGGCCCAGCATGGCCATGCATCACCCGCCTTGTCCTCAAGCTGGTCAAAAACCTGCTTTGCGTAAGCTGCCGTCAAAGCCCGCTTTTCGAGGAACTCGAAAGCATAACACATGTGCATCCGTTTATCGCCGCTGGTGTATTCGCCCATAATCTCAAGCCCGCGCTGCGCGTCGCCGACCTCACCCAGACAGGCGCGGCCCTCGTATTCGTCAGTCAGGGCGCGTAGCCTTTCCAGGAAGGCGATATTCTCGGGCTGACTTTTGGAATAGAGGTGATCCTGATGGTTATACGGGTTCACCATCGGCGCAATTGATGAGTTCCTCTGATCCATCGGCAGGCCCGGATTGTCACGTAGCTGGGCGTCGTGGAAATAGAAATTGATGGTGTCCAGACGGAAGCCGTCGACCCCCATATCCAGCCAGAAGCGCGCCACATTCAGCAGGGCATCCTGGACATCCTTGCAATGGAAGTTCAAATCTGGCTGCGAAGTCAGGAAGTTGTGCAGATAATACTGCAAACGCCGCGCATCCCACTGCCAAGCCGAACCGCCAAAAATCGATAACCAGTTATTCGGAGGTGTCCCGTCAGGCTTGGGATCGGCCCAGACATACCAATCGGATTTCGGATTATCTCGGCAGGTGCGGCTTTCACCAAACCACGGGTGCTGATCTGAGGTGTGGGATAGCACAAGATCGATCATCACCTTCAGCCCGTGTGCATGGGCCTCATCTAACAACTCTTTAAAGTCCGCCATAGTGCCGAACATTGGATCGACATCGCGGTAGTCGCTGACGTCATAACCGAAATCCTTCATCGGAGATTTGAAGAACGGCGAAATCCAGATTGCATCAACCCCTAGCGAGGCAATGTAGCCTAGCCGCTGGGTGATACCCTTTAAGTCTCCGATCCCGTCACCGTTGCTGTCCTGAAAGCTGCGCGGATAGATCTGATAGATCACCCCGCCCCGCCACCAATCTGACGCCGACTTGGTTTTTTCGAATGCTGTCGCGTTGGTCTGCACGTTCATCACACGCCCTTATTTTACGGAACCGGCCAGCAAGCCGCGAACCAGATATTTCTGCATTGCAAAGAAGACTGCCAACGGCACCGCGATTGAGACAAACGCCGCCGTGGCCAAGATTTCCCAGTTACCGCCCCGCGTACCCAGCAGTTCGACGATACGGTTGGTCATTACCGTTGTCTGGCCGCTGGCATCGATCAGGAAGACTTTGGCAACCAGCAGATCGTTCCATGTCCAGAGGAACTGGAAGATCGCAAAGGATGCCAGTGCCGGAAAGCTAAGCGGCAGGATCAACTTGGTAAAAATCTGAAACTCGGTTGCGCCATCTACCCGGGCGTTCTCAATCAGGTCACGAGGCAGCCCGGCCATGTAGTTACGCAATAGGTAGATCGCCAATGGCATCCCGAACCCGGTATGGGCCATCCAGACCCCCAGGTATCCTTTGCCGATCCCGATATTGAGATGCAGTTTCAGCAACGGGATCAGCGCCAGCTGCAATGGCACCACCAATAGGCCAACCACCGCAGCGATCAGCAGGGCACGCCCCGGGAAATCCATCCAAGCCAGCGCGTAAGCCGCAAATGCTGCGACAAGAATCGGGATAATCGTCGCCGGGATCGTCACCGTCAGGGTATTGAAGAACGCCTTGCCCATACTGTCGGAACTGCTTTCGTTGAAGAGAACATGGGCATAGTTTTCCAAGGTGAATTCAGGCGGCAGAGTAGTCGTCACAAACACGCGAGGGCCGCGCTTGCCCGAAAACTCTTCTGCGTTTTCCATCCGATAGTCACCGTTGGCCTGAACCGTGATCGTCCCGCCACGACGAAGCTCAGCCGTTTCGCCCGGAGCAAAGGCATCAATCGCACGGGAATTCACACCCCATCGCGAAATGTCCGAGGCCCGATCACCATCGAAGATATTGCCTTCGATCACATAGAGACCATCCTGCAGAACCTGCGTTTCCGGCGCAGCCGCGCGCAGAGTCAGGTTCTGCTCCGACGGGAAGAGCGCCCGCCACCAGCCGCTGCTGGAAATCTGGTCCGCCGTTCTGAATGACGAGATCAACAAACCGAGTGTTGGGAAAACCCAAAGCACCACAAGCAGCACAACCGAGGCGTGAACGACCCATCTAAGGGCTGGGCGGGTTCCTGCAATATCGCTCATAACCCCGTCCTCCTACTGCATTTCTTTGCGCGCATTGCGCACGTTCCAGATCAGGATCGGCGTCACCAGCAACATGATCACCATGGCGGATGCCGATCCCACGCCCCAGTCATTGGCGCGGAACATCTTGTCGTACATGTAATTGGCCAGAACCTGCGTCTCCCACTGGCCATTGGTCATGGCAAAGACGATGTCAAAGACCTTGAGGACAACGATTGTGATGGTGGTCCAGACAACCATGATCGTGGTTTTGATCTGCGGCACTTTGATCTTGAAGAAAATCTGAAACGGGTTGGCCCCGTCCAGAATGGCGGCCTCGATGGTCTCTTCCGGGATACCGCGCAAGGCAGCAGACAGGATGACCATGGCAAAGCCGGTTTGAATCCAGACCAGTACGATCATCAGGAAAAAATTGTTCCAGAATGGCAGCGTCAGCCAGGTATGCGTCTCGGTTCCGCCAAAGAAGATATAGATCGCGTTAAGAACACCAATCTGATCCTGATCAGGTGGACGTGCGTCATAGACCAGTTTCCAGATCACCGAGGCCCCCACGAAAGAAATCGCCATCGGCATAAAGATCAGCGACTTGGCGACATTGCCCCAGCGGATACGGTCTGTCAGCTGCGCCACAAGCAGGCCAAAAGCGGTCGACATGGCCGGGACAACAATCAGCCAAAGCATGTTGTTGCGCATCGCTTCCCAGAATTTCGGCTCGGCGAGCATTTGGGAGTAGTTATTGAAGCCCGCCCATTCATATCCGCCACCGGCGACACGATCAGTCAGTGACAGGCGCAGCGTTTCAAACACCGGATAGGCAAGATAAACCCCAAGCGCGAGGATCGCAGGCAACAGAAACAGCCAGGGCCGGATCATGTTTGCGCGGTTGATGTTTCGCCCCGCGTTGGGGCCGCGCGCAGGGAACAGAACCTTATCCAGAAACTGGTTGGACAGGTAGAAATAGCCCACGCATCCCGACACACCGATTACGATTGTCAGCAGGCCCTGAATTGCCGGATTCATGGCATCCTCTCCCTTGTAAGGGTTTCGGGCAACCTGAGTGACAGGCTGCCCGAAGGGTTCAGCAGATTACTTAAGCGCGTCCCAGGACGACTGGATTTCGCCGGTGACTTCTGCAGCGGATTTACCACCGGTATAGTCAACCATACCGGTCCAGAAGGTGCCCGCACCTACGGCGCCAGGCATCAGGTCCGACCCGTCAAAGCGGAAGGTCGTCGCGCCCAACAGAATGTCACCCAGACCGCGCAGGGTATCATCCTTGTAGGCCTCGGTGTTCACGCCCGTATGAGGGGTCAGGAACCCGGTCTGCGCCATCATCACCTCATGCGCGAGCGGCTGCTTGAGGAACTCCATGAACGCGCTGGTCGCATCCGATGGATTGCTGACCGCCATCAGAGTACCGCCACCCAGAACCGGGTTACCCAAGTCCTTGTCTGCGAAAGACGGCATGTAAAAGAAATCTGCATCCAGGCCGAACTCGACATCTTCGGGGAAGAAGGCCGGAACAAAGGACGCCTGACGGTGCATGTAGCACTGGGGCGGCGATGAGAACATGCCTTTGGGGCTGTCGCGGAAGTCAGTCGAGGCGACAGCATCTGACCCACCCGAGACCTTGGCGTCATCACGCGCGAACCAGCCAAACTCTTCGATTGCGGCGATAACGCGCGGATCATCAAACGGAATCTCGTTTGTCACCCACTGGTCGTAAACCTCGGGCGGCTGAGTCCGCAGCATCATGTCTTCAACCCAGTCGGTCGCGGGCCAACCGGTGGCGGCACCCGATCCCAGGCCAATGCACCACGGGGTTTCGCCATCGGCGACGATCTGCTCGGTCAGGGCCTTCAGTTCTTCCATGCTCGTCGGCACTTCGTATCCGGCATCCTCGAAGTTTTCCGGGTTATACCAGACCAGAGACTTGACGTTCACATTGTAGAAGAAGCCATACATCTGGTCATTGCCGTCGGCGTCTTTGTAAGTGCCAAGATCAACCCAGGAATCGCCAGCCGCATAATTGTCACCAACCCAGGCCGCCATATCTTCACCCAGCGGTGTCAGCTGCCCTTTGGATGCCATGATCGCCGCCAGTCCTGGCTGCGGGAAGACCGCGATATTGGGGGCTGATCCTGCCTCGGCATCGATAACGATCTGCTGCTCGAAACTGTCGGAACCGGTATAGATCACATCTGCGCCAGTCGCCTCTTCGAAATAGGCAATCATGTTGTTGAAGTAACCGTCTTCCGGGGTCAGCCACGGACCAAAAATCGTGACCGTCTGACCGCTCAGATCCGGGGCGCTTTCGGCCCAGGCATTATAGCTGTCCCAGTTGAACGGCCCCTCGCCCGGCGCGAAGACCAAATCTTGTGCTTGTACCGACCCGGCCAGCAGAGCGATCGCCGCCGCACCCGAATAAAGTGCGTGTCTCATGAGTTCTCCTCCCAATATTTTCGGCGCAAACGAGATTCGTTTTCAAAGCGCTTTGGATGCCGTACTTTATCCGCTAACATTCAGACCCTGTCAATATCTCGCCTACTAACACCTAAAAAACTGCCATTCTAAGACATTCTCTCGAAACATGTTGACTGAGCTAGGTTTTCACAACAAAACAAATGGGCTTCAATTTGAAGGCGCTTTGAGTAAAATGAACCTAAAGCAACTCTCTGAGATCCTCGGCCTTTCACAAACAACCGTCAGCCGCGCGCTGAACGGTTACCCGGAGGTCAGCGAAGGGACGCGCATCCGAGTTCAGGCTGCTGCGAACAAGCATGGTTACCGCCCCAACAGCCGCGCCAAGGGGCTGGCGACAGGGCGGTCTATGGTCATCGGCCATGTGATTCCCACCTCGTCCCGGCACGAAATGGTCAATCCGATTTTCGGTGATTTTGTGGCAGGCGCAGCCAAAACCTATGCGGCGAACAATTATGACATGATGTTCACGCACGCGCCGGACACATCAATTGAAGAATCCTATCGCAGCCTGTTCAATCGAGGCGTCGTAGACGGCGTGGTCCTGCAAGGCCCCAAGGTACGAGAGCCGCGCATCTCGGTATTATCGCGCCTCGGCGTGCCCTTCATTGTTCATGGCCGGTCGACCTACGCCAAAGAGCCCTATGATTGGATCGATGTGAACAACCAGCGTTCTTTCGAACGCGCTACTCGGTTTTTGATCGATCTGGGCCATCGGCGCATCGCCTTGATCAACGGGCTCGAGGAAATGGATTTCGCGCGTCGGCGGAGGAACGGCTATCTGGCGGCGCTCAAAGAAACCGGGATCTCGCCTGATCCAAACCTGCTGCGCAGCGCTGAGATGACCGAGATTTATGGGCATCAGACAGCCTGCGACATGCTGAAGCTCGACGACCCGCCAACAGCAATTTTGGCCTCTTCGATTATCTCTGCGGTTGGAGTCCGGCGCGCACTGGAAGAAAGCGGCCTGAAAATGGGGCGCGATATCTCGGTGATCGCTCATGATGACGAGTTGTCCTACATGCGCAATGGTATGGATGTTCCAATTTTCACCGCAACGCGCTCGTCGGTCAGACACGCGGGCGAGGTGGCTGCCGAAATGCTGATCGAGCGGATCAACGCTCCGGATGACCCACCCAAAACGCGCTTGCTGGAGGCTGAACTTGTCGTCGGCAGCTCGACGGGGCCAGCCCCACAAAGGATGTGAGATGAAGTACAAACGCGCAGATTTCCCGCCAGATTTTCAGTTTGGCGTGGCGACGTCGGCCTATCAGATCGAGGGACACGCCAATGGGGGCGCAGGCAAGACCCATTGGGACAGTTTCGCCGCAACTCCAGGTAACGTCACCAATGCGGAAAACGGAGATTTGGCCTGCGATCACTATAACCGGTTCGAACAGGATCTGGATCTGATCCGGGGCGCAGGCTTCGACTGTTACCGTTTTTCAACCAGTTGGGCGCGCGTGCTGCCCGAAGGACGCGGACCGATCAATCAGCAAGGCTTGGATTTCTATGATCGCCTGACCGATGCGCTGCTTGAACGCAGCATCAAACCTTGCGCAACGCTGTATCACTGGGAACTCCCGTCACCGCTCGCCGATCTGGGCGGTTGGCGAAACCGGGATATCGCGAATTGGTTTGCAGACTTCACCGAGATCATCATGGGCCGCATCGGCGATCGGATGTTCAGCGTCGCACCTGTCAACGAGCCTTGGTGTGTAAGCTGGCTGAGCCATTTCGAAGGCCAACATGCCCCCGGCTTGCGCGACATCCGGGCGACCGCGCGCGCGATGCACCACGTGCTGCTGGCCCATGGTCGCGCAATCGAAGCCATGCGTGGATTGGGCATGTCGAACCTTGGCGCAGTGTTCAACCTTGAATGGGCGGAACCTGCTGACGACAGCGATGAGGCACAGACTGCGGCGGCGCTTTACGACGGGATTTACAACCGCTTTTTCCTGGGCGGCGCATTTAAGAAATCCTACCCTCAGAATGTTCTGGAAGGATTGGAGCCGCATCTGCCGGACAAGTGGCAGGATGATTTCGACACAATCGCGTCGCCGGTCGATTGGTGTGGGCTCAATTACTATACGCGCAAGTTGATAACGCGCGCAGATACGCCTTGGCCTTCCTTGACCGACGTCCCTGGCCCCTTGCTAAAAACGCAAATGGGGTGGGAAATTGATCCGGTAGCCCTGTCCCGTTTCCTGATCCGGACCGCGCAAGAGTATACTGGGGACCTGCCTATCTACGTGACCGAAAATGGCATGGCGAGCGCAGAACGTCAAAACGACGCTGACAGAATTGACTACTTGAACCAGCATCTTGCCGAAGTGTGTAACGCCCTGGACCACGGCGTTCCGATCAAGGGATATTTCATCTGGTCCCTTCTCGACAATTACGAGTGGGCGCTGGGATATGAAAAACGGTTCGGGCTGGTCGATGTAGATTTTGAGACGCTGGAAAGAAGGCCAAAGGATTCCTACCGCGCGTTGCAGGCCGCATTGGTCCGGGATCAGTCTGGTTGACCGTCAAGCTTTGCTACTGCGGGCACACGCCGGTTCAGTTTGGCACCTTCAAATGTGGCGTTTGGCGTTCCACCGTAAGGTTCTGTGTGGCCGAGGATGACGTCAGCTCAACAAACAAGCGCTCGGCGCGCGCAAACCGTTCGAAATAGGTGAACTGAATTGAATTCACTAACGACGGCTCCTGACACTGCACCAGATAATCGGCCTGAAATTCGGTGTGATGCACGGCATTATCGCTGACTTGCCCCTCATCCTGAACGAAGACATCACCAACAAGCGCGACATTGGCCGTTGTAGTCACACACCCCGCTTCAGGCGGCACCTCAAAGATCTCAAGCGGTTTAGAAAGGTCCGAGATTGCGACGGCAACATCCGCCCTCTCATCTTCGTTCTCGGCAGTGTGTTCGAACCCAACAATATCTACGCCTGGCACTTCAAGCGTCAGGCTAAATCCGGTTTCAACGAATGAAATTGCCATATGACCCGCGCCATGAGTATGCGCTTCGATGGCGGTCTCTGCCTGCGCCATCAGCGCGGCTGGTATTAGCGCAAGAACAACGGCCGCGCGTTTCATTCTGTTCACCATTAACCAAACAAACCGTAGGGCATTTTAATACAATTGCGCCTCAGCGCAATGTTCGCCGGGTGCATCGGGCTCCCCAGATATGGTTAGTCAGAAATAGGAATAATACCCGACAATAAAACTCAGGTTGACATTGCCGACTATTTCACTAAGAAATTGCCCCGTCCAGCCCCGCTGTGCCTGCCGGGGTCCGAATCCCGCTAAGAAAGAAAAGTGTTCCACATGACCAGATTGTTCAACGCGGCCAGTGCCCTGACCTTGTGTATCGCAAGTACAGCTGTCGCCGAGGCCCCGTCCAAAGCCGATGTTCTGACCACATATTCCAACATCGCCGAAGCCAAATATGACGACAGTCTGATTGCAGCAAAGAATCTGCAAGCTGCCGTCAACGCCCTGATTGCTAGCCCATCCGATGCCACTCTGAACACCGCACGTGCCGCATGGGTCGCCGCGCGCGTGCCGTATCAGCAGACCGAGGTTTATCGCTTTGGAAACGCCATCGTCGACGATTGGGAAGGCAAGGTGAACGCATGGCCTCTGGACGAGGGCATGATAGACTATGTGGATTCCTCCTACGGCGGCCCCAGCGATGAGAACGAGTTTGCCGCGCTGAACGTCATCGCCAACCCCAGCTTTGATCTGTCTGGCGAGACCATCGACGCCAGCGAAATTACCCCTGCCCTGCTGTCGGATACGCTGCATGAGGCTGACGGGATCGAGGCGAACGTCGCCACCGGCTATCACGCCATCGAATTCCTGCTGTGGGGTCAGGACCTGAACGGCCACGGCACGGGCGCAGGAAGTCGTCCTTATACCGATTATCTAGTTGGTGACGGCTGTACAGGTGGCAACTGCGATCGCCGCGCCCAGTATCTGAAAGCGGCAACCGATCTGCTGATTAGTGATCTGGAATGGATGACTGCCCAGTGGGCCGAAGATGGTGACGCACGTGCCGCTCTTGCCGCAAATGAAACTGCTGGCGTTAGTGCGATCCTAACCGGCATGGGTTCGCTGTCCTACGGCGAGCAGGCGGGTGAGCGTATGCGCCTCGGCCTGATGTTGAACGACCCCGAGGAAGAGCAGGACTGCTTCTCGGACAACACCCACAACAGCCATTACTATGACGGCCTGGGCATCCAGAATGTGTATTTGGGCAGCTATACCCGCATCGATGGCACGCCTGTTTCGGGTGCATCCCTATCGGATCTGGTGACCGCAGCTGATCCGACGCTTGATACAGAGATGAAAGCCAAGCTGGCCAACACCATGCTGGCGCTAGGCCGTATCAAATCAACCGCCGAAGCGGGTTTTGCGTATGACCAGATGCTGGAACGCGGCAATGAAGGTGGCGAAGCGCTGATTATGGGTGGCGTCAATGGACTGGTCGATCAAACCAAGACCATCGAACGCATCGTGACCGTGCTGGAGCTTGACCAGATCGATTTCGAAGGCTCGGACAGCTTGGATAACCCTGACGCGGTATTCCAATAGGCATCATGGCCGGGCGCATTTTTAGTGCTCTCGGCCTTTCTCAACATCGAGTGTGGCGTCTTGGCACTGGACGCGCCCTCAATAACCTACTATTTCACTAGGAAATAGCATACCCCGACTGAGTCGCCATGATCGTTTGCCATTGCACCAACATCTCTGACCACGATATCCGAGCGGCGATCGATTGGATGCGCACGGCAGACCCACAGACCATCATCACTCCCGGCAAGATCTATCATGCCCTCGGCAAGTCAGCGGATTGCGGCGGATGTATGCCGCTTTTCCTAGACACAATGCGCGCAGACGATAATCTTAAAGTCCCCATGCAGCTTCGGTCATTACGATCCGAAGTATCACAGGAGAAAGCACATGAAGGGCGATCCCAAGGTCATAGAATACCTCAACAAATCACTGCGGCATGAACTGACGGCGGTCAGCCAGTACTGGCTACATTACCGCCTGCAAGAGGATTGGGGGCTTGGCCATATGGCCAAGAAAAGCCGTGAGGAATCCATTGAGGAGATGGGCCATGCAGACAAGCTGATCGAGCGGATCATCTTTCTGGAGGGCCACCCCAACCTGCAGAAACTTGACCCACTCCGCATCGGGCAGACCCCGAAAGAAACACTGGAATGCGATCTAGCCGCCGAACAAGACGCGCGGGCGCTTTATGTCGAAGCGCGGGAATACTGCCGCGAGGCCGGCGACTATGTGTCCATGGGCCTGTTCGAAGAATTAATCAGCGACGAAGAAGGACATATCGACTTCCTCGAAACGCAGCTCGACCTTTATGAAAGGATTGGCGAAGCCAATTATGCGCAACTTAACGCATCCAAGATGGACGAAGGCGAGTAAGCTTGCCCTTGCATCGGTGGCCGCACTCACGGCCACCTCTTCCCAAGCCACCGAGCTGCGGGACTCTCATCTAAATTTCCTTCCAAGAACTGCCGAAGAACGCGCCCGGATCGACGCTGTCACAGCTACGCCGGATGACTTCAGTGTGCCGCAGCGGTTCGAAGAACTGTCCGCTGGTGCTGCGACCGTGCGGGCGCGCACTGATGCGGACGCGTTTTCTCAGCCCTCCGCCAATTTAAGCTTCGAACAGGAGCTGGACTTCAAAGTCGGCAACGGGTTGTTCAAAAAGATCTGGGTCTCGTCTCCGTCGTCCACTCTGGCTTCGGACGGTTTGGGTCCGCTATACAACGCCCGCTCGTGTCAGCGCTGTCACATCAAGGACGGGCGCGGTCATACGCCTTACGGCCCGGATGACAATGCCGTCTCGATGTTCCTGAGAGTTTCGGTTCCCGGCAAGCCAGAGGGCGCGCCTGCCGAGATCGAAGACTATATCGCCACCCTGCCTGATCCGAGTTATGGCACTCAACTGCAGGATTTCGCTCTGGCAGGCCATCCCGCAGAATATCGGCTGGACATCACGTATGAGGAAGTCCCCGTCTCGCTGTCCGACGGCGAAACGGCCTCGCTCCGCCGCCCCAGCTATAAGGCCGCCGATTTAGGCTATGGCCCGCTGCACCCGGACGCGATGCTTAGCCCTCGAGTTGCGCCGCAGATGATCGGACTGGGGTTGCTGGAATCAATTCCGGTTGAGGACTTGCTGGCCAAAGCCGATCCTGATGACGAAGATGGCGATGGTATCTCGGGCCGTCCGAACATCGTATGGTCGACGGAATTCGGCGAACCAATGATAGGCCGCTTTGGTCACAAGGCCGGGATGCCCACGGTGATGGAGCAATCGGCGGCGGCCTTCGCAGGTGATATCGGCATATCAAGTCCGCTTTACCCCGCGCCGTACGGCGATTGCACCGAATTGCAGGCCAACTGCATTGATGCACCGCACGGAGACAATGATGCGCGGGGATTCGAGATTGACGCAATTGGCATGGACCTCGTCGCCTTCTACAGCCGCAATCTCGGTGTTCCGGCGCGCCGAGACACCGATGACCCTGAAGTGCTGCGCGGGAAAGAAGTGTTTCTTGCCTCGGGCTGCGCATCCTGCCACACGCCTGCTTATGTCACCCACAGGATGCCCGATAGGCCCGAACAGAGCTTCCAGCTTATCTGGCCCTATACCGACCTGCTGTTGCACGACATGGGCGAGGGTCTGGCCGATCACCGCCCCGAGGCCCGCGCAACGGGCCGCGAATGGCGCACGCCGCCTTTGTGGGGCATCGGCCTGACCCAGCGCGTCTCGGGCCACACCCAACTCCTGCACGATGGTCGCGCGCGATCCCTGCTTGAAGCCATCCTTTGGCATGGTGGCGAGGCGCAGGCCGCCCGTGACACGGTTGTTTCAATGCCAAAAGCCGACCGCGACGCCCTGATCCGCTTTCTTGGGAGCCTCTGACCCATGCGTAGCCTTACTTTCGCCGCCGCCCTGCTGGTGCCCTTGGGCGCCTTTGCACAGGATCGTGCTCCGATTTTGATGGATGTGACCGAAACGCATATTCTGCCACGCTTTGCAGAGCTAGCTGATGCAACCGGAGCTTTGTCGACCACAGCCCAAACAGATTGCGAACCGGAGTCAGACGACCTGCGCGCTGATTACGCCACGGCATTCGATAGCTGGATTTCGGCCAGCCATTTACGTTTTGGGCCGTCCGAGGCTGACGATCGCGCTTTTGCACTGGCTTTCTGGCCAGATACCAAAGGATTCACACCCAAAACCCTGTCCCGACACATCGCCAGTGAAGACACTGCCGTCGACGACCCCGATGCCTTTGCCGAAACCTCAATCGCCGGGCGCGGCTTTTTTGCATTGGAACGAATGCTCTTTGATCCAGCGATGACAGAACAAGGAAGCGCCGACTATCGTTGCGCGCTTATCCGCGCCATCACCACTGATATCAACCGAAATGCCGTCGCGATCAACGCGGACTGGCAAAGCTACGCACCACGACTGACGCAGCCGGGGGACAACAGCCCCTATCGCTCGGGCGATGAGGCGATGCAGGAGCTGTTCAAGGCGCTTACAACGGGGCTAGAGTTCACAGCCGACACACGCATTGGACGCCCTTTAGGAACGTTCGAGCGTCCGCGCCCGAACCGTGCTGAAGCGCGGCGGTCCAAGCGGTCGTTGCATCATGTCACGCTGTCTCTGATCGCCCTGCGTGACTTGGCCGCCCGTCTGTCCTTTGACCACCCCGAGATTGCTGCAGATCTGGATGCCGGTTTCGCGCGGGCCATCGACCGGGCTCAATCACTGGACGACCCCGCCCTCGCCGGTGTTGCGACACCGCAAGGTCGCGTCCGCATCGAAGCGCTGCAGCAATCGATCAACGACATTCGCGAGATCGCCGCGACCGAGCTTGGCCCGACGCTCGGCATCAGCGCCGGATTCAACTCACTGGATGGGGATTGACCATTGACGAACCGCCGCGAATTTCTTGCAGGCCTTGGTGCCGCCAGTCTTGCTTCGGTGCCGGGCTGGGCGTCCGTCGGCGCGCCCCGCTATCTGGCCGCTGCCTTATTCCCAGATGGTAGCTACCGCCTGTCCGGCCTGGATAACTCGGGCGCAGTTTTGTTCGCCATACCGCTACCCGCGCGCGGGCACGCCGCCGCGGCCCATCCGTTCAAAGCCCAAGCGGTCGCCGTTGCCCGCCGCCCCGGGACCTTTGCAATTGCAATTGATTGTACAGATGGTTCTGTCCTAAAGCGGCTGGAGGCACCCAATGGCCACCACTTCTACGGGCATGGTGCATTCTCGGCTGATGGAACACAGTTTTTCACAACCGAAAACGACTATGAGGCCGCAGAAGGTGTGGTTGGCGTCTGGGACGCGATCAGCTTCGCACGGCTGGGAGAGTTCTCGTCAGGTGGGATAGGCCCCCACGACATGCGCTTGCTGCCCGGTGGCGACATACTGGTCATCGCCAATGGCGGCATCGAGACACACCCCGACAGCGGTCGGACCAAGCTAAATCTGCCAACGATGCAGCCCAACCTGAGCTATCTCGACATTTCGGGTTCGATATTGGAGCAAGTAGAGCTACCCCGCGCGCTGCACAAAAGCTCGATCCGCCATCTTGCGGTGCGTGACGATGGTCTAGTGGGTTTTGCAATGCAATGGCAAGGCAGCCAGACCAAGTACCCTGCCCTTCTGGGGCTTCACCGAAGGGGCGAAAAGCCTCGCCTTTTGTCAGCGCCCGAAACGCAGCAAAGAGAGTTGCAATGGTATGCTGGCAGCATTGCCTTTTCCACCGATGGCCAATCGGTTGCGATCACCTGTCCGCGAGGCGATGCATTGCACCGTTTCGACGTAAATAGCGGAGCATTCATCGAAGCTTTAGTGTTCGAAGATGTTTGTGGTTTAGGCGCCGGTAAGGCTGGGTTGGCGTTTACCACCGGAACCGGTGCATTTGGCACTCTGACGACCACCGGCGCCGAAATCACCGCGCGGTCGGATTGCCAGTGGGACAACCACCTGATCCCGATCCGTACATACGGCTAGAATTCGGCAGCGAACCCTCTCACAGTTTACACTTGGACGAATCAAACCGCTGCCGTATTGGCAGGCGCTAAACCAGCACACCCAAGTTAAGGACTGATCTGATTGAAACAGACGCCCGACGCACCGCATTCCATCTACGGGGTTGAGAAATGGGGCCATGGCCTCATTGAGGTGACAGAATGGGGCGAGATAGCTCTGCGCAATCCGATGGCCCCCGAAGCCGAGCCAATCAGCCTGCCGGGTATCCTCAGCGATCTGGACGACCGGGGGATCAAAGCCCCGATGGTCTTGCGTGTTGCGTCTTATCTAGAGCATGAAATCGCGCACCTGAACGAGAGCTTTGCCGAGGCAATCGCGCGCGTAAACTATAAGGGCCACTATCGCGGTGTTTTTCCGATCAAGGTGAACCAACAGGCGCAGGTGGTCGACCGGATCGTCGAGTTCGGCAAGAAATACAATTATGGCCTTGAAGCAGGATCAAAACCCGAACTGGTGGTGGCCCTGGCCCATCGCCTGGCCCCCGAAGCGCTGATCGTCTGCAATGGCGTCAAGGATGCTGAATTCATCCAATTGGCGATCCTGTCTCGCAAGATCGGGTTCAACACCGTCATCGTGCTGGAAAGTCCAAAAGAGGCCAATACCGTCATCGAGGTCTATAACCAACTGGGGATCGAGCCCCTAATAGGCGTTCGGGTCAAATTGACCAATCAGATCAGCGGCAAATGGGAAGAAAGTTCCGGCGACCGTTCCGCCTTTGGAATGAACACCGACCAGCTTGTTGCCACCGTGGACAAGCTGAAAGCGGCGGGATTGCTGCACTGCCTCAAGCTGCAACATTCGCATCTGGGTTCACAGGTGCAAGACGTTAACGATGTGCGCCGCGCTGTTGGCGAGGCATGCCGGTATTACACCGAACTCTCGCGTGAAGGTGTACCACTCAGCTATCTGGATCTCGGCGGCGGCATGGGGGTGGATTACACGGGCGAAAAAAAGGCCGCGGAAAACTCGATCAACTACACGGTCGAGGAATATTGCGCCAACGTAGTCGAAACCGTGGCTTACGCCATGGACGAGGCTGAAATCGACCACCCCACACTGATCACCGAAAGCGGCCGTGCGGTGGTTGCGACGTCGTCCATGCTGGTCTTCAACGTGTTGGAAAGCACACTCTACGACGCCCCGGACGGACCAATGGCCGAGCCCGATGACCACCACATGGTTTCGGACCTCGCCGCAGTACACGGCTATCTCAGCAAGGATCGGCTGCAGGAATGCTGGAACGACGCAACCTTCTATCGCAATGAATTGCGCGCGCTTTTCAGACGCGGGTATGTCGACCTGCGCCAGATGGCCCGGGCCGAGCGCATCTACCTGTCCCTTATGGCCCGTCTCAAGGCCTTAGCGGCAAGTGATGATCTGGACACGGAAGTGGATGACCAGCTTGAGAAGGTCGCAGACATCTACCATTGCAACTTCTCGCTGTTCCAATCCCTCCCCGATGTCTGGGCCATCGACCAATTACACCCGATCGTGCCGCTGCAAAGCTTGAATGAAACACCAGACCGCCGCGCGGTCCTGTCCGACATCACCTGCGATAGCGACGGAAAGATCGACCGATTCATTTTGGCCGACGGCGTGTCCCCCAGCCTGCCAGTGCATTCGCTGCCCGAAGAAGGCGAGTATTTCATGGGCGTCTTCTTCGTTGGCGCCTATCAGGAAACACTTGGCGACCTGCACAATCTGTTCGGCGACACCAATGTCGTCACCATCGACCTGCGCACCGACGGTGGCTTCGACTTGCTGCATGAACAAGAGGGCGACACAATTTCTCAAGTCTTGTCTTATGTGGAATTCGACCCGCAAGACTGTGTCGCCGCGTTCCGCAAAATGGTGGACGAGGCGATTTCGACCGGTACTCTGCAAGCCAAGGACCGAAAAACCCTGATGAGCGCCTATCGCGACTCGATCAACGGCTACACCTATTACGAATAACCCCTTGAGAGGAGACTATCCCATGGGCAAAACACTGGTTGTCGGCGCGGGCGGCGTGTCGCACGCAGCCGTGCACAAAATGGCGATGAATTCGGACATCTTTACCGAGATCACGCTGGCCAGCCGCACGAAATCGAAATGCGACGCCATCGCAGCGGCCGTTAAGGACCGCGTCGGTGTGGACATCGCGACTGCCGAGTTGGACGCCTACAAGGTTGAAGACACAGTCAAACTGATCAAAGAAACGGGTGCAGAAATCCTCGTAAACCTGGCCCTGCCGTATCAGGATCTGGTTCTGATGGACGCGTGTCTTGAGGCCGGCATCCACTATCTCGACACCGCGAACTATGAGCCCGAGGACGAGGCCAAGTTCGAATACCACTGGCAATGGGCCTATCAAGAACGGTTCAAAGAGGCTGGTTTGACTGCCATCCTCGGCTCGGGCTTCGATCCGGGTGTTACATCCGTCTTCGCCAAATGGCTGAAGAAGCACAAGTTGGATACGATCCGTCAGATCGATGTGTTGGACGCGAATGGCGGCAGCAACGATCAAGAATTCGCCACCAACTTCAACCCGGAAATCAACCTGCGCGAAGTGCTGGCCGAGGTGCGCCATTGGGAAAACGGCGCATGGCAGCACAGCCCGGCGATGACCCACAAGGTCGAGTTCGACTTCCCCGCCATCGGCCCCAAGAACATGTACCTGATGTATCACGAGGAACTGGAGTCGCTCAGCACCCATTTCCCCGAGATTGAGCGCGCCCGCTTCTGGATGACCTTCGGTGACGCCTACATCACCCACGCCAAGGTGCTGGAAAACGTCGGTATGACTCGCATTGACCCGGTGATGCATGACGGCAAGGAAATCATCCCGATTCAGTTCCTGAAAACCCTGCTGCCCGATCCCGGCGATCTGGGCGCGGAGACCAAGGGCAAAGCCTGCATCGGTGACATCGCCACAGGTCAGGCCAAGGACGGCTCGGGCGAAAAGACCTATTATATCTACAACATCTGCGATCACGAGGAATGCTACCGTGAGGTCGGCAGCCAAGCCGTCAGCTACACCACCGGCGTCCCCGCCATGATCGGTGCGGCGCAGGTGCTTAAAGGCAATTGGCGCGAACCGGGCGTGTGGAACATGGAGCAACTCGACCCTGACAACTTCATGGACATGCTGAACGAACATGGTTTGCCATGGCAGGTCCACGAACTCGACGGCCCGGTTAACTTCTAAATCCTCGCCCGGCGGCAACGCCGGGCAGCGCCCGACCGTCCCCATGGGCGGGCGCTTCGCACCCACCCGCGGTCAGGCACTGCCCTCCGCACTGTCCGGAGATAACCTCTTGTCCGACATGATGACTACACAAGCCGGAGATGCAGGAGCTTTCCGCAGGTTTGATCTAAACCGCATACCTACCCCCTGCTTCGTGGTCGATGAAAAAGCTGTCGAACGAAATCTGAACATCCTTGCCGATATCGGCACCCGCTCCGGCGCTCACATTCTCAGCGCCCTCAAGGCGTTTTCGATGTTCTCGCTGGCCCCGCTTGTACGCCAATACCTTGGCGGCACCTGCGCTAGCGGCATCTACGAGGCCCGGCTGGGCCGCGAAGAATATGGCGGCGAGGTCGCCACTTTCTGCGCCGGATACAAAGAAAGCGACATCGACGAAATCCTGTCATTGTCTGACCACATCATCTTCAACTCACCCGCGCAAAAGGACCGCTTTCTGGCAAAAGCCCAAGCCGCCGGCGTACAGGTCGGTCTGCGCATCAATCCAGAACATTCCGAAGGCGAAATCCCTAAATACGACCCTTGCGCGCCCTGCTCGCGTCTGGGCACGCCTGTCAGCCAATTGACCGCCGAGACTATGAGTGGCGTGGACGGGCTGCACATGCACACGCTCTGCGAACAGGGGTTCGAGCCGTTGCAGCGGACTTGGGACGCGGTTGAGCCAAAACTCAAACCGTACCTTGGCCAACTCAAATGGCTGAACTTCGGCGGCGGGCATCATATCACCCGTGATGACTATGACCGCGACGG
Source organism: Ruegeria sp. H9 (assembly GCF_056532915.1). Lineage (NCBI taxonomy): Bacteria > Pseudomonadati > Pseudomonadota > Alphaproteobacteria > Rhodobacterales > Roseobacteraceae > Ruegeria > Ruegeria sp. H9. The sequence goes on along the minus strand of NZ_JBQFNX010000001.1, from coordinate 1,218,608 downwards.
GCTGGTCGCCTTCATCAAATCCATCCGTGAGACACACGGTATCGACGTCTATCTGGAACCCGGTGAGGCGGTGGCCCTGGATGCGGGCATTCTGGTTGGCGAAATCCTCGACTTGCCGACCAACGGCATGACCCTTGCGATCACCGATATCTCGGCCACCTGCCATATGCCGGACGTCATCGAAGCCCCCTATCGCCCCGCCCTCATGGATGAGGCCGAGGCAGGCCATACCTATCGCCTTGGCGGCCCGTCCTGTCTGGCGGGCGACGTGATCGGTGACTACACTTGGGACAAGCCACTGGAAATAGGCCAACGCTTTGCCTTCCTCGATCAGGCGCATTACTCGATGGTCAAAACCAACACCTTCAACGGAGTTCCGCTGCCGACTATAGCGCTGTGGAACAGCGAAACGGACGAACTGAAAATCATCAAACAATTTGGCTATGACGACTTTAAAGGCCGCCTCTCATGAGTATTTTCCTCGACAGTGAACTGTCCGCATCCGAGCGCACCGAGGACGCGCGGTTCCGTGTGATCCCGGTGCCGCTGGAACGCACTGTATCTTACGGGGCGGGCACCGCCAAAGGCCCGGACGCAATTATCGAAGCCAGTAATGAACTGGAACGCATCACTGGCCACGCCGAGCCCTGCGTCGAGGGGATCTTCACCGAAGAACCCGTTGACTGCGATGCAGCGTTGTCAGAGATAATGGAACGCCTAGCCCAACGCACGGAAGCGGCCGTTCGCGCCGGCAAAATCCCGGTGACGCTAGGTGGAGAGCATTCACTTAGCTACGGCGCAGTGTTGGGTGTTGCCCGCGCTCTAAACCAACCGATTGGTATCGTGCAAATCGACGCCCATGCTGATCTGCGCAACGCTTATCAGGGCGAGAAACACTCTCACGCCTCAGTCATGCATCTTCTTGCCGAAGAAGGTATCCGTCTGGCGCAATTCGGCGTTCGCGCCTTTTCGACCGAAGAGGCCCAAAGCCGCCTGAAAAATCACGTGTTTCATGTAGACGCCGAAGAACTGGTTACCGGCAACATCCACTCGGTTGATCTGCCCAAGGATTTTCCCGAACTGGTGTACGTCAGCTTTGACGTTGATGGGCTGGACCCGGCAATCATGCCCGCCACTGGAACACCCGTCCCAGGCGGGCTGGGATATTATCAAGCCCTGCGCCTGGTGGAACACGCCCTGAAGGGCCGAAAATGTGTGGGTTTCGACGTCGTCGAACTGGCCCCGAACGGCAATGCCGCCTGGGATTTTACCGCCGCCCAGATCGTCTATCGCCTGATGGCCGCCTGTTAACCCTCGGCGGTCTCATTCAGTTCCATGTGCCCTTCGCCCTTGTTCAGAACGCGGCGTAGCATGGGTTCGAAGAACTCCAGCGGTTTGGTCGGATAATCCGGGTCGAACGCCTTCTGATCATATTCATGACAAAAATAGCGGCAGTCCTCCCAATACGGACTGTCGCGATATTTGTCGCGGGCATTCCGATCACCACCTAGATGATGATTGTAGTAGTAGCCCTGAAACACGCAGTGGTGCTTGAGAATCCAGTGTGTCTTCTCACTGACATAGGGCTTCATCATCGCGGCGGACAGTTCCCCGTGATTATAAGGCGACAAGATATCGCCGGTGTCATGGATCAGGGCAGCCACAACCAACTCTTCATCAGCGCCGTCCTCATACGCTCGTGTCGCGGCCTGTAGGCTGTGCTGATAGCGATTCACCGGATACGGCGTCCATTCTTCGTCCAGTGAACGAATGGCGTCCAGTATGCGATCCGGCAAAGCAGCGTTGTAGCTCTCTTCATACTCCATGACCGCATCCCAGTCGGCCTTGGTCGCCTCTTCAAAACTGGTCCAGGTGGGTTTGTGGCTCTTGTCCAGCATCGCGCGAATCCTTTGGCTACGTTCGTCAAATCACTTTAAAGCGGCAGATATAGGCAAAAAAGTGAATTGATTTTATCAATACGATCAAAAAATACTTTCAATATGCAAACCAAATCTCTGGAAACATTTTTAAGCGTAGCCGAAACCGGTGGGTTTCACTCAGCGGCCCGTAAGTTGAATGTAACCCAAACCGCAGTCAGCGCCCGGATCAGGGCCCTGGAAGACGCAACAGGCAAACCGCTGTTCTCGCGCGGGGCAGGCGGAACGGTATTGACCGAGTACGGTCGCCAATTCAAACCCTATGCTGAACAGATGCTGTCGCTGTGGTCGTTCGCAGCCAACGACCTGCCTGAACAGATTCAAAATCGGTTGGCACTGCGTCTGGGTGCCCAGTTGAGCGTGTGGGATCCGTTACTGGTGGACCTTGCTGTTCGCTTTGAACAACGGTTTGGACAATTGCTTTTAACCCTGAATTACGACCATGATTTGGATATGGTCGACGCCGTTGCGACCCACGTACTTGACGCCGCGCTGACCCATGAAAAACCTGCGGACCGGCGCGTGGTATTCCACGAACTTGCGCCCGAACGGCTGTCTTTGGTTCAAAGCAGGAAGGATGCGAACACCGACGCTGAACGGGTATTTGTCAACATAGAACTGGGCAAAACCTACCGGGATCATGTCCGTTCCACAGCGCGTCTCGCGACAGGGCAAACTATCTTTCTGGGTAATTGCTTGATGGCTTTACGCTATCTCCTACAGCGTGGCGGGTATGGGTATTTCCCGGACTATGTCATCACTCAGCATCTGAACTCAGGCGAGCTGTTGCGCGAGAAAGATGCGCGCGACTTAATGCTACCGCTGTATTTGGTGGTCCGTTCGGACAGTCAAGAAGTTGAAAACATCCTGCAGTGCCTGGAGGAACTTCGCCGCTGACTTCAGACCGGTGACGGCTTTGGTGCTCCGTTTCGAACCCTTTTTCGCAGCAAGGGTCGCCCCGCGGCCAGTAAAAACAGAACCGACACAAGCACGCCCATAACGGCGGGAAGATACAGCAAGCCCCAAAGTCTGGGATCATTGATGACGAACGGGGATACGAATCCCCGAACTCCCTCAAGCAGGACCAGAATGGTAAAGGCACCCAGGATCTGAGGCCAAAGCCCAAAGCGCGAAAAGCTACCCAGCATCAGGGTCGAATATCCGACCAATGCGACCGCAATACATATCGCAATCCACGAGAACCTCTGGTGCAGCTCATCCACCAGATGGCCGATGCTGTGATCATCTTTCACTGAGACCGCTTCGCGATCCCAGATCAACTCGACCGTCGGGATGGCTTCAAGGCTGCGATGGCCCATACTCGAATTCTGGGTCAGTTCGGAAATGTCGTAAGAGGCGTCTTCGAACAACGTGGATGACAGCGTGTTACCAGCCTGATCATACCGCAGCGCAATCCCATCCAGCATAACCAGATGAATGCCCGAAGCCTGATTGACCAGATAGGCCGTAGCACTGGAATAACTGACCGGGTTAATCCCATCGCGACGGTCCGAGACGAAGACTTCGCGCAGCGTTCCGTCCAAATCGATGTCGCCGATATAGACGGTTACACCTTCTGCTGGATGCAAGAATTCGCCCTCATTCAACAGCTGTGCGGTGACATCTCCGGCAACTTCATCCTGTCTTAATTCCAGTTGATCAACCGATGCAGGTCGCAAAAAGACGCTGATGACAGCCATCATCAGTCCCGCACTGAGCCCGAACACCAAGACCGCGCGCGCCAGTCGCCACGGGCTGGAGCCTGTTGCCAGCATCACCGTCATCTCGCTTTCGCGGCTCAAACGGTTGGTGGCGTAAACAGCGGCCGCAAACACAGCCATGGGCATGACCGTCCGGATCAGCGTCGGCAAGGTCAACGCCGTGAACTCCAGGAACACCATCGCCGATTGGCCGCCGCTGATGACCCGATCAAAAAGGCTGACTGAACGCGTGATCCAGAACACCCCGACAAGCACAAGGGTGAAAAAGCCAAACAGCACCAGCAATTGCCGCAGGAAATACCCATCAAAACGCGACATGCGACCTCTTGTTTCTTGGCGGTTGGCGTTGCGGCGGACTTTAGGTGATTCAACGCGCCGAGGAAACCTCGATTAAGCCTGATCAGCGGCGGGGATCACGATGCGATGATACCAAAGCCAGCGCAGAATGCGCGACGCCGTGTGTGTGGCCAAAACCTCTGACCAGCTCTTGATGATGTTCAAAGTGGTTGTCGGGGCGCCCAGCCGCTCTAACAACGGTCCCAGCATTGCGCCCTCCAGATTTGCAACTGGCCTTGGAAGATTCGGGTGCCCTATGACAAGGCCGGGTTCGATATGCGAAGTGGTTTGCACGCCGGAAGTGATGAGCTTAGCCTGAGGTGACAGGATCAGGGGCTGATCATCACGCAACGCCTCCCTGTTTGGATCGAACGCTGGGGACTTTACCCAATCCAACGGCTTTGCGCGCTCAGCCCAGAAGTGCGAAGGATCGACAGCATGCTGCCGTGCATAGAAATCGGCTGCAAGCGCTGCATGGGTCTGCACACGCTCGAATTGCCGATCCGCATAAAAAGACAAGGCCAGATCACTATGTTCGGGGGTTGTCAGAAGCGTGTTCACCACAGCTGCGGCCTGCACCGCCTGCCCCATCGCCAATTGCACCCCCTGCGACGACAACGCGTCGACCGCGAAGCTGGCCTCTCCGACCCGCAGAAGGTCGCGCGTTGGTGGTGTTGTCTCGGCCTGGCTGGTCGCATCCGCCCGCCGCACAGGCCCGATACGGCGCTGTTCCAGACAGGGCGCTAGTAGTGTCGAACGGGCCAGAAGATTCAGATAGAGATCGCGTCGATCTGCGGGTGGCAGCCCAATGCAGGCGTCGGGATCGACAAAAACCATTGCGTTGACCACTCCTCCCGGTAACAACGCGCCCCAATACCAATGTCCTTGTCCCGCCTCGACCCGGGCTTGCGGGCCAAAGCCCGGCGGCACGTGCCAATAAGCATAAAGCGCCAACAAAGGTTGGGATGCAGGGAGAAACCTGCGGCCCAGCCCGGCTTGCCGTCCCGCTGCGTCCAGCAGGATTTGTGCCTGGATCCGAAAGGCGCCCGTGTCGGTCCGAACGGGAATCTCCCAACCAGACTGCTGGCGCACCGGGCGGTATGCGCGCGCAGGTTGGACGACCTGCGCCCCTGCCGCTTGTGCTGCACGTAACAGCACCGCATCAAACTGGCCCCGGTCAACCAAAAGTCCGGGGTGATCACCGTCGACGCCGCGACGTTCGAACGCTCCGGCCCAATGCAAAAGCGATCCGCTTGCACGCAGAAAACCGGTTTGGGAAACGGTTTCGTCGACCCCCAACAGGTTCAGGATCGGCCAGATAGATGGCGGCAATGACTCGCCGACATGCTGGCGCGGGAACGTTTGCCGCTCGATCAGGCAGACACGCCGACCTAGCTGAGCCAACCTCAGCGCGGCAGAACTACCTGCCGGGCCGCCTCCGATCACGCAGATTTCGGTCTCAATCTCCATCCGTTCAGGCAGAGGCCACCCGTGCGGACACGCCAAAATAATCCGGACGTGCTTCGGACAAGCGGACATAGGCCTGAAGGCAATAGTGCAACCAACCTCGAATGTAGTCGCAAGCGGGGCGTCCGCGATGGATGACTTCGTGATGACACCCGCCGCCGCACAGATACCGCGCCCAGCAGGTGCCGCACGGGGATTGTGTGTGCACGTGCCGATCCGCCAACCAGTTCTCGCGCCGTAGGTCGGGGCCATCATAGACGTTGCCCATGGCTCCGGCTTCGTCTTCAACAAAGCGATGGCAAGCGAACAGGCCGCCATCAGCAGACACGCCAAAATACCCGCCCCCTGCCCCGCAGGCATAGGGCCGGTGGGTGCCTCGGTGGATCTCCTGCATCGCCGCTGCCATATTCGAGAAAGGGTAGCGCCGCCCTTCGATTACCGCCGCCTCGAAAACTTCGCCGCAACGGATCATCTGCGATAGCATCTCGTCCAAATCACTCCGGTTCAGTTCATGCTGACCGTTGGGCGAGGCCAGCATGGGCGAGAATCCAATCGAATGAAATCCCATTCCCACAAACCGATCCAGCGTCTCTGGCAGGTTCATATTCTGCGGCGTAACCGTTACCCGGGCACCAACCTGCATACGGTGTTGAGCTGCCAGCAAAGGCTCGACCCGTTTCAGGATCGTATCAAAACTACCCCGACCGCCACGATTTGGGCGCAGCTTGTCATGGACCTCGCCCACGCCATCCAGACTGATGGTGACAGCAAATCCATGCGTTTCGAAAAACGCCGCATCCTCGGGGCGTAGCAGGGTCCCGTTGGATGTGATCGAAAACCCGACGCTCAACCCGTTGGCATGCGCCTGATCGACAGCATATTCCGTAGTGCGTTGCACCAGATCACGGTTGATCAGAGGTTCTCCACCCAAATAGGCAAGGTTGATCCGCACACCGGGTTCGGCTTCGGCCACCAGCCGATCAACCGAAGCCTTGGCGACTTCCCATTCCATATTCCGCGCGGGTCCGCCAAATTCTCCCCCTGCAGCATAGCAATAAGTGCAAGCCAGATTGCATTTCTGCGCCACTGCCAGTGACAGCGACCTCACGGGCATACTCTGAGGCGGCGTGTCATCGATGAAAGGTGTTCCATCCAATCCCATGGACCTGAGGAAAGCGCTCTGACTTCTCTTGTCCATCGTTGCGAATTGGTCCGCCGTCCCCTCAGGCACATCAAACACGCGCGATCCATCAACGGCCAGCATGTGATCTCCATGCCCTGTGTCAAAGAAATGCACCTGCGCGGCGGGTGGGATCACGCCTTACCCTCCGTCCAGAACGGGATGCCAATCCCCTTGGCGGCCAGCGCTTCGCCCTCGACGCGGAACAGCTTCATGTCATCGCGCACCTGCTGGATGTAGGCCTGGGAGTCTTCAAATTTGCCATCCGCTTCAAGCGTATAGGCGTTGGCTAACCCATCCTTGACCTTCGCGTAGAGTTCCAGCGCCGTCCTGGCCTCCTCTTCAGTGCCAACCTCAATCTGACGCAAATAGGCAGGCGTGCCCTCTCCCGTATCGTATTTGGCCAAAACGTCCTTCATTTGACTGAAGCGCAGGAAGTGCTCGTCCCCGTCGGTGTCGATCCGTACCGCCAGCGCATAAAGGCGGCGTTCCGGGAACAAATCCTCCTGCTCCAAAGTCGCCACACATTGTGCATAAGCGCGGTCGATAAAGCCTCCGGGGCGCTCGATCTCGATGAAATCCGCAAGCGCTTCGGCCGTCAGTGGCCTCAGTGCGCGCGGCTGCGTCTTACCCTTGCCCGCCGGCAAGGTTTCGGACGGGGTCAAGATGGGTTCATACCCCTCGGGCTCAAGCTCCCACAGCAGTTGGTTCGCCCAGCGCATATGGGTCATCTCGCCAATCGCGACCTCCAGCACCGAACGCCGGGCAAATATCAGATCGTCTTTCAGCGTCGGCCATTTTTGGGTATCCGCCGTTTCGGGATCAGCCAGAGAGAAATAGGCGTAAAGATATTGCAGGCTCAGCGTCATCTCCATCGCGGCCAGACGCGTCTTGAGGTCCTCGATCATCGCCTGCGGCGTGTCATAGGGCTCCACGCCTGGCATTTCGGGATCAACTTCATAAACCTCGCCCGTTTCGCGGCCTTCAACGACGATAGGCAATTCGCTCCACATCTGATTTACCTGATAATGGTCAATCTGGTAGGGGCGGTTTTGTTCGACCGTATTCAGCGCCGCGACGTTACCGGAGGGAGACTTGTCCGAGCGCAGCCAATCCAGATAGGTCTCGGCCTCGATCGGGTTCTTTGACTGACCCGAGGGTAACTGATCGTCATGCGCCACCTCAGCCATCACTACGTCGGGGTGGTTCGAAGGCCAGTAGTGGCAGCCGCAGTCGCGGAAGTCATGGGACCACGGATTGCACAGGCTTTGCGTCAATTCTCCGGGATCATAGGCTTCGCTGAAGACACCCGCCTCGGTCCGGTACTGGCGGCGAAAACCGTGCAGGACGACCTGCTCGGTATCCACGATGCCTTCATGATTGCGCCGTTCCAGCGCAATGCTGACCGGTTTGTCATCACCATGTTCCAGACTGCGGATGAACCGCCAAATCATCAGCCCGTCATAGGGTGTGCCGTCTTCCTCCTTGAAAGTGATGCGCTTACCGCTCTGCTCGACCCATGACAGGAACCAGCGACCTTGGCTGAGCTTTGCGCCGATGTCACCGCTGTAGGCCTCCAACAGCGTCTGCACCCACTCCTCGGGGCTGTTGTCAGGCAGCATCGGATCATAGAAATAGTCCACAAAAACCAGATGGAAGCCCTGTGAATTCTTCGGCGCCTCGGGCACGGGGTTCAGCGGCACCCGCGCGGCGTTGAACACCAGACCGGGGAAAAAGCGGCGGTCCAGGTTGCGCACATCCATTTCCAGACCGGGAAAGCAATTCCCCACCGATCCGTCCAGTCGCGTGTTGTCGGGGTTGCCCGGTACCTTATAGGCCGCGCGGGCGGTCAGGTTGCGGGGTTTAACGCGGATTTGGCCGGGCTGATCAGACATTCTGAGCCTCCGTTTCCTGTGCAACCAGATAGTCGATGAACGAGATCACCAGATGGTACTGCCTGCGCGACAGCGACAGCGGGTAATAGTTGGAATCGCGCATATAGGGCGGCATCCGCGCGTCGTGCATCGAGTCGCGGATAATCCGAGGATCGCGAAAATCCGGGTTCGGATTTTGATCAGGGTTCGGGTCGGTTTCAAGCTCGGTCAGGATACCATATGGTGGACGCAGCAGTGTTTTAACGAAATCCGGGCGACGGCGTAGGAAATCCAGCAGGTTGGCCTCGTCAATCAACTGCTCATGCACGAACTTCGTCGCCACTGTATAGGGCAGCCGATCATTCGGCACGGAGTTCGAAAAGACCGAGATCGGTTGCGGGCGGATCAGTTCGTCGATCTTGTCCGGCGGCCTTGCATCCTCCTCCGTCATGGATTTCGCATCGGTTGACGGCAGGCCCGGCGTCGGGGAAATCCCGGTTTTCGCCTGTAATTTGGCATTGTCCTTCAAACCTTGCGCGCGGATATCGTCGAGGTTGATCAGGCTGTTGGTCTCGAAGGCACGGCGGAAAATATCAACCACCTCATCCTTAGCTTGCGTGTAGTTTTCTTCAGTTACCGAGATTAGCGACAGATCACGATCGGCCAGATCATCCTCAAGGCTATAGAACGGACGCGCATCAGGTGCAAAATCGGGTGGTCCGGTCATGATCGTGGCGCGTGCGGTTAGGCGTTCGCCACGCACGGCCAGCGTCGCCTCGATCACGCCATCGCTGGTGTCATCGGCCACTCCCCAGGATTGGTCATTGCCCACACGGGCACCGTCGTAACTATCATGCGGCTCAGGGTCGTCCGAGGTGCCGGACATCATGATCCATTTCGACCAAGGGGTGTCGGGGTTCAGGATGCGGTTCTGTTCGGGCACGATTTCGTGGATGCGACCATATTCCGATTTCGGCGGGTCGTTCTGATAGCCCGGTACGGCCAGCGTCGCCGGACCGTATGCAGCATCAGGCGGGCCATAAACCTCGCCTTTCGGAGGCATAAAGCGCAGGCGCAGGATACTGCGGTCGATGAACTCCCCTTCGACTGGTTCATCATGACCCTGCACAGGATGCATCACACGGATCGAACCTAGCGGGATCGGGTTATGCTCATAGACCATCGGCTGTTGTTCGGACGTATACGGGCTGAAGGCCAGCAGGGGTTTCGGGGCGAAATCCTGACCCGCAATCTCGACCCGTGCACGAAACCCGCAAGCCGCGTCGCCAGTCCGGCGCTCGGCCTTGGTGTTCCCGACGGTGACCGAATAGCGCACGTTTTGCAGCGACAGGCCCTGATCGTCGAGCAGATCGAGCGTCACCGGTGTCTCATATTCCTCGCCCGTTTCGGCATCATGCATCCGCGCCCACAGCTCAAAGAACGGGGCAACCGGGCGCAACGCGCCGCCTTCGTCGCGAAAGCGGATCGTGTCGGGATCGGGAAGATAGGCGGTGACACTGCCATCTTCGATCTCGCGCAGGGTTATGTTCGAGCGGATGACCGTTTTGTTGTTGCCATGGGCATCCATGTCCTGCTGCCACTCATAGCTTTCCAGCGGTGTCTCGCCCGGTCCCAGGCGAGCAACCGCCATGGGTGGCAGAAAGAAAATCTCTTGGATCGTGTCCATACTGGGCCCTCCCCCGTTTGGCCTTGGCAGCCCCTGCTTTCAGGGGTTCGAATAGCTCTCGTATGTGATCGTTGGGTCGTCGAAGATCGACTTGGACGTATCTCGGATGATGTCTGGCGGAGCGTCATCCGGCACCGGTGAAATGCTCTGCTGATAATGGAAGAAATTATGCGGGTCGAATTTCTGCTTCACGAACAGCAAAGAGTTGAAATACTCGCCCCAGTATTGCCAGCGATAGTTCTTCTGGGTCCGCCGTGGATAGTTCTGATAGACGCGATCAATGAAATAGCCTTCTTCGGTCATCAGATTCATGAATCCGTCGAGCCACGGCACCACGATCTCTTTTTCTTCTTCCGACACCCAGAACACATCGACGTAGAAGTTCAGCGACACATCACGGTGAATGAAGGCATTGCCTTGTTTGCCCAACGGCATCCGATTGATCGCCCCCCCATAGGGTTCGATGGCCACAGCGCCATAAGCGTTGGGCGTGCTGTCGAGGTAGTCTACGACGCGTTGCCATTCGGCTTCGTTGAGCTGGCGTTCAATATATCCGGCCTGCTTATCTTCACGCGCCTGATCGGGGACGACGGGGATGTCATATTTGTCGTCATACAGCCATGAGTTGATTTCTTGATAGGTGCCATAGTTCTGGTCGTCCTCACCCATCTCGCCGCCGATTTCATCGCTCAGCAGGGGCTGAACAAACGCGTTCCCCTCTTCGGACGTGCCATCATAGAGCGCCGACACCAGCAGCACCTTTCGATCTCCCTGATAGGCCAGAAAGATATAGGCCCCGAAACGGTCATCTTCGCAGGTGCGCATGTAGTTGGCCTGCAGGTACTCCAGTGCCTTGGCGGCTTTGTCCAACGGCCATGTGATGTGGCAACCCCAGACTTTATACAGCTGGTGCAGCTGGTAGCGGATTTCCAGCAACACGCCAAAGTTATTGCCGGTCCCGCCTCGTATGGCCCAGAAGAGGTCGGAGTTCGTGTCTTTGTCCGCGATCACGATACTGCCGTCCCACAGCATCACGGAGACACCCAGAACGCTGTCGCAAGCCATCCCAAGCCTGCGCGAGGTAAAGCCATAGCCGCCGCCCATCATGAAACCCGCCACGCAGACATCCTGACAGGCCCCGCCCGGCACATGCAGGTGATAGGAGTTCAACTCCGAATTCAGCATCTTGAACGGTGTGCCCGGACCGACATAGGCCATCGGCACCTTTGGATCGACGGTCACGTAACGCATTCGGCTGGTATCCAGCACCATCTGGTTATTGACCGAATACCCCGCCGTGCTGTGACGCCCTGACCGCGCAACAACCCAAAGGTCATGCTCACGCGCGAAAGCAAGGCTGGCGCGTACATCCTGAATGGTCTCGCAATAGACGATGATCTCTGGGTAGTCCTGGAAAGCCGGATTCCAAACCTGCCGGTCATTGTTGTAATCCGCGTCGGTCGGCAGAGTTACCGTTCCAATCAGTTTCTTCTCAAATTCACGTAACTCATCGGGCGTGATCGAATGGTACTGCTGCAGCGCCAGATCGGTACGGCTTTGCGCCAAGACATCCTTGGCCAGAAGGGTTTTGCTGATCTTACGCATTAGGTCTCCTCATACCACAAGAGCGGGGCGCCGGACTGGTGACCCAGCGCTTAAAAGTCGAAATTCAGGTATCATCCCAACTCTGCCCGCGCCCAAGCTGGCAGCAAGTTGGCCTTCGGGTCAAGTAATCGTTTCCATCAACGCTCGTGCGTCTTTGAGGTCCGGCAGTTGGGCATCTTGATGGAAATGCGACATGACCGAAATCAACGCCTCACCAACCGGTTCGCCTCGGTGTTGCCGCCACTCCGCCAACGCGACCGCCGCACGAAGCTCGTAAAGCCGCGCGCCTTGCCTTTGCGCTGTTTCGATAGCGCGCAACAGCAGCGGTACGGGATCGCCCCCTGTCTTGGCTACAAGGGCGGCCTCGATACGAAGCTGATCGGCCTCGGCCCATTTCTCTTCGGTTTTACTCAGAACATTTCTGGCGTGCGTCAGAGTCTGATGCGCAGCGTCGTGATGGCCGGCGTTTGTCTGAATCTCGGCAATCAGCGAAGGGAAGAAAGTCTTGTAATTTCCGGCCCCAACCGACCACCAGTCTTCCGACGCCTGACGCAGGTCCTCGATATGTTCGACTTCAGAGGTCGTGGTCGCCTTTGCCCAGCTTTCCCATAGCCGCGCAATGGTCGCCATAAAGGGTAGCGAATGCTCCTCGGCGACTTCGGACAGCGCCTTAACATCCCTTTGCAATGCAGGGATGTCGCGCGCCAGCAGGTGAACCTTGCACATGTAAACCAAGATCTGCGCCACACTATGAGCGTGCTTGAGGTTCTTGGACCATTCCAGCGCTGTATTCTGCACCTGCAGGGCATCTTGATGCCGACCCATCAGGCAATAACATGTGCCCAGAAATGCTGATGTAATCGCGGCATGATCCGTTCCATAGACATAGGCTAGCTGGCTGTGCTGATCAAAATCATAAAGCGCCCAAGCTTGCTCAAGATGGCGCTTTGCATCTGACAGGTTGCCCAGATGCAATTGCACCGCCCCCATGGCGCGATGACCGACCATGCGGTGTTCGGTCTTGCCGCTTGTCGCCGCCAGATCGAGGATCTGCGCAGCCACGCCTTTCGCCAATCGATATTCGGCACGCACAAGATGGAATGCATATAGCCCGTTGAGCACAGGAAACAGCCGCTCGGTCTCGTCAGCTCGGTGACATAGTTCGCGCAGACGCCCATAGGCCTCACCCGTCGCATCCCCCGAAATACCGCTTGTTGAGCGCAGGACACCGGCACGCAGGATCTGGATGTCGATCTCTTGCAAATCCCGTGCACGGCTCTTTGGCAGATCGGCAAGCTGATCCAGAGCTTTCGACAGATGGGTCAACGCCTCGGCCTGGGCCGAGCGTTCGATCGCTCGACGCCCCGCGCTTTGCCAGTGCATCACGGCCTCATCCGCGCGTTGGGCCAACGTGTAGTGCTGTGCCAGAACCTCGGGCTGAGTCTGGGCCAGTTGCGGCTGGTTCTCTAGCAACGCACCCGCCGCGCGGTCATGCAGCGACTGCCGTTCCGTGCGCAGCAGGCTGTCATAAGCCATGTCGCGAATCAATGCGTGGCGGAAGATGAACTCATCCTCTGCCGCATCCGGGGCTTGAAGAATGATCCCGGCCGATGAGAGCTGTTCCAGTCCGGCCTGCAGAACCGTCGGAGACAGAAACGAAACAGAGGCCAGCAACGCGATCGAGAACTGCCGCCCGAACACGGCGCCGGTTTGCGCCACTTCTTTGGCCTTGCCCAAACGGTCTAGACGCTCCATCAGCGAATCCTGCAACGTGCTGGGAACTGAAAGCGATGGCAGGGGGCCGCGCACGACATACCCCTTGTCGCTCAAGCGCAATTGCCCCGATTCCAAAAGACCGCGGGTCACTTCCTGGACATAAAGCGGAATGCCATCCGTCTTGGCCGCAATAAGGTCGCAAACCTCGGGTGGTACAGGGTGCCCCCCCGCCACCTCAGCTACGATCTCAGCCACATCCCGATTGGTCAAACGCTTGAGAGGTATACTCAGGGTATTGTTGTGGTGACCCCAACCCGGATCGAAACCGGTACGTGCTGTTACGACGATCAGCACCGGTAAGTCCCGAATATGTTCGATCACCCGATCTGTAAGAGACAAGGTGGTCGGATCAACCCAATGCGCATCTTCGAACAACAGCAACACCGGTCGTTCTCGCGCTAACGTTGCAAGCTGTTCTGTCACTGCCTCCAACGTCTTCTCAAGCTTCACTTGCGGCGGCAGGTCGAGAGGCCCCAGCGTAGCATCAGCATCAACGCTCAACAAATCAGCGATCAGGCGCACATGCTCAGGCGGGTGATGGCGCAAGAGGTACGAGAGTTTTCCCAGTTTATCCTCATCGTTGTCTGTCGGCGCAAATCCTGCGGCGCGTTCCAGATGCTGAATGATCGGATAAAGTGCCGAGTTGGCATGAAAGGGCGAACACTGGAAGTTCAGGCGAAGCGCGCCTTGATCCAGCACTTCTTGGCTAAGCCCCTCAATCAGGCGTGATTTGCCGATCCCTGCCTCGCCAGTGACAAGAACCGATTGTCCAGCGCCCTGACTTGCCTCATTCCATTTGTCGGTCAGCTTGCGGAACTCTGCCTGGCGCCCAATGAGCCGACCAGAACCGGCATCAGGCATTATGTCAAATCTGCGCTCGATCCGCGCCTGCCCTGTGACGCTCCAGGCTTGTATCGGTTCCGAAAACCCTTTCAGTGCGAAAGAGCCGCGATCCTGCAGTTCAAATGCATTGCCCACCAATCTGCGAGTGGACGGGCTGATGATCAGTGTATTGGGCTCGGCCAAACTCTGCAAACGTGCTGCCAGATTGGGTGTACGCCCCATGACCACGTCATGTTCCTTCAACCCTTCGCCATGGATCTCGCCCACAACGACAAGACCGGTCGAAACACCGATCCGCGCAGTCAGACGCTCCTGGCCTTCCATGCGATTCAATCCTTCAAGAATATCCAGACCCGCATGAACGGCGCGCGAGGCCGCATCTTCCACCGCGTGAGGATACCCGAAATAGATCATCGCCCCGTCACCCATGAAATCGGCGATATGTCCACCAAAGCGAGCAACCGAGGTCGAGCAAATTTCCTTGAACCGCCGAAGCAGCTCCCCCAAGTCTTCGGGATCAAGCCGCTCGGACATGGCAGTCGAGCCAACCAGATCAACAAACATAACTGTCAGTTGCCTCCGCTCGGCGACAATCTTCCCGCTGCCTTGCACCGGGGTCGGATTGGCATCCCGCGCCTGCCCCAATGCGGCCATCAATCGGCGCCTTGGTCCAAGTGGCAGCCCAAGGTCGATCAAATCATGTTCGGAGAGATGTGCGAGATCGGCCAATGTAACTTCGTTCGACGCGAATACCGGCGCATATTTCGACAGCCCGTGTTCTTCAAGGAATGCGTCGATCTCTGTCATTATCCCCGTTGTCCCCGATCGTCTCCGGGTTCCCCTACCCGGTCAGGCTTGCATATTGTGACACAAAAGCCGAACGACTTTAGCACATTAGCTGGACAGTCCTGATGGCTTTTCCTTCAGCCTTGATCAAGCTTTTTCTTTATTGCCGCACACGTCAAGTGAATTGCGCCACACGTATGCACCAAGCCCACGCCTCTGTTGCAGGAATTTCGCTTGTCCGGTGGGAAATGGCAGGGGCAGCAGGGTTCGAACCCGCGACCTACGGTTTTGGAGACCGTCGCTCTACCAACTGAGCTATACCCCTAGGCTGGGCCATCAGATATGACAGAGGCGCAGCGGACTCAAGAGGCTTTTTGAGTTTTCCGAACACTTTACCGCTGACAAAAAAGTTGCGCCCGGCGCGCAGTTCTTTAAGACAAGGCTCGGCCAGCAGGAGGACCGCAGCCTTGAGCATCCGCAAGAAAATCGCAGACAGCGAAGCCGTGCTGAACTGGGTCGCGCGACGGATCGCAAGCTATATCCGGTTGGTGCATCGCAACACACGCTGGCAGCGCATCGGTTACGAAGAACTGGATCAACTGGCCGAACAGGGCGAACCGGTCATCGTGGTGCTGTGGCACCAGAGACTGGCACAATCGCCATATTTCTTCCCACTGGACAAGGGCCGCATTTGCTCGATCACTTCGGCAGCGCGCGCGGGCAGCATGGTGGGGCGGGTGCAGAAGCTGTTCGGGATGGATACAATTGCAATGTCCAGCCGCAAGCGCCACGTCGCCTTGTCGCGCGAAGTGCTGGGAAAGATGAAACAGGGTATCTCGATTGGCATTGCCGCCGACGGCCCTCGCGGACCCGAGCGGGTATCCTCGACCGTACCGCTGGTCTGGGCTCGCACATCAGGTAAACGAGTTTTCGGCATCACCTATTCCGCGCGGCACGGGCGCGAAGCCGGAACTTGGGATCGTCTGCTGATGCCTCGCCCCTGGCGCAACGACGGCGTATTTCTATGCCGCGAATGGACCGATCCAGTTCCACGCAAGGCCAGCGAAGAGCAGATTGAGGCCCTTCGACTGAGCCTTGAGCAGCATATGAACGACATCACCGCCGAGGCCGACCGGATGGTCGGGCGTGAGCCATGGGCAAAGAGCATTTGAACCCAGAACCCGGCGTGAAACGACTATTGCGCCGTTAGGCCGCGTCTGCGCTGGTTTTGACCGAGGTCGTTCCTCTCGCCATGCTGTCCGACATTTCAGCAAGCTTGATATCAAATCGCTTGCGCTCTCGGCAAAAGTCGCTGATTTTGCACTCAACTTCCTGTTCGTCGTCACCGAGAACAGCGGCTCTCATATCGTCCAAATCCTTGCTGTGAAGGATTTGCGTTCCATAGTTCAAAAATTCAAAACCAAACATCTTAGTCTCCCCTGATCGCCGGGACGCGCTTGATTTGCGCGTCACCCTTGCTGTTGCAATAGAGAGCTGGGAGTTCAGTCTTCGTTTGGAGTGGACGGTAGATTAAGAATGCGAGATCGACAGCTGTTTTGTTCAATGAACTCGGCTTGCCCGAGGTTATTCGACGAATAATCTCAATGCGCCGAGAAGAATGGATGAGAAAAGGCCGCCCTATGTGGAGCGGCCTTCTTTAGTTCACCGATTTGTCGGGCCAAAGCCCGACTACCGTGATTACTCGATGATTTTCGAGACGACGCCGGCGCCGACGGTGCGGCCGCCTTCGCGGATGGCAAAGCGCAGGCCGTCTTCCATCGCGATCGGAGCGATCAGCTCGACGGTGAAGCCGACGTTGTCGCCGGGCATAACCATCTCGGTGCCAGCCGCCAGAGTCACGGTGCCGGTCACGTCAGTTGTACGGAAGTAGAACTGCGGACGGTAGTTCGCAAAGAACGGGGTGTGACGACCGCCTTCTTCCTTGGTCAGGATGTAGGCTTCGGCTTCGAACTTGGTGTGCGGTGTAACCGAACCCGGCTTACACAGAACCTGGCCACGCTCAACACCGTCACGGTCGATACCGCGCAGCAGTGCGCCGATGTTGTCGCCCGCTTCACCGCGATCCAGCAGCTTGCGGAACATTTCAACACCGGTACAGGTGGTTTTCTGAGTGTCACGGATGCCGACGATTTCGATCTCGTCGCCAACATTGATCACGCCACGCTCGACACGGCCGGTCACAACGGTACCACGGCCCGAGATCGAGAACACGTCTTCGACCGGCATCAGGAACGGCTTGTCGACTTCACGCTCAGGGGTGTCGATGTAGTCATCAACAGCCGCCATCAGTTCCTTGATCTTCTCTTCGCCGATTTCCGGGTTGTTGCCTTCCATCGCCGCCAGAGCCGAACCTGCGATGATCGGAATATCGTCGCCGGGGTATTCATAGCTGGACAGCAGTTCGCGAACTTCCATCTCAACCAGTTCCAGCAGCTCTTCGTCGTCAACCTGGTCAACTTTGTTCATGAACACGACCATCTTCGGGATGCCAACCTGGCGGCCCAGCAGGATGTGCTCGCGGGTCTGCGGCATCGGGCCGTCAGCTGCGTTCACAACCAGGATCGCGCCGTCCATCTGAGCGGCACCGGTGATCATGTTCTTGACGTAGTCGGCGTGGCCGGGGCAGTCGACATGCGCGTAGTGGCGGTTGTCGGTCTCGTACTCCACGTGGGCGGTCGAGATGGTGATGCCACGTGCTTTTTCTTCAGGCGCGCCGTCAATCTGGTCATACGCTTTGAAGTCACCGAAATACTTGGTGATTGCTGCGGTCAGCGTGGTCTTGCCGTGGTCAACGTGGCCAATCGTGCCGATGTTGACGTGCGGCTTATTACGCTCAAACTTTTCCTTTGCCATTCCTCAGGCGCCCTTTTTGCAATTTGGGGGACCCTTGGTCCCGTGGTTACATCTGCGCGCGCGAGATATTTGGTTCAGGGGGGAAAATCAAGCACATCCTGAGGGAAATGCATCCATCACGCCGGATTTTGTGTGACAGCTTCGGTTTCAAGCGGCTGGATCAAGCTGGGGCGCTTGTCAAACCAGCCATCATCCTTGTGCTCTTCGGCCAGCCACTCCTCAACCCGGTCGGCAACCTTCAAGGCCAGACCGTTCATCTGTTCTTCTCGGGTGCGCGCATTTCCTGATCCAGTAAGGGCGCTTTCACCGGTGGTATCTTCGAGCACCTGAAACTGCTTGCCTTTAGCAAGGAACTCTTTCCTTTCGACGTCATAGACGTTTACCAGAACGATGGCGGTGCTTTTGGGGTTGTAAATCACAGGAATTCCCGGAGGTGCCAACATGTAGCCCTCGAGACTGATGCCAATGTCGTATTCCTGTGAACCTTCATACCGGCCAAGCCTGATGTCCACTGCATTCTGGATCGCTTTGGTCCATTCATCCGGCGTAGCATCCCGCGAAACCGGTCCCTGAACGGCCTTTTCCGCAAAGGCATAATTCACGCGTAGCTTGAATTCACCCAGCGACTCGGGGTCTTCATAAACCTGCGTTTGGGTGCATGCGCCCATCAGGGCCAACCCGGTGATCAGTGTCAGAATGCGCAACATGTCTCTCGTCTCGATAGGCCTGTTTTCTTTGGATGTAGCGCACCGATACGGGTTGTGCCAAGCCGTATCGGCAGATTTTCACCAAGCGGACAGCATATCACGAGAACTTGTAATCCCTCGGAAAGCCATAAGGTGCTTTTTTCCCAACACCCGCACGCTTGGCCAACCATTGGGACATATCTGCCTCGTGCCGGGTTTTGTCGCCGCCCATGGACCATTTCAGGCCCTCTTCCCAGTTGAAGGTGGTGATATCGGATAACCCACCATCCAATTCCAGTGTGCCCTGCCGCCCACGCGCCATGTTGTACTTCTGCAAGCGGACACCCTTACCACGGGTCATCTCGGGCAGTTCCTCTGTCGGGAACACTAGGAATTTCCCGTTCTGCGAGACAACAGCAACATGATCGCCCTCAACCGGCTTACAGATCATCGCCGTCTCGTCTCCTTTGACGTTCAGCACCTGTTTGCCATTCCGGGTCTGCGCCAGAACGTCATCTTCCGGCACCATAAAGCCGTTGCCCGCATCCGAGGCCACAAGCAGCTTGCGCCCCGGTTTGTGGATCAGGATGTCGATAATCTGCGCCTCGTTCGGCAGGTCGACCATCAGACGTAGCGGTTCGCCCATGCCTCGCCCGCCGGGCAGGTTAGCGGCGCTGACTGTATAGAATCGGCCATTTGACGCAAAGACCAGCAGGCGGTCCGTAGTTTCCGCGTGGAAAATGAAACGTGGGCCGTCACCATCTTTGAACTTCAACTCGCGCTTCAGATCGATATGGCCGGTCATTGCCCTGATCCAACCCATCTGAGAGCAGACGACCGTGATCGGTTCCTTGTCGATCATCGCCTCAAGCGGCACTTCCTCGACCTGACCTGCCTCGGCAAATTGTGTCCGGCGCGCGCCGCCTTCATAGTCTTTGCCGAAGGTCTTCTTGGTCTCTTTGAGTTGCTCGGCGATCTTGGCCCATTGCAGGGCGGGGTCGGCCAGCAGGTCTTCGAGATTGGCGCGTTCCAGCATCAGCTCGTCGCGTTCGCGGACCAGTTCCATTTCTTCCAGGCGGCGTAAGCTACGCAGGCGCATGTTGAGGATGGCGTCGACCTGAACTTCGGACAACTCACCCTCACCCGGTTTGGGCGAGATATAGTCGGACTCATCCGTGGCGCGGACGTGATCTTTGCCCCAGTCCTCGCGCATCAGCGCGGCCTTGGGGTCGTCGTCGTAGCGGATGATATCGATCACCCGGTCGAGGTTCAGGAAGGCGACGATAAAGCCCTCCAATACCTCAAGGCGGTGGTCGATCTTGGCCATGCGGTGACGCGACCGCCTGATCAGCACCTCTTGCCGGTGGTCAAGGAACGCGCGCAGCACTTCCTTCATCGAACAGACCTTGGGCGTCACCCCGTCGATCAGCACGTTCATGTTGAGGCTGAAGCGCACCTCAAGGTCCGAGTTGCGATAGAGCATGCCCATAAGCACCTCGGGGTCCACATTCTTGGAACGTGGTTCAAGGATCAGGCGGATGTCATCAGCGGATTCGTCGCGGACATCGGCAAGGATCGGGATTTTCTTGGTCTGGATCAGTTCCGCGATCTTTTCGATCAGCTTGGATTTCTGAACCTGATAGGGAATCTCGGTGACGATGATCTGCCACTGGCCACGCCCCAGATCTTCAACCTCGTATTTACAGCGCAGCCGGAAGGATCCACGCCCGGTGCGGTAGGCCTGTGCGATATTTTCGGGCGGCTCGACAATGACGCCGCCGGTCGGAAAATCCGGGCCGGGAACATAATTCAATAGCGTATCGTCACGCGCATCCGGCGTCTTGATCAGATGCAGACAAGCGTCGCACAACTCAGAAATATTATGCGGCGGGATATTAGTCGCCATGCCCACCGCGATGCCGCTTGCGCCATTGGCCAGTAGATTCGGGAACTGTGCGGGCAACACGACCGGTTCGGTCAGTGTGCCGTCATAGTTGTCGCGGAAATCGACAGCGTCTTCGTTCAACCCTTCCAACAGGGCTTCGGCAACGATGGTCATCCGCGCCTCGGTGTATCGAGAGGCCGCCGGATTATCGCCGTCGATATTGCCAAAATTCCCCTGCCCGTCGACCAGTGGATATCGGACGTTGAAGTCCTGTGCCAAGCGCGCCATTGCGTCGTAAATCGCCGCGTCGCCATGAGGGTGATAGTTACCCATCACGTCGCCAGAGATTTTCGCTGACTTACGGAAACCGCCCGTCGCACTGAGTCGCAACTCGCGCATCGCGTAGAGGATTCGCCGGTGAA
The DNA here is from genome assembly GCF_056532915.1 of Ruegeria sp. H9. Lineage (NCBI taxonomy): Bacteria > Pseudomonadati > Pseudomonadota > Alphaproteobacteria > Rhodobacterales > Roseobacteraceae > Ruegeria > Ruegeria sp. H9. The sequence goes on along the minus strand of NZ_JBQFNX010000001.1, from coordinate 1,197,529 downwards.
CCGGCTTCAATCCATCGCGCGCATCTGGCAAAGCGCGGTGCATGATGGTGGAAAGCGCGTAGGTCAGGTAGCGCTCGCCAATTGCGCGGCGCAGCGGCTCGGCTACCTCGCCCCCATTGTCAGGGGTCTCCATATTGGGGTCGTCGATCGTATCGTTCATACATGATGTGATACGACGCAAGCGCGCGCGGGTAAAGCAATCGGCGCATATTTTGCTGGGGACAAGTCGGGCTTTTTGCAACAGGGGGAGGCAAGTATCGGATTTCCCCCGCTTTTCGACTCGAAGCTGAATCTATGGTAGGCTTTCGAACATTAAGACTGCTGCCTTTTATTGATGTTACGATTGCCAGGGGGTGCGCCATGAAGCGTGTTATTGTTATCACTTTCGCCATGCTCGGCTGGAGCTTCTATGTGATGAGCGGGGGCCCGGATTTCGAACCGCGCGGCACCCGCACCGAGCAACCGGTTCGCGTTGCCTCTGTGCCAGAACACGAGCCTGCATCCGAACACGCACCTCGGGCTGAAGACGACCACGCACCTCGGGCTGAAGACCTTGTGACCAACGTGGCCGCGCGCATTGTACAGGCGCGCGCTCAGCCCGAGCCACAAGTAGAGGAGGATGCCGCAGTCGTCCTGTCACAAGTCACCAACGATCCGCTGTCTCAGTTCTCTGCATTTGACGAGAACGGCGTCAGCTTTACTCTGGCTTCGCTTGAAGACGGAGCCACCGGACTGTTGCAGGTCGAGGCCGAGGTGCAGGATGACATCACACCTGTGAATCAAGTCATCGAGCCCGAGAAAGATATCCGCGAAATCTCGGGCACGCGCGTCAATATGCGCGATGGGCCCGGAACGATTTACCCCATCATCGCCAAAGCCAAACTTGGCCAGCGCGTTGAGGTTCTCAGCGATTCCGGCACCGGCTGGCTGCGGTTGCGGTTATACCCTGATCAGCGGGTGGGTTGGATTTCTGCCTCACTGGTTCGGAAACCAACAAACTGACGCAACTGTGTCATTGTCCTGACCTAAAGCTCGCCATAGCTATGGGCGAAATACACAGGCGGGGGCAATATGCAGAAATCGATTCTGATCACAGGCTGCTCATCCGGGATCGGTCTGGACGCGGCGCACGGGATGCGCGCGCGCGGTTGGCGCGTTTTTGCCTCATGCCGTCAACAGCGTGACTGTGATCGGCTACGGGCACAGGGTTTCGACAGCCCGCTGATCGACTATACCGATTCCGATAGCATTACCTCAGGCCTGCAGCAGGTTTTGGACGCGACCGGTGGCACGCTGGATGCGTTGTTCAACAATGGCGCTCACGGCCTTCCCGGCGCGGTTGAAGATGTCCCAATCGAAGGGCTTCGCCTAATTTTCGAGACCAACGTATTTGGCTGGCACGAACTAACCCGGCAAGTGATTCCCGTGATGCGGGCTCAGGGCCATGGGCGCATCGTGCAGAACTCATCAGTGTTGGGACTGGTCGCATTCCCCTGGCGCGGGGCATACGTCGCCACCAAATACGCCATCGAAGGCCTGACCGATACCTTGCGCCTAGAGCTACGAGACACCGACATCAAGGTCATCCTGATCGAACCAGGCCCGGTCACCTCGAAGATCCGTGTGAACGCGATCCCTGTCTTCGAACGCTTTATTGACTGGAAAAGCTCAGCCCTGCGACAGAGATACGAGGATACGCTGCTGAAACGCCTCTACGAATCCTCCGGACCTGACAAGTTCGAACTGCCTGCCTCGGCTGTTACCGCCAAATTGGCGCATGCGGTTGAATCCAAGCGCCCACGTCCGCGATACTATGTGACGACGCCCACCTATATCGCCGGATATCTGCGCCGTATTCTGCCCACCCGGGCCATTGATCGCATCCTCTCGGACATATGAGGCGAAATTACCTGTTCGCTTTTGCCGCTATCAACGCTAGATGACGGCTCAACAACTGAACAAACACGGACGGTGAGCTATGGACCTGACGATGGTCATACTGCTTCTGGCCATGGCGGCGGTCGTCGTCGTGCTGGTGATGGGCATTGCCAATTTTGGAAAACCCGGCAAAGAGGCCGCGCTGAAAAGCAACAAGTTGATGCGCCTGCGTATCCTGTTTCAGTTCATTGCGGTGCTGCTGATCGTACTTTACGTCTATCTGCGTGGGCAGGGAGGGTAAGGCATGGTCGTTCTCAACAAGATTTACACGCGCACCGGTGATGATGGGAAAACCGCTCTGGGCAATGGTGAGCGCGTTGCCAAATATTCCGGGCGTGTCGCGGCCTATGGCACTGTGGATGAGCTTAATTCCTTTGTCGGCGTGGCACGGACCGAAGCAGACGGAGAAGTCGAAGCCGCCTTGTCCCGTATCCAGAATGACCTGTTTGATCTGGGTGCCGATTTCTGCCGCCCCGACATGGATAAGGATGCCGAGGCCAACTACCCACCCCTGCGTATCGTTTCCGCTCAGATCGACCGGCTTGAAGCCGAGATCGACGCGATGAACGAAGCGCTCCAGCCCTTGCGCAGTTTCATCCTGCCCGGTGGCTCACGTTTGGCCGCGCATCTGCATGTGTGCAGAACAGTTTCGCGCAGGGCCGAGCGGTTGGCGGTTGAGCTAACCAATATGGAGCCGGTCAACGAGGTGGCGGTCAAATACCTCAATCGTCTGAGCGATTGGTTCTTTGTCGCCGCGCGCTGTGCCAACAACGGCGGGCACGATGATGTGCTCTGGATTCCCGGTGCAAACCGGTGATCGCGCCTGCCGTCGGGAAACTAAATTTCGTTTCTGGTCCAAAAAATGACAAAACGCGACGTCTCGAAACCATGACGTGACGATTTTGCTCTGTCGCAGAACATCACGACCCGCTATCTAAGCCAGCGAGAGCATTGGTGGAGTCGCTGCGCGGCTTGCCGTTTTTGTAAGGAGCATACGCAAAAATGAAGGTACTCGTGCCTGTCAAGCGCGTGATTGACTACAACGTGAAAGTTCGTGTGAAAGCGGATGGCAGCGGCGTTGATCTCGCCAATGTAAAAATGTCGATGAACCCGTTCGACGAAATTGCCGTGGAAGAGGCGATCCGCCTGAAAGAGGCGGGCAAGGCCGATGAGGTTGTTGCCGTTTCGATCGGTGTGAAACAGTCGCAGGAAACCCTGCGGACCGCACTGGCCATGGGCGCCGACCGCGCCATTCTGGTTGTCGCGGCGGATGACGTGCATCAGGACATCGAACCGCTTGCCGTTGCCAAGATCCTCGCCAAAGTGGTTGAAGAAGAGCAGCCGGGCATCGTTCTGGCGGGCAAACAGGCGATCGACAACGACATGAACGCCACCGGTCAGATGCTGTCGGCCCTGCTGGGTTGGAGCCAAGGCACTTTCGCGTCCGAGCTGGACATCGAAGGCGACACCGCCAAGATCACCCGCGAGGTGGATGGCGGTCTGCAGACCATCTCCGTCAAGATGCCAACCATCGTGACCGTAGACCTGCGCCTGAACGAGCCGCGTTATGCATCGCTGCCGAACATCATGAAGGCGAAGAAAAAGCCGCTGGATGAAAAAACCGCCGCCGATTATGGCGTCGACGTCACTCCGCGTCTGGAAGTCGTCAAGACCGAAGAGCCGCCGGCACGTGCTGCTGGTATCATCGTGGGCTCGGTTGATGAGCTGGTCGAGAAACTCAAAGAAGCGGGGGCTGTGTAATGGCTGTTCTTCTTCTCGCAGAGGTTAACAATGGTGAGCTGTCGGTTGACGCCACAGCCAAGACCGTTGCCGCTGTCAAATCGCTGGGTGAAATCACCGTTCTGGCCGCAGGTGGTTCTGCCGCTGCTGCTGGTGAGGCCGCTGCCAAGATCGATGGCGTATCCAAGGTTCTGGTCGCTGAAGACGCCTCGCTGGGTCATCGCCTGGCGGAATCGACCGCAGCCCTGATCGTGGGGCTGGCCGATGGGTACGAGCATATCGTTGCCCCTGCCACCACCGACGCCAAGAACGTGATGCCGCGCGTTGCAGCCCTGCTGGACGTGATGGTGATCTCGGACGCGTCCGGCGTGGTCGATGCCACCACTTTCGAGCGTCCGATCTATGCCGGTAACGCGATCCAGACCGTGAAATCGAACGACGCCAAGAAAGTCGTGACCATCCGGACCGCCAGCTTCGATGCGGCGGGCGAAGGTGGTTCGGCGGCGGTCGAGACCATCTCGGTCGGCGAAAACCCCGGCCTGTCGTCGTGGGTCGAGGACAAGGTTGCTGAAAGCGACCGTCCTGAACTGACTTCGGCTGGTGTTGTTGTTTCGGGTGGCCGTGGTGTTGGCTCGGAAGACGACTTCAAACTGATCGAAGGCCTGGCCGATAAGCTGGGAGCCGCCGTTGGTGCCTCACGCGCCGCAGTTGACTCGGGCTACGCCCCGAACGACTGGCAGGTGGGTCAGACCGGTAAGGTTGTTGCCCCTGACCTTTACGTTGCAGTCGGCATCTCGGGTGCGATCCAGCACCTGGCGGGCATGAAGGACTCCAAGGTCATCGTTGCGATCAACAAGGACGAAGAAGCGCCGATCTTCCAGGTCGCAGACTTCGGTCTGGTCGCAGACCTGTTCCAGGCCGTACCGGAACTCACCGAAAAACTCGGCTGATTTCAGACAAAGATTTTTCGACGAAAAATCTTAGAAGGCCCGCCACCGGCGGGCCTTTGTTGTTTATACGCCCAGGTCGTTGATCACTTGGGCAAGTGAGCCAGCGATATTGCGATGTGTGGCTGGGCCAATCATATGCTCGGCAATCGGTTGTTGCAGGGTGCCAAACAACATGTCTTCAAGCTCATTCGATACGCCGGATACCTGAACCTGCAAGGACAAAATATCCGTACAAAGGGGTCTCAAAGGCTCAATCATCTCGGGGTTGATTGCAAAGCCGTCACCCGGTGTCGAATCCAAATCGCTTCTCTCCACTTGCAGATGCAAAAGCAGGACGGGCGGGCCTACTTCTGCAAGAAACTTGCCGAGCTTTTCGATCCAGACATTGCGCAACTCTTGTTCCACAAGTTCAATACGGGCATCCGAGCGTGCCGACAGGCGGGTCAGCAAGTGCTGTACAAAATGGACATCCGTAAAATCTACTTCGGGATACAGCGCAACCAGATCGGCATTTGGCGCAACGAAACGGTCATTGCGTCGTGGGTGCACCCGGTAGAATCGGTTCGATAGCCCCAGCATGCCGGGTAACTGCAGGACACATATATCAGACCGGTTTGCGATCTCCAGTAGCCCTTTGTCCTGCGTCAACGCCTCGGCACCGCAGAACAGGCTGCCCAGATTGACGCAGCGGCGATCCAGACGACGTTCCAACTCATTGGGAAAGGGGGTTTCTACGAAACGGCCAAAGGTCTCTTCGCCCCCCAAACATGCCACATAGGGGTTGTTCAACGCCCTTTGGGGGCCCCTGAAACGCAGTTTCGAATTTTCATATTCGCACGTCGTTTCCGCGGAATGGACCGCATTGATCGATTGATAGCTCATCACACTCACCCAAATATTCACCCGACCGCCATTTTGCCGCCGCAAGTCTTGAGAAAGTCCTAATGCGCGCATTTGAAGCGAAATTGACTGTCCCCGTCCCCTTGCCGCCCATAGGGAACTGCCGATAATGTCGCCGTATTCTGCGAACAAGGGCATCGAACAAATGGACGTAAAATCAGTCGGAGTGATCGGCGCTGGACAGATGGGCAACGGGATTGCTCATGTTATGGCGTTGGCAGAGTATGATGTTCTACTGAACGATGTCAGCCAGGACGCGCTAAACAGCGCGATGGCAACCATTGAAACCAACCTGGCGCGTCAAGCGTCGCGCGGCAAAATCTCGGATGATGCAGTGAAATCCGCGTTGGGTCGGATCACGACGACGCTGAATCTGCCGGATTTGGGGCAGACCGATCTTGTAATCGAAGCCGCGACCGAGCGGGAAACGGTGAAACAGGCAATCTTTGAAGACCTGTTGCCGCACCTACAGCCACATACGATCCTGACATCGAACACTTCGTCGATCTCAATTACCCGGCTGGCCAGCCGCACCGACCGGCCCGAACGTTTCATGGGATTCCACTTCATGAACCCGGTCCCTGTGATGCAGCTCGTCGAGTTGATCCGGGGCATCGCCACCGATGAAGCAACCTTTAACTCCTGTAAAGCCGTAGTGGACCGGCTTGGCAAAACCTCAGCCAGCGCCGAAGATTTTCCGGCCTTTATCGTGAATCGCATTCTGATGCCCATGATCAATGAGGCGGTTTACACATTGTATGAAGGTGTCGGGAATGTGCAGTCCATTGACCAATCGATGAAACTGGGCGCAAACCACCCTATGGGCCCATTGGAACTGGCGGACTTCATCGGCTTGGATACCTGTCTGGCGATCATGAACGTGTTACATGACGGACTGGCAGACACCAAGTATCGTCCCTGCCCGCTGTTGACGAAATATGTCGAAGCCGGATGGCTGGGACGCAAAACCGAACGCGGGTTTTATGATTATCGAGGCGAGGTTCCGGTACCCACACGGTAGAATCTGAGAGGGCCAGCCCTCTCTTGAGCCTATGGCTCAATTCACTCCCGAGCTATTTTTGGCCAGATGAAGGGGCGGATCAGGATTTGAGCGTCTTGCCCAGCGCCATGGTGTGATCACGGAGCCATGCCATGAAACCGCGGGGGTCGCGTTCCAGCAGGTCCATGTCTTTATCCGAAATCGGGTCACCGATCACCGGCGACTGGGGCCTGTTGCAGGATCGGACGATTTCGTGCAGCAGTAGGCCCTGGCGCAGGATGGGCGATATCCGGTTGGCAATTTGATACCAGCGCGAGTTGCTGCCAGGGAAGAAGATCGGCACGACCTTGGCACCCGACCTACGGATCATCTTCGCGGTGAAGACATTCCACTCCCGCTCGATGGCTGGTCCGAACCAATCATCCGAAGACATCACAACACCTGACGGGAATAACGCGACAACGCCCCCATCTGCCAGATGTTTCATCGTCTTGCTGCGCATCTCAAGCATCTTGGCCTGCGCTTCAGGATCATGCGGGAACGGCACCGGGATCATGAATGAGGTCGCAGCTTCATCCAACCCAGTCAGGACTGAGCGGGTCAGGATGCGATAGTCACTGCGGACCCGGCCGATAAGTTCAGCGAAGATCATGCCATCAACCATACCGTGCGGATGGTTCGCGACGACCACTACAGGGCCTTCTTTTGGGATGCGGGCGATCTGTTCGGCTGGGGTTGTCAGCTCGATACCCATAGTCTTGAGCGCACCGCCCCAGAACTTCTGACCTCGATAGCGTTCGTTCTGCTTCTCGAACTTGTTGACCATGCGCAGGATGGTCAGCTTGCCTGTGCACCATTCGATGGCGCGGATGGCCGTAGACGTCCAGGCATCGTCAAACGAGTTGGCGTAGGTCAGGGTTCTGCGGTCGTAGATTTCACCCTGATCGGTGTCGTGATCCACTACAGGACCTGTCTTGGTATCGTGCGTGGTTTCCGCCAATTGCCTTGTCTTTCCGTCCTTGGTGTCGTGGCTGTCAGAACCCTTCGCCGAACTTATCGTTCACCAATGTTTCCAAAGCCTCTGCCAACGCCTCAGCATCCGGGCCGGACGTCTCGACGTCAATAGTGCTTCCGCGCGACGCTGCCAACATCAAAAGGCCCATGATACTATCGCCCGAGGCAGAAAGCCCGTCTCGTGACACCTCGGCGCGCGCATCAAAGCCTTCGACCACCTCGACCAGCTTGGCAGAAGCGCGGGCGTGAAGGCCCTTTTCATTGATAATTTTCAAACTCTTGGTCGTCATATGAGTCTATCCGGTGTCAATCCAATGTCACATTTTGCGCATTGATGTACTTTCGTCCAGCTTCCAAAGCCAAACGCACGGCCTCGGCCAGTGGCAAGTGGCGACTTTTGGCCAGTTTGATCAGCATGGGAAGGTTGGCCCCGTAAAGGATTCGCCGGTCTTGTGGCGCACATGCGCGCAGGCTCAGATTCGAGGGGCTGCCGCCAAACAGATCGGTCACCACAACGACGCCATCGCCCATATCGACCTCGTCCGCCGCGCGGCAGATTTCAACTTGTTTCGCTTCGCGATCATGGTCGGCTTCTATCGGGATGGCCACCAGTCCGGGTTGCTTTCCAACCACATGCTGCGTGGCCGCAAGATACTCCTGAGCCAACCCACCATGTGCAACAATAACGATCCCGATCACTCCGGCCTCACATTCAACGCGCGTCGTTCCATTTCGCGATGCCTAATTGCCACCTGCTGCCCCCCTTCTGCAAGGGCCTTTGCAACTGCTTCAGCCACCGCGACCGAGCGGTGTTGCCCTCCGGTGCACCCAAATGCAACTGAAAGGTGCGCTTTGCCTTCCTCACGGAAGGCCGGAAGCAGTTCGATCAGCAGGTCGACCACCCGGTCAAAGAAGACGCCATAGTTTGCATCTGATTGAACATAGGCCGCCACATCCGCGTTTCGACCATCCGCATCCCTCAGTTCAGGCCGCCAGTATGGATTGGCCAGAAACCGGCAATCGAACACCATGTCCAGACCGCGCGGCAAGCCCCGCTTGTACGAGAAGGATTCGATCGACACCGCCAGATGCCGCCCGCCCTTTGGGGCGAACCAGCGTTCGACCTCTTCCCGCAGCTGATGCACATTCAACGCGCTGGTGTCGATCAGCGTGTCGGCAAACTCGCGAATTGGGGCTAACAGTTCCTTTTCCTGACAAATGCCGGTTTCCGGGCTGGCATCAGTCGCAACCGGGTGACGGCGGCGGGTCTCCGAGAAGCGACGCAGCAGCACCTCGTCCCGGCAATCCAGATAGAGGATCGTCAGGTCGACATTCTCCATCCGGCCCAGTTTGGCGGCAAGTTCGATAAACCCGGTGGTTGAAAAATCGCGGTTGCGCGCGTCGATACCCAAAGCCATTGGGCGCGCAGGCTCCGAATTGTCGACGAGGCGAGCCAGCAACCCCATCGGCAGGTTGTCAATCGCCTCGAACCCCAGATCTTCAAGCACATGAATTGCGGTCGATCGCCCTGCACCGGAAGGACCTGTTATCAGAACGACGCGCTGTTGTGCTGTCATGTATTCGGCCATTCCGGGGCTACGCGCCCCATTTTCACAAGTTGAATAAGTCCTGCAGCCAAATTGGGCACGCCAGCCCCCCGAAGCAAGGGAACAGTTTGCTTCAACACAAGAATTTCAGCGGGTTCAGGTAATCGCGCGGGCTCGGGTTGGTCCATATCCACAACAAATGCCAATCGGACCGGCCTCGCGGCTTCAGCTCGCAGTAACCCGATGCCGCGCGCTTCAATCAGGCCGCGGATCTGCGGAAGTCCAGCTGCCATCACGTGATCGGCCTGTCCAGTCAATTCGACCCGGTCATCCGCGACAAGCTGTGCCCCAAGCGCCATCATCTGTAGCGCCAAAGAAGATTTGCCCGTACCCGAGGCGCCAATGATCAATAAGCCCTTTTCCTGAACCGCAATACAGGTCCCATGAATGCAGGCCGACCCTTGATCCGCTATCTCAGAAAGTGGGGTGGTGCTCATAACCTAGACGGGAAGCCCGACAACAAACCGTGCACCAAGCGGGTCCGAGGTGATATCGGCTTCGGTCGGACGGATGTTTTCTGCCCAGATCACACCACCATGCGCCTCGACGATTTGTTTCGAAATCGCCAATCCAAGGCCCGAATTGTTGCCGAAATGCTCTTCGGGGCGTTCGGAGTAGAAACGCTTGAAGATCTTGGTCAGCGCCTGATCAGGAATGCCGGGACCGGTGTCTTCAACCACCACGAGCACGCGGTTGTCACGACGGCGGACCCAGACCCGGATGGCGTCTTTGTCCTCGCAGAACGAAATCGCATTGGTGATCAGGTTGACAAAGACCTGCGCCAGACGCGCCTCGAGCCCGTTGACCACGATGGGGTCCGAGGGAAGGTCTGTGATATATTCGATGCCTTTCGAACGGGCATCTTCACCCAGAAACTGGCTTATGTTCCCAAGCAGATTGAGCAGGTCAAAGGGCTGCTCTTCTTCTTTCACCAGTTCCGCGTCCAGCCGCGATGCGTTCGAGATATCGCTGACTAGTCGATCCAATCGCCGCACATCATGCTCAATCACGCCCAATAGCTTTTCGCGCTGATCATCGCGTTTGACCATGCGCATGGTGCCCACGGCGGATTGCAGGCTGGCCAACGGGTTCTTGATCTCATGCGCGACATCGGCCGCAAATTGTTCGTTCGCGTCAATGCGGTTATAAAGCGCCGTGACCATCCCGCGCAAAGCCTGGCTCAGACGGCCGATTTCATCCGGGCGCGCACTGAGATCCGGGATGCGGATACGTCCGGGGTTCACTCCGGCTCCGCGGTCCTTGCCCATCTCGGCAGCGGCGGCCAGATCAGCAAGAGGATTGGCAATCGTTGAGGCCAAAACGAGGCTCAGACCGATCGAGACCAGCAGTGCCACCACAAACATCTGCAGGATCCGCTCTTGCTCCTTGCGGGCCAGCGCATCGATCTCGCCCGCCGGGCCCGCCATAGCAACGGCACCCACAGGCGTATCGTCCAATAGGATCGGGGCCACGGCGACAATCACCGTCTTGCCTTTATCGTCGTGCACGGCCTGTACTTGCAATCCGCCGTTCAGCGCCTGCGGGATCATTTCCTGCACCCGTTGCGCCAGCGTCGGAGCCTCGCTTTCGGAAGAACCGCTAAAGACCGCAGACACACCATTCCAAACCGCATTCAATGCGTCGCTGATCAAAGTGCTTCCAGTGGCGCTATCGGCGTCCTGATGCAAAAGGCTGGGCAATTTGTCGGCCATGGACGCCCCGCGTGTCCAACCGATCAGAGTGCCCGTGCCGTCATAAACAAAAACCTCGCCGCCTTCGGGCAAGCTGAGACCCGCTAGCGTATCACGGACATCCAATGTGCCTGCACCATTGGCAGAGGGTTGACGCAGCTGGGTTTCAAAAACGTTGCTGACAAGTTGCGCATCACCGACCAGGTTCTGCGCGGTTTGTTGAACCCGTTCTTTTCGCGTGTCGTCCAGATACAGCAGCCCTGCCACCAAAATGACAAGGGCAATGAGGTTGAAGGTGATGATCCTGCGCGCCAGGGGCGAATAGCGCATAGAAAACAGGTTTCGTCGCGAACGCTTGGCCTGTAGCTCGGCAGCATCAGGGTCTTGGGGGATGACCCAGTCATCCCCAAGAACGACGTCTGCGTCGTGCACTTGGTTGGCTTGTTCAGTATCGCGCACGAGACCCCTTCGGCTTGATAAAACGGCCGCGCCTATTCTTCGTTGTAACGATACCCGATACCGTACAGCGTTTCTATCGCCGAAAACTCGGGATCGGCGGCGCGCATCTTCTTACGCAGACGCTTGATATGGCTGTCAATGGTCCGGTCATCCACGTAGACCTGATCATCATAAGCGACATCCATCAGCTGATCGCGGCTTTTGACAAAGCCCGGACGTTGCGCCAAGGCCTGCAGCAGCAGAAACTCGGTAACTGTCAGCGAGACATCATTGCCTTTCCAGCTGACTGCGTGGCGCAGCGGATCCATCCGAAGCTCGCCCCGCTCCATCACTTTTGTATCGCCCGAGGCCGCGTTGGTCACATCACCATCGACCGCTTCCTGACGGCGCAACAAGGCGCGAATCCGTTCGACCAGCAGCCGCTGAGAGAACGGCTTCTTGACGTAGTCATCTGCACCCATGCGCAGACCCAGAACCTCGTCAATCTCGTCATCTTTGGAGGTCAGAAAAATCACGGGCATCTGGGTTTTCTGCCGCAGCCTTTGCAGCAGATCCATGCCGTCCATCCGCGGCATCTTGATATCCAGTACGGCCATGTCTGGCAGCTTTTTGTTGAAAGCGTCCAGCGCAGCCTGACCATCGTTGTATGTTTCGACCTCAAACCCTTCGGCTTCGAGTGTCATGGACACAGACGTCAGGATATTTCTGTCGTCGTCCACCAGTGCAATCTTTGACATCGGGTTCACCCCTATTCCTGCTCACTCGCGCAATAATACGCTTTTTTGTAAGGCATTGTTGGCGGTTTTGAGCCACCGAATCAACTCGTAACCTCGAATCGTGCCATTCTTGCGGCAGGTATGCGGCAAATTTGCCTTGCTGCGCCCAAATAGCTGCCTTGATTTACGGCAGACAAATCGTGATGGCGCTAAACCTCAACTTGGTTGCGCTAACTACCCCCAACCCTCCTGTTCATGTCCCAAAATACCGTGATAAGAGGCGCTTGACCGCCGGCTCTTTCCGGTATCCGCCCCAATGGTGCACCCGGCCCAAGGCCCTCGCGCCGCCACAGGAGAAGACACACATGACATCTGGACGGGTTAACCCGCAATTCCGCCTCGAAGATCAGGGCATCGAGGGTCTGGGCAATGTCTATTACAACTTCATGGAACCGGCGCTGATCGAAGAAGCGCTGAAGCGCGGCGAAGGCACCCTTGGCAATGGCGGCGCCTTTCTGGTCACCACCGGCAAATTCACTGGCCGCTCGCCCAAGGACAAGCATGTCGTCAAGACAGACAGTGTTGCCGACAGCATCTGGTGGGAAAACAACGCCGCCATGAGCCCTGAAGGTTTTGACGCGCTCTATGAAGATATGCTGACCCATATGAAAGGCCGCGACTACTTCGTTCAGGACCTCGTGGGCGGGGCTGATCCCAGCTACTCGATCAATGTGCGCATGGTAACCGAGCTGGCGTGGCACAACCTGTTCATCCGCCACCTGCTGCGCCGCCCGGATCGTGAGGATCTGGATGATTTCACGGCTGACTTTACTATCATCAACTGTCCCAGCTTCCAGGCGGACCCCAAAAAGCATGGCTGCCGCAGCGAAACGGTGATTGCACTGAACTTTGATCGCAAGCTGATCCTGATCGGCGGCACCGAATACGCCGGCGAGAACAAGAAGTCCGTCTTCACCCTGCTGAACTACATGCTGCCCGAAAAAGGCGTGATGCCGATGCACTGCTCGGCTAACCACGCGGTTGGCAACCCGGTCGACACTGCTGTGTTCTTCGGCCTGTCCGGCACCGGCAAGACCACCCTGTCCGCCGACCCGTCGCGCACCTTGATCGGTGATGACGAACACGGTTGGTCGGATCGAGGCACCTTCAACTTTGAAGGTGGTTGCTATGCCAAGACCATCAACCTGAACGCCGAAGCCGAACCAGAAATCTACGCCACCACCTCGAAATTTGGCACTGTGATCGAGAACATGGTTTTTGATCCCGAGACCAAAGAGCTGGATTTCAACGACGACTCGCTGACCGCGAATATGCGCTGCGCCTACCCGTTGGAATACATCTCCAACGCGTCGAAAACTGCATTGGGCGGGCACCCTAAGAACATCATCATGTTGACCTGCGATGCGTTCGGCGTTCTGCCTCCGATCGCGCGGTTGACGCCTGCGCAGGCGATGTATCACTTCCTTTCCGGCTTTACCTCGAAGGTCGCCGGGACCGAACGTGGCGTGACCGAACCGCAGCCCACCTTCTCGACCTGCTTTGGCGCGCCCTTTATGCCACGCCGCCCCGAGGCTTATGGCAACCTTCTACGCGATAAGATTGCTCAGCATGGTGCGACCTGCTGGTTGGTCAACACCGGCTGGACTGGAGGTGCCTACGGCGTGGGCAGTCGCATGCCAATCAAGGCCACCCGCGCGCTGCTGACGGCTGCGCTGGAAGGATCACTGACTGATGCGGAATTCCGCAAGGACGCCAATTTCGGCTTCGATGTGCCGGTCTCTGTCCCTGGTGTGCCCGAGGTCTTGCTGGATCCGCGCCGCACCTGGGACGATCAGGAAGCGTTCGACAGACAGGCGGAAAAGCTGGTGCACATGTTCGCGGAAAACTTCGAGCAGTACCTGCCCTTCATCGACGAAGACATCAAAGCTGTCGCGATCGGTTGATCGAATTCAGGGGCCATCATGGCCCCTGACCCACCAAAGCTTACGCTTCGGCACCTTGTGTGCACACAGACAAGTTCATTGCGATAACGTGCAACATGCGCTATCGCAATTTACCCAAGACGCTTCGAAGCCCGGCGTCCTTTGGCAGCGGCTTCTGTTAAATTTGAACATCGGGCGATCCGGGCTAGCTTACTCACATCATGTCTCGGGCCGTTCAACAAGGTAATGATTATTTCTACACGGGGATGGGTGTCGGCGTGATGTGTTCAAAAGGTCAGCCTTTCGAACTGCCTCGGTCCGTCACGGAAACTATAGGCAAGTAATGACTGAAATCTCAAAACTCACCGAACTGCGCAAACTGATGCAAAGCATGGAGCGCACTCTTGGGCTGGAAGAACTCTCACCGGTTGAGCGCGACATCTACTATGCCGCCGAAGAACTGTCGAAAGATGATCGTGAAGTACGCACCTTTGGTCTGATCGAACACACGCTGGTCAAAAGCGTATCTCGCCCGACATTTTTCCGCGCGCTGAAATCTCTGGTTCAAAAGGGTTATCTGTCGCAAAGCGGTAGCGCCAATCGCGGACGGTATCTGGTTCATGCGCCCAGGTGATCGCCACCCCAGATCTGTAATCGGCTGACCTCGTGCGCAGATGGGCCTCTGAAACATTCTATGCCTCTTTGGCCTATGTCGCTGCATCGTTCCTAACATTCCAGGTGCTGATGCCGCTTCAGAACGTGTTTTTTCCCGCATACCCCAGCTATGCCAGCTTATTGTTCCTGCCGCACGGCGTGCGGGTTCTGTCGGCTTGGTTATTGGGATGGAGGGCGATATTCGCACTGTTGCCCGGCGTTGCCATCGTCTTTGCCCTTGTGGGCGGTTGGGATGTTCTTCTGCCCAGCAGATTGCTGGCGATCACTATCGCGGTCACCACAGTTCCAGCGGTTTTTTATGTCTGCAAGGCGTTGGGCTGGGATTTGTTTCCGCGCGTCGATCGGAAGCCATGCTGGCTGTGCGTGATGGGCGTTGGAATCATCACATCGGTATTGGTGTCCGTTCTCACCAACATGGCCTTCGGCAGCGCAACGGCCGAGTATATCGCCTATCTGATCGGTGATATCTCAGGTCTTTTTTTCCTAATGTTGGGCCTCTATTTCGCCTTTCGATTTGCTGAAAGACGCAATTAACCCAAAAGACCCCTGCGCAGCAGGTTCAGCCCTGCAATCAGCAGTACAAGCAGAGTGAGTTTGCGGAACTGTGCCTGATCGATACGATCCTGCAGAAACTGACCCCCGCGCATTCCCACCAAGGCAGGGATAATCAGCAGCGCTGAGAACACCGCTGTGTCAGTCCTTAGAATACCCGAACCCAGATGCGCCACAATAAGCGCCACGGCGCCCAGACCGTATATCACGCCCTGTACCCGCATCTGATCCTTCTTCGGTGTATTCAAGGCTGTCAGATAGGCCACGGTTGGTGGTCCCCACACGCCCGAGATGCCGCCGACAGCACCGGCCACCGCACCCACCATAGCCTCAACCCGCATTGAGGGCGCTTGCAGCGTCAGTTTCAGCCCCAGTAGTTGCATCAGAGCGAAGAACGAAACTGGTGCGCCTAAGATCAGCAGAAATGCCTTGGGCGACAAGATGTTGATCAGCTGCGCGCTGGCCAATAGACAGACCAGTCCAACGCTCAGAAATACCTTGAACTTTCGAACTGACGCCGCCGCCGCAGGTAAACCTTCCCGCAAGGCCTGCACCCCATTGGTCACCAGCGTGGGCAAGATTAGACCTGCCAGCGCCAGCTCAGGCGGCAGCATCATGCTAAGACCAGAAACAAGCACCATTGGCATGGCAAAACCGACCATGCCTTTGACCCAGCCCGCGACGAAGGCAACGACCAAAGCCAGACAGAAATCCTGCGGCGACATAAGTGAAAACAGTCCCATCGACCCTTCATACCAGTCCAAAAAATTTCTGCACTGCAAAAGTCACTAAGCAATTTTTGAACTTTTTATGGATGATTTGCGTATTTTTGTTGCGCTGCATGTGCAGCATGATATGACCAGACAACCCAGCAGAGGACGTGATTCATGGCCCATGACGGACAGGATGTGACGAACATGACGCAGCCAGCGGTTTTGCCCGATCTTCTAACACTCAGCGCAGCCGCCCTGCCCGGCGTTCAAGCGGTGTTCGATAAGGCGGTCGAATCGGTTCGCGCGCAGGTGACTAGCGAAGGGCGAATATCGGGCGCACTGATCGAGGCCAATCAGACAGCCGCACATGGGCTGGCTTGGCTGGCCACATACCACCAGTCGCTGCAGCAGATGCAGCGCTGGGCCGAGGCGCTTCAGGCCGAGGGAAAATTCGGCGAGATGGAGCAGCTGTTGCATCAGATCGCCTTTGGGGAATACTTGCATCAGATCGCCGGTGGTATTCCGATGAACCAGGGCGAGGTTGTACGTTTGCAGGATCTTGGCCTTGGCTGGGATGCTCTGTCGGGATTCCAATGCAGCGAAGTGCAGACACTGATGTCGCAAGCCAACTCTCAGGCCGCGCGCACGCGTCTGGTTGAGTTGATGCAGGACCAGTCCGGTGCCACCATGTTTGGTGCGTCTGGTCTGGACGAAGAACTGGAGATGATCCGAGACCAGTTTCGCCGCTATGCCGTTGAAAAGGTTGAGCCTAATGCCCACGAATGGCACCTGAAGGACGAACTGATCCCAATCGAGATTATCGAGGAACTGGCCGAGATGGGCGTGTTCGGTCTGACCATCCCCGAAGAATTCGGCGGGTTCGGCCTATCCAAAGCCTCAATGTGTGTGGTCTCGGAAGAGCTTTCGCGCGGGTACATCGGTGTGGGTTCTCTGGGCACACGGTCCGAAATCGCCGCAGAACTGATCATCGCGGGCGGTACGGATGAACAAAAGGCCAACTGGCTGCCAAAACTGGCCAGCGCCGAGATCCTGCCAACCGCTGTTTTCACTGAACCCAATACCGGATCGGATTTGGGCAGCCTGCGCACGCGGGCCGTCAAGGGTGAAGATGGTAACTATAAGATAACAGGAAATAAAACATGGATCACGCACGCGGCGCGCACCCATGTGATGACCTTGTTGGCGCGGACTAATCCCGACAGTACCGATCACCGTGGGCTGTCCATGTTCCTGGCTGAAAAGACACCTGGAACCGACGAGAACCCCTTCCCCACGCCCGGCATGACTGGTGGTGAGATTGAGGTGTTGGGTTATCGTGGCATGAAGGAATACGAGCTGGGATTTGACGGCTTCGAAGTGAAGGGCGAAAACCTGCTGGGCGGCGAAGAAGGCAAAGGTTTCAAGCAGTTAATGGAAACCTTCGAGTCTGCCCGCATCCAAACGGCTGCCCGCGCCATCGGCGTAGCGCAGAGTGCTTTGGACATTGCCATGCAATATGCACAAGACCGCAAGCAGTTCGGCAAATCTCTGATCAATTTCCCTCGCGTCTCGGGCAAGCTGGCGATGATGGCGGTCGAGATCATGATCGCGCGACAGCTAACTTATTATTCTGCTTGGGAAAAAGATCACGGTCAACGTTGCGACCTTGAGGCCGGGATGGCCAAGCTGCTGGGCGCTCGAGTTGCTTGGGCTGCGGCGGATAACGGGCTGCAGATTCATGGCGGAAACGGCTTCGCTCTGGAATACAAAATTAGCCGCGTGCTTTGTGACGCGCGCATCCTAAATATCTTTGAAGGCGCCGCAGAAATACAGGCGCAAGTCATCGCGCGTCGATTGCTGGGCTGACGCCCGAAGCGACGCGGTTTCCCCAACTGAACCCGGCCTTGCGCCGGGTTTTCTTTTTCTTCCGTGTTGTACGGACCTTCAGGCCTATTTCTTCCGAGTTGTACAACTCGGTTTCAGGGCTTAATGGGCGAAACTTCCCCCTCGGATCGAGCGCAGAAATCGGGTAAAGGGCGTCAACCAAACCCAGCGCCCAAGCTGGCCAGAGGAGAATCGAGCGTGAAGATCATCATCGCAGTTTTGGCCACCTGCATGGCCCTTGCCGGATGCGCCATGGCACCAAACACCGGGCCCGATGATGTGGACCAGTTGGCACAAGCGATCCAGCAGCTTGACCCCAAGGTTGACCCTGCCGAGGCGCGGCGTGCAGCCGAGATATCTTTTGCCTATTCCAATCAACTGAAACAGGACTGGAACGTCACCGATCCAGCCATCATCCACAACGCAAAGGTCATCAACGGATTTCGCGAAAAAGGTCTGTGCAATGATTGGGCGCAGGCCATGACCACGCGTTTGAAGCAAGAGAACTTTCGCACGCTGGACCTACACTGGGCCACGTCGCCTCCAACTGCGTTCCGGATCATCCACCATTCGGCTCTGATCAGCGCTAAGGGAGATTCAATGTATGAAGGCATCATCCTTGACCCGTGGCGCAACAGCGGGGTGCTTTATTGGGATCAGGTGCGCGAGGACACCAAATACAACTGGCGCCCCCGCCTTGAAGTGCGCGAAGAGTTAATCAGCGGTGTGAACCCCTACTGACAGGATATTGCGATGTTACGTATGGCCTTGTTCCTGCCCCTTTTAACCCTGTTCCAATGCGACAAGGATGAGACTGTCGCCGCCTATGGCGCAGCGGATCAGACATGGGCTTTGCAAGAGATCGACGGGCAGCCTTTTGAGGCCAGCGCCCTTTTGCGATTCCCCGAAGAGGGTCGGATTGAGGGCAATGCCCCGTGCAACACCTATTCAGGTACACTGAATGCACCCTACCCGTGGTTTGAGATCACCGATCTTGCCGCCACCCGCGCGGCTTGCGCCGGGCTTGAAGCCGAGGGGTTTTATTTCGCCGCACTGATGGCGATGACCCAGTCCGAGGTGTCCGGCGATGTGCTGATCCTGCGCAATGAAGACGGGCACGAGATGGTGTTCAAAGCCGCCGAGTAAACTGCGCCACAAATCGCGCGCGTGCGTCCGGCAAAGGCGTATGACCCAGCGACGGAGCCAGATGGTTTTCCAGAAAATACCCGGTCGTGCGCAAGGCTTCAGCAATCTCGGTATCCGGAGCCGCGCCTTCGCCGCGCAGGCAGGGGGGCAAAGGCAGCAGCTTATCGGCCCAGTCCCCTGCCCCCGCCGCACTGACCGCGCGGCCGGTTTTCGGAGAGACATAGACCAACCCCTCGGTCGCCCCTGTCACTGCGCAGGCCGAAAGATCCAAGCCAAAGCCCAGCTCTTCCAGCAGCGCCAGTTCCCAGCGCAGATAGGCCAGTGGCCAGACCTCATCCTGACCCAGCAGGTCCATCAACTGTTCTGTTTGCTGATAGATCGCCGGATGAGGCTCGCGTTCGGGCAGGCAAAAGGACAGCAGCGCCACCACCGCATTTAATCCGGCGAGCGCCAGCCGCCCTGAAAACGCCGCTGCAGCGCGCGAACGCAGGGGTTCGACCTGAAAGGTGCCAAGATGTTCTTCGAGCCGCGCGCGCCAAAGCACGTCCAGTTGCGCGCCGGGTTGCAGGATCGGGGCGATCTTGCGGCTGGTGCCACCGCGCACAATTCCGGCGTGACGACCATGGGCTTCGGTAAAGACCTCGATGATCGCCGCTGTCTCACCATGACGGCGAGAAGTCAGAAGAATGCCGTGATCACGCCAGTCCAAGTTTGGCCTCGTCAGGTCACCAGATATATACGCAGGAAATCTTATGGCCGTTGCAGGTTCAAGATGGAAACGCGTTAGGTTGACCCTGTGGAACACCAAAAACACGTTGCGTGACATCTGTTCACGCAATAGTGTTCACTTTATGTTCTGCACGGAGGAATTTAAGAAATGTCACTTAACTATGTCATGATCGGTTCAAATGATGTCGTCAAAGCGCGAAGCTTTTACGATGCGGTTGTGCCCAAAATCGGCGGCAAGGTTATTGCTGAATATATGCCCCACGCTGTTTGTTACGAGCTGCGGGGCGGTGGGTCCATGTGGGTCGCGACGCCCTTTGACAAAGAGGCCGCGACGGTTGGAAACGGCAACATGGTTGGCTTGCTTTGCGAAAGTGAAGCGGAAGTTCGCGAGGTGCATGCCGAGGCTCTTGCCAATGGCGGAACAAATGAAGGTGATCCCGGAGATCGACCTCAATATGGCCCGAACTTCTATGGCGCTTATGCGCGCGATCCTGATGGCAACAAGATGAGCTTTGTCTATTTTAGCGATGCAGGCTGATCGCGCGCCCTAGAACGTCATACCTGCGTGAATCAGAATGCCGATAACCATCAGCAGGTTCAGCACCATTGAGATACCGTTGCCCACATAGATGGGCAACTTGCCCACCACCAGCCCATAGGCGAACCACAAAAACGACAGCCCAGCATACAGAGACCAGGACAGCAGCGACTGTCCGGTCGCATGTTCGGAGTGGGTGAAATAAAGCTTGATCAGTTGTGGAAGCGTGGCGAAGGGGCCAACGACGCCGATGAAGACCATGAACCCCTCGAACCGCTGCATCCAGTGACCGAGATTTGAGTTTTCCAGTTTCTGGGCAAGCGTTTCAGCCACTCAACCCCCTCCTGTTCCTGCGGCCCCCGGAAGATTGGGCCGTTTCATTCAGCCGGTTGCAAAGCAAAATAGTCGCTTTGCGCCGCACGTCCAAGATCATTTGGCGCGGGTTAGTCCAGACCTTCTTCACCCAGCAGGTGCCTGCCTTGGCGGTCTTCCACTTCGATCACCCAAAGGTCGGGGTCAAAACTGCGTTGGCGGGTGATGGCGGCATCTACGTCTGCCTCTTCTCCGGATGAGAGCTCCACCCATTTGCGCTCGCCACTCATCAGATCAAAACTGCGCTGAAAGGCTGCGGCCCGCCCGTTGAGTGTGTTGAGTTTGATAAGCACCGCCCCAGCGGTGTCATCCCCATGCGCCACAACAAAAGCCGGTATTTCCTGAAACCGCAGCCGCGCCAGATAGGCATGCACCCAGAATTCAGCCGTCAGCCGGGTCATGGTTCTGACCTTTCCGTAGGGGTTGAGAATTTTCGACGAAAATTCTTGGCCCGGGTCATGCGTTGCCGTCTTTGAAATCCAGACCCATTTCCGAGTAGCGCTCGGACTCCTCCAGCCAGTTTGGCCGGACTTTCACCTGCAAGAACAGGTGAATCTTGCGGTCCAAAAACTCTTCCAGCTCGGCACGCGCCGCCTGACTGACGGCCTTTATGGTCTCACCACGTTTGCCTAGCACAATCCCTTTGTGGCCATCACGCATAACATAGATGACCTGATCGATCTTGGCCGAGCCGTCCTTGCGCTCTTCCCAGTTCTCGGTCTCGACGGTCAGCTGGTAGGGCAGTTCCTGATGCAGGCGCAGAGTCAGTTTCTCGCGCGTCATCTCAGCCGCGATCATGCGCAGAGGCAGATCCGCAATCTGGTCTTCTGGATAGAGCCACGGGCCCTCGGGCAGTTCCGAGGCCAGCCATTTGCGCAGGTCGTCGACACCGTGGCCTTTTTCGGCCGAGATCATGAAGGTCTCGGCAAAGGGATAACGCGCATTCAGGTCACTGGTCAGCGCCAGCAGCTTTTCCGAGGGCACCTTGTCGATCTTGTTGATCGCAAGTGCGATGGTGCGGCCCTGCCCGATCTCTTCGAGGCCTTCGAGGATGCGTTCGACACCTTCGGTGATACCGCGATGCGCCTCGATCATCAGCACGACCACATCCGCATCCGCAGCCCCGCCCCAAGCGGCGGCGACCATGGCACGGTCCAGACGGCGGCGTGGTTTGAAGAGGCCCGGCGTATCCACAAAGACCAGTTGCGCATCGCCCTCCATCGCCACGCCACGGATACGAGCACGGGTGGTTTGCACCTTATGCGTCACGATCGAGACCTTGGCTCCGACCATGCGGTTCAGAAGGGTGGATTTGCCTGCGTTGGGCTCTCCGATCAGGGCGATAAATCCGGCGCGTGTGCTCATGTGTCCTGCGATCCTGTTTGCAAGTGCGCACCCCTATAGCAGAATGCGCGGACGGGCCAGAGGGATTTGTCGCATCGCGGATATCTGTGAGCGAAGGCCAGTCTGCGGCCCTTAAGGCGACGCTGCCCGGTCGGCCGGTGCCGGCATTGGCCGGGCTTGATCGCGCGATCAGGTTGTAGTGTTCAACGCCAGAACTTGGTTCGGATAGGCTTGGTCCCCGATCCGAAAATCTGTGACTCCGACCTGCCGGAACCCTTTGGCTAGATAGAAGTCGATTGCGGGCGTGTTCTCGGAATTGGTTGTCAGCCAAATCGACGGGCGCCCTTTTTCACGCATGTAGTCAATCGCGATATCGAGCAGCGCTGAGCCGATGCCTTTACCTTGATGGCGGTGCTGGACGTAGAACGTCACGATTTCTAGGTCAGAAAGCCCGTCCACAGGTGCGGCGCGACTTTCCGCAAGCCGAATATAGCCGTCGATCCCGTCTTCGTTTTCAGAAACCATCAAGAGATCTTGGCCGTCGTCCAATATGGCTTCGAACCGGGCGGTTGTGAATTCGGACAGTGCGAATTCGGCAAAGAAGGAATTCACACCACGCTTTAGGTAGGTTCCGATCCAGACCTCAATCGACAGGGCCGCAAGGCTGGCGGCGTCGGTTTTTTGGGCGGGTCTGATCTTCATGATCTGGCCGCAAAACGGATCAAGACAACTGTTCCAACAGAGCCTTTGCCGCTGCCTGTTCGGCCTGTCGCTTGGAGCCTGCGGTGGCCTGAGCTTCGGTACCATTTTGCAGACGAGCGGCGATCGTGAAGATCGGGGCATGGTCAGGGCCGGTGCGTTTGACCTCGACATAGCTGGGTGGTTTCTGGCCGCGGGCCTGTGCCCATTCCTGCAGGGCGGTTTTTGCATCGCGGGCGTCGGCCTCGACCTTGTGGATGCGATCGCCCCAGAGGGCGAGGATCACGTCTCGGGCAGCCTCGAATCCTGCGTCGCGGTAGATGGCCGCGATGACCGCCTCCATCGCGTCGCCCAGCAAGGCCTGCTTGCGACGACCTCCGGACAGCATCTCGGACCGGCCCAGTTTCAGCACCGCACCCAGATCAATCTGGCGGGCCACATCGGCGCAGGCTTCCTTGCGCACCAGCGCGTTGAAACGGGGGGCCAGTTGGCCTTCGGAAGCTTTCTTGTCGGCCTCAAGCAAAGCAGTGGCCATGACGAGACCCAGGACGCGGTCGCCCAAAAATTCAAGACGCTGATTGTCGGGGCGCGTGGCAGAGGACACCGAGCCGTGGGTCAGCGCACGCACCAGCAGTTCAGGGTCGGAAAACTCATACCCCAAGCGTTGCTGGAACGCCTTTATCTCAGCCGATAGCTTCAATTGACCGCCTTGAAGAAGCGGTCACCGCGCCATGTCCAGAAGAACAGCATGGACCGGCCAGCGGAGGAGAACATGATCCGGTCGGCGCGACCGATCAGGTTTTCGTAAGGAACATAGCCCACGCCACCGGCGGATTGCGGCAAGCGGCTGTCGGCCGAGTTGTCGCGGTTGTCGCCCATGAAGAAATAGTGGCCCTCGGGTACAGTATAGACCCCGGTATTGTCCGATCCCTGATTGCCGATGTTCAGCACGTCGTAGGACACGCCATTTGGCAGGGTCTCGATCAGGCGGTTCTTTTCGCAAACACCGCCGATCCCGACGGGACCGTTGGAACAGCGCGGGCGCAGGCCTTGTGGGCCCTGCGGTTCAGCAACTTCGGTGAACACACCATCGGGTTGCTGCGGCACAGGAGTGTCGTTGAGGATGATTTGACCTTCACGAATCTGGATACGATCACCCGGCAGGCCGATCAGTCGCTTGATATAGTCGCGCCCTGTTACCGGATGGCGGAAGACGATGACATCGCCCCGCTCGGGATCGCCACCCAGCAGACGGGAGTTGTCATCACCCTGCATCCAACCGCACACATCCTCGGCATCGATGTTCAGGCCGACGCTGGGGATGATCAGGCTAGGGCAGGACGCGTAGGAATAGCCATAGGCCATCTTATTGACGAAGAGGAAATCACCGATCAGCAGCGTCTGCTTCATGGAGCCTGAGGGAATCCAGAACGGCTGAAAGAAAAGCGTGCGGAAAACGCCCGCGATCAGCAGGGCGTAGACGATAGTTTTGATCGTCTCCCAGACGGCGTTTCCGGATTTGGCTTCCTCGGCCATACTGCTCTCTCCAGTCTATGCGTGGTTGGGGTGCTACATGCGTGTCGGGTGGAGGCAAGTCAAGGCTGCGCGGGCGCTTCTTGAAGCGGACGGGCCTCGATCACCACAAAGGCCTGCGCCCAGGGATGATCATCGGTCAGGGTGACGTGAATGATCGCCTCGTGGCCTTCGGGAGTCATTTCTTTCAGACGCTCGGCGGCCCAGCCGGTGACATGCATAACGGGCTGACCCGTGCGCAGGTTGGTCACCGCCATATCTTTCCAAGCGATCCCCATCCGCAGGCCGGTGCCTAACGCCTTCGAGCACGCCTCTTTCGCGGCCCAGCGTTTGGCGTAGGTGCCCGCAGTATCGGCGCGACGCTCAGCCTTGCGCTGTTCGGTTTCAGTGAAGACACGGTTACGGAAGCGGTCGCCGAACCGGTCGAGCGTGCCCTGAATGCGATCAATATTTGCGAGGTCGGTGCCGATGCCGAGGATCATGTCAGACCTCCAACACAACGGTCCCGAGCTTTTGCCCCGCCTCGACCATTACGTGTGCATTTGCCGCATCCATCAGCCCTCCGCCAGGGACGACGGCGTGGGACAGTGCGCCTTGTTCCAGCCACTGGCCCAACTGCGCCTCGCCGCGACGGCGGGCCGCGGCGTCGAGTTGGTAGACGATCAGCATATGCAGGCGGATGTTCTTGAACATGAAGCCATAGAAATCCAGTTCGGGCTTCATTTGCGAAGCCGAGGCATAGCTGGCGATGGTGCCACCAGGGCGGATCATAGAAAGGGAAGCGGGTTGGTTGGCGGCGAAATCAACTTCGACAATGCGGTCTATGCCTGCGCCGTTGGTCATGTCCATCGCCGCCTCGGCCACGTCTTGCGTGCGGTAGTTGATCCATTCGGACGCGCCCGAATGGGCGGCTTTTTCATCTGAACTGACCGTTGTGATAACGCGTGCGCCGCCCAGTGCGGTCATCTGGCAGGCGTAGCGTCCGACCGTGCCTGCGCCGCCGGTCACAAGCACAGTCTGGTCAGTGATCGGTCCGTCACAATAGAGCGCGTACCATGCAGTCAAGGCGGGGATACCAAAACACGCGCCCTCGGCGAAGCCGGTCGTATCTGGAAGGAATACGGTCTGTTCGGAGGGTAGCGCGATGTATTCGGCCCCAGTGCCAAAAGCGCGTTGCCATTGGCCGTTCCAGATCCAGACACGTTCGCCGACGCGCGCGGGATCGACCCCTTCGCCTACGGCCTCAATCACTCCGGCCCCGTCCGAGTGGGGAACAACCATAGGGTATTGCATCACAGCGCCAGGGCGCGCGCCGCCGCGCAGCTTGACGTCTGAGGGGTTGATGCCGCTGGCGTGGACCCGGACAAGAACGTCGCCCGGGCCGGGGTTGGGCGTGGGCAGGTCGACCAACTCAAGGACATCCGCCGCCGCACCAAATCCGCGATAGGTGATTGCTTTCATGACAGTCCCTCGTCTCCTATTGGTCAGCCGCGTCGGGCGTTTCCAGATCGAACACCAAGACGCCCTCGGCCCCATCCACGCACAGCGCGACAAGCCGTGCGCCAAGTTGCTGGTGGGTTTCGTCACTGGCGTAGCGCTGTAGGTCGGCCTGAGCCGCGAAATCCAGCGTGAAGCCGTAGGGATAGCTTGGGGATTTTGCCTCAAAATCGCGGTTGGGGCCGTGGATGAAGCCACCGCAGCCAGACAAACGGTCTG
Organism: Ruegeria sp. H9; assembly: GCF_056532915.1. Lineage (NCBI taxonomy): Bacteria > Pseudomonadati > Pseudomonadota > Alphaproteobacteria > Rhodobacterales > Roseobacteraceae > Ruegeria > Ruegeria sp. H9. Next base: position 1,171,670 of record NZ_JBQFNX010000001.1, on the reverse strand, counting down.
CGACCACGCCCAGCCCATCCATCACAGCGGCAAGCTCTGCGGTGTCGTGATCAGGCTTGAGTCGCAGCATCACGCAATGTCGGATCATCCTTGCACCTCAGAGGTCATGACAGGCGCACCGTGAGGATCTTGTAGCTGGCCACGCCAAAGAAACCCGCGAAGGCAAAATCAAACCATCGGCGGGTGCGGCGATAGGCGTTGACCATGCGCGCAGACGAAAACAGGAAGGCGTAGCCGATGAAGATCAGCAGTGAACCCGCATAGAGCATGGCGAAATAACCCAGCAGCATAGCAAGGCTGGCGTCATTTGGCGCAACGATGGCGTAGATCGAGCCCCAGCTGAGGATCGCCTTGGGGTTGGTCAGGTGGATCGCTGCACCCTTGGCAAATATCGTGCCCAATGAGCCGGTGACCGGATTGCCCAGCGCGACCTCATCCGAAGTCAGCGCGCGACGTAGCGCCTTGAGCGCCAGCCAGCCCAGATAAGCGACGCCGATATAGCGGATCACCTCGAACACCCAGACATTGGCCAGCATGATCGCCGACAGCCCCAGTGCGGCGGCGATGCCCCACGCGGCGGACCCGGCGCAGATGCCCAGCGCAAAGGCCAGACCGGCGGTGCGGCCTTCGTTCATGGCGGTTCCGGCGATGCCCATGGTGGCAGGGCCCGGAGAGCCCCCGGCCATGAGCCATGCAAACCAGATCGCCACAAAACCGGGTGTGATCATGCCCGCGCCTCGTCCATCAGGCGGCGCATTTCGTGAACCGCCGGGGTGAGGCCGCGAAAGATGGCCTCGCCGATCAGGAAGTGGCCGATATTCAGCTCTCGCACTTCAGGGAAGGCTGCCACCGGTTGTACGGTGTCGTAAGTCAGCCCGTGACCCGCATGAACTTCAAGACCCAGCGAATGGGCATAGGCGGACATCTCGCGCAGGGCTTCCAGTTCGCGCGCGGCGTCGTCCAGTTTGCCTTCGGCGTGGAAATCGCAATAGGCACCGGTGTGCAGTTCGATCACCTCGGCCCCAATGCGGTGGGCGGCGTCGATCTGGCGCTGGTCGGCGGCGATAAAGATGGACACGCGGCAGCCCACATCGCGCAAGGGCGCAATGAAATGGGCCAGCTTATTTTCCTCGCGCGCGACTTCTAACCCTCCCTCGGTTGTGCGTTCCTCGCGCTTTTCGGGAACGATGCAGACAGCGTGCGGCTTGTGGCGCAGGGCGATTTTCTGCATCTCGTCCGTTGCGGCCATCTCGAAGTTCAGCGGCACCGACAGGATCTCCATCAACCCGTCGATATCGGCGTCCGAGATGTGGCGGCGATCTTCGCGCAGATGTGCTGTGATGCCGTCGGCCCCGGCCTCTTCCGCGATCCGGGCGGCGCGTAGTGGGTCCGGATAGGCCCCGCCGCGCGCATTCCGCACGGTGGCTACGTGGTCGATATTCACGCCCAGACGCAAACGGTTGTCAGACATCTTTCGAATCCTTCATTGTCCCTGAGGTCGAGCCTAGTGGTTTTGTCGGGGGAACGTCAGCCTCTGCCTGAGCAAGGCGTTTGATTTGTTCAAACTTCGCTTTGATTCTGGCGCGGCGGCGTTGCTGATAAGTACGGATAAGCGGCAGGCTAAGATAGGCGCAGATCACTCCGGCCACGATGCCTGGAATGACGCCGCCGATCATATAAGGAAAGAACACATCGTCATAGAACCGGCTAAGCCCGTGCCAGTCCGCCTCGCGATGGGTGAACATGGCGATGCAATTGTCCTTGAGATCGCCCATCGCATCCGCAAATTTCCCCATCAACCCATCGGTATCGTCTTTGCGGAACTTGGTCCCTAGCAGGAAATGCCCGGTTTGCAGGCTGATGACCGCGATCGGCACATAGGTCAGGGGATTGCCAAAGAACGTGCCGCTGAGCGCGGCAAGAATGTTGCCGTTCAGCAGCCGCGCCAGCACGGCGGCGACCAGGAAATGCAAGCCATAGAAAGGCGTAAACGAGGCAAACACCCCTGCCCCGATGCCACGCGCGATGCGTTCCGGGCTGTCAGGCAGGCGCCGAACCCGATGTTTGACATAGTGAAAGGCACGGGTCCATCCGCCGCGCGGATAGACGAACTCTGACGCGACTTGGACAGGCGAGCGGCGATCTCGGCGCTTGAAAACCACTCGTGATCACCCCTTCTCAGCCAGCCGCAACGGCGGGTTTCGCACTTTCCCGGTACCGTTCGACCGCAGCAACGTCGCTTTCAGCCTCGAGCATCAGCATCAGCGAATGCAGCTGTTCAAGATCGCGAAGTTCGACATTGATCATCAGCCGATAAAAATCCGGTTTGCGGTCGACAAATTCGAGGTTCGAGATATTGGCCTTTTTCTCGCCGATCAATGTGCAAATACGCCCCAGCACCCCGGCATCATTGCCGATGGTCAAATCCAGCGTCGCGCCATAGACGGCGGGGTGGGTGCCCGAATGCCAGTGCAGATCAACCCAGCGCTCGGGTTCATTTTCAAACTCGGTCAGGCGATCGCAGTCGATGGCGTGCACGACAACACCCTTGCCGCGATATGTAATTCCGACGATGCGCTCGCCTGGCAGTGGCTGGCAACAGGGGGCACGATCGAATTTCTGGCCCGGTTCAAGCCCGATCACAGCACGGCGGGGCGAGATCGCGTCGCCATCATCCTTGGTGAGTTCGGGATATACCGCTTCGACCACCTCATGGGCGGTCAACTCGGCACTGCCCAGACGGGCCAGCAACTCGTCCCGATCTTTTAAACGCAGGTGTTTGGCAGCGGTTTCCAGCGCCTTGTCGGTGGCTTTGCGGCCCAGGTTTTCGAACCCGGCGCGGGCCAGTTCCTTACCCAGCTTGATGAAGCGTTCCCGGTCGACCTCGCGCAAGGCGCGGCGGATCGAGGTGCGGGCTTTGCCGGTAACTGCGATCTCAAGCCAAGTGACCTGCGGGCTCTGGCCATCGGCGGTGATGATGTCCACCGATTGACCGTTCTTGAGCCGGGTCCAGAGCGGCACACGAATGCCATCGACCTTGGCCCCCACGCAGGCATGACCAATGCGGGTATGGATTGCGTAAGCAAAATCAATCGGCGTCGCCCCACGCGGCAGTTTCACCACATCGCCCTTGGGGGTGAAGCAGAACACCTGGTCCGAATACATCTCGAGCTTCACAGCTTCGAGGAAATCCTCATGATCATCCTCGCTGTCGAATTGCTCGGTCAGGTTTGCGATCCACTTTGCCGGGTCGACCGCAAAGGGGTTTTCGGACCGCACACCGTCGCGATAGGACCAGTGCGCTGCAACGCCGGTTTCGGCCACATCGTGCATCTGGCGGGTGCGGATCTGGACCTCGACCCGTTTGCCGTCGCGCCCCGAAACTGTTGTGTGGATCGAACGATAACCGTTCGATTTCGGTTGGCTGATATAGTCCTTGAATCGCCCTGGCACCGCGCGCCAGCGCTGGTGGATGGCACCGAGTGTGCGATAGCAGTCTTCTTCGGTCTGGGTGATGATGCGGAACCCGTAGATGTCGGACAGACGTGAGAAACCCTGATCCTTTTCCTGCATCTTGCGCCAGATCGAATAGGGTTTCTTGGCACGGCCAAAGACTTCGGCTTCAATGCCCGCCTTTTCCAATTCGTGCCGCATGTCGCCGGTAATGCGATGGATCACGTCGCCGGTTTCGCGTTGCAGAGTGATAAAGCGGCGAATAATCGACTGGCGGCCTTCGGGGTTCAGGACGCGGAAGGCAAGGTCTTCGAGTTCCTCGCGCATCCATTGCATCCCCATGCGGCCCGCAAGCGGCGCGTAAATATCCATTGTCTCACGCGCTTTTTGCACCTGCTTTTCAGGGCGCATCGCCTTGATCGTGCGCATGTTGTGCAGGCGGTCGGCGAGTTTGACCAGAATAACCCGAAGGTCCTTGGACATGGCCATGAACAGCTTGCGGAAATTCTCGGCCTGTTTGGTCTCACGGCTGGACAGCTGCAGGTTGGTCAGCTTGGTGACGCCATCGACCAGCTTGGCGACCTCATCCCCGAACAGTTCGGTAACCTTGCCATAACTGGCTTTGGTGTCTTCGATCGTGTCGTGCAACAGGGCCGTTATAATGGTCGCATCATCCAGACGCTGTTCGGTCAGGATGGCGGCAACGGCAACGGGATGAGAGAAATAGGGCTCGCCGGAATGGCGGAACTGGCCTTCATGCATCTGTTGGCCAAATTCATAGGCCCTTTCGATGCGGTCGGCATTTGTCTTGGGATTGTAATTGCGGACCAGCGCAATCAGGTCTTCTTCTGAAATCATCCGGTCCGCACCTTTGTCGCTTGGGTTACCCCTGGCCCTGGGCCTCCATCAGAGCGCGCAGGAGCTTTTCTTCCGACATGTCGTCATCCGCAGGCTTGTCAGATTCCGCACCCATCAGCAGGGCCATCTGATCTTCCTCGGGCTCATCAACCTCGATCTGGGTCTGGTTGGCTTCGATCAGACGCTCGCGCAGCTCATCAGCGCTTTGGGTTTCGTCGGCGATTTCGCGTAGCGAGACGACAGGGTTCTTGTCGTTATCGCGGTCAACGGTGATCGGGCCACCAGCAGAAATCTCGCGCGCCCGGTGGGCTGCAAGCATCACCAGTTCGAACCGGTTCGGGACCTTGTCTACACAATCTTCGACCGTAACGCGGGCCATGGGGCGCTCTCCGTAAATGAATCCGTGGCAGGAAGAGGTTTATCTAAGCGCGAATCCCCGCCTTGACAAGCAAGAAATGCCGCAAATGCGAGGATCACAGAGGCTTGACCTCTGCCACCTCATCGGGCGGCAAGGCTGCAACCATCTGCGTCACTGTCCGGTCCAGAACGGGATGGCGCCAATCGGGGGCGACATCCAACATGGGAACAAGCACAAAAGCGCGGTCCTGCAAGCGCGGATGGGGCAGGATAAGGTGTTCCGGCGCAGATTTGGTCTGATCTTCGGGGGGAAGGGTCAGCCAGCGCTGGTATTCGGCGTCATCCGGCAGCACAAGTTCATCCCAACAGACCAGATCGAGGTCCAGAGTGCGCATGCCCCAACGCTGTTCACGGGCGCGCTCAAAATCATGTTCGATGCGGTGCAGCAGGTCCAGAACACCCTGTGGCGTGAGGTCCGATTCGATCAAAACCGCTGCGTTGACATAGTCCGGCCCTGCCCCTGCCGGAAAGCATGGGGTGGCAAAAAACCGGCTTGTCTTGCGAATCACCAAGCCCGCCTCGGCCATCGCGATCAGCGACCGCTCAAGTGTCACCTTGGGCCCACAACCTCTCAGACTGAGATTTGCCCCTAGGGCAATGACCGCTTTTGACAAGGTTTTGTCCACTTCAGACCCCATATTCGGACCAGAGAATACTTGCGATAAAGCCTAAAACACCTATTTTAAGGACACCATTGCACTGACCTATTACTTTATCACTCACGGAGCTCACGGTGCGGTGGCTTATACCGGAAGGACCATTTTATGTTTTACAAGGACGAACGGCTAGCGCTGTTCATCGACGGCTCGAATCTTTATGCAGCCGCCAAAGCACTGGGGTTTGACATCGACTACAAGTTGCTGCGTCAGGAATTTATGCGCAGAGGCAAACTGCTTAGAGCTTTCTACTACACAGCGCTACTGGAAAATGACGAGTATTCCCCGATCCGGCCTCTGGTGGACTGGCTGCACTATAATGGCTTCACCATGGTCACCAAACCGGCCAAGGAATACACCGACAGCATGGGGCGTCGGAAGGTCAAGGGAAACATGGATATCGAGCTTACCGTCGATGCCATGGAACTGGCACCACGCGTTGATCATATCGTACTGTTTTCGGGCGATGGGGATTTCCGCCCGCTGATCGCAAGCCTGCAACGGCAGGGCGTACGTGTTTCCGTTGTTTCGACCATCCGTAGTCAGCCGCCGATGATTTCGGACGAACTGCGCCGCCAGGCCGATAACTTCATTGAGCTGGAAGACCTGCGCGACGTGATCGGCCGCCCTCCGCGCGAGATGCCGACTGAACCCCGCAGCGTCGCAGCTGCAGGCGGGCACTGACCCCACCAAACCCCACCACCCACCAATGGGGGTTGGCAAGAATATGCGCGGCCAGGGCCAGAAGCCCTGGCCGCGCGACTTTAAAGGTATAGGTGCTGAAAACACCCTTGTGCTAACAGCGATTCATGTCAGTGAAATGACGCAGTGCTGTCTGGACCATGGCAATGAAAAGACCTAGGTGTTCGGTCCAGGAGATCGCCGAATGACAAAGCCGCCGCTGACATTATATCTGGCCGCCCCGCGCGGGTTCTGCGCCGGAGTGGACCGTGCCATCAAGATTGTGGAAATGGCCCTTCAAAAATGGGGGGCGCCTGTCTATGTGCGCCATGAGATCGTTCACAACAAATTCGTCGTCGACGGTCTGCGCGCCAAGGGTGCCGTGTTTGTCGAAGAGCTGGACGAATGCCCTGATGATCGCCCGGTGATCTTCTCGGCCCACGGTGTGCCAAAATCGGTGCCCGCCACAGCAGCCCAGCGCGAGATGATATATGTCGACGCCACCTGCCCGCTTGTATCCAAGGTGCATGTCGAAGCGCAGCGCCACGCGGATGCCGGGCTGCAGATGATCATGATTGGTCACAAGGGCCATCCCGAAACAATCGGCACCATGGGACAGCTGCCCGATGGCGAGGTGCTGCTGGTTGAAACGGTCGAAGATGTGGCGCAGGTCGCTGTGCGTAACCCCGAAAAGCTGGCCTTTGTCACCCAGACAACCCTATCGGTGGATGACACCAAGGACATTATTGCCGCGCTTGAGGCCCGCTTCCCCGCCATCGTCGGGCCGCACAAGGAAGACATTTGTTATGCCACCACCAACCGGCAGGAAGCGGTGAAAGCTGTCGCTCCGAAGGCCGATGCCTTGCTGGTGGTGGGTGCGCCGAACTCATCGAATTCACGTCGTCTGGTCGAGGTCGCCTCGCGCGCCGGATGCAGTTATGCGCAGCTGGTGCAGCGCGCGACCGAGATCGACTGGCGTGCGCTGGAAGGAATTTCCAGCATTGCGGTTAGCGCCGGGGCATCCGCGCCCGAGGTGCTGGTGAACGAGGTGATCGATGCATTCCGCGACCACTACGATGTCACCGTCGAACTGGTCGAAACCGCTGTCGAGAATGTCGAGTTCAAAGTTCCCCGCGTATTGCGGGAACCAGCATGAGCGGCATCCCCCGCGCGCCGTTATTCCTTGGTTTGGCTGGGCTGATCCCGTTTGTCTGGGGCGCGCTGACTTATCTGAACGGTGATTTGAACGATTGGGGTCGGCAGACGCTGGGGTCGCGCTTCGTGGGGCCGTATATTCAGCTATTCTATGGCTCGGTGATCCTGAGTTTCATGTCGGGCGTGCTGTGGGGCTTCGCCACCAAAACCTCAGGCAGCAAAGCTGCGGCCTGTTACACTTTGTCGGTGTTGCCTGCACTTTGGGCATTTTTCACGACCGGCGGCGGTCCGGTGAATGCGGGCACCAACCTGATGTATGGGTTTGCGGGCTTGCTTTTGCTGGACGCCATGTTCTCATATTGGCGGTTGACCCCGGTCTGGTGGATGCGGCTGCGCGTCCTGCTAACCGCTGTCGTGCTGACCTGTCTTGCTGTGGGAGTTTACCTGTGAGTGATGAACGGACCATCAAGGCCTACACGGATCGCGTTGCGGATTACCTAAGGATCCCCCTGCCCGCCGAGCAGCTAGAGGCGCGTCAGGCTTTTGTAGATGCGGTCCGCGAGGGTGGATATGTGCTGGATCTGGGCTCGGGTCCCGGATCAGACAGCGCGTTTCTGATGCGGCAAGGGCTGAAGGTACGGGCGCTGGATGCAACCCCTGCCTTTGTTGAACATGCGCGGAGCAACGGTGTTGACGCCCACCTTGGCACCTTCGAAGACGTCACCGAGGTGTCAGAGTATGACGGCGTCTATGCCAGTTTCTGCCTGCTGCACGCCCCGCGCGCCGATTTCCCGCGTTATCTGAACGCGATCCACACCGCACTGAAGCCGGGCGGGCAGCTGTTTCTAGGAATGAAGCTGGGCACGGGCGAGCATCGCGATGATTTGGACCGTTACTATACCTATTACTCAGAGACCCAGATCAAGGACGCCCTGACCTCGGCAGGTTTCACCATTGATCGTACCATGCAGGGAATGGGTAAGGGTTTGGCCGGGTCTTACGACGGGTTCATTCTGGTATTCGCTCATGCCTGATCTCTTTGCCTATACCGATGGTGCCTGTTCCGGAAATCCCGGCCCCGGCGGCTGGGGCGTACTGCTGCGCGCGATGGATGGCGAGACCATCCTGAAAGAACGCGAGCTGAGCGGAGGCGAAGCCGAGACAACCAACAACCGGATGGAACTGCTGGCTGCAATCAGTGCTTTGGAGACGCTGGAGCGGCCCTCGAAACTGACCATCGTCACCGACAGCGCTTATGTGAAGAACGGCGTGACGGGATGGATTTTCGGGTGGAAGCGGAACGGCTGGAAGACGTCGAACAAGAAGCCGGTCAAAAATGTCGATCTGTGGCAGCGGCTGGATGAGGCGCAAGAGCGGCATCAGGTGACCTGGGAATGGGTCAAGGGCCATGCGGGCCACCCGGAGAATGAAAAGGCCGACGAACTGGCGCGCGCCGGCATGGCCCCATTCAAACCTAAGAAGGCGCAGGCGTGAGCGGGCTTGCCCTGCTGGATTACGCCTCGGTTTTGGTCTTTGCGCTGACCGGTGCGCTGGTGGCCAGCCGAGCGCAGCTTGATCTGGTCGGGTTTGCCTTCATCGCCTGTCTGACGGCAGTGGGCGGTGGTACCGTACGCGACTTGCTGCTGGACCGACATCCGATCTTCTGGGTCGGTCAGCCCGCTTATATCCTGATCGCTTGCGGCGCTGCGGTGCTGGTATTTTTTACCGCTCATCTGGTCGAAAGCCGGTATAATTGGCTGGTCTGGTTGGACAGTTTCGCCCTGTCCATCGCGGTCGCTGCTGGCACGGGTGCAGCGTTGTCACTGGATCAATCCGGTATCATCGTAGTGCTGATGGGGGTGACCACGGGCTGTTTGGGCGGCTTGATGCGTGACGTGGTGTGCAACGAGGTGCCGCTGGTACTGAAACAGGGTGAGCTTTATGTATCCTGCGCCTTTATCGGAGCCTTGACCGCTGTGTTTGCCACCCGCCTCGGGCTGGAAGGCCTGCTGGCATTGGGCTTATGTGCATTGATTTGCTGGGCGTTGCGCGCCGGATCTCTGCTGTTCGGTTGGCAGTTGCCGGTTTACAAGGCCCGACCGCCTCGGCAATAGGGTAGAAACGGACAAGAGATCGCGATGACCTACAGACTTTCGTTTCTGGCCACGGCACTGCTGCTAACGGCATGTGCAGAGCAATACGCCCCGGTCAGCTTCACGGCAGTGGGCAATCAGATCGTCGCGTCCGGAACGATCGACCATACAACGCTCAGCGCGTTTGAAGAAGTGATGGACGAGAACCCCGAGATTAAGACGCTGGTGCTGCAAAATATCGAAGGTTCGGTCGATGATGACTCGAATGTGGTCTTCAGTCGCGTAGTGCGTGAGGAAGGGTTCGACACGGTGGTTCCGTCAAACGGGCTGGTGGCCTCGGGCGGCACCGATTTGTTTCTAGCGGGTAACCGACGCGTGCTGGAACCCGGCGCCTGCGTGGGGGTCCACAGCTGGGGCGGCGGCGGCTATGTCGCTGCGGAGCTACCCGAAGATCACCCCGAGCATGACCGGTATTTGAACTATTTCGAAGATATCGGCGTCGATCCCGACTTCTACTGGTTCACGCTGGATGCAGCATCCGAGGAAGAGATGCACTGGATGACGGCGTCCGAGGCGAACCGGTTCGACATGACTACACGGTCCGCCCCTCGCCTTGGCACTGCCGCAATCTGCGACGAACGTTAGCGACTGAGCAGCCGCGCGCCGATTTCCTTGACGAATTTCGCCGCCACCATGGCGGTCATGCCATAGGGATCGCGATGCGGGTTCAGCTCGACAATGTCCGCGCCAATCAACTGGCCCTTGAACCGGTGGATCAGGTCGATCACCTCACGCGTGCTGAGGCCACCGGGTTCGTGATGCGACACCCCGGGGGCAAAGGCGGGGTCCAGCGCGTCAAGGTCCAGTGACAGATAGACCGGGCCGTCAAAGCTGATCTCAAGATCGGGGCTCCAGTTGCGCATGTCGATCACCTCGACCCCGAACTTGTCGGCCTGTTCCTGTTGGTGCTTGTTCATGGTGCGGATCCCGACCTGCACCAGACGGTTGATCTTGCCTGTCTCCATCACGCGGGCAAACGGGCAGCCATGGCCCAGCGGGCCGATCTGCTGACTGTCATAGAGGTCGGGATGTGAGTCGATATGCAGAATATTCAGCCCCTCATACCGGTCGGCATGCGCCTTGATCAGCGGAAAGGCCACCGAGTGATCACCGCCCAATGACAGCAGCCGTGCGCCGGTTTCAATCCGGGCGGCGGCCCCTGCCTCGATCCGGTCGATGGGTTCCTGCCCCATCATCTCGAACACATCCAGATCGCCGGTGTCTTTGAAACGGTCGGCTGCGCCCAGATCAGTGCCATCCTCGGCGGTCAGGTTGGCCGCGCCGGAATGCAACGCCTCGCGGATGCGACCCGGGGCAAACGCGGGGCCTTGCAGGAATGAGGAATGCAGGTCCAACGGCACACCCATCAGCGCGACGTCTCCGGCGGTCAGATCATGCGACATGAGAGGCCTTTCAACAAAGAATTGACGGGACATTGGTCGCAGATCACGGTCGGGTCAAGCGATCAGCGGCGGATATATGTCTGCCAGATCCAGATCACCAAGAGCGCCCCCAGAACGGCGCCGATAAACCCTGAGAGCCAGCCCATCACAGTGATGAGCGTGCGCAGTACCAAACCGCCCACCAAAGCGCCGACAATGCCGATCAGCATGGTGGTTGGAATATCGGCCTCGATCCGCATTAGGCGGGTGGCGAGGAAACCTGCAGCGGCTCCGACGATGATCAGGGCGATGATCGGCATATCATTTCCTCCAATGCGTGGGCACGATGATCAGCGCACCGATCGAGGACAGCACCGCGTCCAACCCCGGCGGGCCAAAGCTGATGCCGAACATGATGCGCACGAAATAGAACAGGAAAGCACCACCCACGCAGATGATGATCGACTGCAGATAGCCGTTATGGGTAAAGCCAGTCTGTTCAGACAGATAGCCTACGATCCCGGCAATCACGACCGTGCCCATCATGATCATGATCATGTACGCCTACTCCGATGACAGGCGGGTCCCGGCCGGCATGGGCCATCCCCGCAGAAAAGTTTCCCTATCCTGCGCGCCCTTGCCTGCCCGTTGCAAGCGCAGCAACTCAACTGCGCCTTCGCCGCAAGCCACGCGCAGGTGGTCGTCCAGCACCTCGCCCGGAGTGCCCCGTCCTTCGGCCAGCCGCGAAGCCAGCAGTTTGATCCGGTGACCCTCGACCTCGGTCCATGCGCCGGGGAACGGGGAGAGACCGCGGATTTTTCTATCGACTTCGGACGCGGGGGCCGACCAATCGATCCGCGCCTCGGCTTTGTCGATCTTGGCGGCGTAGGTCACGCCCTCATCGGGCTGCGGGTCAGGTGTAAGGCTGTGCAGTTTGGCCAGAGCCTCAACGATCAGAGCCGCGCCCATATCCGACAGGCGGTCATGGAGTTGCGCGGTGGTTTCCTCGATGCCGATATCGGTGGCTTCGCGCAGCAGAACGGGGCCTGTATCCAGCCCGGCCTCCATCTGCATGATACAAACACCGGTTTGCACATCGCCTGCCATGACCGCGCGGTGTATTGGCGCGGCCCCACGCCAGCGCGGCAACAGGCTGGCGTGAATGTTCAGGCAGCCATGGGTTGGCGCGTCCAGAATAGGTTGTGGCAGGATCAGGCCATAGGCGACGACCACCGCGATATCGGCGTTCAGCGCGGCAAAGCTGGCCTGTTCTTCGGGCGATTTCAGCGAGTTGGGGTGGCGAACGTCTAAGCCCAGCGCCAAGGCACGCGCGTGCACCGGGGTTGGACGGTCTTTTTTACCGCGACCGGCGGGGCGTGGCGGTTGGCAATAGACGGCGGCAATCTCGTGCCCCGCGTTCACCAGCGCATCCAGTACCGGGACCGAGAAATCGGGGGTTCCCATGAAGATTATGCGCATCGTCGGCTCCGGGGGTTGGGTGGGTGCCGGGCTGAAGCCCGGCCTACGTGGATTTGCGCGCCTTGCGCAGCAGCATGTCGCGTTTGACCTTGCTGAGGCGGTCGAAATACATCCGCCCGTTCAGGTGGTCGATCTGATGCTGCACGCTGGTGGCTTCGATGCCGACAAAATCACGGCGGTCGATCTGGCCCTGTTCGTTGAGAAATTTCACGGTCACTGCGCGCGGTCGCTTCACCTTGGCAGACACGCCGGGCAAGTTCGGGCTGGCCTCGTCATGTTCACGCAGCTCAACCGAGCTGTGCAGAATCTCGGGGTTAGCCAGTCGCACAGCTTTGCCCCGCTGGGTCGAGCCATCCACGACGGCCAGCCGCAGCATCACTCCGATCTGCGGCGCAGCGAGGCCAACGCCCGGCATCGCCTCCATCGTATCGATCATGTCATCCCAGATGGTGCGGATGTCGTCGGTGATCTCGGGGACGTCCTCGGCCTTGGTGCGCAGGCGCTTGTCGGGCCACGGCAGGCAGGTCCGCACCGTCATGTACGGGCCTTTTCGCGCTTGAGCTTCTGCATTTTGCGCGTGATCATCTGACGCTTGAGCGGTTTGAGATAGTCGATGAAGAGCTTACCGTTCAGATGGTCGATCTCATGCTGCACACAAGTCGCCCAGAGATCATCAAAGGTTTCCTGCTGCAGATTACCGTCACGGTCCAGCCAGGTGACATCAACCGTCTTCGGGCGCGTAACTTCGGCATATTGCTCAGGGATCGACAGGCAGCCTTCTTCGTAAACGTTGGTCTCGTCCGAGGAGGCGATGACCTCGGGGTTGAACATCACCAGTGGGCGTGGGGCCTCACCTTCTTCTTTGACGCAGTCCACCACGATCAGCCGGTCGAGCACACCGATCTGCGGCGCAGCAAGGCCAATGCCGGGCGCGTCATACATCGTCTCCAGCATGTCATCGGCCAGTTTGCGCAGATCGTCGGTGATGTCGGCCACCGGCGCGCAGACCTTTTTCAGGCGGGGATCGGGATGGATCAGGATATTGCGTTTCATGGGGCTGATTTAGGCCATCGCGCCCGCCTCCGCAACGGCCCTCTTGCACCTTATGGATTTGTGGTTAGCTTTCGCCTCGACAGATGGAGATGACATGACTTTCAACGACCTGATCGACCGCCGGGGCACCAACTCTTCAAAATGGGATAAGATGGAGCAGCTTTACGGTGTCGCCCCCGAGGATGGGCTGGCCATGTGGACGGCTGATTCCGACTATGCCACGGCCCCTTGCGTGATCGAGGCGGTGCGGGAAGCGGCCGATCATGGCGCGTTTGGATATTCATGGATGCACCCGGATTATCTGAATGCAATCCAGTGGTGGATGAAGACACGCCACAACTGGGAGATCGATACCGATTGGATTCTGACCTCGCAAGGGTTGGGCAATGCGATTGCCCTGTGTCTGGATGTTTGGAGTGAACCGGGAGATGGCGTCGTGATCTTCACGCCCGTCTACCATGAGTTTGCCCATAAGGTGAACAAATCCGGCCGTCGCGTGGTGGAATGCCCGCTGATACGCGATGGCGACAGCTATGGGCTTGATCTGGACGATGCGCAGTCGCGGTTGGACGGATCAGAAAAGCTGCTGCTGTGGTGCTCGCCGCAGAACCCGTCAGGTCGGGTCTGGACGCCGGATGAACTGCGCGCTGTAGCGGCGTTTGCGGAGCGCAACGGGCTGATCCTTGTGTCGGACGAGATTCACCATGATCTGGTTTATTCGGGCAATACCTTCGTACCGATGGATACGGCCGCCCCCGACGCGCGCCCGTGGACGGTGACACTGACCGCGGCGTCGAAAACATTCAACATCGCCGGTCAGCGTACCGGCAACATGATCATTCCCGACGCCAAACTGCGGGCCGAGATGCGGCACCGGATCACCACGCTGGACTATGACCCCAGTGCGTTGGGTGTGGCGATGATCACTGCCGCCTATTCGCCGGAAGGTGCAAAATGGGTCGATGAACAAATTGCCCACCTGGACGCGAACCGGAAGCTGTTTGATGCTGCCATCGCCGAGATACCGGGCCTGTGGTCGATGCCTCTGCAGGCGACCTATCTGGCATGGGTCGATTTTTCGGGCACGGGTATGAGCCACGATGAGTTTGTCCGCCGCCTACGCGAAGATGCGCGGATCGCGACATCCTCAGGCCCCGGTTTTGGCACCGGTGGAGAAACCTTCGAGCGCTTCAATCTGGCCACCCAACGCGAGCGGGTCGAAGAGGCCTGTGCGCGATTGAAGGCAGCCTTTGGCGATTTACAATGAACCCCGTTCAAAAAAAAACGGAGGCACGTCATGCCCAACCACCTTTTTACGCTTCCGGACATCCCAAGCATCCCGGTGCAGGGGGAACAGGCGACCTATCCGATCGGGCGGATTTTTTGCGTGGGCCGCAACTATGCCGCCCACGCTGCCGAGATGGGGCATGAGGTGGATCGTCAGGCGCCGTTTTACTTCACCAAATCCGCGCCCAACGCGGTTTTGACCGGAGCGCATGTGCCGTATCCGGCAGGCACCGAGGATTATCATCACGAAATGGAACTGGCCGTTGCAATCGGCAAACCGGTTTTTCGGGCCACAGCCACTGAGGCCCGCAACGCGATTTTTGGCTATGGCTGTGCGCTGGACATGACGCGCCGCGACCTGCAGATCCGCGAGCGCAACAAGCAGCGCCCCTGGGATCTGGGCAAGGATGTGGAAAACGGCGCGGTCTTCGCTCCGCTGACCCGCGCCGATGACTGGAGCCCATCTGATGACAAGCGCATCTATCTGAGCATCAATGAGCGGGTCGTACAAGACGCCACATTGTCTGAGCTGGTCTGGAAGATCGATGAACTGATCTCCCATCTATCGGGTTTCTACCATTTGCGCCCCGGCGATCTGATCCTGACCGGCACACCCGCCGGGGTCGGGCCTGTGGTCGCCGGAGACCGAATTGAAGGCGGCATCGATGGTTTGGCTCCTGTGCACCTGACCCTGGCGGCCTCCGACTAAACCGTCCGGCCTGATCCCTGAGAATCTTGAGGCCCCATTACCGCCCGAGCGCCGGTGGCGCGTCGGTGCCAAAGATCAAACGGTGCGCGCGTCAGTCGCGGTTTTCAAGCAATGCGATCGGTGCATCCGGGGCGCGGTAGAAATCCAGTGGAGCCTTGTCCGTCGCCACAGTGTTACGCTTGAACTCATAGCGCATTTCACCCACCGCTTCTTCGTCTGCGATTATCAGGCACTGATACATGTGGTTGGCACCGTCATAGATATCGACGAGCCCACGCAGGCGCGGCGTGGTTTCGGCCTCGACGGTGAAACCATCCTTCCACAATGTCAAAATTTTGAAGCTATTGTCGCCAACCTCCACCCGCAAACGGCTGGATTTCTTGAGGGTGGCGATTCGGGCCGCATCCAATTCGGCGCGAATTTCCTTGGAAACATAGGTACTCATAATAAACTTCCCCCCTTAACACTCATTAGTCTGACGCGATTCCTGTAAAAATCCAGTGAACGGCGTCACATAAGTTTTGGCATTGCGGTTCTGGTGCCCAGACACCGCACCCCACCTGTGCGCGCATGCAGGCCTGATGCGCGCCCGGTGAAATAGGATCGTGGCGCAAGACGGCCTATCTTTGACCCAATCGCAATGCGAAAGGAATAACGATGGGCCTGCTTGTCGACGGCGAATGGCATGACACCTGGTATGACACCAAATCCACAGGCGGGGCGTTCAAACGCTCGGCCGCACAGTTTCGCAACTGGATCACCGCCGATGGCGCGCCCGGCCCCTCGGGGCGTGGCGGGTTCGAGGCGGAATCGGGGCGCTATCACCTCTACGTCAGCCACGCCTGTCCATGGGCGCACCGCACACTGATCTTTCGTGAGTTGAAAGGGCTGAGCGACCACATCTCGGTCTCGGTGGTACATCCGGATATGCTGGATAAAGGCTGGACCTTTGAGACGGACGCGCATGGAGCGACGGGCGACAAACTGTTCGGATCAGAATTTGCCCATCAAATCTACACTCGTGCCGACCCTCACTATTCGGGCCGCGTTACGGTTCCGATCCTGTGGGACAAAGTTGAGAAAACGATCGTGTCAAACGAAAGCTCGGAAATCATCCGCATGTTCAACTCGGCTTTCAACGGGATCACCGGCAACACAGACGACTACTGGCCCGAGGCAATGCGGGACGAGATCGAAGAGGTCAACGCGCGCATCTATTCCGATGTCAATAACGGGGTCTACAAATCCGGCTTTGCCACCTCGCAAGAAGCTTATGACGCCGCGGTTGGCCCTCTGTTCGACACGCTGGACTGGCTTGAGGATCGTCTGGCCCGGAACCGCTATCTTATGGGTGACCGCGTGACTGAGGCCGACTGGCGCCTGTTCACCACATTGATCCGGTTCGACCCGGTTTATCATTTACATTTCAAGTGCAACAAGCGTCGGTTGGTGGACTACCCGAACCTCTGGGCCTTTACGCGGGAGCTATATCAATGGCCCGGCGTGGCGCAGACAGTGAACATGAACCACATCGTGCGCCACTATCACTTCAGCCATGACAGCATCAATCCGCACCGAATTATTCCGGTGAATCCAACGTTGGACTATTCAGAACCCCATGGGCGGGATCAGCGCCCCGCCGCGTAGTGTTCGACCATGGCCGCCAGATCCTCGGGCGGGGTCGAGCTTTGGACATAGGCGCAGGCATTGGCGCTATGGGCAAAGATTGATCCGTCCGAGAAGAATGTGGTGTTGGTGACGAAGATCACTCGCGCCTCGGGCCTGCGATAGCTTGCGAAATCGGCAACCGCCAAGGCGCTGCCGGTTTCCAGAACCAGATCCAGCACGATGATATCGAATGCGGTACCATACAGTGCCAGGATCGCGGCCTCTTGCGTTTCGACCAGCGTGACTTCGGCCTCCTGCCTTTGCAGATGCCGCTGCCAGACCCGACCTAGATCGGGGTTACTCTCAACAATCAGTACTTTCATTTGCAACAACCTCGGCACGTGATATGGGTGAGTGGTGCCGACCCCTGTTGTCCGTGATCACGCGATTTCCTTAACAAAGTGTTAACAAGGCCCGCACAGCGCCGTGATCGGGCGGATTCGCTTGTAAGAACGGCAAAAATCCGCTTGAAGCATGAGAAATAGGCGATTCCGGCTGGGGCAGATGGTTGGACAGGATGACAGATTGAACCCTCGGGCTGCGCGCGATCATGGCGGAGGGCTGGATGGCGCGATGACGCGGTTTGGGGGCACGCGCGCAGACTGGATCGATCTGTCCACGGGGATCAATCCGCATGCTTATGAGGTCTCGGGCCTGCAGCCTCCGGACTGGAAGGAACTGCCGGATCATGGCGCGTTCGAACGCCTCTCGGACGCGGCGCGGGTGTTTTGGAACGTGCCTGATGGGGCCGAGATTCTGCCATCGCCTGGTGCCTCTGCGGTGATTGCCCGCGTGCCCGCGCTGACCAAAGCCGGCCGCGTGCAGATCACGATGCCCACTTATAACGAACATGCCGCTGCATTCACCGCTCAGGGTTGGACGGTGCACGAGAGCGGCCCGGCTCAGGCACGTGTCATCGTAAACCCCAACAATCCTGATGGGCGCATCTGGCAGGACGCGGATGTCGACGCGCCGCTGACGGTGATCGATGAAAGCTTCTGCGACGTAACGCCCGAAGCCTCGCTGATTCATCTGGCCCAGCGGCCCGGCATCGTGGTGCTGAAGAGCTTTGGCAAATTTTGGGGGTTGGCCGGGTTGCGACTGGGTTTTGCAATTGGCCATCCCGATCTGATTGCACGATTGAACGACCTGACCGGACCATGGGCCGTATCCGGCCCGGCACTGCGGATCGGCGCGCAAGCGTTGCACGATGTAAAATGGGCTGATGAAACGCGCATGCGTCTGGCAAATGAAGCAACACGGTTGGATCAGCTTTTAACGTCCAAAGGTGCGCGGCTGATTGGCGGCACCAGCCTGTTCCGCCTCTACGACGTTGATGACGCGACCGCCTGGCAAGACCGATTGGCGCGGGCGCATATCTGGAGCCGAATTTTCCCCTATTCCCGGACCTACCTGCGCCTTGGATTACCGCCAGCAGATGGTTGGGCCCGGTTGGAAGCAGCGCTGTGAGCACCGCGTTCCTATTGGTCTGCGCTATGTGTCTGGACGCAGCATTGGGTGAGCCGGATTGGCTGTGGTCGCGGATTCGCCACCCTGCCGTACTGATGGGCAACGCGATTGGCTGGCTGGACAACCGGCTGAACCATGGGGCGTATCGCCGCCTCAAAGGGGTTGCGACGGTGCTCATCCTGGTTGCGGTGGCACTCATCCTTGGCCGGTTGCTGGAGCTGCTTGGTCCGATCGTCGAGATCGTGGTCTGCGCCATCCTTCTGGCCCAGAAATCCCTGATCACCCATGTTCGCGCAGTTGGCGAAGGCCTGTTGACCTCGCTTGCCGAAGGGCGCGCGCAGGTCGCCATGATTGTCTCGCGCGATACGCGAGATATGACCGAGGCGCAGGTGGCGCGCTCGGCCATCGAAAGCGCCGCCGAAAACCTGAGCGACGGGGTGATTGCCCCAGCCTTCTGGTTTCTGGTCGCAGGTCTGCCGGGGCTGCTGGTTTACAAGGTCGTCAACACCGCCGACAGTATGATCGGTTATCGCAACGACAAATACCGCGCCTTCGGCTGGGCAGCGGCGCGGCTGGATGATGTGCTGAACCTTGTCCCAGCACGCCTGACCTTCGTAATGATCGTCGCGCTGTCCAGCCAATGGTCGCGCTGGGGAGAGATGGTTGAGGATGCACGCCGCCATATCTCACCCAACGCAGGCTGGCCCGAGGCCGCGATGGCACGTGCGCTTGATATCGCACTGGCCGGACCGCGCAGCTATGATGGCCAGATGCGGGATCTTGCTTGGGTGAACGGGAATGCGCGGCAGAATATCGACGCGGCGGAGGTTTTTCGCGCATCAGACATGCTCTGGCAGGTATGGGGGCTTGCGCTTGGGCTCGTGTCGGTGTGGGTTGGGTTCAACTTCATATTCTGACGGATCAGCCTTATGCGTTTCCTTTCCGGCCTTATTGCCGCCGCCCTCTTCGCCTCGCCTGCACTCGCCCAATGCGGCGGTGGGTTCAATACCTTCGTCAAAGGGCTGAAAGCCGAAGCCATTCAGCAGGGTTACGACAAATCCACCGTCAACAGCTTTTTCAAGGGCGTGCAGCAGGACGGAGCCGTTCTGAAAGCCGACCGCGCGCAGGGCGTATTCCAGAAACCATTCATCGACTTCTCGCGGCGCCTGATTTCACAGAACCGGATCGACCGGGGCAAGGCCATGTCGGGCAAATACGACGCGGTGTTTGACCGGATTGAGCAGGAATACGGCATTTCGCGCGGTGTGCTACTGGCATTTTGGGCGTTCGAGACCGACTACGGGTCCTTTCAGGGCGATTTCAACACCCGCAACGCGCTGGTGACGCTGGCCCACGACTGCCGCCGCCCCGAGTTGTTCCGCCCGCAGATTTTCGCCGCGATCGAGCTGTACAGCCAGGGCAATTTTGACCCCGCCCGCACCACCGGGGCTTGGGCCGGTGAAATCGGCATGGTCCAGATGCTGCCCCGCGACATTCTGGAAAACGGCGTGGATGGGGACGGAGACGGCAAGGTTTCGCTAAAAACCTCGGCACCGGATGCACTGATGTCCGGGGCCAAGATGCTGTCGCATCTTGGTTGGCAACCGGGTCAGCCATGGCTGCAAGAGGTCACCGTGCCCGCGCAAATGGACTGGTCTCTCTCTGGCCCCGGCAAGCCCCGCTCGGTGTCCGAATGGCAGGCGATGGGCGTGCAGGCGCGCAGTGGGTCTTTGGCAAATCTGCCTGCCTCGCTGATCCTGCCACAAGGGCATAAAGGACCCGCCTTTCTGGCTTACCCGAATTTCGATGTCTATTTCGAATGGAACCAGAGCTTCGTTTACGTCCTGACCGCCGCCTATTTCGGCACACGGCTGGAAGGCGCGCAGATCTACGACGCAGGCAACCCCGCGCCGGGGCTGACGGGCGCACAGATGAAGCAGTTGCAGAGCAAGCTACAGGCACGGGGTTATGATGTAGGCAAGATCGACGGCATCCTTGGGGCCGGAACCCGTGCGGCTGTGCAGGCTGAACAATTGCGTCTGGGTTTGCCAGCGGATGCGTGGCCAACGACACAGCTGCTGAAGCAGCTATAAGGGTCAGCGCCTAGGCAACCTTTGCAGGTTCACGTTTCACTGACGGATCAAACGCATGGATAGATACCAGCGAGCCTTCTGTGACGATGGCGGTATTGGGCTGTATTTCAACCCAGCCGTCACTGTCTGCATCAAGCGGTTCGGACGATATCACTATCCCGTCTTCTGAGGTTCGGTAATGCAGACTGGGTGCATAACGATCAGACGCATAGCGCGCCGCAAATACACGCTTGCCGTCTGACCAGCACGCAGCAAACCGCATATAAGGCGACGATCCGCATTGTCGGGACAGCGCTTCCACCCGCCCCACGGCCCGTGCCATTGCCTCGATCGGATTTGAATCCAGACCTTCGCCATGAGCAATCAAAAAGATCGCTTCACTTTCTGTCGCACCCATTCGGTGCCCGTATAAATGTGCCGGGATCATAGCATCGAGCTGCTGCCGGATTTGGTCATGCCCTCCAGCCTGGCCATTGTGCATGAAGCTCCATTTGCCAAATCCAAATGGGTGACAGTTGTTGCGCGAGGTCGCAGTGCCTGTCGACGCTCTTACATGGGCCAAAAACAGTCGTGATCGTGTGTGATGAGCCAGTTGTTTGAGATTTGCATCGGACCATGCGGGATGAGTGTCCTTGTAGAAACAGGGCGTTTCGCGATCAGAATACCAGGCCAGTCCAAACCCATCGGCATTGATTGGTGTCTTCCCGATCAACGCGTTGCGGCTTTGGATGACAAGCGATTGCTCTTGCTCCTGGATCAATTCATCCAGATATCGCTGCTCCCCAACCCAAGCCAAAAAACGGCACATTTGGCATCCCCTTCAGTTTTTCGATCCAGGGCATTCTACAACTTGATTTGACGATGATTATCCCGTTTTCTTCCGTTTTTACTCAAAGGCTCTATCAAATTTACCAACTGATCGGGAAAAACAGATCAATTACTCGCTCTGACCGGATAGCGATCGCCTTTCTCGTCGATCAGGATCAACCGCTCACCACTGCGGACATATAGGTCGCATCGGCTGAACCCATTGCGATACGCGATGCAAACACTGCCGTCCCCGGCGATGGAATAGGTGCCAAAGGCGGATTCTCCGCTGGCATAGGTATAAGAATAGGCCCCTCCAGCCGAGTATTTGGACTGGCCGTCGTCGTAGAAAGTGAGAGTACGACCGGCCAAAGCCTCCAATTCTTCTGGCGTCAAGGGGACGTCACCGGGTTTCGTGGGCCATTCGGCAGCCCAGAGGGGGTTGGCCGCGAGCAATGCGAGGGTGAAATATCGGATCATGATGCTAGCCTACCCTCATACACGGGTGATGGCTCATAACGTTGCAGTGATCGATCAAGCGACCATCTGCTCGGCCTTTTTCAGATCGACCGAAACCAGTTGGCTGACACCCTGTTCCTGCATCGTCACACCGAACAGCCGATCCATCCGCGCCATGGTCACCGCGTGGTGGGTGATGATCAGGAAACGCGTATCGGTCTGGCGGCACATCTCATCCAGCAAGTCGCAGAAGCGGGTGACGTTGGCATCGTCCAGCGGCGCGTCGACCTCATCAAGCACACAGATCGGCGCGGGATTGGCAAGGAACACGCCAAAGATCAGCGCGGTCGCGGTCAGCGTCTGTTCGCCGCCCGACAGCAGGCTGAGAGTCGAGAGCTTTTTGCCCGGCGGCTGGCACATGATCTCAAGGCCCGCATCCAGCGGATCGTCGCTTTCGACCATGACCAGATTGGCCTCGCCGCCACCAAACAGGTGCTTGAACAGCATGGCGAAGTTGGAATTCACCTGTTCGAACGCGGTCAGCAGGCGTTCGCGACCCTCGCGGTTGAGGCTGGCGATGCCGCTGCGCAGGGCCTTGATCGCCTCTTCCAGATCGGCCTTTTCGCCGTTCAGCGTGTCGAATTCTTCCTGAACTTCTTTGCTGTCCTCTTCAGCCCGTAGGTTCACTGCGCCCATGGCGTCGCGCTGACGCTTGTGGCGGTTCACTTCGGCTTCAAGTGCGTCGGCGGCGGGCATCTGGTCAGGGTTCACGTCCAGTTGGTTCAGCAGCTGGTTCGGCGTCAGTTGCTGATCCTCGGCAATGCGTTCTGCTGCGGCGACTACGCTTTCCTTGGCGGCGTCGCAACGCGCCTCAGCCGCCGCGCGGCTTTCGCGCGCCTCCGAGGCCAGACGTTCGGCTTCGCGCTCGGCAAGAACCACCTCGCGCTGCTGGGTCTCGGCCTCGGCCAACTTGTCGGCGGCTTCGGCGCGCCGAGACTCAGCGGTTTCGATCAGCTCGTTCAGTTCTTCCCGTGCCTCGGCGATTTCGCTGGGGGCCGCCATCGCCTCGGTCAGTTCTTCTTCCGAGCTTTCCTTGCGTTCGGCCAGTTCCGATATCCGCTTTTCCGCCGTTTCCAGACGATGCCGCCAACCGCTGAGGTCCTTAGTCACCTCCTGCGTGCGCCGGGTGCGCGCCTCGCCCTCGCGGCGCAATTCATCATGCGTCGAGCGGTGGGTCAGCATGGTGATCCGCGCCGCCTCGACCGTCTGCTTGATGTCCTCGACCTGCGCGCGGGCGCTGTCGAGATCGCCCAGGCCAGTCAACGCGCCTTCAGCCTCACGCAGTTGTGCGCGGGCGGACATGGCGTCTTCCTTGTGACGGTCGACCGCGAGGGTCAGTGTTTCCAGCTTGCCCTGCGCCAGATTTCGATCCGCCTCAGCCCGGCTGAGCATCCGCGCGGTTTCCGCCATGCGCTGATCCGCGGCACGGCGGGCCTCGCGGGCGCGGCGGTCAGCCTCGGTTACATTGGCCAGTTGCTGTGACAGCGCTTCATGCGCGGCGCGGGCACCTTCGGCCTGCGCCTCGGTGCGGGTCAGTTCCTGTTTCAGCGCCTCAAGCTTGTTGAGCTGCTCCAAACGCAGGGCGGCAGCGCTTGGTGCATCCTCGGCCCAGGCGCGGAATCCGTCCCAGCGCCACAGATCACCCGAGCGCGACACCAGTCGTTGACCCGGTTTCAACGACGCCTGCAGGCGCGCGCCCTGATCCGCATCGACCAGACCGATCTGCGCAATACGGCGACTTAGGCGGTCGGGGCCGGACACATGCAACGCCAGCGGCTCGGCCCCATCGGGCAAGGGCTGGTCGCTGTCATAGCCCGCTACCTGCACCCAACCTGAAGGTCCGTCGCCCTCGACCAATGGTGCACGCAGGTCATCCGCCAGCGCAGCCCCCAACGCCTTTTCAAAGCCCGTTGCCACCCGCAGCATGTCGAGCACTTGCCCACCCTCAGCCGTGTCGCGTTCGACCAGCTTGGCCAGCGCGGTGGTCTCGGCCCTTATCGCGCCCAGTTCACCCTCAGCCTCGGAGCGTTTGGCGCGGGCCTCGGCCTCACGCGCCTGCGTGTCGTTGCGCAGCTCGTCGGCGGCGGCCAGTGCTTCTTCCGCTGCCTCAGCAGCTTCGCGGGCTTCTTTCTCACCCTCTTGCGCGGTCTCGAACGCCTCGCTGGCGCGGGAAAGGGCATTGCGCGCCTCGTCCACGGCGGCGCGGGCCTTTTCTTCCTCGCCCTCGGAACGAGCCAGTGTCTTGCGGCTGTCTTCAACCAGTCGTTGCGCCGATTGGTGGCGAGCCACCAGACGGGCCATGTCTTCGGTTTCCTGCGACAGGTGATCTTCGCGATCCTGCAACACCGACGCGGCCTCGCGCGCAACTTCAGCAGCTTCAGCGACCTTTTCGTCATAGCCATCGGCGGCTTTTGCAAGCTCGCGGGCCTCCCATTCCAGCCGTTCGATCATCTCACCCGCGTCCCGGTTCAGACCGGATTCGCGTTCGATGTCGTTGCCCAATTGCTGGATACGGTTGGTCAGAGTCTCGATCGTCTGGCGTGCGCGGGTTTCCTGATCCGACAGCTGATCGCGCTGCACCTGCTGGCGCTGCAGGACGGCTGCGGCGATGGCCTCTTCCTCACGCAGGGGCGGCAGGGTTTCCTCGATCTCAGCGCGTTTGGCGGCGGATTCACGGGCGGATGCCTCGGCGCGAGAGGCTTCGGTGATCCGGTCGCGTAGCTTTTCCTCGGCCGCCTGACGGGCCATGTCGGCCTCTTTCCAACGGCGATAGAGCAGCATCCCTTCGGCCTGACGCAACAGCTCGCCGATCTCACGATAACGCGCTGCCTGACGGGCCTGACGGGCGAGTTGCGCCAACTGCCCGCCCAACTGTTCCAAAACGTCATCCACACGGGTCAGGTTGGCCTCGGTGCCTTTCAGTTTCAGTTCAGCCTCGTGGCGTCGCTGGTAAAGCCCGGAGATGCCAGCGGCCTCTTCCAGAATGCGGCGGCGGGCACGAGGCTTGGCGTTGATCAGCTCGGCAATGCGGTTTTGCCCCACCAGTGCTGGCGAATGCGCGCCGGTTGAGGCGTCCGCGAACAGCATCTGAACGTCGCGGGCGCGCACGTCCTTGCCGTTGGTCTTGTAGGCACTGCCCACATCGCGGGTGATGCGGCGGACGATCTCCAACTGGTCGCTGTCGTTGAAGCCGGATGGCGCCAAACGTTCCGAGTTGTCCATG
Organism: Ruegeria sp. H9; assembly: GCF_056532915.1. NCBI lineage: Bacteria > Pseudomonadati > Pseudomonadota > Alphaproteobacteria > Rhodobacterales > Roseobacteraceae > Ruegeria > Ruegeria sp. H9. The sequence goes on along the minus strand of NZ_JBQFNX010000001.1, from coordinate 1,146,607 downwards.
GTCAGGACCACCTCGGCAAAGTTGCGCGCAGGGCGAGTGGCAGCGCCCGCAAAGATCACATCCTCCATCGCGCCACCGCGCATGGATTTGGGACGGTTTTCACCCATCACCCAGCGCAACGCTTCCAGCAGATTGGACTTGCCGCAGCCATTCGGACCAACCACTCCGGTCAGCCCGTCCGCGATGATCAGATCGGTCGGGTCCACGAAGCTTTTGAAGCCGGTCAGTTTGAGTTTGCTAAAGCGCAATGGCTGCTCTTGGTATGATTCCTATGGGTAAGAAGTCTGCGCAACGGATGGGGGAGGTGTCAACGTGATTGCGCAGGATATGGGAGATTGGACCAAGTTATCCACAACATCTTGGCAAAACTACGCGGAGTCCCGCGTATCTCAGTAAGGCGAGCATTCAAAGACCTGATATCCGTAGTCTTCGTAATATCCGTAATCAACGCATTCATAGGGACGGCGAAGGAGTGCGCCGAAAATCAGTTTTTCCCCCAGTTCCTGGTCGCAGCCCAGCACGCCCACAGTGACGGCCGCATCGCCAAGAACATCCAGAAGCGGACAGCCCGAGACCTGCGCCATGGCCAGCGCAGCCCGATCGCGGATCGGACCCAGACGCGGCGCGTATTGCGGGTTCACGCGGACGGCCTCGGCCAGTTCATTGCGGACGCGGACGTCGAAGATACTGCCATTCACCGCGACGCGCGTTGCGGGCAAGTCGCGAAAATAGGGTGTACCACCCGAGCAGGCGGCGAGGCACAGGAAAGCGAGCACGCGGATCATGCTGCTTTATTAGCGACAATATGGTTAATGAAACCTTTCCCCGTTTCAGGCGCGCAACACTTCTCCTAACCGGCGTATACCCTCGCGGATCGTGTCCTCATCCGAGTTGGAGAAACTCAGTCGAATGGTATTCGACCCGGTGTCGTCGGGATAGAAGGCCTGACCGGGGACAAAGGCCAACTTGACCGTTTCCAGCGCCCTCGCCAGCAGGTCGGCGCCGTTCATTCCCTTGGGCAGAGTGACCCAAATGAACATGCCGCCCTCGGGTCGGGTCCAGTCGACGCCATTGGGCATGTGCTCTTTGAGCGCCTCAAGCATCGCATCGCGGCGCGCGGCATAGGTCTGGCGCAGCATGGGGACATGAGTGTCAAAGCGATCCCGTGCCACCTGATACACCGCCATCTGGTTGATCGTAGAAGAATGCAGATCAGCCGCCTGTTTCAGCAGCACCAGTTGCGAGATCACCGGTTTTGCTGCAACCACCCAACCTAGCCGCAACCCCGGTGAAAGAGTTTTCGAGAAGCTGCCGCAATAGATCGTCCGGCAGTTCTCGATCGATCCCTTGCGCGCCTGTTCCAACGCGAGGATCGGAGGGATCGGATCGCCGTCATAGCGCAGCGCCTGATAGGCTCCGTCCTCGATCACTGCGCAATCCAATTCATCTGCCAGATCGAGCAGCGCCTCCCTGCCCCGCAGATCGACCGTCTCACCAGTCGGATTTGCAAAATCGGCGGAGAGATAAGCGAATTTGATCGGGCTGTTGCCGGCGGCGGCCTGGTATTCGGCAGCCCCACGATTGCCATTGATGCTAAGCTGGTCAAAGCGCGGCTCATAAGCGTCAAACGCATTGAGCGCGCCCAGATATGTGGGCCACCCAACCAACGCAGTATCACCCGGTGACAAGAACAACTTACCCAAGTAATCCAGCGCTTGCTGCGAGCCTGAGGTGATCAGGATGTTGTCGATGCCGCACGTAACGCCGATCCCACGCATATGGTCGGCCAGCCATTCACGCAGCGGGGCATAGCCCTCGCTGACCGAGTATTGCAGCGCCTGCGCCTGTTGATCTGGGCTAAGCGCATTTTGAAACGCTTCGGCGAAAGCCTCTGCTGGAAACAAAGCGGGGTCGGGAATACCGCCTGCGAAGGAAATGATACCGGGCTCGCCCAGCAGTTTCAGCAATTCGCGGATTTCGGAAGCCTTCATCCGAGCGGTTCGGGTGGCGTAGAGCTGATCCATCGTAGGGGGCCTCCTCCGCCCTTGGGTCGCAGATTAGGCAATGCGCCTCTTATGTCAATAATTCTGACCTAATGTTTCAACCTCTGTGAGCGACTTGAACGCCCCTTACAAACGTGGTCAAGTGACTTGACCAATTCCAAGTGGTAGCCAGATGCCTTTTCAAAAAGTTCAAACCGAAAAACTGTCACTGGCTGTTGTGCGCCAGATCGAACTGCTGATCCTGCGCGGCATTCTGCGCCCCGGAGAACGCCTGCCCTCGGAACGGGAGCTGGCCGAGCGGATGGGCGTGTCGCGCCCGTCGCTGCGCGAGGCAATCTCGGACCTCCAGGAGCAGGGATTGCTGACTGCCAAGGCCGGATCGGGCATCTATGTGGCCGAGGTTCTGGGCTCGGCCTTCGCGCCAGCTTTGATCCGGTTGTTCGGCAATCACGACGAGGCAGTGTTCGACTATCTCTCATTCCGGCGTGACATGGAGGGTCTAGCGGCTGAGCGTGCCGCCCGCATGGGCTCGGGCAGCGATCTGAAGGTGGTGCAGACCATACTGGACAAGATGGAAGACGCCCACGCCCGCAATGCAGCCGAAGAAGAGGCGCATCTGGACGCCCAGTTCCATATGGCGATCATCGAGGCCAGTCATAACGTGGTGATGCTGCATATGATGCGGTCGATGTTCGATCTGCTGCGGCAGGGCGTATTCTACAACCGACAGATCATGTTCCAGCAACGCACCACCCGCGACGCGATTCTGGACCAGCACCGCGCCATCAACACAGCCCTGCAGGACCGCGACCCGAAAGGGGCACGGAAGGCGGTCGAAGATCATCTGAACTTTGTCAAAAGCTGCATGGCCGATCAGCAGAAGGCCCTGCGCAATGAAGAGATCGCGCAACAGCGTTTGAAGCACGAGACTGGAGAGGTCTGATCCTTCAAACTGGAAGCCACGAAAAGAAAAAACCCGAGAGCCTGAAGCCCTCGGGTTTTTCAAATCATATGATCCAGGCGATCAGTGTAGCTTTTCACCCACATCCGCGATGGATGCATCGATCAGCTTGTTCGCCTGCGTTGCGGTCATCTGTTTGGCCAGCACGGCGTTGGCTGCCGAAACCGCTACGGTGATGGCCTGATCGCGGACTTCCTTGACAGCAGATGCCTCAGCCGATGCGATCTGATCCTGCGCTGCCGCGAGACGGCGCGCGATGGATTTTTCCAGATCCACCTTAGCCTGTTCAGCTGCCAGAACCGCGTCTTCCTTGGCCGCGGCAACGATAGCTTCGGCCTGACCCTGAACTTCGCGCTGCTTGCGCTCGTACGAGGCCAACAGGCTGCGTGCTTCTTCATGCAGGGCGCGGGCTTCGTCCAGCTCGGCTTGAATACCTTCGGCGCGATTGTCCAGCGCACCACCAATCATACCGGGGACCTTGAAGTAGAACAGGACCGCGATAAAGACGATGAAGCCCAGAGTGACGACAAAGTCAGTGTTGGCAAGCGAGAAGAACGGGCCGCTTGCGGCCAGCGCGGGGCTGGCGGCACCAACGGTCAGGATAAGGGCAAGAGTGTTCCGCATGTCACTTATCCTTTCGTCTGCGCATCTACTGCACTGTTGATGGCTTTGGCATCCGCCTCGCCGCCCAGTGCTGTGACCAGTTCAGCCGCCGTATCCTTGGCAACCACTTGAATGCTTTCCAGCGCACCGGCACGGATTTCGGCAATTGCCTTTTCCGATTCAGCCGCCTTTGCAGCGATTTCCGCATCCGCCTTGGCAATCGCGTCATCCAGACCAGACTGGATTTCGGCGCGGGCTTCCGCTGCGATACGCTGAGCCTCAGAACGGGCATCGGCCAGCGCTTTGTTATAGGCCTCTTCGGCCTCGACCGCTTTGGCCTTCAGATCTTCGGCCGCAGCCAGGTCATTTGTAATGGTCCCCTGGCGTTCAGCCAGGATTGCCGCGATGCGGGGCAGAGCCACGCGGGACAGGACCAGAAAGATGACGACCAGCGTGATGACCAGCCAGAAAATCTGGTTGGGGAACCAATCGAAGCAGAGCTGCGGCATCCCGACGGCGTAGCCGCTGGAATCAACGCATGTGCCTACTACTTCTTCAGCAATGGGTTCAGTCGCCATGATGTCCTCCGTCGGAACGTTGTCTTTACAACAGATGGGCCGCTATGGCTTGGGCCCATCTGCGCGTAAGGATCAGGTTCCGCAGATTATACGGCGAACATCAGCAGCAGCGAGACCAGGAATGCGAAGATGCCCAGCGCTTCTGCGAACGCGATACCGATGAACAGGGTTGCGGTCTGCGAAGCAGCCGCCGAAGGGTTGCGCAGGGCGCCGGCCAGGAAGTTGCCTGCAACGTTGCCCACCCCGATTGCGGCTGCGCCGGAACCGATTGCTGCCAGGCCTGCGCCGATGTGTGCGAGATCGCCTTCCATGAGAATTCTCCTTACGATTTGGAAGTTTCGATGTTGGGGGTTCGGACCTTAGTGCGACGGATGCAGCGCATCTTTCAGATACACACAGGTCAGAATGGTGAAGACGTAGGCCTGAATGAAGGACACGAGGACCTCAAGGCCATACATTGCGGTGATCGCCAGAACCGACACGGGCGAGATCACGGCAATCGCGGCAAAGCCTGCGAACACCTTGATAACCGCGTGGCCTGCCATGACGTTACCGGCAAGACGAATGGAGTGGCTGACAGGGCGTACGAAGTACGAGATCAGCTCGATAATCGCCAGAACAGGGCGCAGCGCCAGCGGCGCGCTGGAGACCCAGAACAAGCCCAGGAACGCAGCGCCGTTTTTGACGAAACCCAAAACGGTCACGGTCAGGAACACGGCCAGCGCCAGCGGGATGGTCACGGCGAAATGCGATGTGGTGGTGAAGGACATGGGCAACATGCCCAGGAAGTTCGCGCAGACGATGAACATGAACAGGGTCATGACATAGGGGAAGTACTTGACGCCTTCCTTGCCGCAGATGTCTTCCAGCATCTTGTAGATGAAACCATAGGCCAGCTCGGCCACCGACTGCATCCGCGTCGGAACAATGGCGCGCTTGGACGTGCTGAGAACCAGCAGGGCAAAGATCGCCGCAATCGCCAGGAACAACCACAGGGTCACGTTTGTGGGCGTGTACCAGGCAATCGCACCGTCGCCGAACAACGGCTTGACGATAAACTGGTCCATTGGATGGAAAGCCAGGCTGCTGCCTTTTTCTGCGGTGGTCTCGGTTGCCACGTTCAGTCCCTCTCGTCCTTCTCGGTCGCGCTTGCGGCCGCTTGTTTCTCTTGAACCTCTTTCGCGCTGCGGAGCATAACCTTCACGCCCGCGACAAGGCCCAGCAATGTGAACAGCACCAGAAAGATCGGGATCGTCCCGAGCAGGCTGTCCAGCCCGTATCCGATGCCAAATCCGATCCCCAGACCGGAAACCATTTCGATGACCATCCTCCAGGCAAGCTCGCCTCCGGATACGTCAGCATCCGCACGAGGTTTCGGCGCTTTGGCCTTTTTCGCCGCTTCGATCTTGGCCTCCAGCTGCGCCATACGCTGCTTTTGGTCATCTTCGGTCACGGGCGTTTCCCTCGCACAGTCTTGGGTAGGGTGCTAAGGGGCTGAGGGCGCAGAGTCAACGGCAATGAAGCCGCAGCATGAACGTCGCTAAGTATATGATTTTTATAATAAAATTACAGATCGCGTGAAACCTGCCGATGGCGTATTGTTCGCTGACCGGGCGGATAAGCCTGAATCCGCATATTCAACCAAATGGTTGACCAAACTCACAGGCTATGGTTCAGCGGAACCATGTCCAACGACCTCGACACTGTCTTCGCAGCCCTCGCCGATCCCACCCGCCGTGCCATCTTAGCGATGCTGCTGGAAGATGACATGGCCGTCACCGACGTGGCCGAACCGTTCGAAATGTCGCTGGCCGCGATTTCAAAGCATCTGGTGATCCTGACCAAAGCAGGTCTGATTTCTCAGGAAAAACGCGGACGGGTGAAGTGGTGCAAACTAGAACCCGACGCGCTTCGTGCGGCCTCGGTTTGGATGCAGGGGTTCGGACAGTTCGAACCGGTCAATCTGGATGCGTTCGAGCGGTTTCTAGAAGTTGAACTGCCCCCGGATGAGGCCTAACGCACAACTAAGACCGACATGCTGGCGTGTTTGGCCAGATATCCCGCGTGGCTGGACAGGATATAGTCTGTGATCCGGGGTGCGTGGGTTCCCACAACAATAAGATCGGCCCCCATTTCCTCTGCTGCGTGGGTCAGGTCCTTGTCGATCTCGACCGCGACATCAACCGAGTGAATGTTGCGTGTGTCCACCTGCGCCCCACTTTGCACCGCGATTTCATTGGCGCAGGTCAGCAATTCTTGTTTGATCGCGTCTGTAGTCAGGTGGCTATCCCCAGGCTGCGGGCCGGTGACGCTGACGATGGTCACTTTGGCGCCCTGCCATTTGGCCAATTGCGCCGCAACCTCGGTGGCTTTCTTGACCTCGGGCGGCAAGTGCAGGTCGACCGGGACCATGATGTGTTTGAACATATTGGCGTCCTCCTGATCCTGAGATATGTCGACCCGGGCGGTTCGCCAGTCTGACCCGTCGGGACGATCCAAACGGCAGGCTCAGCCCTCGCGGCTATATTCCACCCCGGTCACAACCCCCGTTGGGTCGGCACGACAGAGCCACGGAGCCTCGGCCCCTGCCACGAATACGCTGGTGACCGAGCCTGTCGGGCTGGACTGGGTAGACATCGCTTTGACACCATCAGGCCCTGTGCCGGTTTCGGCGCCCACCAGAGCTTCGCAGCTGGCTTGCAGGTCCGCCTCTGCAGCGTCTTTCGCGCTACCGGGGGCACAGGCGGACAGCGCCAGCAATGCGGGAATAAGTGACATTGTTTTCATGGCCCAGCTCCTTGGTGGTGCCAGGCAGGCTGCCACATCAGGTAGAAATCACAAGCTTCAATTCGAGCGCACCGGAGTGTTTGCAGGCGCGTCTTCTCCTTTCAGCAGCAACAACAGCGCAACAGCGGTGAGCCCGGCACCAACCAACACCAACGCTGTCGGCGCTGGTCGTCCCAAAGCGATTTCCCACAGGATCACCCAGCTGGGTGTCAGGTAAGTGTAGGCCATGACCTTTGCCGCGGGCAAACGCAGGGCTGCAAACTGAACCAGTACAAAACTGGCGGCGGTCGCAAACAACGAGATATAAAGCAGCGTCACCCAGACAATCCCGGGAAGGTTGCCCCAATCTACTGCACGGATATCGGACCAGCCCCAGACCGTCAGGATCAAACACCCCGCAACCAACGTACCGAAGGTGAACACCACCGCAGGCTCGCCCCGGTTCAATCGCCGTATCATCGGCGTATAGACGGCGTGCGCGGCGCAACCCCAGAAATAGATGATCTCGCCGCCTCCGATCTCGAAGACCTGAAAGGCTTGCCAATCCGCTCTGAAGATCACCCACAGCGCACCGACCGCACCGACCGTCAGGGCCAGCGCCATGCGTGGGGTGGTGATCTGGCGCAGCAGCACCCACCCGGCCAGCGCCGACATGACCGGGGTCAGCGTAAAGACCGCCGCCGCGCTGACCGGGGGAGCGGTTTTCAATCCGTAGAACATCAGGACAAAGTAGGCTCCGAACAATCCGCCAAGCACCAGATAGCGCCATGGTGCCCGAGCCGCGCTGCGCGGAATGCCCGTTGTGGCAATCGCAGCGATGCCGATCACAACCGCCGCAATCGCAAAGCGCGCTGCCGTGATCGCCGACGGTGCGATCTCATTTGCCGCCATTGAGCCAAGCGAGAAACTGCCCGCCACCAAAGCCGAGAATGTCAGCATGGCCAGATGGCCGCGCGCCTGCGGTGTCACGGCAGCCAGCCCCTGGATTGATCTTTCAGGAAGGATAGGAAAGCCTGCACCTTGGTGGTCCGGTGCAGATCCACATGAGTCACCAGCCACAGCTTGCCAGACCACTCGGGCAACGGTGCCATCACCTCGACCAGATCGGGATCGCGCGCGGCCTCCCAACGGGCCATAAAGCCGATGCCTGCACCGGCCAGAACAGCCTCTCGCATACAGAAATTATTGGTGCAGCGGAAAGTGATCGCCTGCTCCGGCGCGTTGGCACGCAGCCAGCGGGAAAACGGCGCGCGGCTGTTTTCATCATCATTGCCGACGAAGTGGTGATTGGCGAAATCTGCAACGTCCGCGGGTTTGCCGTGGCGCGCGAGATAGGCCTTGCTGGCGAATAGTCCGACCTCTTGTGGAATGAACGGCTGCACCACATTGTCCGGTTGATCCGGCGCGGCCCCGGCGCGGATCGCCACATGCGCCTCGCCATATTCCAACCGGAACAGGCGGTCGCCGGTCAGATAGCGCACGATCAATCCCGGGTGGGTCTGCTGGAACTCGGTCAGCGTCGGTACGATGAGCGGGGCCAGTGAGGCCAGTGAGGTGACCACGATCTCGCCCGAGACATCGTCTCCGCGCCCCTTCATGCGACCAACCAACTGGTTGAACTGATCTTCGGTTGCCTGCGCGACCCGCAACAGGTCCTCACCCGCTTCGGTTGGTGTGTACCCACGCGCGTGACGCTGGAATAGTTTGACGCCCAGCCGCGCCTCGATTGCGTCGATATGGCGGATCACGGTGGCGTGGTGCACGCCCAGCACGTCCGCTGCCCCGCTGACCGTTCCCATACGCGCCACCTGATAGGCGGTTCTCACTTCATCCCAATTGTCCATTGCATCTGATCCAATGTGCAAATTCTAACAATGCTTGTTGATATATCCGAGTTTTGTTCATGCACGCAACAGCCATATTGGGGCAACAGAAGCTAATTCCGCAACAAAGGACGCCCCGAAATGACCAAAACCATCCTGCATATCGACGCCTCGGCCCGCCGCACTGGATCTGCCACCCGCGATCTGTCCGACCGCGTGGTTCGCCACCTGAACGCCGGGCGTATCATCCGCCGCGATCTGGCCACTCCCCTGCCCCTGCTGACCGAGGACTGGATCGGCGCCAATTTCACCCCCGCCGACCAGCGTGACGCGGTACAGAAAGACCTGCTGGCCCTGTCGGACGAATTGGTGTCCGAGTTGCAAAAGGCCGACACGATCGTCATCGGCCTGCCGATCTACAACTTCTCAGTTCCCGCCGCGTTCAAGGCCTGGATTGATCTGGTCGCCCGTGCCGGTCTGACATTCTCCTATTCCGAAGAAGGACCGAAAGGTCTGCTGGAAGGCAAACGCGCCATCCTTGCTGTTGCATCGGGCGGTACGGCGGTGGGCTCCGAAATCGACTTTGCCACCACCTATGCGCGCCATGTTCTGGGCTTCATCGGCATCCATGATGTCGAGGTCATCGCCGCAGATCGCATGGCACTGGACCCCGAAACAACCCTGTCCAATGCGCAGAAAGCTGTCACCAAACTGGCAGCCTGATTGACCTGCCCCCCTTGAACCGTCCAGTCTGCGCCGAGGCAAATCGGCAGACTGGGCGTTTCACATGAAAAAGATTGGAATATTGGGCGGTGTTGGCTGGGCCTCAACTGTCGACTACTACCGGGCGATCGCTGAAGGCGCGGGTCGGTATTTTGCTGAACGCGGCCACGGATCGCCGCTGCCCATCCCACCCATGACCATCGAATCCGTCACCCAAGCCAAAACCCGCGCCTTGCGCGGCGTGGCCGGTGACGAAGACAGCTGGGCCGCTTTCGACGCGGTGTTCCGCGAAGCACTGCTGACTTTGGAACACGCAGGCTGCGATTTCGGCATCATCGCCTCCAATACGCCACACGCGCGGCTTCACACGATCCGCGAAGGCGTCTCCATGCCTATTCTCAGCATTTTTGACGCAACCGCCGACGCGACCGCCTCGACCGGCGCCACCAATGCTTTGGTCCTTGGAACCGCAGTCACCATGCAGGCCACAAACTATGCCGACCGGCTGGCCGCCGAGGGTATCACGGCAAACACACGCCTGCCCGAGCCTGAGATCGCCGAGATGCAGGCGATGATCGACAGTGATTTCTACGGCGGCGCATCCGACACCGCACATGCGCGCCTGCTGGCCTTCTGCAACAAACACGCCACACCCGGAACCGCGATCTTGCTGGCCTGTACCGAGTTGCCTCTGGCCTTCCCCGATCATCTGGACGATCCGGTGTTCGAGGCGGACGGTCACCTGTTCGTCAACCCCTCCGCCGCCCATGTCGCTGCCGCTTTGAACGAAGCGCTTGAGGGGTGATCACGGCAGCCAGTTTATCTCGCACCCGATCTTATCAAAGAACACCATCAGGTCTTCGCGCGACAAAACGACGGTTCGGTCGTTGACCAAAGGGTGCATGTTGATGACATCGGCCTGTTGCGCGGCGGCGTCCATGAAGAACTTAACGTTGTTCTCAACGCCGTTGATCATCGCCAGCGGACTGACCGCGCCAGGGCGGATGCCGAGGTTCTGGAACAGCCGATCCGCCGAGCCGAAGGACAGGTTGCCAACCCCCAACTCCGCGCCCAGCGCCTTGAGGTCGATCTCGCGGCTCTGTTCCAGCGTCACTAGATAATTCCGCTTTTTCTTGTCGCGCAGATACAGGTTCTTAAGCCGCAATGTGTTTTCACCCGGCACCATGAACTGGCCTTCCACCCCCTTTGCATCCTCAACCGTGCGCAGCGGGATATGTGTATGCAACCGATAGGGCAGCCCCCATTCATCCAACTGCGCCAAAAGCGCATCCGAGCTGAGCGGCAACGTATCCTGAAAGGCAGATGATGCGTCCATGGGAACCTCCTCGTATGGCGCGCTCATCGCCCAACCGACAGGTAAATTCAAGCCACGACAGGCGCGGCATTCGGTGCTAGCGTGCCGCCATGAAAGTCACGCGTAACACTCCGAGCCAACTGATCCTGTCCAATACGCCATGGTTCATCGGCATCACGCTGGTTTTCTTCATTCTGGCATTTGTCGGCGCGGGCGTCTTCTTGGCCAGTGAAGGTGGCGAGGGTATCTTGTTCGGCATTTTCTTCGCACTATTCGGCGGAGGCATGGGTTTTGGTGCATTTTGCGCCTTTGTCCGGCGCGTGCAGGTCATACTGGATCGCAATAATAACAGCATCCTGATCCGCAGACAGTCAGTCTTTGGATATGATGCCGTAGAACATGAGCTCTCGCACCTCTCGCACGCGGAAACCGAAAGCACGACCTCGCGTAGCGACAATGGCACATCGACCCTCTATCGCCCTGTCCTGATACTGGATGAAGGCATGAGCGCCGGGCGGCATCCCATTGTCGAGACTTATTCCAGCGGGCGCGGTGCGCATCGGCTGGTGGATGCGGTCAACGATTGGCTTCCGGCACGCAAGGTTGACTCTGCCAGCCAATCGGCCTAAATCGCCGCCAACATCCGGAAGCGTTTGATCTTCCGGTCCCTTGAGTCGTTCAGGGATCGCCCCCCACCAGCGAGTTTCGCCCGTGGGGGCGTTTGTGCATTTAACCGACGCGTCCTATCTAGGGCACGCCACCAGATAACCGGCTAAGGAGGCCGAAGGCATGTTTGAAAATCTATCCGAACGCCTTTCCGGCGTCTTTGACCGGCTGACCAAACAGGGTGCCCTGTCTGAAGAAGACGTGAAAACCGCCCTGCGCGAAGTCCGCGTTGCCCTGCTTGAGGCCGACGTCTCGCTGCCGGTGGCGCGCGAGTTCGTCAAGAAAGTACAGGAACAAGCGACCGGTCAAGCTGTCACCAAATCGATCACGCCCGGCCAGCAGGTCGTTAAGATCGTGCACGACGCGTTGGTCGATACACTGCGCGGCGAAGAAGACCCCGGTGCGCTGAAGATCGACAACCCGCCTGCCCCGATCCTGATGGTCGGCCTGCAGGGTTCCGGTAAGACAACCACCACCGGTAAGCTGGCGAAACGCCTGAAAGAGAAAGAGGGCAAGAAGGTCCTGATGGCCTCGCTCGACGTCTATCGCCCAGCGGCGATGGATCAGCTTGCGGTTCTGGGCACGCAGGTTGGTGTAGATACGCTGCCGATCGTACCCGGTCAGACGCCGGTTGATATCGCCAAGCGCGCCAAGCAACAGGCAACGCTCGGCGGCTATGACGTCTATATGCTCGACACCGCGGGTCGTCTGCATATCGACGAAGTCCTGATGGACGAGGTCGAGCAGGTTCGTAACGTGGTCGACCCGCGCGAGACGCTGCTGGTGGTCGACGGCCTGACCGGTCAGGTCGCTGTTGAAGTGGCCGAAGAGTTTGATGCCAAGGTCGGCATCTCGGGCGTGGTCCTGACCCGGATGGACGGTGACGGACGTGGCGGTGCGGCGCTGTCGATGCGCGCAGTCACCGGCAAGCCGATCCGCTTTGTTGGTCTGGGCGAGAAGATGGACGCGCTCGAAACCTTCGAGCCGGACCGGATCGCGGGGCGTATTCTGGGCATGGGCGACATCGTCGCTCTGGTCGAAAAGGCCCAGGAAACGATGGAGATGGAACAGACCGAGCGCATGATGAAGCGCATGGTCAAAGGTCAGTTCAACATGAACGACCTGAAAATGCAGCTGGAGCAGATGATCCAGATGGGCGGCATGCAGGGCATGATGGGTATGATGCCGGGCATGAACAAGATGGCCAAGCAGATGGATCAGGCCGGTCTGGACGATAAAATCCTGCGCCAGCAAATCGCGCTGATCCAGTCGATGACCAAACGCGAACGCGCCAACCCGCAACTGCTGCAAGCCAGCCGCAAGAAACGCATCGCCGCCGGTTCGGGTATGGAGGTCAGCGATCTCAACAAGCTGCTCAAGATGCACCGGCAGATGTCCGACATGATGAAAAAGATGGGCAAAATGGGCAAAGGCAAGATGCTGAAACAGGCCATGAAAGGCATGTTCGGCAAAGGTGGCCCCAGCCCCGAGGAAATGGCTGCAGGCATGGACCCCAAGGCGCTGGAACAAGCCGCCAAAGCGATGGGCGGCAAGATGCCCGGCGGTCTGCCCGGAATGGGTGGCGGCATGGGCCTGCCCCCGGGGTTGAGCGGTTTTGGAAAGAAAAAGTGACGTCAGCACGCTGCACCCAGCCCCCGTCCGGAAAGGCGGCGATGGCAGCAGCGCAGTATCGCGCGGCCCTGCCTGTCATTGAGACCCGGCGGCTGGTTCTGCGTGCACCCACTCTGGACGACCTGCCGGTATGGACGTCAATCTGCAAGGACAGCTTTGGCGATACCGAACAGGACGCCTGGACTGAGTTTTCCTACTACACATCGGGCTGGCTTTTGCATGGGCATGGCCTGTTCACGGTCTCGCTAAAGGACGACGATCAGGTCATTGGCTTCGTCATTCTGGGCCTCGAATGGGACGATCACGAGCCCGAGCTTGGCTATATGTTCGATAGCAAGTTCCGCATGCAAGGTTACGCGACCGAAGCGTGCAGCGCCGTTCGCGATTTTGGCTTCGATCTGCTCGGGTCCGGCCAGTTCGTAAGCTACGTTTCGCAGTCCAACGCTCGTTCGAACGCTTTGGCTCAGCGTCTGGGTGCAACGCGCGACGCCGTTGCCGAAAGCGCCTTTGGTCCAACCCAGCATGTCTGGCGATACGGCGAGGTGCAGGCATGACACTTGCCATGGCCATACCAACGCTGGAAACCGAACGCCTGATCATGCGGGCCCCCTGCGAGGCCGATTTTGAGGCTGAGGCAGAGTTTTTTGCCAGCGACGCCTCGAAATTCGTCGGCGGCCCGAAACGCCCGGATGAGACATGGCGCGCTGTTGCGATGCTGTTAGGCCACTGGGCGATGCGGGGATATGGCTTCTGGGGTGTCGAGGAAAAAGACACGGGCACCTATGTAGGCCATGTTGGCTTGTGGAACCCGCATAGCTGGCCCGAGCCCGAAATTGGCTGGACCCTGATGAACCACGCGACCGGCAAGGGCTATGCGACCGAAGCGGCACTGGCTGCACGTGCACATGCCTATGACGTGCTGGGCTGGGAAACCGCAATCTCGCTGATCGATCCGGATAATCTGGGCAGCAAGGCTGTCGCGGAACGGCTGGGCGCGCAGTTCGAATATATGTTCGAACACCCGGCTTTCGGGGCGATGCAGGTCTGGCGTCATTCTGCGCCTGCCGATCTGGTAAACGGTGGCGTGGAGGCATACGCATGACCTCGTTCACTATACCCACCGTCGAAACCGATCGCCTGATCCTTCGCGCGCCGCATCTGGACGATCTGCCTGCGATGACCGTGTTCTACGCGACCGAGCGCAGCCATATGGTTGGTGGTCCCAAGGACGCTCTTGGAAGCTGGAGCTCTCTTTCGAACAGATTGGGTCATTGGGCGCTGCGTGGTTATGGTCTGTGGCATCTGACTGAAAAGGCCAGCGGCGCATTCGTGGGATGGGCAGGCGTGATCTACGTACCCGGCTGGGCGGAGCCCGAGCTGGGCTGGACGCTGATGGCAGAGGCCGAAGGCAAAGGTCTGGGCTTTGAGGCCGCCGCGGCTGCACGCGACTATGCAGCGCGGCATCAGGGGCTGAACGGTGTGATTTCTTACATCGCCCATGCCAATGATCGCTCGCGCGCTCTGGCCGAACGGCTGGGCGCAACGCTGGAGATTGAGAGAGCCGAGCTTTTGGGCAAGCACGCTCAGATCTGGCGTCATCCGCAGATTGATTTGACCACCGAAAGGACCGGCCAATGAACAACCCCGTGACACAGGCTGCTGCGCTGTTGAAAGACCATCGAGAAAGCATCGACCGGCTGGATGCGATCCTTGTCTACACGCTGGGCGAGCGGTTCAAGCACACGCAGGCCGTTGGCAAGCTCAAGGCCGCACACGACCTTCCCCCGTCCGATCCGTCGCGCGAGGCTGCGCAGATCGCACGGTTAGAAGACCTGGCGAAAGAGGCCGATCTGGACCCCGATTTCGCCAAGGCTTTTCTGAATTTCATCATTCAGGAAGTCATCCGACACCACAAGAAACATCAGAATTAACCGGAAACGATCCCGGTAAACGCCATCTAAAGGAGATACCACCATGGCAATGAAAATTCGTCTCGCCCGCGGCGGCTCGAAAAAGCGTCCCTTCTATCGCATTGTTGCGGCTGACAGCCGTATGCCGCGCGATGGTCGTTTCATCGAAAAACTGGGCACCTACAACCCGCTGCTGCCGAAAGACAGCGAAGAGCGCGTGAAAATGAACATGGAGCGCATCCAGTACTGGCTGGATCAGGGCGCACAGCCCACCGACCGGATCGCACGTATGCTGGAAGCTGCCGGCGCCCGTGACAAGGCCGAGCGCAACAACCCCAACAAGGGTACTCCGGGCAAGAAAGCTCAGGAACGCGCGGAAGAGAAAGCTGCCAAGGCTGCTGAAGCTGCCGAAGCGGCTGCTGCACCGGCTGAAGAAGCTGCTGCAGAAGAATAAGCAGTCAGGCGCGTGCAGGATCAGGCCTTTTCCGACGATTTTCGCACGCAGTTCGATCTGTTGATGCGGCTCCGGCGTGATGTGCGCCGGTTTCGCACCGATGCAATTGACGAGGCAGTGCTTACGCGCTGCCTCGACGCGTTTCGACTGGCCCCTTCTGTTGGGCTCAGCGAACCCTGGCGCGTGATCCGCATCGAAAGTCAGGCCGCGCGCGACGCGGCGCTGAAGAATTTCCAAGCGGCCAACGAGCGGGCGCTGAGCGGGTATTCCGGCGAAAAGGCGCAGCTGTACAGCCAGTTGAAACTGTCCGGGATGAAAGAAGCTCCGGTGCAGCTGGCTGTGTTTTGCGACGATGCCACCGACAAAGGTCAAGGTCTCGGCGCAGGCACTATGCCCGAAATGCGGCGTTATTCCGTCGTCTCAGCCATCACGCTCTTCTGGCTTGCCTTGCGGGCAGAAGGCTTGGGCCTGGGCTGGGTCTCGATCCTCGACCCGGACCAGATGGTGCGCGATCTGGATGTCCCCGAGGACTGGCGGTTGATCGGATATTTCTGCTTGGGCTGGCCCGAGGCCCAATCCGATACGCCGGAGCTGGAGCAGGTCGGCTGGGAATGCCGCGACGCCTCTCTGCCCATCGAGGTGCGCTAGACATGTTCGGATTGTTACGTCTTCCCATCCTGCTGGCGATCGCATTTATTGTGGGCGTATTCTTCGAACGCTCGAACCAGCGCGAGGCGTGCGAGGTGATCGGACAATGGCGGGACGGGCTATGTGTGACGGATGGTCGAAATGAGTGATCTGATCTGCGTAGGCAGCATCGCGGGCTCGTATGGGGTGCGCGGCGAGGTGCGGCTGAAAAGTTTCTGTGCCGTCCCCGAGGATATCGAAGGCTATTCGCCGCTGACAGACGAAGAAGGTAAAGAGCGCTATCCCGTAGTCCTGACCCGCGCGATCAAGAACGGCTTTGCCGCCCGGCTGGGTGGCATTGAGACGAAGGAAGCGGCGGATGCGCTGAATGGCCTGCGCCTTTACGCGCGGCGCGATCAATTGCCGTCGCTGCCGGATGATGAGTTTTACCACACCGACCTTATCGGGCTTGAGGTTTATGACACCGGCGGCACCCTGCTGGGTCGGGTGAAATCGGTTCAAAATCACGGCGCGGCGGATCTGTTGGAACTGCACGGTCCGGGCTTAAAGGCCACCGTGCTGCTGCCGTTTACACTCGAATCCGTTCCGACCGTTGATCTGGACAAGGGCCGCATCATCGCTGATCCGCCCGAGGGCCTGCTGTAATGCGCCGCGTGTTGCTGCATCTGGGTCTGCACAAGACCGGGACGACGGCGGCACAGTCCTTTCTGTTCGAAAACCGCTCACTGATCTGGCCGCACCATGCGTTGGTCCTGCCCTATCGGACCCGCAAAACCGGCTTGTCCGAAGCAGCCACACGCTATTCCGTCTACGGCACCCCCGGCGCGATGAGCGATTTCAAGGATCAGATGCGGCACTTTCTGAATTCGCTGGAATTCGGCCAGAAACGCGGGCTGGTTCTGAGTGAAGAAAACTTCTCGGGCCTGCGCCCCAGCCGCAATGTCGCGGTGGGCTATGAGGCCGCGCCCGAGCTTGCCTCGTGCCTTGTCGGCCTGATCCGCGACCGGTTTGCCGGGGAAGAGGTGCATATCACGATCTACTACTCCTTGCGCCAACGCGGAAGCTGGCTGCGCAGCCTGTGGGCACATGATCTTCAACGCTCGCGCCTAATTCAGGATTTTGAGGCTTTCCGCGCAAGACTTGAACCGGTGCCGTCGCCTCAGGTTGCTGCGGCGGCTGTGCGCGACCGTTTGCCCTCGGTCTCGGTCCGCACCGAATGGCTGGAAGACCTGCAGGGCCAGCGACATGGGCTTGGAAGCACTTTTGCTGAATTCCTTGACCTGCCTGCGGACAAAGCCGCCGAATTGGTAGGCCCGACCCGATCAAACCCACGCCTGCCCGAGGATGTCTTGCAGCAGATGCTGGAAATGAACCGATCCGATCTGGACGATGCTGCGCTGATCGATCAAAAGACCGCTTTGGTTCAAAGCGCCCAAAATGATCTGATCGGCTCGAGATGACAGATAAACCCGGAAAGTCCCATGGCCGCAAAGCCATCCGTCCAACGTTGAAGCCGCGCGAGTTGATGACGCCGACGCCCGATCTGCACGGGGTGTGGAAGGCCAAGATTATCACGTTGTTCCCATCTGCCTTCCCCGGTGTTCTAGGCGAAAGCCTGACCGGCAAGGCCCTGCAAGAAGGGCTATGGCAGTTGGAAACTGTGGATTTGCGCCAATTCGGGATCGGCAAGCACCGCAATGTGGATGACACCCCGGCGGGCGGCGGTGCGGGCATGGTGCTGCGTGCCGATGTGCTGGGTGAGGCCATTGAGCATACGATGGCGGGCATCCGGGGCAACTGGCCGTTGATCTACCTCAGCCCGCGTGGGCGTCGGATGGATCAGAAAATGATGCAAAACCTGGCTCGCTGCGATGGCATGACCCTGTTATGTGGTCGTTTCGAAGGCGTCGATGAGCGCGTGCTGGAGCACTACGGCGTGCAAGAGATCAGCTTGGGTGATTTTGTCATGACCGGGGGTGAAATCGCCGCACAGGCCCTGATCGACGCCACCGTGCGGCTGATCCCGGGCGTTCTGGGCAACCAGGCCTCAGCCGAGGAGGAGAGCTTTTCCTCTGGCTTATTGGAGCATCCGCAATACACCCGCCCCGCCGACTGGAAAGGCCGCCCGATCCCCGAGATCCTGATGTCAGGCCACCATGGACGCATTGCGGATTGGCGTCATGAAATGTCGGAACAGATCACCCGCGAACGGCGGCCGGATCTGTGGGACGCCTATCGAAAATCAGAAGATAAGGGCTAAGACTAACGGGTTGCCTTCCACAACGCCCAGGTTTCCGGCGTGCCGTTGAAGGTGTTGATGTCCACCTTACCCTGAACCCCCGGCACCAGCCCGGTGCCGGTGTATTGCCAGAACCGCCAGACCGAGCCTGGATAAACGTTGCGCGGGTGGCCCGCGACCGAGCGCAGCCAGAACTCAGTTTTGGGAAGTCGTCCGATATCGGTGTCGCCGTAGAAATCCACCGTCGTGTAGACAATCGGGCGTCGGCCATAGTGGCGCTCGAGAATATCAAGGAACCGCTGCGCCTCGGCCCGAACGGTTCGGCCATCAGGGCGCAGGGTGCAGGTTTTGGAATGGGGCGTCCATTCCATATCCAGCACATGCGGCAGGTCGGCCCCTTTGGGCACGTTCTGGATGAACCAACGCGCCTGTTCATGGGCCGGACGGCAGAAATAATAATAGTGATAGGCCCCCCACGGCACTCCGGCAGCTTGTGCGCCGCGTCGGTGCTCGTCGAACATCGGGTCGGTAAAATCTCCGCCCTCGGTGGCTTTGATGAAGGCAAAGCTGACACCGTTCTTCTGCGCGGTGCGCCAATCAATCGGCCCCTGCCAACGCGAGACATCCAGCCCATGCACCGGGTAATGGCCGGGATGACGTCCCTCCCACGGGTGCGGGTCAGCGTCACCAAAGGCGGGGTAGATGATCGAAGGCGGGGTCGTGTCCGCGAAGGCCTGCGGCTCAACCGCCTGAGGTTGCGGGCCGCGGCGACCACATGAGACAAGTGCAAGCGCCATAACGGCCAGCAGAAGTGCTTTGCGCATCTTATGATCCTGTATCAAATATCTGCTCTTATAATTAATCCCAGAATGCCTGATCTGGTGAACAAGGCAACGGTGGATTTGACGGGTGGCAAAAACTCACCTGTTTCACCAAGAATAAGGCTTGATCCCCGCCCGCAAAGCCCGTAAAGCAGCGCAATCCGGTGTGGCGTTATGCGACTCCGGTGTTTTGGTTTGCATCCTGACGTGACGCCCAGCTTTCTTCGGCACCGGCGCGACAGGGCGGACCGGACCAAAAGGAACATTCGATCTGACCTCTGGCGGGCTGTGCGCAGGACCCGGTGAAGACCAAGAGCTCTCAGGCCGTGCCCAAACTTCGTGGACCAACCACGAGCAGATAGGAGTAACTGCGATGGACCTGATCGCACAGCTTGAGGCGGAACAGATTGCCGCCCTGGGGAAAGACATCCCCGATTTCAAAGCCGGTGACACCATCCGTGTCGGCTTTAAAGTGACCGAAGGGTCGCGTACCCGTGTGCAGAACTATGAAGGCGTCTGCATCGCGCGCAAAGGTGGCAGCGGCATCGCCGGTTCGTTCACCGTTCGCAAGATTTCGTTTGGCGAAGGCGTGGAGCGTGTGTTCCCGCTGCATTCGACCAATATCGACAGCATCACCGTTGTCCGCCGTGGCCGCGTTCGTCGCGCCAAACTTTACTACCTGCGCTCGCGCCGTGGTAAATCCGCGCGTATCGCAGAAGTCACCAACTACAAGCCCAAGGCTGGCGCCGAGGCGTAAGGAGCGGAAAGATGAAAAAAGACATCCATCCCGATTATCACGTCATCAACGTCAAAATGACCGATGGCTCTGTGGTTCAGATGAAATCCACCTGGGGCAGCGAAGGCGACCAGTTGGCTCTGGAAATCGACCCTTCCGTGCACCCCGCATGGACCGGTGGTTCGTCGCGCCTGATGGACGCAGGCGGCCGCGTGTCGAAGTTCAAGAAGAAATACGAAGGTCTGGGCTTCTAATCCCGACCTGGTTGAAATGCGAAAGGCCGTCCAATTGGGCGGCCTTTTTTTGTTTTGGAATTACCCCACTGCACTTTGCGGCTGTTTCAGAAATCAAACCCGGTCTGGACCGGGGGCGTGTAAGGCTCAATCATATCTTCGCCCTCAGCTCCGCGCTTGATGGGTTTGACGGTGTGATATTCAAACCGGCCTTCGTACTGCGCACCCAACGACTGCTGCGCCTCTTGCGCGGTCGTGACGCCTGATAGCCAGTTTTCGATCTCATCCGGGGTCAGGATCACCGGCATTCGGCTGTGAATATGCGCGATCTGCGGGCTGGGTGTCCGGGTCAGGATCGTACAGCTATGGCTGCCATCATCCGTTCGGTAAAACCCCGCAAAGAACATCACCGGGGCATTGCGCTGAACCGTAATGTAGACCGGGCAATTATGGCCCTGATCCTTGGGCCATTCGTAATAGCCCAGCGCCGGAATAAGACAGCGCCCCTTGTTCCAGTACTCCTGCCAGAAGCTGACATTTTCGATCTTCGAGTTGATCATCGGCTTCTTGCTGCGCGGGTCCTTGATCTGCCAGCGCGCCGTCGCCAGCTCGGCCCGGTCTCCGTCCCAACGGACCATGCCAACCCGATTGGTCGGAGACACATTGTACCCGCCCGAAGGCAGCTGTTCGGGCAGATCAGGCGAGACCTTGCCGTAGAGAAAATACTCGGTAATCGCCAGCATTTCCCGCTGCGTCAGGTGACCGGCTGCAAATTTTCCACACATGGCGAAAACCTAGGCCGATTGGGTGCCGGTCACAAGTGGCCCCACCGACGATCAGTCCCTTGTCAGATCAACCGCGCTGTGCGGTGGAGGCACGGGGCCTCGCAGCATTACGGCAGCCAGGATCATCCCCAAAAGCGCAGCGATAGCGGCGACAAGCATGGCACTGTTAAATGCATCATCCTGCAGATCTCGCAAGGCGCGCGCCAACGCTTCGCCCGTGGTCGGATCAAGCGCCGCTATAAGCTGCTGCACCTGACTTGCAGTGCCATGTGTCAACGCATGGGCCAGATCAGCCCGTTGCTCGGACCCGGTGGGCAAGGCGTTGATCACTTCGGTCAGGCCGCGCCGGGTGGTGATCGCTTCAGCCAACCCGCCGACAACCGCACCAAGCGTGGCCCCAAAATAAAGGAACGCATTCACTACGCCCGAGCCCTGCCCCATATGTTCTTCCGGCAACAAGCGCAGCCCGAGACGCGGCAATAACGAAAAACCGATGCCAAGCCCGATCCCGATAATCACCAGCTTCCACCAAATCGCACCCATGCCGGTTGTGTTCGTCGTTGTCGTCAACAGCATGAACCCACAGGTCATGAACCCCATGCCCAGGATCACCGGCCATCGAAAACTGTAAGGTGCAAGAAAACGCGGAGCCACCACGGACACGACGAACATACTGAGGCTCAACGGCAGGATCGCCACCCCCGCCCCAACAGCGGACAGGCCAAACGCATCTGGCGATTGCACGAAGACGTTGAAATAGACGAAAAAGCTGAACAGCGCGAAGCCGGTAATGAACATCCCTGCCGCCGCCATGAAATAACGGGGGTGGCGGAAGTAGCGCAGCTCGATCAGAGGGTCCGCGCTGCGGCGCGAGGTGATGATCAGTGCAATCACCGCTACAGCCGACACGGCAAGCGGGATCAGGGTCGATCTTGTGGCCCATCCGTGGCTTTCCCCGTTGCTGAGCGCGAAGGATAGCGGGCCAAGCAGCAGGACCAATGCGACTGCACCCGCAAGATCGAACTTTGCGCCTGCAAGACGGGTGTCGGGGACGTAATGCTCTTTGCTGACCCGCAACCCGACCGCAAAGGCCACGATCAGCAGCGCCAGATCGGTGGCAAACACGCCCCGCCAGCTGAGGTAATGCGCAAACGCGCCGCCAACGATCGGACCAACACCAATTGCCAGCCCGACGATCGCGCCCCAGGCACCGGTGACGCTGGCCCGTTGTTCCTCGGGCGTGGCGGCAGTCAGCAGCGAAAGCGAGGTGCCAAACAGCGCTGCCGCCCCGGCACCTTGGGCCCCGCGGCCTGCCAGCAACATGGCTGCATCCTGCGAAAACAATACAAGGGCCGAGCCAAGACCGAACACGATCATTCCGGCAAAGAAGACGCCCATCTTGCCGGTGATATCGCCAAGTCGGCTGACGATGGTGACGAGGGTCGCGCTAACCACTGTATAGATCGCCATCACCCATTGCAGGCTGGAAGGCGACAGATCGAACTCGGCCTTCAGATTTGGCAGGATCGTCGCAACGGCGGTTGTGTTGAAGCCAACAACCATCATGCACAGCGCGGTCATCACCAGAACCAGACGTGCCCCTCCCGCGCCGGATATGTCCTCAGTGACGTCTTTTGGCATCTGCCTGTCCCCCGTTCAGGAATAGCGCGCTGGCCCTTCGGGCACCGTGTTGTGCCTATTATTAAACGGTTTTTTGCTGATAGATACTGTTTTTAGCGCGCTGCGCGCCCAGCGCCTATTAGATCCAGTAGGACAGCGCCAATGGCAGCACCAGGATCGTGGACAGAGTCGAAATCAGAATGAACCCGGCCACATCGGGTCCGTATTCCGGCGCATGCTGATCGATAAACAAATAGGTCGCGACAGAGGATGGCATCAAACAGCACAGGATCACCGCGCCCCGCTCAGCCCCGGTGAAGCCGAAGCTCCAGACCAACGCGCTGGCAATCACCGCAGCCATCAGCAGGTGCAGCGCTGTCAGCAAAACGGCTCGGCCAAGGCTTTTGATCCGCAGGGTCGCCAGCGTGTGGCCCAGCGTCAGCAACATCAGCGGGATCGAGAGCCCACCCAGAATATCAAAGGATTTGGCCACCGGTTGCGGCAGGCTGGTGCCCGTCGCCATCAACACCAGCGACAGTGCGACCGCGTAAATAATCGGCGAAGTCGCCAGTTTCTTGGGCGAGAACTCTCCGGCCGGAATCCACATGCCGATCGTGAAGATACTGATCAGCACAACCACCACAAATGCCATCGTATAGGCCATTCCCGCATCGCCCAGCGCCAAAAGGGTAATGGGCAGGCCGATATTGCCGACATTGCCATGCATCAGTGGCGTCAGAAATGCCCGCACCGGCAGCCGCATCAGTTTGAGCGCGACAAGCCCCAACAGCCCAAAACCTGCAATCGCCAAAGCGGCGGCCATCATGACATCAAGAAAGGTGCCGACCGCAATCTGGGTGGTTGAAAGGTGCGAGATTATTAGCGTCGGATACCCGACCCGCGAGACGATCCCGCCAATAACCTTGTTGTCATAAGGGGCCCTGATCACAGCCAGAGCGTAACCGATTCCAGCGCAAATCAGGACAGGCAGAACCACGTTCAAAACGTTCAGAAATAGATGATCCAATGGCTGCCCTCGATCACAAATCCATAGAATGGACAGTGAAACAGGGGTGTGTGTTTGGCAAGGATTTACCCTAACCCCCAAGTACCAAGCACTTTTCCAATTTGAGGCTTGATAATAGCGCTCAAGACGGCCCGAGGTTCTTCCCTTCCCGGCCTACACAACATATAGTGGCTGCTAACAACGTGTAGGCAAACACGGCGGGACTTGGGAATACAGGCATGGCACATATCATTGTGGTCGGGAACGAAAAGGGCGGCGCAGGCAAATCAACCGTGTCGATGCATGTGGCCACCGCATTGGCACGGCTGGGGCACAAGGTCAGCACACTCGATCTTGACCTGCGGCAGCGCAGTCTGGGCCGGTATTTCGAGAACCGCTTGAACTTCCTGAACGGCTCAGACCTGTCTCTGCCCAGCCCACGCCACCACGACCTGCCCGAGATTGACGCCAGCGCTCTGCAACCCGGTGAAAACATCTATGACCACCGCCTTTCGGCCGCCGTGGCCGAACTGGAAAGCGATAGCGATTTCATCCTGATCGACTGCCCCGGTTCGCACACTCGACTCAGCCAGGTTGCACATTCGCTGGC
Organism: Ruegeria sp. H9; assembly: GCF_056532915.1. Classification (NCBI taxonomy): domain Bacteria; kingdom Pseudomonadati; phylum Pseudomonadota; class Alphaproteobacteria; order Rhodobacterales; family Roseobacteraceae; genus Ruegeria; species Ruegeria sp. H9. The sequence goes on along the minus strand of NZ_JBQFNX010000001.1, from coordinate 1,122,454 downwards.
CGATACGCTGATTACACCGCTGAACGACAGTTTCATCGATTTTGACCTGCTGGCGCGGATCGATTCCAAAGGTGAGAAAATCCTTGGCCCCTCGGTCTATTCCGAGATGGTCTGGAACGCGCGCCAATTGCGTGCACAGGCCGGGCTGAAACCCATCGATTGGGTGGTGGTGCGCAACCGGGTCGGGACCCAGCGCATGGTCAACAAGGAAAAGATGCAACGCGCGATCGAAATGCTGTCACAGCGCATCGGCTTCCGCGTCGCCTCGGGCTTTTCCGAGCGAGTGATTTTCCGCGAGTTGTTCCCGCGCGGACTGACTTTGCTGGACCTCAAGGATATCGGGGTCAAGCAGCTCAATATCTCCAACATCGCCGCACGCCAGGAACTGCGCGACATGATGAAGGAACTGAGCTTGCCGGGTGTAGAGATCGATTTCTAGCCGCGTGGCAGCGTATGCACAGCTAACCAAAGTAAATCCAAGTGCCTTAAGATGCTCTACGTAGCCGCTCAAGTGTAAGCCACTCTCCGTCGCGCGCAGAGTCGGTAAACGCACATTTCCGGAGAACAGCTTGAGATGCCAAATTGTCTGTGTGCACAACCGCGATCACCCGGTAAACCTTGGGGCGTTGGCGCAAATATTCGTCACAGTACTGTGCGACGATCGAACTGGCGTACCCCTTGCCCCAATGCGTCTCACCCAACCAATAGCTGACTTCGGCGCTGCCCGATCCCTTTTCTAGCATACGAACCTGTCCGATTGCGTGCCCATCTTTCTCGATGGCCAACACCTGATGATGATTTTCGTAACCCAGTTCGATCAATTGGGCGGCATCGTCCGCACTGATTGGGCCTGGATAGACCTCCGGCAGATAGCGCCACAGGCGCTCAGAGGAAAGCATCGCCGCATACACTGCCGAGTCCTTCAGATCCCATGCACGGAAGTGAAATGGCCGGGGATTCGGACGCTCGAATGTGCCCAGGATGTCATCCTCACATTCCAGTGGGACCCAGCCTATTTGAATCGGGTCGTAAGCGACCTCGACACCGTTCGTCTGACACCATTTGACTTCACGTTCGGAAAGAACACCCTGCGACCTCAATCTGCGCAGATCAACTGATCTCGTATGCCCGCAGGAGTGTTCAGATCGAATAGATTTGTTTTGAATGTTCATGACGTCCTCCGAGCGAACACACCAACACCAAGTGCTCTGAAACAAGAGACTGCGCCAATTGTTGGATATTCCAACAAAATAGGATAGCCTATTATTCAACAATATTTGATTGGAAAAACCTATTGATCGACATCCAGCTGACATTGAAACAACTGTCCTATTTCCGTACGCTGGCCGACACTGGCCACTACAGGAAAGCCGCCGAGCGTATCGGCATTAGCCAGCCTTCTCTTAGCCTGCAGATTGCTAATTTGGAATCTGTGCTTTGTCTGAACCTCGTCGAACGAGGCCGCGCCGGAGCGATGCTGACGCCTGAAGGACGAGAAATTCTTGAGCAAACCCGAAGCATACTATCTGATGTGATGGCCCTGCAAGAAACACACAATCGGATGAAATCCGAACTTTCAGGAAGTTTTCGCCTCGGCTCATCCCCAACGCTGGGGCCCTATCTGTTGCCGCGCGTTTTTCTGCATTTGCATCAGAACCACCCGGATCTGAGATTGATCGTGCGTGACGGCCCCCCCTCAGAACTACTGCAAGAACTGCTGAGCGGAATGCACGACGTTATTCTGACGCAACTGCCGGTGAAATCGGCCGATGTTTTTGTTCAGCGATTACTGCGAGAGCCTCTTCATCTGGCTGTGGCCCTCAGCCATCCGCTGGCAAAAAAGGAATACGTAGAAGACGAAGATCTAAAGGGGGAAAACGTTTTGGTCCTGTCGCGGCGCTTCACCCTCCACAGCCAGATCGAAAACCTGACCAAGGAGGTCGGCGCAAATCTGCTGTATGACTATGAAGGCACCAGTTTGGATGCCATTCGTCAGATGACCGCTATGAATATCGGAATCTCATTCCTTCCATCACTTTATGTGGCGTCCGAAGTGCCCAAATTTGGCGGGGACGTGGCACTTGTGCCCTATAGGCCCGGCCGCCTGAATAGGTCGATTGGCCTTGTCTGGCGCGCCTCCAGTGGCCACCATCGCGCATTCAGCTTTATCTCAGACGCCATTCGCAGCGTTGCCAAGACAGATTATTCTGGATTGGTCAGCGTTGAAAAATAGTGGTGTTGACCCCTGGCCTTAAGCTACCGCATTAAGCAGCTGTACAATGGCCAGACCTAGCCAGCCGTTCTGTAGATGGTAAACAACTCTTTTGGCTCTGCCACGCCCCGCAACATATAGCGACCGACCGAGATCAGATCCTGATCGCAGGGATGGGCAGCGCGGGCTACATCGTCGGAAATCAGGATCCGCTGCCCCAGTGACCGATGCATCCCCGCAATTCTGGACGTCTGATTGACCGCCGGACCAATGACGGTGAAATCCAGCCGACTTTCGGAGCCGATGTTTCCATAGAGGATCTCACCAGAGTGCAATGCCAGCGTATAGTTCGAAACCGGTTGACCCCGTGAACTCCGCTGAGTGTTCAATTCGGCCATACGCTCTTGCAGCATGGTCGCCGCAGCCAGCGCGGCGCGGGCATCGGCATCGATCTCGCCGACATCAAACATCGCCATGACACCGTCGCCCATGAACTTCAGGATGTTGCCTTCGCATTGATGAACAACATCGACCACCACACCCAGGTAGTCATTCAGCATATCTATAACTTCGATCCCTGGCATCTCTTCTGACAGGCTGGTGAACCCTTCTAGATCGAAGTTCCAGATCACCGCATCGATCTGCTGCAGTGACCCGCGACGGATTTCACCGGACAAGACCCGACGACCGGCATCGCGCCCTAGATAAACCCGCATCAAATCTTTCGACACCCGCGCGTTCGAGGCTGACTTCAGAGCCAGCCCCAGATGCGGTAGCGCCGTATTGATCACATCCAGATCATCGTCGCAGAATCCTTCCGGCGCATTGCTGGACCAGGACATCAAGACGCCGTCGATTGCCTCTTTCGCATCATAGGGGTTGCGTTGAGCCGGCACATCAAAGCTGATGCCAGTCGCGTAATAGTCCGTGGCCCCGTTTTCCCGCAACTCGTTTAGCAGGGGAAAACGGCTGGGTTCGTTCTGATCGACCAGCCGTTCACGGATAGCATCGATATCTTCGTGCAATACGGCATACAGCGGACTTTGTGTCCAAACTTCACTGGGCTCTTCGGAATACTCGAAGGTTTCCAGATTACTTCCTTTGCTGCGGTACCAGCTATAGCCCGTTCCGCCATAGACGGGATGCAAGGCCGGTTGCGCCGCATGAAAGCGCATCAAGGGCACACCAAGATCAACTAAACGGGTGCAATACCCGTCCAGAAGTTCTTGTTTGTCGGCCCCTTCCAGGCCGCGGGTCACCAACCAATCTATCAGATCATGGGATTTTGCCGTTGGGGAATCCGGCGCTGTCATGTGTCGTTCCTGTGTCCGTTATGACGTTGATCTGGGGGCAGCTGTACCGGATTACCAGTACCCTAATCCATTCCGGCCAGACGTCGCAGCATCATGCGCAGCAAAGCGGCCTCACCCGTGGTGAAACGCGATGCCAGTTTCTGATCATAATCCTGCGCGATACCGCTTAACTCGCGATAAACCTTCTGGCCAGCCGAGGTCAGCGATAGCCGCTCAACCCGCCGGTCATTTTCATCCCGCAACCTTTGCAAATATCGGCGCTGTTGCAATCGGCTGACCGCACGGCTGACCTTGGTTTTGTGGATTTTGGCACGCTCAACAATGTCGCGTGCGGTCATCTCACCATGATTGCCCAGATGAAACAGCACCCGCCATTCGGTGCGCAGCATTCCGTAGCGATCCTTGTAAACGCGCTGAAACTCAAGCGAACTTTCCTCGGCCGCCTGATTCAACAGGAACGGCAGGAAATTTCGCAAATCAAACTCATCTTTTTGGTCATTTTTAGGCTGGGTCATCCTTGTTAGTTACAAAATCAACTATTATTCGACAAGTGACAAGTTGAAGGATCACCGGAGACGAGATGAGTTTTGATATCTGGATCACCTATGTGGCGACGGTGTTGCTGCTGATGAGCACACCGGGGCCAAGCCAGTTGCTGATGCTGTCGAACTCGGCAACCAATGGGCTGCGGCGAGGTTTTTTTACCGCTGCGGGTGATTTGACGGCCAATTTCTTTCAAATGTTGGCCGCCGGTCTGGGTCTGGCTGCCCTGATCGCCACGTCCGGGACCGCCTTTACCGTGATCAAGTGGTTGGGCGTGGCCTATCTGGTCTATCTCGGCGTCAAGCAAATCGTGAAGGCACGCGTTGCCGAAACCAACGATGCGCCACGTGCCAGCCGCAAGGCGCTCTGGATGCAGGGCTTCATCACCTCTGCCGCGAATCCCAAGGCGGTGGTGTTCTTCGCCGCTCTGTTTCCGCTGTTCATCGATGGCGCGCTGCCATTCTGGCCGCAATTCGCCATCCTCTCGGCCACATATCTGATCATAGACGGGTTGTTTCTGATGGCCTATGGCTCCACTGCCAGTTGGCTGGCCCGGCGCCTGCAGGGGCCGGCAAGGCTTTGGCTCGACCGGATCGGTGGCAGCTTCATGATATTGGCGGCAGTCCTGCTGGGCTTCAAATCCCTGCGCGCCGCCTCGTAACCGAAAGACATAAGGACGCAATATGCCTTTGAAGAAATCCTGGGTCGCATCGGCCAATTCCGCCGACCACCCCTTCCCGCTGAACAACCTGCCTTATGGCGTGTTCTCGACCGAAACCACCGAGCCCCGCTGCGGCGTTGCCATCGGCGACATGATCTTCGACGTGACTGCTGCCGAAGCTGATGGATTAATCGCGCTGTCGGATGAGCCGCTGTTCGATCTGCCCTTCTGGAATCCGCTAATGGAAGAAGGCCCTGCCGTATGGGCTGCATTGCGCGACCGCCTTTCTACGCTATTGGCTGAAGATTCGGACGAACAGCACAAGATCGAAGGTCTGCTGATCCCGCAGGACGAGGCCGAGATGCACATGCCCTTTGCCGTCAGCGAATACACCGATTTCTACGCGGGCCGCCACCATGCCCAGAACGTGGGCACCATGTTCCGCGGCCCGGAAAACGCATTGCCGCCGAACTGGCTGCACATCCCCATCGGCTATAACGGCCGCGCGTCGTCTGTTGTCGTTTCAGGCACAGATATCCGTCGCCCCTGGGGTCAGTTGAAATCGCCCGATCAGGACCTGCCTGCTTTCCTGCCCAGCCGTCGATTTGATATCGAACTAGAGATGGGTGCAATCGTGGGCACACCGTCTGACGGCCCAATTTCAGTGCAGGAAGCCGATGACAACATCTTTGGCTATGTCCTGCTAAACGACTGGTCCGCGCGCGATATTCAGGCCTGGGAATACCAGCCGCTGGGGCCATTTCAGGCCAAGGCGACCGCGACCTCGATCAGCCCGTGGATCGTGACCAAAGCGGCGCTGGAACCGTTCCGTTGCGATACGCCCGATCGTGAGTTTGCCCTGCTGGACCACCTGAAGGATTGCGGCCCGATGCTCTATGACATCGATTTGGCCGTGACGATGGCGCCCGAGAATAAAGACGCCACGACCATCGCACGAACCAATTATCGCGAGATGTACTACTCGGCGGCGCAGCAGTTGGCGCATCACTCGACGTCTGGGTGTCCGATGAACACGGGCGACCTGTTGGGGTCCGGCACCATTTCGGGGCCGAACAAGCCAGAGCGCGGATCACTTCTGGAACTCAGCTGGGGCGGGAAAGAGCCACTGACGCTGGACACAGGCGAGACCCGCACCTTCATCGAGAACGGGGACACGCTGACCCTGACCGGCGCAGCCAAGGGCGACGGCTATACCATCGGGTTCGGCGATTGCACCGGCACCGTGCTGCCCGCACTCGAAAATCCATTCGCCAGAGATTGATGCAGGTCCAGTCCGCATATTCAGAGCGCGCTCTGCCAGTCCTTAACGGCCTCGATGGGATAAAGCAGCATCAGCACGTTCAGCGTCAGACCATCGCGGATCAGCGCGGTGGTCACGATCTCGAACCCCAGCGCAATGGTGACCGTCATCCAGATCGGCAGGCGACGCGCCAACCAGAACCCCAGCATCATCGCGCCAATATCGGCGATCGAGTTGACGACACTGTCGCCGTAGTAATCCAGCGAGATCGTGACCGCGCGGTAATGTTCGATCACGGCATTGGTGTTCTCGGAAATCTCCCACGCGACTTCTATCAAGGTGGCGATGAACAACCGCCAGCCAACGGCAAGGCGGCGCGCCACCAGCCACAGAAGACCGTAAAACAGAAAGCCATGAATGATGTGGCTGGGCGTGTACCAATCGGTCAGATGCTGCGAGCTTTCGGAACTGAAGGTTTCACCATGCCACAGCTTGACATAACCGCATTTGCAAATCGGTTCGCGGCCCATCCACAGCAGGATGATGGCGCAGGCAATGACAACACAAGCGGTTGCCCAATAGGGCAAAAATCGACGCTCAAACATATGGCGACAACATCATCAAAGCCAGTCGCTGTCCAGAAGGGAAATCACTGATATGACCAAGGCATTTGCGTCCCAGGGGGACATGTCGGAAAAGAAAATCAGCTTCACCGAGGTGGGCGAAGGGCTCTATGCCTTCACCGCCGAAGGCGACCCGAACTCGGGCGTGATCATCGGCGATGACAGCGTGATGATTGTCGAGGCGCAGGCGACGCCGCGTCTGGCCAACAAGGTGATCGAATGCGTGCGGTCGGTGACTGACAAGCCGATCACCCATGTGGCGCTGACCCATTACCACGCAGTACGCGTGCTGGGCGCGAGCGCCTTTGGTGCGCAACAGATCCTGATGTCGGATATGGCGCGCGCCATGGTGGTTGAACGCGGTCAGGAAGACTGGGACAGCGAATTCCAACGCTTCCCGCGTCTCTTTGAAGGACACGAAAGCATCCCCGGCCTCACATGGCCCACCACCACCTTCAGCGACACTATGACGGTTTATCTGGGCAACCGCCGGATCGACCTGATGCATCTGGGCCGTGCGCATACCGCTGGCGATATCGTCATCCACGTGCCCGATCAGAATGTCATGTTCACCGGTGATATCGTCGAATACCACTCGGCTTGCTATTGCGGCGACGGGCATTTCAGCGACTGGGGCGATACGCTGGATGAGATCAAGTGGTTCGACGTAGACGCTATCGCGCCGGGGCGCGGCGACGCTCTGGTCGGTAAAGACATGGTCAACGCGGCCATCAAAAACACCCGCGATTTCGTGGAAAGCACCTACCGCCCGGCAGCAAAGGTCGCGGCGCGTGGCGGTTCGCTGAAAGAAGCCTGGGACGCCGTGCGCGCAGAATGCGACCCAAAATTCGCCGACTATGCGATCTACGAACACTGCCTGCCCTTCAATGTTGCCCGCGCCTATGACGAGGCCCGCGGCATCGACACGCCCCGTATCTGGACCGCCCAGCGCGATCTGGAGATGTGGGAGGCCCTGCAGGGCTAAGAATTCCGGGCCGGATTTGATCCAGATCGTGGCGGCCCGGATTTGACGGTGAAACTCTAACGCAAGACCTCCGGCGCAACTGCGCCGGGGAACAGATGAGGTGCGCCCGATGCGCCAGAAATGGGAGAGAGAGAGTGAACAAGATTTTTGAAGTTCCACTTTATGCCTACGAGGCCAGCCCGGATCAATCCGCGCCAGCGCCCGTGCGCCACAAGGTCATCGTTGTTGGGGCCGGTCCGGTGGGTCTGGCCGCCGCCATCGATCTGGCCCAGCAAGGGGTCGAGGTGCTGGTGCTGGACGACAACGACAAGGTCAGCTTCGGCAGCCGCGCCATTTGTTTTGCCAAGCGCCCGCTGGAAATCCTCGACCGTCTGGGTTGCGGGCAGCCGATGGTGGACAAAGGCGTTCTTTGGAACAAGGGCAAAGTGTTCTTCGACGAACGTCAGGTCTACGAGTTCGACCTGCAGCCCGACAGCGGCGATCAGCGCCCGGCCTTCATCAACCTGCAGCAATACTATTTCGAGCAGTTTCTGGTCGACCGCGTCCGCGAATTGCAAGCGCAGGGTGCACCGATCGAAATCCGCGGCCGCAACAAGGTCGAAGCCGTTGGAACCCACCCCGATCACGTCAAGCTTGAGGTCGAAACGCCTGAGGGTTCGTACACCATCGAAGCGGATTGGGTCATCGCCTGCGACGGCGCGGGCTCACCCATGCGCGCCATGATGGGTAAGGATTTTGTGGGCCGCGTGTTCGAAGACAACTTCCTGATCGCTGATGTGATTATGGAGGCCGATTTCCCCTCGGAACGCTGGTTCTGGTTCGATCCGCCGTTCAACAAAGGCCAATCTGCGTTGCTGCATAAACAACCCGATGGCGTCTGGCGCATCGATCTGCAACTGGGATGGGATATCGACAAGGAACGCGAAAAGCGCCCGGAAAACGTGATCCCGCGCCTCAAGGCCATGCTGGGCGAGGAGGTAAATTTCGAGCTGGAATGGGTCAGCATCTACACCTTCCAGTGCCGCCGGATGGAGCAATTCCGCCATGGCCGCGTGATCTTTGCCGGTGATAGTGCCCATCAGGTCAGCCCGTTTGGCGCACGGGGCGCAAACTCGGGCGTGCAGGATACCGACAACCTGTGCTGGAAACTGAAACTGGTGATTGAGGGCAACGCCCCTGAATCTTTGCTGGACAGTTACGATCAGGAACGCATTTACGGCGCGGACGAGAATATCCTGAACTCAACCCGCTCGACCGATTTCATCACCCCGAAATCGCAGATGTCACGCATCCTGCGCGACGCGGTGCTGGACTTGAGCGAGCACTATGACTTCGCCCGCCCGATGGTGAATTCTGGCCGCCTGAGCGTACCTTGCGTCTATGACGGCTCGTCGTTGAATTCGGCGGATGCGTTGAACGGGCCGACGCAGACGCGTCCCGGAGCGTCCTGCCCCGATGCGCCCTTGGGTGACGGCTTTCTACTGCCTAAACTGGCTGGACAGTTCACGCTGCTGACCATCGACGCCGATGCACCAGATGAGATCGAGGTCGATGGCATCATCGTCAAACGCCTGGCACTCTCGGTCAAAGACGACCCGACCCTAACGCTGAAGCGCCGCTATTTAGGCGATGCCAGCGGAGCGGTTTATCTGATCCGTCCCGATCAGCACGTGGCCGCCCGCCGCGACACCTACGAAGAAAATGCATTCCGGCACGCGGTGCGCCGCGCCACAGGCAAGGAGTAAGCGACATGGCTGATCTGATCCTCTCATCCAATCTGACCCAGGCAGACGATTTCTATGCCGATCTGGTGGCCGCCCATGAAGGGCTTGAGAAAGCCGAAAGCGATGCTTTCAACGCGCGCCTTGTGCTGGTTCTGGCAAACCACATCGGCGACAACGCGGTGCTGAAGCAGGCGTTGGACGCCGCAGCCCTGAAACAGGAGTAAGCCCATGAAAATCGAACAGATTCACCACGTCGCCTATCGCTGCAAGGACGCGAAAGAGACCGTAGAATGGTACGGCAAGATGCTGAACATGGATTTCATTCTGGCGATTGCCGAAGACCATGTGCCCTCCACCCATGAACCTGATCCCTACATGCACCTGTTTCTGGATGCCGGAAATGGCAATGTGCTGGCGTTTTTTGAGCTGCCTACCAAGCCGGAAATGGGGCGCGATCCCAACACGCCGATTTGGGTGCAGCACATCGCATTCAAGGTGAAGGACCGTGATGAGCTGATCGCATTCAAGGACCATCTCGAAGCCAACGGCGTCGAGGTTCTGGGTGTCACGGATCATTCGATCTTTCATTCGATCTATTTCTTCGATCCGAACGGTCACCGGGTGGAACTGGCTTGCCCCGACCCCGAGGAAGAGGCCATGCTGGCCCGGCTGGATTCGGTCAAATGGGATATGCTCGAAGAATGGTCGCGCACCAAACGAGCCCCTCAGCATGCCGACTGGCTGCATGCCAAGGAACTAAGCAAAGGCTAACCATCGTATGTCCGAAGTGGTTCTGTTTGATTACTGGCGTTCGTCCGCCAGTTACCGGGTGCGGATTGCACTGAATCTGGCTGGGATCACCTACCGCCCGGTCGTCGTGGATCTGGTGAACGGGGCGCATCGCGCCCCGGATCATTTGGACCGCAACCCGCAAGGTCTGGTCCCGGTGCTGGATATCGATGGGGTTCGGCTAACCCAATCGCTCGCGATCCTCGACTATCTGGATGAGACCCGCGAACTGGGTCTGCTGCCAACCGATCCGGCCAAGCGAGCCGCGGCGCGGGCATTGGCGCACAGTATCGCGGTGGATATCCATCCGGTCTGCAACCTGTCGGTTGCCAAACATGCCACCGCGCTCAGCCAAGGTGCAGGTGACATGCCCGGCGACTGGATGCGCCACTTCATTAGGCCCGGCCTGCTGGCATTTGAATCACTGCTGGGTGGCTTTGATCAGAGCCCGTTCTGCACTGGTGACACCCCCGGTCTGGCGGATATCTGCCTGATCCCGCAGCTTTATAATGCGCGCCGGTGGGAAGTTGATCTCTCCGACATGCCACGCCTGACAGCAGTCGAGGCGGTCTGCGCCGAGCATTCTGCCTTTGCCGCAGCCCATCCCGACCTTCACGCTCCGCTCTGATCCGGCGCACAGGGTCTGTGTGGCGATGCGGGTGCACAAGCGCTCGGGTCGCCCTTAGGTTTTCCGCAACGACAGATGGAGACCCCCATGCCCGAGATCACCGGTTACCACGCCCATGTCTATTTCGACGCCGACACTCAGGACACGGCACGGCAGGTCTGTGAAGAGGCCGCGCGTCTGTTTCCCGCTGTCCAGATGGGCCACATGCATGCGCGCAATGTTGGCCCGCATCCGCGATGGAGTTGCCAGCTGGGCTTTCCAGCCGAAGCCTTTGATCAGGTCTTTCCCTGGCTGATCCTGAACCGGCAAGGGCTGACCATTTTCACCCATCCAGAAACCGGCGATCACTTGGCCGATCACCGGGATCGCGCTATCTGGATGGGCGAGATGCTGCCGCTTGATTTGTCGATCTTCGATTAACCCAATTCACGCGCCCGGTCGCGCAGGATGAACTTCTGAATCTTCCCCGTCGACGTCTTGGGCAACGCCCCAAACACAACCGTCTTGGGTGCTTTGAAATGGGCCATATGATCCCGGCAGAAGGCAATAATTTCAGCTTCATTCGCCTCTGCCTGCGGTTTCAATTCAACAAATGCACACGGCGTTTCACCCCATTTCTCATCCGGGCGGGCCACCACCGCTGCCTCCATAACAGCCGGGTGTTTATAAAGCGTATCCTCAACCTCGACCGATGAAATATTCTCGCCGCCCGAGATGATGATGTCCTTGGACCGATCCTTCAGCGCGATGTAGCCATCCGGGTGCATCACGCCCAGATCGCCCGAGGCAAACCACCCGCCTTTGAAGGCTTTGTCGGTCGCCTCGGCGTTCTTGAGATAGCCCTTCATGACAATGTTGCCCTGCATGAAAATCTCACCCATGGTTTCGCCATCCGAAGGCACGGGTTCCATCGTCTCGGGGTCAGCCACCATCAACCCGGACAGGGCGACGTATTTCACCCCCTGACGCACCTTCAGCGCGGCGCGATCTTCCGCGCCTTTCTCGTTCCATTCGTCCTTCCATGCACAGACAACGGACGGACCATAGGTCTCGGTCAGGCCATAGACATGGGTAACCTCAACACCCATCCCTTCCATCGCTTCGATCACCTTGGCCGGCGGTGGAGCGCCAGCGGTCATCGCCTTGATCTGCTGCGTGAAATCCTTGAGATGATCGGGCGCGTTGGCCAGCATATTCAACACGATCGGTGCGCCACAGAAATGGGTCACACCCTCTTCTCGGAAGGCGCGATAGATCGGTTCGTCCCGCACGGCGCGCAGGCAGACGGAGGTGCCCGCATTGGCCGCCATCGTCCACGGGAAGCACCAGCCATTGCAGTGAAACATCGGCAGCGTCCACAGATAGACCGAATGCTGCGGCATCCCCCATGTCAGGATATTCGACGTTGCGTTCAGCGCCGCGCCGCGGTGGTGATAGACCACACCCTTGGGGTTGCCGGTGGTGCCCGAGGTATAGTTCAGCGTGATCGCATCCCATTCATCTGCGGGCAAAGACCAGTCGAACTCTGGATCACCCTCGGCCAACAGAGCCTCATAGGTCAGATCTCCCAATCGCTCGCCACCGTCAAAACTGGCGTCTTCGATGTCGATCACCAGAATGTTGTGATCCACCTGCGCTAACGCCTGTTTCACGACGCCTGAAAACTCGGGATCGACCAGCAGAACCTTGGCTTCGGCATGGTTCAGAATGAAGGCGATGATCGGCGCATCTAGCCTCGTGTTGATCGCGTTCAGCACCGCCCCTGCCATGGGCACGCCAAAATGCGCCTCATACAGCTCGGGGATATTGGCCGCGATGATCGAGACTGTATCGCCCACGCCTACGCCACGCGTAGTCAGCGCGCTGGCCAGACGTCGGCTCCGCGCATAGGTTTCTGCCCAGCTATACCGGCGCTCGCCATACACAACGGATGGGTAATCCGGATACACTGCCGCCGTCCGCTCAAGATAGCTCAGCGGAGACAACGGCGTGAAATTCGCCGGGGTTTTATCCAGATGTTGCTGGTAGATAGGTGTGGCTGTCATCCGGCGATCCTCCCAAACTCGTCAGATTGTCGTATTGAGCACAAAGTTTACGTCATAACAAACCCGTATTAATACGAGTTTGAGCTACACTGGAGATATCCTATGGGCTAATCTGGCCCTACTTCACGCGCACCATTCGCGTTGATCTGCAGTATCACGTCACTTTGTGCCCGCCGGGACCTACTGATTCCCCGCGCGCCCCACTTTTGAAAGGACATGTCATGGACGGCACGTTCAACGAAAACGATCTTTCCCGCGTCGTCGAAGCCGACCGCGCCCACCTCTGGCATCACCTGATCCAGCACAAGCCGTTTGAGACCAACGATCCCCGTATCATTGTCGAAGGCAAAGGCATGCGCGTGTGGGACCAAAAGGGCAAAGAGCACCTGGATGCCGTATCAGGCGGTGTCTGGACCGTGAACGTGGGCTATGGCCGCGAATCTATCTGTAAGGCGGTTTATGACCAGCTGATGAAGCTGTGCTACTTCGCCAACACCGCAGGCTCGATCCCCGGTTCGAATTTCGCGGAAATGCTGATCGACAAGATGCCGGGCATGAGCCGCGTGTACTACACCAATTCAGGTTCTGAGGCGAACGAGAAGGCGTTCAAGATGATCCGCCAGATCGCGCACAAGAAATATGGCGGCAAGAAAACCAAAATCCTGTATCGCGACCGCGACTATCACGGCTCCACCCTGGCGACCATGTCGGCAGGTGGTCAGGACGAGCGCACCGCGCAGTACGGTCCCTTTGCACCCGATTTCGTGCGCGTGCCTCACTGCATGGAGTACCGCAAGCACGAGCTGGACGGCGCACCTGAAGAGAATTTTGGCGAATGGGCTGCAGATCAGATCGAAGAGGTCATCCTGCGCGAAGGCCCCGACACCGTTGGCGCCCTGTGCCTTGAGCCCGTGACCGCAGGCGGTGGCGTCATCGAAGCGCCTGAAGGCTATTGGCCCCGTGTGCAAGAAATCTGCAAGAAATACGACATCCTGCTGCACATTGACGAGGTTGTCTGCGGCGTAGGTCGGACCGGCACCTGGTTCGGCTATCAGCAATACGGCATCAAGCCGGACTTCGTGACCATGGCCAAGGGCGTTGCCTCGGGTTATGCCGCGATCGCCTGCATGGTCACCACCGAGGAAGTCTTTGACATGTTCAAAGACGACGCGGCAGACCCGATGAACTATTTCCGTGATATCTCGACCTTTGGTGGCTGCACTGCCGGTCCGGCGGCAGCGGTTGAAAACATGCGCATCATTCAGGATGAAAACCTGCTGCAGAACTGCGTCGACATGGGTGATCGCATGATGGGCAACCTGCAGGCGCTGATGGAAAAGCACAAAGTCATCGGCGACGTGCGCGGCAAGGGTCTGTTCCTCGGCGCCGAGCTGGTAACCGATCGGACCACCAAGGATCCGATGGACGAAAAGCGCGTTCAGGCCGTGGTTGCTGATTGTATGGCGCAGGGCGTCATCATCGGTGCCACCAACCGCTCGATCCCCAGCCGCAACAACACGCTGTGCTTCTCGCCAGCGCTGATTGCAACAGCGGACGATATCGACCAGATCACCGACGCCGTCGACGGCGCGCTGGGACGTGTGTTCGGCTGATCCGACCACTGTAGTATTGCTAAAACAGATGAAACCCGCCAGCTTTTGGCGGGTTTCTTTTTATGTGGACACCATCCAAGCGTATTAGCTGATGCCAAGGATACTCGGTTTACATTCAAATGGCAGGAACGAGCCCGAAGATGACATTGGTTTTCTTTCCGCCTAGCTTGCAGGTCATGCATTAGTTGGAGGGATTACTATGTCGACGCCAGAAAGCAGGCTCGAAGAATTGGGCTTGAAATTACCTGCGCCTACCAAGTTACCGGATGGCCTGCACATACCCTTCGAATTTGTTAATGTCAGAGGTGACCGAGCCTTTTTCTCTGGTCACCCAAAAAACGCAATGGATGGTAGTCTGGCCGGGCCCTTTGGAGTTGTCGGAGCCGAAATTACTACGGATCAAGCGTATGCTGAGGCCCGCGAAGTGGCACTAACGGTACTGGCTAACCTGAAAGCAGAAATAGGCGAGCTATCAAGAATTGTTGGATGGGTCCGCGTCTTTGGTATGGTGACATCTGCGCCCGGATACTCGGATCAACATGTTGTGGTAAATGGCTTTAGCGATTTGATAATTGAGGTGTTCGGCCCAGACATCGGTCGCCATGCGCGTTCTGCTATCGGTGTGTCTGGACTACCGCTCGGTTTCGCAATGGAAATTGAGGGCGAAGTCATGATCTCTGCCTGACAGGCCTGCGACGGCTTAGTCCGCCCTGCAGTCATTGATCATGTGTCAAAGTAAACATACCCGCCACCGAACACACGCGCCCGGATGACAGCGGCACGTCGGACGCTCGGCTTCACCGTATCAGCTACCGGCGGGGGCGCGGAGAGCTTAGATTACTCACCAAAATTCGGATAGATAAACCCGTTCACCGGGTACGAACTGCCGTAACTGCCCGGCCGGCTTTCAACCCGAACAAGCGTCCAATCATTGTTTTTGGACACGTCCCTCACGCCCATCTGCAACGACACCTTATTCCGGAGCCAGTTTGCGTGGTTCACAATGACTTCCCGCTCGGTGACAATATCGGACACGACAGCCACATGTCCCAGGGGCATCCCTCTGGTGGCCCGAAACGACATCACCGCACCGACCTCCGGTTCATTACCCCGGTCAAACCCATTGCGGGCCTTGCCCCACCAATCCTTGGCGTTGCCACGAATTTCGATGCCGCTGAGGTTGCGTGCGTAGGGCACGCACCACACCCTTTGTCCCAGCGCATGTTTTCTTGAGACCTCTTGCAACGCCATGGCCTGACGTTCGGGATCCAAGTCCACCTCATTCGGATTCTTAGCACAGGCCGAGATCAGACTGAAAAGTCCCAAAACAACGGCAATTCGCGCGACGCCGGGCAGGCGCGACCAGATCGTATCGGTATTGCGTGCGTTGTACTGCAAGAAGGTTCTTTGCCGGTTTGAGTGGTGAAGCAGTTTTAATAATATCTTTAGGAAAAAGAAAAGAGCCCAGCTGCTCCCCGGCAGAATATTGCCAGTTCCTGCGCCACATTCCGACCGTTGGCCGAGCGTGCGGTCACTGATGCAACAGGTTTCCTCACTGTGCCGTCCTTGGGATTCCTGGCAGGCGAAGAGACCGGCACAATGTCATCGGACACATGAACGCCAACCCCTCATGATGGTCGACGATCAAGCATCCGCTGGACAGTCGGGTTAGGCAGAATTACTTTGACCGCAACCCAATCCAACAGGAGGTTTGTATCGGATGTCCAAGACACTCTCGATCGCGGCAACTTCAATTCTGTTTTTGTCAACAGCGGCCTATGCGCAAGACCAATGTGCGGCTGGCAAAACGCTGACAGACGGCAAATTCACCATCGCAACGGGCAACCCGGCCTACTATCCGTGGGTGATCGACGACGCGCCTGAAAGCGGCGAAGGGTTCGAGGCTGCTGTGGCTTACGCCGTCGCCGAAGAAATGGGGTTCGCGGCTGATGATGTGGTCTGGGTCCGCTCGTCCTTCGACGAGGCGATCCAGCCCGGCGCCAAGGAATTCGACGTCAACATGCAGCAATACTCGATCACGCCCGAGCGGGATCAGGTGGTCGATTTCTCTGCCCCCTACTACACCGCCCCGATGGCAGTTCTGGTCAGCCCCAATTCGACCGACACAGCCCCGACGCTTGAAGCGCTGAAAGGTTTGCAATGGGGGGCCGTTGGCTCGACCACGGCGGTGCCAAAACTGGCCAGCATCATCCAACCTGACAGTGATCCGCTGCTTTATGGTGACAATGCTGACGTTAACGCCGCCATGTCGGCCAACCAGATCGATGCGGCCCTGTTCGACCTGCCCACCGCCCTGTTCCTGAGCGCAGTGATGATCGAAGGCTCAAAGGTCATCGGTCAGTTCCCGGCGGATGAAAATGACAATCCGGATCATTTCGGCATGCTGATGGAAGAAGGCAACCCGCTGAAAGCCTGCGTGGACGAGGCGCTGGCGGCACTGGCAGCTAACGGCAAACTGGCCGAAATCGAAGCCGTATGGCTGCAGGACACCACTGGTGTCCCTCTGATCAAGTAACATGGCAGATCATAAGGCGGCGGGGATGACCCGCCGCGAACGGTACGAGGCGCACCAACGACGCAGGTCGTTGGTGATCGCCACGATAAGCACGGTCACAGTTGTGGCCGCGATTTACTTTCTGGTGCCGCTGGCTCCGGGCTGGTCGAAGGTTCAGCAGAGCTTTTTTAACGGCGAGACGCTTGTCAAAACCTTCCCGAAACTGCTTGAAGCGTTTCGGATCAACGTGATGATCTTTTTGTGGTCCGCACCGGCGATCGCCGTGCTTGGCCTGTTGATTGCCTTGGCGCGGGATGCCAAATCGCCCGCCCTGTTTCCGCTGCGCATCTTTGGCGCGGCGTTCACTGACATTTTTCGCGGCGTGCCTGTGATCCTGACGGTCTATCTGATCGGCTTCGGCATTCCGGGGCTGGGCCTGCCGCGCCCGTGGAATTCGCCTTACATATGGGGCTCGCTGGCGCTGATCCTGACCTATTCGGCCTATGTGGCCGAGATCTTCCGTTCCGGCATCGATAGTGTTCACCACAGCCAACGCGCCGCCGCATTGTCGCTGGGTCTGTCGGAACGGCAAGTGATGCGCGACGTGGTGTTGCCGCAGGCGATCCGCAACGTGGTGCCCTCACAGATGAACATGCTGATTGCGCTGCAAAAGGATGTCTCTCTGCTCAGCTTTATCGGCCCGGTCGAAATCTTCCGTCAGGCCGGAGTGTTCAAGTCGCTGCTGGCGAATTTCACCCCCTATGTGGGCGCGGCGATCATCTTCCTGATCGTCACCATCCCCGCCACACGCTACGCCGATCACCTGATGGCCCGCCAAATGCGAGTGAGGCGCTGATGCCCAAACTGGAACTTCAGGGCGTGGTGAAACGCTTTGGCGACCGCACGGTCTGTGAAGGGATTAATCTCACCGTTGATGAGGGCCAAATGGTTTGCTTAATCGGCGCATCCGGGTCGGGCAAGTCAACTCTGCTGCGTTGTATCAACCTGCTGGAACCCATCGAAGACGGCGCGATCTTTCTGGATGGCGAGGATATCTCGATCCCCGGTCTGAACCCGCAATCGGTGCGCGCCCGGATCGGGATCGTGTTCCAAAGCTTCAACTTGTTTCCGCATATGACCGCGCTTGAGAATGTCATGCTCGCGCCCCGCCGGGTGCGTGGGCTCACGCGCGCTGAATTGCAGCCCGAGGTCGAAGCGCTGTTCGCCCGGTTCGGGTTGGCCGACCGGATGCACAACTATCCCGACCAATTGTCGGGCGGGCAGCAGCAGCGCGTTGCCATCGTGCGCGCCTTGGCCATGCAGCCTGAGGTCATGCTGTTTGATGAAATCACCTCGGCCCTCGATCCCCAACTTGTGGGCGAGGTGCTGGATGTTCTGCTGATGCTCAAGAAACAGGGCATGACGATGATGATGGCCACGCATGAAATGGGCTTTGCCCGCGAGGCCGCCGACAAGATCTGTTTCCTCGACAGCGGTCGGATCATCGAAGAAGGCCCGCCCGAAGCGGTGTTTGACCACCCGACACACCAGACCACACAAGCCTTTCTGGCACGGGCGTTGAAGTAAGCGCCCGGCTCTGAATCCCTGACAATCTGACCCTCAAGGACTCGACTCTTTGAGGGTCAAGAACATATAAGAACAAATGTAGAACATTTGGGGGTTTTTATATGTTCGGCGGGATGCAGCGCCGCATCGTTTCACTCTGGTTTCCCCGGCTGGCAAGTGACCGGGCTTTGCGTGTGCGCCCGGTCGATGGGCCGTTTGTTCTGACGCTGAAACAGAACAATGCAAACCGGGTGTATTGCCTGAATGTACAGGCCCAGCGGCAGGGCCTGCACAGCGGCATGCCCTATTCTGATGCCCGCGCCTTTTGTCCCGATCTGCAAAGCCATCCTGCCGACCCGCAAGGAGATCAACGGTTTCTGCACGCCCTGCGCCGCTGGGCCACGCGCTATTGCCCCTGGGTCGGGCTGGAAGGTGAGGATGGGCTGGTTCTGGACATCACAGGATCGGCGCATCTTGCGGGCGGGGAAGAGATGATGCTGACCGACATACGCAGGCGTCTGGCCCGGGCCGGGCTGGCGGTGCAGATCGGTCTGGCCCCGACACGCGGTGCGGCCTGGGCTTTGGCCCATTATGGCGAAGGGGTTGCGACCCAGGATACGCTGAAGGCCATCCGCGCCCTGCCGGTGGCAGCACTGCGGCTGGATGAGGATACCTCGGTCGCGCTGCAACGGCTGGGACTGCGCCGGATTGGCGAACTGGCGCAAACCCCGCGCGCGCCGCTGACACGCCGCTTTGGCCCCGAGGTACTGATGCGGCTGGATCAGGCGTTGGGGGATCAGCCCGAACAGATTACCCCGCTGGCCGATCCGCCCCATTACGGCGTGCGCATGACCCTGCCCGAGCCCATTGGGCTGTTGTCCGACATGATGGCCGGGGCGGAACGGCTGCTGGAACGGCTCTGCGACAAGCTGAAAGCGCAGGAAATGGGCGCGCGCAAGCTGTGCATCACCTTGCGCCGGGTGGATCAGGACCACCAACAGGTCGAGCTGCGGCTGGCCCGCCCTCTGCGTGATCCGTATCGCATCCTGCCCCTGTTCGAGCGTGGATTGACCGAGGTGGATGCAGGCTTTGGCGTCGATCAACTGCGGCTCGAGGCCACGCTGGTGGAACCCTTGCCGGTGCGCCAGATCAGCCGCGCCGCAAGCCGGGGCAAAGATCAACTGGATGACCTGATCACCCGCATCGGCACCCGCATCGGGTTGGAACAGGTCCACCGCCTGCTGCCCGCGCAAAGCCATATCCCCGAACGCAGCTTCATCATCTCGCCCGCCGCCTATTCCGACCCTGCAGGCGGTTGGGTCGCCCTGCGCCCTCGCCCTCTGCAGCTGTTTCCGCCAGAACCTATCGCCGGATCAGGCCCGCACCCGCCGCGCCGCTTTCGCTGGCGGCGCATGTCGCTGACCACAGGCCGATCAACCGGCCCCGAACGCATCTGCCCCGAATGGTGGCTAGAAGATGAAAACTGGCGCACGGGCTTGCGCGATTACTGGCAGGTTGAAACCCGGCAGGGGCGGCGGTTGTGGCTGTATTACACGCCGCAAAATCCGGGATGGTTTGTGCATGGGGAATTCGCATGAGCAAACCGAACCCGCCCAGCTCGCACGCGCAGGACCCCGGCTATGCCGAGCTGGGCGTGACCACCAACTTCACCTTCCTGACCGGAGCCTCGCACCCAGAAGAGCTGGTGACCCGCGCGGCAGAGCTGGGCCTGAAGGCCATCGCGATCACCGACCGGAACTCACTGGCCGGGGTGGTCCGGGGCTGGAGCGCGTTGAAAGAACTGCGGCGCGAGGCGGAAGGCGCAGTTCAAATCCGCTCGCAACACCGGCTCGATTCCTCATCCCGGCAAGAGGTCGGGCATGTGCAGCCGATCGACAAACCAGATGTGCCCGCTCTGCCCAAGCTGATCGTCGGCTGCCGTCTGGTTCTGCGCGACAGCGCGGTGCACTGGCTGGCCCTGCCCCGCGACCGAGCCGCCTATCAGCGGCTGACCCGGCTGCTGACGCTGGGCAAGCGACGGGCCGAGAAAGGCGACTGTCATCTGGACCTGCAGGACATGCTGGCGGCCTGTCAGGGGATGATCCTAATCGCGCTGCCTCAGGCAGGGTTGAAACAGGCCATCCCCGACATTCAGACCGTCCGGCGGCAGTTCCCCAATGCGGTGTTTCTGGGGGCCGTGCCGCGTTATGACGGCAGTGACCGGGCCTATCTGGCGGCCTGTGCGCAGGCGGCGCTGCGGGCCTCGGCCCCGATGGTGGCGGTAGGCGATGTGCTGATGCACCGTGGCAACCGCCGCCAACTGGCCGATGTGCTGACCTGCATGCGCGAACACATCACGATTGACCAGATCGGCACCCGCGCCCTGCCCAATGCCGAGCGGCGGCTAAAAGGCTACGCGGATATGGCCCGGCTGTTTCAGGACCACCCCGGCGCGCTGCGCCGCACGCTGGAAATCGCCGACCGCTGCAGCTTTGACTTAAGTGAGTTGTCTTATGAATACCCCGACGAGATCGCCAGCACTGAAACCCCGCTGGCGCGGCTAGAACGTCTGGCGCGCGAGGGGTTGAAACGGCGCTATCCCGATGGCCCGACCGAGAAGGCCATCAACCTGATGAAAAAGGAACTGGCCCTGGTCGCCGATCTGGATTTCCCGGCCTATTTCCTGACCGTGCATGACATTGTGCAATTCGCCCGCTCGCAGGGCATTCTGTGTCAGGGGCGGGGCTCGGCCGCCAATTCGATCCTGTGCTATCTGCTGGGCATCACCGATGTCAGCCCCGACATGATCGCCATGGTGTTCGAGCGTTTTGTCTCGAAATACCGAGGTGAGCCGCCGGATATCGATGTGGATTTCGAACACGAGCGGCGCGAAGAGGTGATCCAATGGATTTACGAGCAATATGGCCGCCACCGCGCGGGCCTCTGTGCCACGGTCATCCATTTCCGATCCCGCGCGGCAATCCGCGAGGTGGGCAAGGTGATGGGCCTGTCTCAGGACGTGACCGCGGGCCTGTCCGGCCAGATCTGGGGGATGAGCAATGGCGGCGTTGATGCCGAGAGGTTGCAGGAACTGGGCCTCGACCTCAAAGACCGGCGCCTGATGCAGACGGTTCGCCTGATTGGCGAGATCATCGGCTTCCCGCGCCATCTGTCGCAGCATGTGGGCGGGTTCGTCATCACCAAAGGGCGGCTGGATGAGCTATGCCCGATCGAAAACGCCGCGATGGAAGACCGTACCGTGATCGAATGGGACAAGGATGACATCGACGCGCTTGGCATTCTGAAGGTGGATATATTGGGGCTGGGGATGCTCAGTTGCATCCGCAAGGCGTTTGACTTGATGCAACAGCACAACAGCGAAACCCTCAGCATCGCGACCGTCCCGCAAGAGGACACGGCGACCTATGACATGCTGTGTGCCGCTGATGCGGTGGGCGTGTTTCAGGTCGAAAGCCGGGCACAAATGAATTTCCTGCCCCGGATGCGACCGCGCGAATTCTACGATCTGGTGATCGAGGTTGCCATCGTCCGCCCCGGCCCTATCCAGGGCGATATGGTGCAGCCCTATATCCGACGGCGCAACGGGCTGGAAAAATCCGAACCCTTCGGCCCTGCCTTGGAAGAGGTGACGCGGCGCACGCTGGGCGTGCCGCTGTTTCAGGAACAGGCCCTGCAAATCGCCGTGGTTGGTGCAGGGTTTTCGGCGGAAGAGGCGGATCACCTGCGCCGCTCGCTGGCCTCATTCCGGCGCATGGGGACGATTGGCACCTATCGCGACAAGTTCATCGCGGGGATGCTGAACAACGGCTATACGCCCGAGGTCGCCGACCGCTGCTTTGGCCAGATCGAAGGCTTTGCCGATTACGGCTTTCCCGAAAGCCACGCAGCGGCTTTTGCCATGCTGGCCTATGTCTCGGCCTGGATGAAATGCCACCACCCGGCGGTCTTTGCCTGCGCGCTGCTGAACTCGCAGCCCATGGGGTTTTATGCCCCCGCCCAGATCGTGCGCGACGCGCGCGAGCATGGGGTCGAGATTCGTCCGGTCTGCGTTAACACCTCGACCTGGGATAACCTGCTGGAACGCCGTGCTGACGGGGCGCTGGCCCTGCGGCTGGGCTTTCGCCAGATCAAGGGGTTCAAGCAGGAGGATGCGGATTGGATCGTGGCTGCGCGCGGCAATGGGTATCCGGACCCCGAAACGCTATGGCTGCGCGCAGGACTGCGCCCGGATGTTCTGACGCGCCTGGCCGAGGCGGATGCGTTCTCCGGCATGGACCTGACCCGGCGCGACGCCCTGTGGCATGTCAAAGCCATCCGCAGCCGAACCGCTCTGCCGCTGTTCAATGACCCCATCGATGGCGAGAGCATCAATGAGCCGCAGGTCAACCTGCCGGTGATGCATCTGGGCGAGGAGGTTGTCGAAGACTACGTCTCGACCCGCCTGACCCTGCGCTCGCACCCGATGGAGCTGTTGCGCCCCTCCATCCCCGGCCTTGTGCCCCATGCCACGCTGCAGGACATCCCGCTGGGCCGCTACAGCGTGTGCGGGCTGGTGATCACACGCCAACGGCCGGGAACTGCCTCGGGCGTGATCTTTCTGACGCTCGAGGATGAAACCGGTGTCAGCAATGTGGTTGTCTGGCCCAAGGTCTATGAACGATTTCGCCGCATCGTGATGGGCGGGCGGCTGCTGCAGGTCCGTGGATATCTGCAACGTGAGGGAATCGTCGTGCATCTGATCGCGCAGGAAATCACCGATATGTCGCACAAACTGTCCGAGCTTGGGCATCCGCTGGACGAGGCCATCGGCATCACCCAACCGCAAGCGGACGACACCCCGCGCCCCCGGCAGAACGGCCCAAGCGCGCGCCATCCGCGCGAACAGGCCAAGCGTCTGTTCCCAAGCCGGGATTTTCACTAGAACCCGCGCCAGCATAAGGCCAGTTTCAAAGAAACATCTGGCTAACGTGATCCGGTCACCTCTTTCCCTTGCCCTTGCCCGCAATATGTTGCACCACACACGGGTTCAAACCCGGTGAACGGGCCAAAGGATAAGGACAAGGCGCATGGCTGACGGATCGATCGACATCAACGCAAAACCCACCGAGGACATTTCGGTTCGCGAGGTGTTTGGCATTGACAGCGATATGGCAGTCAAAGGCTTTGCCGAACGCAGCGACCGCGTGCCGGTGATCGACCCGACCTACAAGTTCGATCCCGAAACCACGTTGGCGATTCTTGCGGGCTTTACCCATAACCGCCGGGTGATGATTCAGGGCTATCACGGCACCGGGAAATCGACCCATATCGAACAGGTTGCCGCCCGTCTGAACTGGCCTGCCGTGCGCGTGAACCTCGACAGCCATATCAGCCGGATCGACCTGATTGGTAAGGACGCGATCAAACTGCGCGACGGCAAGCAGGTCACTGAATTCCACGAAGGCATCCTGCCCTGGGCGCTGCGCAACCCCGTTGCCATCGTCTTCGACGAATACGACGCAGGCCGTGCGGATGTGATGTTCGTGATCCAGCGCGTGCTGGAACATGACGGCAAACTGACCTTGCTGGACCAGAACGAGATCATCACACCGAACCCGAACTTCCGCCTGTTTGCGACGGCCAACACTGTGGGTCTGGGCGACACCACCGGCCTCTATCACGGTACTCAGCAGATCAACCAGGCGCAGATGGACCGCTGGTCTCTGGTTTCGACGCTGAACTATCTCAGCCACGATGCCGAGACTATGATCGTTCTGTCGAAAGCGCCGCATTACAACACCGCCGAGGGCCGCAAGACCGTCAGCCAGATGGTCACCGTCGCCGACCTGACCCGGACCGCCTTCATGAACGGCGATCTGTCCACCGTGATGAGCCCCCGGACCGTGATCAACTGGGCCCAAAACGCAGAAATCTTCCGCAACATCGGCTATGCCTTCCGCCTGTCGTTCCTGAACAAATGTGACGAGCTAGAGCGCCAGACGGTTGCTGAGTTCTATCAGCGCTGCTTTGATGAGGAACTGCCGGAAAGCGCGGCGAGCGCGAGCTTGGGCTAAGCAATATGAATTGCGCCCTCCGGGGCGCAATGCCTCCGGCGGAGGTATTTTTGGCCAGATGAAGGGGGATCCGGTTTCGCATTGATGCGGCGGGTCACTGCAACACAAAGGGCGATTGAACATGGTGCAGAAGAACGACAATCCTGCTGATCCGTTCAAGAAGGCTCTGGCCGAGGCTACTAAAGTTATGGCCGACGACCCCGAATTGTCGGTGAGCTACACTGTTGATCCATCGGGCCTGTCGGGCGAGTCGATGCGTTTGCCGCAGGTCTCTCGCCGGATGACGCGCGAAGAGGTTCTTTTGGCGCGCGGGACGGCAGACGCGTTAGCTTTACAACGCAAATATCATGATGACGCGACCCATGCGCGATATGCCCCTCCGGGTGATATGGCGCGGGATCTCTATGAGGCGATGGAGACCGCCCGGTGCGAGGCGATGGGTGCGCGGGATATGCCCGGCACCGCGTCGAATATCGACGTCAAGATCGGGCATGAGGCGATCCGGCGCGGCTATGATCAGTGCAAACAGCCTGCGGATGCGCCATTGGCTGTGGCGGCGGGCTATCTGATCCGGCATCTGGCCACGGGCCGCGACATGCCGCCTGCCGCCGAGAATGTCATGAACCTGTGGCGCGGATTTATCGAGGAACAGGCCGGCGGGACGCTGGAAAATCTTGACGAAATCCTCTCGGACCAGGCCGAATTTGCCAAGTTCGCCCGACAGATGATCAAAGATCTGGGTTACGGCGATCAGCTGGGTGATGACCCGGATGAACTGGACGACGAACAGGAAGATCAGGCCGAAGAAGACGCCGAAGAGCAGCCCGATCCCGACAGCACCGGGCAGGATGATCAGGACGAACAGGACGCCGACGCGACGCCTGAGCAAACTCAGGAAGAACAGCAGGACCAGTCTCAAGCCCAGGTCTCGATGGACGAGATGGCCGAGGATGAGATGGGCGATGAGGCTGAAATGCCCGAGGGCGAGGCTCCGCTAGAACCGCCTGCCCCGCCACCTGCGTCCGAGGCGGACCCGGATTACAAGGTCTATCTGAACACCCACGACGAAGAGATCGCAGCTGAAGATTTGGCGGAACCGGCAGAGCTGGAGCGCCTACGTGCGTATCTGGATCAGCAGTTGGAGCCGCTGAAAGGTGCGGTCAGCCGTCTCGCCAACAAGCTGCAACGCCGCTTGCAGGCACAGCAGAACCGGTCTTGGGAATTCGACCGCGAGGAAGGCATTCTGGATGCCGGACGTCTGGCGCGCGTCGTGGCCAACCCGACCACGCCGCTAAGCTTCAAGGTCGAAAAAGATACCGAATTCCGCGATACAGTGGTGACGCTGCTTTTGGACAATTCCGGCTCGATGCGGGGCCGTCCGATCTCGATTGCCGCGATCTGTGCAGATGTCCTGGCGCGGACGCTGGAACGTTGCAACGTCAAGGTCGAGATTCTGGGCTTTACCACCCGGGCCTGGAAAGGCGGTCAGGCGCGCGAGGCGTGGCTGAACGATGGCCGCCCGCAGCAACCGGGGCGTCTGAACGATCTGCGCCACATCATCTACAAAGGCGCCGATGCCCCATGGCGTCGCGCGCGACCCAATCTGGGTCTGATGATGAAAGAGGGCCTGCTGAAGGAAAACATCGACGGTGAGGCGTTGGAATGGGCGCATCGCCGGATGCTCGCGCGGCGTGAGGCCCGCAAGATCCTGATGGTGATCTCGGATGGCGCGCCGGTGGATGATTCCACGCTCAGCGTGAACCCGGCGAACTATCTGGAAAAACACCTGCGCGACGTGATCGCAATGGTGGAAAAACGCAAGATGGTAGAATTGTTGGCCATCGGGATCGGCCATGACGTGACCCGCTATTATGATCGCGCCGTCACGATCACCGATGTCGAGCAGCTTGCAGGTGCTATGACCGAGCAGTTGGCCGCACTGTTCGACAGCGACCCGCGCGCCCGCGCGCGCGTGATGGGGATGAAGCGGGCCAGTTGACGGCCCTGCTTCGACAGTGCAGACTTAGTGCCATCCAAGCCAGTTTTTGCACCGCTGAAGGCGACTTTGCTTATGGTGGCGCAACGGATAGCGCATAAGCGCTATATCGAAGGGCAGGAACATCATTCGTTCTCCTGTTTATCTGCTTGGATAGTGTCCCAACCCTGCCCGGCCTGCTTGTAGCTGGTCCTGAGATACGCCCTAGAAACCCTTGAGATTGTTGTTGAACCTTGTCGTTCCGCGAGAAACGGAGTGTATTTGCCCCATGCGCTATGAGTTTGCAGACTGTATTCTGGATGTGGATCGACACGTCCTGACCCGCCGGGGTGAGCCCGTCGCAATCGAACCTCAGGTATTCGATCTATTGGTCCTCTTGGCCCAGCACCCAGGTAAGCTGG
Organism: Ruegeria sp. H9; assembly: GCF_056532915.1. Classification (NCBI taxonomy): domain Bacteria; kingdom Pseudomonadati; phylum Pseudomonadota; class Alphaproteobacteria; order Rhodobacterales; family Roseobacteraceae; genus Ruegeria; species Ruegeria sp. H9. The sequence continues at coordinate 1,095,505 of NZ_JBQFNX010000001.1, read as the reverse complement.
TGCCCCGGGACGAGATCATCGCGCGGGTATGGAGTGGCCGCTTTGTCTCGGATTCTACCATCAGCGCACGAATTGCAGCGGCGCGTAAAGCAGTCGGCGATGATGGCAAAGCGCAGCGGATCATTCGGACAGTCGTACGGCGCGGGTTGCAAATGGCGGCGGATGTGACCTGTGACGCCGACACCGATTCAGGCGTAGACAACCATACGCAACGGCTGCGTTACGCGCGCGGTGCGAAGGGCCGCGCTGTTCCATACACGCTTTCCGGTGATGGGTTGCCGGTGCTGCGCATCGGTTCGGTCGTGCACGATCTGGAGGCGGAATGGCGCATCCCGTCCGAGCGTACCCGGTTACAGGACATGGCAAACCGTTTCCGCCTGTTACGCTACAACAAGGACAATGACGTCACCTCAAACATCGACCATCAGGCGGTGTATGACCGCAGAATAGAAGAAATCCTGACCGTCGTGAATGCAGCGGGGTTTGACCGCTTTTCCATTCTCGGTGAAATGGGCGGCACCTTCCCTGCCCTACACTTCGCCGCAAGACACCCCGAGCGGATTGACAAGCTGGTTATCTCCGGCGGATGGGCTGAAGGGCGAGATTACCGGGAAGACACCAAACAACCCGACTCGATCCGGTCACTGATCGCGGAAGGCTGGAACAAGCCGGGCAGCGGCTATGCTATGGGCGCTGAATTCAGCTATTTTCCCGAAGGTCCGCTGGATAGCGTTCGGCACATGGTGAATGAATTGCAGACACTTTATTCAAGCGAGGAAAGACTTCACTACCGTGACATCGCCAATAGCACCTCGGTGCTGCAACTTCTTCCGATGGTGCAATGCCCCACGCTGGTTCTGCACGGGCGGCACACAGCCGTTCACCCCCTGTCCGAGGCGCGCAAACTGGCGGCTGGAATCCCCAATGCCTCGCTTGTGATCCTTGAGACCGGCAACCAGATACCATTACCTGGAAATGAGGCCTACAACCCGTATATCCAGGCCATTCAACGCTTTCTTGAGACAGAAGAATAGTGTGCGCCGGGGCGCTGGACTTTTCCTACCGCAGGCCGCAGGTTTGCGCGCAGCAAGACTGACGAATGAGGCCGCCCATGTTCCAGAGTTTCGAAGTGACCGCACGCCCCGAGCAAGGCCCACCACGACTGGCCGCTTTGCGGGACGAGCTGGCGCGCGAAGGCCTGCAGGGCTTCCTGATCCCGCGTGCGGATGCGCATCAGGGTGAATATGTGGCCCCTCGGGATGAAAGGCTGGCCTGGCTTACCGGATTCACCGGTTCTGCGGGGTTTTGCGCGGCGCTCACGGACATTGCCGGGGTTTTCATCGACGGGCGCTATCGCACTCAGGTAAAGGCCCAGGTCGCACAGGATTACACGCCGGTCCCATGGCCAGATGTCAGCCTGAGCGCCTGGTTGAAAGAGCAATTGCCAAATGGCGGCAAAGTCGGGTTTGATCCGTGGCTCCACGCTGCAGGACAGATTTCGTCTGCACAGAAAGAGCTTGAAGGCAGCGGCGTCGAACTGGTGCGCTGTGATAACCTTGTAGACCGAATTTGGGCGGATCAACCCGACCCTCCGATGAATCCTGTCAGGGCACATCCGATTGAATTTGCAGGTGAAAGCGCCGAGAGCAAAATCAAGCGCCTCGCGAGTGACCTGCAGAGCGCAGATCGTGCGGCAGCGGTGATCACCTTGCCGGATTCGATCATGTGGCTGTTGAACATTCGCGGCGCGGACATCGCATACAACCCTGTGGCCCATGGCTTTGCCATCCTGCACGGTGATGGGCGGGTGGATCTGTTCATGGCCGCTGCCAAACTGACCGGGATCGGGGATCATCTGGGCCCGCAGGTCACCCAACACCAACCCGACGCGTTCCTGACAGCGGTTGAGGCACTTGAAGGCAAGGTACAGGTCGATCCGGGAACGGTTCCGCAGATCGTAGCGGATGCGCTGGGGGACCGTATGGTCGATGGCGGCGATCCCTGCGCCCTGCCCAAAGCCCGCAAGAACCCGGCCGAAATCGCAGGCACGGCCGAGGCACATCTGCGAGATGCCGCAGCGGTGATCGAACTGCTGTGTTGGCTGGACGCGCAGAAGCCCGGCACCCTGACCGAGACACAGGTAGTAACGCGGCTGGAAGAAAGCCGCCGCCGGGACAACGCGCTGCAGGATATCTCATTCGACACCATCGCGGGCACCGGGCCGAACGGGGCCATCATGCATTATCGCGTGACCGAGGAAACCGACAGCAGGCTGGAAAACGGTCACCTGCTGGTGCTGGACAGCGGTGGGCAATATCTGGACGGCACCACCGATATCACCCGCACAATTGCAATCGGCGATGTTGGGGATGAGGAGAAGGCCTGCTTTACACGCGTCCTCAAAGGCATGATCGCCATGTCGATGCTACGCTGGCCTGTTGGCTTGGCAGGACGCGATATCGAATGCGTAGCGCGGCTGCCGCTGTGGCTGGCCGGGCAGGATTTCAACCATGGGGTTGGTCATGGGGTCGGTACCTATCTCAGCGTGCATGAGGGCCCTCAGCGCCTGTCTCGGGTCAGCCATGTCCCGCTTGAGCCGGGCATGATCCTGTCGAACGAGCCGGGATATTACCGCGAGGGTGCTTTTGGCATCCGGCTTGAGAACCTTGTCGTAGTGGAAGATGCCCCAAACCTGCCCAGCGGTGACGACGAACGCGCCATGCTGAACTGGCGTACGCTGACTTATGTCCCAATCGACAGGCGTTTGATTGTAGTCGATATGCTGTCACGAGAGGAACGTGCTTGGCTGAACGCCTATCACCGCGACGTGGCGGAAAAAGTCCGGCCAAGGCTGGGCGACGCCGCTCAACTGTGGTTGGATGCCGCAACCGCACCGGTCTGACACCGGATTGTTACATAGTTTGGGCAGAGGAGAAGCCCTGACACGACGAGGGAAGGAACAGGAATGACAGACACCATCACGATCCGCAAAGCACCGGGCAAATGGAGCGTCCGTTCAGGCGGCGCGATTTTGGGTGAAACCAACAACGCGCTGGAACTTCTGGAAGGCGACAAAGACCCGGTTATCTACTTCCCGCGTGCGGACATTGCGATGGCCTTTCTGGATCGGACCAACAAAGTCACCCAATGCGCAGGCAAGGGAGACGCCACGCATTTCTCGATCATAAACAAATCCTCAGTCACCGAAAACGCCGCTTGGAGTTATGAAAACCCGATCGACGCGGTGGCCGAAATCAAGGATCACTTGGCCTTTTATCCCGCAGACTCGATCAAGGTGGAACAACTCTGATCCAAGTATCCGCGCAGGACCGGATCGATCTGCAAAACGGCGAAAATCCTCAGAACCTGCCCTGTCCACAATGTTGCGAGGTGACCATGACAAAGCGTCTATTGAATTCCGCAGGCACGATTGCGACCCTGACGATGGCCTTTTCAATGGCCCTGCCCGCCGCAAGCTCTGCCAACACCGGTCTGGCCAATCCCGCGGCAACATATTGCATCGCGCAAGGCGGGCTCTACGGTATCCATAACGGTCCGGACGGTCAGAGCGGTATCTGCCAATTGCCCGACGGCACCCGGATCGATGCCTGGACCTATTTTCGTGAACACCATGCGGGCGCGGATGGCAGCAAGCCGGTCGGCCTTGCAAATCCCGCCGCCGTGTACTGTGGCTCAATTGGAGGCGAATATGACCTGACCACGTCTCGCTGCGCACTGAGCGACGGTACGTCCGCCGATGCATGGGAGCTGTACCGCAAGGCACATGAAAAAACGCATCAGGTGGTGAACCCAGCAGCAGCCTACTGCCTTGAGATCGGCGGCAGCTACAAGATCAAAGACACTGGTTCGGGTCAGGTAGGCATATGCACCAAGCCGGACGGCACCTCGCAGGACGCATGGGCCCTGTTCCGTGCGGAAAATCCCGAGTGATCCGATCCGGTAATCAAGCCCGACATCCACACCCAAAATGAACCTGAAGCCTCGATTGAGCCGCAGTTTATCGACGATCAGAGCGCGTGTTAGTGACCGTTTTGCGACAGCCTGATCGCGTCCATTAAGTCGCCTTGGCTAATTTTCAGGTTTTCCTGCGACGGAAGCACATCATCTGGCTGTAGATTTCACTAGGATTTGCCTTCCTCGCTTTCGATGAAGGGTTCGAGATTCACGAAAGTCTGGACAGGGCATTTCACCGCTTTTTCGGGATTGCACAAACCAGCCTGACCGACCGGATCGACGACATACCTGATCTCCGGATTTGCCCTTCAGACCGCATCCTTGGTGCTCGGTGCCGTTACAAATGACAACGCCTTGTTTCTGTGAGTCGATATCCCCGGGGCCAATGTTCTTGATGTAAAACTACCCCTTCGCGCGCTTGAAGAAGTTGCAAAGTTGATGCCCGAGGTGGAGTTCCTTGCCTGTTTCGTTCAGGTTCTTCGATAGGTCAAAACGACCTCTGATCAGCCATTCGATGCAATCTCTGCACCGGCGGCCGAGAAAGCCTGCCAATAAACACACACCCGCCTCGAAACAGTAAGTCGCAACATAGGTTTCAGAACCACCCGCGCCGCGATTGCAGTAGCCCTGGACGATCTGCTGTTCTAGTGTCGCGCAGCGACCAGACATAGGACTTGGGAATGAAAATCGCCACCGCCGCCTACGACCTCGATTGGCTCGATAGTTGGGCTCAATATGAAGACAAGCTTGAGGCATGGGTTTCCGAGGCCGCGGGACAAGGTGCCGACCTTCTGGTCTTTCCCGAATACGGCGCAATGGAGTTGTCGACGCTCGACGGCCCTAAGGTGGCCGGTGATCTCGAACGCTCAATCCGGGCGGTTTCCGACCGGATGGAAGATGTACAAGTTGTGCATTCGCGCCTTGCAAAGATGTACAACACATACATTCTGGGGGCTTCCGCCCCGGTCATCGACGGACCAGGGCGCCCGGTGAACCGCGCAGTGTTCTACGCTCCTGACGGTCGTCTCGATCATCAGGACAAGCAGATCATGACACGGTTTGAACGCGAGGCCTGGGACATCGCCCCGGGCGGTCCGTTGAAACTGTTTGATACCGCATTGGGTAAAATCGGCGTTCTGATCTGCTATGACAGTGAATTCCCTCTCTTGGGTCGGGCCCTGAGCGAGGCCGATTTGATCCTCGTTCCATCCTGCACCGAAGCCCTGTCCGGGTATTGGCGTGTGCGGATCGGTGCCATGTCTCGTGCCCTTGAAAATCAATGTGTTACGGTAATGTCATCGTTAGTTGGCGGCAATGAATGGTCCGAAGCAGTCGACATGAATACCGGCATGGGTGGCGTGTTTGGCCCGCCCGATATCGGGTTCCCACCGACGGGAGTGCTTGCCGAGGGCACGCTGAATACCGCCGGCTGGACCTATGCCGAGGCCGACCTGTCCACAATTGCAAACGTCCGCGCAGACGGGTGGGTATTGAACCGCACGCACTGGACCGAGCAAGACGCTCGGGTCGATTCAGTCACAATATCACCCCTTTAGGTGACTTCGCCCTTGAAATAAGGCCGAAATAGGCTCATTTAAGCGCACGATCTGCAGATTCTGCAGGTGCAACCTAATGATGGAGACAACATGGCCAAGGAAGATACGCTCGAATTTCCCGGTGTCGTGAAGGAACTCCTGCCTAATGCGACGTTTCGGGTCGAGCTGGAAAACGGCCATGAGATCATCGCACATACGGCAGGCAAGATGCGCAAGAACCGCATCCGTGTTCTGGCCGGCGACAAAGTTCAGGTCGAAATGACCCCATATGATCTGACCAAGGGTCGGATCAACTATCGCTTCAAGTAACGCTTCGTACATGGCGTTTATCCTCGGATCGGGCAGCCCGCGGCGGCTGGACCTGCTGGCGCAGCTTGGCGTTCGGCCCGATGCGATCCGTCCGCCGGATATCGATGAAACGCCGCTGAATGGCGAACTGCCAGCCCCCTATTGCAGCCGCATTACCCGGCAAAAAGTTCAGGCTGTTCAAGCTGATAGCGATGATATCACCTTATGTGCTGACACTACGGTCGCACTGGGTCGCCGCATTCTTGGCAAACCCGAAGACGCGGGACAAGCTGCAGAGTTTCTGCACGCCCTGTCCGGCCGACGCCATCGGGTGATCACTTCGGTCGCTGTGCGGAGCGGGGCTAAAATCCTCCAGCGTGATGTGGTTTCTCAGGTAAAAGTGAAACGTCTGTCCGACAGCGAAATCAATGCCTATCTTGCGACGGATGACTGGCAGGGCAAGGCCGGAGCCTATGCAATACAAGGTCCTGCCGGTGCGTTCATCCCGTGGATTTCAGGCTCGTTCACCGGTATTGTCGGCCTACCCCTGTCCGAAACTGCTGCACTGCTGCAAGGCATCGGCTATCCCTTATATCGCGAGGTTTCATGAAGGGTCGTACCATCATTCTGGATCATATTCAGGGACGCGAAGCTGCAGCTCTGATGGTGGATGGTGTTCTCGACGATTTCCTGATCGCCACAGATGCCCCTGCGCCAGGTACGATCTACCGCGCCCGCGCCGATCGCCCGGTCAAAGGTCAGGGCGGCATGTTTCTCACCACACCCGACGGCCCGGCTTTTCTGAGGCAAGTCAAAGGGTTGTCGCCCGGTGCTTTGCTACTGGTGCAGGTGACTGGATATGCCGAGCCCGGCAAAGCCATACCCGTCTCGAATCGTATTTTGTTCAAAAGCCGCTTTGCGATCGTGACACCTGACGCGCCCGGCCTGAACATCTCGCGCCGAATCCGTGATGAAGATATGCGCGACCAACTTCTCGAAATCGCGCATGAGCAAATGGGAAACAGCACGCACGGCCTGATCCTGCGCTCGTGCTGTCAGGCGGCGGATGCAGATGAAATCGCTGAAGATATCTCAGCCATGCTGGTACTTGCCGAGCAGGTATTGGCTGATACGGGCAGTGAACCAGAATTGCTGAGCGAGGGCGATGGTCCGCATATCCTGGCCTGGCGTGATTGGACGGACCCGGCCGAGGTCGTGACCGCATCCGGCGGATTTGAGGACCACGGTGTCGTTGATGCGCTCGATGCAACAAAGGGGATTTCCGAAGCGCTTCCCGGTGGAGGACACCTCTATATCCAACCGACCCGCGCGCTGGTTGCGGTGGATGTGAACACCGGCGCCGACACATCTCTCGCGGCGGGAACCAAAGCTAACTTCGCCTGCGCCAAAGCCCTGCCGCGCGCCCTGCGCGTGCGCGGGTTGGGGGGGCAGATCACTCTGGACCTTGCACCGATGCCCAAGAAAGACCGGAGGGGTTTCGAATCGGCCTTGCGGTCGGCATTCAAGTCCGATCCTGACGAGACGATTTTGGCCGGTTGGACCCCGCTTGGCCATTTCGAACTACAGCGCAAACGTGGTCGTATCCCATTGACGGAGATTCTGAAATGAGCTGCCCGATCTGCGGAGAAGATACCCAGCAGGCTTTTCGACCATTCTGCTCCAAACGCTGCGCGGATATCGATCTGGCAAAATGGCTAAACGGTTCTTATGCGGTGCCATCGCAACGTGAAGAAGACGCCGAGACGACCTCGCAACCAACCGAAAGCCCCACGTCTCGCCCGCATTGAAAAAATGTCAAAAAGCCTCTGGACACTGCCTGTGGCAAGTCATAGAAGGCCTCCACCCAATGGCAAACGCCATTCCCGTGCCCGGGTAGCTCAGGGGTAGAGCAGTGGATTGAAAATCCTCGTGTCGGTGGTTCGATTCCGCCCCCGGGCACCATTCCCAACAGGTAAACTTCTGTTTCCCTTCAGCTTTAACCGGAGCTGATCAAGGGCGTAGTACATGCTGGAGAACAAAACCGTTCCCTTCTCATTTGTGAATGCAGAGGTCTTCTACTTCACACGACGGGTCCCGAAGAACCTCGATCACCACTAGCTGCAGAGAAGTGTTGCTTTCCGGCGGTCTCCGAGCGACTCAATGCGATGGCTGAACTCGTAAGGCTGGGGATTCCCGTCTCGGCGAGGCTGCAGCCGCTTGTACCGGACAACGAAGAAGACGCGGCAAAACTAATTCGCGGATTCGCTGATTGTGGTGCGAAACACGTTTCGGTCGAGTAATTGAAACTGCCTATCGAAAAAATGCTTCGCAGTCAAAAGTGTTGGAAAGAGTTCTTCCGAGCGCCCGAAAAGACTACCAATCACGGCAAGCGGATCGCGCAGGTAGGGAGTATGTGCTACCGCCTGAGCACAAGATTGAAGGCCACGAGTATCTATCAACAACCGCCAAGAAACATGGATTAATCTATGGCTATGCCGATAACGAGTTTTTGCTTCGCAACCCCTTTCGCTCTTGCTTTAATGGTGCAGATTTGTTCCTGAGGGGCTCTGGGTCGCTAACATCACGCATTTCATTGTGGTCAAGATAGCCATAGCTCAGCCCAAAACTCAGATCCTCAGCACCTATTCCTACCGAAAATTGAAGGCATGATCTGCACCTCTCAGACCTAGTTATCACCCATACGTCGATCCATGTCATGCCTATTGCTTCACCAACGCAGGTCCATCTAGCGCGGGGGACGATCTAAATACTGAAGATTATTAGTGCGATCAATTTACACCTTTAACCGCAGAATAAAGTCGGCGAAATTTCATCAACCGTTCGGAAAGTGCAGTCATTTCAGTGGGTTCAAACCTTTCGGTTGTGGGCGGCTGATATGCCAAATCAGCTTTCGTCAACGCGCCGAGACCACACGCCGCCAGCCGGGATGCGCCATATGCCGGACCGGAATCCGCCCCATCAGATCGTACAATGGGTTTTCCAATCACCGTTGCGATCAAACCAAGCAACAATTCTGATCGGCTGCCGCCTCCTATGGCGGCCAATTCGGGCAGGTCGTCAATTGTGTCACCAAAACTGAGCGCTGCATCGGCAAAGCTAAACGCAATTGCCTCAACTACAGAGCGGCAGATGTCAGCACGTGTTGTTGAATCCTCCAGTCCAAAGAAACTGGCCCGAATACGTGGGTCTCCGTGCGGGCTGCGTTCACCCGTCAGATAGGGCAGAAAAATCGGAACGCGATCACCGTTGACCGTTTCAGCAAGCGCGACAACTTCGGTAGAAGTCAGCCCCAACTGATCCCCAATCCATGAAATGGGCCTTGCCCCGTTCAGCATCGCAGCCATTTGATACCAACGATCGGGCAGCGTGTGTGCAAAAGCATGAACATAGCTTTCAGGGTTAGGCTTATAACTTCGATTAGCCGCAAATAGCTGACCGGATGTCCCAAGTGAGATGAACCCACGCCCTGGCTCGGTAGCACCCAATGACACCGCCCCTGTTGCCGCGTCCCCTCCTCCGGTCACGACGGGAATACCGGGTTTCAGCCTTGTCTCTGCCGCAGCACGTGCGGTCACTTTCCCAACAACCGTTTGACCGTCGAATACTGGCGGTAACCAGTCGGGCTTTACAAATGTGGCTTCGGTGACAGCGGCATTCCATTTGCGCAACGCCTGATCAAGCCACATTGTTCCGGCCGCATCGGACGTATCGGTTGCCAATTCTCCATGCAGACATAAGCCGATATAGTCTTTGAGCAGCAGGATATGGGCAAGTCGACCGTAATGTTCGGGCTCATGTTGTCTAAGCCATGCAATCTTAGGTGCGGTAAAGCCTGGCAAGGGCAGGACACCCGCAATCTGTCCAATCTGTGGTTCGACCGCACGCAGTTCATCACACTCGCGTGCTGATCTGCTGTCATTCCAAAGGATCGCCGGGCGGATCGGACGCAGATCGCAGTCCAGCAAAACGGCACCATGCATTTGACCGGACAATCCGACGGCCTTGATTTCGGACAACTCAATTCGGCCCACAAGTTGGTTCAAAGCGTCTACTGTCGCCTTCCACCAAAGGTCCGGGTGCTGCTCAGACCAGCCGGGTTGGGGTGAAGATGTCTGTATCCCCACCGAAGATGTCGCGAGAATCCGGTCCCTATCCGCGTACGCAAGCTTGACAGTCGAAGTTCCGATATCGATCCCGAGATACATTCAAACCCCTCGCCCAATTCGACTACTCGGAGACCGTCTGGCTATTGATTTTTTAGCGCGCGCAAAGAATATGTAAAGATACGATAAGATCAAGGCGGCTATGATCCGCAGGCAGACTAGCATGACCAAGATTAAGAACATGGAAGAGTTCGCAGCCCTCAGCGGCATTTCGCGGCCCACAGTATCCAAATATTTCCATGATCCCGAAAGTGTTCGCCCGACGACAAGGGCGCGCATCGAAGAAGCGCTCGAACGGTTTGATTACCGCCCTAACATTTATGCGGTGAACCAGAACCGAAAGCTGACCAAGAATATCGGCATCGTCGTACCCTATTTGTCTGACCCTTTCTTTGCAGAAATCGCACGGTATCTGGAACAATCCTGCATCGCGGCGGGCTATCGACCGTCTCTCTTCAGCTCACATGGCGAGCAAAAGCTCGAGAACGAAATTCTGGACGGCCTGCAATCCCTGAAACCCGCCGGAGTTTTGCTAGCCCCTTTGGGGCGTATCTCGGACCGATCCGCGATCGAGAAATTCTGTGCCAACGTGCCAACGGTCTTGTTTGACAGTAACCTGGATGGTTTGGGGGCTGCCTTTGTTGGATCGGACAATTTCAGTTTTGTGTCACAAACGGTCGAATACATGACCCGCACGGGCGAACCGCCATCTTTCTTTGAAATGCGTACGCCTGCGAATCCGAACGCCAACAAACGTCGAAAAGCTTATGTTGAGGTGATGGAGCGTCTCGGGTTTGAGCCTCATATCATCAAAGTCGACGGCATAGGCTGGGCATTTGAAGAAATCGGTCACCGGGGCGCGTTGAAAGTTCTGGACGAGCGTCAATTGAGGACGAATTCAGTTCTATGCAGCAATGACCGACTGGCAATTGGCTTTCTTGCGGCCTGTTACGAACAGGGGATTCGGGTCGGACGCAAGAACGATTGCACGCTGCGCGTGGCCTCAAATGACGATCATCCGTTCGCAAAATTCACCTGCCCTTCTCTGACCACAGCTGCGCATGACTACGACAACGTAGCCGGAAGAAGTGTCGAAACGCTGTTCGAACTCATTGAAAACGGGGGAGAATTTGAGGCGCGAACAGAAACCCTTTTCCCTGCGCGGCTCGTATTAAGGAATTCGGCATAGCTCGATAATTTTAACGCGCGTAAAGTTTTTATTGACGGCGCGACAATTTACACTCTACGCTCTCTGCACGACATCCAAGCTCAGGGAGGACAGGGATGTATCTGAAGCACGCACTTCGCGCGGCGACTGCATTGACATTCGTCGCTACGGCCGCAGCCCACGCGCAATCCATCACGATCGCCACCGTGAATAATGGCGACATGATCCGGATGCAGGGCTATACTGACAAATTCACCGAAGCGACCGGTATCGACGTCGAATGGGTAACGCTGGAAGAGAACGTGCTGCGTCAGCGCGTCACCACCGACATCACGACCAAGGGCGGTCAGTTCGACATCATGACCATCGGCATGTACGAGACGCCCATCTGGGGCGCGAATGGCTGGTTGGTTCCGCTGGATGGTTTGTCCGAAGACTACGATGTCGGGGACATTCTGCCCGCAATGGCGGGGGGCCTAAGCCATGAAGGGACGCTGTACGCAGCGCCATTCTATGGTGAAAGCTCGATGATCATGTACCGCACTGACCTGATGGAACAGGCCGGCCTTGAAATGCCCGACGCGCCGACCTGGCAATTCATCCGCGAAGCTGCCGCTGCGATGACGGATCGGGACAATGACATCAACGGCATCTGCCTACGTGGCAAGGCTGGTTGGGGTGAAGGCGGCGCCTTTATCACCGTGACAGGCAATTCCTTCGGCGCACGCTGGTTTGACGAGGATTGGAAGCCCCAGTTCGATCAGCCGGAATGGAAAGAAGCGCTCACTTTCTTCGTCGACATGATGAATGAATCTGGCCCGGCGGGCTTCGCCACCAATGGGTTCAATGAAAACCTGTCGCTGTTCCAGCAGGGCAAGTGTGGCATGTGGATCGACGCAACCGTCGCGGCGTCCTTCGTGACCAACCCTGACGACTCGACAGTGGCAGACAAGGTTGGTTTTGCACTGGCACCGAACTCGGAAGGCGTAGATAAACGCGCCAATTGGTTGTGGGCCTGGGCGCTAGCGATCCCAGCGGGCACGCAGCAAGAGGACGCGGCAAAGCAATTCATCGAATGGGCGACCTCGAAAGACTACATTGAGTTGGTGGCCGAAAATGAAGGCTGGGCCAATGTGCCGCCGGGCGCGCGAACCTCGCTCTATGAGAACCCGAACTACAAGGAAGTTCCCTTTGCGAACATGACCTTAGAGTCGATCCTGATGGCCGATCCACAGAATTGCTGCGCACAGCCGACGCCATACACGGGTATCCAGTTCGTCGCGATCCCCGAGTTTGCCGGTATCGCTACGCAAGTAAGTCAGGAGTTCTCGGCAGTTTATGCCGGACAGCAGTCAGTGGACGAAGCACTCGCCAAAGCGCAGGCCTTCACCACCGAAGAAATGGAAGCCGCAGGCTACTGAGGCATCCCTCCCCGGCGGGCGGGCAGAGGTCTGCCCCCCGCTCTACCCTTCCACAACTCGCGTTTTTCTCGCAGGCTTTGGTTATGCCTGAACAGAGAGGGTTTGCGTCATGGCAACTCAACATTCCCGATCCGTCGCGCGCCTGATGATGGCACCCGCAGTGGTCCTGCTACTTGGCTGGATGCTCGTGCCCCTGACGATGACGCTGTATTTTTCCTTCAAGAAGTATCTGCCCCTTCGCGGTGGCGACTTGGGCTGGGTCGGGTTCGACAACTATGTCCGGTTCGTCTCGTCCAGCTCCTTCTGGCCCGCGGTGCAAGCGACGTTGATGATCGTAGGCGGCGTCTTGGTGATCACCGTAATTCTAGGCATTCTACTAGCGATGCTGCTGGATCAACCCATGTGGGGTCAGGGCGTTGTCCGTATCCTCGTGATCGCTCCCTTCTTTGTCATGCCCACGGTGTCTGCGTTGGTGTGGAAGAACATGTTCATGGATCCTGTGAATGGGTTGCTGGCCCATCTATGGCGCTTTTTCGGGGCCGAGCCGATCTCATGGCTATCCGAGGCCTCGATGACTTCGATCATCATGATCGTCTCATGGCAGTGGCTACCCTTCGCGACACTGATCCTGCTGACCGCAATTCAGTCACTGGACAGTGAACAGCTGGAAGCAGCCGAAATGGATGGTGCGCCAGTCCTGAAACGCTTTTATCACATCGTCCTGCCACATCTGAGCCGCGCGATAACCATCGTGATCCTGATCCAGACGATCTTTCTTCTGTCGATCTTCGCCGAAATCTTCGTGACCACCGGCGGCGCCTTCGGCACCCGAACCCTCACCTACCTGATATTCCAGCGCGTGCTGGAAAGCCAGAATGTCGGCCTTGGATCAGCCGGAGGTGTCTACGCCATCATCCTTGCCAATATCGTTGCCATCTTCCTGATGCGCATCGTCGGCAAAAACCTGGACGCGTGAGGAGGAACGACCATGGCCCGCGCCGTCACATCCCGTCGTAAATCGCTGAACACCGCCCTTGCCTGGGCCGTTGGTCTGCTGATCTTTTTCCCGATCCTCTGGACGATCCTGACCAGCTTCAAAACCGAGGCTCAGGCGATCGCCAGCCCACCGCTGTTCCTGAACTTCGATTGGACGCTCGAGAACTATGCAATCGTACAGGAACGCTCGGATTACATGCGGTTCCTGTGGAATTCGGTGATCATCGCAGGTGGATCAACCATTCTGGGCGTGATCATCGCAGTGCCCGCAGCATGGGCCATGGCCTTCGTGCCGTCCAAGCGTACCAAGGACATCCTGCTGTGGATGCTGTCCACCAAGATGCTGCCCGCGGTGGGTGTTCTCTACCCGATCTATCTGCTGTTCATCCGGTTGGGTCTACTGGACACGCGCGGAGGGCTGGTCGTGGTGCTGATGCTGATCAACCTGCCGATCATCGTCTGGATGCTTTACACCTATTTCCGTGAAATCCCCGGTGAGATTCTGGAAGCCGCCCGGATGGATGGTGCCACGCTGAAAGAAGAAATCCTCTATGTGTTGACACCCATGGCCGTGCCCGGCATCGCCTCGACCGTGCTACTGAACTTCATTCTTGCCTGGAACGAGGCATTCTGGACGCTCAACCTGACTGCCGTTGACGCAGCGCCGCTTACCGCATTCATCGCCAGCTATTCCAGCCCCGAAGGCCTGTTCTTCGCCAAGCTCAGCGCGGCATCGACCATGGCGATCGCACCAATCCTCATCCTTGGCTGGTTCAGCCAGAAACAACTTGTCCGCGGCCTGACTTTCGGCGCTGTGAAATAAGGAAGACGACTATGGGACGTATCCAACTCAAGTCAGTGACCAAAAGCTTCGGTGACGTAGAGGTCATTCCACCACTAGATTTGACTATCGAGGACGGTGAATTCACCGTCTTCGTCGGGCCCTCTGGTTGTGGCAAGTCCACGCTGTTGCGGCTCATTGCTGGGCTAGAGGACATCACTTCGGGCTCCATCGACATTGATGGCGCGGATGCAACCGACGTACCGCCCGCCAAACGTGGTCTGGCAATGGTGTTCCAGTCTTATGCTTTGTACCCGCATATGAGTGTGCGCAAGAACATCGCCTTTCCCTTGCGTATGGCCAAGCTGGATCAGGCCGAAATCGACAAGCGAGTCGAAGGCGCGGCAAGCGTCCTGAACCTGAGCGATTATCTCGACCGCCGCCCGGGACAGCTTTCCGGTGGGCAACGCCAGCGCGTTGCCATTGGTCGCGCCATTGTTCGTGAGCCCGCGGCATTCCTGTTCGACGAGCCCCTTTCAAACCTAGACGCGGCGCTGCGCGTCGGCATGCGGCTAGAGATCAGCGAACTGCACGAACGTCTGGCGACAACGATGATTTACGTGACGCACGATCAGGTTGAAGCCATGACAATGGCCGACAAGATCGTCGTGCTTCAGGCCGGTGTGATCGAACAGGTCGGCAGCCCGCTTGAATTATATCGGACGCCGCGCAACTTGTTTGTTGCAGGGTTCATCGGCTCGCCCAAAATGAACTTCATCGAAGGACCAGAGGCGGCGAAACACGGTGCACAAACAATCGGTATTCGCCCGGAACACATCGCGGTTTCGGAAACTGAAGGTGAATGGTCCGGGATCGTCAGCGTTTCAGAACACTTGGGATCGGACACCTTTTTTCACGTCCACGAGACCGGCCTGGCCGAAACCATTACCGTCCGCGCAGATGGTGAGGTCGGCTTCCGCCATGGGGATCGAATTCACCTGACACCGCGTGCAGATGTCATCCATCGGTTTGACGCGAAAGGCTTGCGGATCGAATGACACGCTTGGCAGGCAAAACCGCCCTGATCACCGGGGCTGCGCGAGGCATCGGATTGGCCTTTGCCAAAGCTTATGTTGCAGAAGGCGCGCGTGTTGCCATCGCCGACATCGACATCCAGCGTGCGAAAGACGCCGCCGCAGAATTGGGTCAGGTTGCATTCGCCATCGAGATGGACGTGACAAACCAACAAAGCATAGATGAGGCCGTCGCAAGAGCCGCTACACATTTCGGCCCTATCGACATTCTGATCAACAATGCGGCAATCTTCACCGCCGCCCCAATCGTTGAGATTGAGCGGGAAGACTACAACCGCGTTTTTGACATCAACGTCTCGGGTGCTTTGTTCACGATGCAAGCGGTCGCCCGGCACATGATCGAGCACGGGACCAAAGGTCGGATCATCAACATGGCATCTCAGGCTGGGCGAAGGGGGGAACCTTTGGTCGCAGTTTACTGCGCCAGCAAGGCGGCGATCATATCGCTGACCCAATCGGCAGGGCTGAACCTGATCGCTCATGGGATCAACGTGAACGCAATTGCTCCGGGTGTTGTTGATGGCGAGCATTGGGACGGCGTTGATGCGTTCTTTGCAAAACATGAAGATAAACCGCTCGGCCAAAAGAAACGCGAAGTGGCGGCAGCTGTTCCCTATGGGCGGATGGGTCGCGCAGAGGATCTGACCGGGATGGCGGTGTTTCTGGCCTCTGACGAAGCCAGGTACATTGTCGCCCAGACATATAACGTCGATGGCGGAAACTGGATGAGCTGATGAACCCTGTGGCAAACGCAAATCCTGCAGTACATCTAAGGCGAGATAACCTTTCAAACCTGCCGACAACTGTCAGGACCCCATCTTACAGGTGCTCGGACCTGACGCCCGGCATTGTCCATATCGGTCTCGGGAATTTTCACCGCGCGCATCAGGCTTGGTATATCCACCAGTTGATGCAGCAAGGTCAGGCCCACGACTGGGCAATCATCGGAGCCGGTTTGCGAAGCTACGATTCCGAGATGCGAGGGCGTCTGCTGGCGCAGGACTGCTTGACGACATTGATCGAACTGGACCCGAAAGGGATGTCCGCCGAGGTAATTGGTCCGATGATCGATTATCTTCCGGTCGAGGCCGGCAATGCAGCGTTGATCCGCAAGATGTCCGAGCCTTCCATCAAGATTGTGTCTCTGACAGTGACCGAAGGTGGATATTACCGAGATGCCAACACGGGTGCCCTCGACACAGATCACCAAGAAATTCTTCATGATGCAGCAAATCCAAACCAGCCGCGCACGGCCTTCGGTGCGATCATTGCGGCGCTCAAGCAGCGCAGGGCGCAGGGCATCAAACCCTTCACCGCGCTGAGCTGCGATAACCTTTCGGATAATGGCGTTATCCTGAGGAACTGCGTTGTCGGTCTAGCACGCCTGTCTGACCCTGCTCTGGCCGACTGGATAGACCAGAACGGCGCATTCCCCAATTCAATGGTGGATTGCATCGTGCCTGCTACAACAGACCAAGTGATATCACAATGCCACGCACTTGGCGTCGATGACCAAGCACCCGTATCGCACGAGAACTATCGCCAATGGGTGATCGAGGACGATTTCTGCGCCGGGCGCCCACCCCTTGAACAGGTTGGCGTCACGCTGACCCGTGATGTCCAAAGCTATGAGACGATGAAACTGCGCATTTTGAACGGCGGTCACCAGTTGCTTGCTAATGTCGGCGAAATACTTAATGTCCCGACAATTTCGGATTGCATGCAGGACCGGGATATCCTGGCGTTTTTCAGAAAGGTCCAAGAAGAAGAAATTCTGCCTCATGTCGCAGCCGTCCCCGGAGCGACTGCAAATGAATACCTTGAGCAGGTTGAGACGCGATTTGCAAATACGGCCATTCACGACACGACGCGCCGGGTTGCTTTCGATGGATCGGCGCGACACCCCGGGTTCTTGCTGCCGTCACTTCGTGATGCACTTGCGGCAGGCTCTTCCATAAGCGGGCTCGCGCTGGCCGAAGCTTTCTGGTGCCGGATGTGTGCAGGATACCGTGAAGATGGCTCCGAAATCGCCCCCAATGACCCCCAATGGGAGAGTCTACAGAAAGCTTCGCTGGCTTCCAAAGACGATCCAGAACTCTGGGTCGGCCAGCAACACTATAGCGATGCTTGCGCCCTCGGCGCAGGCTTTCCCAGAGCTTTTGCCTTCTGGCTAACTACGATCTGGAAACACGGCAGTCGGGCAGCTATCGCGGAATATATCAATCGCAGTTGAGCCCTTTTCTGAACGCGCTTTGCAGAGCAGGGTCAGTCGCCGATACGAATATCGAGCGACACAGTATTCAGCCATCCGGCCTTAGCGAAGCCGTTGATTTTGATACGACCCCAATACCCACTACGCGCAAGTTTTGCGATTTTCGCCTATAAGTTCTTCCATCATGTCCACGCATCCGAGAAGTTGTCATCGAATTTAAGCGCAAACCAAGTCGGCGGAGAGCCCTTAAAGGATCAAAATGAGCGACGCCTCATTTAACGCACAGGTCGTGTAGCGGCCCTTCATTCGTGTTATCAATTGTGTCAACCAGAGGATTGGTTGCTTTTTTCGACAATAGTTGCCCGCTTAGACGAGACACTGCTTAAACTAAAAATCAGAATTACTTCGCTTTGCGTCGATGAATAAAGTAGTCAACAAGTGCGAGACCAGAACATCAGCCCAACCTTCTATTTGCTTCGTCACGGCGAGACCGAATGGAACTCCCAAAAACGGAGGCAAGGACGTCGGGACTCGCCCCTGACCGACCGAGGCATTCGTCAAGCATTGGCAAACGCAAGTAAACTACGAAGCCGCCTTTCTTTCGATCATTCGCTTTCAATATTTTCGAGCCCGCTCGGCCGAGCTGCACAGACAGCATCAATCGTGATCAAGGAACTAGGTCTGCCGCCAGAAATCATCGAGTACGAGACCAGTTTGGTGGAATGCAGTTTCGGGCAATGGGAAGGATTGACTGAAAAAGAGATCACTCGACAGTTTCCCAAGGAATGGGAAGCGCGATGCTCTGATCGCTGGAATTATCCACCCCCGGGTGGAGAGTCCTATGCTGACGTGCACAATCGTGTTTCCTCATGGTATTCGAGCAGCTCGTTCGAAGGAACAGTGATAATTGTTGGCCACGGATTAACATCCCGCGTGTTTCGAGGAATCTTCCTGGGCCTATCCGCACAAGAGGTATTTGAATTGAACGAACCTCAAGACGGCTTCATCAGGTTGCAAGACGGACATTCAGCCTACATTGAACACTAAAGCTTCGTTGATTGGGCATTTGTCCCGAGTATCCGGTTTTCCGTTGGTTGCAGGTCCAAATTATTATCTCGATGAAGCGGGGGATATCGGCTCATTCACCGCAAATTCAATACGACACTGAGTTTTCACAAACTGCGCCCCTGTAGTTGAATGCGCCACTTCAAGGATAGATTTGTTTTTCTCGGTATGTTTTTTTGTTAGTGTAACACACTGTTCACGCCGACCTCTCCAAGCGAAGCAATTTCTGCTGCACACGGATCTTAATCGCATCCATTGGCCAGCCTTTCGGCATGATCCAATGCGGCTACCTAACAATTGCACGGTGCTTTAGACGATGGTTCTTTTGCAAATTTAGGCTAGTTGATGTGTCTGATCCTTCCCAACTGCAACTGAAAAGAACATGAACGGCGTCAGCTTTTGTGGCGCGGTGCTCACCGGCAATCGACACTCCACCTCACGCCCAAATCCGACAGATGCCTTTGAACCCGCCCAGGATAATCAGATACAATTGCATCCACGCGCAGGTCGATCATTCTGCCTATTTCTTCGTGCGAATTGACCGTCCATACGGCAACACATAGGCCCAGTTCTTTTGCGCGCGCCACATTTTCAGCCGTTACATCCGTGTAGTATGGGCACCAAAGCGAACCGCCAGCTTGCTTGACCAAATTTGGAATTTCATCACGACGACCACGAAAGTCAGGGCAAACCGCTTTCGAGGAATCCTCACCAACATCCGCCGCGTTTTCCGGAAGCTGCGTCAGGTAGGAAGACGGCATGTCAGGAGCCTGCCGCTGACACTCCTCCAACAGGTTCCAATCAAAACTGTGGAGCACCGCGCGCGAAGACAATCCTTTGTCACGTACTTCTTGAAGAACCCGCCCGACAAATTTCTTCCTATAAAGCGCATCGTGAGCCAAATCCGGATCCGACTTCAGTTCGAGCATCAGATAGGCATCGCCGTATTTTGGATCATCAACCAGATCCAGCAAATCCTGCAACTTTGGAACACGGATGCCATCCAGTTGAGCCTGGTCCGGAAACCGTTGGCCATAAGACGAATGACCATCCAACCGCCCGATGTCAAATTGCTGGATTTGCTCGAACGTCAATGACGAGACCTTCGGCTCTTCTCCGGTCAGAAACAGGCCATTTGCGTCACGAAAGCTGGGAGCGTGCAGCCGATGGTTGTGGGTTATGACCGGTACGTCATCGGCCGTCAGGACAACATCAAACTCAAGCAGCGGGACGCCGATAGAGAGCAAAAAGTCAAAGCCAATCATACTGTTTTCGGGCAGCACACCCCGCGCACCTCGATGCCCCACAACCCGGATCAGGTTTTTGCCACCACGAAAGGCTTCAACCTGTGGAAAGACCATCAGCCTTCCAACCTCTTGCCGGATGAATGGTCAAACAGATGCATGTGCTCTGAGGCAACTGAGAACCGCATGCTCGGATGCCGGCCTTCGATTGGGTGGACACCCGGAAGACTAATCGTAATCGCGTCGCCTGCATCCGTGAGCTGGCCATGCAATAAGGTGTTTGCGCCTAGCGGTTCCGCCATCTGAATAGCGGCTTCCAACGGACCATTGTCGTCCAGAAACAGATGCTCTGGTCGGATTCCAAGCTTTAGTGGGGTATCAGGCCCCGTGGATGGGCCAATCTCTAAGCCCCCTATCTTAACCGTTCCGTTTTCACGCTGAGCATCAAAGATATTCATTGCAGGGCTACCAATAAACTGAGCCGCGAAAAGGGTTCCTGGTGTTTCATATACCTCCAATGGCGTCCCAATCTGCTCAGCGATGCCTCCGTTCATCACGATCATCCTGTCTGCCATCGTCATCGCTTCGACCTGATCGTGAGTCACGTAAAGCGATGTAATTCCAAGCTTTTCCTGAAGCTCGCGAATTTCTAAACGCATCTGAACACGCAGCTTGGCATCAAGATTTGAGAGTGGTTCATCAAACAGGAAAACCGCCGGCTCGCGAACAATTGCCCGCCCCATTGCCACCCTTTGGCGTTGACCGCCTGAAAGCTGCCGGGGTTTGCGGTCCAACAAAGCTTCCAGCTGCAACAGTTTGGCGGCCTCGGTCACCTTCTGGTCAATCTGGTTTTTTGGAAGCCCCGCGATTTTTAGCCCATACCCCATGTTCTGGCGCACCGACATATGTGGGTAGAGCGCATAATTCTGGAAAACCATCGCGATATCGCGATCCATCGGCTCTTTGTCGTTGGCTCGTTCTTCTCCAATCCGGATTTCACCGGACGTTACGGTTTCAAGGCCCGCAACCATTCGCAAAAGCGTGGATTTTCCGCAGCCCGAAGGGCCAACAATCACAATGAATTCACCGTCCGCAATATCTATGTCGATGCCATGGATAACGTCCGTCGGGCCAAAGCTCTTTTTGACATTCTCTAAGTTTACTGTTGCCATTTCTTATTTCTCGCTATCGACAAGGCCGCGGACAAAGAGCTTTTGCATAGACACCACTACGATGACCGGCGGGATCATTGCCAAAATCGAAGTGGCCATGATGACCGGCCATTCAGCTACGTCGTCGCCGGATGGGAACATCTGTTTGATACCCATCACGATGGTGTTCATTTCAGGATCGGTAGTGATGAGCAGCGGCCAGAGATATTGATTCCACCCGTAGATAAAAAGGATCACGAATAGCGCCGCGATATTCGTTCGGCTCATGGGGACCACGATATCAATGAAGAACCGCATCGGGCGGGCACCATCGACGCGTGCAGCTTCGGCCAGTTCATCCGGGATCGTCAGAAAGAACTGCCGGAACAGGAACGTTGCCGTGGCCGAGGCGATTAAGGGGAAGATCAGCCCATAGTAGCTGTTGAGCATGCCGAACCCGGCGACAACTTCGAACGTCGGCACAATACGAACCTCGACCGGAAGCATCAGCGTCAGGAAGATCAGCCAAAAGAATGTCGTTCGCCCGGGAAAACGGAAATAGACGATCGCAAAAGCTGACAGCAGCGAAATTATGATCTTGCCCACTGCGATTCCGATGGCCATCACAAGACTGTTGAACAACATTGTGGCGACTGGAACGTTCACGCCGGAGAACAGAGCGGCCTTATAGTTTTCCCAGAATTGATCGCCGGGAAGAATGGGCATGGGCGGCGAAACGATTTCCGGCTGGGTCACAGTCGATGCCACGAACGCCAGCCAGATCGGGAAAAATATGATTAAGACGCCAAGGATCATCATGGCATGGGTCAACCAGATCCCCATGCCACGTTTTTCGACCATTCCGTGTTGTTGGGCTGCCATCAGTAGTGCACCCTTTTTTCCACGTATTTGAATTGGATGACGGTCAGCAGACCAACGACAATAAGCAGGATAACGGACTGAGCGGAGGACGAACCGAGATCTTGTCCAACGAACCCATCCGAGAAGACTTTGTAAACTAGAATGGTCGTCGCCTGCTGTGGGCCACCGCCAGTGATCGTGTGGATGACGCCAAAGGTCTCAAAGAATGCGTAGACAACATTCACCACCAACAGGAAGAACGCGGTTGGTGACAAAAGCGGCAGCACGATTGTGAAGAACCGGCGCCAGAAGCGCGC
Source organism: Ruegeria sp. H9 (assembly GCF_056532915.1). NCBI lineage: Bacteria > Pseudomonadati > Pseudomonadota > Alphaproteobacteria > Rhodobacterales > Roseobacteraceae > Ruegeria > Ruegeria sp. H9. The sequence continues at coordinate 1,073,192 of NZ_JBQFNX010000001.1, read as the reverse complement.
GCCGTCAATTGCCGCAGCCTCGATCACCGATCTTGGGACCGACTGCAGCGCTGCGAAGAAGAACAAGAAGTTATAGCTGATACGCCCCCAGGCTGAGGCTAGAACCACCAGGCCCATGGCCTCGGTGCCGTTCAGAACGTGGTTCCAGTCATAACCAAGCTGGCCGAGGTACCACGACACGACACCAACGCGTGTGTTGAACATGAACAGCCACAGCACGCCTGCAACCGCGGGGGCAACGGCATAGGGCCAGATCAGCAGCGTCCGGTAAACACCCGATCCTTTGATCAGGCGGTCCGCTATGACCGCCAGAAACAACGCCGGGATCATTGAACACAGTGTTACGAGCGTTGAAAACACCGCCGTCGTCACGAAAGAAGCACGGTAGAATTTATCGCTCAGCAGGAATTCAAAGTTACCCAATCCAACAAATTGGGACGACAGCCCAAATGGGTCAGGAATGAACAGGGACTGCCACACCGCCTGCCCGGCCGGATAGAAGAAGAAGACAGCGGAGATGATGACCTGCGGGGCAATCAGCGCCAATGGCAGAAGCCAGCCGCGAAAGGTGACGCGTTTTTCCATCCCGATAAACCACCGAATAAAGAAGATGCGGGCCCGAAACAGGCCCGCATCAAATTAGGACTTATTGATTGGCAGACTCGAACCGGCGCAGCAGGGCATCGCCGCGTTCTTTCGCACTGTCCATTGCTTCCTGAGCGGTCTTTTCACCGGACCAGACAGCCTCGAGCTCTTCGTCGATTATGCCGCGAATCTGGTCAAACGACCCCAGACGCAGACCCTTCGAATTCGCAGTCGGCTCTTTGGCGGTCATCTGTATGACAGCAATGTCAGTACCTGGGTTTTCTTCATAGAAACCAGCATTTCGGGTCGCGACGCCAGCTTCGGCGGTGATTGGAAGATACCCTGTGTTCTGATGCCAGTTCGCCTGAACGTCCGAAGACGAAAGGAAGCTCAGGAATTCACCGACACCTTTGTATTCTTCAGGATCGTGACCCTCCATCACCCAAAGCGAAGCGCCACCAATAATGGTGTTTTGCGGCTCGCTTACGACCGCCTCCCAATAGGGCAATGGGCGCACGTCGAATTCGAACTCAGCCTCAGAGCTAATGCCGGCATAACCTGCCGAACTTTCGGTGAATAGTGCGCATTCACCTGCCCGGAAGTTCGCGCCACCTTCGTTTCTGCGGCCGGTATAAATGAATTTGCCATCTTTTGCCCAGTCACCCATCGCGGTCAGGTGTGCTACCTGCGTCGGTCCGTTCAACATCAGCTCGGTGTCAAGACCGGCAAATCCATTGTCCTTCGATGCGAATGGGACGTCGTGATAGGCCGAAAGGTTCTCAAGGTGGATCCAGCTTTGCCAAGCAGTGACCAGCGGACAGTCTTCACCCCCAGCCTTAAGCTGGTCAAGAACGTCACCAACCTTTTCCCAGGTCGACAAATCCGTGTCAGGGTCAACACCCGCCGCTTCCATAGCATCGCGATTGACCCAGAGAACGGGTGTGGACGAGTTGAAGGGCAGCGACAGCATGTCCCCGTCAGTGGTCGTATAGTAGCCTTTGACGGCACCAATGTAGGCATCAGGATCGAATGATGCACCGCTTTCAGCCATCACTTCATACACGGGTTTGATAGCCCCTTCGGCCGACATCATCGTTGCCGTGCCTACTTCGAAAACCATCAGGATATGTGGTTGTTCACCTGCTCGGAAAGCAGCAATACCCGCATTCAAGGTTTCCGAATAGTTGCCTTTATGGCTTTCTACTACAGTGAACTCATCTTGGCTGGCATTGAACTCTTCAACCTGAGCCTTCACAAGATCGCCTAGTCGACCGGTGAAGGCATGCCAGAACTGAATTTCGGTTTGCGCCATAGCCGCCACCGGCGACAGAGCAGTTGTTAAGGCGAGAGCGCCTAGAAAATTCTTTTTCATGATTCCTCCCATGCATCAGGGGTTGATGCTTCGTTGAATACCGACCGCAACGCGTAATCAGCACACATGACGATTTCACGACGTTAACGTTACAATTTTATAATTCAAGCATTTAATTTTTGAGAAAAACATAACATTACATTATAAACCAACCAGGGAAACAACGAACCAGGTTCAAAATATGAGTCAAACTTTGCGGATCCGGCAATTGGAAGCGCTCATGGCCGTTTCCACCAATGGGTCGGTCACTGCTGCGGCAACGGATCTTGGGATAAGTCAGCCCGCAGTCAGCAGACTGCTTTCTGATTTGGAAAAATCACTTGGCTTTCAGCTTTTTGATCGCCGCGAAGGTCGCTTGGTGCCCTCGCAGGAGGTACGATATCTGCAACCCAGCGTAGAGCGCGTTCTGGAATTGATGAAGCAAATCTCGGATGTCAGTCAGGACATCACACAGCGCAAAGCGGGTCACATCCGCGTCGCTTGCTTACCGGGGTTCGCCACAAGTCATCTTCCCGATGTCGTCGCCAAGTTTTTGCAGGATCGGCCCGGCGTCACCCTGACGATTGAACCAGACCGACCGGAACGGATTCTCGAGTGGATGATAGGTGAGCAGTATGATTTCGGGATCACTGACAGCTTTAACGGTCACCCGGCCGTTGAAAGCAGAAACATCAATGTCCGCACAGTTTGTGTGTTTCCCACCGGACATGAATTGGAAAGCCTCTCTGAGGTGACACCAGCGGATATTACAGATGCTAAAATTATCCATACACGACGCGACAGCGACTTTTTTGTGCGGCTTTCCAAAGCGTTTCAGAGCGCCAACGTAGAGTTGAATTCCCACATCGAAGTCAGGCAGTTCACCGCAGCTTGTGAGTTGGCACTAAAAGGTGTCGGAGTTTCCGTGGTAAGCGAGTTGGACGCCGTCCAGTATTCAACGCGTGGATTGTGCTATAGGCCCTTCAAGCCATTGCTTCCACATACACTATCGCTTGTGCGCCCAATATTGAAACAACCGTCACTGGTGACACTCGAATTCATCGAACAGTTTCAAGAAAGCTTAAAACCGTTCAAAGCCCAATGAGCCCGTCAAAAAACTACGGCACATGAAAGAGCCTTTGCGCTGCCGACAAATCACCTACCCATCTCTGCATAAGAAACATCAGAGTTTTGAGACCTCTGGGCATCATCCGGATCCAGCGCCAAAGCGATACACACCATTCAGCCATGATCAGTGAAACAGCCATAAATTTCGCAAAGGAGCATCAATTGCAAGCTTCCTAATCCTTGCTCGCCAAAATCCATTTGACCGCGCAAATAGCATTCGTCTGACCAACGTGCTAGCGCTGCAGTAAGAGGCAGGCTTATCCGTAGTGCAGGTTGATCGAAATGCGGGGACCGATGTTATCGAAGGTTAAGTTTGAACAACGCAAACGCACTTATGCTGAACCAGCGCACTGTACACGAAATGATCGAGCCAGTTCAGATGCAGGTTTTACGCAGCACCAACAAAACTGTGTCCAGATAGTTCAGTTTCTCCGATCATTGGCCACCCTTAAACTTCCGCCACTAGAGCAAGGAGCAGAATAATGGACATAAGACCACTGACAGGCGGTTTGGGAGCTGAGATCATGGATGCTGACATCCGCGACAGTACCCAGTTTGAAGATATTCACGCCGCGTTTGCAAAGTACTCTGTGATCGTCGTCAGAGATCAGCAGGTCAGCCCAGACGATCACCTGGAATTTGCCCGTCGCTTCGGTCCGATCAATGTCAATCGATTCTTCAGACCTGTCGATGGCCATCCTGAGATCGCCATGGTGCTTAAGGAAAAGGATCAAAGAGAAGCGGTCGGCGAAGGATGGCATACCGACCATTCGTACGATCAAGAACCCGCCATGGGTTCTATTCTCCATGCCATCGAAATGCCGCCATACGGCGGGGACACGCTTTTTGTTTCAATGGGCGCAGCCTATGACGCACTGTCCGTGCCGGTGCGCCAATTTCTGCATGGGCTTACAGCCATTCATTCATCGCGGCACGTCTTTGGTGCAGCTGCGCAAGAAAGCGAGGCTGCAACGAGCGGGCGTCTGAGCAACGCAGAAAACGCCGTTCAAGACGCACGCCACCCAGTAGTCATCACGCATCCCTTGAGTGGGCGTCGCGGATTATTCGTGAACCCGGTGTTTACCACGCATATCGAGGGCCTCTCCCGTGAGGAGTCCGATGCAATCCTTGCCATGCTCTATGAACATTGCAAACAACCTGAATTCCAATGCCGCGTCCGATGGCGGACTGGAGACATCACCATGTGGGACAACCGAGCGACATGGCACAAGGCCATCAACGACTATCACGGATTTCGACGCCTGATGCATCGAGTAACTGTGGAAGGCTCAGCTGTTTCCGCCATTCAGCCGATATAGAATACAGCCCCGAGGGTGCGCAAAATTGCCTATGGTGTGAGTTCGGACCATTAAATTGCCAATGTCGCGAATGCCTGATTTGACGGACCCAACCGTCACAATGGCAACCTCAAGCAAATGGTGGGTTCGGGCTGTTCTCGATTTTGGTGTTTGCGCCCGGAAGGACAAGTTGTTGCTGAACCGCAATCAGCAGCGGGGAGCTGTCCCAATCAGGTTCCCCATAGTAACAGACGCCGGCTTTCTAGAAATTGCTCAAGTGCAAACAGGCAAAGCCTGATTTCAAGCAGAATTCGTCGTCAGGGACCGAAGCCCCTGACAGATGTTGAATTTACCAGGTTGAGTCCGGGTCGACTTTGAAAAGATGCTCCATAAAAACGCGAGTGACGGCCTGCAGTTTATCGGTGCGCGCGTGGTCGCGTTGCAGTTCGGCTGGAACCACATTCCATGTTATAGGTTCAACACCAGCCTCGATCATGCGGCGCATGCCGTTTGCGTGGCTGGTCTGAGTGATCGATCCAACGGCATCTTCCGGAACGTAGACGTCATATCCGGCCAACTCGGCCTCAATCGCGGGATAAGCCAGACACACATCCGTCCAAAGACCGCCCATTATCAGCTTCTTTCGGCCCGTTGCTTCAACTGCAGCTACAAATTCAGGCTCTTCCCAAGCGTTCACATTGGTCCGGTCAACAAATACCGCGTTCGGGGCCAGTTCGCGCAATTCTTCGATCATAGGATCATAGCCGTTCAATCCTACGGCTACATGGCTGAATATGATCGGGATGTCGTAGATCACGGCGGTCTTTATCAGACCAGTGGTGTTGTTGATCAGCGCTTCGTGGTTGATATTCTTAACCCCAGCCAAATTCGGCGGCTGGTAGTCGATAAGGATCAGCGCCGAGTTAGTCGGTGACAGAAACGGGTCATTATCTGCGGCTCGGACAGGCGTGCCTTGATAGCCGTCTGGGTATGTTGCGACACCATCCACTGTTTTGATCATAGGTATTTCTGCGGTTGCTGGGAGTGCTACGGCGCTGATCGTCAAGCTCAGGGCAGTGGCGAACGGTTTGATGAAAGTGGTCATGGGAGCATCTCCATTAATGATGGGGGTTCAACCGTGCACATGCTCGGCGATCAGTTGCGCGACAGATGGCCCGGGACCAACAAGTTCCAGGACATTACGATCCGGATCGCGGATGAAAATTGTCTTGGTACCGCGAAATTCTCGACGACCTGTTATGGCTATGCTGTGTTCGGTAACAAAGGCCTCGGTTGCTTCGGCGTCCCTTACCTTGACGGCCAGGTGCGTGATGCCGGGAAACTTCTCGACCTCATCCATCAAGACGTTTTCACCAGCTTTAGCTGTAGCGGGGCCTAACAGGTTGATGTTGATCCCGGACGGATGCAGCATCACCAACGGATGGCCATGGTCATAGCCGCCATCCGCGATCAACTCGAATCCCAGCAACTCATAGAAGGCGACTGATGTATCGCGGTCGCTGATTCGGATGCCAATGTGATCGAAGTTTCTTATATCCAACATGGTTTGGCCTTTCATTACACTGCAACCAATGTAACTATACTTGTGTTGATGCTTAATAGCTCATCTGGAAGGTAATTTATTCCAAATGGATCATAATAAGGATTTGTTCGACGGCATGGTTCTGTTCTGCACAGTAGTGGAACAGGAAGGCATGAGTGCCGCCGCAAAACTGCTGGGCCATACGCCTAGCCATGTCAGTAAAGAAATCGGACGGCTTGAGGCCCGGCTTGGCGCCCGGTTATTGAATCGGACCACGCGTCGGATCAGCCTGACGGAATCAGGGCGCATATACTATGAAAACGCCCGCCGGATTGTGGATGACGCCCGCGCCGTACAAAACAGGTTGCATTCCATCGGCGACAGACCCTTTGGAGAGCTTCGGATGAGCGTTCCTGTGGTTTTTGCACATGGATGGCTGAACGATCGGTTGCCCGAATTTCTGCAGCGATACCCCGAAGTTGATCTGAACATTGACATATCCGAGCGCCGGGCCGACATGATCGGTGAAGGCATCGATCTGCTGGTGCGCATCGGTGATTTGCCTCCGTCCGATTTGATTGCACGCGAACTTTTTCGCACACAAGGCCTTACACTGGCTTCCCCCGCCTATCTGAAACGAAACGGCACGCCCCGCCACCCCGATGACCTAAAGGGGCATCAACTAATTGATTTTTCGTTTCACGGGGCCACCCAAAACTGGACCTACCCAGGACCAGATGGTGAGGCAATCGCGGTTCCAATCGCTCCTCGTATTCGATGCAACGATGGTCATACCGAAAAGGTGCTGGCCCTTGCTGGTCGCGGGATTACACGTCTGCCTCAGCTTTCCTGTCAGGCTGAACTGGATGCCGGGGCATTGGTGGCGATCTTACCCGATTTCAGCCCGCCTTCTATCGGAGTCCATGTGATCTATGCCAGCCGCGACAACCTACCCGCAAAGACCCGCTCTATGATCGATTTTCTGGTCGAAATGAGCGGCTGAAGTCAGGTGCTGCCGAAGTTTCAAAGTCCTTCGTTTGCTGTGAGCAGTCTTCTTGCAGACAGTATCGCACCTTGCAGCAATGTCTGATTTGTTCAACCACCTCATAGTTTTAGTTACGCCACGGTAGGCAGCAATGAGCTGACTGATGGGAAATAATGGGTAGAAAACTGCAATCATTACATCTTTCCCGTAAGTCCCAATCTGTCGAAACATGGAATCCGGCAGACAGGGTCATTGAACACGTTCAAGCGTCGGGCTTAGTTGAGCCAACGCGTTGACCACGCCAAACAACTCATTTTCGAATGAAAGCAAGGCATCGGACTTCGCATCCACGATCGGGTAAAGCAGGCCAAACGTCATCCAGCGTTCAGGCGTCACCGGTACAAGTGCTAGTTTGTCCGAATTGGTTTGGGCGACGACCAACTCGTCCGCAACAGTTACACCAGCACCCTCTGCAACAAGCGAGCACGCGAGTTGAGATGCTGCCACTTCGCAAGTTTGCTTTGGTGTGACACCAGCAGAGTGAAAAATATCGTCCAACTGGTCGCGCAACAACAGACCGTGCATCAAGCGTATGATAGTTTCTTCCGCGAGATCACTCGCCGTAATTTCTTCTCGGATAGAAAGAGGATGATCCAATGGTAAGACCGCTTGTGCTCTCACTCTCAACAAAGGTTTAGTGACAATGCCCGGATGATCGACGGGCAAAGCACCAATACCGATATCGTATTCTCGTCCGGCCAACCATTTCCCCGCTTCACGTCTTGCCCGGACATCAAGGTTGATATTGGTGCCGGGGCTGGCCTTCATGAATCGCGCTACGGCCGGGGCTGACAGCGACTGCGCAATTCGGGGCATGGTTACAATCCTCAGAGTTTCCGTGCGACCTGCCCGGATTTCGGCAGCGATCCGAGGAACTTCATCAAGGTTGTCCAGGATGCGGCCTGCCTCGCGGTAGAACGCCAACCCTTCGGGTGTCGGGGTCAGATTGCGGCCGCTGCGGTCAAACAGCGTCAGCTTGAGTTCGGCCTCGAGCCCCGAAATCAAGCGGCTGATCGCAGGCTGGCTAAGGTGCAGAATCTCGGATGCGGCAACTAGCGAGCCTTCGGACAATGTTGCGCGAAAGGCGCGTAGGGCCTTGATGTTCATCAATCCATACTTTCAATTTTTGCAAGAGTAGATAACATATTTGCATTTTTTACAATTGATGTTTTCGCGTAATTTGATCCCAAGCGAATTTGGGAGGTTACTCATGAAACGCAGAACGCTTCTTGGTGCTGTTATTGCCGCCATAGCCGTCACCACGACTGCCACCGCAACCTTTGCAGCGGATTGGCCAAAACGACCAATCAACCTGGTTGTTCCCTACAAGGCCGGGGGCGGTACTGACGCCTATGCCCGCGCCATCTCGGCCGCAGCGGAAGGCACGCTGGATGTGCCCGTTGTTGTGGTCAACAAGCCGGGGTCGGGCGGCCTGAATGGGGCCAATGCGGTGGTTGGCGCACGGCCCGACGGGTATACTCTGATGATGACATCCGGAGGATCGTTCCTTTTGTCGACGATGACCCGAGATACTGACATTGATGCATTGGAGAGCTTCGATTTTGTCGCTCAGGTAGGACAATTGCAGACGTCGCTTATGGTACCAGTCAAAAGTCCGTATCAGACCGTTCAGGATTTAATTGACGCGGCCAAGGCCAATCCCGGCGAGCTGCGTTGGGCACACTCGGGGCGTGGTGGATTCCACCACGTCGGTGGGTTGGGCTTTCTGGCCAGTAACGGGATTGACGCCCAGGATGTGCCGTTCAAAGGCGGCGGGCCGACCCGGGCTGCCCTGATCGGCGAGCAGGCTGATTTCGGGTTCCTTGGCGTTCAGCAACTTGCTGGTTTTCAAGAGCAGTTGAGGGCACTGGCCGTCAACAGTCAGGAGCGGGATGGGATCATGACTGATGTCCCCTCGTTTGGTGAGCTGGGCATTCCATTCGCTGCAGTATCATCCCCAGTGATCGTCTTTGCACCTAAGGGCACACCGGTAGAAGTGATTGCTGCGTTGGAGACCGCGCTGGAAGAAATTGCCGCCAAGCCAGAATTTGCGGAACTCCTTGCCTCACGCGGAACCGGCCCGGTCTACCAGAATGGAGCGGACGCAAAAACAACCCTATCCGCAATGAAAGAGGACGCCACTCCCTTGGTCCAAAGCCTGACCAACTAATGTCCTCATGGTCGGGTGAACAATGGTCACCCGACCCCCTTGTTCATGTTGATATCTCGGAGGAAAGACATGCGTGCCTATGCAGAAGGTCTGGTGCTTGCCCTCATCTCAATCTTTGCAATCTGGGGGGCCTGGCAAGTACCGGCCGCATCTCCGGGCGATACATGGGCCGGGATTGTGCCATTCTCCGCCGCTCTCGCTCTACTTGCTCTGTCCGGTGTTATGGTGTTGATCGCAACGCGCCAGACGGCGGGTGATACAAGTGACGATCAAGACAGCAACGCGACTTTACAGATCATAGGTCTGTTTATCATCGCTATGCTGTACCAGCAGTCGTTCCGCTGGTTCGGCTACCTGCTGCCGACTGCGATCGTGACGCCGATCGTCCTCTACATTTTCGGCGTACGCAGTCGGATCGGATTGGTTTTGTCGATCGTTCTTTGCCCGCTGGTCTTCCATCTCATCTTTTTTGTCCTGCTGGGTGTGTACCCGCCATATGGCGAAGTTTTCGACCTTCTCAGCTGGATTCAGGGGTAAAACATCATGGAGATCTTTCCTGCACTTCTGTCGGTGGTGACTGACCCTACATTGCTCTTTGCCATCGTACTTGCAGCGGCGGTTGGGATGGTGGTTGGTGCGACACCTGGCCTTACTGCCTCTGCGGCTATCGCGATGTTGCTTCCAATCACCTTTTATATGTCGCCGATCTTTGCGTTGGCATTTCTGTATGTGATCGGCAAGTCCGGTCGGTACGGCGGCTCGATCGCAGCAATCCTGTTCAACACACCCGGAACAGCGGCCAGTGCAGCGACTCAGATCGATGGCTATCCGTTGGCACGAGCGGGCAAAGCAGGAAAAGCTATGAAAGTGGCGACAATCTCGTCCGTCATCGGCGACCTGATGGGGGATGTCCTGCTGGTCATCGGTGTAGGTTTCATTGCGGCCGTCGCACTGAAACTCGGCCCGCCTGAGACTTTCGCCATCTACTTTGCCGCTTTTGTCGTAATCGGTTCTGTCATTGGCACTTCCATCGTCAAGGGTCTGGCGTCGGCCTTGATGGGCATCCTGATCGCCATGGTCGGGCTGGACCCGATTTCGAGCGAAGAGCGCTATACATTCGGATCGTTCGATCTATCCAATGGCATCGGCTTGGTACCCCTGATGATAGGTGTTTTTGTATTGGGCGAAGTATTCGCGCAGCTAGAATCCCGCCGCAAGGCCACCGGAGAGACCAAAGAGAATGAAACCACAGCGGATGGCAACAGTCTAACCTGGGCGGAATACAAACCCTGTCTTCCGCACGCATTGCGTGGTGGGTTCATCGGCGCAGGCATCGGTGTATTGCCCGGCCTGGGATCGGCGATCGCGGCGTTCATCTCTTATGGAGAAGGCAAACGCCACGCGAACAACTCCGAGATGTGGGGCAAGGGGGCACTAGAAGGCGTTGCCGCACCTGAGGCTGCCAATAATGCTGTGTCCGGTCCATCAATGGCTCCATTGCTGACGCTGGGCATTCCAGGTTCGACCATCGGGGCAATATTGCTGGGCGTTTTCCTGATCCACGGCATTCAGGTTGGTCCGACCTTATTCCTGACGGATAAGGAGCTGGTGTACAAACTTTTCGCATGCGGCATGCTGGGTATTCTGGCTTATGGCTTGATCGGTTATTTCGGCGCCACACAAGTTGCCCGCCTGATCCTGAAGATTCCGACCAATGTGCTGTATCCACTGATCTTCCTAACCGCGTTTGTAGCAGCCTATTCAGCCAGTGGATCGATGTTTGACGTAACCGTCATGACCGTAGCGGGGTTCGCCGGCTGGCTGATGCGGAAATACGACTTCAACGTTGCAGCGTTCGTAATTTCCTTTGTGCTGGCTAAGGGTGCCGAGGAAACCTTTCGCCAATCCCTACTGATGTCCGAAGGCGGCGCACTGATATTTGTCGAACGCCCCATAGCTCTTGCGTTCATCATCGTCGGCTTTGCTGCCATGGCGTTCCGAATCCGAGGTATCGTCAAAGAACGCCGCATCTCTCGTGGAGGGCTCGAAGATGCTTGAATACAGTATCTACCGAGATTGTTTTTCCAGCGCCGATATGCGGTCGATCTGGTCTGAACACGCCACGATATCCGCCTGGCTTAAGGTCGAACAGGTTCTTGCGGCGCATCAAGCTGCGGCTGGTCTAATCCCGATTGAGGCTGCTGAGGCAATTGAGGAGATTTCGATCTGCGATCTGAACCATGAGGAATTGCGGAAAGAGATGATGTTTGTTGGCCGCCCCATCGTAGGACTGGCCAAACAGTTGCGCCAACTATTGCCAGAACACTCGGCCCATGTGCACTATCGTACGACCACGCAGGATGTGATGGACACGGCGTTGGCGATGCAGATGAAACTGGGGCTTGAGCAAATACAAAGCACCCTCGGCGATGTCATGGCTGCGATCGCTCATCATATTTCCGCCCATCCAGACACAATGATGATGGGAAGAACCAATGGTCAGCATGCTGTGCCCATTCGCCTTGCGACGAAGCTTGAAGTCTGGAGATCTGAACTGGGTCGGCGGTCTGAGGCACTTCAAGAGGCGGCAAAACGTGGATTGAATGTTCAGATTGGTGGCCCCGTCGGAGACTTGCGCGGATATGAAAATGGCATTGGTCGCCAGATTAAACAGGATGTTGCTCATTCACTCGGTCTGAGCGTCGTCGAACCGCACTGGCAGAACGCTCGTGACGGTATCGCTGACATCGTCACCGCCCTTGGCTCGCTTTGCGGGACGCTGTGCAAAATCGCCCACAACGTCAATCAACTGTCATCATCCGACATCGGTGAATTCGCCGAAGTTCATGAACCTGGCAAAGGATCGTCTTCAGCGATGGCCCACAAACGAAATCAACGCGCATCGGAATTTGGGGAGGCCGTCGCTCGGCTGGGACGCCAACGGGCCGGACAAATAGGTGAACTGACCCATCATGAGCATGAACGATCCGGTGGCGTCTGGATTGGGGAGTGGATCGTTGTTCCCGAGGTCTTTCTTTTGACTTCCGGCGCGCTGCATTGGTCGGAACGGATGTTCAAGAGTTTAGTGACCGATACTAACGCGATGGCGCTGCTGGTTTCGTCTTATCGCCCTGTGAATAGTATCTATCATCTAGATAGATCATAACTAAACACATCGCATCCTGACTTGTAGAAGCGTGGCAGAACAGGGATGCCACTATGACCAAGAAGATCACAATCATCGGTGCCACAGGCCATTTGGGGCATCGCGTGACCGCGAAACTTGTTGAGAAAGGTGCAGAAGTAACTGCCATCGTGCGTGATCCTGAGGCGGCAAATTCAATGCTTCCCACGCATGTTCGGCTTATCCAGGGCGACGTGTCGGACTTGGCCAGCCTGAGATCAGCCCTTCACGGCACTGAGACGCTGTACATTCCGCTGAATAGCGAATCTCTGGACACCACCGCACCATTTCACACAGAGCGGGAAGGCGTAATCAACATTATCGCGGCAGCAAAAGAGGTCGATGTTCAGCACATCATGCAAATTGCAGGGGTCGACTACGCTTATCCGCAGTTTTCGACCGAGGGCATGGCCTATGGCACCAACGCGATACGCACGGGCGGGATCAATGCCATCAAAGCATCTGGCATTCCTTATACTTTTTTCTTTTGCTCCTTCTTTTTGGATTCATTGCCCAAGCTATTGATGGACAATCAATTGGCCGTAATCGGAAATCACATTCATCCAATCTGGTTCACCAATCCCAGCGATCTTGCAGAACTCGTCCACAATGCCATCGGTAACGATGCTGCCAAAAACATGGAATTTGCCGTGCAGGGTCAACAGGCCGTCACGTATACCGAAGCGGCCAAAGAATTCCTCGCTTCTTTCGCCCCCGAGGCGGAGGTGGTTGAGTTACCCATGGATGCTCTTGATGAAATGGGGCTGCCGGAAGAGCAGGCCGTTTTCATCGAACACGTTTTGACGTTTGTGCAACAGTTGCGGGAAGAGCAAGTGGACAGAGAAACCCGTGGGATTTTTGGAGCGCCAAAACACACCATTACCTCATTCGCCGAGGAGCTTCGAAATGAGGCTTAAGCCACGTTGGAATTTTGAATAACGGCTTTTTCAGCGAGCAACTCCTTAAGCCTTACCGTCGCTCGACCTATAGGCCTTTCGAAAGACCAGATCATATCCACCGAGCGTTCGGCGTAGTTCTTGGTCTCGAATTGCAGTGGCAGGATTTTTAACGCTCCGGTCTGAACAAAGACGTCCACCGCGTGCAATGGCAGCGCCGACCACCCTAGGCCGGCCTGCACAAGATCAATGGCTTCCGATGCAGTGCTGACCTGCCAAATAGACGACGATGCCTTAAGGATAGCGCTGTTGGGATTATCGGCTTCCTTCAATAATATCTGAAGATGTAGTCGCAATTCTTCCCAAGAGACTGACGACATTTGAGCAAGCGGACCTTCGGGATGGCTGACACACACCAGCCTGAGCGTGCCCAATGAGCAAAAGTCTAGTGCCTGGGGGATGCTCTCAGGTTCCAGAATAACCCCCAAATCCACCACACCATCGACGATCAATCGCTGAATCTCAGCGGCAGCAAAGGCACGTATCTCCACATCGACAGAAGGAAATTCTTCACTGAAGCTGCGAATGATCTCTCCCAGATTGGCCAGTTTGATGTGCGGCGCCATGGCGAGGGTAACGCGGTTTTCCAATGTCATGGATAAGGCATCTGCGACCGCTAGAAAACGGCTGCGCCGTTCCAACAGAATTTCGGCCGGCGAGATCAACGCCTCTCCTGCTTTGGTAAGCGAGGGATATCTTAAGCTGCGATCGAAAAGCTCGACATCCAGATCGACCTCCAGATTGGCGACCAAAGTGCTGATCACCGATTGTGCTTTGTTGCATTTTTCTGGCTGCGGCGGAAAAGGATCCTTCGTTGTGGGTGGTAACGAACGCCTCCGACTGCTCGAATGACGCGCGCATCAGAACCCTCTTTCCATCTATCTATTATCAGTATGGTAGGCATCTTTATGGATCGCAACAACAGTCCGTTACTTGCCCAACGATATGAATTGAGGAGAACTTTCATGAGCTTTGCCGGTCGGATTGTGCACGCGGTGTTGTTCGAGATCGTTGCGCTTATAAGTATTGCCCTACTACTTCCGCTAATCACACATATCGACGCGTAGAAATCATTGATGCTTAGGGTGTTCTTTTCCTTGGCTGCGTTGCTTTGGAACGTTGTCTTTAATATCACTTTTGATTGGTCGCATTTCAAACTGGTCAATCAGGCCAAGTCTTCTGTTTCGAGCTATCGCAACTGACCAGTGATTATGCCCAATGCGTATGCCTCTATACTGATGATGGGATTCTCATCATCCGCTAAAGGAACAGATATGGCGACCCATTGGGCCAGTGATCTTCGATCCTGGTCCGTTGAGCGTCGTCAAAGTTCAGGTGTGCGACCTGAGCATTTGTGAACTCTTCTCGCATGGCATGGATTAATCCTGCGGGTTTTATGGAATCGGGAATCTCTGCCGCCTTTTCAACACGGGGCTCGACTGCTGTTTCGCCCAATTTGATCGCCGGTCCGAGCAGTGCGAAGGCAGGATTGATGGAAAGAGCTGCGATCGCACCAATGAATTCAGCGATGCCCGCGCCCCATTTCAATCTGACTGGTATTTTGGTGGCTGCAACAGCCTTTGCGTAGGCCTTAACCAGCGTCTCCATGCGCTCGCGCGCCTCTTGTTTGCTGGTTCCTCTCAAAGCTTCGACCGATGTCCAGGCACGCAAGGCGTTGCGGTGTTCCTGCACCTCAGGCATTGCGCAAAGATCAAGCGCGGCCTTGATCTGGTCTTGATGAGAGCGTGTCTTGCCCTCAGCAGTTTCGTGATGTGGAACCAGAAATTCCCAACCAAACGCGCGCAGCAAAGGTTCCTGCTCTGGAGTGTCATCAAGGAAAGCCTGAGGGCCATCATAGGCCGGGATAACTGCGACCTCGGTGAGAGGTATTCCCTTGATCAGCGCCCGGTTCCGTTTGGCATCCACGAAATCCTGAAGAACCCGACGGGTTAGGTGAAACGCAGGCGCATCGAAATCCTCTTCCTTTTGCGCTGCTTCGAATCCGGGCTGTTGCTGAAGATCGGCCACATCCATTTCGGCGTCCGTAGCAATCTTTCGTTTTTTCCACTCCATGTGGTGCGCGTTGTCCCAGGAAACCTCCATCAAACGATCTTTGGGAATCCAGCTTAGTATCTTGTCCTGGCGCACCGGGTTCCATTTTGCAGGCCAGGTCGCTCCTTGCGGTGGCCGGGGGATCACCAGTGTCTCGAAAAGCACCAACTCGGCGACGAAAGCGCTCGGTCGAAGGTGATCGCGCACTGACATGGTGCCCCAAAGCTGCGACGAATTGTTCATGGCATTTCTCCTGCAATCGTCTTGCAGATCAGGTTACCATCTTTGTGCTCCAACCCAAGATGGTTGCTTGGGTATGCCCAAACAGAGCTGATGTAGCTTATGCAACAGGAATGCGGAAAACTCATCTCGCCGCGCTCGCAATTCCGCGCCACCATTTCTAATAGCGCCCAAAATGCCAAGCGTTGTCGCGAACGACTGGTCAGGCAATGCAGCGGTGCGATAGGACGGTATTTCCCGAAAATCCGGTCGCACCATTCTAGGCCATCAATGTGAATGTCCGCGTAGAGGATATTCATGGCTTCCTAGTCTGATGACCCTCTTCTTCAGCAACACAGTGATTACATCCGCAATGGCGGTGCAAATTCGATGCCAGTTGTACGGCGCTAACCGTTACATACCTGCAGCTACAGCTCCGCCTTGACCGAGAACCTCGGGTGAGCGGCGATAGCAAAACAAAGGTGATCGCGCCTTCCGGCTTAGCTGGCAGATTTTTGCGGGAATCGGCAATAAATGCTACGATAGCTTTGTTGGCAGGATCGCCGCTGGGTCTCTCCGGCCATCGCGCTTCGTTATTCTTTTTTATTACAACAAGTTCTTTTTTTTACCGTTCGGCCGGGCGATCCGGGGCTTCTGGCCCAGCGTTTTAGAATGATTTTGAACGGAGGCAGACATGCCCGAAACAGTATTTGAACGCGCGCCAGACGGCGCGATCATTGGACTTCAGCATCATGGCGACCCTCTTGGAGGGCGTTCTACAGGAACCAGTGCGCTGGATGTGGCGCAGGCTTATGCCGCCGAAGTGGCGGGGCTTTACCGGATAAAGCCCGATTTTCTTGACAGGCTCGGCGAGAGTGTTTCAGGCAAGTATAATCGCGAGGAGGGCAGCAAGCTGCGGCTGGAAGAAGCCAAGGCAGTACAGTCCTTTCTGGTCTACACATTTCGTCAGACACATCACGGCATCCCGGTCTGGGAGCGCGGTCTGACACTGCGCATGGCCGGCCCAGACAATGTGGTCACCGGTTCGTCCTCAAGTGTTGCTGCCGATATCGAACTCAGCAACGCCCCTACTCCGCCTGCTGGCCGCGACAAACAAGCTGGCACGGTTCTGCGCGAAGCTGTGAAAGGGGCCAAGTTCACAAAATTCAAGGTTAATGACACCCGGGACTTTGTCTATCGCTACGACGCAGAACATCGCCTGCCACACAAAGAACCGGGCGAGATCGAAGGGGCCGAGTTAACCCCGCTGCCAGAGATTGGTCGTGTGCCAAAGGGCATCAAGGACGGCGAATGGCGTTTCGTAAGCCTTGTACATTTTGGCTGCAAAATTCCCGACTACGGAGAGCTGAACTGGCGAGCATTGGTCGATTGGGAGACCGGCGCGGTGCTTTACATCCGGCCATTGGTGGGGTGTGTTTCGGGCTACGTCTTCACAGACGACCCGATATCACTTTCAGGAGATTCAGAGCTTGATCCGACGGCCCCGGTTGCGCTTTTGGATGCGCAACGCGAACTGGTGGCGCTGGAACGGTTGATATTACCGGGCGGAGGCGCACCGGTGGAACTAAGCGGCGAATTGGTGGCGGTACGGGATCTCGACACACCGAACATCGCCCCACCGACTGAAAACGCCGGTGCCGCATCGATCTTTGATTATCCCGCCGACAGCGACGATTTCGCGGCGGTCTGTGCGTACTACAACCATGATTTCCTGTATCGCTTCGTCCAGTCTTTGGGCTTCGATCTGCCCAGCTATTTCGACGGGGTGACCTTCCCAGTGGATGTTGATCACCGCTGGTTCAATCCCATTGCAGGACCGGTGAATGCTCAGGCGCCAGGCAATGCCATAGGCAATGGTGTGCTACGCTTTCGTTATGCGCTTGCGGCAAATGGCTCCACAGTCGGCATGGCCACAGACTCGCGCGTATCGGCGCATGAATTCGGGCACGCGGTGCTATGGGATCATCTCAATTGGCCCAATTTCGGCTTTTGTCATGGCTTTGGTGACGCGCTGGCGGCAATACTTTACGATCCGCAGGGTATCGCACCGGATCGTTTCCGCACCTTCCCCTTCAGTAACCTGATCACCCGGCGATGGGATCGGTCGGTCGCCTCGGGTTGGGGCTGGGGTGGCACGATGGACGTGGGCGGATATCGGTCGACCGAGATCAATGCCACTACTTTGGGCCGAATCTATCGATCTCTCGGAGGTGATTCCACAGAACTGGACGACAGGCTGCATGCCAGCCGCTACACGATCTATCTGATCCTGCAGGCGGTGCCGCTTTTGGCCGGGATCGTGCCCAACACAGTCGAAGGTTTTTCCCGCGCCTTGCAGGAATCAGACGAGAACACTGCTCAATTCGACGGTGCAGCCGGAGGCTGGGCACACAAAGTGGTACGCTGGGGCTTTGAGAAACAGGCGCTCTACAACGGATCCCCGCCTGATGTTGACGTCTTCATTGATGACGGACGACAGGGTGAATACCCTTGGCACCAACCGGGCAACAATGCTCCCGGCATCTGGAATCGGCACCGTCCTGACGGCGGCACCGACCACGAGACTCCGCACCGCTGCGTCGAGAATTATCTGTATGTCCGGATCGGCAATCGCGGCAACTACCCAGCCCAATCAGTGACTTTGTCATTAGCCCGCGCGACCGAAGGCAAGGGCACCACATGGCCGGATGACTGGGATCCGTTGATCGTAGGCGAACCTATCGGCCAATCAGTGCATTGTGGCGACGAAGTGATCGTCGGCCCGATCCCATGGTGCCCCGAGGACCTGTGCGAGGAATACATTCTTGCCAGCGTGGATACGCCAGAAGACCGCAGCAATGTCGAAACGATCGCAGGCAGTCTGCCTGTCGATCGACTGGCGCTTGGTGACAACAACGTCGCCCTTCGCCGAATGGAGGTGAACCGCGCCGAAGATGACACCCCTTGCTGCGAGGAGGAAGAACCGAAGATGACCTATCGTTACGCTGTCAAGTTCGTCTGCGGCTGTTCCAAGGGCCGCATTTTGTCCCAGGGCCGCTATCACACAGCAATCAACATCGGAAACGGCAGCGGAGATGCTGTGCGTTTTCGTAAACGGGTGTCGTCGGCCTTGCCAAACGAAAAACCGGGTAATGTCTCGGCCAGAACGAAGAATAAACTCGGTCCCTGGGAATCGATGGAGATCGATTGCGAGGATGTGGCACGACACCTGCGGGTGGCCGAATGCTGTTTCCTGAAAGGGTTTGTCTTTATCGACAGCGAAACACCGCTGGACGTGGTCGCGGTCTACACCGCCGCCCATGGTGAAGGCGAAGTGGAAACCATCGATGTCGAACCAGTCGTGCCTCGGCTGATCAAAAAGGTACCGCCCCCGCCACCGCCACCTCCGCCGCCGCCTCCACCCGAGGACAAACCGGACCTGATCCCGGTGCAGCCCTTCCCTCCCGGCCCGCCACCCTTCCCGGCTTGGTATTGTGAGGAGCCGCGCAAGTTGAGGATCATCGTGCGTAACATTGGTGCAGGGGCTGCCGGGCCTTCGACCACGCGGGTCGATTTCTTCCAGAGCGGCGTGGTGGTCGATCTGCCGACACCGGCACTGGGGCCAAACGGGGATGAGACCACACTATCGCTCGAATTCCCGGACGAGGTCAAAGGTGGCGAGCAGATCCCCTTCAAGATCACCGTCAATGCCAATCCGGCCGATGGTGTGACGGAGACAGACACCACCAACAACAGCGACTCTTCCTCCTGCGGCCTGGCCAGCTAAAGCAAACTGGGAGTGGCCCGGGCCATTATCGGCCCGGGCTGCGCGATCTAGAGGTGCTGGTCGCAAGGCTGCATCATGATCGTGATTGCGCTCTACGTACGGGAGGGCAATTTGCTTCAACGACACCAAGGTGGGACCGCCCTGTCTGATCCCAAAGTCAGACCTCAAGCTGCGATTTAAGTTTACTTTTTCACCGTTTCCCAAGGAGCGACAGGGTCGCCGCAGCCTAGTAACTATCTCTTTTCCGTTGCGCATCCTTAATAAGAGCAGCAAGCCGATAGAAACCGTGGGCCATCTTGGTGTAGGGCGTTAGCAGGAAGAATGTCAGGACCGATCCAAGATGAATAGCAAGCAACGCGGGCATCAAAGCCGTTGATCCGAAAGCGTAAAG
The DNA here is from genome assembly GCF_056532915.1 of Ruegeria sp. H9. Classification (NCBI taxonomy): domain Bacteria; kingdom Pseudomonadati; phylum Pseudomonadota; class Alphaproteobacteria; order Rhodobacterales; family Roseobacteraceae; genus Ruegeria; species Ruegeria sp. H9. The sequence goes on along the minus strand of NZ_JBQFNX010000001.1, from coordinate 1,053,483 downwards.
AACAAGTCCGCTAAAACCGACGAATCCCAGCAACAGGATGAAACCGATATCGCCGCCCCATGCCGAAGCATCACCTAGATTACGATCGGACCTTTGCTTGAGAATTACCATGGCGCAGCAACCCACTGTCAACATCACACCGCCGGAAATTCCGAATAGTTTGGGCAAAGACCAGAACCCGTACGGCGCGTGAATTCCAAAGCCATAATGCATAACCGTTGCAATCGAGGTCGACGCGAAGCAAAGCAGGAAGCCATACATGATCGCGTGGTGAATATGACGTCGCGCCTGACTGAACCGGTCTTCGTCTTCAAAATTACAGCCTTCACCATGACCTGCGGCAAGATCCTGCATTTTGCCCGCTCGTTTGAAGGCGGCCAGCAGGTCCGCCATTTTGATGGGTTTTCCCCCCACCTCGGCCCAATAGCGCCTTAGGCTGATGGCAATGCTAAAGAGTGGCAGCAAGAATGCCGGAGCAAAAATCGCAACCATCGCATTATGCGACAGAACGGCATAAAACCCGTCCCCTCCGCTGGAACCTATCGCGCGAATTGCCCAGAACAACAGGGCAAATCCGACCACAAGTGCCAGCGCAATCGCCCGGCCATGGGTGTGAAATCGGCGCGCCAGCGGCTGCGGCCATGCGAAGCTTTCCCAGCTGTCCCTCCGTACCTCGGCCAGAGCCTTCGGCAAATTCAGGTCGAACTCGTGCGGGGCTGTGTACTGGCAGGCGTAGTAGCAGCCGCGGCAGTTGTGGCACAGGTTGGCCAGTTGCGTGATGTCCCCATCCGAGAACGCGCGTTCCGCATGAAGCGACGGAAAGACCAAGCAATAGCCCTCGCAATAGCGGCAGGCGTTGCAAATTTCAGCCTGACGGCGGGCTTCCTGTATCAATTCAATTTGCATAAGCGGCGGCCTCACGTCCTGCGATGCGTCCAAAGACGGTTCCGATGGTCATGCCGAAACCGGCTAGATAGCCTTGCCCAAGGATCGAGCCCGCCATGGTTTCGCCAGCCGCCCACATGTTTTTGATCTTGCCGTCGGCGCTCGAACATTGCGCGGCATCGTCGACTTTGAGGCCCAAATAGGTGAAGGTTACGCCCGTACGCAGCGAATAACCGTAAAATGGCGGCTCGGTGATCGGACGCGCCCAGTTGGTCTTGGGCGGGTTCAAGCCAGATGTTGAAACGCCGTCCAGCTCTGTCGGATGAAAGGCGCTGGTGTCTCCGCAGGCGGCGTTGAATTCAGCGATTGTTGCGGCCAACTTTTCGGCAGGCAGGCCCATCATCCCGGCCAGTTCTTCCAACGTATCTGCCTTCAGCGGTGGAAACACCGACGGCATGAACAGATTCAACGAATTGGCGTCGATGACCACATAGCCAACTTGATCTGGTTGGGCTGCCACCAAGCGCCCCCAGATTGCATAGCGCTTGGGCCAGACATCCTCGCCCTCATCGTAGAAGCGCTCGGCATCCTTGTTCACGACGATCGAAAACGGCACACAATCCAGACGGGTGACAATACCACCGTCAAATTTCGGTGCACGCCCATCGATAGCAACGGCGTGGCATTGGGTCGGGTCGCCAACACTCTCGACGCCTTGATCCAGAAGATCAGCTAGGACCACGCCTCGGTTATAAGGAGTGCCTCGGATCAGAAAGTTTTTTGCAGGCTCACCCCATGCACGGGTCAGCCATTCCGTATCGGCCTGAAACCCGCCCGAGGCGACGATGACTGCGTTTGGCATTATCCGGTGGTTTTGACCTTCATAGGTATAGTCGACCCATTCGATCCGATCCCCGTTCAGCTCCAAATGCGTGACGGCGGCTTCATACAAAACATCGATACCCAAACCCGCCGCAGTTCGGTAATAAGCATTCACCAGAGACTTCCCGCCTCCCATAAAAAAGGCATTTGTCCGTGCCAAAGAAAGTGTTCCGGAAAGAGAGGGTTGAAACCTGACACCGTGCTCTTCCATCCATGGCAGGCATTCCTCGGAAGTGCGGATCGCAAGGCGGGCCAGATGCTCGTCAGTTTTGCCGCCGGTGACCTTCATCAAGTCCGCGAGATATTCGTCTTCGCTATACTCTTCGATCAACGGGCCCAAAGGGCCACCATGCATGCAGCGAAAATTGCGCGTATGGCGCGAGTTTCCTCCGCGATAGGGTTTTGGTGCGGTTTCCAGTATCAGAACGCGGGCACCGGCTTCGGCGGCGGTCATCGCGGCGCATAAAGCAGCGTTCCCGCCACCGATCACAGCGATATCGTAAGCTTCCATTTGGGTGGCCATATCCTGTCTACCTAGTGATTTTCGTCGGTTGTCCGATCGCGTTCCTGCAACGCCCGGATACGCATTCGTTGTGCGGCCTGAATATGCCCGCGCATTTCTGTCTCGGCCGCCGCGCCATCACGTGCCTTCAGCGCGGCCATAATACGCCGATGTTCAGCGACTGCCGCTTCGGCCCGATCTCCGTCCAACAATTGCGACGGCCCAAGGATCAGCAGCGCCTTCTGCAAGGACAACATGGATTTCGCGAGAAATCGGTTCTTGGCTGCATCCAAAAGCGTGGCGTGAAATATCCGGTTGATCCGAGCCGCGTCTGGACCTGTGCCAGCCTCTGCCAAACGATCATTCAAAACATCCAACTCGTCCAATTCGACATCCGACGCCGCACGCGCTGCTAGACGGGCCGCAGTGCCCTCGAGCACTGCGCGCATCTCATAGAGTTCCATCACCTCGGCGTAATCCAGACTGCGGACGGTCGCGCCCTGCCGCGGTACATGCGTGACCAGGCCGTCGGTCTCCAGCTGCCGGATCGCCTCGCGCACCGGTGTTCGGCTGACACCCAACCGTTCAGACAGCTCAATCTCGCGCAGGCGCTCGCCGGGCAGAAGGGTGCCCTCGCGAATCTCATCCAACAGGCGTTGATACGCCGAATTGCCTTGCGGGCCAGGCTGTAAGGGGTCGTCCTGAATGGTCATCGCGTGCTCACTTGTCTTCTTGCGTCCATTTGTATACATTTGGATACATAGTGAGTCAATATTGTCGGAAGCTGCACTTTGCCCACCCAGAACAATACACCTTCTCTCCTAGCGAAGCGGGCCCTAACACTGGGCTTGGCACTTCTTGGCACAGGGCTATTCTGGGCGTTGGATCTGCCATTGCCTTTTCTGTTCGGCCCGATGAGCGCGTGTCTGATCGCGGCTCTGGCTCATGCTCCACTGGAAGGCTTTGGTCAGGTCTCGATTGCGGCGCGCACCATACTCGGCGTGGCTGTAGGGGCTTCGATTACCCCAGCCCTATTTGCAGAACTGCCGAAGATGGCAGCGTCGATTGCACTGATCCCGTTCTTTATCCTGCTGATCGCGCTGGTCGGAGTGCCATTCTTCCGCAAGGTCTGGGGCTTTGATACCACGACCGCGTTTTACGCGGCCATGCCCGGCGGATTGCAGGATATGATAATCTTCGGGGCCGAGGCTGGCGCTAACCCGCGAACGCTGTCCCTAATCCACGGAACCCGCGTTCTGATTATTGTAACGCTGGCCCCTCTGTTTCTTACGGTGTTTTACGACGCCCAACTCACCAACCCAATCGGAGAGCCCGCGCGCAACCTGCCGATACATGAATTGGCGCTGATGGTTCTTGCTGCCTTTGTCGGCTGGAAAGGCGGTGAGCGGATCGGCTTGTTCGGGGCGTCGATTCTAGGGCCAATGATCCTGACGGCTGCGTTGTCACTGGGCGACTTCATTCACACCCGACCGCCTCGCGAGGCCATCCTTGCGGCTCAGTTCTTTATCGGCTGCGGAATCGGCGTGAAATTCGTAGGTGTCACATGGGTCGAACTACGCCGTGTGGTAGCGGCGGGCATCGCCTATGTCATTGTCCTCGCCGTTCTGGCGGCCGCTTTCACTGCCGTTGTCACCACCTTGGGGCTGGGCCAACCGGTCGAGGCATTTTTGGCCTTTGCCCCCGGCGGGCAGGCAGAAATGACAGTTCTGGCCATCGTCTCAGGCGCGGATCTGGGCTTTGTGATCACACATCATCTGACAAGGATCGTGTTGGTAATCATCGGTGCGCCGATAGCGGCCAACCTTATCCTGCGCTGGTCCAAACCTCGGGGTTGATCATGTGAACCGGAGCGCCTGCAGCGTAGGCGTTCACTTGATCGAAAATGTCCGAAAATTGCAGATCGAACTCATCCTCGGTCACAAAGCCGATATGCGGCGTCGCAATCAGATTTGGATGCGAAAGCAAGGGGTCTTTCGGATCATTGAGGGGTTCGGAATCGAAGACATCGATTGCGGCCTTCCCGGGATGGCCGGCATTCAGCGCCCCAAGCAATGCCCCTTTTGCAATAAGGCCAGCACGGGATGTATTCACAAACAGTGATCCCGGCTTCATGTGCGCGAAGTCCGACGCAGTAATGATGCCGTTTGTGCCTGGCTTCAGGCGAACATGGATCGAGACAACATCGCTGTTAGCAAAGAAAGCTTCGCGGTTCGCGGCGACCTGAACACCATCTGCCTGCGCCCGAACCCGGCTTTCATCTGAGGACCACCAGACTACATTCATTCCAAATGCCTCGGCGTAGCCCGCGACAGCGCGTGCGATACGGCCATAGCCGTACAGTCCCAGTTGCCGCCCTCTCAGCGTCTTGCCAACTCCGGCCTGCCACCGCCCCGCTTTGACCGAGGCCATCTGCGCCGGTAAATCGCGCATCCCAGCCATGATCAGCGCCCAAGTGAGTTCGGCTGCAGCATACGAAGGCGTTCCACCATGCATGTTTGAACACAGCAGAACACCGTTGTCCGAGCATGCCTGCACATCAACGTGCGGATACACGCTGCGCTGACTTATCAATCTCAGGTTCGGCAGCTTTTCGATCAAGTCGCGGGTTACCTTGGTGCGTTCGCGAAACAGAACCAACGCCTCGGCCTCCTGCAACCGTGCCGCCAATTCATCGGTATCCTCGACATGATCTGTCCAGATCTTCACTTCGTGGTCGGATAGCTTTCCAAAACAAGGCAAGCCCTGCAGTGTATCAAACCAATCATCCAGAATGTGAACCTTCATCGACTTTCCACACCTTGCCCGGTGTTCAGTTTTCTTGGCGTCGGCACAAAATGCAGCGTATCGAGTGCTGCAAGCGCATTGCGGACCCGCTCGCTTTGATCCAGCAAATGGTTGAACTGCTCATCGCACCCGGCGATCGGCGTCGGGTATTCCGCAATATCCCGCCGCAGGACCGACTGCGCCAGCCTGAGTTCCTGACGCGCAATATCGAGGCATTCAGAATAATTGTTCATCGTGGCACCTTCATATTGTATACCTTAGTATACATAACGGAGATCCCAGTTTCAACTGCCGCTCCACACAGATCCGGGTATGTAAACATGCCCATCTGCAAGCTTTCGCGCAGTCCGCACCAGACCAGCAGAGTTTACGTTGAAGTCCCCATCATTCGAGAAGTCCACCAGCACATCAATCTTCCCAGAAGCGTGTTCCAGCACAACTTCAGCCGGGCTTGCCTTAGGTCGGTCCAACAACCCATCAGCGACGGTTCCGGGCGTCAAAGCACAAGACGCCATGCACTGCGCACCCGTAACGGCCATTGTCGGGTGAGTTTTCCATGGCATGAAATACCGAACTGCAAGGGTTCCGCCCTCTTTGGCTGGTGCCAACAGCCCGAATTTGGGGGTTACCGATTTCGATACATCCCCCATACCCATCAGTACCCCGGCTTCGATCCGAACTGCCTCCATCCGGGCAAAGAAAGAGCGGTTGGCGTCCAGTTCTTCTGCGCTTTCATACCCAGTTAGTCCAAAATCGGTGGCGCGGGCCATAGCCATAGGCATCGCGACATCCATACAGGTCAGTTCGACCCCTTGCACCGTATCGCGCAGATTTCCGGTGGGCAGAAATGCACCCGTTGCCGAACCCACAACTCCCATAAAACTCAGTTGTACCGGTGCAGATTGCCCGGGAACTCCGGCAATCTCGGCATCGCCCTCATAGGCCAGATCACCACCCGGGGTCTGCACTTTGGCAACCACTCGCGCACCCGTATTAACTGCGCGTATCCGGACCACGGTCTCATCGCCTTGAGGCTGAAACAAACCCATTTCAATTGCGGCCGGAGCGACGCCGGAAAGAATGTTTCCGCAAGTTGGCTTGAAGTCGACCAGCTTTTCCTCAACCGAAACCTGCGCGAAGAAATAATCGATATCGGCCCATTCATCATCGCTGACAGATAACATGGCTACCTTGGTCGTCACAGCAGTACCGCCACCGATTCCGTCAATGTTAAACGCCTGCCCGGCCCCTAGGGCAGCGACCAGCACATCAGCCAACGTGTCCATATCCGCGGGCAGGTCAGAGCGACGAAAATAGGGCCCCCGCGAAGTGCCGCCACGCATGAAAATATACGGGATTGCTGTCTGGGTCATCTCGAACCCCTCCTCTACAAACCGTCAAAAACTGTTGTGTTTTCAGCTTTGTCCGACCTGCCTGCTTCGCAGGCCGGACCTCAGTGGAGCATTCATTTCAGTGGCCATGGCAGGCTCACCATGTCTTGCAACAGTCCCGGTGGGAAATCCCGGTTCAGAGCGCCTGCCATGACGCACATGAAACCGATGCCGCAGGCTGTCAGGATCAGCGTCATCTGCCAGCTTGAACCGGCTCGAATGCGGAAGAAGGCAATCAGAAACCCGATCAGGGCTAGGATGAAACCAACAACCCACGTTGCCGCGATAAGACCTGCAAACCACGCCAACGTCGACCAAAGCCCATGCGGTGCGCTCGCATCTTCACCGGCAATTTCCTTATCGGCAAAGATTGCATCACCCTCGGGTCTCCGCATCATCTGGATCAGCAGGATCACGCAGCAGAACAAGGACACACCGCCGATCACCAACGGGATGATCTTGTCGGTCATGTTGTAGTCTGGGATCATGTTGGCGTTGATCAATGCCGCGATTAGGTAGGCCATGATCACCAGCAGGAAGATCAACGGCGCGCGCTTGCTGCCAGACTGGACTTCACCTTCGGCCATGATCATCTTAGCCTGCCGAATTCCTAAAATGACCGAAGCCACAGTGACCAAGATCAGAACAATCACGATCGGGCTGAAGACATACTCCATGCCCTCACCAAAGCTTTTGCGGAACCGGAATGAGGCAATCTGGAACGCCTGATTGGTAAACTTCTCAACCGGGTTCGACAGCACGAACCCAATAAGAAAGGCCGGACGCGACCAATCGAACCGGCGCAGGAAGATCCCGATCAGGCCGATCACGAACAGCGCCAGAAGGTCTTCGAAGTTCTGACCGGACTGGAAAGCTGCAAAGCTGATCAGCATAAACAGGAAAGGTGCCAGATAGGTGAAGCGGATCGTTGTCAGCTTGGCGATGCCTCCGGAAGCCGCGATGCACAGGATGGTGCCCACGACGTTAGCAAGCGCCAAAAGCCAAACGATCGAATAGGTGATGTCGAGATTGTCCTTGAGCATGCTTGGACCGACCTCGATGTCACCAGATCCCAACAGAGCCACTGCACCGATGAAGATCGCCATCGAGCCCGAGCCGGGAATGCCGAAGAGTAGCGTAGGCACCAGCCCGCCGCCTTCCTTGGCGTTGTTTGAGCTTTCCGGCCCGATGACGCCACGCACTTCGCCCTTGCCGAAGTTGCTTTTATCTTTGGTCGATTGAACCGAATGGCCGTAAGCGATCCAGTCGACGACCGAACCGCCTAGGCCGGGAATGACGCCAACGACCACCCCGATGATCGAGCAGCGAACAGACAGCCAGATATTCGCGGCCCAGTCTTTGACGCCGTCCAGCCAACCCGCCCCCAGCGAAGCCCCTTTGGCAATCGATCGATCCTGCCGCAGCAGCGAGACGATTTCGGGAACGGCAAAGATGCCCAATCCAACGATGACCAGCTTCAAACCATCTGTCAGATACGGAATGTCATAGGTTGCCATACGGAGCGAACCGCCAGCGTCCGCCTCACCAATTGTGCCCACCATCAACCCAAGTCCAGCAGCTGCGACGCCCTTTAAGGGGATGCGCCCAGCCAGAATGGCAACCATGGAAAGGCCGAGGATGGTGATCATCAGCATCTCTGGTAGACCAAACGCCAGAACGATGGGCCGCGCGACCAGAATGAACATTGTTAGGAAGGTTGCGCCGACCAAACCGCCAAACAGCGATGAAGCGAACGCGGCAGATAGTGCCCGCGCAGCCTCACCCTTCTTCGCCATTGGGAAGCCGTCCAGGACAGTTGCCTGAGAGGCGGAACTGCCGGGGATCCCCATAAGAACAGAAGCAAAGGTGTCAGAGGTCGGAACAACGGCGACCATCCCGATCATCAGCGCCAAACCAAGGATTGGGTCCATCCCGAACATGAAAGGCAGCAACAGGGACAAACCGGCAATACCGCCAAGTCCCGGGAAAACACCTACGGCCAGTCCCATAACGACACCGAGAACAAGATATCCCAGTACGATAGGTTGCAGGATCAAACCCCACGCATCATTGAGCGCAGGAAGAGCGGTGGCGAAAACCTCCATAGCGGCCGCCTTTCATATACTGTCTTGTGTTTAAAAAAGCGCGCACCCGACATTGGGGTGCGCGCTGTGGTGTGTGGGCTTAGTTCAGCTCGACACCGTAGGCTTCTTTGAGCCAGTTCAGAACGTAGCCTTTGGCATTGTCGTCGACGTTTGTCGCGGTTTGCAGCGCCGCCTTGGAACCGTCGCCTACAAATACCGGGTACTTACCGACGCGTTTGGACGAAATATCAGCAAAGTCGCCGCGCTCGGTCACAGCCTGAAACGCTGCGGTGTAGGCGTCGACCACTTCCTGTGGTGTATCACCAGGCAGAAAAGCCAACTTCTGAACCGGGAAACCCGCGACAAAGAACGCTTTCCAAGCGTCCCACGCCTCGCCACTGGTTTCACAGCCATCCGTTGCCTCGCAAACCTCTTTGAAGGTTGGAATATCAGGGAAGGTCGGGTCGCGGACGATGTTTCCATCGGCATCCAGCGCCCCCCAGGTCATCATCGGCACAGCCTGACCGGCCTCAACCAGCGGGGCCGATCCACCCAAATAGCCGGATGAGGTCTGATAGTCGATGTTAGCTTCGCCACGTTCGAACATCAGACGACCATCGCCACGGCCTTTGATGCCAAAGACTGGCTCAACGTTCATACCCAGCATTTGCCATGCCAACAGCGGCACGAGATCCAGACGCGTTGCGCCCTGCGAGCCGTAGATGAAGTTCGTGTCTTTCAACGCATTTGCGGAGCCATCAAACTTGGCACCATCTTCTGCGTTCAGATAGGCGACACCACCCGTCCCGGACGCCATGACCGGGATCCAGTCGTTGTATTCATATCGCACGCGCGGATCGCTCAGCAGATAAGGGAATTGAGTTGAACCGGAAGTGCCGAACAACAAGGTTCCATCATCGTGGCTTTGTTCCTGGAACCAGTTTGCGCCTTTGGTCGAACCAGCACCCGGCATGAATTTCACGACCACGGTCGGTTGACCCGGAAGAGCTTCGGACAGAAGCGGCGCAAAGAAGTTGGCCCATTTCGCCGAACCACCCGTTTCCGAGAACGGGATGACCCATTCGATGGTCTTGCCCGAGAAATCAACCTCGGCAGCGGCAGGTGCAGCGATACCGGCGGCGGCGATCAGCCCCACGACGGCGCGACGGGTGAAGTTGGAAATGGTCATTGGTTCCTCCCTGTTGACCAGACAATCACGTCATCGCCCCCGGCGCTACCGTGATCGCAAATAGAACTGTGGGGTTGATTCCCCCTCCCATCTGGCAATCATGGAGCGCCAACCTTGCGCGAAACTTGCGGGAGACCTAATGCGGATCGTCATAGTCGAGGACAATGAGCCACTCGCCAATGCCATTGCTTATCGCCTTCGTGACCGAGGTCATGCGGCAGATATACTGACTGACGGAGATGCGGCTGAGCTGTACCTTCAACAAGAAGGCGCGGATTTGATCGTTCTGGATATCAACCTACCCGGCCGGTCAGGGTTGGACATCCTGAGGTCGCTTCGCGAACGTGGTGACAGTGCGCCCGTGATCCTGCTAACAGCGCGCACCGAAACAAGCGACCGGGTGACCGGTTTGGATATGGGCGCAGATGACTATCTGGTCAAACCCTTCGAAATGGACGAGTTAGAAGCACGCGTCCGAGCACTTTCTCGGCGCAAAGAACTTGACTACGGAGCGCGGGAGAGCATCGGTAGCCTCGAATTCGACCGCGCATCGCGTCAGGTTAGTGTTCAGGGCCAAGTCATGGATATACCACGGCGGGAAATAGCGGTGCTTGAATGCCTCTTGGAGCGTCGGGGCAGAATTGTTCCTAAAAGCCAACTCACAGATTATGTCTATGGCGTTGGGGCCGATGTCGATGACTCAGCTGTTGAACCTCATGTGTCGCGGTTACGAAAACGCCTTCAGAATCTCGGCGTTAAGATCAAGACAGCGCGCGGTTTGGGGTACCTTCTTGAGGTGCAGAAGTGATCAGGCACGGCTCCCTCAGGCTACGACTCTTCATTCTTATCCTGACACCCTTGGTGTTGCTTGCGATCCTTCTTGGGCTTTGGCGCTTTATGATTGCCCAGGAAACGGCTCAGGAGCTGTTCGACGACAGCCTGCTATCTGCCGGTCTTGCAATTTCACGAGATGTCGCGATTTCAGGAGGTGACGCACTTTCGCCCACCACGCGCAGCTTGATCCGCGACGCGTCGGGCGGAGAGATCTTTTATCATGTTACGGGCCCGGGTGGCATCTACGTGACCGGCTATGCATACCCTCCGGCACCCGCAAACCCGTCTGCTCAAGAGGCGAACAGGCCGCAGTTTTTCGAAGCACTCTATCGCGACGAGCCGGTACGAGTTCTTAAGCTGACAGAACGTGTGACCATAGAAAATTTGATAGGAGATGCGACGGTCACAGTTTGGCAACGTATGGCGGATCGCAACGCGTTTGCAAATGAGCTGTCAATCCGCGCAGGAATTCTCATGGGAATCCTACTTGCCACTCTGGCATTTGTGGTATGGTTCGGAGTTGCTCGCGGCCTGCGGCCCCTCCTGGATTTACAGGACGCAATCGACCTGCGCTCCCCAGATGACCTGAGTGAGATCAAACGCCCTGTACCGGTCGAAGTTCAAGGTGTCGTCAAAACCTTGAACCGACTCTTTGGACAGGTGGAAAAAAGTATCAATGCCCATCAGGTGTTCATATCCGAAGCCGCACATCAGCTACGGAACCCTGCGGCCGCCGTTCAGTCGATGGCCGAAGCGCTTCGAGATGCGAAAACCGATGAAGACCGCGATAAACGCATCATCGAGCTTGTCGCAGCGGCAAAGAACTCAGCAACAGTCGCTGAACAACTGCTATCACTTGAACGGCTCAGGCAACCGACGCACCAAGATCAAATGGTTGAAATTGATTTCCGCTCGGTTGTCGAAGAAGCCTGCGCAGAAATGGGAGTTCACATTCTTGCAAAAGGCATCGAGTTTGATGTCACGATGCCAGAGACGGCGGTCACAGTATCAGGTGATCAGGTGTTTCTAACTGAAGCTCTAAAGAACCTGTTAGACAATGCTGTTAAGCACGGTGGCGCTAAACTGAGCCGCATTTCAGTCGTGCTGCGTTCTGACGGCGGAAACGTTAGGCTTACTGTCGCTGATGACGGCGCTGGCCTTTCGCCCGACCAAAGCGAAGCTGCATTTAGTCGGTTCTCCCAGTTGGAATATTCCGAAGGCAGTGGTCTGGGTTTGTCAATCGTCTCTGCGGTGGCGCAGCGCCACGACGGATCAGTCTTAATCAACCAGGTCGAAAGAGGAGCGAGCGTTACGCTTGAACTTCCGATAATTCTTTGAATTGTTTCGTTTTTGACAAATCCGGCCCCTATCAGGATTGAAATACATTATTTAAAATTGCTGCGAATGTAGGTTTTCCGCGTCCTTTTTGCTGCGACTGAGATGTTCACTAAACGTGCCGGCCCCGCGTGAGTTGGGGGCCCGCATTGGCGATGCGTGTCGTGCCAAGATCATCGTCCTCAGGCCTACCGGTAATTTCAACTGCGACAAATGCGAGACCCTTTAGGATCAAACACTTGATCGATGAACATTTGACTGGATTTCGATCAAACGACTGATAACTTGCCTCGCAGCGGTTTTTGATTGCAACAGCGTTGCACAGAAAATCTATTGGAGCGCGCTATTGGTAATTCCGTTTCATGTCCGGGAAATGCTTCAACGCATAAAAGCACGATTTGATGCTGACCAGATACCTCAGCAGATGGCGCCAAGCGATGCAGAGTTTTCAACCTTACGCCCATCTCGCAAGCCGACCAAGGAGATGGTCGCACGATTCTGGGAGAAGTTGAAACCAACGGCCAGCGACAAGGATCAGGCACAAATTGCAGATTCGGCGGCTATCGAAGATGCCGAAACCTATGGCGCCAATATCGAGAATTTCATCGGGACGGTTAAGCTTCCAGTCGGGGTTATTGGCCCCTTACGCCTGAACGGAATGAACGCCAACGGCGACTTTCATGTCCCCCTCGCAACAACCGAGGCAGCGCTGGTCGCATCTTATGCCCGGGGCGCCTACGCCGCCGCTCGGTCGGGCGGTATCAGTACCGCTGTTTTATACGAAGGCGTGCTGCGGACCCCGGCCTTTGTGTTCGATAGCCTGCTAAGAGCGGGGCAATTTGTGGATTGGGTGGTGACCAATGTTGACAGGCTCAAATCTGCGGCCGAAGCGACGACCCGTCATGGCAAGCTTGTATCGCTGGAGCCATTCATTGACACCAACGTCGTTTTCCTGATTTGCCGCTATACCACTGGTGATGCTGCAGGTCAGAACATGGTGACCATCGCCACCGACGCCCTTTGCCACGCAATCACGGATAGCTGTCCTGTTGCGATTGAGAACTGGTATGTCGAAGGTAATTTCTCGGGCGACAAAAAGGCCTCGGCGCTGGGGTTGGTGACGGGGCGCGGGCGGAAAGTCAGCGCCTCGGTTACGCTTCCGGCTGAGATTGTCGAAAAGACACTGGGAACGACGGTCGAGGCGATGCTGGACTATGGCCGTGTCGCCAATCTGGGCGCACATTTGTCTGGCCAGTTTGGCGCACAGGCGCATTATGCCAACGGGCTGGCTGCGTTCTATATCGCAACCGGACAGGACGCGGCCTGCGTTGCCGAAAGTGCAATGGGCGTCACGCGTATGGAACCTAGGGGCGGCGATCTATTCTGCTCGGTTACGCTTCCGAATATCCTTGTCGGCTCGGTCGGCGGCGGAACCGGTTTGCCAAGCCAGGCAGCAGCGCTGAACATACTCGGTCTACGGGGCAGCGGGTGTGGCACGGCTTTGGCCGAAGTTGCTGCGGCCACGTGCTTATGCGGCGAAATCTCCATTGTCGCCGCGATTGCTGCCGGTCATTTCACCCGCGCCCATGAAAGTCTGGCCCGCCACAGATGAGCTTTCAGAACCGATTTTGGATTTACCAATCCGAGCGCTTTCCGCTTAAGAAAACCGTCCCCCTGCTGCTGGTGTTTTCCTCGGCCAGCATTTGTGTGTCTGCCCGTCTGGCAGACCGCCCCTTGCCCGAGTGGCCTGCCTTTGCCGCCGGTTTTGTGCTGGCCATGGCGCTGTTCTTCCAGATGCGGGTCTGTGACGAGTTCAAAGACGCCGAGGATGACCGACGTTACCGACCCAACAGGCCAATCCCACGCGGATTGGTCTCACCAGGCGAAGTTTTGAGCTTGGGCTTACTGACCATTCCAATTGCACTTGCGGCTTCCTGGTTCTGGCACCCGTCGGTTTTGTGGCTGTTGGGCGCGGTTTGGATCTGGCTCGCTGCGATGACAGTTGAATTCGGTGTCCCGGCCTGGCTGAAGGCCCGGCCGGTTCTGTACCTGCTAAGCCACATGGCAATCATGCCCTTGATCGATCTATTGCTGACTGGCCTCGAATGGCTGCCGGCAGGCGGCGCAGCACCCTCACTATTGCTGTTCCTGGCGTTGTCCTTTGTGAATGGCTGCGTCCTTGAGATCGGGCGGAAATTGTGGGCGCCCGAAAACGAGATTGAAGGGGTCGACACCTATTCCTCCCTATGGGGTCCGCGTACGGCGGGACGTATCTGGATCGGCTGCGTTCTGTTATCCTACGCGCTTCTCGCCGGCACAGGAAGCGCCACCGGAGTTGGCTGGCCAAGCGCCCTGATCGGCGCACTAGCGCTGGTTCCCTGCGGGGTTGCTGCATTCCACTACGGTCAGGCACCCACTGTGAAAGCACAGAACAGGATGGACACTGTTTCCGGTCTGTGGGTATTTTTCTGTTATGCCACGGCTGGTTTCCTACCCTACCTGATCGGAGCCGTAGCATGACTTTCATCGTCGACCAAATGGATGCCAACGACATCTCTGTGGTTGGAGGCAAAGCGGCAGCCCTGTGGCATCTGTCACAGCACGGGTTTTCCCCGCCCGCATTCTTTGTCATCACAAATGACGCGTTTCGTATGGGGCAATCGGGCCCGATCGCGCAAAAAGGCCTGCGACTGGCTGTGTCCACCGCGCTTGAAACACTCGGGTCCGGGCCGTACGCGGTACGCAGTTCTGGCCAGTCCGAAGATGGCGTGGACCACAGCCATGCAGGACAGTTCGCAACGGTCCTGAATGTTCCCGGCAGGAGTGTAATCGCGGCGGCCAAGCAGGTTTGGCAATCCGGTTTCTCATCAACGGTCGAAACCTACCGCGCGGTCAAATCCGGCGGCGAGGCCGAGGCCCCCGCGATCATCGTGCAACGCATGATCGATGCCAAAGCGGCCGGTGTCGCCTTTTCTGCCGATCCGGTCAGTGGCCGGCGCGATGTGGTCGTGATCTCAGCGATTGACGGGCTTGCAGAGCAGCTTGTGTCGGGGGAAGCGGACGGAGAAGACTGGGTCATCGATGCAGATGGCGTACCGGAAAGCGCTCCTGACGCCCCTGCACATTTGACCGTCACGGAGGCGCGATCCATCGAGACCCTCGCCCGAAAGGCCGAGGCGTTATTCGGTTCTCCTCAGGACATCGAATGGGCCATTGATGCGCAAGGGCTGCATATTCTGCAGGCCCGCCCGATCACCACGGCCCTGCGCCCTGCCCCGCTCGAAGATCAGACGCTTACCATTTTCGACAATTCCAATATCGTCGAAAGCTATCCGGGCATCGTCAGCCCGCTGACTTATTCCTTTGCCCTGCACGTGTATTCTCAGGTATATCGCGCTTTCGTTAGGCTGCTGGGCGTGTCCCGGTACACGGTCGCGCTGAACCCCACTGTGTTTGACAATTTACTGGGGCGGGTGGACGGGCGCGCCTATTACAATCTGATCAACTGGTATCGCGCGCTGGCACTGTTGCCCGGGTTTTCACTGAACCGCGACTATATGGAAACGATGATGGGCGTTTCTGAACCGATGCCGCGTGAGGTCACGGATGCTCTTGCCCCACCCCCCACCACCGGCTGGCGCAAGGTCGTGGAGTACGCGAAACTGGTCAAGGTTGCGGGCGGCCTGATCTGGCAGGCCATCCGCCTACCGCAGACCCGGCGTGATTTTTACCGCAGGCTGAACGACATATTACAGACGGGGCTGAACGTGGATGCCTCTAACGCGACCCAACTGGCTGCGGAATACCGGCGCATTGAAAGCACTCTGCTGGATCGGTGGGATGCCCCGCTGATCAACGATTTCCTGTGCATGATTGCCTTTGGCGGCTCGCGCAACCTGCTGCAAAAGTGGCTGGGCGAGGCCGGGTTGACCCTGCACAACGACCTCATGATCGGGCAAGGTGATATCGTTTCGGCGGAACCCGCGCAACGCATCGCCCGGATGGGAGAGTTGGTTCGGCAGGCAGGGCTTGCCGCTCCTTTGAAGACCAATGCACATCTGTCGGTTTTGTCAGGACACCGACAAATCGAAGCCGAGGTTGATGCGTATCTTGAGAAGTTCGGCGACCGGTGTACGGAAGAGCTCAAGCTGGAAAGCGTTCCGTTGCGCGATGACCCGACCAGTCTGTTGCTGGCCATTGCAGCCAGCGCTGAACGTCCACCTGCCGGGCGTCAGGACGGCGATGAACCGGACTGGAAGGCTCTGTTTCCGTCAAACCCACTCAAACGGTACTTCGCCAAATGGATTTTAGGCTGGACCAAGGCGCGGGTGCGCGACCGAGAAAACCTGCGCTTTGAACGCACGCGCATATTTGGTTATGCGCGGCGCGTGTTTCTGGGCATCGGCCGCGAATTCGCTGCGCGTGACCTGCTTTCATCGCCAAAGGATGTATTCTTCCTGACAACACATGAAGTTCTCGGAGCAGTCGAAGGTTATAGCCTGACACCTGATCTGAAAGGCATCGTTGCGCAGCGCAAACTGGAAGACGAAGCCTCGTCCCGACGCCCAGATCCGCCGGAACGCATCGAAATCCGTGGCCCCGCCATCGCGCCGGTCTGGTCCGAGAGCGCAGAAGCCGAGGTGGACCCTGCACGGATGAAGCAGGGCACGGGCTGTTCCGCAGGTCAGATCAAGGCGCGCGCGCGCGTGATCCGCGACCCGCGCACCGAGGCCTTGAACCCCGGAGATATACTTGTGGCGCGCCACACCGATCCGGGCTGGATCGCAGTATTCTCGAACGCATCCGCCATCGTCGTCGAACGGGGGTCTCTGTTGTCACATTCTGCGATTGTCGCGCGCGAACTGGGTATCCCCTGCGTGGTTGGCCTGAAAGGCGCCACAAACTGGATCGAAGATGGCGAGATGATCCGGGTCGACGGGGCAAGCGGTGCGGTGGAACGCTGCGATGGGTAGCAGTGAGATTGAGAAAAAAGCGGATTTCGACCATATCCGCTATGCCCAACTGTGGGAAGACGCGGATGTTCTTACCTCCGCCTTGGGCGATTGTGCGGGCAAGACATTGGTCTCCATCTGCTCTGCCGGGGATAATGCGCTGGCAATGCTGACACTCGATCCCGCGCGCATTGTCGTTCTGGATCTTTCACCGGCCCAGCTGGCCTGCCTTAAGCTCAGGATCGCGGCCTATAAGGTGCTGACCCATCCCGAATTCATTGAACTCACCGGCTCGCGGCGAAGTAGCCGACGGGGCGCATTGCTGAACCAGGTTTTGGAAGCCACAGATGCCGAAACGCGCGCTTTCTGGCGGACTCTGATCACGGAAGTCGAAAAACACGGCATCGGTGGCGTCGGCAAGTTCGAGCGCTATTTTCGCATCTTTCGAACTTGGCTACTGCCTCTTGTGCATTCACGCCGAACGATTGACGCAGTGTTTGTACCCCGCTCGCCCGCAGAGCGACAGTCGTTCTTCGACACACGGTTCAACACGGTGCGATGGCGTCTTTTGCTGAAC
This sequence comes from Ruegeria sp. H9, assembly GCF_056532915.1. Classification (NCBI taxonomy): domain Bacteria; kingdom Pseudomonadati; phylum Pseudomonadota; class Alphaproteobacteria; order Rhodobacterales; family Roseobacteraceae; genus Ruegeria; species Ruegeria sp. H9. Next base: position 1,036,047 of record NZ_JBQFNX010000001.1, on the reverse strand, counting down.
ATCTTCTTCTCTCGCCTCGTCATGGGTCGCATGGGCCGGGACAGTGCGTTTTTCGACCATGTCGAGGGTAGCCCGGCCCAACATGTCGCCCGCCGCATCCGTCATGCGGGAGTCACCACCGATCCCTCGCAAAATCCCTATCTGCACTGGATTCTCAAAGGCGATCATGGCGACGCGCTGCCAATGGCGTGGCGTCCCGAGCATTATGAGACAATCCGATCCCGGTTGGATCGTCTAGACATCCGCCTTGGATCGCTTGAGGCTTTTGTGTCAACCGACGAAAAAGCCAGAGGATTCAACCTGTCCGACATCTTCGAGTACATGTCGCCCGAGACCTTCCATCAGGTTTACGGGTCGATCCTGACCGCTGCAGAGCCAAATGCCCGACTAGTCTATTGGAACATGATGGCACCCCGGAGGGTTCCGTCGGAATTCAGAAACAAGGTTGAAACCCTGACCGACATCGAAACACAGCAGAAGGCCCGCGACATGGCATTCTTCTATTCGGATTTCGTCGTCGAAGAGTTTCAACCGTGACTGTTATTGGGCAGATTCTGCTGGCGGCGGGGTCGGTGCTGGCTCTGGTCGGCGTAATGATGATTATACGCAATCTGGCTAATACAGCGGGCCTGAAACCCGAAGTGCAGCGCAAGCTTATGCATGTCAGCACCGGCCTCTTTGCGTTGCTGCTGCCCTGGTTGTTTCCCGATCGCTGGCCGGTTTACATGCTGATTGCGGCCACAATCCTGGTGATGCTGGTGCTGCGCCTGCCTCGTTTTTCGTCGGGTCTGGGTGCAACTTTGCATGGTGTGGATCGTACGTCCTACGGCGACTTTCTGCTCGCCCTGTCAGTTGGGCTATGCTTTCTGCTAGCCGGGGAAAACACGCTGTTCTACATCCTGCCAATCGCCGTTCTAACACTGGCGGATGCAGCCGCTGCGCTTGCCGGGACTACGTATGGAACCAAACGCTACGTGGTAGAAGATGGCGACAAGAGCTTAGAAGGGTCCGTGGTGTTTTTTGTCGTAACGCTATTGGTTGCGATCATCTGCTTCTTGTTCTTATCGAAACTCCCGCCATCTAACATCATGATGTTGTGCCTTATGGTTGCGGCTTTTGGCACATTGGTCGAGGCACAAAGCTGGCGCGGGTTTGACAACCTGTTCCTGCCGCTTGGCTTGTTGATTTTCCTAAACGGCCACTATTTCAGCTCTTTGGCAGAGCTCGCGCTGTTGGCCGCCATGTTCTTTGCCGCCCTTGCCAGTTTTGGCGTGGTGGGAACCAAACTGGGCCTGACCAAACATGCGACCCGTGTGTATGTTGTCGCGGTTTTTTTGCTGCTGGCCGCCGCAAAACTGCAGAACACAGTACTGCCGATCATGGTTCTTGCCGCACATGGCTGGGCGCGTACCGCTTCTCCTTGTGACAGTAAGTACCCCGATCTGGATATCATAGCCGCCTTGGGGCTTTTGGGGTTCGGTTGGCTTGCGGCTGGAAATGCAACGGGATGGGATGCGGTTTCCTTTTTTGGGCTCAGCGCGATGGGGCTGGCTATGGGCCTCACCGCTGTAGCGCTGCGTCCCATTCCTATTGTGATACCCATTGCTGCGGCTGTCCTGTTTCTTATTCGGACATGGGCTGTTTCCCAGAATTCTGAACAGTCGAACTGGGCCGAGCCGCTGACGGTACTGGCCCTGTTCTCATTAGCTTGTTCAGTCGCTGCGCCGTTACTCCGACCACATTGGTTCGAAAAAGATAGGGTGCTCAGGCTGACGCTATTGGCCCTCGCGCCGCCGTTGCTTTATTACGTTTGGATCGTTGCTGGATCGCTAAGTGCTGGGTTCTTTGCCGGAGTTTTTTCATGACCAAAGAGAACATCAGAACGGCGGATGCAAAGCTGACCGTTTATCTGAACGGTCCGAACTGGGAAGGCGCGCGCGCCGCGACCTTCGGCGATTTTTCCTGCAAAACGCCCGAAGCCGGTGCCGAAATCCTGCGCAAAGGGATCGAGAGGGTGCAAGACGCAGGCCTGGATCGCATCATCGGGCCGATGTCAGGCGATACCTGGCACAGTTACCGGTTCGTCTCGGATAGCGACGGGTCCGCTCCGTTCCTGATGGAGCCTACCAACAAACTTCATGAGCCGGGGGTTTTCCAGTCGGCAGGATTTACAGAGATCAGCCGGTATTTTTCGGCCCGGGTGCCGTTGCGGACCGCCGCTGGATCAGCACCGCCAGTAACCGATGGTTTTGTCGTGGAAGAATGGGATGGAACAGACCCCGAGGCCCTGTTTCGTCAGGTCTTCAAACTTTCAACCCGTGCGTTCTCAAACAACGCGTTCTACAAACCGATTGCCGAGGCAGATTTTCTGGCCATGTATATGCCAGTTGTGCCGATGATGAAGCCCGACCTGATCCTTTTTGCGCGCCGCCATGACGGGACATTGGCCGGGTTTCTGTTTGGCATTCCCAATTATGCCGAAGGCCCCAATCCGGCATCCGCAATCCTCAAGACCTATGCAAGCCTCGAACCGGGCGCCGGACGGCATCTGGCTCACCGGTTTCACAAGGCGGCGCTCAGGATGGGGTACGAAACCGCCATTCATGCGCTGATCCATGATGACAACACCTCCGCCGAGCGCAGTGCAGCGGAAGGCGCGACAATATTCCGGCGCTATACTTTGCTTGGACGGAAGCTGAATGGCTGACCTGCTGTCCCAATTCGCCGCAGCGGTTAAACGGGTTCCTGACCGGACAGCCATAGTGGACGGCAAAGGCTGCGAGATCACCTTTCAAACCCTGCACACGCGCGTTCAGCACTTGGCAGGTCGGTGGCAGGACAAGGGTATCCGGTCAGGTGATCGTGTGTTGTTGGCCATGCCTGTCAACACGGACCTATATGCGAGTCTGGCTGCGCTTTGGACCCTTGGCGCAACCGCTGTCTTACCAGAGCCAGCCTTAGGGCTGGCCGGTCTGCGCCACGCCGCCCGAACAACGAAGCCAAAAGCGTTCTGTGCAGCGGGTGCGTATTCTTTGCTGAAGTTTCTGGTTCCGGATCTCTGGGCCCTGCCCCTGCTGACGCCTGGTAAAAGCCGTAGCAACCCGGTGGCGCAAAAGGTACAACCGGACGATATCGCCCTTATTTCCTTTACCTCTGGTACAACTGGCCAGCCCAAAGCCATTCCGCGCTCGCACGCGTTTTTGATGGCGCAGTACGATGCCATCGCACCCCTCCTCGACAGCCGCAAGGCCGAGCGCGATCTGGTGGCCTTTCCGGTGTTCACCCTGATCAATCTGGCGGCCGGGCGCACAAGTGTTCTACCCAACTGGAGGTTCAGCAAGCCGGACCGCCTGTCGACTGTGCAGTTGGAAAGCTGGCTCCAAACGCAACAGATCACCCGGGCCCTCATCCCACCATCGCTATGTGAAAAACTGGTTCAATCCGACGATACCGGTCCGTTGCACACGGTGTTTACCGGCGGCGGTCCGGTGTTTCCGAGTCTTGTCGAGGCGTTGAGAACCCGGCACAGCCTGTCAGTTGTGTGCGTCTATGGGTCGACCGAGGCTGAACCGATTGCCCATCTTGACGCCGCGGATATCACGGTGAAGGATCACCGCGACATGGCTGTTGGAAGGGGTCTTCTTGTGGGATACCCGGTGCCCGAAATCACGCTCCGCATCCGCGACAATGAAATTCAGGTCGCCGGCGCACATGTGAATGACGGGTATTTGAACCCGACCCACTCAAAGAACAACAAAATCAAGGAAGGTGACGTCATTTGGCACCGGACCGGTGACGCTGGCGCGCTGGATGATGACGGGCGTTTATGGTTATGGGGGCGCGTCGGGTCCGAAATTGAAGTCTTTTCAGGTACGCTCTTCCCCTTTGCTATCGAAGTCGCGGCACAGCGATGGCCAGGTGTAGATCGATGCGCGCTCGTCAATACCAAAGCAGGCCCCACACTTTGCGTCCAAGGTTCCGCGGATCACATCGACGATTGGACTAAATCTGCGCTTGGTTTTGACGTTCCAAATGTGATTTCGATTAAGCACATTCCTATGGACAAGCGTCATGCCTCCAAAGTCGATCGTACGAAACTTACACGCATAATAGAAACCTGACGCAATATGGCTCGTAGGCCACTGAGCCTGCCCAACTCATCGCTCCCGTCGCTGTGCGCGTTAACAGAGGACTGAGTGTAGCGACGAAGTCATTGTTTTAGAATTTCCAATCAAAACCTGCACACCTTGGTCAGGGGAAATCTGCAATTGCCAGTTACATCTGGCCGCATGAAACATATAATCGCAGATACACTGTTAGGGTGCGCCCCGGCGAACGGTTGATACCCATGTCATTGCACAAAGATGTTCGGCTTGACGCGTCATCCAAATCCGTCCCAAACCTCAAGCGTTTCTAACCCAGAACTACTAGCCGGCTTTCTTCTATGCTGCTGCAAGAATCTCAATTAAGCTCACGCACACAATCACGACTAATAACTGCGCGCTCGCGAATTTTGCTGCTCTGCATTTTAAATTGAATAAGCTGTTGTAATGCGTCGATGAACATAAAAGATTGAAATAGAGTTCTCTTGGCTCGGTAGCTTCAGATACCCAGGAGAAACGAGTATGGGGAAAGCAGATATGACAAAACCTACTTCCGCTCAGAAAAAACTTTCGGAACGGTTACCAGTTTATCTATCGTTGGCCTGTATCATATGCAGCTACCTTGTCTCCGCCGCTTCATTGCAAGCTTCTGAGCTTCCCTGGATCAAACTAGATAGAGAGGTTCAGGCGCCATCGGGCGCCAAATCACTCTGCAAAGATTATTCGTGGGCGTGCGCGAATACTCGTACTTCTGGTCTGCCAGAAGCGCAGGAGAAACAGATCGTTAAAGCGATTAACTTGCGCGTCAATCGGAGGATCCGCGCCGTTTCGGATCAAAACCAATACGGGACAAAGGAATACTGGACGCTACCAATGCAGGGGTCAGGGGATTGCGAAGATTTCGCTTTGCAAAAGAAGTTTGAACTAATGCAGAACGGCTTGGATCCTACGAAGCTACTTATTGCAACTGTCTTAGACACCAATCGCAGTGGCCATGCAGTTTTAGTTTATCGCTCGAGTGAAGGCGATTTGATTCTGGACAATGTCACCAACAGGATCAAATCGTGGAAGGAAACGAGGTATCTTTTCCTACGAATACAGGACCCAAATCACCCTGATCGTTGGGTACAGGTTTCTAGCGGCTAAAAACAATGTGGCGCGCCCTCGAGACGCGCCACAATAAAATTTTGGTCCTGCGGCTACTGGTTGTTTCGCGGCAACCCAAGTTTAGGACACCGCTTCAAACTTTGGTCAAGCTTTCGCAGCGTTGTACAAACGCGGAGTCACCAGACCTGTACTGTTCAAACCGCGCATCGCCTTGGCTGCCGCAAGCACTGCCAGATCAGCAATCGGCTCAATGACAATTACCAGCATATAAGCACCGCCAAAGGACAGAACCGACGCCATGGTTTCTGCGCCGAAACCCTGGCCGTAGAAGGCCCAGAACCCAACCCATGCGACTACTCCTCCCTGATACGTCGCACTTAGGGCAAGAGCTTGGCCATATTTGAGGTCAACATATGCTGTGCCGGGTGCGATGATGCGGCTGGCCAGTGCTTGTAGCGCAAATAGCGGCACCAGCAGAGTGGTCAGGTTGATGAAGTACTGCGGAAGATCGAACGGGGCAAAAAACACACCCTGAATCAGGAGACCAGCTGCCAATCCAAAAGCCGCGGGTGCAGCACCGAGAAGCAGAAACAGCGTCGACCCCAGGATGAAGTGGACTTCAGAGACACCAACCGGGAAATGCGGCAGGACTTCGAAGAAAAGGAAAACCCCAACAGTGGCGAGCACCGAGCGCATAACAAAAGATGCAGGTCCATTCGCTCGCAATGTGGAAAACGTTTCTTTCGCTGCGTAAGTAGCCGCACCTGCGGCGGTAACATAGGAAAGCGCGATTTTGGCACCATTCACGATGCCCGGTTCGATATGCATGTTCTTTCTCCCTACCGCCTCACCCGGCGGCTTGTCAGGTTGAATCGACCGTAAGGCCGACAGGTTCAGTCTGGGCATAGCCCGGCGCTTTACGGCAGGTCTCCTGACTCGCGGGTGCTCGCTCCGCCAACCTTCCCGGTTCCATTACGAACCAGTGGTGTCTTGGCATCGCTCTCCGCTCACAGTTGCGGGGGCAGTTACGGAATTGGCGCCATTGAAAACACCGAACCGTATTCCCTTTTAATCCTTTTGGCTTCAGCCATCAGGAACCGAAAACAATTCACCGCTACAATGGCGGCTTCGCCTGTGTCAATTGTCTTTGCGACCTATTCCAATGTAAACTCGACCGAAGCAGGATTCACGCAACCGGTCACTTGATCGACAGGGTAAACCAAGCGTTACCTGAAACCTCTTGAAGCTCTAGCTGCTAGAGGCTTTAAGATTCGGATTAATTCGCGATAGTGCGATCCAAATACGTTAAACTTGTGAACCAGGACGAGACCTATGCTTACAAGGCGCCATTTCATTCAATCCACCACAGCGCTGTTCTCGGCGTCTGCGGCCAGTCCATTGATCGCCAAAACCTGGCCAACCGCATCGCAGAAGACCTATTGGGACAGTCAGGTCACGCCAATTGGTTACGATCCAATGACCTCAAATCCGTGGGGTGTTCATGACCGTTTTTTACCAAGACGCGTCGCGGCAAATGATGGTTTGGTTCCAGGTGACATCCATGTGGATGCCGTCGCGCGCTATCTCTATCATATCGAAGAAGACGGGACCGCAATGCGCTATGGCGTAGCGATCGCGCGTGGGAATCTTTACGAGCCCGGCACCTATGTTATCCGCCGAAAGGTCGAATGGCCACACTGGACACCAACCGCTTCAATGATCGAGCGCAACCCCGAATACGCGGAATTCCGGAATGGCATGGAGCCCGGGCCGAATAATGCTCTCGGCTCTCGTGCCCTTTATCTATACGTTGGAGACCGAGACACATATCTCAGAATTCACGGCACGCCTGAGCCAAGAAGCATCGGCGGTCGCGCAAGTTCTGGATGTGTGCGAATGATCATGGCTCATATCAATGACCTCTACCCAAACGTGAAAACCGGCTCGACCGCTTTCCTATACTCGGCCGAAGATAGCGTCACAGCCCGCTCATAAATTTTGGGCAGCGTAGGTGGACGTCGCTGCCCTCATTTCGATCAGGCGTCGCGCGCAATGCAGATCGGAGCGCCATTCGTCGCGCGCAATGGTACCAATGTCGTCTCGACAGGTCCGCTGTGCTCATACCAAAAGCAATTATCTTCTGGCAAAAGGCGTGCCGTGGTCAAATCCTGCGCCGGCCCTGCCAGCGCTACCACCGAATCTGGCACGTTGCCTGGTTCAAGTGCTTTGCTTTTGGCCCCAGTGAACTGGGCTGAGCAACCAGCCGTAATCGAGACTAACGTGATGGTAATGGCGATCCGTTTCTGCATTGATCTGTTCCAAATTTTTTGCGTCATCTGCAATTGGATTGCATCCACACGGCCGGCCCGCAAGACGAAATGAACTAACAATATCGCAGGCAAAGAACCCGGATGAAAAAAATATAAAAGGTATTGAAGCTCTAGTTACTGTAGGAACTATTTACAAAGGACCATAGAGATTCTTGAGGTCCAATCATGTCATCCGATACCCATAGCCACGACCATGGCCACGAAAACAAACATGGTCACCACGCATGCGGTAGTGGCGGGTGTGGCGACATCGCCCCCGCCGGTCCAATTCCTGAAGGTGGTAGAAGCTTTCAGGTCTCTGGCCTTGATTGCGCCGAAGAGGTGGCGATCCTGAACCGTGTCGTCGGCCCGAAAGCAGGTGGTGAAGAGTATCTTGCATTTGATGTGATCAACGGTCGGATGACACTTCTTGATAGTGCTTCCAAGTTATCTGACGAAGATGTCATGCTGCTGGTTGCGAGTACTGGTATGACCGCCAAACCATGGGATGACGGAAATGCCGCCCAGGACCAGGCGGCGCATATTGCACGTCAGCGGCGGTTCACCACTCTTAGCGGAGGGTTTTGGGCAGCAGGTTTTGGCTGGCACATTTTCGAAACCGGCATGGGCGGTGCGCTCGGGCTGTTCTCGGGACATGGTGAGGTTCCGATGCCTTTAGCCGAGGCAGCTTTGTTCGCGGTCGCGATCTTGTTTGGCGTCTGGCTGGTGGCCCCTAAGGCCTGGTCTTCGGCGCGTCGACTTTCGCCGGATATGAACCTTTTGATGGTTGTTGCCGTCGCTGGTGCCATCGCTCTGGGTGAGTTTTTTGAAGCGGCAACTGTGGCATTTTTCTTTTCGCTCTCTCTTTATCTGGAAAGCTGGAGTGTCGGACGTGCTCGGAACGCGGTATCCGCACTGCTTGATCTGGCCCCCCCGACGGTTCGGCTGGTTCGTGCTGACGGTTCTGAGGCAACGGTCCCGGCGGCGGATGTCTTTGTCGGTGACAGCTTCATCGTTCGGGGTGGGGATCGCATTCCACTTGACGGGGAAGTCATCGAAGGGGCTGGTGCCGTTGACCAGGCTCCAATCACAGGTGAAAGCGCGCTGATTCCTAAAGAGCTGGGTGATGAGGTCTATGCCGGCACAATCAATGGTGAAGGCACCCTCAAAATACGTGCGACGAAAACAGCGTCCGATACCGTGCTTGCCAAGATCATCCGGATGGTCGGTGATGCTCATGCTCGCCGTGCGCCGGTTGAGCAGTGGGTTACAAAATTTGCGCGGATCTATACGCCCATCGTTATGGTCGTCGCAGTGGCTATCGCCCTGATCCCACCGCTTGCATTTGGCGCATCGTGGGGCTTCTGGTTTTACAATGCACTTGTTCTGCTGGTTATCGCCTGCCCCTGTGCGCTCGTCATTTCCACACCGGTTTCAATCGTTGCGGCTTTGACCGCTTCGGCCCGGGCTGGGGTTCTGATTAAGGGCGGCGCATATATCGAAGCCCCCGGGCGTACCACCGCACTGGCCATGGACAAGACAGGCACGATCACCATGGGCGAGCCTGAAGTGGCCAATGTCTATCCGCTGGGCGCCGCATCCGAGCAGGAGCTGTTGGCGAACGCTGCCAGCCTTGAGGTTCGGTCTTCACACCCGCTGGCCCGCGCCATTTTGACCCGGGCAGAACAGACCGACATTTCGATATCGGCGGCTGAAGACATCCGAACCGTTCCCGGTCGTGGTCTGGAAGGCCGTACCGAGCGTGGAGATATCTGGCTTGGCTCTGACCGCTTCGCTGTCGAGAAAGGCTTTGGCGCGTCCATCCCTGCCGAGTTGCGCAACCAAATCGAGAGCGCGGGAAGCACAATTGTTGTTGTCGGGGATGAGAACGGGTTAACCGGTTTGCTTGAGCTGCGGGACCGCATTCGACCCGAAGCCCGAAGCATCGTAGCCCGGCTTCATGCGCAGGGCGTGAAGTCAATCATCATGCTGACTGGTGACAACGAACAAACAGCGAGAGCGGTAGCAGCCGAAGTCGGCATCGACGAAGTCCGGGCCCAACTTCTGCCGGAGGACAAAGTCGCTGCGATTGAGGAACTGGCAGAACAGCACGAGATGGTTGCGATGATCGGCGATGGCGTCAACGACGCGCCTGCGATGGCTCGGGCACATTATGCAGTTGCGATGGGTGCAGTTGGATCTGATGCTGCTATTGAGACTGCAGACATTGCTCTGATGACTGATGACATCGGCAAAGTACCCTGGCTGATCGATCATTCACGTCGAACCATGTCGATCATCCGTCAGAACATCGGCTTCTCACTTACGACCAAAGCACTGTTTGTGACCCTTACCGGTTTTGGATTGGCATCAATGTGGGGTGCAATCGCCGCAGATGTCGGAGTGTCCTTGCTGGTCGTGGCTAACGCCTTGCGGCTTCTGAAAGCCTCGGAGGGTAACATACACTCAACAGGAACAGAAACCGTTGGAACGCCAGGTGAAAATGCTGAATTGGCGCATGGGCAGTAATCAGGCGCGCGGAACCTAAGATCGCGTGTGCTGTGGGATGCCCATTGAAATCAGCATCCCACAGCCGATTTTCGCAATCTATCACTGTGGCGTGGTGCCCGATATATCAATCAGTCCTGGGCTTTGTGTGGCATTTCATCCTGAAGATGAGGGACATTGACACTGATCTGGTTTCCCGGCGCCGCACTTTAATCAGTCAACTTCATCCTGAATGAGGGGGGTTAGTTTGGATCGCCCCACTGCCCCACCCTCTGCTACTGCCAGATCCATTGTCATCATCCTGTAATCACCGCGCATCCATGAAGAAAACAAGTTCTTGTAGAACCGCGAAAGCGGGTGTCCCGACTGCCCGGATGGTGTCAGAAAAAAGAAGCCTTTGTCTTCTGAAACAGACATGACGGCCTGAAAATTCGTGCCGATATTTGTTGCAAACGGTTTTTCGTCAGACATCCCGAATTGAGACGAGAGCAATGAATAAGGTCCTCCGGACTTCGGTTCCCGCACAGATAACAACCCATTGAGGAATCCGGCTGGGCTAACCGCAGACCAATCCAGATTCACAATGTGTTCAGCTCCCCAGCTCCACGAAGAAAGGTCGGGACCGTAGCGCTCGATTATCCAGACGAGCGCATCGTCGAGTGCGAGAACGATCCACTCGTCGCAGGTTTCGACACGAGTTGAGGTGCGATTGTCACACCACATCGCGGCCTCGTCTCTATTTGAAAGAACCGCGGCAAGAAAATATGGATTCGGATTGGTCCACAAATCACGCGCCGCAGGAAATTCATCCTGTAGAAATCGGCGTTGCAAAGCACGCGTCCATGCCCAGAATATCAATGGCTCCGGCGAAAAACGATCCATTTCACCGTTCCATTCAGCCAAGCGGTTCAAGGCATCCTGTCGGATTCCATCGAGCGGGTCGTCGGTTGCGGGGATCATGGGTGCAGAACGCCACAAGTCCGCTGCCATCAGAGGCAACAAGCTACGCGCTGCTGAACTAACGGTATCTTGTTGTACCGCCATAACACCATCAACTGAAAAAACGCGTTGGCGCGCATCAAGTTCTTTGAGCCTTTGCTGCCGAAGCAGGATTGCATCTTCATCGGAGATGCCCGGCCAGGTCATGACGTCTTCTTTGTCAATAACGACGGTCTCCAACCCGAACAGAGGCATTTCAGAGATCAACTTCACGGCGTCTTTTGCGGTGACTACCTGTGTCAGTCGGTAAAGAGTTCTCAAAAAGATATCGCTATCTACCCGTTCGGATGTGCCGTTTTGCAATTCAGGTTGCCCGGCATTTGAGTCCAAGGCCCAAGCAACGTCATTTGAACGACCCAGAACAACGAACGGAACGCCGGGCAAAGTCGCCCCTGCTACTGCCCCCGAGGGAAATTGAAGATCAGCCATGTACAAGGTTGATGGGAGCGAAAGCGGCCCGCTAGTCTCGATCGCGAGAATTGGGGAATTGGAAACCGTTCGTTCACTGGTCAATGCCCAGGCACCCAGCCGAGCTTTTGGCGTGCTCTTGAGCAATCCGGGTGTTTTCGGTCTGTCGCCTGGAATTGACGCGCCGCCACTCTCGGCCTGCCGAAGATTGCCTAAGAACTGTTGAGTTATTCTGAGACTATCCTCTGGCCGCCAGGCCATGATTGTCTTTTCATCGTACAACAACAGTTCTGGTGCCCCCCGGCCACGCCGGCCTTTTGACACCTCCCCGATCCATGCATTGACACCGGCTGCATAGGCAATCAGCATTTCAGACAAAACTGGATCTATATCGCGATATCGCGGAACTGGTACTTTACCCGAAGCGGACCGTCGTTCCCTTAACATCTGACCCAATCTATCCTGCGCATGAACGAAACCAAGTGCGAAATAGGCATCGGACGGGGATGAAGCCGAGATATGTGGGATCGCCATAGAGTCCCTCAGGACGTCCACAGAATCTTTCAAACCCTCTAACCTAAAATCTTCCTCATAGTCCGGAAGAGAAGCCAGCATGAGATATGTAGCCGTGACGAAACAGACGGTAGCGATGAACAGGGCTGCAAGAACCAACCCAAGCACAATCCTGAGCAGCGCTTTCAATTTCAACCACCATTCGGATCAGCCTAGGAAATCAGACGCACAACTGCGATCGACAGAAAGAACGCAATCAGGCCACAAACGATGGCGTATCCTGCAGCATACTGAAGAATATCAAGGCTGTTGCCATTCCGGCGCTTTGCCAGAACCCCACCCCAAACGGCGCCAACCAAGGCACCCGCGATTGCCATCATCTTACATCCTCTGATTTTGTTCATTTGCGGTGCAGTTCACTTCAGGCGTTCAAACCGTCAAACTGATAGCCGCGCGTCTGAAGGCGTTCTGAAAGAACTCTCACGAGTTAGCTTCGCGTTTCTTGGCAGTGAGATCGCCCAGCTGCTTCTCAAGCTGTGCCCGTGCACTACTTAATCGCTTTTGCGCTGCTTCGTTTTCTACCTTGTCATTCGCAGCGGCAGCAAGTCGATCGTCAGAAAGCGGGTCTGTCGGGCGCCCGTCGACCAATACTTCATAATGAAGATTTGGGCCGGTCGCGGTGCCGGTCGACCCGACACGACCAACCACCTGGCCCGCCTCCACGCGCTGACCTTTGGTCAGACCATCGGCGGTTGCGCTAAGATGCGTGTATCGCGTGACCGTATCCGATCCATGAGCGATTTCGACCACACGCCCATACCCCCCGCGCCAACCAATATAAGACACGCGGCCCGGGGCCGTCGCATGCACCGGAGTACCACGTGCGGCAGCAAAATCGACACCTGTATGCATCCGAACATTTCCGTAGACCGGATGTTTTCGCCGACCAAAGACTGAACTCAGGCGCGCGCCCTCGACTGGCTGCGAGAAGACGCGAAGAAGCTCACCATCGACATAGATTGTGGCGCGGCCATTTTCGGCATCTGGCCATGCTATTTCATAAAGTTGGTCATCAACTTCCAGCGCCGCAAAAATGAGTTCTGGCTGGCCTGTTCTCTCGCCATCGATGCTCTTTTCGCGCCAGAGAAGACGGAGAGCTTCACCACCTGTCAGGTCCCTCCGAAAATCCACTGTCCCGCTCAGCATCTGCGCCAGATCCACCGCAAAGCGAACCGGGATCTTTGCGCTACTCAGCGCATTTGAAATCGAAGTTTCGATCTCTGTTTTGCGGGCCAGAATGACGGTGTCGGGTTCTGGCGAGACCACGCGCGTGGACAACGTTTCGCTGAGTATCACCTCGATTCTTACACCATCTTCCACCGCAAGCTCCACGCTCTGCGGTTGATCCGCTGCGGTTGTAATGACTGTTATCGAGTGGCCCGGGCGCAAACGCTGCAAATCATATTCAGCGCCAAGCGCAAGTGCGATTTCGGCCCGATCGGTTGCGTTGATCCCGGCTTTAGACAGCAAACTGTCGAGCGTGTCACCCAACGCAAGTTCGCGCGTCCATGTCTGTGAAGGCGGTTCAACAGGTGGCAAAGGTTCCTCTGCCTGAATGGGTTCCGGTTGAGCAGGTCGAAACGAAACGGGGCTTGGAGCGAGTTCTGCTGATGGTACGTTCAGCAACGGAGCCGATGTGATCTGCGGTTCCGCAGGAAGCTTGGGCACCGGAAAGACCGTGGGCGCAGGCGCCGTCACTTCAGACCGGTTCGAGGCAATGAACACGATCGAAGCAATTGAGACGCTGCTGATCGCAATTGCCGAGGTTGCTAGAAACCGTGCGTTCATGATGTTTTATCCGCTCCACTTTTCAAAGCACGACGGATCTTGGGCACAGCGAATTCTCTCTGCTCATGATAGTCGATGGTGCTGACAAATTCGCCTGTGGGGCTAAACAGAAATACACTTGCAGTGTGGTTCATTGTGTAGTCGCCATCTTCCATTGGAACTTTTTCATAAGTGGCGCGAAAATCGTCTGCGGCCTGAGCGATTTGGTCCGAAACGCCGACCCACCCTCGGACAGCGGGATGAAAGTAGCTGACATAGTCGGCCATAGATTCGACTGTGTCTCTTTCAGGGTCTACGGTTATGAACACGACGTTCAATTCATCCGCGTCATTGCCCAGATCATCCAGCCAGAGGGAAATATCCGAAAGTGTCGTCGGGCAAACATCCGGGCAGTAGGTAAAGCCGAAGAACACCATTGTTGCACGTCCGACGAGCGATTGCGGGGTGACGGTGGTCCCTTCGTGATCAACCATGCGAAAGTTCATGTCTGACAACGCAAGGGGACGAAGGCGATCAGATTGAGCCGCTCCCGGCCCATCCACTTGCCACCATCCGGCAAAGAGTGTCAGGCCGATTACACCAAGTCCAGCAGCCCCGAATTTGAGAACGCGTTGCCGCTGCATCAGTTCTCAGGGCCTCGCGCAGCAATGCCAAATATCGGCACGTTGACAGTCTTTTCTGCGCCATCGGCAAAGATAAGAGTCAGCGTAAAGCTCTCGCCTTCGGTCATAGGGCGTTGCAGCCGCATGAGCATTGCGTGGAGCCCGCCCGGCTCAAGCGCTACGGAACCGCCCGGCGCAATTTCCAGCTCGCCAGCTGGTGCCATGGAACTGACGCCCTCTGCATTGGTCGATGTCTGATGTATCTCGGGCATCATCGCAAGATCGGTGCGGATAGACGTCAGCGTAACGGCCTCATTGCCGGTGTTGCGGATCGTCATGTAAGCGGCCCCCGGCCGGTTGGTGCCGATTGACGCGCGCGACCAGGCTCCTTCAACGACAACATCATCGACCCCTGCTAGTACCGGCGCCGAGAGAATGGCCGCAAAACCGAATGCACTTAGCGCCCCTGCTAGAAGAGTATTTTTTGCAGTGAGTCTCATTTTATCTCTCGCTATAGATCAGCTTTGCAGCGCTGCAACTTCTGCAGCGACCAGGCGCCTCAACTCGGCCTCACCAAACGGATCGAGCGATTTGCCGTTGACGAAAAACGTGGGAGTTTGCCGTACACCAACTGCTTCGACATCAGCGCGATCCTGATTGAGAACACCGACTGTCTGGGGTGCGAGCATTTGTGTCTGCGCTGCCTCGGCATCCAGTCCCGCTGCTGCTGCAATTCGAATAATAAGACCAGGCTCAGGCGCACCATGCGCGGCCCATTTGGGCTGCTCTCGCAGCACAGCTTCCAGGACCGGTTCAAAGACCCCCTGCATGCGTGCCGCTTCAAGCACGCGGATCGCCTCCTCTGAGCCTTCGCCATGGAAAGGAGTGTACCGGATCACAACGCGCACGGCGTCTCCATGCTGTGCCATGATGTCCTTCACGACCGGATGAAAGGCGCGGCAGGCTTCACAAGCCGGATCGAAAAATTCGACGATTGTAACCGGTGCGTCCTTTGGGCCGAGAACAGGCGAGTAGGAACGGATAAGTGTTTCAGCGATTTCGGGTGCGACAGGCTCGGTGTTGCCTGAAGCAGCCGGACGGTTCACGTACCAGGAAGCGGCTCCGAATCCGGCACCACCGAATGCGAGAACGGACAAAATCAGGCCACGTCTGTTCATACTTGTTTCTCCTTGAGTGAAAGGGCGCACAGAACGCCGATTAGCGCGAATGAAACGAGCGCCATCAGCGGAATCGGGATGCCCAAAACAGTTTGATTTGCATCCGTGCAGGACGGACCGCTGGCCGAGCATGGTTGGATTTTTTCTGGGATTAGACCAGCATACAGGCCCATGTGCCACAAGGCGACAGCAGCGCCCCCCAATGCCAGTGCTATTCCGTAGCGGCCCACGTTCTGGTCCTGCCACCACAGGCCAAGCCCCAGTACGATCGCCAATGGGAACATGAACGCACGCTGGAACCAGCAAAGCACACAGGGCTTCTGCCCCAAGATCTCTCCAATGAACAGAACAGAAAGAGACGCAACCAGGGCAATCGTCCAGGCCAGGGCAAGAAGTGTATCTTTGGAAAACCGGGACATGGTGCTCAGAGTCTTTGTTTCAGATCCGCAAGAATTTCTTCGGCTGGCGTGCCATATGACCAGGACTGAACGAATCCAGCGTTCTTGTTGAACAGAAACAGATGAGAGGTATGCCCCATCGTATACCCGTCCGGTGCAGTAGCTTGTTCGATCCGTTCGTAGAAAATCGGAAAGGTCTTGGACGTCTCCGCAATCTGTTCCGGCGTGCCTGTAAGCCCAATGATCCCCGCATCGAAAAGTGGCACATACTCGGCCAGCACGGCCGGAGTGTCGCGCTCGGGGTCGATGGATATGAAGATAGGTTGCACTTGGGTTGATTGATTTCCCAGACCTTCCTGCACTGCTGCCACCTCGGACAGTGTTGTAGGGCAAACGTCGGGGCAGTTGGTGAAACCGAAAAACACCAACATCCACTTGCCTGCAAAGTCGTTCTGGGTGCGGACAACACCAGAGTGATCTGTCAGTTCGAACCTGGCTTCGAACGGAACAGACCCCTCCTCAATCCGCGCAGGTCTATATTCTGACCACAGCATCAGATAGGCAAATGCCGCCGTTGCGACACCAGCCAGTACCCATAAGATTTTTTGAAATACGGTCAGTTTCAAAGTTAGCCGTCCGCCTGTGATTCTTGGTTCAGAACGGCATGTACACCCTCTACCTGCTAGAGGTTCAAAGGGGATTTTGAGCCTGCGGCTGGGTGTCACAGGTCCACCGGCTGGAAGGTTCTATTGTGCGGCGTCAACCCGAGCCTACATAAGCTGTAGCTTTGTAAGGAGACCCAGATGCTGACGATCGGAACGCTTGGAAAAAAGACCGGAACCAAGGTTCAGACGATCCGCTACTACGAGCAGATCGGACTTATGCCGGAACCGGGGCGCACCGAGGGTGGCCAGCGGCGTTATGGCCATACCGAACTGGATCGCCTGGCTTTTATCCGTCACGCCCGCCAATTGGGGTTTTCGCTTGAGGCGATACGCGAACTGCTTGATTTGTCCGACGATCCGGATCGCCCATGTCATGAAGCCGACAGTATTGCGCGCCGGCAACTCAAACAGATTGAGCAAAGAATGGCGCGGCTAGAAGCGTTGCGGACCGAGCTGGAGCGCATGGTGCATGAATGCAGTGGCGGCAACACTTCGGATTGTCGTGTACTCGAAGTTCTACGCGATCACTCCGAATGTCTTACTGATCACGAAGACATCGGCGCGTAACCCTGGGCAGCGTTGTTGCGAACTGGAAATAGCCTCTTGAAGCTACAGTCACTGTAGCAATTACAAGTCTTTCTGAGTCGATTCGACGAGAGACCAAATGCTGAACCGAGACCCGTTGTTAACCGCCACACCTCTGCTTGATTTTGAAACACCCGCAATTTCTGGGCTCATAACGGAACGGCGCTGGCCCGATCTGCCTATCGGGGATCGAATTGGCGCTATTTATGATTTCGTTCGTAACGAGATTGCCTTTGGTTACAACCGTGCAGACGATATCCCGGCTTCAGAGGTGCTCGCTAACGGCTTTGGGCAATGCAATACCAAGGGCACTCTTTTGATGGCACTGTTTCGCGGCAGCGGTATTCGATGCCGTTTGCATGGCTTTATGATCCACAAAGAGTTGCAGAGGGGTGTGGTCCCCGAATTGATTTATCCGCTGGCGCCAGAAGAAATCTTGCATTCGTGGGTCGAAGTTGAAGTAGGCGATCGTTGGGTCAACCTCGAAGGATTTATTCTGGATCAGCCATACCTGGAGGCGTTGCAGCATAACTTTGCAGAAACAGAAAGCCTGTGCGGTTACGGGGCGGGTACCGGTTGTTTGAGCAACCCACAGGTCGAATGGGAAGGTCGCGACACGTACATTCAGAAAACCGGCATCGTGAAGGATTTTGGCGTTTTTGATAGTCCGGATGCGTTCTATGCTGATCATGCGCAAAGTTTCGGCAGCATTCGGGGTTGGCTTTATCGCTGCATATTCCGTCACTGGATGAACGCGCGCGTTCGATCCCTACGCAATGGGAAGCTGAAGGCTCGAATGGCGGCCACGCATACACACGGAAATGCATAGCGGGGCCTCAACTGAAACGCTTTTGCAAGGCTGCGTTCAGTGCCTCTGACAATAGCACCAGAACAATGATTGCCAACGTCACGGTCGCAGCCTTTTCATACTGAAACGACCGTACGTAGGTTTGTACATACAACCCGATGCCACCGGCACCGACAATGCCCAGTATCAGGCTTTCGCGCAGATTTAGCTCAAACCGAAATACGGTATCGCGCATGATCACAGGCGCCATCTGCGGCCAGATTGCCCAACGCAACTGTTGAATTCTGTTGGCCCCTGCGCTTTCAAGCGCCGCCACAGGAGCGGTGGCAGCATTGTCGATGGCTTCCGCATAGAACTTTGCCAACATGCCGGTCGCGTGAAATGTGATTGCCAGTATACCGGGAAGCGGGCCCAACCCAACAGCGCCCACCATTAGCATAGCGACCAGGATCAGTGGGATCGACCGGATAACCGCAAGCAAGGCACGGACGGGACGCCAGATCGCTGTTGGTACCATAGTTTCAGAGGCCAAAACGGCCAGTCCCGCCGACAGGATCACAGCGAACAATGTTCCCAGAATGGCGATCCTCAGTGTCTCCGCCAGCCCGGTCAGAACCTCGCGCCAAACGGACAGGTCAGGTGGGATCATGCGCCCCAGAAACTCTGCCAGACGGGGGCCCGCGCCTGGCAGCTTGCCCAATCCCATATCCCCGCTGGTCAGCGACCATAGGATCGCCAGTGCCAGCATGACCCAAATGACAGATCGGCCCATCAACTGACTACACGCAGCCCCGATGTGACACCGGCACCGTGATACAGTTCATCGATGTCCCCGCTGGTCAACTGAGCCGACGGTTTGTCGAACAATACCACGCCATCTCGCAGGCCTATGATGCGCTCAGCAAAGCGGCGTGACAGGTCGGGCTGATGCGAGCTGAAAATGACGCCGATTTCGCGGCTACGTGCAGAGCTGGTGATCAGGCTCAGAATGCGTTCGGCGTGAGCAGGGTCCAAATTGCTGACGGGCTCATCCGCAAGGATCAACTCGGGCTCTTGTGCCAGACATCTGGCAATCGCAACGCGCTGCCGTTGTCCACCCGACAACCGATCGGCACGGCGGCTTGCCAGATCGGACAGCCCCGTATCCTGAAGCGCCCGTGTCACGCACATATGGTCCTCTTCCCGGAACCGACCCCAGAGTGAGGACCAGATATTCATCCGGCCCATCCGGCCGTTCATCACATTCTGATAAACACTCTGCCGATCAACCAGGGCGAATTCCTGGAAGACAAAGCCAGTATTGGCACGGTCCTCGCGGGATGGAATTCCTGTTGCCAAAAGTGGCTTGCCCAGCACCTGTGCCTCGCCCTGCCATCCACTCAAACGACCATCCAACAACGCCAGCAACGTTGATTTGCCCGCACCCGAAGGACCCAGTAGCGCGACGCTTTCACCGGGCTGCACCGACAGCGAAACATCTGAAAGAGCTGCCGCACTGGCAAAGTGCTGCGATACCGCGTTGAGTGAAACTATAGGGTTCATTTCAGAAACCCATAGCGCCGCGCAGTCTCGCGCACGCCTTCGTAAACCGAAGGATCAGCAGGAAGATACCCGTCCGGGCCATAGAGGTAAGCCAGCAGATGACGGTTCTCACTCTCGTTGAGGCGCAGCATGGTTTCAATGAACTTCGCCTGCAGCCCGGCGTCCAGATCAGGGCCGGCAATGATTGCGTGGCTGGGAATTTGTTCTGATTCCGCCAGCACCTTGACCTCGGCCTGCTGATCCGGAGTCAGATAGAGATCGGCATACTGGCTTGCGCCTGCCGCATCGACCAGTCCGTTGGCCATGGCCTGCATCGCTTGCTGATATCCGCCAGCAAAGAATTTTTGCCCGAAAAAGCTGTCGGCATCGCCCGTGCCCGAGAACAGCCCGGCGCGCACAAACAGATCAAGGGGATAGATGTAACCGGATTCCGAGACCGGATCGGAAAAGGCGATGTCACGTCCCCGGAGATCGGCCAGCGTTTCGATTCCGCTGTCACGCCGCACGAAGACCCGGCCCGAATAGCTGGGTTGCCCGCGATAAACCTCGGACAATAGCGGTACGGCGCCGATCTGGTCTTCGGCCAACACAAAGGGCAACGCTCCCATGAACGAGATATCGGCATCACCGTTGCGCAGCGCCTCAACGGCAGCAGCGTGGTCGAACGTGACAAACCCCGTGACCGGGACGCCCATCTGCTCTGAAAGCCAGCCGGTGATGACGTTGATGTCACCCAACAGCTTTTCGGGGTTCTCCTGCGGGATGAAGGCCAGCTTCAGCCCCCGGTCAGTTGCAGCCATTACGGGCAGGGCTGCAGATGCGGCTGCAGCGACCAGAAAATTGCGGCGCGACAACATCAGAACATCCTCTCGTCAATTTCGGCCTGCATGGCCTTGAACAGTTCCCACTGGCGGGTGGCTTCGGTCCAGTTTCCTTCGGCGCTGGCATCGCCAACCGCTCGCAGGATCGCGGCGAATTCGTAGATTTCGGGCTTGGCGTTCTGATTGACCATGACACTGGCATCCGCGGCCAGATCAGGAGCTACCGTGTCGATCAGAACCGCTATGTTTTCGGCATCCTGCATCGGCAGCAGGGTATCGAGCGTGCTGGCGAATGTTGTCAGCTCCTCCCAGGACAAGCGGAATACGCTGTTGCGACCTTCGAATACTTGATAGGGGTCTTCACCGTCTCCAACAGCTTCGACGTAGGCGGTCAGATCTGCGCGCTGTGCTTCGTCCAAACCCAAATTTTTGGTATCATTGAACCAGTCAACAACGCTGGCCAGCGTCGGCAGCGATCCGTCATGCATGTAAGGTGCAGTGAAATTGACGTTGCGCAGTGTCGGGGTTTCGAACGCGGTAGCCGTGCCGCCGGGGAATGGTGGTTCCGCGCTGCCGATGTCGTAGGTCAGACCATCGCGGAACTGACGGTCAGGCGTGTGACACGAAGCGCAGGACTTGTCACCAAGTCCTGCAAATTTGGTGTTGAATAGCACCTCCCCGCGCTTGGCGTCATCTGACGCCAGATCGGTCAGCTTGCCGGACCGGTCGATCTTTGGGTTGGGAAGAAAGTCGAACTGTTTGACATAGGCTTCCAGCGCATCCAGTTGGAACGGTGTTGGTTCCTTTCCGGCGAATTCAGTCACAATCACATTTCGGATGAAGCGACGTAGGCTGGGTTCGCGCCCGTCGCGGCCATAAGGTGCGGTAAAGCGGATGCCACGCATGGAAGGCGTGTCCAAGTGATCATCGGTCCGGTCATTGAACATTGGATTGAAGAACGAACCGTCCACATCCATCCCACCCGGATGGGATGACAGGCCCGGTATGAAGAAATCCCGGTTCACGTCGGAGCGGTTGTGGCAGGTCGAGCAGGCGATGCCTAACTCGCGCGCCGGGCCGCCGAAAATTTCAGGGCTGTCGAACAGCATATCGCCATAGGCCACCAGCGGCAGATTGGCTTCATCCTCACCCGCCTCTTCAAACTGAAGAACCAGCCGCGGCAGCTGCGCCTGATCTCCGATGTTCGACCCTGGCGGCAGCGTGGCGGGCATTGTGATTTGTTCGCCGGAAAGCACAACTGTTTCAGGCAGCGGTGTTAACTTGTCGCGTTGGGCATACTCGGATGGCAGATAGTTGGCACGAATATAGGCAGCGACAATGGCCTGAGCTTCCGCAAATTGGTCGACATCCACCGTTTGTGCACCATTGCCCAGTACTCCTGCGCTGCCAAGGGTGGAGTTCAGAACCAGCCATGCCCGGCCCAGATCGCGAGCCGCCGACGCATCCGCAGCCTTGATACCATCTTCGAATGCGCGGAACAGAGCTGCCGCTTGCGCAACCTCGCGTGCCGCTTCAGGCTGACCCAGCGCGGTCTTTGCGACATCCAGATGGCGCAGGATTCCTTCAGCAATGGCAATTGTGCTTGCTTCGAACAGCGCCTGGAGATCTTCGGCTTGCATAGCTTGGTTGATCGCAAGCGCCTCGTTGTCGGAAACGCGTGACAATGGAGCGACCTGAATGTCACTGCCAGGTGCGGGCGAGGTCCAACTCCTCTCAATTTCATCCCAGGGAACCGGGGTTAGATTTCCCATGAACAAGGTCAGTCGATACGCGGCAGCGCGCGGAGCCCAAGGAGATTCTTCAATCGCCGTGGCATCGGCGATCACTGGCAATGCGCAAAGAAGTGTGGACGCTATTAGATATTTCATAGCCCTGTCTATTAAAGTTAGCCTTGTCTAATTTATTGATGAAGGCATGCTCATTGTCAAGTTCGGCTTTCAGGTGCATACACTAGTGACTGGATTACCGACCTAATCGTGAGCCGATGACTGAAACGACACCGCAAGATTCAGATCGTACTATTGACACTCAGGCGAGTGGATTTGAGGCTGTGCGACAGGCCCACCAAAGCGAAATGGTTGAAGACTACGTTGAACTTATTGCGGAGTTGATCCATCAGAATGGCTCGGCGCGCCCGGTCGAAATAGCCGAGCGGTTGGGCGTAACCCAACCTACGGTTTCGAAGAATTTGGCCCGTTTGAAACGAGAAGGTTTCATAGAACAAATTCCCTACCGCTCACTTCAACTGACCGATGCCGGGCGTCAATTGGCGGAAGCTTGTAGAAGGCGTCACCGAATTGTCGTGGATTTCCTGATCGCCTTGGGTGTTTCAAAGGAAGTCGCAGAGCATGATGCTGAAGGTATTGAGCATCATGTAAGCGAAGAGACCCTTGCAGTTTTTAAAAGGTTCGTTGGGCGGACTGAGGAAACAAAGTAGAAACTAAAAACCTAAGTTGTGCTGGCGAATTCTGACACACTTAGTTTTAGAAAGACTAAGACCACTTAAACCTTTGTTGGGCCGTTGCACTAGCCCCGCACGAACCCTTGTCGCATCTGAAAAGCGAATATTGAGCGGATTTAATGATTGAATCTTTTCCCAAGCAGCCAAGGTAATAATCGGTCTAGCTCATTTATTTTCATTGGGGATCGAAACCTTTAGCGGCAGTGGCCTTACTACAGCAGCTATCCCCCAACTGAATTGGCGGACACGGTACAGTTGCGTAGGAACAAAAGACACAGCAATCGCCTTCTAACGGTTTCAAGACTGCCTTGCATGATTTGCATTCATAAAACCACTGGCACGAGTCAGTTGGCATTCTTTCGGTTTCAATGTGCCCACACTTTGGGCAGGTCAAAGTGCTATCGAGCACCACAGTTTGATTTGTCATTGTCTCACATCTGCATGATTAGATAGTCGTTGATTTGAGCCTCATTGAACACGATGACCCATGCCAACGCGGTAATCGCCGTGCTTTCGAAAAGCCACCATTTCAGATTTGCCTACGTCCCGTTTAGATGCGCTAAGAACCACGAAACCGCGGCCAGAGCTGTTGAGACGGCGAGAACACAGTAGCTTGCCGCCGCTATTTTTCCGAATACAGCCAACCAACTGCCGCCCAAGCCTAACAACATCATGGCCATTGGAAGAACACAGCATGTTGCGACGCCCAGAGCTGAAACCGATCCCAAGTAGCTGAGGTTCACGTATTTCTTCATCTTTTGCTCCCGAGATGCTCGATTTGATTGTGTTGAAGCACCGGTATTCAGAGCGTATAACTCCTGTAGTAACTACAGGATCAAGTGGAGGCACTTCACATGATTGCGATAGGTGAGGCTT
This sequence comes from Ruegeria sp. H9, assembly GCF_056532915.1. Lineage (NCBI taxonomy): Bacteria > Pseudomonadati > Pseudomonadota > Alphaproteobacteria > Rhodobacterales > Roseobacteraceae > Ruegeria > Ruegeria sp. H9. Next base: position 1,012,295 of record NZ_JBQFNX010000001.1, on the reverse strand, counting down.
CCCGGCAATCCGGGGTTGGCATAGAAACCATCCGCTACTACGAACGCGAAGGTATCGTACCAAGACCTGTGCGAGCTCTGAACAATCGTCGCCTCTTTTCAGCAAGCGATGTGGGAAGACTTCGATTTTTGAAGAGGTGCCGCGACCTGGGATTTCCTCTCCCAGACGCAAAGGCGCTTTTAGAGCTGTCAGAAGGAAGTGCCGAAGACTGCTGGTCAGTGAAAGAATTGGCCGAGGCGCATATTGCCAGCGTTCGAAGCAAGATTGATGAGCTCAGACGTCTGGAGCGTGCCTTGAGTGAGCTTACCGCCAATTGTGATAGTGGTAACGTTCACTGCCCGATGCTGCAAAGTCTGCGAACGATGGATGATATCTGACTCTGGACACTGGGCGGAAACTCAGGGTCTGAGATTTAGCCAGATCACCTCAGACCAAGGTCTGTGGTGCGGTAACAGATTGTAGTTCATAGTCGATTTCACGATGAGAGCGAAAGTAACTGACCTGACGATTGGCAATTGGTCGTTGTCGCGAGTCTTTCTTGCGGCAAGTATCTTCGTGATGGGTACTGCTACCGCAATCGTTGGGGTCTGGGTGTCTAATCGAATTCAGAACGCAGTCGTGCAAAACTCCGCCAACTCCGCAGCGCTGTATATGGAAAGCGTAGTTTCCCCGCTCAGCCAGGAATTGGCACATGGCGACCGCCTTTCTGAGCAGGCGAGCCTGGCGCTGGATGAGATTTTCATGACCCAGCCAATGCGTGACCGTATCGTTTCCTACAAATTCTGGAAGCAAGGCGGTGTGATTGCGCATGCCTCGGATACAGACATCATAGGAAACCGTTTCAATCCAACGGATGATTTAAGGCGAGCGTGGAACGGTGATATCTCCGGCTCTTTCGAAGAACTTGATCATGCCGAGAGCGCCGCCGAGGCGGCATTGGGGATACCACTGCTGGAAGTTTACAGCCCAATTCGCGAACTCTGGTCCGGCGAAATCATCGCAGTTGCGGAGTTCTACGAAAGAGCTGACCAGCTTGAGTTAGACTTAGCCAAGGCCAGGCGAACAAGTTGGTTGGTCGTCGGCTCCGCATTTCTGGCAAGTACTATTGTTCTGTATTCCATCGTCGCAATTGGCGACAAAACAATTCGACGACAGGGGTCTCTTCTTAAACAGCGGTTGAAAGAAAGTGAGAAGATGGCTGAGCAGAATGCGCTGCTGCGGTCGCGTGTGGTCGAGGCGTCAGAAAGATATACCACGCAAACAGATCGGTTCCTCAAGAATCTTGGAGCTGAGCTACATGACGGCCCTGCGCAATACCTGTCGCTCGCCGCCCTTAGACTGGAGGCGGCGTTTTCCAAAGAGTCGGAAAGGCCTAAAGAGGCAGTGGAAATTCAGCAGTCTTTGCAAAAATCGCTGGCTGAAATTCGTGCAATTTCGCGAGGGCTGTCCGCGCCAGATATCGATAGCCTGTCACTCGTCGATGTTGTCAAGAGAGCCGTAGAGGATCACGCCGAACACAGCCCGTTGCGACCGGATATTTCATTCCTGGGTAGCCAGGCCCCGGAGTTGTCATTGTCCGACAAACTGTGCGTTTTTCGGTTCCTCCAGGAAACGCTTTCCAATGCGGCGAGATATGCTCCAGCTTCCAAGTGCACTGTTATCGCTGAGGCGCAGAACGACCGCATAGTTGTAAAGGTCACAGACGACGGACCAGGATTTGACAGGTCAGAAGAAACCGCGTTGCGAGATGATGGTGGCCAGGGGCTTATAGGCTTGCGAGATCGGGTCGAGAGTATTGGTGGCAGGTTCGACGTCGCATCGAGACCGGGCGAAGGCACCACCATAGCTATGACACTATTTCCCAGAAAGTTAGGCACATCATGACTACATCTGTCGTAATAGCCGATGATCACCCGATATTCAGGGATGGTTTGCAGCGCACGTTGGATGAAGCTGATGGCTTCGAAGTTTTAGCCGCTGGGTCCAGTGCTGAAGAGGCAGTATCGCTGGTCGGCACGCATCAGCCGGACATAGCTATTCTTGACCTCTCGATGCCCGGTGGCGGGATAAGCGCGACACGTAAAATCGCGGCAATGGCAAATCCACCTGTCATTGCAATCTTGACAGTCTCAGAGAACAGCGGCGATGTCGCGGACGCCTTGGAGGCGGGTGCGATTGGGTACATTGTGAAGGGAGTAACCGCGAGCGAACTAACCGCTTCTTTACGCAGCATCGCCGCAGGTGAAGGGTTCGTTTCTCCTGGCTTGGCCTCGCGGGTACTTCTTCAAATCAACGCTGACACCGGCATGTCTGTTAACAGCAGCGTTCTAGATGACCTTACACATCGTGAGGAAGAAATACTGAGACGTGTGGCCAAAGGATTGAGTAATCGTGAAATCGCTGACGAGTTAGACCTCCAAGAAAAGACCGTGAAGCACTACATGACCGCAGTTCTGTCCAAGCTTCATGCGCGAAATCGGGTAGAGGCCGCGCTCATTGCACATGATGTTTGGAACAAGGGAGAATAGCTGCGGTCTCTTTGACGACGATGGCGACCTCTCACTAAGAGAAGCCGCCAACGGATTATCGACTGGAATTGCAGCTCAGTTGGCGATCGACTGTAACCTCCGGCGATCAGAGGCCGTTGCGTTTCTTTCAACAACAGTCCGGTTGTAAGGGTCTTTCAACTCGTAACGCCCAAACTCGATCTCCTCTTTCCAACCATTGGCATAATTCACTTCGATATTGTTGCCTTGGCGTTCGATTTTCGTGGGTCGACTTCCAGCAGTGCCGCCTTGCCCAGATGAGCGTACATTGTCGATTGAGATACCATTCGCCAAGGACCGAAGCCTTGAAACGTCAGCACCGGTCGCGGGGCGTTCCTCAACAGCCCGGTTCTGAGCATTCTTTCTCTCATACCGCCCGTTTTCGATCTCTTCCTTGGTTCCGTCGGCGTAACGCACTTCAATGCCGTTGGCGTTTGTTTCGACCTTTGTTATCCCAGCCGAACCCGACGATTTACCCCCTGATTGAGACCGATCCTTCTTTCCGCTGCCCTTATTGGAGCGTTTGGAGTCATCGTCGTCATTATCGTCATCGTCATCGTCGTCACGACCACTTTTTCCTGATCCCGAATTGTCGTCCCGGTCATCATCTCTGTCGTCGTCCCGGTCATCATCTCTGTCGTCGTCTCGATCATCGTCTCTATCGTCATCGCGATCATCATCCCTGTCATCGTCACGATCATCATCCCGGTCATCGTCACGATCATCCCCGTCTTTCCCTTTGCCGCTTTTGGCAAAGGCATATGACGGTTCAAAAAGTAGGCGACCATCCTCATCAAAGGTTGGCACATAAGGCGTCGCGGCAATCAACGAAGCCAACGCCGCGGTACTTAGAAGTTGACCCAGCTTTCTTTGAATTCTCATTTTCGCCTCCAATTTCGATCGACACGCTTCGTGACATTGGAGACAGGCTACTGCCGGTCCGACTTTCCCACATCGGGCTTAGGTCTGACGAATTTCAAGCCGAACGTCTTAATCAGATCAGTCAAACCAATAGATTTTTTGCAGAACCAAATGAGCAGTTTAGTGGGGATTAACCCCGTCGCCTTTCAGCTCGTCATCAGGTTCGAGGTGAATGACAAAGACGGAACCCGGATACAAACGATCCAGTTCTTCCTCGATGTCATTGCATATATCATGCGCGGCACTGACTGGCATGGTGCCGTCCACAACAAGGTGAAACTCCACAAATATGACATTCGCGGATCTGCGCCCTTTGAGGTCGTGATACTCTAAGGCGGCACCGAGGTTTGCTTCGATTGCATCTGATATGGTCTGCAAGTCATGGTCCGAAAGTGTCACATCCATCAGGCCATCGACGGATGCCCGAATAACTTTCCAGCCCTCCCACAAGATGTTCAGTGCAACAAGAATTGCCAGGATCGGGTCGAGGATCAACCAGCCGGTGACAAGCGCCAGTATCAGACCTGCGATGACACCAACTGAGGTCATGACATCTGTGAAAATGTGCCGGGAGCTCGCCTCCAATGCAGGCGAACCCTCGCGCCTGCCAATTTTGAGCAATAGGTAAGCCCAAGCGCCATTCACACCCGTTGCAATGACATTCACGACGATTCCAAGAAGCGGCGCATCCTCAAGATGCGGGTTTGGAAGTGCCAGTATAGCTTCTCTGATGATCAAGAATGCTGCCAGCACAATGAGTGCGCCCTCGACGACGGCAGAAAGATACTCTGCTTTTTTGTGACCAAAGGGGTGGTTTTCGTCAGGGGGTATGTTGGCAATCCGAACCGCAAAATACGCCAACAGTGCCGCAACAACATTCACGGTAGATTCCATCGCGTCCGACAATAGCGCCACCGAGCCTGTCAGCCACCAAGCCAACAGTTTCAGGGCCAGTACCGCAATGGACATCGGAATGGACCAAAGAGCGATCTTTTGTGTCATTTGGCCGCGACCCTCAGTCAATTATGAACAGAAACTCGGGTGATTGGTGAGCTCCGATGTTCAAAACGTAAAACAGGTGTTTGGCGAAAAGGGAATAGGTCTTACGGCATGCTATCGGCGACAGCATCTGGTCGCCGCTGCGTGGCGCCAAACGACTGTTATTCGGATGAAAGCCCGGTCGACGAAACAGGAACAGCCTTGAGATAGGCAGCAATCGCCAAACGGTCCTCATCCGTCAGCCGTGAGGTGTTCTCGATGACGTCCACCATCTCACCACCCGCACTGTCATAGTCTGGTGTAAAGCCAGATTTTAGGTATTCGGCAATGTCTGCCTCTGACCAATCAAGCTGGTCTGAGGTTAAGCCGGGGATACGACCTTTCCCGTTTGGATTTGGTGCACCCGTCAGCCAAAGGTCTCGTTTCAGGCCCCCTAAACCATTTCGCGGGGTATGGCATTCAGCGCAATGACCCAGCGCCTCGACCAAATACCTGCCATGTTTTTGTTGGTCGGTCAGATCACCTTCGACCACCCAGCCTGATGACATGAACAAGAGCTTCCATCCCCCCAGTCCGCGCCGAACGCTGAAAGGAAAACCTACTTCATGCGCAACACTTTCGGTTGCGGCCGCTGGCAGCGTGCCGAGGAATGCGTGTAGCGAAACCACGTCTTCGGCCGACATGTTGGCGTAAGAGGTATAGGGAAACGCTGGGAAATAGTGCTGCCCTTCGGGTCCGGTTCCATGGATCAAGGCATTGGCCAGATCCAGGGCAGACCAGGATCCGACACCAGTTTCCGGGTCACTGGAAATGTTGGGGGCAATGAACGTGCCGAATTCCGTCTCAAACCGGCGACCACCAGCGAGCACGAGCTTGTCTTCACCGACCGCATCCGGCGCTGAATGACAGGATGCGCATCCTGCCGCGTGGAACACGATTTCACCTCTGGCAAGATCTGGGTTCAAACCGTCGAGTCGTGATTGTTCCATTCGTTGAGGTCGGGTCAGCACCAAACCGGCCAACCCGACCAGCGCAATGACGATTGCGACAAAGAAAAGAAAGCGCCGCACCGTCAGGGCCCAATCAGTTCTTTGGAGCTCTGTATGCTTTGTGACATGCCGAACAGCTTCCGCCCAGATCGCCCATCGCTGCTTTTAGGGCATCAACATCTTGACCTGCCGCAGCCTGCATCGCAACAGCGGCGTCTGCCATGGCCTGCCCTTTCGCACCCACGTCAGGGAAGTTCTCCCAGATCGCAGGCAATGCACGGGTGGTCGGATCGGACACATTGTCAGATCCCTGGGGCCACATCGCGGATTGGTCGATTTGTGTCAGTACAACAAGATTATTCGCGGCCCGAGTTGCGGCCTCGGCATTATAATCGACCTCTCCCTTAGCCATTCCGCCAAGTGTACCAAGATTGAAGGCATAGAGTTGCATGATTGAGGTACGAGCTTTCACAGCCGGGTTTTCACTTTCTTGGGCGATGGCTGTGCCAATGGCGGCCAATGATAAAAGACCTGCCGCGAATACTGAGAACTTCTTCTTCATGATGTGTCTCCCTGTTTAATGCTCCGAATGTTAGCTTGAACAATTTTTCTTGTAATTGTTTGTTATTGGTCGTCACTTGTTAATTTATGAACAACGAAAACTGGGATGATATTCGGTTCGCGCTCGCCGTAAGCAAATACGGCTCACTCAATGCAGCGGCAGCGGCACTGGGCGTCACGCATGCGACCGTGTTGCGAAGGGTGGCCGCATTCGAAGAGCGCAATAGCTGTGTGATTTTCCAGAAAAGCCCTTCGGGATACTCCGCCCTGCCCGAGGCCAGAGCAGTTCTGTCGGCTATGGAAAGCGTCGAAGATGCGGTGCTATCGGTCGAACGTGCGCTTGTAGGAGCAAACCGGTCTCCGGTAGGTCACGTACGTATCGCGTCAACTGACAGCCTTTGCCAGCTTGTTTTGCCCCAAATACTTAAAGAGATATCCCAGTTATACCCTGGCTTGGAGCTGACTTTATTGAGCGGCAACAGCCATCATGATTTATCGAGATTAACTGCGGACATCGCCGTAAGACCCTCCATAAAACTTGAAGAAGGGCTTGTTGGGGAACGCGCAGGTACGCTGTCATTTGGAGTTTTCGACGACGGCGGCACCAATCGAAAATGGTTGCGGCTTGATGGGGCATTGAGTCGTTCTCTTCCAGCAAAATGGCTTGCCGATCATGTCAGTGCGGATGAAATGACCAACGGAGCAGATAGCTTCTTAGTGCTTCAGCAGATGGCTGCATCTGGGGTGGGCAGAGCGTTTCTGCCTTTGTTCATCGGGAACGCGGACCCTCGGCTTCAGCTATCGAGCGAGATGGATCCTGGAATTGATGTTCCACTGTGGGTCGCGACACTTGATGAAATAGCACACACTCCGAGGTTTGCCATTGTACAACGAGCTTTGGTTGATCGCATAGCCAACAAAACACTCTGCCGCTGAGAACAACGGGAAGTCGCGCCCTCGCTCAGGCGGACTGTACGCTTTCAGGCCTTCAAGGGTTTCGTCCGGTGGCAGGAAGCGCGCGATCATTACGGTTACGAACGTCGCAAAAGGCGCGGCTGACCTCTAAGGCAACTCCATTGGATAAAACCGTGTCCTCAGCTTGCGTCTGCGGGCTGCAGCACTATTGCCGAATAGCATTACCTCGTCCCCAAGACAGCTTCGCTGCCTGACCTACAAATCAGCCCTGATTTTCCGAAAGGGAAGTCAGATCAAACCAAACAGTCCGTCGGAGCATGAACTGGGGGCGGTGGGTTAGTTTATGAAGCAAATGTCAAATTCAACTAATTTCTAACATTGGGGGCGTCTTCTGATGACGAACGTCCACCGCTTTTCTGGTCCAACCATGACGGTTAGATCGGGTTCGTTTGACTTTAAACAACAGGAGTGTGGTGAGACACACAGCTTCGCCATTTGATAGATATTAGCTTACTGATTTTATATGTTATTTTTCCTCAGAGGAGCGCAGACATAAACATTCGCAAGTCAAGGCATTTCCGGTTAGTCAGCGCCCTTCTTAGAATTTCTCAGGTATTCGCTGCGCCTCGACTAATGAGCAAACGCGCTTCTCGCTGACATCCACCGTGGTTTGCGCCGACTGGCGATCAGAGCCCGCACTAGGCCTTCGGCATCATCCATAGCGTTGTTCGTTTCGCAAATCGTGATGTCCAGGTCGTCTAAATTCGTTTTGTAGAGCTCCGAACAACGAGTCGTGTGGCGAGCTCTTCGGATTTAGGTGCCTGATCAGAAGCGATCCAATCGGCTAGCGCGTCTGCTGCTCGTTCACCCATCTTAGAAACAGGTAGATGCACGCTTGTCAGAGGCGGAACGGTCACGGACGAAATTGGAAGGTCGTCAACGCCCATCATAGAAATCTGGTCCGGGACCCTGATGTTTTGCGCTTGAAGACCAAGCAAAACCCCAAGCGCAACGACGTCAGATAGGCATAAAATTGCATCTGGCTTGGTGTTTAGACCGCCGAGGTGTTTTGCAACGTTTACTCCGCCCTGATGGCTGATCTCGGTTTCGAAGGTTGAAAGATTTCCAGCGAAGGGAAAGGTTGTAATGCCTGCAAGGCGAGCTCGTGTGCGATCATTGTCGTGAACCGGGCCATGTACGACAGCAATGTCACGATGTCCGAGATCTGCAAGGTGCTGCAATGCAAGTTGCGCCGCGGCTGCGTTATCATACCCGATGGTCGGCAACGGGTTTTCGGGGTCAAAGAAAGACGTAATGATTGTTGGCAGCATAGTGCGCTCGATCAGATCGAGCAGCGCGGCATTGTGTGTGGCTCCGGTGACAATCAGCCCCTCAGCTCCGATATCCAGCAGGCTTTTGGCTTTCTTGGCTTCGATATCCAGATTTGCCTCGGTGGTTGCTACGATCAGTGACAATTGGTGGTCCGACAGCTTGCGCTCTAGCGCCGCAAGAAAGCGGGCAAAGATTGCGTTGTCCAGAGTTGGGACCAATGCGCCGACAAATCTAGTGCGTCCGGAGTTGATCGCGCGCGCGGCCGCACTTGGGACAAATTTGAGGTCAGCGATGGTGGCTTGAACTTTTTCCAGAGTATCTTTCTTAACCACACTCGGTTCGTTCAACACGCGCGACACCGTCGCGACAGACACGCCAGCAGCTTTTGCTACATCTCTGAGATTTGCGCGTTTTTTAGACTCTGGGGCTTTTTGCATCGTAGGATTTGGTGTCCATTTCGCGGATTTCTGAGTAAAGAGTTGACATATGTAACTAGTTTCATCAACCTATGTAACTAGTTACATTTTGGGAATTCAGCAGCGATATGCAGGGGTCATCCGTCTTACATGCGTTTACCAACTCGGGGTTTGACAGCCCTGGCCGCCTGTTTCCTGGGTTTCAAAACGCTTCTGACACCCGCATGCATATCCTTGCCCCACGTGAGGCTGTTCGACTGGTCGTAAAGCCCGGTGATTTGCTTTCGATAGAAGGGGTTGGTCCAGAGCAGGCACTGGATGTTGTGGCGTTCACCAATGATGGAAAGTCGGGACTGGCGGCACTGAGTTTGACTGTAACCGGGCAGGTCAAATGGGACGATTTTGACAGTACACAGCTCCTGACTTGGGTTACGGCGCATGGCGGCAGTCGGCAGGTTCCCTGTCACATGCTGGACCACATACCCGAGCCGCTGATTCTCCGCGCAGACCGCACGGTTACTGTCTGGGTGATCCGTACAACCGCGGTCACAGGGTTGATTGAAGGCAGTACGTCCGGGAACATCACAGTCTTGCACAAACCAGCAATGGTCAAAGGGCCGCCTTTGCCACCTTTGCTGGGTGATACACGGGACGAATTCACCGTGCAACGCGGTAGCGCTCTGGCCTATGAACTGAAGGCTGGAGAATTTGTTCAAATCATCGACATTGAAGGCCAGCAGTGTTCTGACTTCATGGCGCTGCGAACTGATGGGCTGGATCGTGGCCAGGAATGGATGATCGATTCAACTGCCACTCGCTCGATGGTGCGCCGTGCCTATCCCGGCCCCGGCTTGCTGGACAAATTCTTTGATCGTGAGATGCGCCCGCTGTTGAACGTGGTTCAGGATACCTGCGGTCGGCATGACACATTCGGGCTAGCCTGTACCGCTCGCGGGTATGAGGAGCGAGGGTTCCCCGGCCATCTGAACTGTTCGGATAATATGTCAAATGCCTTGGCCCCTTACGGTGTTTCACAGCGGGCTGCGTGGCCTGCAATCAATTTCTTCTGGAATACATGGATCGACCCGACGAACCATCACATTCTAACCGAGGAATCCCACTCGCGTCCCGGTGACTATGTCGCCATGCGCGCGCTTGAGGATCTGGTTTGCGTCTCGACCGCCTGCCCGGACGACATTGATCCCATCAATGGCTGGAACCCGACCGATGTGCATGTACGCATCTACCGCCCCAAAACGCCCATCCGCCGTGCGGTTGCCTATCGTGAAAAGGAAGACGCGCCCATGTCGATCAGTCAGGAGTCGGCCTTTCACGACCGTCTGGCCCCGTTAACCCAGCATTTCGCACCTGCGCGCGACCTATGGGCGCCCGTCAGTTACCCTGCCCACGGCACGTTGGGTGAATACTGGGCCTGTCGCGAGGCGGTGACTGTTCAGGACATGAGCGGGCTTCGCAAATTCGATATTGTCGGCCCGGATGCCGAGGCTCTGATGCAATTGGCCACCACGCGCAATGTGGCGAAGCTATCGGTCTGGCGCGGGTCTTATACATTGATGTGTGACGAGAGCGGCTCGGTGATCGACGATGGCACCCTGTTCCGACTTGCGCCCGAAATCTTCCGTTGGTGTTGCGGCACCGAGGAAAGCGGGCGCGCGTTGCAAGAACTGGCCGATGCGCGTGGCCTGCAAGTGCGGATCCATGCGCTGCGTGGAGCAATGCCCAACCTGGCCATTCAAGGGCCAAAGTCGCGCGAACTGCTACGCAAGATCGCCTTTACGCAACCGCATGTGCCAGGCTTGGATCATCTGAAATGGTTCGGCGTCACCGTCGCGCGGCTACGTGACCGCGAGGGTGCGCCGTTTATGCTGTCACGCTCGGGGTATACCGGTGAGTTGGGGTATGAGGTCTTCTGTTCCAAATCCGACGCCGTTGCGATCTGGGATGCGGTGATGGCGGCTGGGGAAGAGTTTGGGATCACGCCAATGGGCTCGGCCGCCCTGGACATCATCCGGATAGAGGCAGGGCTGGCCGCGGCCAATGCCGAATTTGCGCCGGGTGTCGATGCCTTTGAGGCTGGTCTTGGCTTCGCCGTCGATCTGACAAAAACCGAATTCACTGGAAAAGCCGCACTGGAACGCAACCTGCGCGAGCCACGTCGGGCGCTTAAAGGGCTTTTAATCGGATGCGATGATGTGCCAGCGCACGGTGCACCCGTCTATACAGGTGAACGGCAAGTAGGAGTGGTAACGTCTGCCACCCGATCACCGACGCTGGAACACGCAATCGCAATGGCACGGTTATCCATCGAACACGCGGAAAACGGCACTCAACTTGAGATCGGTCAACTCGACGGGCGGATGAAACGCCTGCGCGCCACCGTCTCGGATATTCCATTCATAGACCCGCAACGTAAGCGGGCGCGCGCCTGAAGGCGCATGCAACTCAACGCAACGGGAGAAAGTACATGAAAAAACTGAAACTTATTGCAACCTTGACCTTTGCTTTCGGCGCAACAACGGCGATGGCACAAGAAAAGGTTATGGTGGGCGAGCCCAGCTGGCCCGGTGCCAAAATAATGAGCCGTGTGATCGGCCAGATCATTGAGACCCGCTTGGGTGGAGAAGCTGGCTATGCCCCCGGAGCAAACGCGGTGATCTTTGCCGCCATGGATGGCGGTCGTGGTGACATCGACGTACACCCGGATGTTTGGCTGCCGAACCAGTCGTCCTTTACGGATGAATATGTCGATCAGAAAGGCACCGTAGGTTTGTCCTCAGGCAGTTACGAAGGCCGCGCTGGGATTTGCGTGCCAAACTACATGGTCGAAGATCACAACATCCGTTCGATCTACGACCTGGCGACACCCGTCGCGCAAGAGCTGTTTGACTCCGATGGCGACGGCATGGGTGAGGTCTGGGTTGGTGCCTCGGGCTGGGCCTCGACCAACACGTTCAAGGTGCGGGTGCGGGATTATGGGATCGAGACATTTCTGACGCCGACCACCGAAGACGAAACCGTGTTCTATTCCCGTCTGAAAGATCAGATCGACCAGAAGAAAGGCGCGGCCTTCTACTGCTACGCGCCACACTACGTACACGCCTTATATGATGTGACCATTCTGGAAGAGCCCGAGCACGACGCGGCCACCTACAAGATGGTTCAGCCCGATCAGGATGCCGATTGGTATAACAAATCCCATGTCAGCACGGGTGAACCGGTCAAAACCGTGACAGTAGCGCATTCGAAATCGCTGGAACAGCGCAACCCGGCAGCGGCCTCTTTCCTTGCCAATATCGACATGGATGCGGGAGAGCTAAGCGGTCTGACTTATGAAGTCGTAGTCAAGGGCCGTGACACGGATGAAGTCGTAGCCGAATGGATCGCCGCCAACGGCGATATCGTCGACGGTTGGCTGGGACTGACGACCAACTAAAGCCCATGCGCCCCTGACTATCGGGGGCGCGAACCAACACAATTCCAATGGGGCCAATATGACAGCGGAAATAGCAATCGACGCAAAAGGCGTGTGGAAAGTTTTCGGTACACGCTCGCAGGAGGCTTTGAACGCTATCCACAGCGAGGGCCTGAGCAAGGCTGAGGTGCTGGAACGCTTCAACTGCGTTGTCGGCGTGGCTGATGCCAGCTTTGAGATCGAACGAGGTGAACTGTTCTGCGTCATGGGCCTGTCGGGTTCGGGTAAATCGACCCTTGTGCGTCATGTGAACCGTCTGCTGGAGCCCACTGACGGCCATATCTATCTGGATGGCGAGGATGTGATGGGCCTGAACGATGAAGGTCTGCGCGATCTGCGTAACCGGCGCGTTGCGATGGTGTTCCAGAACTTTGGCCTGATGCCTCACCGCACAGTCCGCGACAATGTAGCAATGCCGCTGGAAATTCGCGGAACCGGGAAAGCACGCCGCTGGGAAGAAGCGGACCGGGTGCTGGAGCTGGTTGAACTGAACGGTTGGGAAGACAAATACGCACATGAGCTGTCAGGCGGTATGCAACAACGCGTGGGACTGGCCCGTGCGATCGCTGCAGACCCTGAAATCCTTTTGATGGATGAGCCGTTCTCGGCCCTAGACCCGCTAATCCGCAAGCAGTTGCAGGATCAGTTCATGGACCTCAGTCACAAGCTGAACAAAACCACGATGTTTATCACCCACGACCTGGATGAAGCAATCCGCATCGGCCACCGCATCGCGATCATGAAGGACGGGCGCATCGTGCAGATCGGCACGCCGGAAGAGATCATACTCAACCCCGCTGACGACTATGTGGCCGACTTTGTGGCGGGAATTTCGAAACTCAATATGATCTTCGCCCATGCGGTCATGAAACCGGTCGATGAGTTCGAGGCGCATCACGGCGAACTCCCGGAGGATGCCAAAGAAGCTCACCCAGATATGGATCTGTCCGACCTGATGAACCTCTGCGTGGACGGACATGGAGTCGTAGCTGTGACGCAGGATGGCAAGACGGTAGGTGTTATTAACCGTGCGGGTTTGATCCGCGCGATTCAGGACAGTCAGGCGTAAGGGCAACGATATGAAACATGTTGATACGCAACAGATCCAACCGGAAACCGCCGACCGCCTGAATGGGCTAATAGGAGATTTTGTCGGTCAGGGGAACGCCTATTACCAGAAGACCTTCGCCTATATGATGCAGGCCCCAGGCTATCGCTTTACATTAAACACAGCTGCAGCAATCCTCGGGCCGATCTGGTTTGGCGCACGCGGGCTGTGGTCGTGGTTTCTTGGGTTTCTGGTTTTGGAAACGCTGGCCTACATCCAGATCGGTCTGGGTTTGTTTGGTGATCTTGGGCGCGAGTTCCGCGAGCGGGCGATACAGATCGAGCAGACACTGGAGCTGCGCCGACAGCAGATTGCAGCTGCGGAGCAATCCGGGTCGACCACGTTGGAGTCGTTGAAACGCGCGGCGGAATCACTTGAAGGAGCTCTGGCTGGCGCGCAGGAGGCCGCACGCACGGCGGACTCTACCGGTGTCACGTATCTGATCATTGGGATCGCCCTTCTGCTGGCAGTCAAGTTTTTAGCTGCTTCGCTGGCCAACTGGACGCTTGAAGGTCAATTCGCGCGCTGGCGTTCAGACCCAAGTGTAGCCCACGGCTGGTCTATCTCTCGGCTGATTGTGGCGACGGCGTTGACCGCTGTGGTGGTGATCCTGTCTATGATCAAATTTGCACAACCGGACGCGGTGGCTGTGCTCAAGACCTTCCCAACCAACCGGGACTGGCGTCTGAACGTAGGCGATGGTGTGCAAGCGGTGTTCGAGTGGACCAAGACTGCCGGGCGCGGCTTCTTTGATGGGCTGACCTATGGGATGCGCACCCTGCTGGACTGGATCGAGGTTGTGCTGGTCGATACCCCCTGGCCGGTCGTAGCTTTGGTGATCATCATGCTGGCTTACCTGTCGGCTGGTCCCCGTGTGGCGATCTTCACCGGAGCCGCGCTGGCCTATCTAGGCCTGCTGGATTTTTGGGAAAAGGCGATGACTACAATCGCCCTGTTGGGCGCCGCGGCGCTGATTTCGATCACGCTGGGCATTCCATTGGGTATCTATTGCGCCCGTCGCCCACGTGCTTTTGCCATCGTGCGGCCCATTCTAGATTTCATGCAGTCAATGCCCTCCTTCGTCTACCTGATCCCGGTGGTGGCTTTTATTGGATCTGGAAAGCCTGCAGGCGTAGTTGCAACCATGATTTTCGGTAGCCCTCCGGTAATCCGCTTTACGGTACTTGGCCTGCAGCAAGTCCCTGAAACTGTGCGGGAAGCCGCTTTGGCCTTTGGAGCAACGCCTCGTTACCTGCTATGGCGGGTAGACCTGCCCTTGGCGCACAAAACCATCATGGCAGGTGTGAACCAGACTATCCTGATGTCTCTGGCAATGGTTGTTGTCGCCTCGCTGATCGGCGCCAAGGGTTTGGGCGAGGACGTGCTAGAGGCACTGCAATACGCAGCGGCGGGACAAGGAATTCTGGCCGGTTTGGCAATCTTGTTCTGCGCGTTAATCTTGGATCGGATTGTGGCCGGACGAAAATAACAATTGTGGCAAACGCACGATCATCCGACTGAAGTTCTAAGTGTGTTTTCAAAGCCAATTGGTAGAGGGCGCTGCCTGAAGAGCAATCCGATGCTTTGCCCATACCTCTCAAAAAAGGCTGAGAAACATCCGGTGCATTAATCTAAAGAAAAGTCCAATAGTGTCCTCGGATCAGTACCGGGTTACAACGACTGCGACCGCAGCGAACACCAAACCAATCAAAAGAGCCTTTGTATTCATTGAAGAACGATCGGGCAGTTTAACCCGAAGAGATAGAGCTATAATCACCCCCCCCGTTAACCCGGTCGCGATTGAATAGAGCATGCTACTTTTGTCCGCGTTGAGACCGATCAATATGCCGACCGTAAGTGAAGCGACAAAATATGTACGTAACCATCCAGACATATGCCCGGGGTGGGTTTTATAGAGATAAATATTCACTCCAAATAAATGCAGCGAATAGGCCAACGTTCCTATGACGTACAGTTCAGGCGAAGTTGCGGTTGCTTGCATGACTGTAATGGCAAGCAAGCAGTTATAGGTTCCGAGTGCCACTGTATCCAAGCCAAGAGACAACCTGTTGTCGACCCCTATCTCGCGACCGGCTTCCAACAAGTAGTAAGCGAGAAATCCTAGCAGAGAGTAACCATACAGCGAGTGTTCCCATTTCCCGGTTGCAGCTAAACCGGCTGACAATTCACCGATTTTTGGCAGCAAGAAAAGGAAAGCATAGCCAAGTCCGATCCCTGATGAAAAATCAGATAGCCAGCTTGCCGGGGCCGGGAATCTGCGGAAAAAAGACACGCAGAAGACGTGAACAGTACCAATGACTGCAATCGATGTTATCGCGAGGTATGTCGGCGCTTCGAACA
Organism: Ruegeria sp. H9; assembly: GCF_056532915.1. Lineage (NCBI taxonomy): Bacteria > Pseudomonadati > Pseudomonadota > Alphaproteobacteria > Rhodobacterales > Roseobacteraceae > Ruegeria > Ruegeria sp. H9. Next base: position 996,654 of record NZ_JBQFNX010000001.1, on the reverse strand, counting down.
CGGCTAAGATCCAACGAACATATTACAAGCAGATGAGACACTCGTTGTGATCAAAAGCACAACCCAGAAAGTGAAGAAGGTGCGATAGCGGCTTTCTCAGAATGCCCACCGATTAGTTTTTTGAGTACCGATCGTACTGAACGATCAACGGCAGCTTTTGTCTGCTTAACAGCCAATTATTCAAGTTTGCCAAACACGTGCCTCGAGCCCATCGCGCCCAATGACGCAAGGTTTGCCAATGAAAAAGAAGCACGGAAAGCGAGAATTACATGGTTGAAGGCGTGCCTTGAAACAAACACTTGTACAGGCGCTCGGCCTTGCCGAATTGAACCCGGTGCGTTCACAAGCGCATGGCCTTGTAACCCCCAAGAGAGCCTGGACCATGCGTCTCTTTCGGAAGCCTTGCTGCCAGTGAGTTAAATAAACTCAGATCAAAACGTTATTTGGCCTCAAAAACCATCTCGCCCTCGACGAACGTCTTTAATATCTGCGCCTCACTGACCTCCGAGATCGGAATTTCAAATAGGTTGCGGTCAAGCACGATGAAATCGGCAAGCTTGCCTGTTTCGATTGAGCCAAGCTCTTCTTCCGCAAAATCCAAGTATGCAGAGTTGATTGTGCGGGCATCAATTGCCTGCTTCAGCGTGATCGCTTGGCCCACCGCAGGATCGGGTGGACTCGTGTCAGCCACAGGATCGATACGGGTCACGGCCGCCTCGATCGATGCCAATGGGGTCTGCATGAACAACGGACCATCAGAAGCGATAACGACCCGTCCTCCGGCGTCAGCCACAGAGCGCATTGGGAAAACCCTCTGCGCGCGTTCCGGGCCAACCACGCGGTTGACGACATCGTTGTGGGGGTTCGAAAACCATAGTACTGGCGAAAATTCCGGTGTCAGATCGAGTTCTGCCAGTCTTGGCATGTCATCTTCCGATATGAAAAACGAATGGGCAAGCTGGTAGCGGCCTTTCAGCTCGCCCAGTTGGTTTCGTGCGATTTCCATTGCGTCCAGAACAAGCCGAGCACCGCGATCACCCACAGTGTGGAAAACCATGCCTTTCATACCTTGTTCTTCAAACCGGATAATGTCGGCCACAAGTTCCTCTTCGGTGAAAAAGATTAGCCCATAGTCGCCCTGACCAGAAGCAAGAGGATCATACTTTGAAACCGCGTCAGATTGGGACTGCTCCGCTTTCGAGGCGTTCGTCAGGAAAGGTTCCAGCATCGCACCGGTTTCAGTCGGGATGCCATCGATATTGACCTTAATAAAGGTTGGGTCCAGCCGTGGCGCGATCAAGTCTTGAAACGTGTCGATTGCAGCACGTTGGTCTTCCACGGATTGATATGCCCGCGTCGGAGAATCGTAGGTCCACGCCACACTAACCCTGATCGGAAGCCCCTCGGTCGTTGCAAGCCGATGTAGCGCCTGCACATTTATCAATTCGCTATGCATGTTTCTGGCAGATGTCACACCCATTGAGGCAAGCAAGTGTAGCACGTCCCTTGCGCCATCAACGTGGGTTTCGATATCCAGCCCGCGTAGAAATGGCATCGCGTAAAGACCCATCGCGGCCTCTTTCATGTAGCCTGTTGCTTCTCCTGTTTCTGGATCCCGCACAATGATCCCGTTCCGTGGGTCCGGCGTATCGACATCAATACCGCTATCGATCATCGCCGGTGTATTCAGCACTGCCTCGTGCCCGGTTGCAGTGATAATATAGGCCGGAATATCAGAGACTGCCTCATCAAGCCAAGTAGTATTCGGTTCTCCATCAAACAGCTCGTTGGCCAATCCAGATCCAAAAAGGTATTCGAGATCTGGGCGCGCAGCTACAAATTCGCGAATCAACTCCGCTGCCGCTTCCGGGTCGGCATCGCCCGGGAGTAGGATCACCTCGTCAGACAATGCCGCAGCAACGTACCAATTGCGGAAATGAACATGGATGTCATAAAGGCCCGGCAATACCATCGCACCCGCAAGGTCGATCGTTTCAGTCTCGCTCCCAGCCAGCGCAACGACTTCTTCTGCTGAACCGACAGCAATGAAACGTCCATCCTCGATCGCAAACGCCTGGGCCCATTCTTGTTCAGGGTCGACCGTATAGACCTGCGCATTGGTGTATATGGTGTCGGCGGTTTGAGCGTGTACTGCCGTCGTCGCAAGGGCGATTAATGCAACGGGCGCTAACTGGAAGCGAAATGAGAAGGCCATGGGGCTATCCAATCATTGTGCAAACATTGATCCTCGCCAACGCAGGGATTGGCTGAACGGGACCCTCAAGCAAGCTTTCGAGCAATGCGCGCGCGCCCATCTGATGCACAGCGTTGAATATCTTGATACTATTAGCAACTTAAATTACCGCGATTCAGTTTTGAGATTTACCCTTGCTTTGTCCGCAAGCGGGGCCTTCAGCTCCGGGTCGTCGAAGATCAGCTTTCCTTAGCCTGACCGCTTTTTTTCGCTTTCTTCTTTGATCTGAGAGCGGACATTAAAACAGTTAATCGCTAATAGCGGCAAAGTCTGCAAAGCTAGAATTGCAAGGCGCAAGTTTGAAGGCCTGGTTTGGGCTGCGGCGAGTTGCTGATCTTAAATCATCCCAAGATCCATCTCAGGCCTTCATCTTAAAGTTAGATGGCTGCTGCAATGGAGGGCGGCCGAGCATTTGCCAATCCTAACGGTGCTGAGTCGCAATTTCTCTAAAGCTTCCGTTCTCGATGTTGAGCACAACAATCTAGGAGATGGCTTATGGAGTTATTGTTAGACCAACTTCTTCAGACAAACTCCTAAGTGTACCATCGTGACAATGCCAAAAGCGGAATATCCCCACAAACGGAAAATTGATGTTATATAGATAAATAGGAATATAAATTCTTGAGTTGTAAGTCATCGGCACCACCGCGCTATCTTGATTTAGGAGTTCCACATGCTTCGAGCTTTTGTTTGTTCTATCTCACTAGGGCTGGCATCATCGACTGTCCTTGCAGATGCTGTTCCAAGTGAAGAAGCCGCGGCAGGCTTGTTCTCAGATCAACCGTATTCCCCGTATGCCGAACGCACTTTCCCCGAGCGACCGCTGTGGGGAGACACGCATCTTCACACCGGGCTTTCGCTGGACGCAGGTGCTTTTGGGAACACTCTGTTGCCTGATGAAGCATGGCGTTTTGCAAAAGGTGAACAGGTTACTTCTTCAACGGGTCAACCAGTAAGACTGGCCCGGCCTTTGGACTGGATGGTTCTCACGGATCACACTGACCTAATGGGATTCGCCCCTGACCTTCAGGCTGGCAAGCCAGGCGTTCTTGCCGATCCGAAAGGTTTGGAATGGTACGAAGGTTACAAGGCAGGCGGCGAAGAGGCCGGCAAAGCGGCGTTCGATATCATTACCAATTTCTCGCAAATGACCCTGCCAGAAGTCCTTCTGGACTCCTACAGCCCGGGTGCTGACGCTTTTGCTTTTACATGGGAGCAAATCGTTCTGGCTGCGGAAGAACATAACGACCCCGGCAATTTCACGGCGTTCATAGGGTTCGAGTGGACTTCCGTACCCAAGGGCTTCAACCTGCACCGGAATGTTATGCTGCGCGATGGGCCCATCAGGGCGCTTCAGATGGTGCCGCCAGTCACGCAACCGCCCTTTGGTGATACCGACCCAAGAACGCTGTATTCATGGCTAGATGACTATCAAGAAAAAACGGGTGGTCGCGCGGTAGCTTTCGCCCATAATGGCAACCTGTCGAACGGATGGATGTTCCCGACCGAAGACACCTATCACGGTGGCAAGGTCGACGAGGAATATGTGGCTGCCCGCGCAAAATGGGAACCCCATTACGAAGTCACTCAGATCAAGGGCGATGGCGAAGCGCACCCCTATCTGAGCCCCGACGACGAATTCGCGGATTACGAAAACTGGGACGTTGGCAACCTCGACATAACCGAGCTGAAAACTGATGACATGCTGGCCGGCGAGTACGCCCGAGAAGCCTTGAAGCGCGGTTTGTTGTTGGAAGATAAGTTCGGCGTGAACCCATATAAGTTTGGCATGGGTGGCGCGACGGACAGCCATACGTCTCTGGCAACTGCTGAGGAAGACAACTTCTTCGGAAAATCCGTCAGCGTTGAACCTTCGGCCACGAGAATAAAGCATCCTTTCATCGCCAACGATCTTGGCGAAATTCCTGGCGACCTCCTTGTAGCTTCCGGGTACACGGCCGTTTGGGCGACCGACAATACTCGCGCTGCGATCTTCGATGCGTTCAAGCGGCGCGAAACCTACGCGAGCACTGGACCGCGGATTGGTCTACGGTTCTTTGGCGGATGGGATTTCCTCGACGCTGATGTTGAAACTCGCTTCCTTGCGGATGTGGGCTACACAAAAGGTGTTCCAATGGGTTCGGATCTGCGACCTCGCGAGGGTGAAGGTCCGCCCACATTCCTGATCGCTGCTCTGCGCGACCCGGTCGGGGCCAACCTGGATCGCGTGCAGGTGATAAAGGGATGGCTCGATTCCGAAGGTGCTTTGCAGGAAAACGTCTATGACGTGGCATGGTCGGACAACCGTGTTGCCGATCAAAACGGCAAGATCCCTGCGGTTGGGAATACCGTGGATCTGGAAACCGCCAGCTGGACCAATACAATTGGAACCGCCGAACTGGTAACTGTTTGGTCTGATCCTGATTTCGATCCAAATGCGCGGGCATTCTATTACGTACGTGCGCTCGAAATCCCAACCCCACGCTGGGTGTTGTACGACAAACTGAGGTTTGGTGCGGAGCTGCCAGAAGATGCGGTACTTACGCATCAGGAGCGCGCGTATTCCTCGCCGATTTGGTACACGCCGGCAGAGTGACCTTACTTCGTGCAGATTTGGGGACCCAGGTCGCAATCACTAACTCGGGACGCTCTTATGATAAGCGGCGCGCCTTGAGTTGCAATTCCTTGTGTTACTCAACTGCCTGATGCCAGCATAAAACATAATGCCGTATCGCGTTTCACGCAGGAGCCTTCATGCGAATAGTGAAAGAACCTCTGTTCCATTTCTTCTTGATCGGAGCTGCCATATTCATTTGGTTCCACATAATATCACCAGATAACGACGCCGCTGCAGATCCGGAGACGATAACTATAAGCGAAAGTGATGCCGCGCTGTTAGCTTCACAGTTCGAAGCAAGGTGGAAACGCCAGCCAAGCGGTTCTGAGCTACAAGCGTTGGTCGACGCTTCAATTCGCGAAGAAGTATTAGTTAGGGAAGCAAGAAAACTTGGTTTAGAACGCGGAGATAGCGTGATCAGGTCGCGGCTGAGCCAAAAGATGGATTTTCTGACCGAAGCCATCGCCGCTTCAGTTATTCCAGAAGACGAAGATCTAGAGGCTTTCCTCCAACAAAACACGGACCGCTACGCGACACCCAACAAGGTCGCGTTCACTCAAGTTTTTCTTGGTGAAGGACCAAGTGAGACCGAGATTGAAAGGGCACTGGCCGCCTTGCGTGCGGAACAAGAGACTTCCGGCTTGGAAAGCGCGACACTACTGCCTGCATCAATGCCCCTATCCGCGACACGGGTAATCGACTCGGTCTTTGGAACCGGATTTTCCAATGGTCTCGCCAATCTCGAAAAAGGCCAGTGGATGGGGCCGGTCCAATCGGGTTACGGCGTCCATCTGGTGAAAGTGCTTGCCATTGAACCAAGCCGGATACCTCGCTTGCAAGAGATCCACAGTGTGGTGCTTCGTGATTGGCGTCGCGCCATGAGCGAAGATTTGGCGCAGGCGCAATACGAGGCTCTTGCCGACAATTATGAGATCACAGCACCCGATCTCACAGGTCAGGTCAAATGAACTTCATCTTCAGCTTGATGTTTGCTCTGCTGTTCACGTGGCCCACGGGGTACGCCAACGCGCATGCGCTTGATCCGGGATACTTGGAAATTCGACAAATCACTACGGACACTTGGAGTGTTCATTGGCGAAAACCAGATGTGTATGGTCAACCAATGGCGATTGATGCGGTGTTACCGGATGGCTGTACACCCTCACACGGCCCTGACCCAATCTCCGATGGGCGAGCGTGGGTTTCTTCCTGGATTGTCGAATGCCGTGCTGAGATCGCGGGCCAATCCATCGAGATCGACGGACTGGCGGCACAAAAGAACGACGTTTTGGTCCGTGTGCATCCTCTGCACTCCGAGCCTGCCACGCTTCGTTTCACCCCGGATGCTGCCATCCAAAATATACCTTTTGAACAGACAACATGGTCTGTTTTCATAGCCTATTTTCAGTTGGGTTATGAACACATACTAGAAGGCTGGGATCATCTGCTCTTCGTCTTCGCCCTATTTATTTTGGTCCCTGATCCGTGGAGACTGGCGGGAGCAATCACGGCATTCACCTTGGCACATTCAATAACACTGGCACTGGCAACGCTGGGATTTCTGAATGTCCCCGGCCCGCCGGTCGAGGCCGTCATTGCGCTTTCTATCGTTTTTTTGGCAATGGAAATTGTTAAGGGCGGTGACGGGCGTTTTCGACTTTCAAAACAAAAGCCCTGGATCGTTTGTTTCGGATTTGGGCTTTTGCACGGCCTTGGTTTTGCAGGCGCTTTGGCCGAGATAGGACTTCCCTCCAACGATATTCCTGCAGCCTTGTTTGCCTTCAACCTAGGCGTCGAAGCTGGTCAGTTGAGCTTTGTCGGAGCTTTGGCACTTCTTGTCGCGATCTGGCGATTGATGGCACGTCCAGTTAGCCAAAGGGCGACTGTGATTGCCGCTTATGGCATCGGGTCGGTATCGATGTACTGGCTCATAGAACGTTTAAGTGGGTTCTAAAGCGATTTACCTCGATGTCGTTGAGGTGGTAGATCGGCTCAAGGCACTAGTCGATTGCGAAGCGCGCAAATTGACCGGATGCAGGTGCAACCGCGCAGAATAGGTTGCGAAAAAAGCCCACTTCATCGCATGCCCAACGTTAGTTTACCTAAGCGGCCATAGTTGCTACATATCCAAACTGTGGATCGGGTATGGGCGTGGAGAACCTGCCGCGTTTGACGATTACCATGAGCCTTACTGGAGGGCGGCAAAATCACGGACATGGCCTGCTCCCGGAAATCATGAATGCAAATCTCCGGGTGCTTATGGATACTATGATTATTGGCGAGAACGCGCAGGGCCAGATCGGAAGGGCTACTATGCGCTTCGATCAGGTAATTGGCCCCTGCTATCGCTAAATAGCGAGGCTGATGCGTCGCCTGGCTCTCCACAGGCAACCTGGTTGAACGAAATTATTACCGCAAACCCAGATGCTTGCATTGGTGACTTTTATCACAAACCTGCCTACTCAACCGTTCCGAGGGGCGGTTCCGACGCAAAAGCACTTTTTAAAGTCCTTGCAGATTCCGGTGTTTTATTTGTGTTATATGGGCATAACCATTTTACGAGCGCACCGAGCCGACGGATGGAAATGGGAGGCCCGCCAAGGGTGGCACTATGAATTTCATCTCAGGCGCTGGAGGGAATACAGAAACCGATCGATTAGAACCCGCCGCTTTTGCGGATCAGTTGATCACCAATGCTCCCGGCGTTTTGAAACTAGATTTTTCCAGCGACGAGGTGACTTGGACGTATGTAAATGGTGAGAAAGAAACCAAAGCCGATGCTGGCAAATTTGCATATGAAAAAGCACTTTGAGCGCGGACTTGTTAAACAACTAACGTTAGCCATTCTATTTGAATTCATGGTAATTGCGGAACGCATACTTCAGCCAGCACCTTCAAACCCGCTCGCCATAAATGGGATAAAACAAACGACAAGCGATGTTTTACGGGTTTTACATGAAGCGATCTTTGGTTGAGTGGTCAGTTCTCCTGCGGACCAAGCAAACCATTACTTCAATCGCCGGATAGAGGTCGATGCCTACCAGGATCACGATTGGGCGAATGACCCCAGGAATGCTTTTGAAGTACTTGACGGAGTTTGGTCTGGTCATTCCCAAACGCCATCCCGCGCCACGGTGAAGCGTAGTTAATCTGACAAAACCTTTCAGTTGTGCTCTGCTAAGAAAGCCAATGCGTCTCTCTCGAAACGCGGCCACTCTGGGTCGTTGTCCGGCATGGCATGGTTAGAGCTTTCGTAGGCGATGAACTTCGCGTTGGGCAATCCCTTTGCGAACAGCCGTCCCTGATCGACCGGTTGCATCCTGTCTCCCGTCGCATGACAAACCAGGCACGGCACCTCAACCTTTGACAATGTTTGCCGGATATCAATTTGGTCGATCACATCGCGATACCGTCCCATGTTTTCGGGCGAGATCATTTGGCTCATGTCTTTTGCATATTGCCGCCGGGCTTCTTGGCTCGCGCTAGGCACAATGATCTGCGCCATCAAATCGCGTAGAGACGGATACTCGTCGTCCCACCCTGCAGTCATCATGTGTTTCATAGCCAGAGCCCGCGCCACATCCTTCGGAGACTTCCGTTTTGCTCGTCCTACTGGGAAACCACCGATCATAACAATTGCCGAGACCCGGTCTGGTCGACGGGCTGCAAAGGCGGCGGCTACAGCAGACCCCTGTGAAATCGCAAGGATTGGCGCGCGCTTTAAACCAGCCGCGTCGTAAACGGTTTCCAAGTCATCAACGAACCTATCGAACGTGCAAGTTTCTGCATCCCAGTCGGAAAGACCGTTGAGCCGTGCATCAAATCGAATTAGTCGGTGATGTTGCGCAACCGAAGTGCAAATTGGAGCCACCGCAGGATTGCGCCAGTCCAGTTCTAGATGTCCAATCCAACTTGGTGCTTTAACAACCGGGGATCCGTCACCCACTACGCTCCAAGCCAGACTAATGCCGTCATCAGTTTGACAGTAGCGGATTTCTTGTGTTTTGGCGAAATCAACTCGTGACTTTGATACACCTTCATCAGTGAAATTAATCGACAATACCTCAATCGGCTGTGCAATACCTTTGAGTGTCCGCAGTCCCTCTCTGTGCAATCGGTTGGCATAATCCGACCCGGCAAGATCGCAGAGTACTTTTGAGACCAGAATGCCACCGGGTTCAGCTGCCGCTTGGAGACGTGCCGCAATGTTTACGCCGCCTCCGAAGATATCTTCACCGTCCACAGTGACATCGCCTACATGCAAGCCTGCTCTAAGCTGAATGCGTTCTGGAACCAAATATGGATGGTCTGGCTCTCTAAGGTGGGATTGAATCGCGATTGCCCCTTCGAGTGCGTGACTCGCTGACGGAAATTCTATTAGTGCCCCATCGCCAAGAAGTTTGACCACCCGGCCATGGTGCTGTCCGACGATTGGTGTCACCAAATCGCGGTACAGCGTGTTCAGTGTTTTGAGCAGTGCCTTTGAGCCACCCTGCATCATCCGACTGAAGCCGACGACGTCGAGAGACAGGATTGCAGCAAGGCGACGTTGGCTCATGGTTATTTCCCGCAAGATTGCTCGAAAACTCTACCACGCCCATAAGATGTTAGAATCGATAACTTGTCAGAAGGCGTGTTTTTTGCTTCGAGATTACCGTTCGCAAGGTCTCTAAAAGTCGGAAAATCGGAGATACAGTCACGTAAAGTGCCTGCAGATACGTCTTTTTGCGAAAGGCCGTTTTGTCCGAGTCTCTGTCCTTGCCTCGATCTTGATGAGCTTACGCAGACGGAAGAACCGGACCTGAAAGACTGAAACCTCGAACCGGAGACAGCCAAGAACCGCATAGCGAAGACAGGCGTCATCAGACAGAAGCGCCCACATGACAACAGTGAGCGCAAATCAGCTAAAAGAATGAGCAGGTACTCCATTTCTCGCCAAATTGCGGCGTCGCTATCGACTCAAGGCGTTCCATGATAAACTTAGCGAATTTAGTGGGGGAAAATCCCGATGGAGTACTACGACCTCGGCGACTACACTCGTAAGATTTCAACGTCGTCAGATAACGCTCAGAGATGGTTTGATCGGGGCTTGGCGTGGACATATGCCTATAATCACGAAGAGGCGATAGTTTGCTTTCAAAAGGCTCTTGCCGCCGACCCCGATTGTGCGATGGCGCATTGGGGCATCGCGTATTGCATCGGACCTAACTACAACAAGCCTTGGGAAACTTTTGAGGACGACGAGAAGCCCGACTGCATCGCATTGGCAAGTGCATCAATCGAAGCCGCTAACGCGCTTTTAGATCGATTGACACCAATTGAACGTGCCTTGATCGAGGCGATCCCATCCCGCTATCCGAGTTCGCCAGACGTAGAGGATTTCAGACCCTGGAATGATGCCTTTGCTACCGCAATGCGCAAAGTCCATGCCGAATTCAGCAATGATCTGGACGTGTGCGCCGTCCTTGCCGAGGCTATCATGAACCGGACGCCTTGGCAGCTTTGGGATTTACGGACCGGGAAGCCAGCCGAAGGCGCAGACACGCTTGAGGCAATTGGCGTGCTCGACACAGCGTTCTCCTCTCTTCCTGGCGCATGGGAACATGCTGGGCTTCTACACATGTATATCCATCTGATGGAAATGTCCCCACACCCCGAAAGGGCGCTGCGCCATGGCGATGCGCTCAGCACACTGATTCCGGACGCCGGGCACCTACTGCATATGCCTACTCATGTCGACGTTTTGTGCGGTGACTACATGAACGTGGTGCTTCGCAATCAAGCGGCCATCGTTGCCGACAGGAAGTTTCTGAAGCACGAAGGCCCCGACAACTTCTACTCCGTTTATCGCTGCCACAATTACCACTTCAAGATCTACGGGGCGATGTTCCTCGGACAACCGAGTGCAGCGATAGAAGCGGCGGAAGAATTGATTGCGACATTACCTGCGGAGACCCTTCGCCCCATGGCCGACTGGTTCGAAGGTTTCATCCCTATGAAGCAACATGTTCTGATCCGGTTCGGACGCTGGCAAGAGATACTCGATCAGGACCTGCCAGTGGATGAAGAGCTTTTCTGCGTCACTACCGCCATGATGCGGTACGCGCGAACCGTTGCCTTGGCGAACCAGCACAAGATCACTGAAGCCGATGGTGAAAAGTTAAAGTTTTATGAAGATTTGGATCGGGTGCCTGAAACCAGAATGCTGTTCAACAACACGTGCCTCGACATCTTGAAGGTTGCTGAGCAAATGATGCTAGGTGAGCTAGCCTATCACAAGGGAGAGCACGAGAGCGCTTTCGAGCATCTTCGCAGATCGGTCGAGATTGATGATGCGCTGCCCTATGACGAACCCTGGGGTTGGATGCAGCCCACTCGGCATGCGCTCGGCGCTTTATTATTGGAGCAAGGCCATATGGTGGAAGCGGAAAGCGTCTATCGCGCCGACCTTGGTCTGGATGCAACGCTTAGCCGGGCCTGCCAGCACCCAGGCAATGTCTGGAGCTTGCACGGCTTGTACGAATGCCTGACTCGGCGCGGTGAAACGGTTGAAGCGCCCCAAATAAAACTACAACTGGACAAGGCCGCTGCCCGAGCCGAAGTGCCAATCAAAGCATCATGTTATTGCCGGCACAAGGTTTTGGCAGCCGAGTAATCGGCTGCCAGAAGGACAGTCTGAGTCAAAAGCAACATCTACTTTACCCGCAATGCGGGCTTCAAATCGAGTTGGCCGAACGGCCGCATAGAATCCAAAACTCTAAAACGCAGCGCCCTAGCCGATTGCCGCTATGCAGCAATATCGTTGACTCTGCTCTCTCGGGTGTCTTATCGCTGTTGTCATGATGAAATCGTTCTTTGCACTCCAGGACTATTATCCTCAGCTTCGATAGCTGCGGGTGCTTCATCATTAGTTTCCGCTGCCCCTGACAGCGGTCAACAAACAATCGACCTTGTGCCGGGCGGCAAATTTAAAGGTCGAAAAATGAACAACAACAGAAGAAATCAAAACACTTCACTAGGTATCGTGGGGTTTGGTGCGTTCGGACAGCTTGCAGCCCTTCATCTTAGCCAGCACTTCGAAATATCTGCTTACGATCCGTCCCCAGACGTTGCCAAGGCCGCAAAGCAACTCGGAGTACGTCTGTCATCATTATACTCAGTATCGCAGGCTGACGTGGTCCTCATTGCTGCACCAGTATCCTCATTTGAGCAAGTTGTCAGCGAGATCGCGGCTGCTTGTAAGCCCAGCGCGCTGATTGTTGATGTAGGCTCAGTAAAGGTAGTTCCCTCGGAAATCATGCGGCGGCGGCTACCGAACGATGTAGACATAATCGCGACCCACCCCTTGTTTGGTCCTCAGAGTGCTGCGACAGGTATTAAGGGTTTGAAAATTGCCGTCTGCCCCATTCAGGGAAGGCAACATGCCAGACTTGCTGCGTTTTTGCGCAAGACACTGGGTCTGACTGTCATCATGACAACTCCAGAAGATCACGACCAAGAAGCGGCAGTAGTCCAAGGGCTCACGCACCTCATCGCCAAAGTGCTTCTGCGAATGGGACCGCTGCCAACGCGCATGACCACGAAGAGTTTTGACTTGCTGTCTGAGGCGATTTCCATGGTTCAGCACGATGCGCCAGAAGTATTCGAAGCGATTGAGAAGGCCAATCCCTACGCCGAGACCGTCCGACGACGGTTTTTTGATTTGGCCGCAAGTCTGAGTGTAGAGCTGGAGGCAGCATTTGATTACACCGCCAACAACAAAAACGGACGTTGAATACCTGTCGGATCTCGAACAACGCATAGTGAAAGCGTCGGGCGAACTGGCCTTTTTCTTTAAGGCCTTTCCAAAATGCATCCCGAAGGGTGACGGGTCCGCAATGCAAAACGGTTTTTCTACCATGTCTCTCGCGAAACCGAAAAAGGCCGATGCGTCGAAGCGGTCCACTTTGGATGTTTCGCGCAGGACAAAGGTTAGATTGTTGTAACGCGATGCGGCTTCTTACAGTTCATCAAGATGCACTGCTTTGCTCCTGCCTCGGACGGAGTAGATTCGCGTAACCGGGCCGCCCTCCGGCTGCAGCGCCCCCGCTATTGCGGAAAGCTTAGGTCGCAAAGGTCAAATTCAACTGATGCCCAACGTTGGCAGCGCCTTCCGATGTCGAAAGTACCCTGCTTTTCTGGTCTGACTATGACGGTTGGATCAGGTTTGTGTGACATTCAACAGGAAAGTTGTGCGATACATAGTTTTACCCTCCAATGACACTTAAGTCATTGACTATTAGTCATTCGGTAATTCTTCGGCGTACAGGTTTTGCCGTTTGCGGCTCAAAAGCCTTCCACAACAAAGGTGCGTCTAGAAAGCCGTCACTACGTTAATTGCGGTGCAAGTTGGAGGAGCGTCCACGTCGAGCCATAGGACGAAATGAAGTCCGTCATCTGATCAAAAAATATTTACTCTTCAAGCCAGAAGACACCACGCGATGGGGTTTCAGAAGAAAATACAGTTTCAATTGAACCTGTTCAGATCATCAAACCATGTCCCGAGCTTAGATTGTGCCAAATTTTGGATTTCATCCTTCAATTCCGAAACCAATTTCAAGTATCAGCACTAGACTGTTACAGCCTGCAGCAACTCACCGCGTGTCACGTCTTCCCTGGTGCCGTTGCTTATGACTTCTCCTCGTCGCAACGCGATAAATCTGTCGGCAAGTTCATAGGCAAAGTCAAAGTATTGCTCCACTAGAATGATTGCTATTCCTCTCGTGGTTCTGAGGTGTCGGATGACTTCGCCTATCTGTTGGATGATGTTGGGCTGAATACCTTCGGTCGGCTCGTCCAACAGAAGCAGGCGTGGTCGTGTTATCAATGCCCGTGCAATCGCCAGCTGTTGCTGCTGACCGCCAGAAAGGTCACCTCCGCGACGGTTTTGCATCTGTTTGAGGACCGGGAACATATCAAATATATCACCTGGAATGAAATGTTCGCTGGCAGGCAGACAGGCATACCCCGTTTCAAGATTTTCGCGAACTGTGAGCAAAGGAAATATCTCACGACCTTGTGGGACATAGGCCACACCTTTCCACGCCATTTGATGAGCAGGCAGGACGCCCAGAATTTCCCCGTCCAGTTCCAGACTGCCGCCCGATCGCGGATGCGTACCTGATATTGCTTTCATAAGGCTGGTTTTCCCGACACCATTGGTCCCCATGACGCAAGTCACTTCACCTTGTCTGGCTTCCATGGAAATCCCGTTGAGGATTTGCGAATGCCCATAATGCAAAGTCAGATCTGTTAGCTTCAGCATTGTTTAGCGCCCTAGATATACGTCGATGACGTCCTGGTTAGATGTCACGTGATCAAGACTGCCTTCAGCCAAGGCGGACCCTTCGTATAGAACCGTGACTTTGCAATTCAGGCGTCGGACAAATTCCATATCGTGTTCCACCACAACAACGGCACGGGTTCTGGCGGCTTGTACTAGCAAGTCGGTTGTGTGTTCGCGCTCCTGCGGTGTCATGCCAGCTGCAGGTTCGTCCACGAGCAAAAGTCGTGGCTCCTGAGCCAGCAGCATGCCAATTTCCAGCCACTGCTTTTGACCGTGGCTCAGTTCACCAGCTTTGCGGCTTAGATTCTGATACAGGCCGATTTCGACAGCCAGATCTTCAACTTTCTGCAAATCGTCAGTGGAGGTTCGATAGAAAAGCACGTGAAGCCAGCCACGTTTGTTCTGAAGCGCCATCAGCAAGTTTTCCTGCACGGTCTGGTCTTCGAAAACCGTGGGTTTCTGAAACTTCCTTCCGATCCCAGCCTGCGCGATCTTTGCCTCGGACAGCCCCAACAAAGATACCGATTTCTCCCCCCAGATGACACGTCCTTCATCGGGCCGGGTTTTACCTGTAATGATGTCCATGAACGTGGTCTTGCCTGCCCCGTTTGGGCCGATCACGGCGCGAAGCTCGGCCTCGCCGATCTGAAACGACAAGTTGTTGATAGCTCGGAAACCATCGAAAGTGACCGAAACGCCGCTAACCTCAAGCAAAGTGCTCATTCGATGGCCTCCTTCTCGCGCAGAGCGCCGTCATCCGGTCCCAGATTTGCCCCATGCCTGTCCGGGTGGCGGCTGTCGGTCCACAAGTCGAACAATCCTCCGATACCCTGCGGGGCGAACAGCGTAACCAACACAAAAGTTATGCCCAATAGCACCTGCCACCAGTCGACCCATTTGATCGTGTAAAATCCAAGCGGAATATCCGGGGCCTGTCCGCCCGTGAACCACGTGCTCAGAAGACTGACAAAAGCTGCACCAATTACCGCGCCATACAATCGGCCTCGTCCACCGATGGCGACCCAGACGGCCAAATAGATCGAGGCGATAGGGGCCATTTCCTCGGGATTGATGATGCCTGCTTGCGGGTAATAAAGCGCGCCGGCAATGGCTGCGATACAAGCAGTCAGGGTGAAGACGGCCAGCTTGAATACCTCGACTGAATAGCCAAGGAAGCGCACCCGTGCCTCGTTATCGCGAATGCCGCGGATGACCGAGCCGAACTTGCCTGACACGATCCAGGCTGCTAGCATATAGCCCAGACCCAAGGCCAGCGCCGAGGCCCAGAGGAACCAGATCGACACCACGTCCTGCGAGGCGGTGACACCTGGCAGGTTCTGCAGGCCGGACAAGCCGTTGTTCCCACGCAACCCGCTGTCGTTCTGAAACAGATACAGGGCCAGTGCCAACGTCATCGCCTGTGTCAGGATCGATAGGTATACACCGGTGACACGGCTCCGGAAAGCCAACCATCCGAAGACCAGCGCCAACAGACCCGGGACCAGCACAACCAGGATCAGTTGCAGGGTCAGGCTGTGGGAGAACGCCCAGATCAACGGAAACTCCGACGATCCGACAACGCCAAAGACTTGTGTTCCAATCGCGTCCACCACTTCGGACGACGTCGGTGGAATTTCGGCCTGTGCCAGCGAGTCGACCACGATCAGGCGCGTGCGTTCGTACATCAGCCACATGCCGATCATGTAGCCCCCCAGCCCGAAGAAGGCGAAGTGACCCAGTGACAGGATGCCGGTGAAGCCCCAGACCAGATCCATCGCCACTGCGATCAGGCAAAGGCACAGGGTTTTGCCCAGCGTTTTGACGAAACTGGTCGAGATTACACCGATCCCGAAACCCTCGGACAGGATGGTTACGCTCAGGGTGAACAGGGACAGGATGGCAAGAAAGACCAGCACGGATGGGTTCTTGGCGATAAAGCTGCGTTCCATGGCTCAATCCCCCGCCGCGCGACCCTTGAGGGCGATAATGCCCCGCGGCCGAAACTGGATGAAAATGATGATGAAGATGATCATGTAGGTTTGGGCCGCGAGGGTGTTCGACGGGTTCATCCACTCGATCCCCTTCTGCAGGAAGCCGATCATACCCGCACCTGCAAGCGCCCCCCAGATGTTACCAACCCCGCCCACAACCACTGTCATGAAACTTTGCACGATATAGTCGCTGCCCAGATCGGACGTGACCTTGGCGAATAGGCCAATCGCGACCCCGGCGATGCCGGCAATGCCGGAGCCAAGCCCAAAGGTCAGCATATTCACTCGCCCGGGATTAATCCCCATTGACGCCGCCATGCGCGAGTTCTGCGTTACTGCACGCATCTCAAGCCCTAGCCTCGTCCGTTTGATGATGTAGAGGAAAAGTCCCAGAAAAATAAGCGCCAGAACGAAGATCGCAATGCGGATGTAGCTGATTGAAACCACGTCATTCAGCATCCACGAACCATCCAACCAATCGGGAGCAGTCAGCGGGCGCGCCTGCGTGCCAAAGATATTCTTGGCCAGCTGCTGTAGGGCAATTGAGATGCCGAACGTTGCCAGCAACGTCTCCAATGGGCGAGCGTAAAGCCAGCGGATCACCAACCGCTCCATAGCGACGCCCATCGCGAAGGTGACAGCAAAAGCAATTGGAATAGCAACCATGATCGAAAGCGTATGATCAGGGATAATCTGCTGCACCACGTAGCCGGTATAAGCACCCATCATGATGAACTCGCCATGGGCCATGTTGATCACGCCCATCACGCCGAAGGTGATGGCCAGACCGATGGCGGCGAGGAAATAGATCGACGCCAGTGAGATCGCGTCCAGCGTCAGGTCGAGTGTTTGGTTCAGGCCGACCTTCAGTTCGATCTGTTGCAGGGCTTTCTCTGCTGCTTCAGTGACCTCGGCAGATGGCTCACTGTAGGTTTCGAAGAATACATGCGTGTTAACTGCAGCGTTGACATCCGTCTTCGTGACCAAGGCTGGCACAGTCCCCGCCTCTGCCAGAGAGGTATACGCACGCGCGCGCATTGTATCTGAATTCAACTGTGCGACGGGAGTACCACCTACACGACCACCTTCTATATTGGCCGCCAGTGCCGATCTGATATCTTCCGCCGAAACACGCGGTGCGGCAAGGTTACCTGCAACGAGCAAGTCATATGCTTCGTCAGACGTTAAGGCGTCTGAGCCCGCTTCAAGAATAACGGCGACGTTCAGGTCCTGGGGCAATTCGGTAGCGGCTTGGCGGGCAGTGACGAGCAACGGGTTCAGAGCCGCACGAACGTCTACGCCCAGATCGCCGGACATTTCTTTGATCGCCGCCACGCGGGCTGCGGTATCTTCGTCAAAACCAATCGTCAGCAACCGTTCCAGCCGCTGCTTTTGCGCCTTCAACTCTGCTTCGGGTTCATCCCCTATCGAAGCGCGAAGTGGCTCCAAGAGTGCACTTTCGGGATCACGTTGGATGGATTGCAATGCGGCCAGACGTTTTGCGCGATCCGGATCGGTCAGTTGGAACCGGACCAGAGCGGTCCCGATCATCGCGCGGATACCGCTGTTGGGCTTCAGCTGCCTAAGCTCGGATTTCTCAAACGTACCGACGACTTCTCCGGTATCGAAGTCGGTCAATTCATACGACCGCCCCTCTCCTTTCTGGCCAGAAAAGAACAGACCGTCCGACTTGCGCATCCACATGTTCTTGGCTGCCCATGTCTCAAGCATCACTTGCGCCTGAGGCAAGCCGCTTGACGCAATCGCATCAATCGCCGGTTTGATCGTCTTGCGCGAGCTTTTGGCGATGATCTCCTGATGCTCTTGCAGGATCGGTTGCAGACCGACCTCTTGTGCGTTGGCAGTCAGGCAGGCGCACAGGATTGCGAGGCCCGCAAGGAAAAGTCGTACCATGTGGTGAAACCCGAATGTCTTTATTTTAGCAAGGCGGGCAAACAAACCCGCCTTGCGTGTCGGTTAGTAGTTCGACAGGGTCTGAACGCAGGTCTTGGTCTCGGTGTTGTACATACCGCAACCCAGCTCTTTCCAATCCGAGACGAGCACAGCCGACTCCGGCAGGAAGTCGGTCCAGGCG
This sequence comes from Ruegeria sp. H9, assembly GCF_056532915.1. Lineage (NCBI taxonomy): Bacteria > Pseudomonadati > Pseudomonadota > Alphaproteobacteria > Rhodobacterales > Roseobacteraceae > Ruegeria > Ruegeria sp. H9. Next base: position 978,372 of record NZ_JBQFNX010000001.1, on the reverse strand, counting down.
TCACCCGGCACGACGTCGGTTTCGCTGATGATATCGAACTGACCGTCTTCTTGAATTTCACCGATCAGAACCGGTTTCGCGAGGTGATGGTTCGGCAGCATCACAGCGGTGCCTCCGGTCAGGTTCGGGAATTCCTGCCCATACATCGCGGCGCGCACGGCATCGACCTCGGTCGAACCGGCCTCGGTCGCGGCGTTTACCCACATGTTGAAGCCGATGTAATGCGCCTCCATCGGGTCATTGGTCACACGTTCATCACCCATGGTGGCTTTCCAGGTGTCCACAAATTCCGCGTTGGCCTCAGTATCCGCCGACTGGAAGTAGTTCCAAGCGGCAAGGTGACCGACGAGGTTGGTGGTGTCCAAACCGGACAGTTCTTCCTCACCGACCGAGAAGGCCACGACCGGAATGTCATCTGCCGAAACACCAGCCGCTGCCAATTCCTTGTAAAAACCAATATTGGCGTCACCATTGATGGTCGAGATCACACCGACTTTTTTACCATCCGCGCCCAGCGCGACCACGTCCGCCACGATCTTGGACCAGTCGGAATGGCCGAAAGGCGTGTAATTAACGAAGATATCTGCTTCCGCGATACCTTTTTGCTTCAGATAGCTTTCCAAGATATTGTTGGTGGTCCTGGGGTAGACATAGTCTGTGCCGAGCAGAGCGAATTTCTCGACCCCCAGTTCCTCCAGGAAATAGTCCGTGGCGGGGATGGCCTGTTGGTTCGGAGCAGCACCGGTATAAAAGACGTTTTTAGAGCTTTCTTCGCCCTCATACTGGACCGGATAGAACAGAAGACCGTTTAGCTCCTCGATCACTGGCAGAACCGACTTGCGGCTCACCGAAGTCCAATTGCCAAAGATTACATCCACCTCGTGGACGGTTAGCAGCTCACGCGCTTTTTCGGCAAACAGAGGCCAGTCAGAGGCCGGGTCGACCACGACAGCTTCAAGCTGTTTACCCAGCAGACCGCCCTTGGCGTTTTGCTGGTCAATCAGCATCAGCATGGTGTCTTTCAACGTCGTTTCCGAGATCGCCATCGTACCGGAAAGCGAATGCAGCACTCCAACCTTGATCGTGTCTTCGGTCGACAAGGCGGCGGTGGCCATGACAGCAAATACTGCCGATCCGGCGAGTGTGGATTTGAGCGATTTCATGTGATCCTCCTGGCGGGGCCGGGAGAGAGGGCTTGCACAAAGGCACACTCTTCTTCTACCTGATCCCCGCAACTGTTGTTGCGTTCCGTGTGGCGGTTGTGTTCGAGGTCCAATTCGCGCAGCCGTCACACACCCCCGGGTCGTTTCCGCGGTGGCACCCATACGGTTTCTGCATCGCAGCAAGCTTGGCAACTTACCTTTAACCCAATTCGGAAAATCGGCGCGATGCGCCTAATTTTTCATCCAAGACCGGGGTCGCTGTCTAAAATTTAGACGCGCGATGTCGAATTAAGCAGATTTCGACACTGTAGATTAGTGTTCCGCCCCTTCAACAGAGAAACAAGTGGCACCAATCAAAGCTCCAAAGGTGCCCTATTACCCACGTTGCAGCCATATTGCCTATGCACAGTGCTATTCCACCGCGCGCTGCAGGCGCCGTCAGTTTGAGTACCAAGCAATTGGGTGACAGGACGGTGCTGAACAAGTTTCGCCAGTCCGGGTCTTATAAATGTCTGTTCCCCAGAACCAACACACCTGATCTTGACGCGGTTCTTCTTAACACGGCAGGCGGCGTAACCGGAGGCGACTCATTTCGACTTTCCGGTAAGGCAGCAAAAGGAACGGCGCTGACTTTGACAACACAAGCCTGCGAGCGCGCCTACAAGGCCAAGCCGCAAGAACGTGGCCAGATTACCAGTCATCTGACTGTTGAGACTGAAGCCCGGCTGAACTGGTTGCCGCAAGAGACTATTCTGTTCAATGGCAGCGCTCTGGAGCGACGCCTGAAAATCGAGATGGCGCCAGATGCCGAGATGCTGATGGTAGAGCCGCTGGTCTTCGGCCGTATTGCGATGGGCGAGACGCTGACCGATATCCGTCTAAACGATCGGATCGAGATACGGTACCAAGGAAAAAAGGTGTTCCTTGACGCGATCCAGTTCTCGGGTGATTGGCACAAACATCTGTCCAAACCGCATATTGCAAACGGCGCGGGTGCGATGGCGTTGATCGTCTTTGTATCGGAGTCAGCCGAAGGTCATCTGAATGCCATTCGTCAGATGCTGCCCGACACCGCAGGTGCAACTATGATCCGCAATGACCTGTTGGTTGCTCGTGTTCTTGCCGAAAACAGCTTTGCCCTCCGTCGCACATTGATGCCGATCTTGCGACGGTTGAACAAAGACACGCTGCCTCGATGCTGGATGCTTTGACATGAACCTGACCCCTCGCGAAAAAGACAAACTGTTAGTCGCCATGGCCGCCGAAGTCGCCCGCAAACGCCTGGACCGCGGCGTCAAACTGAACCACCCCGAGGCGATCGCCCTGATCACCGATGCCGTGGTCGAAGGTGCACGCGATGGGCGTTCAGTTGCTGACATGATGCAAGCCGGGGCCGAGGTGATCACTCGAGAGCAATGCATGGAAGGTGTGCCCGAAATGATCCACGAAGTTCAGGTCGAAGCCACCTTTCCAGATGGCACCAAGCTGGTGACCGTCCACAACCCCATTCGCTGAAAAAGGAAACCAATATGACACGCATGCTTTTCCCCGCCCTGATCTTCGCTGGCCCGGCAGCCGCCCATAACGGAACGCATATCCACGCGCACGGCACCGATTATGCGGCGATGGGCGTTGGGCTGGCGGTTGTTGCGCTGGCTGCTGTCGCGCTGATCACAAAGCTGAACAAATGATCCCCGGGGAGCTGTTCCCGGCTGATGGTGAAATTACCCTGAACCCCGACACTGATGCGATCACTTTGATGGTCGCCAATGCCGGCGACCGCCCGGTTCAGATCGGCTCACACTACCATTTCGCCGAAACCAACCCGGCGCTCGACTTTGACCGAACTGCCGCGCGTGGCCTGCGCCTGGACATTGCGCCAGGCACCGCTGTGCGGTTCGAACCGGGGCAGGCCCGCGAAGTTTCGCTGATCCCGATCAGTGGTGCGCGCAGGGTCTACGGCTTCAATCAAAAGGTCATGGGGGCACTCTGATGCCAGCAAAGATCAAGCGCTCAGACTACGCCGCGATGTTCGGCCCGACCGCAGGGGACAAGCTGCGGTTGGCCGACACCGATCTTGTGATCGAGGTCGAACGTGATCTGACCAGCTATGGCGAAGAGGTCAAGTTTGGTGGCGGAAAGGTAATCCGCGACGGGATGGGGCAATCTCAGACCACGCGCGCCGAAGGCGCTGTGGATACGGTCATCACCAATGCTCTGATCGTTGATCACTCGGGCATCTACAAGGCCGACGTTGGCCTGAAAGACGGGCGGATCGCCAAGATCGGCAAGGCGGGAAACCCCGATACACAAACTGGTGTCGACATCATCATAGGGCCCGGAACCGAGGCCATTGCTGGCGAGGGTCGTATCCTGACGGCAGGTGGGTTCGACAGTCATATCCACTTCATCTGCCCGCAACAGATCGAAGACGCGCTGCATTCCGGCCTGACAACCATGCTGGGCGGGGGCACAGGTCCTGCGCATGGGACATTGGCCACCACTTGCACCCCCGGTCCATGGCATATCGGGCGGATGTTGCAGGCGGCGGATGCTTTCTCGATGAATCTAGCCTTTGCGGGTAAGGGCAACGCTTCGCTGCCTGCCGCGCTCGAAGAACAGGTCAAAGCCGGAGCCTGTGCCCTGAAACTGCACGAGGACTGGGGAACCACCCCGGCCGCCATTGATTGCTGCCTGTCGGTGGCCGATGCGATGGACGTGCAGGTGATGATTCACACCGACACGCTCAATGAATCAGGCTTTGTTGAAAATACCGTGGCGGCCATGAAGGGTCGCACTATTCACGCTTTCCACACCGAAGGCGCTGGCGGAGGCCATGCTCCGGATATCATCAAGATCTGCGGCGAGAACCACGTTCTGCCGTCCTCGACCAATCCCACGCGGCCCTTCACCGTGAACACGGTTGAGGAACATTTGGATATGCTGATGGTCTGTCACCACCTCGACAAATCCATCCCGGAGGACGTGGCCTTTGCCGAAAGCCGCATCCGGCGTGAGACAATCGCAGCCGAGGATATACTGCACGACATGGGCGCATTCAGCATCATTGCGTCTGACAGTCAGGCCATGGGTCGGGTCGGAGAGGTTTTGATCCGCACGTGGCAAACCGCTGACAAGATGAAGAAACAGCGCGGGCGCCTGCCCGAAGAAACCGGTGAGAACGACAACTTTCGCGTCCGCCGCTATATCGCCAAATACACGATCAACCCTGCTATTGCCCATGGGCTCAGCCACGAGATCGGGAGCATCGAGGAAGGCAAACGCGCCGACCTCGTCCTGTGGAACCCGGCCTTTTTCGGCGTGAAGCCCGAGATGGTTCTGCTGGGCGGCACCATAGCCTGCGCGCAAATGGGCGATCCCAACGCATCGATCCCTACACCGCAGCCGGTTTATAGTCGGCCGATGTTTGGCGCTTACGGACGGTCGGTGGAAAACTCGGCGATCACATTTGTCTCGCAGGCGGCCCATGCGGATGGGATCGGTGATACACTGGGATTGGCAAAGCAAACCGTCGCCGTCCAAAACACACGAGAAATTGGCAAGCAGGATCTTCTGCTGAACAACGCGACACCGCATGTCGAGGTCGACCCGGAAACCTACGAGGTGCGTGCGGATGGCGAATTGCTGACTTGCCAACCCGCCGAAACGCTGCCGATGGCGCAACGATATTTTTTATTCTGATCAAAAAATGTGCTGCGTTGCGGCGCGTGCAAGGCAGCAATGACCAAATACGCACTTCTAAGTGAGGCCAATATGACAGATATAAAAACCCATGGGAGGACCAACGTTTACGAAGGTCCAAATGGCACACTCAGCAACACATACAAACACGCGCTTTTCGCTGGCCGGTTTAATCGTATCCATCGGGTCGTCAATTTACTCGGCCCTGATCAGCGTAGCCGAAGCTCAATCTCGCGTCCGGCAAGTCGAATTCCTGCAATCGCTCAGCGACGAAGAGCTGAAAAACCGCGGTCTGACGCGCGAACGGATCGTGCACCGAGTGTTCTCGGACTCAATCTGGCTCTGACTATTCCCGCTGCAGAGGAGGTGATGGTATGACCGCCCTGCTCTGCACTGCGCGCCAATATTCGGATCACACGCATGGCGATCCGGCAGACTGTCTCTCGTTGACCTACGACGACCGTTTTTTGCGGCGTAAGGTTCTTACCTGCGAAAGCGGCGAACAGATTCTCATCGATCTCGCGCAAACGACCTCACTGAACCACGGTGGCGCGTTGGTTTTGGACGACGGTCGCGAAGTGGAAATACAGGCAGCACCGGAAGTGTTGCTGGAGGTAAAAGCACCGGACCTGACACGTATCGCCTGGCATATCGGCAATCGGCACACGCCTTGTCAGATCGAAAAGACCCGCCTGTTGATCCAAGTCGATCACGTCATCCGTGATATGCTTCTTAAAATCGGAGCAAAGGTGCGAGAGGTGAATGAACCATTCAACCCCGAAGGCGGGGCCTATGGCCACGGCAGGACCCATGGCCACACCCACTGACGCCGACATCCTGACGCTGACACAATGGTTGTCCCCTGCCTATCCTGTTGGAGGGTTTGCCTACTCTCACGGGCTTGAAGCTGCGATTGACGGGGGAACTGTCGCGAATTCTCGGGATACTGAAGCCTGGATTTCAGATGTGCTTGAACATGGCTCTGGGTGGAATGATGCTGTGTTCGTTGTGGCGGCCTTCAACGCGCATGACAAAGAAGAACTGATCAACGTCGATATCGCGGCGCGCGCCTTTTGCGCGACATCCGAAAGGCTCATGGAAACCGAGTTGCTGGGACAGGCCTTCGGAAATGTCACCAAAGGTGTTTGGGAATTGGACCTTGGGCAGTTCACCTACCCCGTCTCGATTGGACGGGCTGCAAGACTACAAAACCTTCCTTTGCTGCTGACGACCAAGATGTTTCTGCAAGCATTCGCAAGCAACCTTGTCGCCTGTGCGACGCGCCTTGTGCCACTGGGGCAGACCGATGCTCAGCGGTTGATCCGCCAGCTGACGCCGCTGTGTGCCCAGATTGCTGAAAGCGCAAACAGGGCGAGTCTGGACGAGTTAAGCTCTACTGCGTTCTTGGGGGACATTGCGGCCATGAAACACGAAACACAATATTCGAGGATTTTCCGCACATGACCAGTATGAACGGCCCGCTTCGCGTAGGTATTGGAGGCCCGGTAGGAGCCGGAAAAACCACGTTAACCGCCGCCTTGTCTGAAGCGCTGCGCGATGTCTGTTCGGTGGGTGTTATTACCAACGACATATATACTCAGGAAGATGCCGAAGCGCTGATGCGCATGCAGGTCCTGCCGCGGGACAGGATCATCGGCGTCGAAACTGGCGGTTGCCCGCATACAGCAATTCGCGAAGACGCCTCGATCAATTTGGCCGCCGTCGCCGAGATGCAGACACGTCATCCGGATCTCGATATTGTTTTGATTGAAAGCGGAGGCGACAATCTATCAGCCACATTCAGCCCGGAACTGGCGGATCTGACCATCTACGTGATAGATGTCGCTGCAGGCGAAGAAATACCCAGGAAAGGCGGGCCGGCGATTACGAAATCAGACATCCTCGTAATCAACAAGACCGACCTTGCACCGCATGTTGGCGCTTCGCTGCAGGTTATGGAACGTGATGCGAAAATGATGCGTAAAGGAAGGCCATTCTTGTTTTCGTCACTTCGTCACAGAAGCGGGGTCGACGCAATTGTGGATCTGCTTGTGAAAGGCGGAGGTTTAAGAATTTCGGAAGCGAATTAGTCCCAGAGACGAAGAGGCTAAGATAGCTCGCCAATTAGCCCATTCCCAAGCCCTTTACACCAGTGCTTTATTAAGAATCCTTGGAGAGCGTGACCAAAAACGCAACTAAGTCTGCAATCTCCTGCTCAGATAAATTCAATTCCGAAAGAATGGCTTCACCGTCGGCGTGCAGCCTTTCAGTATCAATTTTGCTGTAATGCCGTATCACAGATTTCAGATCATCTAAGCTGCCGTTATGCATGTAAGGAGCGGTTTCAGCCACTCCCCGCAGGCTGGGCGTCCGAAAGGTTCCAAAATCAGAATGGCTCCTGCGTACATTTCGCACGGCCCAGGCACCTTTCTTTTCCGGATCGTCGTTCCAGTCGCTGTCCAGTGTGTAGGGGCTTGAGAGTAAATTGTTCAATCCTCCGAACCGACCTTGGTCAACCTCGGTTTCATTCAGAAAATATGGCACACCAGCGTCATGGAACTCGTTGTTGGAAAACCTCGGACCGTTGTGGCAAAATACGCATTTTCCGCGCCCTAAAAAGAGCTGAAGACCTCGCTGAGCTGCTTCGGGGTATTCCTTAGCCGCTGCAATATCTCGGCGCTCCAAAGCATCGCGAAAATCGTCAAATATCGTCCGGTCGGTGGCTAAGGTCTCCAAGTAAGCAGAAAGAGCTTTTGCAGTATTTACCAGAAAAAGTTCCGGGCTTTGATCCTGGAGGTGACCAAATATGGCTTCAAAATCATCAATGTAGGTACTTTCAGAGATAGCTATCTTTAGGCTTTCGGCACTATGCGCCATCTCTTGTTCTTCGATGATCGGATGCAGGCTGGCTGCCCAAAGATTATCGCTTTTGCCGCCCCAACCATACCAGCGCAGCCCGGCAAGGTTTCGCAGTGATGGTGTGTTTCGATTTAACAAATCACGACCGAGTGCCCGCGCCTCCGGCGTCGTAAATGCCTGATCAGGATCATGACAACTTGCACAGGAAAATGCACCATCGACTGATAACACCGGATCGTTGAATAAAGCCTGTCCGAGCTTGATTGCCGTGGCGTCTTTGGAAAACCTATTGCTTGGATCCGACTGGAAGGATGGTGGCCACGGCCCAAAGGACAACGTCTGTTCAATTTCGTCTTCGGTCAACAAGACATCTGCACGTACTGCCCCGGTCAGAAAAATTAGCGCAGCTGTCATCCACAGCTTCATTTCAGCGCAATTTCTGACGTGTAGAAAACCGATTGGCCACTGACGTCGACATCGATTTGCAGCTCCCACAAACCCGGCATGTGAAACAACATATCATCAATTCGGAACACTCCGCCGTCCAATGCGGTAACCTTGGGAGTATAGTTCATACCATGTTGATGAGCGGGCATGATTGCATCCACACGCATTTGGCCCACAGCAGTTTCACTACAAACTGAAACCAACACCGAAAACGGTTGGGCCAACGGAATTTCGTCGACCGTCAGATAAACCTTGGGTGCGTTTTGAACTTCCGAATTCATGCGTTGCCCCGTCGCTTCACAAGCAACCGCCGCGCTGGACCATATAAGAAACCAAGCAGCGCAGTGGGTCATTCTGATGCCAGCAAACGTTCTGCGTTAGCATAGGCAATGTTGTCTGCGATCTGGTCCGGCAGCAAATCCAACCATTCACGCGAAAAATCGGCATGAGGGCCTACGTAGTACCAACGTTCAGGTGCGAACGTATCCGTACCGACCATGAACCTATCGGGATGGGCTTGGAACGCAGCCCTCCAATCCGGGTCGACACGGCCCCGCGAAACCATGTCCGAACGAAATGCCAGATCGGCCCATAGCCCGGGATAGATGTCTAGCGCATCGACCACACTGGCTGGATCGTCAAACCCAGAATGGGCCCACAATACCCGAGCTTCCGGCCATGTTTCGAAGATCAAATCAACGGCCTCGCGATCACCATGGTGGTGCAGGATTAGGTTCCGCTCTTTCGCCAGTGCAATCATACGTTGGATGACCGGCGTTTTGATGTCATCACCGTAAGCGTGAAACTCGCCGATGGCCTCGTAGTTGTTTTTTGCCAGGTTTGTTTCCAGATACTCGATTACAGTTTCATCGTGCATCCAGGTGTTGATCTCACCGCGACGACGATAAGGGCGAAGCGCCGGAACAACGATGTCCGGTGCCACGGCCAACAATAGCTGAGTGCCATTGTCATCCGAGCTGGAAATCAGCGCTTTACGCACGCCTGCATCTCGAAGGATTTCGACCACCTGTTCAGGTGGAACCAGTTTGACGGCATCGTGGCTGTAGTGAATATGTGCGTCAAAGATCGGTCGCTGTTCTGCGACGGCGGTACTGCAAAATAACGCTGCACTTAAAATGGAGATATGTTTCAGCACCTCAAGCCTCCTCAATATCATTCAGACCCTGGCAAGCGTCACGTCGAAATTCACGTGCAAGAAAGGTTCGGCGATCTTACCAGAAAGCTCCATGCCATCGGGAAATTCTGATGCAGGTCGTTCAACATATGTCATTACCAGATCGTCCCGAACGCCAAAGACAGTATCCTGATCTAAATAGGGATCATTGTCCGGAAAAATCTCCGTCACGAGTGAGCGATACCCGGGGGCTTTGACGATAAAGTGCAAGTGTGAGGGCCTCCATGGATGGCGACCACAAGCGCGCAGAATATCACCGACTGGCCCGTCAGACGGCACGGTGTATTCAACTGGTTTAACTGTGGTGAACGCATATCTGCCATCATCGCCAACTGACATCAGCCCGTGGAAAGAATAGGTGTCCTGTTCTTCATCCTGACTGGCGTAGAGGCCGTTGGGTGCCGTTTGCCAGATATCCAGTTCTGCCCCGGCGATAGGGTTACCTTCGGTATCGCGGATCACGCCCTCTGCAAGTAGAACCGGCCCGCCGTAGTGACGCTTCATATCGCCACCGATTGGCAGCGGGGGGGCGCCCGAGACGTGAAATGGACCTAAAACGGACGAACTGGTCGCATCGGCACTGGAATGCAGCATATCAACCAATGACGACAGGCCCAACACGTCCGAGGCTAGCACGAATTCATGCCTATCCTCGGTTTCCACCGCAGCGCAGCCTTCCAGAAACGCAATCCCGGCCCGCCACTCGTCATGCGTCAGGTTGGTTTCCCGCGCAAAGTCGTGGAGGTGTTTGACCAGGGAGCCCATGATTTCACGCATCCGTGGATCAGTATCTTTGGACAGGTACCCCATGAAGACGTCGGTGATATTGTCTTTGGTGACAGAGCGCATCTTGTCCTCCTTAAATCAGGGCAAGGCTGAGGATCGGGAACTCGATCAGAATGAACAGAACGATCAGCATTACGAACGCAAAGGGAAGTGCGCCCATGAACACGTCCTTAAGTGATATGCGGTCATCGTTAATCGTGGATTTGATAACGAAGCAGGATATACCCAAAGGTGGTGTCAAAAGACCGATTTCAGCCCCAACCACGGTGATAATGCCAAACCAGATCAGCGACATATCAAGCGCTTCGGCCATGGGTAAGAACAGCGGTACTACAATCAGAATGATCGACGCGGTGTCGAGCAATGTTCCCAGAAATAGCATCAACAGAACATAGAGCAGCATGATCGACCAGAAAGATGCGGAATTCCCCGCAAGCAGATCCTGCAGTTGATTGGGCAGCCCGGCCAGTCCCAGCATGCGGCTGTAGATTGAAGCGGCCGTGATCAGGAACAGGATCGCCGCTGTGATGTGACCGGTTTCCAGCAACGCGTCCCAGAATGCGCGTGGAGACATCGACTTGCGGGCAACCGCGATGATTAGCGCAACGAGAGCTCCGGCGGCCCCTGCTTCTACGGCAGTCAACCAACCTGTGTAGATACCACCAAGGACGATGGTAATGATGAACAGTGTCGGCAGTGTTTTGGAAGCTATCTCGCGCCCTGACATCCACTCGGTGTCTTCGACAACGCGGCCACCGACGAATGCAGGGGTGAAACGACCCATAACCCAAATCGCGCCTACATAAGCGATCGCCAGCATGATCCCCGGAATAACCCCCGCAAGGAACATGTCCCCTACAGATTGCTCGGCGACAAAGGAATAGATGATCAGCATCGCCGAGGGCGGGATGATCATCCCCAAAACCGAAGACCCGGCGACCACGCCAACAGCAAAGCGTGGGTTATAAGCCTGCGCCATCATCTGCGGGACCGAGACCTTGGTGAACACGGATGCGGAGGCTATTGACGACCCAGTCACTGCGGCAAAGACGGCGTTGGCTCCAACGGTTGCCATACCGATACCGCCTTTGACCTTGCGAAATCGCATGGTCATGACCTCGTAGATGTCCCTGCCCAACCCGGCTTTTGAGACAATGAGCCCCATGAAAGTAAACAACGGGATGGTTGCGAAGCTGTATTCCATCGCGCTGTCGCCGACCGCCACTTTCAGCAGGTTGAGCGCAAGCGTGAAATTGTCCCGCATCAGCCAGATCGACACGAGCGAGACCACGCCCAATGCGATGGGAATGTAAACGCCTGCGTAAATCAGAAAGACGATGGCTATGACCGAGATCAGGCCAATCTCAATCGGCGTCATTCTGCGGCCTCGTCATGTTCAGGTGCGCGAATTAGATGCGGGCGGTCCTGCGCCGTGACAACCTTGAGCAGGAAGATCACGCAGGCAAGCGCAGTACCGCACGCGATGACCAGTTTGACCGGCCACCATGGCAGAGTAAAAAGACCCGGAACTCCGAAGTAGTCCTGTGTCTCCCACATATGCAGGAACTCGGGAAAGGTTACATAAGCAATCAGACCCATGAAGATTGCGGAGATGGCATTGATAATGCGCCTCAGGTTGGCCGTTAGCCCAGGACGGCGGTGGTGTAGCAGGTTCAGAAACCCGTCCGAGCGCGTCAGCCGATCCACTCTGACTACGTCGGCCAGCTGCAAAAAAACGATCATCACGACCGAAAACTGCACCATTTCATAGGTGCCACGCAGAGGTGCCGAAAACAGACCGCGCGCAATGACGTCGACATTCAGAATGACCACCAACGCAAGGACGACAAGCGTACCCAATGCGTTGGCGGCGATAGCAAGCGAATTGGCGACCCGCGACAAGCCAGCAACTGCGGTCTTCAGCATGAAAGGCCCCTTTCGTGGATCGCCAGACTGTTACTCGGCCGTCCAGTCACGCACTCCGGTAAAACCGGCGTCCTGCAGCTTGCCGAGATAAGCGGCCAGTATCGCGTCGCCTTGTTCACCGTTCTCATTCAGTGTGGCTGCCCATTCCTGTGCTACATTTGGCATTGCGTTGGCCCAGGCCGCTCGGTCTTCGTCCGAAACTTCGACAATCGTCCCGCCGGCTTCGGTGTATGCGTCCCTTGAGGCCGCAGCCCGGTCCATAGCAATGCCGGCCACATGATCACGGTAGTCAATTGCGACGGCCTGCAGAACGCCTTTGACTTCATCCGGCAACTTTGCCCAATAGTCAGAATTCACTGTGATCGTCTTGGAGTTCACGGCACCCAAGTCAGCTTTGAGCATGTAAGGAGCTACTTCGGCGATCTTGAAGGTCTTGGCGGCTTCAGGCCACAGCATCGCACAATCAACAAGGCCGGTTTGCAGCATATTGTAGAAATCGGTCAGGCCACCACGAACCCCCGCAGCATCTTTGATACCTTCGAGATATCGGAGGTTCAGTCCCGCCCCTGCCACTTTTCGGCCTTCCAGATCAGAAACAGCCGAGACCGGCTCTGTACAAAAAACCTGATAAGTATCGAGCACTACACCGGTCGCCAGATAGACTTGGTTCTGCGCAGCGAACTCATTTTGCATCGCTGGGTATTCGCGCGCGATCTCATCCACGGCTTTGGCTACCGCGCGAGAGTCCGATGACACGAAGGGGGTCGACCCCGATATCCCCTGACTGGGCAACTTGGACGAATGGAAGATAGTTGTGACAATGCCGATGTCGCCAAGGCCAAGCTGGATCCCTTCCAGCACACCCTTCGGCTTTACGATCGAACCGCCATAGTTCTCTTGCCAGTTCATCTTGTAGTTGCCGGAGTCGGCCAGCCGCTTGTCCACTTCTGGAATGAAGAAGTTGGTGAATTCTTTCACCCACAAGGCCCGATCGGGATAGCCATCAATCACGACGGCGGAAATGGTCTCTTCTGCTGCAAGAGGCAACGCCATGGTGCCTGCCAGAGCAAATCCCATTAGGCTGCGTTTAGTCCAGTTTTTCATTTCTCTCCTCCCAGAAAGTCGGGTCCTGTCGATTTTTATTGGTTGGTTTTGACCCAGTTGACGGTCAGGTCCGTGCCTGCCGCTTCAAACAGTTTTGCGATGGCGCAATATTTGGCTGTCTCCTCGCCCACGCGTGTCAGCTCCTCCTGACTGGCAGGCGTATCGCACTTCACAGTGAGTTCGATTTCGGGAAACGGAACATCGATCTCCTCTTCCATCAGGACACCGCGCCGATCCAGCCTGCATTTCGCGTCGATTTTCACGGTGCCAAGATCAATTCCCAAACGGTGCGCATTCTTGTGCCCGATGACATTCGTACAGGCGATCAAAGCAGCCATTGCGGTTTCGGTCGGAGACGGGCCAAGATTTGTTCCGCCTCGTTCCACGGGCTCGTCGATAATCACGTCCAGATCGCGAATTGGTATCTCAGTCCGCGCGTGTGTCGGGCATTGAGCTGTCGTACGGTAGGTTACGACAGGTTTCACTTTCATCGCCACAGGATCACCTCCTCATGCATAAGAGCAAACCTTTTCGAATGAGAAGCGAGGCAGCTTGTGAAACAATCCTGTTTCGTCTGCGTAGCCCAGATTGCAAAGAAAGTTCGACTTGAGCGTCGTACCCGCGAAGAATTCCTCGTCGACGATCTTGTTTGAAAAGCCAGACATGGCGCCGACGTCCAACCCAACCGCACGCGCGGCGATCATGAAGTAAGCGCCCTGAAGCGTTCCATTGCGAAACGCTGTATCGGCTACATATTCGGGATTATTTTCGAAAAGTGACCGTCGATCTTCGTGCGGGAAAAGAAAAGGTAATTCCTTCCAGAAGTCCATGTCATAAGCAATGATCGCAGTGACCGGCGCATCCATCATCTTTGGCACGTTCTTCGGCTTTAACGACTTAGCTAGGCGCTCTTTTCCTTCCGCACTTTTAACGAAAACGAAGCGGGCGGGCAGCGTGTTCATGCTGGTCGCGCCGTTGATCGTGATTTCATAGATCTCTTCAAGCAATTCGTTAGAAACAGCCTTGTCGGTCCAGGCGTAATGAGATCTGGATTCGCGGAGGATCAGAGCAATTGCGTCGTCTGAAAGACGTGGAATGCGCTCGCGCAGATCGCGATGATCTTGCTGCGCCTTAGCGCGAAGTGCCTCCAGCTCTGCCCCGGTTGGTGCGCTCATGCTGCGGCCACCTTAGTCTCGGCGTCCTTTTCGTCGATGACGGGGCTGGCGCATATGCCGATGCCCTCAATCTCGACCTCGACGGTTTCACCCGGCTTCAACCAACGTGGATTGGGCTTTTTGGCGTGACCAACACCCGGCGGCGTACCCAACGCAATCAGATCACCGGGTTCGAGAGTGGTATATTCCGAGATCGTGGCGATGACCTGAGGGACCCCCCAGATCATGTTGGCGGTGTTCGAGCTTTGCAGGATTTCGTCCCCCACTCGGCTTTCGATTTTCAGGCCGGATGCTCCCTCCGGCAAGTCTTCCGGCGTTACAGTGAAAGGGCCGATCGCGCCTGTGTCATCGAAGTTTTTGCCGGGCGTCCATTGAACGGTTTTACGCTGATAATCCCGCAGCGACCCGTCGTTAAACACGGTGTAGCCGAAGACATAATCCAATGCGTCCTCTTCCGAGATATGACGGCCGCGTTTTCCAACGATCAGCATAAGCTCGGCTTCGTAGTCGAGTTTCTCGGAACAGGTAGGCCGCACCATAGGTTGCCCTGCCGCCATGATCGAATTCTTCCCACGCATAAACAGCGTCGGATACTCCGGGATATCATACCCGCCTTCCTTGATGTGGTCCGTGTAGTTCAACCCCATGCAAATGATCGTTCCGGGAGCGGCAACGGGCAATGCCGGAGTGATGGAAGACACGGGCACACTGTCTGCCGCGTCAATTTTGGGGGCAAGTGAGTCGGCCAGTTCAGGCTTGGCTATCAAACCCATCAAATCCGAACCGACGACAGGGTTCAAAGCCGTTAGATTCACTGCGTTTTCACCATTTACAGCAAAAACCGCTGTGCCATCCAAAGTCTCTCCCACCAGGTATTTCATTTTCACCATCCATGTCAGTTCACTTGATTTTTGCCTACTATTTTGCAATATGTCAAATAATATCGATATTTTTGGAGGACGCAAATGGTTGCCTGGGCGAACTACAAATCAGAAGCAAAAAGCCGTGGTGCACTTGCTTTGGAACTCTACGTAGTACTCAGCACGCCTGCCAAAAAACCCGAAGATGTAAAGGCGTCGCTACCTGACCACCTGGCCTATCAGACACAGCTTGAACGCGCGGGACAGCTGGCTTTTGCAGGGCCAATGTCGGATGAGACTGGTGAGCACATGCAAGGAATGGGCCTGATTATCTATCGTGCTGACAGTCTTGAGGCTGCCCGAAAACTGGCCGAGGACGATCCGATGCACCAAAGCGGTGCGCGCGAATTTGAACTTCGGCGCTGGATGATCAACGAAGGCTCGCTGAGCCTTTCAGTTGGCCTATCGACTGGAACGAGTGCCCTCAGTTAAGAGCAATCAAGAGTTTTGCCGCAAACAAAGGAACGGTCGGATATGGACGCCATGCTTGATACTGAGGGTAAAGAGACATCAGCCACGCATGGCGCGTATCGAAGGCTCCGCGACATGATCTTGACCGGAGAATTACCTCCGGGACAAAAACTCAAGATCGAGCAGCTTCGGGGGCTTTTGGACACCGGCGCTAGTCCGGTTCGCGAAGCGCTTAGCCTTTTGACTTCGGACATGTTGGTCGAGCGGATTGATCAGCGCGGATTTCGGGCAGCACCAGTCAGCAAGTGTAACTTCGAAGAAATACTTCTGTTGCGCTGCAACCTTGAGGAAACCGCGTTGCGCGCCTCTATCACCAACGCGGATGAGGCCTGGGAAGATCGGCTTGTTTTGCGTCACCATCATATGAAAAAGGCCGGCCAGAACGGCGCGCGTGACTTTGAAGACGCTCACAAGGAGTTTCATATGGCCTTGTTGGACAATTCGAATCTGCCGTTGCTGATGCGGTATTGCTCGCAGCTTTACGACCTGAACATTCGCTATCGCTATCTGGCGGCTGGCGGTTCGAGCTACAAGAAGCGGGACATTGCCGCTGAGCACCAGCAAATCTTGGACGCCGCACTGAACCACGACGCGGACAGCGCAACTCGGCACCTGGTTGATCACTATCGTCGAACAGGCGAATACCTGAGTAGTCAGATGGAGCCCTGAAATGCAGCGGAATTGGTTTCTGGGTGATCTATTGAACCAATTTCTGGAGCGTACTGAAATAGGCGTGGCCAAGATGACAAACGGTCCATTGCCGAACTATGCGAAGCGCTATTGTCTGCCGAAGGTGAAGTTTCAGGCTTCATGCTCGCGTCTACGATCCTATGGCGCTGCCACACCCTGAATGATACGGAGAAACTAGACTATTTTGTCTAGTTGAATGACCAACTTGAGTTGGATGCGGATCAACTTTCTGCGACAGCCCGCATCTACGCCAGTGATCAAAGTGTCAATTTTTATCAAAGGCTTAGTGAAGCTTCAGAGCCAGGGCGGGAAGAGTTGTGGGTTTCTTCTATGGCAGTGGTGTGGTCAACGCAATTGCCGTGACCTACCCAAAATTGGCGGCGGGCGTGCCATTCTATGGTCGCCAGCCAGCAGTTGAGGATGTGGCCAAAATTCAGGCGCCGTTGCTGATTCAGATGGGAGAGCTTGATGAGCGCAGCAACGCAGGTTGGCCGGATTTTGAAGCCGCCCTGCAATCCAACGAAAAGGTTTACCAAGCCTACATCTACGATAATGCCAACCATGGTTTTCATAACGACAGCACGCCTCGTTATGACGAGGAAATGGCAAACCTAGCCTGGTACCGCACCATTGATTGGCTCAACACTTATCTGAAGTAACTACAGTGTACGGCGAAGCGCGCATTGTGTTTTAATCGCTTCGTCGTAACCCTCAGTCTACCGGTGCCGATTCATTTTAAGCTCCAGTAATCTATCTTCCATGATCAGATAGGTCGAAAGGAACGCTTGGCTACAAGGCTTGGGAAAAACGACATCATCGCTAAAAGAAGCCTTCATTGGCGGGATACAAAACCATTGGTTGTTTACTAAAAACGTCGAAACACGAGCGTCCTGTGGGAGTTATGTGAGGCGTTCTCTGGTTGAGTGGTCGGCTCGTCAGAGTACAGCCTGCACAGTCACCTAAGCCTGAATGCTTGCTACTTAAGTTCGCCGGATATCCCTCTCACCTGCTGCGAATTTCCGCATTCCGCCGGAAGTAATCCCAAAAGATGAAGTTGAATTGGATACCAGATGAAAGAAGTGAGGCGAAAATGGCAAAGTTTTGTCACTGGTGACAGAACTATGTGTCGGTCACGCTTAACTAAGCTTTTGAACTTTATTTGTGTTCTTTTGTCGACTGCCTTCGCCACTACTGCAGTTGTAAAATATCCGGAACGCAAAGTTTTCTTTTTGCCGGCATTTTGTCCGCACCATCCGATCGTTTCAGTCGCTTGGGACCGTCTTTTACCTTGATCTTCGGCTTTGCTAGTGGGCCCTTCAAGGTCACGGGCCAGGGACTCTTCGAAAGCGGTTCGCCAATCTTGCGGGGCTGCAGGTTTAGGTCCAAAACCTTGCCCGCTACATTAACACCGCCAAAGACGACGACTTGGACATGATCTGTCTCCAATGTGGTTTGTTTCGTCGAAATATTTCCATTCGAAATACTAATCGGTGCACGCAAACATATGATCGGAGCAACCTTTTGTTTCTCTTTGGTAAACACCCAAGGTAGTATCCCTAGCCCTGCCAGATCCAAAAGCTGGGTCTCGATCGAGCCGTCACGCATTGAGACCGTGGCATTGCCGTTCATGCTGTTGGCAAAATGCTTAGGTGAATCGGTTCCGCCGGTCACCGAAAAATCTGCATAGATGGTACCGCTAGCGCCCTTTTTGAAGTTCAGGTTGTGAAGAATTTCATCCAGCTGCCAGCCGCCTGCTGTGCCGGTCAGCGTGAGCAGATGCGCGTCGTTCGATAGATCCATTTGTCCGCTGACATCGAAATGAGCACCTCCGTATTCAAAATTCAAAGGTCCGGCCTTGAGTTCATTTTCGTTGAGCGTCAGTTCACTCTGCAAACTGCTGATGCCTTTGGCGCCCTCTATGTGCCGAAGATCAACGTCGACATCCATATCCATACCGGACAAGAGAATTGAACGCCCAATAGGTTTAAGTGTTACGTCTCTTAGAGGACTAGTGTCGCCGGATTCCTCAATGACGTCTTCCTCGTCGGGCTCTGGACCGCCAATTTTCCTCAATTGTGCAGCGGCCTGAACGATGGTTCGGATCTGATCTATCTTTATCAAGTCACTCTCTATGGAACCCTGCAGTACAGGATCACTCGTTGCATCATCAAGATCGGCCATAATTTGCAGGACAGAGTCGGCAACCTTGACTTTGGCATTCGCATCCCAATCGGTTCCTTCGCTGGCAAGGCCAATTTCAAAGATAGCCTGTCCAGTTTCCACCCGTTCAAGCGATAGGGCTTCTAACAGGTCCGCTCCGGAGGGGACTTCTACTTGAATTGCCAAGTCCAGGTTCTCGAATTTGAGCACATTTTTGACAGAGCCATGCACCTCAAGGTTCCAAAGTTCCGTTTCGCTTGTCTGGCCATCCAAATTTGTCAGCGAAAGCTGATTGATGTCGCCGTTCAAATGAAAGTTACCAGAAAATCGACCAAGTTGATCATCCGGTCCCAGAAGCTCTGATGAGATCAAGCTGCTTGCGGGTATATCCATTAACCCGTCGGCCGATATGCCTTGTAATTGCAACGCGTCTTCGACCGAACCGTCCAAAATGATAAATGGATCAGCAGGGTTCCCAATTCTCAAATTGATGTTTCCAACACTCAAGGCGCCTTCGGGTGTTCTGGAAAGCTCGGAAAACTTAATCGGGGGCGGCCCTTCACCAGAGGTATCCAATGTGAACCCGTTGGTTTCAATGACCATTTGCCGCTGCGGGACCTGCCCGGGTACGCTATCGATAACCATGTCAACTGCTATTAGTTTTAGATCATACCGCGACGCGGCTGGGGCGGGTTCAGCATCTTCAGGGTACAACCGAATGCGGGTTGTCAGGGATACGTCTTCTGGGTTTCCCAACTCTCCGATTTGTCCCGTCAGCGAAAGGCTTTGCCCACCATCCAATTCAGTCAATACAGCCAGGTCATCAATCCGGGCTACGCCGTCGACTGATTTGAATGTTGCACCAATGCTTCCTGAACCCTCCAGAACGCGATTGAGTTTCAGGATATCAAGAAGCTGACCAAGTTCGGCAACCTCTATGGTCGTATTCACTTGTAGCCCGTTCTCTTCAGGGACTTCTTCGGCGGCAATCGCAATCTGTTCGAAGTTCACTGCGACCTGAAACGGGTCGTCCGCGGGAATGCTCGCGTTCAGATCAAACTTCTCTCCATTTAGTGAACCAGCCCCAACCGCGGTCGCAACGTCGGTTTCCGTATCACGCTTTAAAAACAGCTCAGGAAGCTGCAGATCCAGCACAAGCCCGTTTAGATCGTTCTGGTAAAGAACGGCAACATCGGTCAGGTCAATTTTTTGGTCCGTTAGAATTCCAGCCATAGACAGGTTTGCAGGTTTGGCCGGATCCCCGGCTTTAGCGCCCGTTTGGGAAGCGGACTGCCAGTTTCCGACACCGTCTTTGTCCGTGATCAAGTTGAGGTGAACACCCGAGATAGAAAGCTCACTCAGCGACAATTTGCTGTTCCAAAGGTCGCGGGCAGAAATATTGAACTCAAGTTTGTCGATTGCCGCCAGATTCGCTTTGGTCTTGATCGCGCCGGGTAGTACCAATCCCGCTGCGGATACCTGCAGTTGCCGACCAAGGCCTAGACGCACTTCATCTTCTATTAACACGTCCTGACCAAGTTTCTTCGAGATCAGGTTTTCAACAAAAGTGGTTCTGACAGAAGAAAACAACGCAGAGGACAGGAAAAGCCATGCCACAACAACCGCGACGAACGCGACAGCGCAACAAACCATTACACCTCTTGTGATGAACCGCACGCTTTTCTCCTAAGGTTCTGATTCCTTTCTTGGGCAGACTAGACCATTAAAGCATCATGTTAATGGAATATGTGGCTTCTTATTTTGCTGAACCCTAAATGACCTTGACCATTTAGCCGACTTCTCTTGCGGAATTGGTCGGGCGGCCAAGAAACGGTTAAAGGACTAAATTTAGGATGTGCTGCTGATCCAGTTTCAAAATAGCTGGCTTGAAACGCGTTTAACGTTTCATAAACGAGCACATTGCATTAGCTTTGACGACTGCGCCTGGACGCCCCAATTAAACTAGACGCGGTTAAAATGCTTCAATTTCCCACATCCATCTAATTACTGTTATATGTGAATTCTTCAAACGACGGGGACACAATGAATTCGCTAACTAGAATAACACGTGGGATAGGCGTCGCTTTCAAGGACGGTAGAGTGAAAGGCCTTCTTGCCTTCACAGTCGGAATGATTTTATGGGCCTCGGTCTTCTACCACTTTGTCGAAGGTTGGAGTTGGCTAGACTCGATCTACTTTTCCGTAGTGACAATTTCGACCGTAGGGTTCGGTGACTTCTCACCTGAAACTGCGGCGGGGAAAATCTTCACAATGGTGTATATCATTGTAGGCTTGGGTGTTTTCGTGACTGCGGCGACCACAGTGGCAGATACAATCTTGTCCCAAGACGACGAAAAAACGGACAAATAGATTATCCCAAATTAAGGCAATTTGAGTTCATGCGCAGGTATCAGTGCGACCGCGCATCTGAAGCCGTGCCTCGGATTCACTCGTACCTTCAAACTGATAGATGATCGCCGAAAACTCAAAAAATATACATATTACGTTTTTTGAGTGTATTGTTTGGAAAACAGATAGTGGAGGGATGGAATGGAAAAGACCCAGGACGCGAAGATTGTCGACCTCGCGATACGATTGCTCTTTCTCGGATTATTCCTCTACAGCGCCCTGGTCATGGTGGCTCCGCTTGCAAGTGTGGTTATCTGGGCAACGATACTCTGCGTCGCGCTCTACCCGGCATTTGATTGGCTGCAATCCAAGCTGGGAGGACGTAAGAAGCTTGCCACAACAATTATCGTTCTGTTGGGCCTTGTTCTGACCCTGGGGCCAGTCGCAACTGCGGTGTCTGGTGCTGCAGAACTAGGGTCTGAATTCGCGGAACAAGCAGACAAGGGTGAATTGAAAATCCCCCCTGCGCCCGAGGGCCTCAAGGAATTGCCGTTGGTTGGAAATAAAATCTCCGATGTCTGGGGAATGTTTGAGCGCAATCTTGACGGCGCGCTTGCAAAATACGGCGCGCAAATCCTTGAGATCACCAAATCGCTCTTCGGAAAGGTGTTGGGCATTGGTATCGGGCTTCTTGGCTTAGCTCTGTCCGTATTGATTATGGGGGCATTGTTCAGCCCGGGGCCAAATTTGGTCCAGGGTCTTCAGCGCTTTGCCAACCGTGTCTTTGCACCACGCGGCGGTGAATTCGTGACACTGGCAGGCGCAACGATCCGGAACGTTACAAAAGGCGTGATTGGCGTAGCAGCCATTCAGGCTGTTTTCGTTTGGATACTGCTGGCTTTGTTCGGGATTTCTTCGGCCGCCACACTGGCATTTGTCTGCCTCATACTCTCAATTATCCAAATCGGGCCCGGATTGGTTCTTATACCGGTAATTATCTACGCATGGAGCTCCATGTCTGGCGGAACTGCTTTGATCTTCACCATACTGGCCGTTCCAGTCATGATAATGGACAGTTTCCTAAGACCCGTGTTCATCTCAAAAGGCCTTGAGACTCCCATGTTGGTCATCCTCATCGGTGTTCTCGGAGGTATGATGGCGTACGGTTTGATCGGCGTTTTTATGGGGCCGGTACTCTTTGCTGTCTTCTATGAGCTGTTCAAGGTTTGGATTGATACCTCGCCCGAAGCCGATGACGCTGCTGAAGGTGCGGTGAAATGAGAAAGACAATATGGACAACCCTCGCTGTCATTCTGTTTTTTCTTGTTTGGTACTTGGTCGCTGATCGGAAAACGCCATTTACAGGGAACGCCAGAGTAAAAGCTGTGGCCACCCAAATCGTGCCTCAGGTGACCGGAACGGTAACGGAAGTTTTGGTAGAAAACGGCCAAGTCGTTTCGGCAGGTGATGTTCTGGTTCGAATAGATTCCAGACCCTACGAAATCGAGCGTTCAAAGGCGGAGGCTGATCTTGAAGCGGCGACCCAAGAGGTGGGTGCGTCTTCGGCAGAGGTAAGTGCGGCACAAGCCAAACTCGCAAGGGCGCAGAGCGATCTGGATACGATGCGCATTCAGACGGAACGTGTATTTGCGCTTGAAAAGAAAGGGTTGATTGCCGTCTCAAAGGCCGATGATGCACGAGGACAACTGGCAGAATCTGAGGCAAACTTTGAGAACGCAAAAGCTGATCTGGAAAAAGCGAAGCAAAGGCTTGGTGACGATGGGATTGAAAACCCGAAAATCCAGCGCGCACTGGCGGCCTTGGCGGATGCGGAACTGAACCTTGAATGGACCGAACTGCGTGCTCCGGCGACAGGTGTCATTTCTAATCTGCTGATTGCCCCCGGAACGTATGCGCGATCCGGTCAGGATCTTTTGACGTTTCTGGATGCAACCGACGTCTGGATCGAGGCGTATTTTACCGAGAACAATCTGGGAAGAGCTTCAATAGGGTCTCCGGTTGATGTGGTGTTGGATATGCATCCAGGTAAGATTGTTCCGGGCGTCATTGAGAGCTTTAGTGCTGCTGTTTCTTTGAGTGGCGGTGATGAGCCGGGGCAATTGGCGAGCCCGCCAAGCACCAAGGGATTTTTGCGGGAGCCTGAAAGGTTTCCGGTCAGGATTGTTTTACCCGGCTATGAAGCTGGAAGTGCCGAAGACGATCTTCGCTTTCAACTGAACGGGCAGGCCGATGTGATCATGTATCTAAGCGACAACTCGTTGCTGAACCTCGTAGGCCGCGCCTACATCCGCGTGGTTTCAATCTTCTCCTATGCGTACTGAGGATCAAAGCTCTGTCACCCGGCTTGCGCTGGGTGTTACCGGTGTCTTTGCATTGGGCCTATTTCTTGGGTGGCCCCTTGCCGTTGTTGGGGCGGTGTTCACTGCCCTTTTCCTTCAAGCACCTGCGGCACTACCTTTGGCAGCATTTGGTAAGCTGTTTGTCTTCTCGATTGGATTGATGTTCATTTCGTTCCTTTTGTCGTCAATCTTCTCACCTTATCCACTTGTGTTTCTCATTCTGGTGGCCATTGGAATAATCCTGTCTTTCATTTGGTCAGTTTCCGGTGCCGGAGTATTGCCGGGTGTCATCGCTCTCATGGGGGCGTTGATGATTCCGAATTTGGTGCTGCAATCACAGGATCTGGCTTTGGTGCTTGTGTATTGGATCCCGTTGAACCTGCTGTTTGCTGGCTTCGTATCGACGCTGATGTTCGTGTTGATACCCGCTGCACCTCAAACGGCACCTCAAAAGAAAGCTGCAGCATCGCCGGACTTCGACTCACATCGCCGAATAGTCAGGATGTCTCTTGTCACAGTGCCCTTTGCTATGGCGTTCTTTATTTCCGGCGCTTCTGCTTTGTTAGTCCTGTTTTTTGTCGCCCTGCTGAGCCAGCAACTTGCAGCAATGCCTGCTGCAGGCAAAGCAGTTGCAAAAGCAATGCTGACGGCAAATCTACTTGGGGCGGCAGTCTCCATCATATGCTATGAAATAAACGTAATAGCTCCGGTTATTCTAACCCCCATTCTGCTGTGTTTTTTCTTTTGCCTAACACTCGGAGCACTTGGAAAGTCAAAAGTCCCGCTCGCCGCCGCCGCCGGTTCCGCGATTACAACAGCTCTGATTGTATATGGCGGTTCGGTTGCGCCGTTTTCAGACGAGGCTGACGTCAAGAGCATCACTCGAGTATTGCAAGTCGCCAGCGCCGCTTTTTTTGTAATCATCGCATATGTCGTGGTGGATGAATTCTGGCCAGAAAAAGAGCGCCAGGCGAGTCAATGACGTTAGTTGCGGCAAAGCTTGGCGCTGAAACCAGCAGAGTTCCCAGTTTGACCGATTTTCTGCAACCATCTCTCGAATTGCAGCGCCATGGCAAACCGCGAACATCGCTGAAGCGGTTTTATGTCAAGCGATCTCTGGTTGAGTGATGGCCGTTCTGTGGAACAAGTTCGAAAGGCTGCCTCCTCGCGGGACGAATGAAGCTTTCGCCGAAGCTGCGCCAACGTCTGCCTTCCCTTCGAAAGTCAGCGTTGAGCAACACTGACCGGAAGTTTCTGTGCCTCACCCCATTGCCTCGGCGATTGCCCATACATGCGCCTGAACTCGCGACTGAACTGGGACGGGCTGACATAACCAACGTCCATTGCGGCTTCGTTCACAGGCATCCCGCCCGCGATCTTCATGGCGGCGTTGTTGAGGCGCATCGACTTAACGAATTGGATTGGTGCCATCGTCGTGACTTGCTTGAATTTACGATGGAAGACGGCCCGGCTCATGCCCGCTCGGCTTGCCATATCGTCAATCGAGACCGGCGCATCCAAGTGTGACGACACATGTGCAATTGAACGTGCGATGGCGTTGCCAGCACCGAATGCCTGCCGGGCGAAGGTGCCAGCTTCTCCCCTCAGGATCGCATAGAGCACCTCACGTAATCGCGCCTCGCCAAGAACTGCTGTATCCGTCTCGCTGTTTCCGAGCTGCAGTAGCCGCAGCAGAGCTTCAGTGAATCCATCGTCCCATCGTGCAAACCTAATTCCTGCCTCCCGCAGATCTCCTTTGACCGAAGGCAGAACGCCCCCGGCATTTTCCATCTCCATTGCCAACTCGGCCATGGCGCGTTGCTCAAGAGAGATCATAACCCCGTAGAGAGGGTTGTCATGCGAGGCCAAAGGCGTCCCCGCCTTGACCGGCATCGACATTGGGCAGCAGAGGTATTGACTGTTGTCATATTCGTATCTTCGGCCATCCAGAACGGCTTCCTTCACACCACTCAAAATGGCCACGATGCAGGGCTCGTAAACGGCTGGAACACAGGGGATTGATTGCGTGGCGCGAAATAGCCGCACGCCCTTGATGCCTGTCTCGGTCAGGCCGTCTGTTTCGGTTCGGTTAGCGATGATTTGTTTAATCTGATCCTTGCTCATAACAGAGATGTAATGGCTCCAGATCGATGCTGGCAACTACCTTGATGTAATCGGGCAAGTATTCGCGATGATCTCGCCTGTTTCTGTGCTTTGGTGAGAGTTATATGCATTTCCAAGTTAACACACTCTTCACTCGATCCCTGCGCTGACGCAGTTAGGAGACAAAAGATGCCCGATACCACCTTTGGACCCAAAGGCTGGATGCCTGAGCGCCTCGGCGACCTCTCCGGCAAGACCTACCTCATCACGGGTGCTAACGCCGGTGCCGGGTTCCAGGCCGCGCGGACGCTCCTAAAAAAGAACGCCAAGGTCGTGATGTTGAACCGCTCGGTTGAGAAGTCTCAGGCAGCTGTTGAGGACCTGAAAACTGAGTTCGGCAGCGAGGCGGAAGTGAGCTTCATTCGCATGGATCTGGCCTCGCTGGCAAGCGTACGCGAAGCTGCGGAAGAAGTTCTGAATTCTGTTCCCCGGATTGATGCGCTCATCTGCAATGCTGCCATCGCGCAGGTGCCAACCCGCAAGCTGACAGAGGATGGGTTCGAGAGTCAGCTCGGTACCAACCATTACGGTCACTTCCTGCTCTGTGGTCTTCTGTTTGAGCGGATCGAAGCCTCGAAAGGTAGGATCGTTGTTGTCGCCAGTCTCGGCTACAACATGGGTTTGAAGACGATCAAGTTCGACGACACGAACTGGGGAGAGGGTTACGGCCCAAACACTGCCTACTCGCAAAGCAAGCTGGCGCAAATGATGTTCGCCTATGAACTACAGGACAGGCTTGCCGCCGCCGGGCGCACCGAGGTCGAGGTCTATGTCTGCCACCCCGGCTCGTCGGCAACGTCACTGATCAGTACGAGCGGCAGCCGGACGATGCGGTTCATCTGGTGGCTGATGACCAAGACACCTATGGTTCAAACAGCCGAGCAAGGGTCCTATCCCGAAGTCATGTGCGCCATCGAAGAGACTTTGACCGAACAACGCGCACTCTACGGACCAACAGGCCGCTTAGAAGCTGTTGGCCCGGTCGGCAAGGGTACATTGAACCCACATGCATATGAGAAGGATGTGATGGTTCAGCTATGGAACGTATCCGAAAAGGCGACTGGTTTCAGCTGGGAGGTCTGAGTTGATGGGTTGTGTGACGTGCCCCAGTGTTCCATCACTAAAGCTGACATCGATGTCTTGCATACCCACGTCGTCTAACTGACGGGATTGCCATTCTTGACGGTCAGACATGCAACTCAACTAGCTGAATAAGGTTTCCACAGGTGTCGTCGAACACTGCCATTGTTGCGCCACTTGCCTTCACTGGGGGTTGAATAAATTCCACCCCTGCCGCCTCGAACTTGCCAACCTCAGCGTCAATGTCGTCAACACTGAATGCCGAAACGGGAATGCCATCAGCCACAAGTGCTTCCTGATAGGCACGGCTCGCCGGATGCACATTCGGCTCTAAGCCTAACTCCACTCCTTCGGCTTCCTCCGCTGATACCAGTGTTAACCAGCGGTGCTGGCCGGGTGGAATATCGTGCTTCACAACAAACCCAAGTTTGTTGGTGTAAAAATCCAGAGCCTTAGATTGATCGTCCACAGAAATACTCTTCATGTACATTTTCATAGTGCGTCTCCTTGGGAATATAGGTCCACCCAGGGATTGATCGCACCCGCGATCGGCGCGGCCTCCAGGGTGTGAATTTTTGTGCGCCCCCGCCAAGTCGTGGTGATCAGACCTGCCTGCTCAAGCGTATTCAGATGTCGAGTTATGCCTTGTCTGGAAATTGTGACTGAATGCTCTTCCAACAAACGAGCACAAAGTTCGAAAAGTGTCTGGTCGTGACGCTTTCTCAGCTCTTCAAGGATCAACAACCGCGTGGTGTCGCCAAGGGCGTTGAAAAGAATGCTTAGTTGCGGATCAAAGTGAACGCTCATGCTTCATCATGCAACAATAATGTTGCATGTCAAATCGAACTATCAGTTCGAGCAGTTCACGGCATTCATTTCTTAGGGCTCGTCGCTGACATTCTTTGTGCCCCTCACGAATGACAGATTTGGATATCCGGAATGTTCGGTCCCGTGATCTGATCCGGTCGCTATACGGGACAAAGCGGAAACTGTTCGAATGCTAGCTGGTGCGAATAATGATGGGCTGATTGGACGGCGGCCACTTCACTCTCGCCACCATCCATCTATTTCGAAGGCGATTAGTAGGAGAGCTGGTAGTAGGCTGACAGCAAAACCGCGATGATCACAAGTTCAACGACCAACGGTGGCAGAACTGCCTTGTCAAACCCATCCGCAAGAATTCCCACAATACGTCCGACAGCAACAACCGCCATCAGGATTGCAACAGCCACATATCCCAGTGTCTGCCCAGTGGTCAGACCGATCACCAGCAAAGCCACTGAGGCCAGAAACAGCCCGCCGATCACCGAACGGATCGTGCTGAGTCCAGTGGTGCCGACCGGCTCGATAGCAAAGTTGGCTATCATGCGCCGGGGTGCAAACATTGACATGAGGCCGAGACTAGACAGCATAAGAGTTGCAAGGATGACCAAGATGTTCAGTATGGTTTCCATTTCATTTCTCCTTTGCTTCAGGCGAACTGACGTAGTGCCTGGTTCGCGTTATCCTGAGTGGTGACGTCTGACAGAGCCCCGTCGATGCTAGCTTGATCCACGACTGCTCCGGTGGGATAGCCGGTTTGACTGGCGTAGAAGTGGCCAGTCTTGAATTCCGGGTTCAGCAAACCGTCCAGATACCGTTTTGCCCCAGCCTCAACGCCGTGCATCATCCCGAATATGGGCATCAGAACGCCGCCAATATGTTTGAAGACAATACGTTTTATAAACGGCAGGTCGTCAAAGCCAGCGGTACCTGCGGTACCACCCGGGCTCATTGTGACAAAGCGAATATGGGGGTGCTGACGTGCCATCGCTCCCATCCACAGGGTCGCGGTGAGCTTGGCGTAGCCGTAGGTCTGCATCGGATCGCCCTCGGGGCCGAACTTGCTGCCATCAGCGATTGATTTGAATTCGTCGACTGTTCTATCGGACAAGTCCGGGCGGCGCATACCCATTTTGGGAATGCCGCGTGCGGCTTCGGATCCGGCATACAGAATTGTGGACGTTACCAACTGACGCTCCAATAATGCGTCTACCAACACCACGTGGCCGAGAACATTGGTGGCGAAGATGTTGGTCACGCCATCGCTGGTGAGGCTGTTCGGATGCCGTCCACCCGTACCGCCTGCATTCAGGATTACGGCGTCGATTGGGGTGGAAAGTTCGGCTACAGCGGCGCGAACCGAAGCCGGATCGGTCACGTCCATCAGGACGATTTCAAAGATTTTGCGCCTGGTCTCACGTTCCAACGCTGCAATTGCGGCTTCCGCCTTCGTTGGGTTGCGGCAAGCCAGATAAACTTTGGATATACCCTTTTGCAGTGCAAGTTGTCGGGCCGCCTCGCGGCCCAGTCCGGCATTTGCGCCTGTGATCAATACAGATTGTATTTGGTTCATGGGGTATGGTCCTTGGGTTTGCGATTGATGCGCCCAAGGTAGGATGGCCAATAAATGATCTGTAGATAGGTATTTCTGGACACAGTGCTTCAAAAATGAAACACAAGATGTATGTCGATCAAGGAAAGCCATTCCCTGAACTGGGACGATCTGAAGTACTTTCTGGCGGTTGCCCGAACCGGAACTCTTCGGGGGGCAGCTGACAGTATTCAGGTGAACCACACCACGCTGACGCGCAGGATTTCAGTCATGGAAGAACGCGTCGGCAGCCGGTTGTTTGATCGCTCAAAAACCGGCCTCGCCCTGACTCAGCTCGGCGAAGATCTGATGCCTCACGCCGAACGGGTAGAAGCTGAAATGACCGCTGCGTCTCGCGTCATTGTTGGCAGAGATGCGCAACCCTCGGGCACGGTCTACGTTACTCTTCCCCATGGATTGGCAATGACATCGTTGATGGATGATTTTGCCGCCTTCGCAGATTTTTACCCAGACATCATCCTGAGCTTGAACTTCACCAACGACATCCGAGACCTGATGCGACGAGAGGCTGACATCTCCCTGCGTATCGCGGATGAGGTGACGGACGATGTGGTCGGGCGAAAGTTGGTCCAGATGTCTCAAGCAGCCTATTGCACGCGAGACTACGCCGAACGGATCTGCGACAATGGCGGCGAGGGGTTGCATTTCATCGGTTGGCATGAGCCAGAAGAGGCCATTACAGCCAAATGGATCAAAGACAGTTACTATCCGAAAGCCCGGCTTAAGCATCGTGTTTCAGAACTTGTGCCCTTGATCACATTGGCGGCGTCCGGTCTTGGCATGGCCTATCTTGCGTGCAATCTTGGCGACCGCCATCCCGATCTGATCCGTGCGCCCTTCCAAAAGCCGATACCGTACCGAAACATTTGGCTATTGCTGCATCGTGATCTTAGAAACACCACGCGTGTCCGGCTCTTCGTCGATTTTATGTCCGAGCGGGTCAGGTCTAGGCGAAACGAGTTCTGGGTTTCGGGAACCTCAAAGCGGGAGTAGCGGTTATTCTATTCGGAAAGATGGACGGTAAACTGTACTCTTTTGAGACACTAACAGCAGCGTCGTTGAATGGCGGTTACTAGTATTGGGTCAGAAATGCTTGACGTTTGGGTCAGAATTGAATGACGTGATCGACCGCTTTGTTGAGGTTTTGGTTGTCGATTGAGTCCACGATCAGTGAAGTTCCACATTTCCTTGTTGTAAGGCGACACATAGTTCTGCCAGCAGCGACAGAGCCTTGCCGTTTTCGCGTCCCTTCCTTCATCCAGAACCCGGACCGATTTAGTTGATCCTGACTTCCTTTCGAGAAAACCAGGGCTGATTTGCAGATCAGACGCCGGAGGCGCCTGTTCCTGCTGCTCTGCCACGTGGCGAACGCGCTTGGGGGCGACGCAATATTATTCGACAATAGTGGTGCGGCCCGCAAGCGCAGCCGAAGACACGGATTTGTCTAATAGGGTTGCCCGAGGGGGAAGGCAGCGTCTTACCCCTGTTCGCCAGAGGCGTTTGGCTTGTCCAAATCCTACTAGCCCCAAAAACAAGTGCGGCTGAGTTGGCTGTGCCGTTACTTCTGCTCCAGAACACGTTGCTTTTCTAAAGAATCGGCGGAAAGCAGTCATTTGCTGCAGGCGTGGGAACACATTGTATTAGTTGTCAAAGCGGACCTTCGGTTTTGATCTGCAAATGGAAGTGGAATCTGGTGCCTCAAGCAAACTGGTAGCGCAACTGAAAAACCAAAAAATGATGCGATGTGCTATCACGGATTTCTTTGATGGCATGTAGAAAAACTGTGCAGCTATTCCGCTAAGTGTGAAATCAAGCTGAAAAATTGGGCGAACGGCAGCCTGATGAAGCATTAAATGGCGCTGGAATTGCTACCAATGCGCCTTGGCCTCACTTGTGACCCTATGAACCAACATCTAACTGTCGTTGTAGTCGAGCAGAACCAAGAACGAGCCTTTGCGATTGTAGATGCTCTTAAAGAGGCCGGAGACGTAGACGTTTCTGTAATCGGCAACGTCTCTGGGTTAGCACGTAAAATTGCAATGCAAAGCCCAGACATTGTCCTGATCGATATCGACAACCCCTCTCGAGATATGTTGGAAGAACTTACCGTTGCTTCGGGCCCATTGGAACGACCCGTGGCTATGTTCGTCTCAGGCGCCGCAGGCGGATTGGCAAAAGCTGCTGTTGAGGCCGGTGTATCGGCCTATGTTGTCGATGGATTGCAAGCTGAGCGAATTAAACCTGTTATCGATACCGCCATCGCTCGGTTTCAGGTGCTGCGCCAGATGCGGACTGAACTTGCAGAAACCCGCCGTGCGCTTGAAGAGCGTAAAGTGATCGACCGCGCAAAAGGTTTGCTGATGAAAGCCAAGGGCATTTCGGAAGATGAAGCCTATGCGCTACTCCGAAAAACCGCGATGAACCAAAACCGCCGCGTCGCCGAGGTGGCCGAAGCCTTGGTCACTGCTTCGGGGTTGTTGTCATGAGAACCGTAACACTGCCCGTCGCGTATATGCCGCTTGTCGACGCGGCCCCGTTGATCGTTGCGCGCGAAATGGGGTTCGACCATGCTGAAGGCATCTCGCTGGACCTGCGTCCGGCACCATCGTGGTCCTCTTTGCGCGATATGCTGGCCTTTGGGCATGTGGACGCGGCGCATCTACTATCGCCTGTCCCCGTTGCGATGGCTTTGGGTCTTGGTGGAATCGCGACACCGCTATCTGCGGTATCTGTCCTGTCTTTGAACGGCAATGTTATAGGTGTTGGAACGCAATTGGCCGAGCGACTGATCGACCAGGGCTATGGTTTTGATTTCACCGATGCCGCTGTGGCTGGGGCTGCACTGGCAAAAGCTGCCGATGAAGTCTTGGTGTTTGGCGTGCCTTTCCCATTTTCAATGCATGTCGAGCTACTGCGCTATTGGATTGCGGGAACCAAACTGGCCTCAAAACAGGTCGAAATCCGCACCGTCCCGCCGCCACTCATGGCGCAGGCGCTTGCGGGAGGCGAGATCGATGCCTTTTGCGTGGGCGAGCCTTGGGGCTCCTTCGCAGTGGACGACAGTGTTGGCGCACTGCTGTTGCCCGGAAAGGCGATCTGGACTTGTGCACCTGAAAAGGTGTTGGCAGTCAGAAACGACTGGGCCGAGACGGAACCGCATTTGCTGGGAAGTCTCATGCGGACCGTATGGCGTGCGGGACGCTGGCTGTCAAACACTGACAGCCGAACAACCGCGTCCGAGATGCTGTCACGCAAAACCTACCTCAATGTCTCACCCGAGCTGATTGACCGAGCGTTAATGGGTGAGTTCGCCATATCTGCACGCGGCGAGCAACGCAGTGTGGAAGGGTTTGTCGAGTTTTTTGACGGTGCTGCCACCTTCCCGTGGCGTAGTCAGGCCAAATGGGTCGCGCATCAATTGGCGCTAAGAAACGGGCTGGACGTCGGGACAGCGGAACGACAAGCAGCTAAAGTCTTTCGAAGTGATCTCTATCGTCGCGAGTTGCAAGGGCTTGGTGTGGAGACACCCGGCGCATCCGAGAAACTTGAAGGAGCTTTGTCTGAGTCGACGGCAGTTGCCTCGGCCAATGGCAGCCTGATTCTGTCTCGGAACGTCTTCTTCGACCGGCGCATTTTCGAGCCCGCAGGGTAAGATTGCACAAAATTTTTGCAGCGCAGCATCTCTTTTTGCTGCGCTGCAGAATTCTCGAAGTGAAGATGTCAAAAAATGATGACGTCGCACTGCGCGTCTGACTTAATCGGGACATCGGAAGGCAACGACGCCCACCGACGGAATTCGCCCACAATCCAGGGCACCTTAGAAGAGCAAAGCCGCTCGACCATCCGCCACCTCCTCCCGGCGGACTGTGTCGGCGGCTTTTTTGTTTGCCCATGGGGTTGGGCTGAACCGAAAGGGATCGAGATGAAAAAGCTTCTTTTAGGCCTCGCCGCGACGACGGCGCTTGTGTCTCCAGCACTGGCCGAATTGGAACTGGAAAAAGACGAGCTGACCTTTGGCTTTATCAAACTGACCGACATGGCGCCGCTGGCTGTCGCCTATGAGAATGGGTACTTTCTGGACGAAGGCCTGTTCGTGACGCTGGAAGCACAAGCAAACTGGAAGGTGCTGTTGGATGGCGTGATTGACGGACAGCTTGACGGCGCACATATGCTGGCCGGACAACCATTGGCCGCAACCATCGGGTATGGGACCGAAGCCCATATCATCACGCCATTTTCGATGGACCTGAACGGCAACGGCATCACCGTCTCCAACGAGATTTGGGAAGAGATGAAGCCGAACATCCCGGTGATGGACGACGGCCGTCCCCAGCATCCGATCAGCGCCGAGGCTCTGGCCCCGGTCGTCGAGAAGTACAAATCAGAAGGCAAGCCCTTTAACATGGGCATGGTCTTCCCAGTTTCGACCCATAACTACGAACTGCGCTATTGGCTGGCCGCCGGTGGTCTGCATCCGGGTTACTACAGCCCTGAAAACGTGACCGGTCAGATTGGTGCGGATGTGTTCCTGTCGGTGACCCCTCCACCGCAGATGCCTGCCACGTTGGAGGCCGGCACGATCTATGGCTATTGCGTGGGTGAGCCGTGGAATCAGCAGGCTGTGTTCAAGGGTATCGGCGTTCCGGTTATTACCGACTACGAGCTGTGGAAGAACAACCCCGAAAAGGTCTTTGGTCTCAATGCCGAGTTCGCAGAACAGTACCCCAACACCACTCTGGCCGTGACCAAGGCCCTGATCCGCGCAGCGATGTGGCTGGACGAGAACGAAAATGCCAACCGCCCTGAAGCCGTCGAGATTCTGAGCCGGGCTGAATATGTGGGTGCGGACTATGAGGTTATCGCCAACTCGATGACCGGCACGTTTGAGTATGAGAAGGGCGACAAGCGTGAGGTCCCCGATTTCAACGTGTTTTTCCGCTACAACGCGACCTATCCGTTCTACTCGGACGCCGTTTGGTACCTGACGCAGATGCGCCGCTGGGGGCAGATTGCCGAGTCCAAGCCCGACAGCTGGTATGACGAGGTCGCCAAGTCCGTCTACAAACCCGAGATCTATTTGGAAGCCGCCCGCTTGCTGGTCGACGAAGGTCTGGCGAATGAAGCCGACTTCCCCTGGGACAGCGATGGTTACAAAGCGCCGACCCCGGCCGAGGATATCATTGACGGCGTCGCTTACGACGGACGCACACCCAACGCCTATCTCGAAAGCCTGTCCATAGGCCTGAAGGGCGAGCAGAAGATCATCGGCTCGGACGTGCAAGGCTAATTCCCCAAATCCTGCGCCGGGCCCGCGCCGGGCACAGCCCCCAAAGTGCCCCGCCATCGCAAGGACACATCAGATGACAACGGTCGATCCCGAATTCAACGCAGACGCTGCCCGAGAGGAACGTCGCGCCCGCCTTTTCACCCGCATCAATGCAGCCGACAAATGGTTCCAGGTTCTGGGTCTCAGCTGGGCTACCCCGGTCCTGAAAGCCGCCGCCGGGGACAACCCGCGCGCACAGATGACCGAGATCTGGCGGTTGCTGATCGTGCCTCTGTTGTCGATCTGCGCCTTCTTGTTGCTGTGGGGAACGCTGGCCCCCAAGGTGCAGACCTCTCTCGGCGCGGTTCCGGGGCCGGCGCAGGTTTGGGAAGAGATGGTCAGCCTGAACCAGGATGCCAAGGCCAAAGCGGCCAAACGCGCGAAGTTCGAGGCCATGGTCGAGAAGCGCAATCAGAAATTCATTGACGCTGGCCAGTCGGAGAAAGTGAAAGAGGTCGCCTTCACGGGTGCTCCGACCTATTACCAGCAAATCTGGACTTCGATCAAAACAGTGTTTTTTGGGTTTCTGATCGCCACCGTCATCGCGGTCCCACTTGGTATCGCGGCCGGCCTGTCTCCGACTGCAAATGCAGCCCTAAACCCGCTAATCCAGATCTTCAAACCGGTCTCGCCTCTGGCCTGGTTGCCGATCGTCACGATGATCGTCTCGGCCGTTTACGTCACCAATGACGGTTGGTTCGCGAAATCCTTCCTGATCTCGGCCATTACCGTGACCCTGTGTTCGCTATGGCCCACATTGATCAATACATCTTTGGGTGTAGCCTCCATCGATAAGGACCTGGTGAATGTCTCCAAAGTCCTGAAAATGAACACCTATACCAAGATCACCAAACTGGTGCTGCCCTCTGCCCTGCCTCTGATCTTCACCGGCCTGCGCCTGTCACTGGGCGTCGGCTGGATGGTTCTGATTGCGGCGGAAATGCTAGCGCAGAACCCCGGTCTGGGCAAATTTGTCTGGGATGAGTTCCAGAACGGTTCCTCCAGTTCGCTCGCCAAGATCATGGTTGCGGTCTTCACCATCGGTATCATCGGCTTCCTGCTGGACCGAGTGATGTACGCGCTGCAATCCCTGTTTACCTTCACAAACAACCGGTGAGTGCGATGAGCATCCTAAGTTTCAAGAACGCCTCGAAATCCTTCGGTGAAGGCACCGCTCGCACGGATGTGCTGAAAGGCATCGATCTTAACGTGCAAGAGGGTGAGTTTCTGGTGATCCTCGGTTTTTCCGGCACCGGCAAAACCACCCTTATCAATCTAATGGCCGGGCTGGACACCCCAACCGGCGGAGAGGTCACCTTCAAAGGCACTACGATCAAAGGGCCGGGCCCTGAGCGTGGCGTGATCTTCCAGAACTACTCGCTGATGCCCTGGCTGACGGTCAGTGGCAATGTGGGGTTGGCGGTGGATACGGTATTTCCGGGTCTCAGCAAGACCGAGAAGGCCGAAAAAGTCGCGCATTACGTCAAGATGGTCGGCCTCAGTCAGGCCGCGACGCGCCGACCGGCAGAGCTGTCGGGTGGGATGCGCCAGCGGGTCAACGTGGCGCGTGCGTTGTCGATGAACCCCGAGGTTTTGTTGCTGGATGAGCCTCTGTCGGCGCTCGACGCGCTGACCCGCGCCAATCTGGCCGATGAGATCGAACATATCTGGGAAGCCGACAAGAAAACTTGTGTCCTCATCACCAATGACGTTGATGAGGCGATCATTCTGGCCGACCGTATCATTGCCCTGAACCCGGATGGCACGCTGGGGCAGGAATTCCCTGTCTCAATCCCGCGTCCGCGCGAACGCGCTGCGATGAACAATGACGAGACTTTCAAACGCCTGCGCGCGGACGTTACCAAATACCTGATGGATGTGGGGATCGAGGCCAAGGTCGAAGGCTCGCGTATCCTCCCGGATGTCACCCCAATCCACGGTGTTCCAACGGCAGTGGCCGAGGCGCAAAAGGGGCTGATCGACAACCGCTTCCTCGACTTCTCGCAGCTTCACAAGGTGTATCCGACGCCCAAAGGCCCTCTGACCGTGGTCGAGGATTTCGAACTGAAGATCGACAAGGGCGAGTTCATCTCGCTGATCGGCCATTCGGGTTGTGGCAAGTCCACGGTTTTGACCATGGCGGCGGGGCTGAACGACATCTCGAAGGGTGCGATCAAGCTGGATGGCCGTCACGTCGAAGGGGCCGATCCCGAACGCGCGGTGGTGTTCCAATCCCCCAACCTGTTCCCATGGTTAACCGCCAAGGAGAACGTCGCGATTGGGGTGGACAAGGTCTATCCAAAGGCCAGCATGGCCGAGCGTCAGGATGTGGTCGAATACTATCTGGAACGGGTCGGACTGGCCGATGCTATGGACAAATCCGCCTCCGACTTGTCGAACGGCATGAAGCAACGCGTCGGCATCGCCCGCGCCTTTGCCCTGTCCCCCAAGCTGCTGTTGCTGGACGAGCCCTTTGGGATGCTCGACAGCCTGACCCGATGGGAATTACAGGAAGTCCTGATGGAGGTCTGGTCCCGCACCAAGGTCACTGCGATCTGCGTTACCCACGACGTGGATGAGGCGATCTTACTGGCCGATCGCGTGGTGATGATGACCAACGGTCCGCAGGCAACGATCGGCAAGATCACCAAGGTTGAGCTGCCGCGTCCGCGCACGCGCAAAGCGCTGCTGGAGCACCCGGATTACTATGCTTACCGGCAGGAAGTCCTCGATTTCCTCGAAGAATATGAACATGGCGCCAAGCCAAAAACACCCGCCCCCAAGGCGATTGCAGCGGAGTGAAATCATGAAGCAAAGACTTGTTGTCATAGGCGCGGGTATGGCCTCAGGCCGGGTGTTGGAACACCTGACCGAAGCCGCGCCGGATACGTTCGAAATCACCCTGTTCAATGCCGAGCCGCGCGGGAACTACAACCGCATCATGCTCAGCCCAGTGCTGTCGGGCGAGAAAACCTATGACGAGATCGTCACCCATGACGACGCGTGGTATGCCGCGCGGGGCATTGCCTGCCGCTTTGGTGAAAAGGTCGCGAAGATCGACCGCGAGATGAAGGTGGTCGAAGGTCAGAACGGCCACGTTCCCTATGACAAGCTGGTGATTGCGACCGGATCTAACCCGTTCATGATCCCTCTGCCAGGGCATGATCTGGAGGGCGTGATTGCCTACCGCGATCTGGAAGACACCGAGCAGATGATAGGCATGGGCCCTGACAACAAGGTGGTCGTGATCGGCGGCGGCTTGCTGGGGCTCGAGGCCGCCGCGGGTATGGCTGCCCATGGCGTTGACGTAACGGTGGTGCATATCATGGGTCACCTGATGGAGCGACAGCTGGACGAGGCCGCAGGCTACCTGCTGAAGAAATCGCTGGAAGACAAAGGCATCAGGATTTGCCTGCAGGCGAACTCTAAAGAAATCCTCGGACAGGACGGAAAGGTCCGCGCGCTGCTTCTGGACGACGGGACCGAATTGCCCTGTGATCTGCTTGTCATGGCCGTGGGTATCCGCCCCAACACAGCTCTGGCGCAAGAGGCTGGGCTGGCCACCGGGCGCGGTATCCATGTGGATGACCAGATGCTGACTTCGGATTCGGATGTCTTTGCGGTAGGTGAATGCGTCGAACATGACGGCGCAGTCTTCGGTCTTGTCGCGCCGCTTTACGATCAGGCGAAAGTGGCTGCGCAGGCTTTGTTGGGTGAAGAGGCTGCGTTTGCTCAGAAAACCCTATCGACCAAGTTGAAGGTCACCGGCTGCGATCTGTTCAGTGCGGGGGATTTTGCGGATGGGCCGGGGCGCGAGGATATCGTGTTCCGCGACCCCTCGCGCGGGGTCTACAAACGGCTTGTGATTGAAGAGGATCGGCTGGTCGGCGCGGTCATGTATGGTGACACCACTGATGGCAGCTGGTTCTTTGGCCTCATCAAAGACGGCGCCAGCGTAGAAGAAATGCGCGAGACGCTGATCTTCGGACCCGCATATCAGGGGGGCGACACTGCGGACCCTCTCTCAGCCGTTGCAGCATTGCCGCATGAGGCGGAGATTTGCGGCTGCAACGGCGTATGCAAAGGTGACATCGTCGAGGCGATCAATGCGGGGGCGGGTGATCTGGGCGCGGTGCGCACGACCACAAAGGCTAGCGCATCCTGCGGAACTTGCACAGGATTGGTTGAGCAATTGTTGCAGGTCACTCTGGGCGACGCGTTCCAGATGCCTGCCGCGCAGCCGGTCTGCGGATGCACCGACCTGACTCATGAGGATGTGCGACGCCTGATCAAAGGGCAGGAGTTAAAAAGTCAGGCTGCCGTCTGGCAGGAACTGGGTTGGACGACGCCCAATGGCTGCCATGTCTGTAGGCCCGCGATCAACTACTACCTGCTGGCCGACTGGCCGCTGGAATACCAAGACGACCCACAAAGCCGTTTCGTCAATGAACGCAAACACGCCAACATCCAGAAGGATGGCACGTTCAGCGTTGTACCGCGTATGTGGGGCGGGATCACCACGCCCGACGAACTGCGCGCCATTGCAGATGCGGCGGATAAATACGATGTTCCCACCGTCAAGGTCACAGGCGGTCAGCGGATCGATCTGCTGGGCGTCAAAGGCGAAGATCTGCCCGCCATGTGGTCAGACCTGAACAAAGCCGGGCTGGTCTCTGGCCACGCCTATTCCAAAGGTCTGCGCACGGTCAAAACCTGCGTCGGCACCGATCATTGCCGGTTTGGTACTCAGGACAGCACCGGGCTTGGCATAAAGCTTGAAAGAATCCTGTGGGGGTCGTGGACGCCGCACAAGCTGAAGCTGGCCGTATCTGGCTGCCCTCGAAACTGTGCCGAGGCGACCTGCAAGGACATCGGCGTGGTCTGCGTCGAATCTGGCTATCAGATCAGCATCGGCGGGGCCGCAGGGATGGATGTCAAAGAGACCGAGCTACTCTGTCAGATTCCCACCGAAGAAGAAGCGATCGAGATCGTGATGGCCGTCACGCAAGCCTATCGCGAAGGCGGCAAGTATCTGGACCGTTTATATAAATGGCTGGGTAAGGTGGGCATGGACTGGGTCAAGGTGCAGGTCGTGGACGACCATGAAAATCGCGCGGCCCTCGTCGCGCGGTTCGAACTGTCGCAAAACATCTACCGCAAAGACCCGTGGGCCGAACACGTCAAAGAAAAAGCGCAAACCTACGCGCCAATTGCAGATTTCACACTGGAGGCCGCAGAATGAGCTGGATCGACATCGGACATATCGACGAGGTTCCCTTGCGTGGGGCGCGTCTGGTCAAGACGCATATCGGCTGCATCGCTGTCTTCCGTACTGCCGAGGTGGAGGTCTATGCTGCGACTAACAGCTGTCCGCACAAGGGCGGTCCTTTGTCTGAGGGTATCGTGCACGGGCAGTCGGTGACCTGTCCTTTGCACAATTGGGTATTTGACCTGAATACGGGCGAGGCGCAAGGCGCGGATGATGGCCGCATCACCATCTATCCCGTGCGCATTGAAGACGACCGTATCCTGTTAGACGACAGCGCAGTTACCCGGCGGAGCGCCGCCTGATGGACGGAAGTGGTCTGCCTGAAGTTCGCTCGACTTGCGCCTATTGCGGGGTCGGCTGCGGTGTGCTTTTGCGGCCCGATGGGGCCGGAGGCTTGACCGTTCGCGGCGATCCGGATCATCCAGCGAATTTTGGGCGTTTATGCTCGAAAGGATTGGCTTTGGGCGAAACAGTTGGGCTGGAACATCGGTTGCTGGCTCCTCGCGCCTTCGGCCGAGACACAAACTGGGACAACGCGCTGCAACTGGTCGCAGATCGGTTTTCTGCCGCAATCAAGAACCATGGACCGGACAGCGTGGCATTTTACGTCTCGGGGCAGTTGCTGACAGAGGATTATTACGTCGCCAACAAGCTGA
Organism: Ruegeria sp. H9; assembly: GCF_056532915.1. Taxonomy (NCBI): domain Bacteria; kingdom Pseudomonadati; phylum Pseudomonadota; class Alphaproteobacteria; order Rhodobacterales; family Roseobacteraceae; genus Ruegeria; species Ruegeria sp. H9. The sequence goes on along the minus strand of NZ_JBQFNX010000001.1, from coordinate 938,137 downwards.
TGAAGGGTTTTATGGGGTCAGCCAACATCGACACCAATTCTCGACTGTGTATGGCGTCAACTGTGGCCGGACACAAACGCGCCTTTGGCACAGATACCGTGCCCGGGACTTATGAGGATCTGGATGAGGCTGATTTGGTTGTCTTGGTTGGCTCAAACCTCGCATGGTGCCATCCCGTTCTCTATCAACGCGTCATAGCTGCGCGTCAGGCGCGCGGTACGAAGATTGTGGTTGTCGATCCACGTCGAACTGCAAGCTGCGATCAGGCCGATCTCCATCTGGCGTTGCAACCCGGCAGCGACGTGGCATTGTTCAACCGCTTGCTGAGCAGAATTCACCATACGGGGCATGTGGCACCGGATTTTCTGGATCGCAGCGTAGGGTACACTGAAGCCCTCGAACTCGCACAGCTTGATGATCCGGATGAGACCGGACTTACCCCAGGTGAAATCGAAGCGTTTTGCGATCTGTGGATTGGAACCGAGCGGGTTGTTACGATTTTCAGTCAAGGCGTAAACCAATCCTCCAGCGGAACAGACAAAGTCAACGCGATCCTGAACTGCCATCTGGCTACGGGGCGCATCGGACGCGCAGGGATGGGCCCGTTCTCGGTTACCGGCCAACCGAACGCCATGGGTGGTCGAGAGGTCGGCGGTCTGGCCAACATGCTTGCGTGTCACCTGGATATCGAAAACGAGGCCCACAGAGCAGCCGTCCGGGACTTTTGGAAAGCGCCCATCCTGCCAGAAAAGCAGGGGCTCAAAGCTGTCGACATGTTTCGCGCCGTTAAAGATGGCCAGATCAAAGCACTTTGGATCATCCACACCAATCCAGCGGCCACGATGCCGGACGCCGATCGAGTCAAGGCGGCGATCAAAAACTGCCCATTCACCGTTGTAAGCGACCTGACTGCCCAAACAGACACCGCGCGTCTCGCAGACGTATTGCTTCCAGCAGCAGGATGGGGCGAAAAAAGCGGCACAGTAACCAATTCCGACCGCATGATCAGCAGGCAACGCGCCGTTCTGACCCCTCCGGAACAGGCACGTGCGGATTGGGATATCTTGGCCGAGGTTGGCCGCCGCATGGGTTGGGCCGAGGCCTTCAGCTATGAGTCTGCGGCGCAGATTTTTAGGGAATATGCGAACATGTCCTCGCTTGCCGTCTCATTTGGCAAAGATTTTGAGATTGCTGGCTTTTCGGACATCAACGACGAAGATTATGATGCGATGTGCCCGACACGATGGCCCACGGCATCGCGGAAAACTGACGGTCGTTTCTTCGGAGACGGGCAGTTTTTTCATCCTGATGGCAAGGCGCGGTTTGTGCCGGTCACCCATCGAACGCCCAAGGCAGAGCCATCAGAACACTACCCTTTCCTGTTGAACACAGGGAGAAATCGGGATCAGTGGCACACCATGACCCGATCCGGATTGTCGCCTCGTTTATCGGCCCACCTTGCCGAGCCCTATTTGGAAATGAACCCAAAGGACGTTGATCAACTGGGGCTTGGTCCTGCCGATTTGGTCGAAGTTAGTAGTTCAGTCGGAAGCGGCATATTTCGGCTTCGCATTACGGAATCTATTGCGCGTGGCAATGTGTTTGCGCCCATTCATTGGACCGGAGAAACGGCACCGTCGGCCCGTGTAAACGAGATAATTCCTAGTGTAACTGACCCGATTTCTGGTCAGCCGGAAAGCAAATCAACAGCAGTATCTGTTCGACGTATGAGAGCAGCATGGTACGGTTTCGCCGTTTCAGCCGATGCAGCGTTCCCTGAAGCAGAGTATTCGGCGACAGCCAGAACAACCAACGGCTACAGGATGGAGTTGGCAGGGAACCAGATTATTGAAGACTGGGAAAGGACTGCTCGCGTTTGGTTTGGTTTACCGGATGCGATGGCGACTTCGGTAGAAGATCCCAAACGCGGCTCTTATAGAATTGCGCTGTCAGACGGTCAGCGCATTCTGGCAGTGCTCTTCGTCTCGCGCCGACCTATCACCCTGATGCGAGACTATTTGGCAACTTTGCCTGAGGTAACGCCTCAGCAGATTCTGTCTGGCCAGTCATCTGTTGGTTCTGAGGACTGCGGGCCAATCGTCTGTTCGTGTTTCGAGGTCGGATTAAAAACCCTTATCCGCGCCATTCACGACAAGCGTTTGATCAATATGGACGATATCGGAGACGCCCTTAATGCGGGAACGAACTGCGGTTCATGCCGGCCAGAGTTGGCTGACTTGATCGCCGAGCATTCGAAATTGATCAGCAATAAGCCTAAGAAATGCCCGCATGAACAATTGGGGTAGTCTCAAGGTTCTTGATGCAGGACTGCAGTCTGTTTTGGTTGAGCAGAAATTTTCTTCTCTGACGCCACGCGCAATTGCAATGATACCGATCGACCAACCGCAGTTCAGGGCCGCGCTCGGAAGCGAGGCGACAAATGTCGCTGTTCGTTGAACAGGTTTGACAGATACTCGGTTGTCTGAGACGCTCCCAACACTCGCAAAGGATATTCTGACAATGGACCAGCATACTTTCTGATCCCGCCGCGCGCTGACCTAAATGGCAGAATGCGCACCGAAACACTCCTGCGGAGGTCTCTGACAATGGACACACGACGCTAGCCCCTTGTGGGCATTCGTAGTCGTGCATCTGCGCGACTTAACCTTCTTTTTGTCATGAGGTGCAATATGCCCTTTAAGCCACCAAAAATCGCCCTTGTGCGAACCCTTCCTGCTGCGGAGGACACATCGAAATCTGCGAATCGTGTGAAGACCAAAGCCAAACCGCCGCGTGACCTGCGCATGAAAATGCCACGACGAACGGCCAAGCGGATGAACATGCCCGGGAAAGCGGGCGGTCGTTAGAAGCTGGTGCGGGGTGCGTTTTTTTTGCCCCGCACTTCTAATCTGAATGGCCAACGGAGAAGCGCGCACTAGAGCGTGCATTACAACCCAGTGTTTGAATTGAAGGTCGGTGCGGAACGGTTCGCGCGAAACTCTGGTATAACCGCTCAATTTATGCAGGTCTACGCTGGCGTTTGCGGCCAAGACAGCCTGTCTGACTTCACGCAACGTGACATCACCAACTTAAATACGCGATCGCTGATCAAGGCGGCATGCACTTTGCGGGGGTTCGCTGACGCATAGTCACTGTGCGTTTTGCGCTACTGGTGAGACTGATCCGATTTCCCACCTATGTCACGAAAGGAGACGACCGATGCTCGATAAATACACTATCCGCCAAGACGATATGCCGAAAGAGATGCGGTTTCTCTTGGAAAAATACCCGCGCGACAGCTGGGATGCGCACCCTGGGTTCAAAGAAAAAACCAAGCATTGGCTCGGCGCACACCTGATGTTCCACCACTTGGCGGAACGTATTCGATTGGACACGGAAAATGTGTTGAACAACGATTTGGGGTTGGACGATTATGCTGGGCGGCTGTCCCACTATGGCGGCAACCTGGTCGGGAGCCTGCATGGTCATCACGGCTGGGAAGATCGTAGCTATTTCCCTGAATTGTCGACTGCAGACCCGCGATTTGATGCGGGGCTTGAGCTTCTGGAACAGGATCACGCCGATCTGAACAAGGTGTTGGATGATTTCACCCGCGCAGCGAACCGTGTGATCAAACTGTCTGCTCTGGATGAGGCCCAAGCCTATGATGAGACCGGGCAGCTCCATGCGACAAGCGAAGCGATCAAAGCGTTTCTGGAACGCCACTTGAGTGATGAAGAAGAATTGGCCGTACCAATTATCTTGCATCACAGACTCAGAGGATGATGCTGACGTCATGACCGACACATCTACTGAAGAAGACCAGACTGCCATCACTGAGCGCCGCGCACGGGGTGAATTTGTGCGCGGCGTCAGCGGCTTTCGCCACTCCGTTGGCGATCCGGATTTTCCTGCAGAACCCAACCGATATCACCTGTTTGTGGCGCTGAATTGCCCGTGGTGTCATCGCGTGACCTTGGCGCGCAGTGTTCTGGGGTTGCAGGACGGCGTCACGATGGATGTGGCATTTCCCAACCGCACTGGCAAAGACGATCCAGAAGGACCGAACCTGTGGGAGTTCGCACCCAACCGCATTGCTTCGCTCACAAGCGAGACCTTGCCAGAGTGCACCGGAGAGACCGGAACTGGCAGAGGACTGCGCCTTGCCAAAGATATTTACCGTGCCGAAGGCTCCGAAGAACAATCCCTGCCGATCCTTTATGATAAGAAATCAGGCCAAATCGTGAGCAACGAAAGCGCCGAAATTATCCGCATGTTGGATGCCTCTGCAGAGTCCCTTGGCGGCACCATCCCAGCAAAGAGGCGCGTGAGGCTTTACCCGGACGACGAAGCACTGCGCCAACACATCCATAACTTGAATGACTTGATCTACACTGCGATCAACAACGGCGCCTACAAGGCCGGATTTTCGTCCGATCAAACGATCTATACGGCAGCATTTGACGCCTATTTCGAGGCACTTGAACAATTGGAGCAGCTCCTTTCTGATGGCAGGCCTTTTTTAACCGGCATTCACTTCACAGAGGCCGATCTGCGCCTGTTCCCTACGCTTTATCGCCATGATCCCGTCTACTATGTGCGGATGAAGCTTAACGGAGCGCGGATATTGGACTACCCATACTTATGGCGTTGGCTATGCCGTGTGTATGCACTGCCTGGCGTTGCAAACTCCGGATCCCTTGTGCATTGCCGCCAGGGATATTTCGGGCGCAGTTGGAATGGCGTTGTTCCCCGAGGGCCATCTAAACCAATGTCTTACCCTGAGGCCTATCTACGCCCTGATCTCGCAGTGCTGAAGGCATCGTCAGTTTAGTTTTTCATAATCTCGACCTTGAAACTGACATTGCTGCAAATGCAGCAGACTTGTTTTGCAAACGCAGACGAAGCGCGACCGTCTTCAAATGTTACTATTTTAGGGTCAGGATGCCTTGATTTTCGCTTGCTGTATGGTTCACGGCTCCTAAAGCGGTGCGGTGACATAAGAGACCTCTATCAGCTAACCGACGAGTAGATGGCGAAGCTCGCCCCCTTCTCCACTAAGTCGCACGGCAAGCCTCGGGTTGATATCAAACGGGTGTTGAGCAAGAGCGCTGGCTATGATCCTGACCCCAATTTATCTTCCGCAGGCTTGCGGGCTACGGCCAGTTTCGTAAGTTGAGCGCCAGCATCAGAGAGGGTATGGAATGAGCTGGACCGAATATCTCGACACACACCAATCGCGCTTTGTTGAAGAGCTGTGCGACTTCATTCGTATTCCATCGGTATCAGCCAAACCCGAAAACGCGGGCGATGTTCGAAAGGCCGGGCAGTGGGTGGTTGATCGGTTGGTTATGGCGGGAATGGAAAACGTTCAGATGATGGAGACAGCAGGTCATCCGGTGGTCTGTGCCGATTGGCTGCATGCCGGGCCGGATGCGCCTACAATCCTGATCTATGGCCATTTTGACGTGCAACCAGCCGAACCATTTGAGCTCTGGTCCTCGCCTCCGTTCGAGCCGACGATCCGCGGCGATCGGATTTACGGGCGTGGGGCGACCGACGACAAGGGTGCAATGTTAATACCGATCCTCGCGGCTGAGGCATTGCTGGCGAAGACTGGGAAGCTGCCTGTGAACGTGCGGTTTTTCTTTGAGGGCCAAGAAGAGATCGGATCGCCCGACCTTCCGCCCTTTATCGAGGCGAATCTCGACCGACTTCAGGCCGATATGATCTTTTCAGCCGATGGAAGTCAGTGGGATACCGAGACGCCGCAACTGGTTCTGGGTCTGAAAGGGCTCACCTCACTTGAGATCTCGGTTCAGAGCGCGAAATCCGATCTGCATTCTGGCATGCATGGCGGCGGCGTCGCAAATCCCGCGATGGCGCTTGCCCAGTTGCTGGCCAGTATGAAATCGACCAATGGTCGGATCACGGTGAATGGCTTCTACGACGATGTCATCGAGCTGACCGATGAAGATCGCACGGCAATTGCGCGGGTGCCTTGGGATGAAGCGGCCTATCTTGCCCAGACTGGAGCACCAGAGACCTTGGGCGAGCCAGGATATTCCACACGTGAAAATCTGTGGGCACGTCCGACGCTTGAGGTCAATGGGCTGACCAGCGGTTGGCAAGGGGAAGGCACAAAGACCGTTTTGCCCGCGGTTGCTTCGGCTAAGATCACGTGTCGCTTGGTCGCCAATCAGAGTCCTGAAAAGATCTTTGATCTGATCTCCGCCCATGTCGAGGCCGAATGCCCGCCGGGTGTCACCGCTCAGGTATCGCGCAACCCTGGGCGCGCGGACCCATTTCTTGTACCTGCTGGCCACAACGCAACTGCCATCGCGGGTCAGGTTCTCGAAGAGGTTTACGGCAAACCCGCTTATAAAACCCGCGTTGGTGGCTCGATCCCTGTGATGTCGACCTTACTGGACGAACTGGGTTTGCACGCTGTCATGTTTGCCTTTGGACATGAGGATGAAAACCAACATGCACCGGACGAGTTTTTCCGTCTGCCAACCTTCAGACGCGGCCAAACAGCTTACGCGCGGTTGATGGAACTGTTGGGCGAATAGTGCTAACAGCCAACATCGGTTCAACCGTTTTCACAAGCTTCCGACATCACTGCATGAGCGCGATCTATGACATGCCGCACCTCAGCAAGAAACCGATCTTCATGATGCGTGACGAGCCATTGATCATGTTCCAGATCGTCAATCAAAGGTGACACTGGTATCAGGCCCGGCTGCGTGTTTCCAATGAAAGTTGGCAGAACCGCTCGGGCAAGACCTGCATTTGCAAGCTCAAGCGCATTTTGTGGCGCCGTAACTTCGATGGCGTCGTCCTCTTGCGAATGCTCTCTCACCCATCTGGCCGAGGGTGTTTTGGACATCACGCGAACCCAGGTCGAAATGCTTTCATCCGCAGCATAGACTCCAAACCGAACTCGCCCGATCTTGCGACCGGCCAAGCCTATCTCTTCTGGCCGGTGATTTCGAATACCAATCGCGGCTTCCCTGTGCCCGATGTTCAGTAGGTCTTCTGACGAGATGAAACGCAGCCGAACTGACATTGATCCCGTAAGTCTTCCGACAGCGCTGATCAAAATCCTTGTCACCCAGGTCCCGGCCGAAATTTTGACCAACGGTGGTGAGGTGGCAAGGCCGCTTTCCGTGACAGGTAGGACACGCGCTTCGATGCTTTCGACTTTTTTCAACAGCGCATGTCCGTCCTCAGTCAGATCGTACCCACGCGGTTTACGGTGAAACAACTCAGTTCCCAGATTGCGTTCCAACTCGATCATGCGCCGACCCAGTGTGGGTGCGCTCTTGCCGGTCTGTTCAGCTGCTGGCCCAAGCCCGCCCGCTCTGGCAACCGCAAGAAAAAGCCGCAGGTTGTCCCAGTCAAAGTAACTTTCATACATGAAATGAAACTTACATTTTTGTATTGTTGATGAAAAGACTGTGATGGCGTTTCTTCTGAAGGATCAGTCAGGAGACTCACACATGAACTTTCTCGAAACCGAAATCTCACCCCTTGGCATGGGGTGCTGGCCGATTGGCGGCAAAATGTATTGTGGCGAGCAGTCGTTGGGTTACACCCGATCGGACGACGGTGTCTCCATTCGTACAATCCACGCCGCATTGGATGGTGGAATCACACTTTTTGACACCGCTGCCGCCTATGGCGCGGGGCATTCGGAACGTTTGTTAGGCAAAGCGCTCAAGCATCGACCCGACACCCTGATTGTCACAAAGATTGGGGTTGGGATCGATGAAGCGAGCAGGCAGATTTCATTTGACCCCTTCACCCCAGCTCAGGTTGGCCCTGCCCTAGATGGGTGTCTGTCGCGGCTGGAACGGGATCGGATTGATCTCTTGCTGTTGCATGTGAACGATATGCCAATAGACCAGGCCGAGGCCGTGTTTGACGAACTGGACCGTTTAAAAGAGGCGGGGAAGTTGCGCGCCTATGGTTGGAGCACTGACTATTCCCAAAACGCCAGGGCGGCCTCGTCCAGGGATGGTTTCAAGGCGGTCGAATACGTGATGAACGTCTTTTTCGATGCGCCTCGCATGCAACAGGTTGTCCAAGAGGAAGGACTGTTGTCCCTTATCCGCTCACCACTTGCGATGGGGCTGCTTTCAGGGAAGTACCATCAGAATACCGTTATCGCATCGGATGATGTGCGCGCATCCGGCGAAAGCTGGATGGAGTACTATACGGATGGCAGGGCAAATCCAGATTTCATGCGACAACTCGATTCGGTTCGCGATTTACTGACCACAAATGGCCGAACGCTTGTGCAGGGGGCTCTCGGGTGGATTTGGGGCCAATCTGAAACATACATTCCGATTCCAGGCGCTCGGACAGAAGAACAAATTGAGGGTATTTCAGCGGCATTGACCTTCGGTGCCTTGCCGGTTGCAGCAATAAACGAAATAGAAAGCTTGATTGCGCGTAACCCCCACGCCCCAGACCGCCCTAGGTAGCTTTCAGAACTGTATCGATACTGTGCGCTTGCCGCCAATGTCGGCAACGCGGGCTGCCAACGCAGCATTTCAATTTTCTGTTCAAGGTCTGCTATGGGCCTAGCCCGTCTGAACGCTGCTGGTGACTTTCAACGCCGACATTCGCAAAGCGGACAGCAATCCGATCAAGTGTTTCTTGTTCTTTGCGCTGTACTTGGCCGCTGTTGAAGTGCGCTGGATAAAATCCGCGTACTGATCAACAGTCAGGTCACAGCTTTCAATCGCACTCGAATACGGCTCCAGGACACGCGCGATGATCTCGGTGTTTCGCTTTGCGCCGGCCTCCAGCTCATTCTGACTTGTCGAAGTTACGCCAGCGATGATGTCCTCGGCATTGGGCGAAGACTGCAAGAAATCATAGTGCTCAATGACGGCATATTTGAAGACGATATCAAGTTGTGCTCCAAGTCCGTCAGCTTTTTTAAGACCGGCCTCGATATCCAGAACGACTCTGTCTGCCAGCGACCGGATCGTAGCCTGCAGCACCTCATCCTTGTTTGCGAATGCTTTGTATAGTGTTTGCCGCGAGATGCCCGCTTCATGGGCGATGTCGTTCATGCCCGTTCGCTTCACGCCGTAGCGAAGAAAAAGCTGCTTCGCGGCTTCGAGGATATAGTCGTAGCGATCTTCCATGATTTACATATTGACAAATGAGCACTTAGTGTCAACATTGACAATCACTCACAATATGTCAATTTGTCAGGATGCTAGATGTCTAAACAATCTGGAAAAGTCGCGATCGTCACCGGTGCAAACAATGGAATCGGGTTTGAAACGACAGTCGGTATGGCCGAAGCAGGTTTTCACGTCGTCATGGCGTGCCGCAGCCTTGAAAAGGCCGCAGCCGCCAAAGCAAACGTTCTCGCGCGGATTCCTTCCGCATCAATCGACATCCTCGTACTGGACTTAAGTGATTTGACTTCGGTTCGCGCGTTCGCTGAGGCTTTCCGCGCCCGGTACTCCAAGCTGGATGTGCTGATAAACAACGCGGGTATTCTGCTTTACTCAGCTCAAACAAATGCTGATGGTGTCGAGTTGCAATTCGCAATCAACCACCTGGGACATTTTCTGCTGACCGCACTGCTGATCGACATGTTCCTGGACGACCCCGCATCGCGGATCGTCTCGCTTTCCAGTATCGCCCACAAGAACGCGAACATTCACTTTGACGATCTTACATGCGACCGGGACGGTGGTGTCGCTTACGGTCAATCAAAGCTCGCCTGCCTTCTGTTCGGCGACGAACTGGACCGTCAACTCAAGGCTTCGGGCAAGTTGCTGAAGTCGCTAACTGTGCATCCGGGCGGGTCGGATTCCGGTCTGTTCAACGATTTGGACGAAGAAACGCGCGCTAACATGAAGGCACAAGTCGAACAACTTCTGCACTCCAATGAAGACGCTGCGAGGCCATCTCTGTTCGCCGCTTTGTCTGATCAGGTCAAAGGCGGCGAGTACTACGGCCCTACAGGCCCCGAAGAAATGAGTGGCAAGACCGGGATCGCGATCCGCAATCCAATTTGCGAAGACTACGGTTTGACCGAACGTTTGTGGCGTCTCTCGGAAGAGATGACCGACCAGACATTCACGATCTGAGGGACGGGGATGAACAGGTTCATGCAGCGACTCTCGCGGGGGTTCGAGTATCTGATCGTGCTCGCCTCAGCTATCATGTTGGGCTGGGGACTTCTCGGGTTTCTTGAATACTTCACCGGGCTGGCGCCGCTTATGCCTTTGCAAAACGCGACCTTTCCGCCGGGCATGCAAACTCTCCATTGGATTTTGATCACCGCTTCGGGTGCCACTTATCTGGCCGGATACGTCCTGCGCTGGAGCGTCACTCCGATTGCCATGCTGGTCATGTTCACCGCGCTTGCCACGATGTGTGCTGTGCAATCCTTAGACATGTTGGAAAATCCGGATCGCTACCGGAACTTCGCCCAGGAATGTATCAATTACATCATCATCTCGATCTACCTTTTTCGATCCAAGCGCATGCGGGATCGTTTTGGGCAGATCACAATTCAGGGCGGGGATCGCGTATCACCACAGAACGCCTGAGACCTCAAAGGAAGGATTGTCATGGAAACCGGATCATCGGAAAAAGTGAGCCTCTCACATTACAAAATCCACACCGATATTGTGATCGATGCGCCGCCGGACGTGGTCTGGTCGGCGTTGACCGACACGCCAAACTACAAGGACTGGGCGGCGTTCCTTGTGGGCATCCACGGAGAGATCAAGGATGGATCGACAATCACCGTCGACTTTCAGCTTGATTCATCAAAGGAGAAACTGACCACCTTGGATCATACCATCTCGGTCGTGCAGGGGACGGAGTTTTTCTGGGCTGAGAAGGGGCCGGGTGGCATTCGCGATAACCACCACTTTTGTGTTGAGCCGTTGGAGGGTGGCAAAACTCGCTTCTTACAATCCGATGAAATCATGGGGGGCATCACTTTCCTGATGGGCGGACGATTGGCAAAGATGTATGTGGAAGGTTACCAAGCTTTCAATCGCGGCTTGAAAGCCGAGGCAGAGCGCCGTGCCCAATCCACCTGACAAGACAACACGACCACTTGGACGCGTCCTGCTGACCGGTGCGACGGGGATGGTAGGTACCTCGGTACTTGCGGCATTGCTGAACGAAAAAACTGCGCGCGAAATCGTGTCGCTTGGGCGCAGCCCATGCAATATGAATCAACCAAAGCTGACCGATGTGAGGTTTGCAGCATTCGGCGACACCCAAGCCATCGAAACTTATCTTGATGGCATCGACACCGTCTTCCATTGCCTTGCCACTTATTCCGCGCGCGTCAGTCGAACAGAATACGAGGAAATCACAGTCGATTGGATGCGCGCTTTGCTGGTGGCTTGCGAGAGGTCTGCGCCCGGTGTGACGTTCTGCTTGTTTTCCGCTCAAGGCGCTGGGTCTGTTGGCGGCGGCATGTCCTTTGCTTTGAAGATTAAGGGCGAAGCGGAGAGCAAGCTATTTGCATCTGACCTCGAAAGGAAATTCGCCTTTCGTCCAGGCTATATTGCGCCGTCGGGGCCGAGGAACACGTGGAAGAAGGGTGATTATCTTCTCAAACCGCTCCAAAGGCTGATGCCGCCCATCGGTGTAACTTCCGATGAATTGGCTCATGCCATGCTTCAAACTGCGATGCACGATCCTCGTCGTACTGCTGCTCTTGAAAACGGTGAGATGCGTACGTTGCTCGGATGAGGCTGCGGTTGCGCCTCGAGTTGTTTAGTTTTCAACAGAGGTCTTTCAATTCCCGATTCTGGGAAGCCTCAATGCAGCATTCAATTCCCGCACGGACGGCAGCTCTGGGCCGCCTTCAACCCAACCGTTTCTTGAACCTTAGAGTGGCCGCCAACAATCCGAATGCCGCAAATCCAATCATCCAGAGAATTCCCCAGCGCAACTCGTATAGCGACGCGCCACGCAGGACCACGCCGCGGATCATGTCCATAAAATGAGTGGCGGGCAGAACCTGAGCAATCATCTGGACTGGTTGCGGCATGCCGTCGAAGGGGAACATAAAGCCCGACATCAGGATCGATGGCAGCAGAACAAAGATAGTCATCTGCATTGATTGCAATTGGTTCTGCGCAAGCGTGGAAATCACCAGCCCAAGCGACAGGCTGGCGATGATGAACAACAAGGTCACCACAAGCAAAATGCCCAATCCGCCGTTTATCGGGACATCGAAAAGGACATGCCCGAGGCCGAGGATGATTGCGACCTGTATCAGGCCCAGAAAGATATAGGGGATGATCTTCCCGATCATCAGTTCGATCGATTTGATCGGGGTGTTGATCAGCATCTCCATATTGCCCCGTTCGCGTTCGCGGACGATGGCGGCTGAAGTGAACAGGATCATCGTCATGGTCAGGATCACGCCGACAAGACCTGGCACGATATTGACTGCTGATCGCTGTTCAGGGTTGAAGTAAAGCGTCACCTCGAAGGTAGGCACCTGCCGGTTTGGTGGTTGTTTCAGCAGTTCTGTCAAAGGCATCGTGCGCAGGGATTTGATTGCGCTGGCCACCATCGTGTCCGAGCCATCGACGATCCAATGGGCAACCGGTCGGCTACTGGTCTTGTCCGTTGCGTTGGGCAGGCCCAGCCCGACAGACGGGCTTCGGGCAAGGCGTTGGCTGACGTCTGATGGGATGATAAGCGCGGCGCGCACGCGGGATTCAGTGATCGCGCGCTCGGCTTCTTGCGGGGTTGTTAGATGTTCGGTGATGGTCACGACCTGCGTGGCCTGAACGATCTGCGCCAATGTTCGGGACAACTCTGTTCCGGACTGGTCCACCAGTGCGACAGGCACATGGCGCAGGTTGGTGTTGATCGCATAGCCAAACAGCAGCAGTTGGATCAGGGGGATCATGATCACCATGGCAAAGGTCATCCGATCCCGCCGCAGTTGTAACAGTTCTTTCTTCAGTACAGCAGCGATGCGGCGTGGCGAGATCACTGTTTTGGCCCCCGTGTGGCGCTGACGAACACGTCTTCCAGATTTGGTCGCTGCAGGGTCAGGGACAGGTCGGGAAACGCAGCAAGTTGGCCGCGCAACATGTCCACCGGCTGAGGTTCGGATTTATCCACCAGCACACGCAGCCGCGATCCGACTTGCGCGGTCGACAAGATCATGGGCTGGACGTCCAACGCGTGTTTGACCTTGCGCAGGTCCGGGCCTTCAACTTCGACAACATCGGCCTGCAGATCATCCATCAACTCACGCGGAGAGCCGTCCGCCTTCTTCACCCCGTGCTGCAAGATCGCCAAGCGGTGGCAGCGTTCGGCCTCGTCCATGAAATGGGTCGAGACGATCATCGTCGCGCCCTGATCGACCAGATCGAACAGCTGTTCCCAGAAAGTGCGTCGGGTTTCGGGGTCAACGGCCGAGGTCGGTTCATCCAGAAACAACAGTTTTGGTCGGTGCATGACGGTCGCTGCAAGGGCGAGTTTTTGTCTTTGCCCGCCGCTCATGCTGCCGCTGAGCTGATCAATGTTGGTTGTCAGGTCATAGGTGTGCAGCAGTTCTTCAATCCGGTCCTTGGCCGACTTCACTGGAATGCCATAAATTTCTGCCGCGAACCGAAGGTTCTCCAGCACTGTCAGGTCGCGGTAATACGAGAAGATCTGGGTCATGTACCCGATCTCATTTTTTAACGGCTCAGCCGCTTCGGGCATTGATCGGCCCAAAACCGAAATTGCCCCGCTGCTGGGGGTCAGTAGGCCGGTCAGCATGCGCATGGTAGTTGTCTTGCCGCAGCCGTTGGGGCCGAGAAACCCGTATATCTGGCCCGTTCGGATTTCGAGGTCCAGATTGTTGACTGCGGTGTTTTCCCCAAACCGACGGGTCAGACCCTGCGTCGAGACGACGATATCACTCATGGCATGGGGACCTGCACTGGCACTCCGGCGGGCAGGTCGGGTGTTGCAGTGGGCAAGTCAATCTCGGCCAAATAGACAAGGCGCGTGCGGTCGTCCTTGTTCAATCCGTAATAGGGGGTGAAGGACGCGTCGTCGCTGATCCAGCGGATCACGCCGTCCAGCGGATCGGCCAGCCCGTCAATGCGTACTTCCAGCGTGTCGCCGGGTTTCAGATTGACGCGATGCGGCTCGGGCACATAGACGCGCGCGTAAGGCGTCTGGCCCGTGACCATCACGGCAACCGGGCTGCCGGATGTTACCCGCTCGCCCAAATTCCACGGCAGAGAATCCAGCACGCCGTCGCGGGTGGCCGTAACCGTCAAGTCGTCCAGAACTGTTTGCTCGGCGGAAACCAACGCTTCGGCGGCCCGTACGTTGGCTTCGGCAACCGCCAGGTCTTCGGGTCTGGTGCCGTTCTGCAACTCTTTAAGCGATTCCTGAGCGCTGGCCAGTTCAGCTCGCGCGGAATCGCGCAGGGCCAGATCATTTGCTACCTGCGCTTCGGTCACGACCGAGTTTTCGACCAGTCTGGCGTTTCGGTCATAGATGGCTTCGGCATCGGCAAGGCGTGCAACAGCGCCCGCGACTTTGGCCTCGGCTATCGCAATCTCCTCCTCTCGCGGCCCCACCTGCAGCTTCAGAAGCGTGGCCTGCGCCTTTTCCAGTTCAGCCTGCGCCAGTGCCAGTTTTGAGCTTTGCAATGTTGGATCAAGCTGAACCAGCGTGTCGCCTGCCTTGACCACGGCACCTTCGGCAATAGGCAAATCGACGACGATTTCGCTGGCTGTCGCGGTCAAGGCCACCCGGTCGCGCGCCAATACGCCCAAAGCGACGCTGGTATCAGACCCTGAGCACCGGTCCAGAAAGGCGGGCAGTACAGCCGCTAGAATCAAAGGGATGGGGGTCGTCAGATTCAACAGGGTTTCCCTCCGGTGTTTGGCCTTTGAACGTATTGGGTGATAGTTAAAGCATAAAATCAGGAAATCTGATTTATGTATACGGCTCAGCCGCTACACGTGGCAGCACGGGGTCATGCGGGCAATCGCGCCAACCACTCCTCCAGCTTTTCTCCGATCAGATGGGGGTTATCTTCCTGTAGGAAATGAATGCCTTTGCCGATATCCACCGCTTCGAGGTTCTGGATGGTCTGATGGCACCAGGCGACCTCTTTTGTCCCGATGGTGCCTCCGGGCGTGGCGTGGAACATCAGCATCGGGGTTTGCGTTTCTCCCAACCAACGGCTGTAGGCGCTGACGATCTCATGAACGTCAGAAGGCGTGCCATCGATCGGAATCTCGCAAGGCCACACACGAACCGGCTTGCGACTTCGTGCTGTGGGAAAGGGCGCACGGTACTGCGACATTTCTTGCGGTGCCAGATCACGTACTATGGCGCTTGGCAGGATTTTCTCGACGAACATATTCAGGCCCGAGATCATCATCCATCCCAGACCCGGCGTCCGCATCAAGCGAAACCCGGTGCGGAAATCGGGCGGGAATCCCGCCCAACTCATCGGGCGGACCACGCCCTCCATGAACACCATGCCGCGGATGTTCTCGGGATGTCGGTGCGCATAGTGAAACCCCAATGCCGAGCCCCAGTCATGAATGACGAGCGTTACGTCCTCTAACCCCAGCGCCTCGATGAATCCGTCAACGTAGGGAACGTGGTCGACAAAGCGGTAGGGAATATCCGGCTTATCCGATTTGCCCATACCGATCAGATCCATCGCGATAGCGCGGCCCTGCCCGGCGGCATAGGGAATGATGTTGCGCCACAGATAAGACGAGGTGGGATTGCCGTGCAGAAACAGAACCGGCGAGCCGTCGCCTTCCTCGACATAGTGAATGCGCTGCCCATTCACCTCGACATATTTCGAGTCAAACGGGAAGTCGGCTGAGATCTCTTGTTCGGTACTCATTGAGCCACTCTTTCTGCATTGCAAGTCTCTTCGATCAGGCCCAGCGCCTCACCATACCACGCAGGTCGGGACGACCAGCCAACGATCGCGTTGACGGGTTGGGACGGCGGGCAGGACAAGCTGCCAACGGGGACAATCAGAATCTTGCCGTTTTGAGTCTCGAATGGCAGCGTCGTCCCGCAGTTCCGGCAGAACACCCGGCGTACTTGGGAATTGGGCACGTCGAAGGTGGTCAGCATGTTTTTGCCTTCCAGCCATTCGATCTGATCGGGCGTGGTGAACGCATTCGCAACATGGGCCGAGCCCGAGGCCTTCTGGCAGAAGCTGCAATAGCAGAGTTTGAAGGCGGCCATGTTTTCCCGCACCCGATAGCGCACCGAGCCACAGATACATTGGCCGTCGATCGTGTTTGGGTGACTCATCTGAACACCTCAGCCGCGATAGGCGAAATAGGAGCGGACAGAGGCCGTAAAAGTCAGGCCCAAGCTGATGATCGCGATGATAAAGCCGATGACCGCCGTTGCCGGGATCGAGACCAGAAAATCAACGGCAATCGCTGCGCGGATACCGACCAGGCTGCGCCTGAGGATGGATGCGATGATGCAGGCAAAAGTCACCATATATCCCAGCATCGTATAGAGCATCAGGTTGGCGGCTTGGGGGCCTGCCAGTTCTCCGACCTGCAGCCCGTAGAATTTGAACGCGGCGAAGAAGCCAAGGGCCAGCAGGATTTTCAGCGCGTTCAGAATGAAGATGGCGCGCAGTGTTACGGGCTTTGAGGCCCCGGTTGTCGGGTCGATGGCGGTCATGTCAGGTCTCCGTTTGACGTGGGGCCACGCGGCATTTGCAGCCGCGCGCCCGCAATGCTATCCAAGTGGATAGGAATTTATTACTATCCATGCGGATAGAAAAAGCAAGGAGAAATCTGTGGCGCGCAAACGCAAGACGGATCACGACAGTGCTGTGGCAGGCGCTTTGGACCTGTTTTGGCGGCGGGGATACCATGGTGCCAGCACGCGGGAACTGGAGCAGGAGACCGGGCTAACTCGGTTCACACTGCAAACCACCTATGGCGGAAAAGAGAAGTTCTTCCTAAAGACACTTGATACTTATCTGGACAATGCCGAGGCTCGGCACTTCCCCGACCCCGACACCTATTCGCTGAATGACCTCAGCGATTGGTTCCAGGGTATCGCCTCGGCAGAACGTATGCCGAAGATCGAGGATGCGGGGTGCCTTGCCTTCAATTCGATCAGTTCGTTTCACCGCACTGACCCCGAGGTGAATGCCCGAATCGAGAGATACCTCACCGCCTTGGAAAGAAGGTTTGCTGCGATCCTCAGCCGCGCCAAAATTGAAGGGACCGTGCACATCGATGTTGACCCGGATGAGGCGGCAAAGCTGCTGATCGGCCTGTTGCTGGGACTTCATACGATCATGAAAGCCCGGACATCCGACCAGTTCCCAAGGAGCTATGCAGACGCGGCGGTTGGGTTGATCAATGGGTGGAGAAATTTGTAAGCGATGAAATATGCAGGCGTGATCGGCTGCCATAATCTGACATCAAAAGACTAACACTCGAACGAACGTGATATCTAAAGCACGCAATGGGAAACAATTAACGTGACCACCTGCAGCGTGAGCATTACGCGTCTGTAGCGAATGTCTGGAATTGCGCTGCCATTGCAGCATGTCCAGTGGCCGCTTTGGACCGCTAGTTAGCTCCCCGACCATATGCTACTGCGGAAGCCAGGCGCCATGAAAACCGGAGTGCGTGCGTCTATTGGTCGAGACTTTTCACCGTCTGAGACGGCAACTCCGCATAGGATGCGTCATAGAAATAGCTCAGCCAAATCGACCACCCATCGAAGAGTATATCGGAAATCCCACGCGAATGAGACCCGACGCTCAGTGGATCTACGGACCCATCAGTTTCAACGCGCAAGAGCCTCGCATTCGGGTATTTCTCGTGGCCTCGGTAACCCCCGACAACAACTGTGCCGTGCACGACTTCAACGGATTCCAAGCTACCAAAGCCGGTTGAAACAGCTACCGCAGTATCTCCGTTGCCTGAATGCGGAACCCAATACAAAGCGCTGTCCCAGGCGTCGTCGCTACCCCAGGACACAGCGTAAATACCTGTCTCTGCGATTGCAAAGCGGGCGAGACCACTGATGCGCAAATCGCCGAGGTGAGGTTGAATTTGTCCGGTTTGGGCTGCGACCGATAGGAATGCGCCGCGCCCAAAATCACTCACAAGAAGGGTGTCGTCGTCGAGGGCTTCGATATCGTAGAGAAAAACACCATCGTCATCGAGAGCCTGACGCCAGTTTACCGTGCCATCCGAAGCGGTAGAAATGACCTCATTGCCATCCACAATGACAATCTGGTTGCCGGAACGCACCATTCCTGTTGGGTTACGAAGACCTTGCCCATCTGAGAGTTTGATTTCTTCGGACACGCCATCAGGAGTGAGCTTGTAGAGCCCGCCGTTAGTGGCGTCTGAGCTGAACTCTTCATCTGGCCCACCCGGTCCAATCGATACGGCATAGACATCATTTCCCATCGGCAAAACGGCTTCGGTAAAGGGCGGCAGCTCCTGTTCGGCGACAACAGGGAAGGCCGTGGTGCAAGTGACCAATAACGAAAGAACTTTCATCTCAAATAATTCTCCGGTGTATCTATGCTTTGATGTTGCCGCCCGTTTTTCCGGCAATGATTGTTCCGGGGCGGCGTCAATGAACCGAGCGGTTTGCATCAAAGGGTTCAATTGGAGGCAAGAAAGTGCGGAGCCAGAGCATTGACGGCGGCATCAATGATCAACGGGTCTTCGTAAAACTGAAGCTGGTTGGCGCCGTCGATCCAATACAGCGTCTTCTTTTCTGACGCGATTTCTTCAAAAATGCGGCGGGGAATGACCTGACCGCTTGCAGCTCTGTCGCCATGGATCATCAATACAAGCAGGTTTAGTTGAGGGGCTGTTTCGTCGATCCGCCAGCCCCAAATGCCAGCTTCGCTCATCGCGGTGATGCGGTTTTCCCAACCCCCTTTGAAAGTCAGCCAAGGGGCCCTGTTATCCCATGGTAGGTACCAGTCTGCGATGGCAGTTGCGGTCAGAAGGGCATCCTCAGAGCCGACGATCGGGATGTAGCTTGCTTCCCCCGTTTTTTCGAATTCGGTGGCTGCTTTGGCCGCGCGATCTATGCGTGCTTCAACCTCGGCATCACTGCCAAGGTACATTCTGGCAGTTTCCTCAGTTAGATAGTGGCCCGCGACAACCCCGAGAGAGGCCACGCGACCGTCTGTCACCGCTGTTTCAATCGCCCAGTTGACGCCCTGACAAATCCCGAGAAGATGAAGCCGGTTTGCGTCGATGCCTTCTTGGTTTGCGAGAAAACCAAGGGCGGCTTGGCAGTCTTCAACCTTGGCTTCACCAGACTCGTAGCGTCGGGGTGTGCCCGAGCTTTCTCCGTGATAGCGTGGATCGAATATCAGAACGGCCAGCCCGCGCGATGCCAGGCGGGTTGCATATTGCACCGGTGACTGTTCCTTGACGAATGCAACAGGGCCGATGATCACAGCTGCCGGGTGAAGTCCTTCCGAAGCAGGTCTCAACAACTTTCCAACAAGGGTTTCCCCAGAGCTGTCAAAGGACACTGTTTCAACATCATAAGAGCCAAATGCCGATTGATCTAGGTCACCGGATGCCTCCGCTGTGCGAGCGCGGGAGGTGAAAGCTCCGCTCATGGATGTTGCAATCGCGATTGAGTTGAACATGCGTCGTGTAATCACAGCTGCTGCCCTTTCGTATACAGTTTGATGGTCTCGACAACCAAACGATCTTGGATCGAGCGCCCCGATCTGGGGGGCGCCCGGTTAAGCTTCACTTGTCAGTTAACTCGCGACGGGCATAATTGGGATGACGCAAATAGCATGATGAGCATGCAAAAAATGAATGACATTTTAACTTCTCTGGATGTTAGGACTCTACGGTTCCTGCAGCTCCTGCTTCGCACAAGCAGCGTGACACGCACGGCAATACATCTGGGGATCAGCCAGCCCGCCGCCAGTCGAATCCTCGCCCGGGTACGCGACCTTATTGGAGATCCGGTGCTGATCCGAACGCAGTCCGGATACCAATTAACGGATCATGCTCTGGGCCTGAATGATCCCGTCGATGCTGCATTGTCGGCGATTGCGGATGTATTCAGGCCATCCACTTTTGATCCGGCACAGTCCAACCAATGCTATCGCATCGCCTCGACAGATTACGGCGTCGCGGCTGTCCTGGGACCCATGATGGAGGTCTTTGCCGTTACCGCACCAGCAATAAGGTTCGATGTCTCGCCACTGGTGCCGCAAAGCTTTACCGATTTGGAAAAAGGAGCAATTGATCTGCTGCTATACGCGGATTTGGATGCCAGGAACGATTTGCTTGTTCAGAAGCTATTTGATGAAACCTACAAAATCCTGTTCCGACAAGGCCATCCGCTTGAAGAACATGCGTCATCAAAACGGGCACTTACTCCGCAAGACGTTTCGGCTTACCGGTTAATCGAGTTCAGTTTTCCGGGCACTTCGGGTCTGAAACCCGATACGATCATGAGGGAAAAGGGAGATGGTTCGAATGCTGTGTTCCAGCAGCCTTACTTCACCACATTACCTTTTTTGGTAGGACAGACGGATGCAGTTGCAGCTGTCCCCAAGCGGCTGGCAAAGCAAGTCCAGAAATTGACCTCTCTTTGTTCAGCTCCGTTTCGGCCGAGTTGTGGCTTCCCTTATTTTCTTGTCCGCCACGAGCGCAGCCGCTTCAATCCAGCGATCAATTGGCTAAGGGAACAAGCATTGGAGATCGCCAAGTCCGACTGATCAGATGTTCGAGCTGGGATGATAGTTTGCACGTGAGATCTTCGAAGTACACAAAGGCCATCCAAATCAGCACCCGCCCTTGGGTCCTGACGAAACCACAATCCATAGATGGCAGGTCTGTTGGGTTAAGCTGCAACATCGTCCGTTAAAGTTACATCTCCGCTCAGAGCCGTTCCCCAGACCATCGTCTACTTTCCAGCTTCGCGATTGCAGCGAACGACAGCTTTGACGGTCAGCACCGCGAGAAGGTGACCAGGGTCGAACGGAAGGAATGGGCCGTTTGCAGCGCACGTATTTGATGCTAATTGGCGTGATCCATGAAGTTCACCCTCCAACGTAAACGGTAATAATCGATATAAAACAATGCGTTGATCTACTTCTTCCTTTCTACTAAAAAATTAGTTTGACAGCAGCGCCGAATATCATTGATGCTGTTTGCCATCCGGTCTGCACCGGATCACATAATCTTTGGGAGGAGACAGATGCGGAGACATCTACTTTCCGCCGTGGCGGCAGCGGCCGTCATTGCGGGGCATGGTCCTGCTTGGGCCGACGAAGCCGCAGCACAACGTTGGATCGACGACGAATTCCAGCCATCGACCTTGTCGAAGGATGAACAGTTGTCCGAAATGAAGTGGTTCATCGAAGCTGCACAACCGTACTCGGGCATGGAAATCAATGTCCTGTCCGAGGGTATCCCGACGCATTCCTATGAATCCGAGGTTCTGACCAAGGCGTTCGAGGAAATAACCGGGATCAAGGTCAATCATCAGATTCTCGGCGAAGGCGAAGTGGTTCAGGCCGTACAGACTCAACTACAAACCGGACGGAATCTGTATGATGGCTATGTCAACGACAGCGACCTGATCGGGACACATTCGCGCCTGCAGTTGGCCTATCCGCTGACCGATATGATGGAAGGTGATTGGGCGGCGACAACCTCGCCAACGCTGGATCTGGATGACTTCATGGGCATTCAGTTCACCACCGGCCCTGATGGCAAGCTTTATCAATTGCCTGACCAGCAGTTTGCGAACCTATATTGGTTCCGCAAGGACTGGTTCGATGACGAAGCCAACAAGGCCGCGTTCAAAGAGAAATACGGCTATGATCTAGGCGTTCCGGTCAATTGGTCGGCCTACGAAGACATCGCCGAGTTTTTCACCAATGACGTGAAAGAAGTCGATGGCACCACGATCTATGGCCACATGGATTATGGTAAGCGCGCGCCTGACCTCGGCTGGCGCATGACTGACGCCTGGCTGTCGATGGCCGGCGCCGGTGACGTGGGTGAACCGAACGGCGTTCCCGTCGACGAATGGGGCATCCGCATGGAAGCGGGCACTTGTAACCCTGTTGGCGCATCCGTTTCGCGTGGTGGTGCTGCGAACGGCCCAGCTGCGGTCTATGCGATCCGCAAGTGGGATGAATGGCTGCGGGCTTATGCGCCTCCGGGTGCGGCGTCTTACGACTTCTACCAGTCGCTGCCGGCGCTCAGCCAGGGCAACGTGGCTCAGCAGATCTTCTGGTACACCGCCTTCACCGCAGACATGGTTAAGCCGAAGTCCGAGGGCAACAACACCGTGGATGACGAAGGCACGCCGCTGTGGCGGATGGCGCCCAGTCCGCACGGCCCCTATTGGGAAGAAGGCCAGAAGGTTGGTTATCAGGACGTGGGGTCGTGGACCTTCCTGAAGTCGACGCCTGCGGATCGTGCTCAGGCGGCTTGGCTCTATGCCCAATTCGTGACGTCCAAGACTGTCGACGTGAAGAAATCCCATGTGGGCCTAACCTTCATCCGCGACAGCTCGGTCAACCACGAGTCGTTCACCGAGCGCGCACCCAAGCTGGGTGGTCTGGTCGAGTTCTACCGCTCACCCGACCGTGTGGCATGGTCACCGACCGGCATCAACGTGCCGGACTATCCGAAGCTGGCCCAGATCTGGTGGCAGCAGATCGGTGACGTGAACTCGGGCGCCTTCACCCCGCAAGAGGCGATGGACCGTCTGGCAGAAGAGATGGACATCACTATGGCCCGGATGCAGGCCGCTGACGAAAGCGCCGGTGTCTACGGTGGCTGTGGCCCGCGTCTGAACGAGCCGCAGGATGCCGCCTTCTGGTTGGAAAAGCCGGGCTCGCCCAAGGCCAAGCTTGAGAACGAAAAGCCGCAGGGCCAGACCGTCAACTATGACGAACTGGTTCAGCGCTGGCAGTCTCAGTAAGCAAACGAAACCGGGGGTGCCGTGTGCGGCATCCCCACCCCAAGGCCAGTGCGACGCACTGAAGGACCGGAACCCACGGACATGATCGAACTTAAAGACGCCACCAAACGGGTTGGCAATGTCATCCATATCAAGCCTACGAACCTGACGCTCAAGACTGGCCATTTCAATGTGCTGTTGGGCGCGACGGGGTCGGGCAAAACCTCGCTGATCAAGATGATGGCCGGGCTGGACCCGATCGCCTCGGGCAAAGTTCTGATGGACGGGCAGGACGTCACCAAGCTGAACACGCAAAAGCGGCAGATCAGTTTGGTACACCAGTTCTTCGTGAACTACCCGCATATGACCGTTTTCGACAACATCGCCTCGCCCTTACGCGTGGCAGGGATGGCAAAATCCGAAATCGAAGGCCGCGTCGAAGAGGCCGCCGACTTGCTGCAGTTGCGCCCAATGCTACAGCGCCGTCCGCATGAGTTGTCAGGTGGCCAGCAGCAGCGTACCGCGCTGGCCCGCGCGATTGCAAAGGAAAGCCGCGCAGTGTTTCTTGACGAACCACTGGCCAACCTCGATTACAAGCTGCGTGAAGAACTGCGTGAACAACTGCCCGACCTGTTCGCCGGGCGCGGGGCCGTGGTCGTCTATGCCACCTCGGAACCGGAAGAGGCGTTGATGCTCGGCGGCAACACCGCCTTGATGGAGGACGGGCGCGTCACCCAATTTGGCCCCACCTCAGATATCTATCGCAACCCCGAGAACATCTCTGCAGCTCGTGTGTTCTCTGACCCGCCCATCAATGTGGCGCGCATCACCGTGTCTGATGCGCAGGCGCAATTGGTCGGCGGTGGTGGCTGGAAAGTCACCGATATAGCCGATGGTGACTACTTGGTCGCCGTGCGTCCGCACCGGGTGACCCCGTTCCGCTCTTCCGACGCCGACGTGGAGCTGACCGGGCGTGTCATCGTGACCGAGCTTTCGGGCTCGGATTCCAGCGCGCACTTCCAGCATGGGGATGAGGCGTGGGTGTCCCTGGCCTCGGGTGTCCATCCCTATCAGGTGGGCGAAGACCACAGCTTCTACATGAACCCGGCCCATTGCCGGTATTTCGGCCAAGACGGCAAAAGGATAGCCTGACATGGCACAAATCAAGCTTGCAAACCTGCGACACAGCTATTTCCCCAATCCCAAGGGGCCACAGGATTACGCCCTGAAGGAAATCGACGTCACCTGGCGCGATGGCGGCGCCTATGCGCTGCTGGGGCCATCAGGATGCGGCAAGTCAACGCTGCTGAACATCATCTCGGGGTTGCTGACGCCTTCCGAGGGACAGATTCTGTTCGATGGTCAGAACGTTACTGCCTTGCCCCCAGATCAACGCAACATTGCGCAGGTGTTCCAATTCCCGGTGATCTACGACACGATGACTGTGGGCGAAAATCTGGCCTTCCCACTGAAAAACCGGGGAGTCGACCCTGCAACGATCAAACGTCGCGTCGATGAGATTGCAGAGATGCTGGACGTTACGGATATGCTGAATACCCGGGCCTCAGGTCTGAGCCCGGACAACAAACAGAAAATCTCGATGGGTCGCGGGTTGGTGCGCGACGACGTGAACGCGGTGATGTTCGATGAGCCGCTGACTGTTATCGACCCACATCTGAAATGGAAACTGCGGTCCAAGCTGAAAGAGCTGCACCAGCGCGTCAAAGCCACGATGATCTACGTCACGCACGACCAGACCGAAGCGCTGACCTTCGCGGACGAAGTAGTCGTGATGCAGGAAGGCGAAGTCGTGCAGATCGGCACCCCTGTGGAACTGTTCGAACGCCCACAGCACACATTTGTCGGCCATTTCATCGGCTCACCCGGCATGAATGTGCTGTCATGCGAAGCGAAGGGCGATCGGGCCCTGTTCGAAGGCCATGAAGTGATGCTGGAAGGCCAGACCCACGGTGACGGAGGCCGCACCGATCTGGGTATCCGGCCTGAATATATAAGCTTTGGCGAAACCGGCATCCCTGCCCATGTCACCAAGGTCGCAGATATCGGACGGCACTATGTGGTCAGTGCCATGGTCGGTGATACGCCGGTGAAAGCCGTAGCAGAACACAATGCGCCCAACCCTGGCTCACATGTGTACCTGCAATTCAAACCCGAACAATCTCGCGTCTACCGCGACGGCTGGATCGCAACCGAGGAGCGGACGCAATGAGAACGGAAAACCAAAAAGCATGGTTCTTTGTCCTGCCGGTGCTGGCGCTGGTCGCGTTTAATGCGCTGGTGCCGATGATGACGGTGGTCAACTATTCGGTGCAGGAGACGTTCGGTAACAACCAGTTCTTCTGGGAAGGACTGGGCTGGTTCGAACAGATCCTGCGTTCCGACCGGTTTCAGGCAGCTCTGGGACGGCAGTTCCTGTTCACCTTTCTGATCCTGCTGATCGAGGTGCCGCTTGGTATCATCGTGGCGCTTTCCATGCCGCGCAAAGGGTTCTGGGTGCCGGTCTGTCTGGTCCTGATGGCCCTGCCGATGCTGATCCCGTGGAACGTGGTCGGCTCGATGTGGAATATCTTTACTCTGCCCAAGATCGGCCTGCTGGGCTACTTCCTGAATGACGTCCTGGGCATCAACTATGACATGACACAACAGCCACTGTCGGCCTGGATCACCGTGATCGTTATGGATGTCTGGCACTGGACGTCGCTGGTTGTGCTGCTGTGTTATGCGGGCCTCGTGTCGATCCCGGATGCCTATTATCAGGCCGCTAAGATAGACGGTGCCAGCCCCTGGTCAGTGTTTCGCTATATCCAGCTGCCCAAGATGAAGACTGTACTAACCATCGCCGTTCTGCTGCGCTTTATGGACAGTTTCAACATCTATACCGAGCCTTTCGTTCTGACCGGCGGCGGTCCCGGCAACTCAACCACCTTACTGTCGATCGACCTTGTGAAGATCGCGCTGGGACAGTTCGACCTTGGCCCTGCGGCCGCGATGAGCCTGATCTACTTCGCCATCACGCTGCTGGTCAGCTGGGTCTTCTACACTCTGATGACAAAGGATGACGCGCAATGAAGAAGCGGTCCCTTATCCCGATCCTCTATATCGCGTTCCTGATGCTGCCGATCTATTGGCTGGTGGCGATGTCCTTCAAGACCACGAACGAGATCCTGTCGGGCTTTTCCCTGTTTCCCCAGACCTTCACGCTGGAGAACTACATTACCATCTTCACCGATCCGACGTGGTATTGGGGCTATATCAACTCGATAATCTACGTGACGATCAACACGGTGCTGTCGGTCTGTGTAGCGCTGCCAGCGGCCTATGCGTTCTCGCGCTATCGGTTTCTGGGCGACAAGCAGTTATTCTTCTGGCTGCTGACCAACCGGATGGCGCCGGCGGCGGTGTTCGCGCTGCCCTTCTTCCAGCTCTATTCGTCAATCCACCTGTTCGACACCTATCTGGCCGTGGCGCTCGCGCACACGCTGTTCAACGTGCCGCTGGCGGTCTGGATTCTCGAAGGCTTCATGCGCGGCATCCCGAAAGAATTGGATGAGACAGCCTATGTCGACGGCTATTCTTTCCCGCGCTTCTTCGTGACGATCTTCCTGCCCAACATCAAAGCGGGTGTCGGCGTCGCGGCCTTCTTCTGCTTCATGTTTTCATGGGTCGAGATGTTGCTGGCCAAGACCCTCACCGCGGTCGAGGCCAAGCCCATCGCCGCCGTGATGACCCGCACCGCCTCCAGCGCGGGGTATGAGTTGGGTCTGCTGGCAGCAGCCGGAACACTGACCATTATCCCTGGTGCCATTGTCATCTGGTTTGTCCGCAACTACATCGCGCGCGGTTTCGCGATGGGCCGTGTGTGAGGTTCGATATGCGTAGACTTCTTCTCACCCTCTCCTTCCTGCCTTCGATGGCATTCGCCCAGCAAGCCGGATGGGGCAATGTTGGCCAGCAAGAGGAAAAGGGATTCTCGTGGACCGCCCCTCTTTGGCCTGATTTCTGGATGGCCTGGACCCCGGCGACGTTGGCGGTATTCGTGGGTATCTTCGCGGCCATCGCACTAATTGGACTATTGGAAGGGTTCAAGTTCCGCGACGGCCTTGAACGTCGCGGTGTACTTGGTCTGACAACCACGTTGGGCGATCGGTTGTTCATAACACTGCTCGGCTCGACCTATATCTTCCTGGCCTGGCTTGGGCTGGTAGGCCAACCTGTATGGACGCCTCTTTTCCTGTCCATCGGTTGGGGCGTCTTCGTCTTCTGGAAAGTTTAAGCTTTGAGAAACAGCGAAAGGATGCTTGTCTGTCAGGCATACTAGAAAATGGCGACACCGAGATCGATGCGAAAGAAAAAGACAACAAATCTTCTGACCGACGTGGAACTTGAGTTCATGAACGAACTCTGGGCGCTGGGTCAGGGTTCGGTCCGTGATGTCCTTGATCGCCTGCCTTCTGATCGTAATTTGGCCTATACATCCGGCGCGACTATTCTGCGTATCCTTGATGAAAAAGGGTTCGTCGAAAGCGAGAAGAACGGCAAGTCGCTGATCTACAGACCCCTGCTGGAAAAGGACAGGTACCAGTCGCGGTCGCTGCAGAATCTTTCTCGGACCCTGTTTGACGACACACCCGCGACGCTGGTTGCAAGGCTGGTCGACGATGAGGGGCTGACAGAAGATGATTTGGAGGAAATTCGAGCACTGGTAGAGAGGAGACTGCAAAATGACAGCGGTTAAACCGGTTCTCGATACGTTTCTTGATCTGAATGTCGTGCTTGGATTGTCGGCCTTTATCTGGTTGGCAGTGCGCGCGGCGCTGGATAGGACATCGATGCGATATGGATTTGTGGCTCAGCTTCGCTTGCTCAAGGCACTTTGTATCTGCGTTCTTGTCAGCCCCATTTTGGCTACAGGGGTCTCGAGCCTTGCAGGACTGGTCTGGCCGGGGCAACCTGTTGCACTGGGGGATATTGCCGTGGCCGCTTATCTGCGCGGCGACATTGCCATGCCAGCAGCACAATTTGAAACCCTACTGAACACGCGCGAGCGGTGGCTGGACCACGTACTGGCAGGCGCAAGCATGGCCGCAAACTGCGCCTTGATCGCATTCGCTCTTATTGCAGCGGTGCTGACAGTTCGTGTGATGCGCGATGCATGGGCCATCCGCAGCGCGATCACGACCAGTTTTCTTTGGCGGCAATCCGCCAAGGTGGACATTCGCCTGTCAGATCGGATTACCGTACCGTTCGCTGTGCGTGGCCTTCGCCGCCGGCACGTCGTGCTGCCCAGTCATCTGTTGAACACACCAAATGAGTTGCGATTTGCCCTGGCGCACGAGTTTCAGCACATCCGAGCCAATGACGTGGAATGGGAGCTTGGGTTCGAGCTTTTGCGACCTTTGCTGTTCTGGAACCCGGCCTATCTGGTGCTCAAACACCAATTCGACCGGCTACGCGAATTGGCCTGTGACCAATCCGTCGTGTCTCGTAAGGGCATAGATTCAAAGGAGTATACGACCTGTTTGCTGGAATTCTGCGCGCGATCGATTACGTTGAACAATCCACGTGTTCTTAATGTGGCACTGGTTTACGGAACAAAGGCAAAGCACGTACTGCGGCAGCGCGTGTTAGCGTTGACCGAAGCGCCGATGGCAGACACCCGACTACCTGCCGTATTTCTTGGACTGATACTTTCATTTGCATTTGTTCTCGCCATCGGATCAGCATCAGTTCGCCAAACACAGGACTGGAGCCACGATCGACTGATGCTGTCTACAGTCATCAATCTGGAACGGCTGGAGGCTCGCAATCGAGGGAACTGACGGGTTAACAATGTGCCGTCTCGGATCAGGCATGCAGACGTGTCTGACGTCGGCGCCAATGGATTAGTTTAGGTTGATTTGATAAGGGAGATGCGGTCATCGGGCCGGTTCACCATAATTGTGGTAGTGATTTGAAGCTCAAAGGAGAGGACCAAGACTTATTTCGTGGGTCTTGATGTTTCAGTCAAGAGCGCGGCAATTTGCGTGATCGCAGGTAACCCGGTCCTGGTGGCGGCAATCTTCCCGCTCCCGTCAGCGCGTGATGCGATGGCAGAAGAATTTGTTGAATTGGACAAGCAGGTTCGAGATCAGTCTCGCAAAGATAATGTCTGTCGTCGCCTCATGACAACTCCCGGTGTCGGCGCCATAGTTGCAATGACCTTCCGTGTTGCCATTGAGGGACCCAAACGTCTCCGTTCATCTAATTCGGTGGGAGCCTGCTTTTGCCTGACGCCATGGCGAAACCAATCCAGACAAACGGATCGAGTCACATCAAATACCAAGGCCGGCGATGCCAGTGTGGGATAGACGCTTTACGAAGCAGCGCATGTGATGCTTGTGAGAACCACCTGATGGACTCCGTTGAAGGCATGGCCGATGCGTGTTGCCGCCCGATGTGGTGCAAAGCGCGCCAAAATTGCCCTCGCGAGGAAACTGGCAGTCATCATGCATCGGATGTGGATAGACGGCACGGAATTCAGAACCGTCTGAAAGACAACGAGTACCAACTCTTCCGCGAGGAAGGCGCCCCTGAAAGGACGCAGCGCGGGAAATGCCGACAGAAACCCTGATAAAAATATATGCCGCAAGGGAAATAAGCTTTCCCCGTCAGAGCCAACCGCATCATTTGAGTGCACTACGCAGATCACGGACAGAAGCAAGCACTTTCGGGCGCAATATCCTTGCAATACCGGGCCCGATTACAGAAGGGTTTCGGACTCACCATAACCGCCAAGGAGTAGCGAGGAGAAAGAAACCCGGAACCAAGCATAGCCACGGTGAGAAGGTGTAAAGGACACTCGCCGTGTGACCCGATAGCAATTTTCAGCAGAAGAGCAAATCAAGATCGTGCTGGACGGCCTGAAGCGCGAGGACAGCATTGCGGAGCTGCACCGCTGTGAAGGCACCGCCCAGAGCCTAGCCAGGTTTTTCAAGCGCAGCGAAAGTCCGCTGTGTTGCCACCACTATTTTTGAAGCTTGAGAGACGGGTTCAATAGCAAACAGCAGCAAGCCCTCTTTCCCATCACCTTCCTTTGGTGGGCCAGCGGATTTGGACAAGCCAAACGCCATTGGCCGTCAGGGTGAGGGCGTGGCCCTCCCCCTCGGGCAACCCTTTTAGACAGGGTCGTGTCCTCGGCTTTGCCTGCGGGCCGCACCACCCCTGTCGAATAGCGTTGCCTCGCCCCCTTCCGCGTTCGCCACGTGGCAGATTAGCAGGAACAGGCAGCTTCGCAGTCTGACCTGCAATTCAGCCCTGATTTTCGGAAGGGAAGTCAGAACAAACCAAACTGCCTGCGGTAGCAAAAAATGGGGGCGGCGTGTTAGTTTATAACGCAAAGGTCAAATTCAACTGATGTCCAACTTTGGGGGCGCCTTCTGACGTCGAACGTTCACTGCTTTTCTGGACCAACTGCGACGGTTGGCTCAGGTTCGTGTGAAGTTCAACAGAAATGTCGGGCGACACATAGTTTTGCCATTCCGAGAGGCTTAAGCCATTGATTTTGGGTCATTCGATTTTCGATGGGCGCACGGGTTTTACCATTTGCGACTCAAAGGCTTTCCATCACGTTGGAGCAGCCGAGCAAAAGCTAGACTGAATCTTTATCGCCTTCTTCGGCGCAGATCGTAGGTAAATCTATCAAAATCTCGGCAAGTTCTTGTCTGTTAAGCCTCAGCCGTCCTGCCGATATCGCTTCGATACATCCCGCCAATTCGAGTGCAACTGTGA
This sequence comes from Ruegeria sp. H9, assembly GCF_056532915.1. Taxonomy (NCBI): domain Bacteria; kingdom Pseudomonadati; phylum Pseudomonadota; class Alphaproteobacteria; order Rhodobacterales; family Roseobacteraceae; genus Ruegeria; species Ruegeria sp. H9. The sequence continues at coordinate 907,384 of NZ_JBQFNX010000001.1, read as the reverse complement.
GAATTGTGGGCCGTAGCCAGCGAATTGAACTTCAACGACAACGTTTGGCTTCGTACTGCAAATCCCTCAAGAAAGTAGCCTTCTCGTCGTCCCATTGCTTCGAAGTGCAGTTTTGAAGGTCATTCAACTTGGACCAAAGGTCGGTTTGCCCGAGTATCGCAGCAGAGCCACATAGTTTATGCGCCGCTTGCCTGTGTGTGTCATTTAACTCATTGGAATTATTGAGACTGTCAATAAGACCAACAACTTCGTTGTTCAATTCCCTGCAGGCTTCACGGAATTTGTCCGCTCCAAATCGAATCCTGAAGTCATTGTCTGGCTCCATAACCTCAACCCTTTGCACCTTCACAACTTTAGACAGTTCTGACTGTAAAGCCGCCAATGGAACGGGTTTCACCAGCAACCCCTGAAATTCTGCTGCTCGTATGACTTCGTGATCTTTTGGGGCTGCGTGAGCCGTAACTGCTATCGCTGGCAAATTGCCCCACTCGATATTCAGTTCGCGAACTTTTCCGAGTGTTTCGATACCATCGATACCCGGCATGCTGATATCCAACAAAAGTACATCAAATCGCTCGGACCCAAGACGTTCTAAGGCGGCGTAACCACTTTCAGCCTCAGCAACCGAAAAGCCAAGATCTTCAAGCATATCGGTCAAGATCATTCGATTGATTTCATTGTCGTCTACCACCAGCGCTTTCAAACCCTGATAAAGCTCTGCCTGTGGCGCGTCTGTGGAATCCGGTTCGCTCATGACATCAGATCTTGAGGTTGGCAGCGGCAGTCGCATTGTAAACAGGCTGCCTTCTCCAAGCACACTATACGCCGTGATGTCGCCACCCATCGCCTCGACCAATCTTTTGGTAATAGCCAGCCCTAATCCCGTTCCGCTCGTCTCACGTGCAAAGGCGGTATCGATCGTGACAAATTCGTCGAAGATAACGTCCAGATAGTCAGATGATATCCCGACCCCGGTATCTGCAATCCGAAACTCAATCAGATCATCATGATGAAGTCGTTCGACTTCGATCGTGACTGATCCATCCCGCGTAAATTCGATTGCGTTACCTAACAGGTTCACCAAGCATTGCTGCAGCGCAGTCCTGTATCCAAGAACGTCGATAAGCTCTTCAGAGAGAACATCGACCTTCAAGTCGTTGCCACGCGCATCTGCATTCGCCGACAGACTGTCGGCAACTTCGTGGACAACCTCCATAACGTCAAAACTTGATCTGTCACGCAAGGCATTGCCTGAACCCAGTCTGGAAAAATCCAAAACATCAGTCACATGAGACAGCAGCAACTTACCCGACACCTCAATAGAACGAAGATACCGCTTTTGTCTGTCCGTCAGATTGCTCTGATCAATCAATGCCGCAGAGCCGAGTATTCCGTTCAACGGAGTACGCATTTCATGGCTCATCACTGTCAACAGATCGGATTTGGCCTGTTCACTTTCCCGCGCCTTGTCTCTTGCAGTGCGCAAGTCTTCCTCGGCTTTGAGTTCCTCAGTTATATCCCGAAGGAATGAGACAAAGACTTGCTCTCCATCCGTTTCAGCTAGCGATATGGACAGCTCCACGGGAAAAGTTTCCTGCGATTTGCGCAAACCCTCTAACCTGACGCGCCCAGCGCCGATTACCTTTTGCTCGCCGGTCTCGAGAAATCGTGTCATGCCTTTTCGGTGCAGGGCGCGCAGGTGTTCTGGAACGATAAGTTCAGCCATATCAGCACCGATTGCCTCGGCCTGACGGTACCCGAAGACATCTTCGGCGGCACCGTTGAATTCAAGAATTCTTCCAGAAGTATCGACCACCAACACCGCATCCAGTGACGAGGTAATGGCCGCTTCAAATCGGTTGCGAGCCGACTGGCTTTGCCGGGCAAACAACTGCCCTTGCCGGAATAATTTGATGAGAACTGCAAAAGCTAAAAGCAGTGCAACGAAAAGTACAACAAGTAATGATGCCATTCGGGTTAGTGTGCTGGCCAACTCAGCACGTCGGGTTGCGTTTTCCTGGGCAAATCCCTGAATACCGCCCAGCGCAATCTCGCGCACTTCAGGTCGCAGTGTTTGAATCTGCGCCCGCAGATCAGGGAGTGCTGCGCGCAGCTGGTCATCCGGCCCATCGATCAATGGTGTCAGCCGGGATAGAAAATCTTCAGTGGCTTGCAGGGCTGGTTGCGCGGCGGCACCCCCTCGCAGAAATGAAAACAGCTCGCTACTAAACAGCGTATCCGCTCGGCTATAAAAGATATCGAAACGGTTGCGTACAGTGGACAAGTCACCATTGGAACGTGATGAAGCGTCAATGACCGAGACTTCGAACCTAAGCAGCTCGACTTCGAGCTGAGACATCAGCCAGCTGACGTTGTCTGTTTTTGCGGTCGAGAGTGCGTCGAGATCTGATTTCACCTCGCGCCCAAGGGAAAGCACGATAGCCAGACTCACAACCAGCAATCCTACAAAGGCAAAAATGGGCCATCTCTTCATGCTCATTAAAGGCGCTTTAGTGTCGATGGCCTTCTCCTCGGTACTTACTGTGCTACGACTTCCAATCGATTGAGTTGCCAAATGCTGCGGGCATAAATTTCTTCGGACTGATAGGCCTCGTTAGCATCGTAAGGGTAAATTATCCACAAAGGTCCTTTGTCGCGAACAGACATCGCCTTGCCATCGCGCAAGTAGGCAACGATCGGGCCACCATCTGTTGCATCACTGGTGGGAATGGTGACGGCGTAGTCATTCAAAGCCACCGCTCGTATGATCCCCTGCTCTGCCTGGACATGGTCCAGGAGCACATCAAGGGAAACTCCTTCAAAGCTCTGCGTACCCTCTGTCCAGATCGTTGTTGTAGCGATTGACTTACTGGGCAATGCCTCAAAGGCTTTCCTGTCGAATGTCCAAGTGTTCTTGTTTCCATTGAGACCGACATCGCCCGAGACCGTAAGAAGTACTTCATCCGCATATGCCGCACTCGCAAATGAAATGGCGAGTGCGGCGCTAAGTGATTTTAAAGTTTTATGCATGCGAGGTTGTGTCCGTGAGTAGGTGAACCTTTGTCAAAACGCTTTTGACACAGCCCCGCGAAACGTTCTCAGACGCAATAGAATAGCTCGCTATACTTTAGGATAGTTCAGCGCACCAAAGGTCACACCATCAGCCTAATTTGCGAACTTTCGACGTCCCAAACCATGCAATTAAAGTTTTCGCGGAATGCGATAATGAGGCTTTGGCAGCCAGCGTCAAAGAGTAATAGTTTAGGAAAGCAACATGAATTTGCAAAGTTCGTCAAATAGTAACCCTTTTGGTGGTTCAACTATTCCGGGTGGGATAAAATCGGATCAAAGCATTTGTTCAAGGTCACCGATATCAATGCGAATTCTATTGGCTGATGATCACGGTTTGGTCCGTGACACGATCTCATCCTACCTCGAAACCGAGGGGCGCGCGGCAGTTGTTGCCGTACCCGATTACATGGCTGCGATGAAATTGCTGTCATCCGAAGATCCATTCGACCTTGTCCTGTTAGACTTTGAAATGCCGGGCATGAATGGGATCGAAGGGCTTTCAGACGCAATTCGCAAATTCCCTGAACAGGCTTTTGCGATATTGAGCGGGACGGCACCAAACAAGATCGCACAGGAAGCGGTCGAAATGGGCGCCGTTGGTTTCTTGCCCAAAACCATGGGCGCCAAATCCCTGGTCAACGCGGTGCGATTTATGATCGCCGGCGAAACCTTCGTCCCGGCCAGTGTTCTAAGTATGGATGGCGATGTCAAAGAAAGCGACTTTTCCCGTCAGCTCAGCCAGCGGGAAAAACAGGTTCTACGCGGATTGTGCCGTGGGCAGTCCAACAAGGAGATCGCGCGAGAGCTGGATCTTCAGGAAGTCACGATCAAGCTGCATGTTCGGACCCTTTGCAAGAAACTCAATGCAAAAAACCGGACCCAGGCCGCTCTGATCGCTCGGGATGCAGGATTCGAGTGACCCGGGTCCGCAGGGGGGGACTTCAGAATAGAAAGTGATCGTAGAGTTGGTCGAAATCCGACGCTACGCCTTCAAGGATCAATGTCGTATCCGGTGACAAAGTTACGTAGACATCGGTCCCGCCCACGATTTCAGCGTTGGCATTAAACCAGTCAGATGTATCAGCTCCGCCACTATCGATGTTGAGCGCACGCAGATCGAGTAAATCGCCATCGCTGAGCGAAAAGTCTGTGATCGTATCGGTCGACCCGTCCAGATCCTCATCGCGGAAAATGAACCTGTCCGCATCTGCGCCACCGGTGGCTTGATCATCTCCTGCGCCAAGGTAAAGCCGATCTTTCCCTGAACCTCCGTCCAGAACGTCGTCACCGCTGGAGCCATTCAGATAATCGTTGCCAGCACCCCCATTCAACTCGTCATCGTCAGAACCACCCTTCAACGTGTCGGAGCCCTCACCGCCAGCTAATGTGTCGTTTCCGGATCCGCCATCCAGAGTATCCGCACCGAGACCGCCTATCGCGGTATCATCACCGGAGCCCCCAGAGAGGCTGTCGTCGCCAGCACCGCCATCTAGGTCATCGTTGCCAGATCCTCCGAACAGCGTGTCTTTTCCGTCGTCCCCGGACAGAAAATCATCACCGGATCCACCTGACAAATTATCACTGCCATCGCCACCGTTCAGAACATCCGCGCCAGACCCGCCATCGAGTTGGTCATCGCCTGTGCCACCGAACATCTCATCATTGCCCGAGCCACCGTCCATAACGTCTTGGCCGTCTTCACCTCGTAAAGTGTCAGCTTCAGATCCTCCGCGGAGTGTGTCATCGCCCTGACCGCCGATAAGGATGTCAAAGCCTGAGCCACCATCCAAAATGTCGTTGCCGATCCCACCATCCAGCATGTCGTGCCCAGCCGAGCCCATCAGGTGATCGTCGCCCTGACCGCCGAACAACGAGTCATCGTCTTCTGTAAGAACATTGCCAAACTGGTCGTACCGCACACCGTCTTCGTCATATTGCGAGACAATGCCGCTGGCGGCACCGACGCCGGCTCCACCGTGCAGCAGATCGTTGCCGTCATCCCCTTCGAGCACGTCGCCTGAACTACCACCCGTCAGTGTGTCTGTGCCAATCCCACCGTATAGGGCATCGCTACCAGCATTGCCCGAAAGGTCATCATCGTAGCTCAACGCGCCTTCGGTAGTCGCAACAAGTGTCAGATCCTTGACCAAAACGCTTGCATCCAAATCGACGGGCGCAAACGGACTGGTTGCTGTCGGGTCGGCGGCACCATCATTCGAATACGATTTCGGCGCCTCTTCGATAAGGTGCAAACTGGCCTCGCCGGTCACATCATCTACGATGACCTGGAAAATCGCGCCTGTTGCAGGTGTCGAGTCATCCATGTCGTGGTCGCCTGAGTTGCCACCAACAAACAGGTTTCCGTCTGCGTCGATGATTGCCGCACCAAACGTCATTAGCGGGACCCCATTCAGGACTTCGCCGTTAATCACTGTCGATGTGACTGAAACCGTTCGAAACTCTGGTTCGCCCGAAGAGATATCAACGATCAGCATAACCGTAGCTGCACCTTCGGAACTTGGGCGAGAGACACCGTAGAACGACTGTGAGGCCGCGTCGAACGCAACATCGTAGACTTTGAAATCCACAAGATCGGATGGCAACTTGTATACTGTGGTTACCGGATTTCCATCCGCATCAAACTGATCAACATCGATGACTGCGATACGATCCATACTGGATTGAAACGACCAAAGGTTGCCCTGATCATCAAAATCCCCGGTCCAAGACCGATATGGCGTGCTGCCAACACGGTAGCTGTTTCCCTCGGCGTCCAGCATCACCAAATCAGAGCGGCTAACCACCTGTCCCAGTGAATCCACGCCGTCGCCTACTGCGATGGCATACAGAAGGTCGTCTTCCGTATTGTAACCCATCGAGTTCACATTGACCGTGCCCTCGACGCCCGCCATTTCATAGGCTTGGGTTTCGACATCAAACACATGCAGTGTTCCATTTAGAACCTGATAGAGATTTGATTGCCCATCGGCGAATGCGGAAACCGTCACGGTTTGTCCGCCAATCTCGACATTCTTGTCATAGTGAAACGCAGGACCGGACGTATCAATTGTTGGACCGTTGCCTGGCACATCAATCGATCTGATCGTAATGGTCGAGCTGTCATCGTCAGCTGTGAATTGAACGGAATGAGATCCGAAGGCACCGCTCTGAGAAGAAAACTCTGCGACTACCTCACCATCGACCAGCACTTCGACGGCAGCCCCGGAACGACCTGCAGCAAAATTTGTCGCGAGATCCAGGTTCAGTTCATAGACCCCGCCCGCTTCGGTCGTAATCTGCTGCTCCATCTGCTGGTGGCCGTTTGGAAGATCAACCAATCCCCATTCGCCGTTCTCGGCGTAGTCGGAAAAACTGACAGCACCTTCTGTGCCTTCCAACAAGTTTGCCTCGGCATAGTCGCCGTGCAACACATCATCGCCAGCTTGCCCTTGGATCTCATCGTTTCCGGCAAGCCCTATCAGGGTCTCCTGCTCACTTCCGCCAACAAGTTGATCGGACAAACCCGTTCCTGAAATTACATTTGAAGATACCGCAGGCATCATTTCACCTCTTACTTTCAGCTATTTGGAGCAATAATTTACCAACCGATGCCGTCGATCCGACGGTTCACCGGGTTCTCGGGGAACAAGCGCACCACATCCACGACCGGCATCTCTGGTTTACTGGATACGGCGTTCTGATAAGCGGGGTTGCGGTGGCAGACGATGACGGCCTCGGCCTGTTCCATTACGTCTTCTATGCTGTCGCAGAGCATCGATTTGATGGATCCCGCGAGACTTCGAATGCCAAAGCCCGCGTGGTGCATGTAGGCTTGCAACCCACTCAGAGGGGTTTCTTTTGTCACCGCTGGATCATGCAGGACCAACTCCACCCCCTCGGCATGGAGCTCGGCCATGACTTCCAGGATAGGGCTTTCGCGCAGATCATCGGTGCCGGGTTTGAAAGCCAGTCCCAGAACCCCAACGCGCCTGGCCCCCGTCTTTCGCAGCATCTCGGTCGCTTGATCAATCTGCTTTCGATTTGAGCGGTCAAGGTTGCCGATCATGGGCAGTTCGACACCCAGTTCTTCGGCTATATGTGTTACAGCCCGTACCTCTTTCGGCAGGCATGAGCCGCCATAGGCAAAGCCCGGCTTCAGATAGTAAGGTGACAGGTTCAGCTTTGTATCTTGGGTAAAGACGTCCATGACCGCGTGGCTGTCCACGCCCAGCGGCTTGCACAAGCGTCCGACTTCGTTGGCAAAGCAAACCTTGGTCGCGTGCCATACATTGTCGACATATTTGATCGTCTCAGCCACTTCGACCGTTGTCAAAATGGGATTTGGGTCAACCGGCGTGAAGATGCGCTTCATGACTTCCGCCGTGCGAAAATCGTTGGTGCCAAGCACTGTTTTCGGAGGGTTATGGAAGTCATCTATGGCGACGCCTTCCCGCAGAAACTCAGGATTGAAGCACACTCCAAAGTCCTGGCCCATCTTCTTTTCTGAAAGCCGCTCAAGGATCGGAACCAATACGTTCATCGTGGTTCCGGGCGGGATCGAACATCGCATGGCAAAGATGTGGAATTCATCCTTTTGGCGAAGGCCAACTGCCATCGAGCGGGCTGCCTGTTCTATATAGCTATAGTCGCAGCCCCCATCCGGAGCGGTTGGTGTTCCTACCGACACAAAGGTAACGTCGGTTTCGCGTACAGCTGCGCTCAGATCGTCCGTTGCAGAGATCAGCCCCTTTTGAACGCCCTGTTTGAGCGTTGAGCCGAGATTTTCTTCGTGAATCGGGCTCTCACCGCGCGCAATCTGACCCACCTTATCGGGGTCGATATCAACGCCTATGACCTCGTGTCCAAGCGACGCCAAACATGCAGTTGATACGGCCCCAACATACCCCAGCCCTACAACACTGATCCGTGATTTTTGCGAAGACGTCGGTATGACAATTTCGGCGTCTTTCTGAGTAATTTTTCTGAGTTCCATAGATTTACCTCCGATTTAAATCCAAGGTAACGCTTTGATAATTTTGAGAAATGTATCGACAGACTATCTGGAATGCGCAAATGACGCCGAATATATACGAATGGTCATGAAACCCATACGACAGAAAAAACCCGCGTGAAAATCCACACGGGCCAGATTTCAGGAGGGTGGTGCAAGTGAATCTAAGCTACAGCGACACGGTCATAGATATCCTCGTATCTCACGATGTCGTCTTCGCCTAAGTAACAACCGGATTGAACTTCGATCAGATGCAAAGGCAGTTTCCCCGGGTTCTCCAACCGATGGACAGCACCCAGCGGGATGTAGGTCGATTCATTCTCGGAAAGCAGGCTGACTCTGTCACCAACCGTCACGGTTGCTGAACCACTGACGACAACCCAGTGTTCGGCTCGGTGCATATGGCTTTGCAGGGACAGCTTGGCACCAGGCAGAACCATGATCCGTTTGACCTGAAACCGAGGACCCAGCGACAGCGTTTCGTAGTAACCCCAGGGACGATGGCACCGGCGGAACATCTCGGCCTGGTCGGAGCCTTCGTTGCGCAACGCGTCCACTACCTTGCCGACTTCAGTACTGTGCGACATGTCCGCGACCAGAATTCCATCGTCGGTCGCGACTGCAACGATGTCCTTCAAACCCAGTCCGACCAACTTGATATCCGGGTTTTCCGACCTCAGCAGACTGTCGCGGCAATCAATGGCCGTCGAATTTCCAGAAGTGACATTCGCCCCCTCATCCAGCTGCCCCTGATCCTTCACCGATTTCCAACTGCCCAGATCGGACCACCCGCAGTCCAATTCAAACGCTACGACACCTTTTTCGACATGCTCCATTACCGCATGGTCAAACGAGAGGCTCGGACAACGGGAAAAGGCGTTTTGATCGAGTCGGTAGAAACCCAGATCCTTTTGACCGAGAGCCACCGCGGCTTCGACCGGCGCAGACATCTCAGGGGCGTGCGCTTCAAACGCCTTTAGCACAGTATCGACCCTGAACATGAACATCCCGGCATTCCACAGCCAGTCACCGCTTTCCAGCATGACCTTTGCGGTTTGAGCATCGGGCTTCTCGGCAAACGTAGAAATCAGCAACGCCCCTTGGTACCCGCCCGCAACCCTCAGGTAGCCGAAACCAGTCGCGGCATGATCGGGTTTGATCCCAAAGGTGACGATCTTACCGCGTTTGGCTGTTTTTTCAGCGCGCACCATAGTCCGGCGGAATGCCGACACGTCCACGATCGCGTGATCGCTGGGCAGGACAAGCAGGATCGTTTCCGGCTCTTCTTTGTACCGCAACGCGGCTGCCAGAACCGCAGCGGCGGTATTGCGGCCAACAGGTTCCACGATCAGTTCAGACTTTTCGGCATCAACATCTGCCAATTGTTGTTGGGCAATGAACCTGTAGTCTTCGCCCGTCACGATCAGTGGTGCCGAAAATCCAGGCTCGGCCACACGTTCAACTGTTTTCTGAAACAGGCTGTTGTCGCCAACTAGTTCGACGAACTGCTTTGGGTAACTCTTACGAGAGACGGGCCAGAGACGGGTGCCGGAACCACCAGCAAGGATAATTGGCTGAATCATGTGAAACCTCTTCATTACAAGTCTGATCTCAGGTTACCGACCCTCGTGTTTAACATTGTGTTTCATAGGCTTAATTCACCTATCGAAAGGATAGGTCTGCTAGCCAAACGGCATCTCGATCAGACCAACATAGATCAGGATCGCGGTTAGAAACGTCAGGATTGCAGTGGCCATCTGGAACTTGGCAAAGCCGCTTTTGAGCGTTTCGACAAAGCCCGACCCACCGCCCGAGCTTTGATTGCCTCTGTTCGACCATTTCTGTTTGGACAAATGAAAGATCATGTAGATTTTGACCGTCGCGTTGATCACTTGGTTGAGATACAGGATGAACGGCCAACTCATGTCCGCGCGCCTGCTGTATCCGAACAGGAACAGACACAGCACGATCCGAGAAAACAACACCCAGATGATGCAGTTCCAGAAGTAACCCGGCGCAATCAGGCTGCCGACAACGGCCATGACCGGACTGACCATCATAGTCCACATGGCGATCCGTTGATCAACGACACACCACCAGATGAAAAACGGCATTGCAGTCGGCCCAAGTGCGATTGCGCGACTTCCGTTCCGCAGCATGTTGCCCGACCAACGGCGGAAATTCTGGACCATCCGCATGAGGCCATTTTCCTTGATGACCTCAATTGTGTAGACCGTCGCATCCGGCACATAGGTCATTTTCGCACCCACGCTCAGCAGGCGATACCAGGTTGATTTGTCATCCCCGGACAGAAACCGGAAATTACCCCAAAGCCAGTGATGCAGGTGATCCGCCTCGATCGTGCGAATGAATTTTTCGTCCAGAATATGGCGCGCGCGAAACACGCTCATTCTCCCCGTCAACGTCAACACACGACCCGACAAAGCATGGCTTTGCATCGCAAGGCGACGCTGGGCGAACCGCATGTCCAGCCATTTTGCGATCCAGGCCGGGCCATAGCATATGACCTCTTCATCTGTGGTCAGCGCCTGTAATTCTGGATCGCTTGCAAACATTGGCAGGGTTTTACGTAGAACATCCCCGCCAAACAGGGCGTCGCCGTCCATAAAGATCACCAAATCATCAGGCGAAGCACCGGATCGACAGATCGCCCGCAGGATCAGACCAATCGCCATTCGCTTGCCCGGCTGGTTCTGACGGATGAATACAAGCGTCGCCAGATCATCCGGGATATCCTGCGCATAGGTTTCGACAAAGTCGCGAATGACCTGCTCATCATATGCACTGCCTGTACCGATATAAATCGTCGTCGGAATCCGTTCGCGGCGGATTTGTCCAAGGATGGACCCCACAACACGTTTGGTGATGGAGGGTTCCTCAAAATAGGTCGTCATCTGAATATGAAGGCGTTTGGGGCGCCAACCCGCATCCCAAATTGCATCCGCCCGGCGCCGCATGCCCGGCCATTTGCCTTTCGCATAAATCTGAGCCCTTAACGCATGGGTAAACCACCAACCAAATCGCCAGAACCCAAGTGTTCCAAGGACCATCGTGACGTGCAAAACACTCGGGTTGAAGAACCGGTTCGGTACATTCGCCAACAGCCAGAGCAGCCCCATAAACAAGAGCAAAAACAAGGTGAACTGCGGTAGTGACCACTTGCAAAAATAGTTGGGAACATTTGTTTGCAGCTCCCTTAACCGCCAAGCCGGATCCTTGTCGAACTCATATTCAGTCATCGGATCGGCCCACACGTGGGTCCATGGACTTTATCCAGGTACGGAAGTGTGTCCCCAACTGTCGCTTTGCTTCCAGATTTACCGGGGCTCCCAACCGTAATTGGCTCTTTGTTTGTTTCGAGGACAGGCCAATTGCGCGAACCGTAACAATGATTCCGAATTCTCCGGGTCGTTCAGGATTGTCCCCTGCGCGCACGTCCCAGACCTCACCGGGAATGGTGATCTTCTTTCCCTTCTCATTGAAGCCGATCGTTGCGGGCATGCCGATGTAAATCGTTTCAGCAAACCGTTCCGACACCCACCCGATCGTCATACGAGGCTCAGCCGTTTCAAAGACCAACTCGTTTGCCGTACCACCGAACGGCTGCCCCTTCCGAACGATGAAGTCCTGAACAATCCCGTCTGTTGCTGCGCGAACGTGATTGTTTTCAATTTTCTGTTGCTGAGCTTCTTTTGTTGCTTCCAACGCCTTTACCGCGGAGGCGCGATTGCGTTCTTCGGCTTCCAGCAAGTTTGTTACGATCAATACTGGATCGACCGACTGCGCCAGCTCAGGGTTGCGTTCACGAAGGCTAAGCCATTGGCGCCGTAGATCGTCAAACCCGCCGTCCTGCACAAACTCTACATAGAAGCGCATGGCTGCCGCGACGCGTTCGGATAATACCTCCGAGTTTGATAGGGACCGAAGTTCTTTCAAAGCCTCGGAGATTTTGACATCCTCGGTGCGGGCAAGCGCCAGTTCCGCCTCGGTGCGTTTGAGCGCCGCCACAGCTTCCGCATCGTCCATCAAGAATAGAAGATCACCCTCGCGCACCTCCTGCCCAGCCGTGACTTCAATGTGTTCGATATAGCCGTTGGCTGAAGGGAAAGAAGAGATCATTGGGGCCAACACGCGCCCGTGTTGGATGTCAATTCGGTCCAAATTGGTGAAAATGTTGTTTCCAATAACGCCAATCACCGCTGCTGCGATCAGCAGATAGGTCGCCACATTGAGTACAACACGCAAAGATCGTGGAAGAAATCTCGCAGGTTTCCGGGATTGTTCGCCTTCCGTTTCCTCCATCGGCACCAAGTCAACCGGAGTGTCGAGACTGGTTATCACATCTGCGCTGCTTGCCATTCGCCCAGACAACAGAGAGCGATAAAACAGAGCCAACGTCTCGCGTTGCCGACCGCTTAGACCTTCCAGCTGCACTGTGGAATTGGGACCTGGCTTCGACAAACGTACCGGGAAGCGGATATCTACGCCTTGAAACGGAACGCTAAGTGTCGCGGTTTTGGGGCATTCAGGCGCGTCGTCCGGCCATTCCAGCCCCGCAAGCGACCAGCGTTCAATCGCGACCACCGCGCCAGAGGGGGTTTCCACGACCAGCGGTGCTTTGACCTTCCAATCCAGGTCCGACCCCGGTGTTTCGTGCAATATACGCAATGTCGCCTCAGAAACTGTTGACAGGACTGAGGTAGCAACAAATCACAGCTTCTGACGGACACACGGACGCATATTTGTACGCAAATAAGATCGCTTCCGATACGAAAGTATATCAGGAAAATCTTCCTGGACCGCGCCAGAGCCTCTTATTGTGCTCTCGAACTTCTGCATTTGCGCTTTAGTTCAGAGGCGCGAGAATACAGCCTTGAGTTGAAACGCTTCACAGCAACAAACCGCAATCACCCTTGAGGCGGTTTTATGTGAAGCGATCTCTGGTTGAGTAACGGCCGTTCAGTGGAACAAGTACGAAAGGCTGCCTCGCGGACTTAGTTGCCTTTGACATCCCCAGATCGAAAGTCCGCTGAGAAAGCTATAATGCGACTGCTTCAACAACGTGAATTTTGGCAGGTACAGCAATGCCTTCTTCGCACTGGTACTGCTTACAGGCGTCAGCGACAGCCATTCGGATTTCACTAAGCTTCTGTTCAGATACCTCTACGCCCTTGAGCATCATGCCAACGGTTACCTTCATGTGGAGGTCTGCAACGCGATCAGCCGGACCCGGCGGGCGCAGCATCAGATCAAGCGTTTGAAATTTGGTTTTCCAACCAGAATTTTCCATTATCGCTTCAAGTGTGGCTGGGTCGCCAAAGCGCATTGGTCCGGGACCGGAAGGATCAGGTCTTGGAACGTCATCGACCAGGCTATCGACGATACGGCGCGGCATAGAAAACCATGGATTCTCCGGGGGTGTTGCCCAGAAGGTTGCCGCCATGCGCCCGCTTGGTTTCATAGCGGAACGAAGGTTTTCAAACGCCGCCGTATTGTCATTGAAAAACATGATGCCAAAGTTCGCGACGATAGCATCAAAGGTGCCTGCCTCATACGCGTGAGATCCGGCGTCCCCAATTATCAACTCAACGTTTCTGGGCGCACGCTGCTTAGCGACAGCGACCAACGGTGGAGCAACATCAATTCCTACAACACGGCCTTCTGGGCCCACTGCCTTGGCCGAATAAACAAGCGTGGGCCCAGTGCCGCAGCCCACATCCAACACGGCTTCTCCAGATTTCAGACTCGCAGCCTGAAAAAGGGCTTCGAACACTTCACTAAAAGAGGTTTCCAAGTCTGGTGCGGCTTCCAACCACGGGCGCGCCATTTCATCCCAATCCATCACCCATTCTCCTAGCCTTGTTGCAATCTCAAAGTCACAATAGCGGACATCTGCGCGCGTTGCAGCATTCGTCGCTATGGGCTCCTTCGAGTCATTCGCCGCGTTCCGCCTAAATGTCTGGTTTTGAGTTCTCGGAGGGAAGGCCTTAGATAGAAGCCAATGGACATTGCTGAACGGGTGTTACGTGAACCACCTCCTAGTTGCATCGTCACCCATCTTTGTCCTCATCACTCCAGTGTCCAATCTCATAAACGCCCTGCTTTTTCATGCGACGTATGAACGATAGGTAGTTAACTACGCGGTCGATCTCATCCAATTTTCCGGTGGCATAGGCGACCGCAATCATCTTGAATTGGGCCTCAAGATCTTCCGCAATTTTTTCGTCTCGTCGAGCGAGACCCTTTCCAGTCCCCAAAGAAGCAGTAGTTGTTTTGTCTTCGCTCCACATCTCATCGAGATAGGCCTTTAGATTAAGCGCGGGAGTATTCGCGCCCAGCTTGCCTACGGCCTCCCATATTGGTTGAAGCCGTTCAGTAAGATTTCTTCGACTGCTAGTCATTTTTCTTCACCTCGCGGTACAGCAATTCAACGTAGTTGCCCCAATCTATAGACCGCCACTATTTCTCATGAGAATGTGTGGCGGAGCATCAACCTTGCTCCGCCGCCTGCTTATCTTGGTTCCAACTTTCGTGGAGACAATCTGTTTGGATCGAAGTTTTACCCCCCATCGTCATTTCCCGAACCACATCTCGTGTCTCGTTCGGGTAGGCACGAACAAACCCAGCCTCGCAGGGGATAGTCTCAACTTCTCTGCGATCCAATGCCGGACCCAAATGGACCGCTGCTATCTCAAACTGACGCGCCAATTGGCCCAGCGTTACGTAATATTTTTCAAAAGCCTGAATACTCTCTTCAGTGATGTAACAACGGTAGTGCTGCGTGTCCGGGTTTCGCATTTTTATCTGCTTCAGGTATCCACCATCTCGCAATAGCCGGATTGACCCAACGCTAATTCTTAAGCGCGCCGCCGCATCCATCAGAGACAGATCGCCGGAAAACACGCGCTCCGATTTCTCCAAGATCTCAGCGCAGTCGATAAGAATTCCAGCCAACCCTTCCACGTCCGGATCTCTCCAAACGCCGGTCAGTCGGCCTGCTACCCAATCAGCGACAACGCGAGCCAGGGCCACCTTGCTCTGTCGGCTGTACTCCGAGAGACGCAACCTATGACGTGCCCGAGAGGCAATGCGTAGACCTTCAAGCCTAGTCAGCAGGGTCTGTACCGAGGACGATGGCACATAGCGCAGAGACGTTCCAAAACGATAGGATTCCAGAACATTATACCGGATCAGCGCCTTCACTTGGACCGGATGGATATTCAGCTGGGTCGCGGTGGCTTTGATATTCTGCAATCCAGACCAAAAGTCGAGCACGGCGGCCAGATCTTCATGGCTGACATCTTTCATATTTGAAAGGTCGCTCGCGTTTTGACCGCGAAGATGGGCGAGAATGCCTCGCACCCGAACCTCGCCGACCCCATGTAGCTCCCGCGCACGTTCAAGCGTGATAAGTTTGGGTGCTGAGATTTCCGCACCCAGAACTTTCGCACCTGTCTGCAGCGGATAGTTTTCACGCACAAAATCCTGCACGCAAGCCCTGAGAACTGCTGTCGCCGGGTCCTCTTCAGTTTCTTTAAGCCAGGTGTAGAATTCGCCCATATCGGTCGTAAAATATGACCGCTTGGAGGAAGACCGGCACCTGGCATGCTCCAACTCAGATTTCAAGGCTTCCGGCCCACTCTTCAGAATCTCGAATCCGGCCGACATGGCCGTACGCTCTTGTTCGAAGTCCAAATTCGAGCGGCCGACACCGCGATCCATGGCAATCGACATACCTAATGTCAGAGCGGCCTGATGAAGATGCGTCAGCTCCAGCGAGTCCAACCAGTCACCGGCGACCCCAAACTCAATACGACGGCTCAGGTAGGTTTCAAACGAGGATCGCCCGAGCGATGTTACGTCTTGGGCGGCTTCAAAGATCAGATCCTGGTGACGCGTCACTTGCTCAACCACGTCGTAAGTGAGATGCGCATGCGACGCGTCGGGAAGCTGGAGCAACGGTACGCTATGTTTGGCACAGGTCTTGATCGGCAGCACCAACCACTCAAGAAGTTGAAACGCGTTCTCGGGGCCAGAAGCCTCCATGGCCTCCACAATACATCTCGGACAAACCCGGGTGGTAGCCCGGCGGAACGAACCGGAGGTGGCAAAGGAATGCCCGACGCGGTACCGACAGGGGCCAACCAATCTGGCCGCCGCCAACTCCAACGCTTCAAGTGGCACCCCAGCCAGTTGTGACAGCCGCTCCAGCTGATCCGGATGGGCCGAGCAGATATGGGGCCATCTCAGACCCAGATCTGAACAGAACTCCCTCGCAACACTAAGATTGCGACGTGACAGGCGGGCGACATAAGAGGCAGGGGTTTCCATGTGATGATGAGGCAGAGTCAGAGCGAGTAGTGCTGTCACGACAACCCTCCATTCGGCGAAGGGTCGTCGGGATCCAACCAGCCCATGATGGTACGGACATCTATGCTCTGGTAGTCTTGGGCAAGGAACGGGTTGAAAGCAGGGATACACCCCGACTTGCGTCGGAATGCCTCTGCAAAATGTCCAAGACGGAGTTGGGTATCTCCGTCATAAAGCGCCTCTTCTATCCCGCTCAGACACATTTCAATGATCAATCCAAACTCATTGCCGCCTGCATGGACCAGCCGCTTGAGAAACTCTCTCTGTTGAAGTTCGATGGAAGGTATCAGACCAGATTTCCCAACGAACTCAGTAAAGATCTCTGTGATCTCGGGTTCGTGGGAAATCCAACTCACTGCACCCAGGTGCACAACATCTATGCGCCTTTTAAGCTGAACATCCGAATTGATCATCTCGATCAGATCGGGCGTGCCGGACAGAACGAGACCAACCGGCCAATCCTTGTCGTTCATCAGAGACTTCAGGGTGTTCACCACGTCATTACGGGTTTTGACGCCTTTGCTGATGTAGAGGTCCTGAGCCTCGTCCAGATGCACAAACAGGGTCCTTCGCATTCGGAGGAACTGACGCACCTGCGTCCAGATGATACCTACCGACTTGTCTCTGGCGAGCGGATATCCCAGACCGGACAGGATCGTCGTACCAACATTCTTTAGCGTGGCTGGTGAAGGCACCAATAGCCGGATCACCTCCGCCACATCCTGGCTCGCCGTTGGCAGGATCAGGTCAGTGTGATTATCAAACAAGCGGTCTGCGGCGGTGGATTTCCCGCTGCCAGACGCCCCGATCAGAGCAATGCCGCGCGCCTCGCTGCGACTACCCAATCGGATAGCCGCTCGTCTTTGGCGCAGATGACGATCAAAAACCAGTTTTAGATCGTGGAACACCTGATGCGAAACGAACATGTCTCGAAGACGCGCAATCTGGACGTCAATCTCATCAGACGGGTCGCTGCGGAGATCAGTCATCTTCAATCCTCCATTTCGAAGGTCTGGCACGATCCCCATTGGGGCTTTGCCCCTGGCCAGCTGTGTCTTCGGTGGTGTTTTCTCCTTCGTCCAATGACGGGATGACATGGCCGAACAGATCTGGCTCTGGCGGAAGGTCAAAGGCTTCAGGATCATCCGTTTCGATGCTCAAACCCTGGAACAGATCTTCCCTAGCTCGTCTAAGCCCAGCAGGTGTTTGACGCTTCAGGACAGCCCCGAACCGGCGCTCTTCTTCTGAGTTCTTTTGGATGATGGCATGCAATGCGTCAGAGACGATCTTCTCCTGAAGCACGGCCTCGGCCTTGTGCTTCAGCCGCAACTGACGCGCGGTCGCTTCCCAATGCTCATAAGACACTCCATCGAAGCACTTCTGCAGAGCCCGCGCCGCAAACCACTTTTTTCCGATCTGAACCATGATCCAGCCGAGGTCGTTCAGGTCAACTTTGATATGAACGTAACGGCGGCGGCCGTGCACATAAAACTCACGCAGTGCCTGGCAGGTGTAGTCGATGCCAAACAACTCAACTCCTTTGCCGGTAACACGCCTCTTGTAATTTAAACCGAAAGCTCGACGCCTAGTGGTTTCTGCGAGCTTGGTGACAACGCCCATTTTCTCGGCGAGACGTTTCCAACAATTATTAGGGGTTTCGCCGTTCAGTCCGCGGTGCGGCATGTTGTGATACACGTCCACAACGAACCTGATGAGGATTTCCATCAGCACATCATCTGAAAGAGAGGCCATCTCTTCCGAAGGATAGTCTCCTCTCTCTTTAGGATCAGAAAATGTGCGACCGGCGAGAAGCGGCATCAGGGCCGTCCCAAAAGTTCGAAAGATCCGCTCCACGCGCCCCCGCAAACGCGGTAGCCCGCCGCGAGGCGTCTCAACAACCCCATGCGCATCAAAGACCGCACTTCGAAACGCATCGTCCACAAAAGCAACGCCAAGATCAGTCACCAGGGAACTCAACCCGCCGTAGTGATGCCAGGTCGACTTGCAGCCAGCCGCTATCGCAAGGTCCGTTTTTTCGCGTGTGATGTCAGACAAAAGAGCCATGGCGTCTTGGCAATTCGGCTTTTCCGCCAGTCTCATGCCCACCACACATCGCGTGGCACAGTCGATCGCGAGGTAAAGCCAACGACGCCCACGGTTCAGCTTTGCGAGCTCTTCGGGACTCAAATGGTCCAGAGCTCCGCGTTCAGCCAAGATCGTGATCAGATCAACGCACCATTCATCGATCTCAACACGCTCCATCGGATAGCTCGCAGTAACACCCTCCTCATAAAGCGCGTACTTGCGATTGGCGTAGTCGACGCCGTGCCTTTGGACGCATGTGAAATACGGATCAAGCTCAGAAATTGCTCGCTCAACTTTCCGCCGTGACGGAATTGTGAGTTCCAGCTTGCCCTCCACCACTCGTTGCTTGTTCACAGTTTTGAACCGGTCCCGGCACACGTCCGCGACGTTCTTCTTGGTTAGTCTTTTCCGGGTCAAATAGGCTTCGAGGCATTCGCCCAGCAATCTCGAAGCCTCGAGGCAGAACCGCGCAGTTCGGTTGCCCGATCTATGTGTGCCCGGGATCAAAGCAAGCGGAGAGCCGCCTGCTTTCTCGTATCGTTTCACCCATTCTCTTAAGGTTCTTGGACTGGGTGGGTCCCGATAAACGTTCTTCTTTCCGGCCCTCGGATTCCGCCAATTACTTTGGGCAGCCCGTGCCTGTTTGTTCACATGGGCCTCGATGGAAGGAATGACACTCTGTAGTGAGAAATCTGTCCGCTTCGCCTCATCGACACGCTCGAACTGGTAAAACCCGTCGACCCAGCAGAAGCGCCATACCACTTCGGATCTCACGTCATCTGGCAAGCTTGCTATTGCTTCAACACCCGCACTCATTCGCAAGTCCTGGCGTTCAGGTAGGTAATATCCGGGATCAAAGGTCACATCGGGCCTTTGAAGAAGGTCGGCAAATTCGTCGAATGTGAGAGACAGGTTCCGGCCAGTCTCATCAAAATCTTCGAAGTAGTAACCAAAGTCAGTTTTCCGGTCTAATTTGTACTTCCGGCCATCTACCGTCAGAAGGCCAAAGACACTCACTCTGAAAGGCAGGTTCATTTTACACCTCCCTTCGAAAGCAAAGTGTCGAGATCAATCAGGTGCTTTCTGTCGGCCGTGAGTATGTCTTCAAAGATCCCAATCACAATGCTCCTGAACCCTGCGCCACCGAGCCCCAACAACTGGCACATCTCGTTGACCGTGACTGGAAAACAGACGTCACAGGTGATGGATTTGAGATGAGCCTGATGCTCCGAATTTCGCGTCTTTGAGAACTCAACGAAACGTTGTGCGTTTAGGGCCTCTGCGCGGGTGAAATCGCGCTCCGTCACTAACACGATGTCATCGGCAAAGTCCTTGCGCATCGCCGCGCGAATCTGCTGAAGCTCGCGCAAGAAATTCTTCTCCAACACCACCTTCCACGGCTTCACTGCTATAGCCAATCGGCGACCGTTTTTAAGCTCCGCCAAGAAATCTATGAAGTGGGTCTTCCGATTGCCTGATTGATCGCGGTAGCTGATGAATTGCGGCTGCTCCCAAACGTTGGCGACTTCAGGGTTAGCCAGCAGCAAAAACAGTACCCGCTGTTCCAGCTTACTTTCAAATTGAACGACCCTCGGGCGGTTTTGCTCAGGCAATTGCATAACAACTCCGCCTCGGGAGCTATGTGTCGATCTCCGGGGAATACCTCGTGTCGCACGGCTGGGCTCGGGCGACATCTCGCCCGTTAATGTGAACTCATCATCTTTCATGTCTTTGATTTGGAGCGCCGACCAGCTTGGGCTGATCGTGCCTCTCCACCCTCTTTTGGTGTTCCTCGGGCAAAGCCAAGCCATCTCATCGCCAATAGCGACGACGAAACAGTTGACTTTGCGATCATGGCGGGGGAAGAAGGTGTATCGGTTAGGTATCGATACAGAATAGAAGGTTTCGTTGGGTTGGCGCTCACGAAACCTTTTCTTCTTTTTTCTTCCTAATTTTTATCATCTTAGCTCATCTGCAGGCACCTCCGTTACTCATAACGTTCTGGCCAAAGAGCCTCGGGAGTGGTCCCAAGCTTCTCTGCTATGGCTTTCTGAACATAGTCAGAGCGCCTGTATCCTTGTGACACAGTAGACACTGAGCTGATGGAACGGCCGATGTCTCGGCTTAGCTTCGCCAGTGAACTGCCCTTAAGACGAAGATCACATTTGATCTGCTCGTGTTTAGCGAGATCGACAATCAAATTTCCAGTCATGTCAAACGTTCCGACTGATTCCAGTTAACGAAACCTAGCAAACAGCCTTGCGAATGTCATTTTTATTGTTTATTAGCAATATGTTACACATTCATGCCTCAAAGTATCAATGCTATGTCGGAAGACAATCAGCTAAGCTGCTGAAACGCCGACGGCTTTGCGTCAAGTGACGCAAATTGAGGTATCTGACGTTGAAGGAACTGGGTAAGGCTTGAACACAGTAGTCGAAATAAAGTGCGGCAGAGTTCCGACTATTTTCTTGAGAGAGACGCCAAATGCGTGGCAGCCATACCTGCGTCGCAACATCCTCGCTTTGCTTAGACAAAGTAAAACCCATAAGGAATTTGCCACGCGGCTCGGAATTAGCCCGTTGGTTGTGCGACGGCTCTTGGACTTGCTTGGCGTCGATTATGTTCAACGCCTCTATAGGCAATATAAAAAGGGAAAAACCTGCTCAGATATTGCCAACGCAAACGGGATGAAGCCTGCAACACTGTCCAAACTCTTTAGGGAACGAGGCTTTGAGGTACAGCGTGGGGTTCGCAGACCCAAAGTGCCAAAACATAAACTGCGCCGCATCTGGACAGAGACCCAAGTAATCAACAGGGTGGCGCAAAAATTCAAAATCCATTGGCAAACGGCGCTACATCTGCTTGAAGACGAAAAGCTGATCATGGATTATAAATGTCGACCGAGAAAACTCTCAAAATCATCACGGCCACCGTAGGTTTTTCGTATGCGCCTCAGGGGCATTCTAGAAAACCTAGATAAGTCACGGCACGGCCCATTTCCGACATTCGTTCATACGACGCCGTATGTCCGCTTACATTACCTTTCGGAACTTTCTGGCCACCTGCGCGGCGGTGCCCTCGTCAAACCGTGGTCCGGCGATTAAGCAGAAAGTCAACTGCAATGTGGAACTGGGTTCAGTCGATTGTGCCCGGGAGAACCCTTCGGCAACTGAAGCTGGAAGAAACGCTCGGCAGAACTCTACTTCAACCGCATCCCGTAGGGACGCAACAGTAGCAGCTTCAAGAACCAGCTCATGAGCATAGCGTCCATCCCTTAGATCGCGCAGCGCACCATCTCTCAGGACGCAGTCAGTGGTTAGCAGACCGCAGCGCGCTTTTCCGTTTTCACTCTTCGCAGACCCGAACCAAGTGATTTCTTCAGTCCAGAGCTCATGGCCTTCTTCACTATCAGGTTCTCGAGCCACAATGGCCATATCGAGAACCCCCGAGGCGACTTTCGGCCGAAGTGATCTGCTTGGCTCAAGAACGATGCTCGGGGACACTCTTGGGAATTCGCGCTGAAAGATCGGCAACAGCTTTTGTAGCAAGGTTGGCGCATAATCGGTCGGCGCACCGAACTTGAGAGGCCCAGCCAAGTCATCCTGCCGCAACTCCCCAAGCAGCTCATAGTTGAGCGACATCAGTCTCAGCCCCTTTGCCCTGAGCACCTCTCCGGCTGAAGTTAGTGAGATGCCTTGATTGCTGCGCTCCAGCACACGTTTTCCAAGAATTTCTTCGAGGCGTTTGATCTGCTGACTGATGGCCGCTGGGGTCTTGTTCAATTGTATGGCGGCAGGTTTGAAACCCTTTGCGTCGACCACAGTTAGAAATGTTTTGATGAGATCAAGATCAAGCGCAGGGGGCATGATTAAGTAAATCCGACATAAGATGTTAAAGTTCTTTCGTTTGCTTGATTTACTGAAATTAGCCACGCTTGGCGAGAAAAATCTGGGAGGAAGGGCATGCCGGAACAAATTGAACCTGTAGTAGATGTTTCATTTCATGATCAACCTGGCCCAGCACTTGAGCGTGCGGTCGAATTGGGGAAGCCTGGCCAGAAGGTGATTTATGCTCGTGATTGGTGCCTTTTTAACCGATCGTTAGCGTCTGCTGCGTGGGCACTATACGAAGGAGGTCTGGTTGACCTGGTGCAGAGACGTGTTCCTACCGCGCGATACACGAAGTTCGAATACATAGCGATCAAGCGTTCAAGTGGCGCCTTGTGAAACAATTTTCCTAACTCACTTATTAAGATTGTTTTGTTTGATTTAACCACAAATCCTGACGCAATATGGAATAGTCCCAAACTGCGAGGGCCCTATGCTGGATCTACCCAACATCATTGACGAGAAGCGCGTGCGCGCCTATCGCCTGAACCGAACACGCGAGTTGCTGGCCCAGTTCAAGATGGATGCGGCGGTGTTGTTCGATCCTCTCAACCTGCGCTATGCCACCAGCTGTCGGAACATGCAGGTCTGGACCTCGCATCACATGTCCCGATACGTTTTTGTGCCGATCGAGGGGCCTGTGGTTCTGTTCGATTATGGTGGTGCCAAGCACCTGTCCGACGATCTGGAGACAATCCAGGAAACACGCCCCGCGAAAAGCTGGGACTATTTCGGGTCGGGGCATCGTGCCGAGGAACACGCGAACAAATGGGCAGACGAAATTGTCGACCTGCTGCATCGGGCCTTCGGGCGCAGGGCGACGCTGGGTATCGACCGGGCTGACCTGTTGCCGATGCTCGCGCTTCAGCATCGCGGCATCAAGATGAAGGATGCAAAAGGCCCGATGGAAATGGCACGTTCCATCAAGTCGATGGACGAGGTCGCGATCATCAAGAACTCAATGCAAGTCTGCACAGATGCGATCGCCTATATGCGCAGCTTTGCCGAACCCGGCGTGACCGAGAACTTTCTTCTGGCCAAAATGAACGAATACAATATGCGCCACGGGGGCGAGTATCAGGAAACCCGGTTGTTAGCCTCGGGCCACCACACCAACCCGTGGTTCACCGAATCCACCGACAAAAAGATCGAAAACGGTGAGATGTTGGTGTTCGACAGCGATCTGATCGGGCCGGATGGCGTCTTTGCCGACCAGACCCGCGCCTTTGTCATTGGAGACCGCAAACCGACTGACGAACAGCGGGTGCTTTATGCGCATGCCTATGAGCAGATGGAGCACAACATGGCGTTGCTGCGTCCCGGCATGACCTTTGAAGAGTTCGGCGAGCTGAGCTGGAAGATGCACGACATCTATGTACCCAACCGCTATGCCGAAATGATCCACGGCATTGGCTTCGGCGTGGAGTACCCGGTAATCTATTACCCTGAAGACCACGAGACCTGGCAATATTCGGGCACCTTCCAGGAGGGTATGTGCGTCTGTGTCGAAAGCTATATCGGCCCGGTGGGCGGGGACGAGGGCGTGAAGCTGGAACAACCAGTACTGATCACCAAGAACGGCCCCGTGCCCCTGACAGATTGCCCGTTCGAGGACGACTACCTGTGAGCAGCTATGATTACGTCATTGTCGGCGCAGGCACGGCGGGCTGTGTGCTGGCGCATCGGCTTACGGAAGGCGGCACTTATTCGGTGCTGCTGTTGGAACATGGGGGCGATGATCGCAATTGGATTCTGCAAATGCCTGCCGGGCTACGATCAGCCTTCAAGCCGACCAGCAAATACAATTACTGGTTCAAGACCACGCCGCAAAAGCATCTGAACAACCGCGAGATCGACCAGCCCCGTGGCAAAGCGCTTGGCGGGTCGTCCGCGATAAATGGCATGACGTTCCTGCGTGGCAACCCGCGCGATTATGACGATTGGGCCGAGGTCGAGGGGTGCGACGGTTGGTCCTTTGCCGATTGCCTGCCCTATTTCAAGAAATCCGAGCGCCGCGACGGTTCGGCCAACGAATACCGTAACAATGCTGGCATGGTCGGGGTCAAAGCGCAGCCCATGGAAGATCTGAATCCGCTGAACACCGCCTTTCTCGAGGCTGGGCAGCAGGCTGGTCATGCGCTTACCAAAGATGTGAATGGCTATTCCCAGGAAGGCGTCAGCCGGTTTGAAATGTCCGTCGAAGGGGGGTATCGCAGCACCTCGGCCCGCGCCTATCTGCATTCTCAGGCTAAGCGCGAAAACCTGACGGTCACAACCGGTGCCAAGGTGCTGAGGGTGGTGGTAGAAAAAGGCCGCGCGGTAGGGGTGGAGTTCTCAAAGGGGCGAAAGAACCAGACCGTGCGCGCCAATAGAGAAGTCATCCTTTCTGCTGGTGCCTTTGGCACGCCGCAAATCCTGATGCTGTCCGGCATAGGCCCCGAGGCGCATCTGCGCGACCGCAATGTGCCCGTTGTCTTCAACGCGCCGATGGTGGGCGAGAACCTGCATGACCACCTTGAAGCCCATGTACAGGTCGAAACCGACAAACCCGTTTCGCTGAACAAATATCTCAAACCGCATCTTATGCTTTGGGCCGGTATCCAATGGTTTGGCTGGAAAGGCGGCGTGGCAGCGGTGAACCAATGCCATGTTGGGGCCTTTTTGCGCTCCACACCTGAAACGACACACCCAGATATCCAGTTCCACTTCTTCCCGATCCTGTTCGGGCCGAACTGGATTCCAGATCCGGCCAAGAACGGTTATCGCCTTGGTGCTGGCCCCATGCGGCCAGAAAGCCGGGGCACTGTTCGATTGGCGACAAAAAACCCCAATGACGCTCCGCTGATTGACCCCAACTATCTGGCGACGGGCCACGACTGGTTCGTCATGCGCAAAGGTCTGAAACTGGGCCGCGAAGTGTTGGCACAGGACGCGTTCAAAGAATTCCATCTGCGCGAGGATCTGCCGGGTAACCACGTCAAGACCGATGCAGACTGGGATGAGTTCATCCGGGAGGATGCGTCGTCCGCCTATCACCCTTGTGGCACTGCGCGGATGGGACCCGATGGCGACCCGCGCGCCGTGGTTGACCTTGAGCTCAAGTTCCGCGGTATCGATGGGCTGCGCATCGTTGATGCCTCTGTCATCCCGGCCGTGCCAAGCGCCAATATCAACGCTGCCACGTTCATGATCGCTGAAAAAGCGGCTGACATGATCCTTGGCCGACAACCTTTGCCCCCCGAAACGGTGCCCTATCACCGCGCCGTCTGACTGGAGACCGAACATGACACGACTGACCGAGCGTCTGCTGGATTCAACCCATTTCAAACGCCGAAAGGCGACCGAAGACACCAAGCGCAAGATTGATGGCTGGGAGATCTGGGAATGCGCCGATCCGGCCTTCAGCTATGACTATGATCGGACAGTAACCATGTATGTGCACAAAGGTGCCGCTGTCCTAACCTTCGCGGATGGTGAAGCGGTTGATATTCAGGCAGGCGATACCTTGACGGTTCAGGCCGGGGCAAGTGCCTCATGGGTGATTTCAGAACCTATCTGCAACAGCTACTTGTATCACGACACCTTCATGTCCGCCACGAAGCGGGCCGAGCAGGTTCGTTGGCAGGATCGCTAAGTGACATCGCCCATCAAAATCACCGGCTTCATCCACGGCCTGACTCCGGCGCAGATCCCCCCGGAGGTGCTTCATATGGCCCGCCGTTGTCTGGTCGACACGCTGGCGGTCTGGGCCGCTGGGACGATAACCGAGGCCAGCCGGATCGCACGGAACCACGCAGCCAAACGTTATCCCGGCACATTGCCGATGCCCTTCGACGGTCGCCCGGTGAACCCTGTGGGCTATGCCTTTTCCGGGGCGGCGACGGTGGATGCGCTGGATGCCCATGACGGCCACCAGCTTTGCAAAGGGCATGCAAGCGTTGCACTGGTCCCCGCGCTTTTTGCCGAATTGAGCAATGCCACGTGCACCATGGACGAGTTGCTCTGCCATCTCGTCGTGGGTCAGGAAATCGCCATTCGTGCCGGGCTTTCCCTGCACGCAACCGCGCCTGACTATCACTCATCCGGGGCCTGGAACGCGCTCGGATGCGCCGCCATTGCCGGCCGTCTGCGGAGGCTGCCCCAAGAGCAGACCCGGCAGGCCCTGGGCATTGCCGAATACTATGCCCCCCGTGCCCCAATGATGCGTTGTATTGAGCACCCCACAATGGTCAAGGACAGCAGTTCCTGGGGGGCTCTGACCGGCCTTTCCGCCGCAGATCTGGCTGAAGACGGGTTTACGGGGGCACCTGCCGTGACCGTTGAGGCCGCCGAAGTCGACGCCATCTGGAGCGACCTCGGCGCAAGCTGGCGGATCCTTGAAAGCAATTTCAAAGCCTACCCGGTTTGCCGGTGGGCACATCCGCCGGTCGAGGCGATCCTATCCGTCCTGCGCGACCATGGCATTCCGCAAGACGAGATCACAAAGATCACGGCGTCAACATTCCAAGAAGCAACAAAACTGGTGACACGTCGCCCTGAAGACAGCGATGCTGCTCAGTACAGCCTGCCGCTTGCGGTGGCGCTTGCCATACGATTTGGCACGATCCAACCTGATCACTTGTTGCCCGACCACTATGATCAGCCGGAAATCTGGCGTCTCGTAGACAAGGTGAGCTTAGAAGAGGACGACAAATGCAATTCAGCCTTTCCGGCCGAGCGCTATGCACGCGTGACGCTGACGTTAAAAGATGGCAGCCAATTGAGATCCGACTTCAAGGCCGCACGGGGGAACTATGACGCACCTCTCACCGATCAGGAACTGACTGAAAAACTGGAGCATTTTGCAGGACCTGTTCTTGATGCTGAAGCACGCGAGAGTATTTCAAACATTCTGTCCAATCCCAGCGAAGCCACTTCACCATTAAACCTGATGAAGCTGTTGCAGCGGTCGCGATCAGGCAAGCCCGGCGACTGAAGTTAGTTTTGGATGGTAGCAACAGACAAATGGTTGATGGGGAGTAGTCATATGGAAAAGCAAACATTGGAAGAACTTGCCGGGACCATCCGTGAGGCTGCCGCGTCTCCAGACCGCACAGCGGCCGTTCGTGCAGTGCTACAAGACAGCCAGTCGCACAAGGAAGATCTGGCCGATGCCATCGCCAAATTGGACGAAGACGAGGTGATGGTATTCGAGGATGAAACCTGTTCGATCTGGATGTGTCGCTACAATTCGGATGTGGTCTTCGCCCCTCACGAACATTGCATGGGGGTGCACATCGCCGTTTATCGTGGGGCCGAGGTCGAGGTACTGTATAAGCGCGAGCCCGGCAAGCTGCGCCATGGCGGCAACAGCCTGGTCAGGGCGGGTGATGTCGTGCGCCTTGGTCCCGATGCGATCCACGCGATCACGGCAGAGGATGAGCAAAGCCTGGCCATCCATGTTTACGAGGGCCCATTGACGCAGGTCCAACGCTCTCTTTTTGACTGGACCACGGGTGAGGAGGTGGAGTTCACTATGGAGAATTTCCATGCCATGGCCCGTCGCAAGGTCGATATGACAGAGTTCAAATAACCCTGGTAGCCAGAAGTGGCACCACGAAGATCACCTCGGTCGACGTCCATCCCTTGATGCCAGAGACCCGCGTTTGAATGCCCAATCCGCTTGTCCGCCGCATTCACAACGATAAAGGCATTTTTGGTGATGG
The DNA here is from genome assembly GCF_056532915.1 of Ruegeria sp. H9. Lineage (NCBI taxonomy): Bacteria > Pseudomonadati > Pseudomonadota > Alphaproteobacteria > Rhodobacterales > Roseobacteraceae > Ruegeria > Ruegeria sp. H9. The sequence goes on along the minus strand of NZ_JBQFNX010000001.1, from coordinate 879,230 downwards.
TGAGGCCGGGACCCGCCGTGTGTTAAATCTCGGAGCATTCTGCCGTCGAATTACTTCGAACAGCAGCTCTGCATTGCGGACGTTGGTGAGAAGCGCGGCGAATGACCGCTTTCCGCCTGATTCATTAGAAAAACAACGCGTTCTGGCGCAAAAAGTACCGGCGCGGCCTGCACCGTCGCACTTGTTTTTATGAGACAGCGGGATTTGGACAAGCCAAACGCCCCTGGCCATCAGGGGTAAGGCGCTGCCTTCCCCCTCGGGCAACCCTATTAGACAAAACCGTGTCCTCGGCTACGCCTGCGGGCCGCACCACTATTGTCGAATAGCATTGCCTCGCCCCCATCCGCGTTCGCCACGTGGCAGATCAGCAGGAACAGGCGCCTTCAGCGTCTGATCTGCAAATCAGCCCTGATTTTCCCAAAAGGGAAGTCAGGATCATTGAAATCGGTCTAGGTGCTGGATGATGGAAGTGAGGCGAAAATGGCAAGGTTCTGTCGCTGGTGGCAGAATTATGTGTCGCCTGACAAGAAAACCAGTGGCGGACCGAGGAGGATTCGAACCCCCGACCCCTTGATTCGTAGTCAAGTACTCTATCCAGCTGAGCTATCGGTCCGCGTTGGTGAGGCGGTATGTAGACCCGAGGCCAAGGGCGCGCAAGTCGATTCTTCAAAAAAAACTTCAAAAAGTCATATCGCCGCGTGGAAGCCTTATTTCAAAGGTGGTTCCATCAGGCCCTGTGTCTTTCAGAAACAGGTCTCCGCCGTGACCCCGCACCAATTCTTGCGAAATCGCGAGCCCAAGTCCCGAGCCGCCTTTGCGAACACCACCCTGAAATGGTGTAAACAGATTCTCTCGGGCCTTAGGAGGCAGGCCTGGACCCGTATCGCTGATTTCGATGCACCAGTCGGCTTCAAGCTCAGATGCAGACACCGTTACGCGCCCCGCCTTACCCGAGACCAGAAGTGCTTGCCGGGCATTGCGCACAAGATTCATGACAACCCTGAAAATCTGTTCCGGGTCGGCACGGATAACAAGATCTTCGGGTACGTCGTTCACAATCTCAACGCAGGCATCGGCAATGGCGAGTTGCTCGCTGGCGACAACATCTGCGGTAACGTCCCGCAAGCGAACCATGGTCAGGGTTGGGGCTGGTTCTTCGGCGCGTCCGAACGCCAAGGTGCTTTCGCACAAAGAAACCGCCCGCGTGATCGAATTGACAAGTTTGGGTGCCATTCGCGCCACCAGGGGGTCATTGCTGGCCTCAATTCGATCGGTAAACAGCTGAGCAGAGGTCAGAATGTTGCGCAGATCGTGGCTGACCTTAGCCACCGCCCCGCCCAACTGGGCCAGACGTTCACGTTGTTTCAGGGCCTGGGTCAGATCGGTTTGAAGCATCTGCAGGGCCTCTTCGGCCTCGCGCAGTTCGGTCACCTTGGAATTGGGGGAGATGATGCCGCGCGCATCCTCAGGTGCGCTGGCATAGCGCTGCATGTAGCCAACAACGCTTTTGATCGGACGCACCAGTACCACGCGCACAGCCAGAAACAGGAACGAGGCCGTTATGATTGAGATCACAAAGGACAGCCCAAGGATGCGGAGCCCATAATCCGTCATGGCCATGCGCAAGGGCTCACTGTCCATTGTCACCTCGATCAACAGTCCTGCGTCTTTGACCGGCGCGCCGATCACACGAATGACCTCGTTTTCGGGGGTAAACAGCCTCGAGACAGCATCACGGATCAGCACCCAAGCGCTGGCATTACGCAAATCAAAGGTCTTGGTGATCTGGGTCGGGATCGGTGAAGACAGCATTAGCTGACGCACCTCGTCGCGGCGCAATACGACGTTATAGACCCCCGCATTTGACAGCAATTCCGCTTCAAGCTCTTCAGCCAGCATATCGTCGGCCAACAAAGCAAGCGAGGCGATCTGGGCGCGTTCCAGCCGGTTCAGCAGAAAATCTTCACGGAAACGCGCGATCGAGGGCACAAAGATCAGCACTTCGGCCAACATGACGAAGACCGTCGTCAGGATCAGAAATCGGCCCGACAGCGAGTTCACTTTACGCTCCTCCTTGGGTCAGGGAATCCAGCGCTGGACGAACCTGACCACTCGTTTAACCATTTGATTCTCAAACAGCCTTGGAGAGAAATAGGCTCCTGCCACACGTTTGTTAAGCTCTCCGACCGTTGGGTAAGGCGAAACCATCGCTGCGATCTGACCCATCTTGAGATTATTGGCCAGCGCAAGCGACCACAAGTTGATCAATTCTCCGGCCTGATATCCGACGATTGTCACGCCCACAGGTCGGCCCTTTACGACCATCACCTTGATGAACCCCTTGGTCTTGCGCTCGGAAACTGCGCGGTCATTGTGGTGATAGTCGAACCGGGCAACCTCCACCGCGTCGCCATGCTGTTCACGGGCTTGTGCCTCGGTCAGGCCGACCTGTGCCAGTTCGGGATCTGTATAGGTGGCCCATGGGATATGAGCGGTCTTCGCTTTCGACGGAAGCCCAAATAAGGCAGAGCGGATGATGATCCCCGCATGATATCCGGCGACATGGGTGAATTGCAGCCCACCTGCAACATCACCAATGGCATAGACCTTGCGATTGCTCGTGCGTAAAGAGTCGTCCACCTTGATGCCTGCCCGCGTGCTGTCGATCCCGGCAGTGTCGAGGTTCAGACGGTCGATATTGGCCTTGCGTCCGACGGCCAGCAACAGATGAGAGCCCGCGTAGACCTCATCATTCTCAGTGACCACCTCAATGGTGCCTGCATTTTCTCGGATCTGGGACACCATGGCGTTTTCATGGATTTCGACACCTTCAGTCCGAAGGCTGTCCAGCACGACGGCTGCAGCTTCAGGGTCGTCTTTGCCCAGCGCACTAAGGCCCTCGATCACGGCCACTTTGCAGCCCAGCCGGTTATGCGCCTGCGCCATTTCCATGCCGATGGGACCTCCGCCAATGATCAGCAGGTGCTCGGGCTTATCGCGCAGGTCGAATATGGTCTCGTTGGTGTAATACGGCACTTGATCCAGCCCGGGCAGCGGCGGCACCAAGGGCGATGAACCTGTGGCCACCACGACGCGACGGGCGGTGATCAGATGATCTCCGGCCTGTACCTGCGTGGGTGAGATGAATCGGCCGTACTCCCGGATTACCTTGACGCCAAAGCCTTCAAAACGCTCCTGACTGTCCATGGGTTCGATCTGGGCGATAACACTCTGCACATGATCCTTGGCAGCTGCGTAATCCACTTGTGGCATCGCATCCGCGACGCCAAAAGCCGACGCGTGGGCCTGAGCATATGCAGCCTTGCCGCTGGCGATCAGAGCTTTGGATGGGACACAGCCGAAGTTCAGGCAATCCCCACCCATCTTGTGGCCTTCCAGCAGGATGACATCCGCACCCATCTGGCTGGCCCCTGCGGCTACAGACAACCCGCCTGACCCGGCCCCGATCACCAGGATATCGGTTTTCAACTCTTGCATGGATCAGGAGCCCTTTCGACCACGGAGGGATTTGATGACAATCGGCAGCGCTGCCAGCGCGCACAAGCCAATAATTGGCCCGATCACGAAGGGTTCCCATAACAGCGAGACATCCGGAGTTTCGCCGCGATCAAAGACACCACCCAGCCCAACACCGATCCAGGTATAGACAATCCCACCAGGGATGATGCCCAGCGCCGTCGTAATCAGGAAGTTTCGGAACTTTACCCCAACCAATGCCGGCACCAGATTGGCAACGAAGAAGGGCACCACAGGAACAAGACGCAGCAGGAACAAAACCGAGATTTCATTCTCACGCAGCCCGTCCTTCAGTTTCTTGACCGTCCCTTCCGAGGCTTCAAGCTTGGCGGTCAGAGATTCACCCAAACCCCAGCGTGCGGCCAGAAAGATCGTCGAAGCGCCTATGGTGGCGGCAAAAACATTGAAAGCCGTTCCTGCAAGCAACCCGAACAGGAACCCACCGGTCATCGAAGCGACCGCAGCGCCAGGCAGCGAGAAAGCAACAATAATGATGTAAATCCCTACGAAAGCCGCAGCCATCGCCCAGTAGTTTGAATCGCGCCAGGCCAGCAAAGCCTCGCGATTGTCGCGCAGGGTTTCAAAGGTCAGATAGTCGCCCAGCGCAAAGAACCCCACGGCGGCAACGGCGAGAATCACCGCCAAAGGGATATGACGTGCCAGCCCGTTGCGCGGGATCTTGGTGGTTTCGTTCATCTGGGTAGCAGGTTCTTGTTCATTCATCTTACCCACAACATGCGCCGCCCGCGCGCGCTGCAACAGAGGCCTCACGGGGCCTTGATGTTTATGGCACTTAATGTGAGGGATACGCGCTCTGAACCCGGTTTTTGAAATCTTTTGCCCGGGCAGATTACAGATTTGTTGCAAAACGCACCAAAACCCCCACCTAGGGGTTTGACTTACCCCCCGCTACCCAGTAGAGGACGGGCTTCGAACACTAGGGCTAGGCGAATCCGCGCCGCACCCACCGCTATAGATTGGAGACGGAGCGATGAAACGCACCTATCAGCCTTCGAACCTGGTTCGCAAACGCCGCCACGGTTTCCGCGCGCGCATGGCTACCAAAGCCGGCCGCAAAATCCTGAACGCACGTCGCGCACGCGGCCGCAAGTCGCTGAGCGCATAAGCCGCTCGACCTTTCAGGTTATGAACATGACGCCGCCGGAGGCCCCTGAGGATGGTAACAACCAGCCGAGGGTGATGCCCCCGGCGGCGTCCGTTTGCGCATCTGAATCATTGACCGTACTGCAGAATCGCTCGGACTTTCTGAAAGCCGCGCGGGCCAAACGGCAAGGCACTGCATCGATGATGGTGCAGGCGCGTAAACGTGGCGCTGATGAGGCTGCGGGCATTCGCATCGGGTTCACCTGCTCAAAGAAGGTCGGCAATGCCGTCGCCCGCAACCGCGCCAAACGCCGCCTGCGTGAAGCCGCGCGGGCCGTATTACCTATTCATGGGCATGCGGGCTGGGACTACGTGTTGATCGGCCGCGCCGAGGTTACCGCTGCACGGCCGTTTGATGCGCTGAAAGACGATCTGCGCTATGCCCTGCGCAAAATTCATGGGGGTGGCAAGTGAACATATTTGCCCATCTCCTCGCCCTGCCCGTCCGGGCCTACCGGTTGATCTTCAGCCCCTGGGTTGGATTTAACTGCCGCTATCAGCCGACTTGTTCCGCCTATGCACTGGAAGCGCTTGAAAAACACGGCGCCATCAAGGGCGCATGGCTGGCGGCGCGCCGGATCGGGCGCTGCCATCCGTGGGGTGGCGATGGCTATGACCCTGTGCCCGACGACGAACGACCCTGACCCTTGCCCGGTTCACCCAACTGCGATAGGCCCCGCCCATGTTTGATGAAGCCGACGATATCCATCCGCTTTTTACCGGTGCGCCTTCAACCACCGAGTTCAAGAAGCTGCGCAAGCGCATCGTGCGCCAGACGCGCGAGGCCATTGAGCAGTACGGCATGGTGGACCGCACCGCCGAAGGTAAAACACCCCGCTGGTTGGTCTGCCTATCGGGCGGTAAGGACAGCTATACCCTTCTGGCGGTGCTCTACGAACTGAAATGGCGCGGTCTGCTGCCCGTGGATCTTCTGGCCTGCAATCTGGATCAGGGGCAACCGGGGTTCCCGGCAACAGTCCTGCCAGAATTCCTAGACCGTATGGGGGTGCCACATCGGATTGAGTATCAGGACACCTATTCCGTTGTGATGGACAAAGTTCCGCAGGGCCGCACCTATTGTGCGCTGTGTTCACGCCTGCGTCGGGGCAACCTCTATCGTATCGCGCGCGAGGAAGGTTGTTCCGCAGTTGTGCTTGGCCATCACCGCGATGACATCCTTGAAACCTTTTTCATGAACCTGTTCCATGGCGGTCGTCTTGCAACCATGCCACCAAAACTGGTGAATGAAGAAGGTGATCTGTTCGTCTATCGCCCGCTGGCCCATGTGGCCGAGGCGGATTGCGAGAAATTCGCCAAGGCGATGAACTATCCCATCATACCCTGCGATCTGTGTGGCAGTCAGGACGGGCTGCAGCGTCAGCAGGTCAAGCAGATCCTCGATCAGTGGGAAAAGAACAGCCCCGGTCGGCGGCAAGTGATGTTTCGGGCATTGACCAATGCGCGGCCTTCGCATCTTCTGGACCCAAAACTGTTTGATTTCGCAAATCTTTCGATCGATCCGATTCAAAAAGACGAAAATTCAGACGATATTCCCCAGTTACGTTAACGCCTGACTCAGATTGATTTTCTACGGTTGGCTTGCGCGATCCTAGCCCAAGCTGAAGGCCGTAAAACCTATGCGGAAATTCCTCTTTGTCGACCGTTGTTCCGAAACGCTGCAGATATTTCTCACCGGACCGCAGGTTCTGGCATTTATTCCCGCGGCGTGTTTAGCCGCCTTCTGGTTGGGCGGTGAACGTGCGCTTGTTACCACGGCGTTGGGTTTGCCCCTTGCTTTTGCCGTCATCGGAAATTGGGGAAGCCGTTCTTATACAGCCCGCAGTTCAGGTATGCGCCCCAGCGGCCTGGTTCCATATGACGTATTCCAATCAGAGTTGGAGGCGTTGAGTGAATCGGTCAGCAAATCAGGTGAGAATGCCGCCTGTATCGCAATTGCTTTGGACGGCTATGCCGAGCTTCAAGATCTGCACGGTCAGGCTGCCGCCACTCATGTAAAGCAGCAATTCAGTGATCGTATCCTGTCGATCATCCGAAATCAGGACATCTTTTCGCAGATCGATCAGAACCGGTTTCTCATTGGCCTGCATCCCTCCCCACATCTTGATCTGGAAGCCTGCATTCAAATGTCTGGCCGCATCCAAAGCGCAGTCGAAGAGCCGCTTCTGTTGAATGGCACAGGAGTTTACCAATCCTGCTCGATCGGGTTCTGCCTGCATTCAGACCTGCGACAGGCCGAGGCTGATGAGTGGATTGGCGCTGCCACCGCTGCACTGTCCGAGGCGCAAAGAAGCGGTCCCTCCACCATACGCGCCTATTCAACCGCGACCCGTCGGCGATCCCTGGTCCGAGCCAATTTGAGAAAAGAGTTCGAGGCGGCATTGGACAATGGAGAGATTCGGCCCTGGTTTCAGCCTCAGGTTTCAACGGATAATGGGAACATCACAGGGTTCGAGGCTTTGGCAAGGTGGGAGCATCCAATAAAAGGTGTTCTCAGCCCGCAGGTATTCCTGCCCTTCGCCGAGCAAGCCGAACTGATGGAGCGGCTAGGCCAAATCATGCGTCACCATGCTTTTAAAGCGATGCAAGCTTGGGATCGTGCAGCATGCGTTGTGCCCCGGATCGGTATCAATTTCTCATCCGATGAGTTGCGCAATCCCGGCTTGATCGACCGCCTGAAATGGGAGTTGGATCAGTTTGATTTGACACCGGATCGGCTGGCGGTTGAGATTCTGGAAACCGTGTTCTCGCGCAGGCCGGATGACGTGATCACGCGGAATGTAACCGGCATGGCTGCGCTTGGATGCTGTATCGACCTGGATGACTTTGGAACCGGCCATGCCTCGATCGCCTCGATCAAGCGGTTTGACGTCTCGAGGATCAAGATTGATCGGACATTTGTCACCAAATCGGATCAAGATCCCAGCCAGCAGCAACTGGTCAGCGCCATTCTGACCATGGCTGAACGTCTGAACCTCGAGACGCTCGCCGAAGGCGTGGAAACGCCCGGCGAGCACGCGCTGATGGCGCAATTGGGCAGTAACCACGTTCAGGGGTTCGGAATTGCAAAGCCAATGCCATTTGAGCAGACCCTGGATTGGATCGCGGCGCATCGTGCCAAGATCAGGGGTGCATCCAAGATCGGTCGCAAAATGGGATGAAATCTGCAATTACGGTGCGCCAAATCCAGCGCCGGAGCGATTTGATGGGCGATTCCGCTTGACCTTTGGGGCTGCACTCTGTTGAACCCACCGGGTGTGTTTCACTGCTCAAGGTGGCTGTCCCCGATGGACGATCAGAACAAAAATCTCATCCTTGCAACCGCGCTCAGCTTTCTGGTGATCCTTGTCTGGTTCGTGCTGTTCCCACCGCCGGAATCAACCACGACGCAGGACGCTGCAGAAATTGCTGCTCTGGAAGGCGACGAGGTGCAAACACCCAGCGCGACCAGCACCGTGGGTGAAGCCACAGCGACCGCCGAGGAAACACTGCCAGAGGAACAAGCCCCTCGCGTCAACATCGACACCCCCCGTCTGAAAGGCAGCCTGTCCCTGTCCGGCGGGCGGATCGATGAGCTGTTTCTGAAAGATTATAAAGTCTCGATCGAAGAAGGCGCGCCTATTGTTGAGCTGCTGTCTCCGGTTGGTTCGGAATCGGCTTATTATGCCCTTTACGGCTGGGCACCGGGTACAGGAGTTGCAGGTGCGGATGTCCCGGGCCCCAACACGCTCTGGACATTGGAAGAGGGTGAGACGCTTGGCGTAGACAACCCCATCACGCTGGCCTGGGACAATGGCAATGGCCTGACTTTCCGCCGCACCATCGCGGTCGACCAGGACTACATGTTCACAGTTACCCAATCGGTTGAAAACGCGACCCAATCCGAGGTGGGCATGGCCCCCTATGGCATTCTTGCACGCCACGGTATTGGTGAAGATGGCGACCTTCCGGGCCTGAAAAACTTCTTCATCCTGCATGAGGGTGTGATCGGCATGGCGGACGGCACGCTGTCAGAAGTTGACTATGGTGATGTCCGCGATTTTGACATCGACCCGAACGAACGGGCGCAGGCCGAGGTCTATCAGGTCAAGGAAGATGGCTGGATCGGCTTCACGGATCACTACTGGATGACCACGCTGATCCCAGAGCCGGGCTCGACCTTCAAAGCAGCCGCAAAATATGACTCGCGCCGCAAAATCTATCAAACCGAAACGGTGCTGCCGACGCTGACCGTAGCGCCGGGTGAGACTGCTAAAGTGACCACACGCCTGTTCGCTGGTGCCAAGGAATGGGAAGCCATTCGGGAATACCAGGCCGAAGGTGTGCAGAAGTTCATCGACAGCATCGACTGGGGCTGGTTCTTCTTCCTGACCAAGCCGATCTTCTGGCTGCTGCACAACATCAACCTGCTGATCGGCAACATGGGCTGGTCCATCATCGGCCTGACCCTGATCATCAAGGCGATCCTGTTCCCGCTGGCGTTCAAATCCTACGTTTCGATGGCCAAGATGAAGGAATTGCAGCCCCAGATGGAGGCCTTGAAAGAGGCCGCAGGGGATGACCGCCAGAAGATGCAGCAAGGCATGATGGAGCTGTACAAGAAGGAAAAGGTTAACCCGGCCGCAGGCTGTTTGCCGATCCTGATGCAGATCCCCATCTTCTTCTCGCTGTACAAGGTGATTTTTGTCACCATCGAACTGCGTCAAGCCCCATGGTTTGGCCCGTTCCAGGACCTCAGCGCTCCGGATCCGACCTCAATCTTCAACTTCTTTGGTTGGCTGCCTTGGGCGGCACCGCAGCCTGAAAGCTTCATGGCGCTGATCTTTATCGGTATCCTGCCACTGCTGCTGGGTATCTCGATGTGGCTGCAGCAGAAACTGAACCCGGCACCGACCGATGCAACACAGGCGATGATCTTTGCCTGGATGCCATGGGTTTTCATGTTCATGCTGGGCGGATTTGCCAGCGGTTTGGTGGTCTACTGGATCGCGAACAACACGATCACATTTACCCAGCAATACCTGATCATGCGGAGCCAGGGCTATACGCCCGATGTATTCGGCAACATCAAATCAGGCTTCAAACGAACGCCAAAGACGGACGACAAATGAGCGGTTCGGTCACCAGCATTTGGCGGCACCCGATCAAAAGTCACGGGCGTGAACGCCTTGATCACGTTACCATGATCCCCGGGCATACCATGCCCGGGGATCGTGTTTGGGCGGTTGCACATGAGGCGTCGAAAGCGGATGGATCGGAATGGGCACCCTGCGCCAATTTCAGCCGAGGCGCGAAGGCCCCTCAGTTGATGGCAATCTCGGCGCAGCTGCAAGGCGACTCGGTCACGCTGAGCCATCCCGATCGCCCCGATCTAAGCTTTGAGCCCGACGCGCATCAGGACACCTTTCTGGACTGGGTCAAACCACTGATGCCTGCAGATCGCGCTGCGTCTGCCCGCATTGTCCGCGCCGCTAATCGCGGCATGACGGACAGCGATTTTCCTTCGATCAGTTTGTGCAACATGTCGTCGCATCGGGCGGTCGAGCAGAAGCTAGGCAGGGATCTTTCTATCGCTCGCTGGCGTGGAAATATCTGGTTCGATGGCCTGCCGCTGTGGAATGAGCTCGACTGGATTGGCCGCGACATCCGGATCGGCAAGGCCGTTTTTCATGTGCGCGAACGCATCACGCGGTGTTTGGCGACAACCGCCAACCCTGAAACGGGTGAGCGGGATGCCGACACACTGGGTGCGCTGAGCAGCTGGGATCATCAGGATTTTGGCGTTTATGCCGAAGTTCTGGAAGGCGGCACCATTCACACCGGTGACGAGGTTCAGGTTCTATGACCACACTTCCCTTTCCACTAGCTGAAACTCCAGATGAATTCGCAACGGAAACCGGTCGAAAGCTGTTTGCCGGGCCATCCGAATTCGTCAAAGGCGTCGTTGCCATGGATGGCCTGCCTGCCCCCGATCGGCTGGAGGTATGTTTCGCCGGGCGTTCGAATGTCGGTAAATCCAGCTTGATCAACGCGCTAACGGGCACCAAGGGGTTAGCACGTGCCTCGAACACGCCGGGGCGTACACAAGAGATCAACTTTTTCACGCAAGGGCCTGAACTCTATTTGGTCGACCTGCCTGGGTACGGGTATGCGAACGCGCCGGTGAAGGTCGTGGAAAAATGGCAACGTCTGCTGAAACAGTATCTGAGTGGACGTCAGACCCTGCGCCGTGCCTTCGTCCTGATCGACTCGCGCCACGGGGTGAAACCTGTGGACGCCGAGATCATGAAGCTGCTGGATACCAGCGCAGTGACCTTTCAGTGCGTTCTGACAAAGGCCGACAAGGTCAAAGCAAAAGACCGGGAAAAAGTGCTGGACCAGGTACGCGCCGCGCTTTCGAAACATCCTGCGGCCTTCCCCGAGATCGTGTTGACCTCATCCGAGAAGGGCGACGGCATTCCGACCCTGCGTTCGATCATTGCGCATCTGGAGTGACGCTGTTCAGCAATATCCAAGTTATGAGCTAAGGAAGCCGGGCTGCGCCCATCGGGTACGGCCCGTTCAGATTGGCTGTTTCCGCGATCCGGTCTTGGCACCATCCTCCAAACACCCTAACACAGGTTCCCAGAGGGACACTCAGCCATGAAGACACGAGATATGAACCGGGATTGGATCGCCACCGCCGCCACATTGAACAGCGCCCTGCCCTATCTGCAGCGATACGACGGTGCGATTGTCGTCATCAAGCTAGGTGGCCACGCCATGGGCAGCGACGAAGCCATGGAAAGCTTTGCGCGCGATGTGGTGCTTATGCGTCAGGTTGGCGTAAACCCGGTCGTCGTGCACGGCGGTGGCCCAATGATCAATGCGATGCTCGACAAACTGGATATCCAGTCCGAGTTTGTGGGTGGTAAACGCGTGACGGACAAAGCCACAGTCGAAGTGGTCGAAATGGTCCTGTCGGGCCTTGTGAACAAGCGGATCGTGCAGGCGATCAATGCGCAGGGTGGCATGGCTGTGGGTCTGTCGGGCAAGGATGCCCATTTGATGATGTGCGAACAGACCGACGCCTCGCTCGGGTTTGTCGGCACACCGTCCGAGATGAACCCCAAAATCCTGCATGACCTGTTTGCGCATGATGTTATCCCTGTGATCGCGCCGCTGGGCGCAGGTCGGAATGGCGAAACCTTCAATGTGAATGGCGACACTGCAGCCGGGGCGATCGCCTCAGCTCTTAAGGCAGACCGCCTGCTGCTGCTGACCGATGTAGCGGGCGTCAAGAACGCAGCGGGCGATGTCGTGACCGAGCTCAAAGCCGGCCAGATTCGTGAGATGACGCGTGAAGGCACTATTGCGGGTGGGATGATTCCAAAAACCGAAACTGCGCTGGACGCGCTGCATAATGGCGTTCGGGCGGTCGTTATTCTGGACGGGCGCGCGCCAAATGCGGTGTTGCTCGAACTGTTTACGGAACACGGTGCCGGATCCTTGATCCGTCCTGATTAACGCCATAGTGATCTTCAACATCTTGCACCGGGCATTAACATGCTCGATTGTGAATGTATGGAGAACGAGCCCCTATTTCGCCTAAGCGTGTTTTTGATCCTGTTTGTTGTGTTTGCGGCGGCAGAGACAATTGCGCCAAAACGCTTACGAACCTTTCCGCGAAAAAATCGGTGGCTAACCAATCTATCAATCACTGTTTTGAACACACTGATGCTCAGGACTATGGCGATTGGGTTGCCCTTATTGGCAGTTGGCGCTGCCATTGATGCCGGGAAAAATGGATTGGGCGTTTTTAATTGGCTCGCCTGGCCAGGGTGGGTTGAGCTTATTCTATGTGTGCTGATTCTGGACTTTGCAATCTGGCTACAGCATCTGATTACCCACAAGGTGCCAATCCTTTGGCGGCTACATCGTGTGCATCACGCCGACCGAGACATGGACGTCACTACTGCAGTCCGCTTTCACCCGGTTGAAATCGCGTTGTCCATGATCCTGAAAATCGGGCTAATCTATCTGCTCGGCGCCAGCGCCCTGGCTGTGTTCCTGTTCGAGATCCTTCTTAATGGCACAGCGTTGTTCAATCATTCAAACTTGAAGCTCCCCCTTGCCGTTGACGCCGTAGTACGTAGGATTCTTGTGACACCCGATATGCATCGCGTACATCATTCGGTATTCCGAACAGAGCATGACAGCAATTATGGCTTTGCACTGTCTATCTGGGACCGAATGCTGGGGACTTACATCGCACAACCTCGGGACGGGCACGAACAAATGAGCGTGGGATTGGAATGGCAGGACGATCGACCAACAAAACTGGGCTGGAGCCTGGCTCTGCCCTTCCGCCGCTGATGACCTACGCCAATGTCGAACGAGCAGCCACTCAGGTTGGGCTGATAGTTATGGGTGCACTTCATCCAAGGCCCAGTGAAGCAAAGCAACTTGATGACGGAACCCTAATCCTTCTGGGGGCTGCGGGGGCATTCTGGCCTGCTCTAAAGGCCTCGGCTGAGTGGCAGGATGGCCAACCCGACCCGGTTGATCGCTGGTCTAGACGGGTGATCGGCCAGCTTGCGCGGGACATGAGGGGCACCGCCTACTATCCGTTCGGCGGCCCACCATACGCACCCTTCATTGACTGGGCACTTAAGTCCGGTCGCACCTTCAGCAGTCCAGTCGGGGCCCTGGTGCACGATACGGTAGGGATGATGATATCATTCCGTGGTGCGTTGCATTTTGCGGATGAGTTTTCAATTCCATCCGTGTCTCAATCGTCACCCTGCACAGAATGCCCCGCGCCTTGTGCAACAACCTGTCCGGTTGGGGCTTTGAACACCCACAGCTTCTATGACGTAGCAGCCTGTCATGATCATCTCGATACCAAGGCGGGACACAGCTGCATGAATAAAGGCTGCCTTGCCCGGCTCGCCTGCCCTCTCAGCGCCGGCGCAGAGCGCCAGCCAGAGCAATCTGCGCATCACATGAAAGCGTTTCACCGATCATGACCCGCACACTGATCCTAATGCGCCATGCCAAGTCCAGTTGGGGCGATCCCTTTGCCGAAGATCACGACCGCCCGTTGAACAATCGAGGACGCAACTCGGCCCCCGCAATTGGGGCGTGGCTGCAAAGCAATGGCTGGCTGCCGGATGACGTTATCTGCTCAAGCGCCAAGCGCACCCGGGAAACGTGGGACAGGCTGGGGCTGAGCACCCCGGAAATCCGCTTTACCCCCGCCTTGTATCTGACCGTCCCCGATGAGATGTTCGCCGAATTGGCCACAGCCACCGGCAATACCGTACTAATGCTGGGGCATAATCCCGGCATCGCTGCATTTGCAAATCGGCTGGTACGCAACCAGCCCGATCATTCGAGATTCTACGACTATCCGACTTGCGCAACGACTGTGATCCGGTTCGATATCCCCGACTGGAATGCGCTCGAATGGCATCAGGGTGAGGTTCTGGGCTTCACGATCCCACGCGAGCTGCTGGAATAGAAAAAGGCGAGGTCGACACCCCGCCTTCTTGGTTTTCTGATCCGAATTTAGTGTCCCAGAATCTGGCTGAGGAACAACTTGGTCCGTTCGCTCTGCGGGTTGTTGAAGAACTCTTCCGGTTCGTTCTGCTCCACAATCTGACCGGCATCCATAAAGATCACGCGGTTGGCGACCTGGCGGGCAAAGCCCATCTCGTGGGTCACACACAGCATGGTCATGCCTTCCTCGGCCAGCTCGATCATGGTGTCGAGCACCTCTTTGATCATCTCAGGGTCCAGCGCCGAGGTTGGCTCATCGAACAACATGATCCGCGGCATCATGCAGAGCGAGCGGGCAATCGCAACACGCTGCTGCTGGCCACCCGAAAGCTGACCGGGATACTTGTCGGCCTGCTCAGGGATCTTCACCTTTTCCAGGAAATGCATCGCGCGCTCTTCGGCCTCTTTCTTGGGCGTCTTGCGCACCCAGATCGGGGCCAGCGTGCAGTTTTCCAGAATGGTCAGGTGCGGGAACAGGTTGAAGTGCTGGAACACCATGCCAACCTCGGACCGGATCTTGTCGATGTTTTTCAGGTCATTCGACAGCTCGGTCCCATCCACAATGATCGTGCCCTGCTGGTGTTCCTCCAGCGCGTTCAGGCAGCGGATCAGGGTAGACTTGCCCGACCCCGACGGCCCCGCGATCACGATCCGCTCGCCTTGATTGACGGTCAGATTGATATCGCGCAGCACGTGGAAGGCCCCGTACCACTTGTTCATATTGGTGATTTCGATGGCGATTTCGTCGCTCACCTGCATTTTGGAGCGGTCGATTTCGCGTTCAATTGCAAGTTCAGACATGTGTTGAACTCCTTAACGGTGGCCAGTCTGAAGCTTGCGCTCCAGGTACATGGAATAACGGGACATGGAGAAGCAAACCACGAAGAACAGAACGCCGATAAAGGCAAACAGTTCCCAGTAGACGCCGTTCCAGGCGGTATCGGCGCGGATGCCGTTGGTCAGGCCAATCACGTCGAACAGACCGATGATCGAGACCAAAGTCGTATCCTTGAAGATACCGATGAACGTGCTCACGATGCCCGGGATCGAGATTTTCAGCGCCTGTGGCATGATGATCAGCCGCTGCGCCTGCCAGTAGTTCAGGCCCAGACTGTCTGCGCCTTCGTACTGACCACGCGGCAGGGCGGCCAGACCACCCCGGATCACCTCGGCCATATAGGCGGCCGAGAACAGGGTCATCATGATCATCACCCGCAGGATGATGTCAAAATTAGTGCCCGGCGGCAGGAACAGGTTCAGCAACAGCGATGCCACAAACAGCAGGGTAATCAGCGGCACGCCCCGAATGAACTCGATAAAGCCCACGCACAGGTATTTGACGATCATCAGATCGGACTGACGACCCAGCGCCAGCACGATACCGATAGGCAGCGAAACACCAATGGCCACAACACCCAACAGGATCGCTAGCATAAAGCCACCAAAGTCGCGGCTTTCCACCGGCGCGATACCGATCGGAATGATTGCATTGATTGCGTCAGCCACGGAACCGGCAGCAAACAGCCACCATAGTATGGGCAGCGCAATCGCAAGGATAATCGCGGCAAGAGACCCGGCAACCGGAAGCGCAAACTTGTACGCGAAATACCCGATGGCAAATCCGGCGGCGACCATGAGCGGCCCCCAGATCGACCCACCCCACATCAGCCAAGGCAGCAGGAACGGATAAGCCGCCGTTACAATCAACAGCTTACGCGGCACCTTAGTGAACAACACTGGCGCAATAGCAACCAACAACAGGATGAAGGTCAGGTTCGGACGGAAATAGGCCGGCCATGCCCCTGTTTCAGGCGGGTTCGACCATGTGGCATCCGGATGCGCCGGATACGGCGGATAGAACCCATATAGCAGCTGTAGCCAACGATCCTTGATCACACCCCAGCAGGCATGACCATGCGTATCGCCCCACGTAGCCATCATGATCTCACGACATTCCGACAGGGAATTGGCGTTCCAAACGGATTCGAACGTCCAGGACAGGATGTTGGAGAGCACATAGTAGATGAAGACCAACGAGACGATCGTCAGGATCGCGTTCAGCCAGCTTGAAAACAGGTTATGCTTGATCCAGCCCAGTACACCGACCTCGGAGGCGGGTGGTGCCTGTTCCGGCAACATTTCCGTGCGGACAAATGAAACATCACTCATATTACCGCTCCACCAGTTTGACACGGTTGTTGTACCAGTTCATCACCGCCGAAATGCTCAGCGAGATGGACAGGTAGACCAGCATCAGCAGCAGAACGCATTCCAGCTCGCGACCGGTCTGGTTCATAGTGATGCCACCCAGCGTACCCGTGATGTCCATATATCCGACCGCGATCGCCAGCGACGAGTTCTTGGTCAGGTTCAGATAGTTCGAGATCATTGGCGGGATGATCACCCGCAACGCCTGCGGCAAGATCACCAGACGCATGGTCCGGCCCGGGCGCAGGCCCAGTGCGGATGCAGCCTCGGTCTGACCCTTGGAAATAGCCAGAATACCAGCGCGCACGATCTCGGCGATGAATGCCGCAGTGTACAGCGACAGGGCCAGCCACAAGGCAATCAGCGAGTTACGAAGGTGGGTACCGCCGCTGAAGTTGAAGCCTTTCAGCTCAGGGTAGCCCAGGTGAAAACCCAGAACGCCCAGCAGGATGGCTGATGGCACGAACAAAAGGCCCAGTTGGATGTGCCAGATGGTCGGGCGATCGCCAGTCTTTTCTTGCGTTGAATTGGCCCAGGCCGAAACCTTGCGCATCGCAAAGATGCTGCCGCCAAACACGATCAGGAAGGCGATCAGGTCAAGCGAAACATCAAAGCGCAGGCTTGATGTACCGAAAAGGTGGATATCGCCCAATCCGCGCGAGAACAGAAACTCGGGGATATAGACACCGCGATTTGTGACCGCGACCGTGCCAAAAAGATCCATCGTGGCTTCTGGGTTTTCACCTCGGAAGGCGCGCGGTGCTGGCAGGCTTTCAATCAGGATCGCCATGGCGAACACGATCCAAAGCAGCACTGGAACGTTACGGAACATCTCGACATAGACTGTCATGATCCGCGCGATCAGCCAGTTATTCGACAGGCGCAAAACACCGACCATGACACCGATGATCGTTGCTGTGATACAGCCCAGAACTGCAACAACCAGAGTGTTTAGCAGGCCTATAAACGCCGCGCGCAGATGTGTATCGCGCGAGTCGTATTCCAGCAGGCGTTGGTTGATGTCATAGCTGGCCGGTTCGGCAAAAAAGTCGAACCCGACTGTTCTGCCCAGCGTTTCAAGGTTCTGAATGGTGTTGTTGATAATCCAGGCTGCCAGAAGCATGAAACCGATCATCGCTATGACCTGAATGGTCGCAGATCGGTACCGCGTATCATAAAGGAGCATGGACAGCCGGAAGTGCTCCTTCGGCGGGTCAGTGAGTGTCGTCATGACCTATGTATATCCCCGTGCATCCCGGATGTTGGCAGAGTTTGCCTCTGCTCAGATCGTTCCGGGCGTGTTTCTTATGGAAGGAAAAAGGGCGCGGGTTCCCCCGCGCCCTTTTCCGTGGATCTTAGCGGAAGGGCGGTGCGTACAGCAGGCCACCATCGGTCCACTGTGCGTTCAGGCCGCGTGCCAGACCGATCGGGGTTTCCTCGCCGATGTTCTTGGCAAACACTTCGCCGTAGTTACCGCCGACTTTGATCGCGCGCTGTGCCCAGTTCGCGTCCAGACCCAGCATCTCACCCAGCGTACCTTCGGTACCCAACAGGCGGTTTACCTCTGGGTTGTCGGTGGCACCGCTGGACATCTCGTCGATGTTCGCCGAGGTTACACCCAGCTCTTCCGCTGCGATCAGTGCGTTCAGGGTCCAGCGGACCACATCGCCCCACTCGTGATCGCCATGACGGACAAGCGGGCCCAGCGGCTCTTTCGAGATGATTTCGGGCAGGATCACGTGGTCGCCTGCGTTTTCAAAGGTGGCGCGCGTAGCAGCCAGACCCGATGCGTCGGTGGTGTAAACGTCACAGGCACCAGCCAGATACTGCTGCTGCGCTTCGGCGTTGGTTTCGATCGGAACCGGCTCGTAGCTCATGTTGTTGATGCGGAAGAAATCCGCCAGGTTAAGCTCAGTTGTGGTGCCGGTCTGGATGCAAACGGTTGCACCGTCCAGTTCCTTGGCCGAGCTGACGCCCAGTGCCTTGGGAACCATGAAGCCCTGACCATCGTAGTAGTTGATGCCGACGAATTCGAACTTCAGGTCGACGTCGCGGCTGAAGGTCCACGTGGTGTTACGGGCCAGCATGTCAATCTCGCCCGAAGCCAGCGCGGTAAAACGTGTTTTACCGGTGGTCGGGATGAACTCAACGGCGCTTGGGTCGTCCAGAACGGCAGCGGCTACCGCGCGGCATACGGCCACGTCAAAACCCTGCCACTCACCATTGGCATCGGGGCTGGCAAAGCCGGGTACGCCGGTTGCAACGCCGCAGTTCAGCTTGCCGCGGGCTTTCACGTCGTCAACGGTACCCGCTGCAGCCGCGCCAGCAGCCAGGCCGGCAATGGTTGCCACGCCCAAAATTACGGATTTTTTCATTTTTACCTCTTCCTGATTTTCCATCCCTGAATGGAACGGTTCGATCCGGCGCATAGGCGCCAGAAAGGTTACCCAAAAGGTGTCTCCCCTTTAGTGGCCCGAGTTTGGGCGTATTCATCAACAAACGTCAAGGGCTGGATCAGGGAAAACGATAGGTCTTTTCGGGCAGAATCGGACACAAATTCACGATTTGACGAGAATCCGTCTCAGAACGAGAGGTCAAAGAACTGCTTTGCGTGCAGAAAGGCGGCCCGTTTCACTTCGGCGGCGGCATGTGCCTCATCGTCGTGGCCCCATTGTTCGATCTGCCAAAGCTCGTCCAGTCGAGAAATGCGCCATATCTCGTCCGGTTTGCGCCAATTCTGGGCTGCCGCGAAACCAAGAATCAATGATCCCGACAGGCTGACGAGGTCATGAAACGCCGCCAGCTGGAACGCATTCAGTCCATGCACCCGGTCACGCAGGCCGTGCAGCACCTCGGCAGCTTGCGGTTGATGCACCACCCCTGCACGCGGGATCAACCGCGCGCCCAGCACGTCCGCAGCCCAATCCAATGCAGGATCCCAGGCCTCGGACTGCCGCTGCTGCAACGTTTCGGGATGGGTCGCCCGATAACACAACAGATCCGAGTCGCCGTAATCGGCCAGCATATCGGCAACCTCACCATGCTGGTGCCGCACCTTGTCGATCGCCGCATTGGCCGAACGGGTGAATGGCATCGTGGTCGGATCAATTTCCTTTTCCTGTGCATCCCATTCCCGGGCAACGGCCTCGGCCATAGGGCGCGTGGGCAGGTCCAGCGCAGCCTTGGCGGGCGTTTTGACCCGCCGACCATCCAGTTCAACCGTATAGCCCCCGTCGGTCTCAACGACCGTGCTTGTCGTCCAGAAGCGTTTGGGTTTCCAGTCGCTCATCTCTTTAGCCCCAGATCTTGGCCAGTGCGCCTGGCAATTCTTCGAATGTTTCGATCACATGTGTTGCGGTCGTCAGTGCCCGACGATCGTGATAACCCCAGCTGACACCGATCCCGGCAACTTGCGCGGCTGCGGCCATATCCATGTCAAAGCTGGTGTCGCCCACCATGACGGCTTGCGCAGCCGGCACGCCCGTTTCAGCCAAAGCTGTTTCTATCATCGACGGGTGCGGCTTGGACGGGTGGTGATCTGCAACCTGACGAGTAATGAAATGCTGCTGCAACCCATGCCCTTCAAGCAGCGCATCAAGCCCGCGCTGAGATTTGCCTGTGGCCACTCCCAAAAGAACCTCGGGCTGAGCGTGAAGAGCCTCAATCACTTGGCGCGCACCGGGATAAAGCGGCGAGCTTGCGGCGCCCTGCTCCAACCTTTGCGCGTGATAGGCCTGCTTATATCCGTCAACCAATGCGCTTTGTATCCGCTCGGACTGATCTGCTGCCAGACGCGCCATTGCATGGGGCAGAGATAAACCGACGATGGACAGGATGGCGTCACGATCCGGGACCGGCAGTGACTGCGCCTGAAAACAGGCAGTCATTGCCGAAACAATGGCACCCTGACTATCGACCAGAGTGCCATCCACATCAAACAGGACCAGCCGCAATGGAGCGTTCATCGCAACTCCTCAAACGGATCATCTGCAGCGAGGTCTTCGGTCCAGCCCAGCGTATCCCAGCTGTGTTTCATATGATCCGGTAAAGGCGCCGTAAGCGAGATGGGTTTGCGGGTCATCGGGTGTTCAAAGGAAAGGCTGCGGGCGTGGAGATGCAGCTTTTTGCTGATGATACCTCCCAACTGCGCGCCCCAGCCATCGCCGAGATTTTCCTGCCCCGAGCCGCCATATTTCCCATCGCCAATGATCGGGTGGCCGATCGCCGCCATATGTGCGCGCAGCTGATGGGTCCGCCCCGTCACCGGCTCCATCGCGACCCAGGCTGCCCGCCCTGCAACGCGATACAGCGTTGCATAGAGCGTATGCGCACGTTTCGCGCCGGGCGTATCGTTCACCTCGCTCGGATGAACAGCGATCATCTTCTCGCCTTCACCCTGTTTGCCATGTCCCGGAGCCTTGACCAGCCCGGTCTTGATTTCGCCCAGGTACGGAGTTGGTACACCAGCTACCAGCGCCCAATAGATCTTTTGGGTGTTTCGGTGCCGGAAGGCTGCTGTCAGCCCTTTGGCGGCCTCGCGCGTACGGGCCATCAGCAGAACGCCAGATGTGTCCTTATCCAAACGATGCACAAGGCGCGGGTTCTCTTCATACCCAAAGCGCAACGCTTCGGACAGGCTGTCCACATGGCGGGTTTGACCGCTGCCACCCTGAACTGGCAAGCCATGCGGCTTGTTCAGCGCCAGCACGTGATCGTCTTCATAAATCACGCAAGACTGGATCATCTTTGCGTCAGCGTCCGAAACACGATGCTTTACGACAGCGGGCTTGTGGTCGGCGTCTGGCAGCGGCGGCACGCGCACGGACTGCCCGACCTCTAGCCGCGTCGAAGCTTTGACCCGACTGCCATCTACGCGCAATTCACCCTTGCGGCACATCTTCTCGATCCGGCCCTGGCTGACATGAGGAAACAGGCGGCGCAGCCAACGATCCAGCCTCTGGTCGCCATCGCCCTCTGCTACGGTGATCACCTGTACGCCGCTCATGCCATTGCCCCTTGTTCCGCACGGCTGATCCGCCCGGATTGTGCTTGTTTCAGTGCCTTAGAAATCATGCGCGTCTGTCGCGCGCATCGGGTGCAGAGTCAAGTCTAGCCCTGATTGCGTTGCGTTCTCAGCTTGGCGAAGTATTCCAGCCGTTTTTTCAGCTCGCGCTCAAAACCACGCTCTACCGGCTGATAGAGAACCGGGCGCTTCATATCATCCGGGAAATAGTTCTGACCCGAGAACCCATCTTCGGCATCGTGGTCATAGGCATACCCTGCACCATATCCCTGATCCTTCATCAGCGATGTCGGAGCGTTCAGGATATGTTTGGGTGGCGGTTCACTGCCCGATTGCTTGGCCAGCCGCATCGCCGCCTTATACCCCACATAGGCCCCGTTCGATTTCGGAGCGAGCGCCAAATACACCAACGCCTGCGCCAGTGCCAACTCGCCCTCGGGCGAGCCCAGCCGTTCATAGGTTTCCCAACTGTGCAGGCAGATCGATTGCGCCTGAGGATCGGCCAAACCGATATCTTCAACCGCCATCCGCGTGATCCTCCGCGCCAGATAGCGCGGGTCTTCGCCGCCGGTCAGCATCCGCGCAAACCAATACAGCGCCGCGTCAGGGTCCGATCCGCGCACCGATTTGTGCAGGGCCGAGATCAGATTATAATGCTCATCCCCCGATTTGTCGTATTTTGCGGCCCGCCGCATCAGGCGCGTCGACAATGCATCCGGGTCCAGATCGGCGTCCACTTTCCAAGCAGCAACCTGTTCAATCAGGTTCAGTAGTGCGCGACCGTCGCCATCCGCCATCTCCTGCAGCGCCTCGCGGGCGGCAGACGTTAGCGGCAAGGCGCGGTCAAGCTCTTTCTCGGCGCGTTGTGTCAAACGCTCAAGATCAGCAAGGCTAAGGCGTTCCAGAACCAGCACCTGAGACCGGCTGAGTACCGCCGCGTTCAACTCGAAGGAAGGGTTTTCGGTCGTCGCGCCAACCAGGAGGATCGTACCGTCCTCCATATGCGGCAGAAACCCGTCCTGTTGCGCTTTGTTGAAACGATGGATTTCGTCAACAAATAACAAGGTGCCTTGCCCGTTCTGACGACGGATTTTAGCCGCCTCAAATACCTTCTTCAGATCCGGCACACCGGTAAAAATCGCGCTGATCTGTACGAAATGCAGATCGGTCTCCTGCGCCAGCAACCGGGCGATGGTTGTCTTTCCTACACCCGGCGGGCCCCAGAAGATCAGGCTGGACAGGCTACCTGACGCGAGCATCACCCCCAATGGCGCATCTGGTCCCAAAACCTGCTCTTGCCCGATCACCTCAGACAGGGATTGTGGGCGCAAGCGATCCGCAAGCGGCCTGTGCGGCGAAGCGGTTGGTTCCGCAGAACCGGTATCGAACAAGTCACTCACGGATCACAACCGAAACCGCAATGAGATTAACCGGCTTCCCCGCTCAATCTCCATCTGTACCCGGCGACCTGGATCGGTCAGGGCCTGAACGATATCCTCCGGTGTCTCGGTTCTGGTTCCGTTGATACCTTTTACGACATCGCCCACACGCAATCCTGCGCGGCCGCCATAGCGGCTCGGATCAACCACCACGACGCCGGTCTGAGACAGCGACAAGCCAAGCTTTATGATCACCGCCGGATTTACGCCCGAAACGATCAGACCTGGCATGACCGTATCCTCGTCCAGCGTAGTCTCATCCGCCGCAGGCGTTTCAGGCGGTTTGATCAGCGCCACTTCAATATCCGAGCGGTCTTCGCCCCGCAGCCGAGTCAGGACCGACTTTCCACCCACCCCGGCAACAGCCATGCGAAATTTCATCTCGGCCGGAGAATTCACCTCGTCCCCGTCGACATGAGTGACAACGTCCCCGACCCGCAGACCCGCTTCTGCCAGCGGACTCAGTTCATGTAAGTCAGAAATCACCACCCCGAGAGGGATGGCCATACCCAGAGACTCGGCTATATCCGCGCTCATGTGTTGACCGGCCATTCCTGCCCAAGGACTTACGAAGCTTTCGTTGCCAGACTGCGCCTGCCGCAGGAATTCGGCCACCAAATTGGCCGGAATGGCAAAGCCGATACCGTTCGACCCGCCCGAGCGGGTCAGGATTGAAGTATTGATACCAATCAGATCACCATTCACGTCGATCAGTGCGCCACCGGAATTGCCCGGGTTGATCGCCGCATCGGTTTGAATGAAGTACCCTCTTGCGTTTCCGGTTGCAGTTCCGGTGCGCGCCAGACCTGAAATAATACCTGACGAAACAGTTTGGCCGACGCCGAACGGATTGCCGATCGCCAGCGTCAATTCTCCGACCTCGACCTGATCGGAATCGCGCATCTGCAGGAACGGCAGATCGCTTGCCTCATTCAGCCGCAAGATTGCAATGTCGCTTTCTTTGTCACCCAGAACGACTTCGGCAGTGAATTCACGACGGTCGGTAGTCACGACCTGAATTTCCGATGCCATCCCCACAACGTGGTAGTTTGACACCACATACCCATCACCAGTGAGGATCACGCCAGAGCCGAGCGAATTCTGCACACGGGGGCGTGGCGTCCCAAATCCACGGCCAAAGAAGTCCTGAAAGAACGGGTCAGAAAACAGCGGATTTGCCCGCCCTTCGCGCACAATCTTGGCGTAGATGTTCACAACCGCCGGGGCAGCCTGCTTTACGACAGGGGCGAACCCGAGGCTGATTTCGGTCTGGTTTTTTGGTACCTGCGTCTCTGCGGCTGCCGGTATTGCGCCCATCAGCAATACCAGGGAACACAATAGTCTTAGCATCATCGGCCCTCCGGCAATATCGCCAACCGGATATGCGGGGCCGATGCAAAGATTGCAAGCGACATAACCCGCTGCCTTCGACAATGCCGAGGACCTACCGCTTTCTTTTGAGCTATTCGCACGAATACCCAGCTTCAACATTATGGCTTCGCAAAGCGTTGCAAAAAGTTTCACAGGGAATTGTGCTATGTGTTGGACTTGGCGCTGAATCCAATCAGAGGGAACGACCATGCACAAAGACCGGGAATTGACCTTTGCAACGGCCCTTGCCTCTCATCATCAAAATAAGAGCTTTGTGCGGGAAGAGCACGCCCACGAGTATTACCAGGCCTCACTACTGAGCGCCGTCATGCAGGGCGTCTATGACGGGACTGTTTCCATAAGTCAGCTGCTGGAACACGGAGATTTCGGTCTCGGTACTTTCAACGCCCTGGACGGAGAAATGGTGGTGCTGGATGGTGTCGCTTATCGCCTGGATGGGGAAGGCAAAGCGACAATTGCGGATAACGGCGCGCTGACACCATACGCAGCCGTCATTGACTTTGAACCGACGATTTCGCTTGCGTTGGATTCTCCGGTTAACAAATCCGATTTCGAGGAGGGTTTGGATGACATCGCCGATGCAAAGAACCTGTTTTACGCGGTTCGTTTCACCGGATTGATCAAACACATTAGGTATCGAAACGTGTTGAAACAGGAACGGCCATACAAACCTTTGCTGGAAGTGGTCAAAACGCAGGCCGAGTTTGAATTGGAAAACGTGGAGGGAACTATTCTCGGGTTCCGCTGCCCTGACTACGCAGTCGGGATTGGCGTGCCGGGTTACCACTTGCATTTCATCTCTGAAGACCGGACCACCGGTGGGCACGTACTTGATTATACATTGACCCGGGGAAAGATCGAAATCGATCACACCTCGTCTCTTCATCTGGAACTGCCAGAGACAGAGGATTTCTCTGACGCCAATTTGTCCGCGGGAGCGTCAGCGGATGGTATTCTGAAAGCCGAAAGCAATTAAATTTTGGCCGACTTGAATTTTCACACAGAGCAAAAGAAAACCCCCGCGTCTGCGACGCGGGGGCTGAAACTCAGATATAGCCAAGGCTTATTCTTCGTCTGCGGCCTCTTCGGCGGCAACACGAGCTTTGTCGGCCGCGCCTTTGGCGTCGATGTCGCGGTCAACGAATTCGATGATCGCCATCGGTGCCATGTCACCATAGCGGAAGCCAGCTTTTAGGATACGGACATAACCGCCCTGACGCTCGGCGTAACGAGGGCCCAGAACTTCGAACAGCTTGGCGACGTCTTTGTCTTCTTTCAGCTGTGCTGCGGCCTGACGGCGGGCGTGCAGGTCGCCGCGCTTGCCCAGAGTGATCAGTTTTTCAACGATCGGGCGCAGTTCTTTTGCCTTGGGCAGAGTTGTTTTGATTTGCTCATGCTCGATGAGCGAGCCAGCCATGTTTGCAAACAGAGCTTTGCGGTGCTCATGAGTACGGTTCAGGCGGCGATAACCACGTGCGTGACGCATTTTCTAGTTCCTTCTTTCGCGTTTTGCTTTGTCTGGCCGGCGATGCGTGTCACCGGCTCTCCTTGGGGCGGAAGTGCCCATATGGTCCCCGGCAGCCCGGGCATTTGTGAAGACGCGCTTAGAACGCGTCTTCGAATTTCTTGGCCAGATCTTCGATGTTATCAGGCGGCCAGTCCTCGACATCCATGCCGAGGTGCAGACCCATGCCGGATAGCACTTCCTTGATCTCGTTCAGCGACTTGCGGCCGAAGTTCGGAGTGCGCAGCATCTCGGCTTCGGTCTTCTGGATCAGATCGCCGATGTAAACGATGTTGTCGTTCTTCAGGCAGTTTGCCGAACGGACCGACAGTTCTAGCTCGTCCACTTTCTTCAGCAGCAGCGGGTTGAACTCCAGACCATCGTCCTCGTCCTGGCGGCCAGCCGATTCCGGCTCGTCGAAATTGACGAAGATTGACAGCTGATCCTGCAGGATGCGTGCGGCAAATGCCAGCGCGTCCTCCGGCGTGATCGAACCGTCGGTGTCGATCTTCAGGGTCAGCTTGTCATAGTCCAGAACCTGACCTTCACGGGTCGGCTGAACGTCATAGGCAACCTTTTTGACCGGCGAATAGATCGCGTCGATCGGGATCAGGCCGATGGGTGCGTCTTCGGGCTTGTTCTTCTCAGCCGAAACGTAACCTTTGCCGGTGTTGACGGTCAGTTCCATGAACAGGTCAGCGCCATCATCCAGGTGGCAGATGACGTGATCGCGGTTCAGAACCTCGATGCCAGCGCTTTCGCTGATGTCGCCAGCGGTAACTACTGCGGGGCCTTTGGCATTGATCGACAGGCGCTTGGGGCCTTCGACTTCCATGCGCAGCGACACGCCTTTGAGGTTCAGGATGATGTCGGTGACGTCTTCACGTACACCGGCAACCGAGCTGAACTCGTGCAGGACGTTGTCGATCTGAACGCTGGTGATGGCCGCGCCTTGCAGCGAGCTCATCAGAACACGGCGCAGCGCGTTGCCCAGGGTCAGACCAAAGCCACGTTCCAGCGGTTCTGCAACCAGGGTTGCCTGACGTGCGGGATCATTGCCCGGCTTGCCGTCAAGCTGGGTCGGCTTGATCAATTCTGCCCAATTCTTATGGATCATGTAATCCCTCCATTCCTGTCCGCGCCCCATGACCAACAAGGTGCAGACGCCCGAGGTTCAAAATGACGTGCTGGGGCCGTGCAAAAACACAGCCCCAGCTTAATTCAAAATCGCTTAGACGCGACGACGCTTCGGCGGACGGCAGCCGTTGTGAGCGATCGGGGTCACGTCGCGGATCGACGTGATGTTGAAGCCCACTGCAGCCAGCGCACGCAGAGCCGATTCACGACCCGAACCGGGGCCCTGAACTTCGACTTCCAGCGTCTTGACGCCATGTTCCTGCGCCTTTTTGCCTGCATCTTCTGCAGCCATCTGAGCGGCGTAGGGGGTCGATTTCCGCGATCCCTTGAAGCCCATGGTACCGGCAGACGACCACGAGATGGCGTTGCCCTGTACGTCCGAGATCAGGATCTTGGTGTTGTTGAAGGTCGAGTTCACATGGGCAACGCCCGATGCGATGTTCTTACGCTCTTTGCGCTTAACGCGAGTCTTGTCACGTGCCATCAGTCAGACCCTCCCTTATTTCTTCTTACCGGCAATGGCCTTTGCGGGGCCTTTGCGGGTACGAGCATTGGTGTGGGTACGCTGACCGCGAACCGGCAGGTTGCGGCGGTGACGCAGACCGCGATAGCAGCCCAGGTCCATCAGGCGCTTGACGTTCATCTGAACTTCACGACGCAGGTCACCTTCGACGGTGAAGTTTGCATCGATGTGCTCGCGGATGGCCAGAACTTCGGCGTCGGACAGTTCGTTGACGCGACGGTGCGCTTCGATGCCTACGGCTTCGCAGATTGCTTTGGCCGAGGTGTTTCCGATACCGGTGATATATGTGAGGGCGATTGGTACCCGCTTTGCAGTCGGGATGTTTACGCCGGCAATACGTGCCACGTGTCACTTTCCTTTTTGTTGCGGTTCCGTAACTCCGGAACCTTTTTTCACAACACTTGACCGTGGCAGTGACGCCAGAGGGTCCAGTATTATTCGAGGTGGTCGGGGCAATTGGGACGAATCCCGCATGCGGTTTTGATTCCCTTTAGGGATGGGGGTCGATATGGGCTTTTGGCGGTGCCGTCAAGCCCATATTGATATCAGCCAAGAACCGCCTCAATCGACGCGGTGACTTCCTTGATATCCGCCAGCCCGTTCACCGGACGCAGATCGCCTTTGGCGTAGTAGTAACCAATCAGCGGAGAGGTCTTCTTGTAGTATTCCATCAAGCGCGTACGCAGGCTGTCTTCGTTGTCGTCGGCACGACGGACGAAGTCATTTTCCTTACCGCAATTGGTGCATTTGCGATCCGCGGGAATCGGTTTGGTGTTGTCGTTATAGACCTCCCCACATCCGCCGCAGGTTGACCGCGCCGTAATCCGGTCCACCAGCGCGTCATCATCCACACGCATCTCGATCACCGTATGCAGCGACTGGCCCAGCTTGGTCAGCAGAGCCGACAGCGCGTCGGCCTGTGCCAACGTCCGGGGGAAGCCGTCAAAGATGAAACCGGCGCCTTTTTCGGTGGTCAGTTTCTCTTCGATTAGGCCGATCACGATCTCATCGGTGACCAGCTTACCCGCGTCCATTATCGCAGCAACCTTCTGGCCCATCTCCGTGCCCGAGGTTTTGGCCTCGCGCAGCATGTCTCCGGTGCTGAGTTGCACCATACCGCGGGTTTCAACCAGGTGACGCGCCTGCGTTCCTTTGCCTGCCCCCGGGGGGCCGAGAAGAATGATGTTCATCGACGAGCAGCTCCCTTTCTGCCGCGTTTCTTGCCTTTGCCGCGCAGCTGGGACTTTTCAATCAGCCCTTCGTATTGATGCGCCAGCAGGTGGCTCTGGACTTGTTGGATCGTGTCCATGGTCACAGAGACGATAATCAGAACCGAGGTGCCGCCGAAATAGAACGGGATAGCAAACTGGCCCCGCAGGATTTCAGGCAGCAGACAAACGGCCGCCAGATAGGCCGAACCCAGAACCAGCACGCGGTTGACGACGTATTCCAGATACTCGGCGGTTTTCTTGCCCGGACGGATACCCGGTACAAAACCGTTCTGCTTTTTCAGGTTGTCCGCCACATCGTCCGGCTTGAACGACACGTTGAACGTGTAGAAATAGGCGAAGAACACGATCATCGAAGCAAAGAACAGCAGATAAAGCGGCTGTCCGGGGCCGAAGTTGGCCAGCAGCCACGACATCACCGGGCCATTTGTGGCGCCCGACGAGAAGGTCGAGATCGTTACCGGCAGCAACAGCAGCGAGCTTGCAAAGATCGCAGGGATCACACCCGCCGGGTTCACTTTGACCGGCAGGTGGCTGGAGCCGCCTTCGTAGACTTTCATACCAGCCTGACGGCGCGGGTATTGGATATGGATCTTGCGCAGGGCCCGCTCCATGAACACCACAAAGGTGATCACGGCGATGACCATGATGATCACACCCACGATCACGGCGGGGCTGATTGCACCGCTGCGGCCCGAAGCGAAGAACTGCGCCAGAGCGGCGGGAACCTCGGCAATAATGCCAACGAAGATGATTAGAGAGATACCGTTACCGATGCCGCGTGCGGTGATCTGCTCGCCCAGCCACATCAGGAACATGGTGCCGCCGACCAAAGTGATCATGGTCGACATACGGAAGAACATGCCCGGATCGGTCGCAAGATCGCCCGATTCCAACGAAACCGCCAGACCATAAGCCTGAACGGTGGCCAGAGCCACGGTACCGAAACGGGTGTATTGGTTGATCTTCTTGCGCCCTTGCTCGCCCTCTTTCTTGAGTTGCTCAAGCGCGGGAACCATCGAGGTCAGCAGCTGCACGATGATCGAGGCCGAGATATAGGGCATGATGCCGAGGGCAAAAATACCCATCCGCCCCAGCGCCCCGCCGGTGAACATCGAAACCATGCCGCCGATGCCCTGCCCCGCTTGCTCCATGAACTCACGCAGCGCTTGCCCGTCGATCCCCGGCACCGGGATAAAGGTGCCCAGACGATAGACGATCAGCAAACCCAATGTGAACAGGATGCGGTTGCGCAGATCGGTGGCTTTGCCAAGAGCAGCCCAGCTTGTGTTGGCTGCCATTTGTTCTGCTGCTGATACCATAAATCGGTCTCTCTTATGTAAACGCCGCCCGGAACCGTTTTCCGGCTCGGGCGGCGTCTGGGAAAACTTAGTGCTCTATGTAAGCGGGTCTTTGCCCGCTCACAAGCGCTTACTCTGCCGCAGCAGCTTTTGTGACCTGAAGTGAACCGCCCGCTTTTTCAACTGCTTCAACCGCAGCTTTCGAAGCGCCGGTGACTTCCAGGTTCAGCTTGGCGGTGATTTCACCTTTGGCCAGAACGCGGACACCGTCCAGCTTGCGGCGGACCAGACCGGATGCAACCAGCGCATCCTCGGTGATCGCAGCCTTGGCGTCCAGCTTGCCGGCGTCGACGAACTTCTGGATCAGGCCCAGATTGATAACCGCGAATTCCTTGCGGTTCGGCTTGTTAAAGCCACGCTTAGGCAGACGTTGGTACAGCGGCATCTGGCCGCCTTCATAGCCATTGATGGCCACACCCGAACGGGATTTCTGGCCTTTGATACCACGGCCACCCATTTTACCTTTGCCGGAACCGGGACCACGGCCAACGCGGGTGCGTTTCGGGCTAGCGCCAGGATTGTCGCGCAATTCATGCAGTTTCATATCGCTTCTCCTAAGCCGGATGTGACCCCCGAAGCGTGATGGGCCAACCACGGCGTTTCTTGGTTTTGATTCTCGTGGATGGAAATCCACCGGAGCGCTCTACAGCGTTGCGGCTTTGGTTGCAAGGTTTGATCCATCACAATTGCCAAAACCAAAAGAGGCGCCGAAATGGCGCCCCTTCAACGGTGAGTGTTGGGGTGTTACGCGCAATATGCGTGGTCGCGTGCAATATCTGCGATATCACAACGGCGAACGCCGATATCGTCCAGCTCGCGGTTGCTCAGGCTTTGCAATTCGCGATAAGTGCGGCTGTATTCCGCAGCGCGGGCGCGGTTCTCTTTTACGCGCTCAACAAAGCTCTCGATACGAGCGCTCAGGTTGAAGCCGCCATGAGTCAGTGTAGCTGTATGTGCCATATCTAATTTCCTTTCTGTTCCAGGGCGTATTCCCTGGGCGTTTCCATTTGTTCCTTTGTGGACCAGGCTCAGATAGGAGCATTAGATACCGCTAACAACGCGTGTTTTGGTCTAGCCGGTATGCGTTTGGTGAATGGCGGTGAAACCTTAGCAGCGCATTTTCAAACGCTTTCGAATGATGATATTGATGTTTGATATTGGGGGGATCGCCTTATGATACGCAGAGATTCTCTGGTTTTTGGCGGCGCAACCTGCCTGGCTTTAAGAGGCCAAACCGTATCTTCCCAAACTTGGAGTGAACGGTATGGACGTTCTCAACCCATTGAGATTACCAAAGTTGATCTAAATGGGCTAACTCCGGGTCAGCAAATGCTCATCAAGTTTCGGGACGGTCCGGTTACTGTCAGATATCGGACCCAAAAAGAAGTCGACGCTGCACGCTCAACACCACTGAGTGAGTTGCCTGACAAATTTGCACGAAATGCAAATCTTCGTGCAGATGCCCCAGCGACAGATGAAAATCGATCATTCGGAGAAGATGGGCGCTGGTTGGTATATCGTCCCATTTGCACGCATTTGAATTTCATAACCTTCCCGGCAACTCAGCCCTTTGGAGGCGAACCTTATTGGATTAACTGCCCATCACATGGAGGCAGATACGACTCGGCAGGGCGCGTCAGAGCCGGCCCAGCACCTGAGAACCTGCCAATCCCACCTGTGCGTTTTCTTTCTAATGGAGTTTTGGAAATCCGCTCTCGCGACAGCTTTAGTAACGAAAAGGCCGTGCGCGACTCACATCCGTCTGATTGGTAGAAAAAAACGCCCCCGACATCGTCGAGGGCGCTTCAATTACTTCAAAGAACTCGCGCTTAGCCGCGCTCTTCGATGATCTCAACCAGATGCGGGATCTTGTTGACCATGCCGCGGATCGAAGGTGTGTCTTCCAGTTCGCGGGTGCGGTTCATCTTGTTCAGGCCCAGGCCGATCAGGGTTGCGCGCTGTTCGGCGGGGCGGCGGATCGGGGAGCCGATCTGCTTGACGACGATGGTTTTTGCCATGGGTCGCTCTCCTTATGCTTCTGCTTCAGCAGCAGCCGGTGCTTCGTCCCGCTTGGGCAGGATGTCAGCAACCTTTTTGCCACGACGTGCAGCAACCGAACGCGGGCTCTGCTCTTTCTGCAGGCCGTTGATGGTGGCGCGGATCATGTTGTACGGGTTCTGCGAGCCCAGCGATTTGGACACAACGTCCTTCACGCCCAGCATTTCGAACACGGCACGCATCGGACCACCGGCGATGATACCGGTACCTTCAGGTGCGGTGCGCATAACCACTTTACCGGCGCCGTGACGGCCCTCGATGTCGTGGTGCAGCGTACGACCTTCGCGCAGTTGCACGCGGATCATCTGACGCTTGGCTTGTTCGGTTGCCTTACGAATGGCCTCAGGTACTTCTTTTGCTTTACCCTTGCCAAAGCCGACGCGGCCTTTCTGATCGCCGACAACCACCAGAGCGGCGAAGCCAAAGCGCTTACCACCTTTTACGGTTTTCGACACGCGGTTGATTGCGACCAGACGATCTGCAAATTCCGGCGCTTCTTCACGATCGCGGCCACGGCCCCGACGGTTTTCACGTTCTGCCATTTGGCATCCCTTTTCTCATGTGGCGCATGCGGCGCCGTTTAGTTCAATCCAAGTGAGCCCCGACTGTCGCCGAGGCCCCCGGATCATCGGGGCAGCCGCAAAGCTGCCCGCAAGTCTTAGATCTTCAGACCACCTTCACGCGCGGCGTCGGCCAGAGCCTTCACCTTGCCGTGGAACAGGAAGCCGCCACGATCGAAATAGGCCTCTTCGACGCCTGCCTTTTTGGCGCGCTCGGCGATGGCCGCGCCCACTTTGGTGGCCGCTTCGACGTTGTTCTTGCCCACAACGCCCAGATCCTTTTCCAGGGTCGAGGCTGCGGCCAGGGTCACGCCACGTACGTCGTCGATCAGCTGAACAGAGATGTTCTTGTTCGAACGGTGTACGGACAGACGCGGACGACCCGCGTTGACCTTGCGAAGTTTGTTCCGAACGCGCAGGCGGCGCTTCAGAAACAGGGTTCTTTTGCTGTTTGCCATTGTCTGCGTCCTTACTTCTTCTTACCTTCCTTGCGGAAGATGAACTCGCCTTTATAGCGGATGCCCTTGCCTTTGTACGGCTCGGGACGGCGCCATTCGCGGATTTTGGCCGCGACTTCGCCCACCTGCTGCTGGTCGATACCTTCCACAACGATCTCGGTCTGCTTCGGCGCGGTGATGGTGACACCTTCCGGAGCAGTGAAATCAACATCATGGCTGTAGCCCAGGTTCAGCTTCAGGGTATTACCCTGCATCTGAGCCCGGTAACCAACACCCTGGATCTCCAGCTCTTTTTTGAAGCCGTTTGTTACGCCTTCAACAAGATTAGCGACCATGGTGCGGCTCATGCCCCACTGCTGTCGCGCACGCTTGGACATGCCACGGGGATCGATCTTGACCACGTTGTCTTCAACCGACAACGTAACGTCGTCGGTGGCGGTGAAGCTACGAGTGCCTTTCGGACCTTTCACTTCGATGGTCTGACCCGACACAGAGGCGGTAACGCCGCTGGGCAGCTCGACCGGTTTTTTACCAATACGAGACATTGCAGACCTCCTTAGAAGACGGTGCAGAGCACTTCGCCGCCAACATTGTTGGAGCGAGCGTTTGCGTCCGACATCACACCTTTCGGAGTGCTGACAATCGACACGCCCAGACCCTGACGGACCTGCGGGATGTCATTGACGCCCATGTAGACGCGACGGCCAGGCTTGGAAACCCGCTTGAGTTCGCGAATAACAGGGGTGCCTTCGTAGTATTTCAGGCTGATTTCGATGGCCGGATGACCGTTTTCACCGGTCGTCGCTTCGTAGCCACGGATGTAACCTTCGTCCGCCAGCACGTCCAGAACCCAGCCGCGCAGCTTAGAAGCCGGGGTGGAAACGGTGGACTTGCCGCGCATTTGCGCGTTGCGGATACGGGTGAGCATATCGCCGATAGGATCATTCATATCTATGTCTCCCTTACCAGCTCGATTTCACCATGCCGGGGATCTGACCAGCAGAACCCAGCTCGCGCAGCGCGATACGGCTGACCTTCAGCTTACGGTAGTAAGCGTGGGGACGACCTGTCAGCTGACAACGGTTGTGCAGACGGGTAGCCGAGCTGTTGCGCGGCAGTTTCGCCAGTTTCAGACGCGCTTTGAAACGCTCTTCCATCGGCTTGCTCTCGTCATTCGCGATTTCTTTCAGCTCGGCACGCTTTGCGGCATATTTGGCCACCAGGCGTTCGCGCTTCTTCTCGCGTTCGATCATTGCTTTTTTAGCCATGTCTCAATCCTCCCGGCGCTTACGCGTTGAACGGCATGTTGAATGCTTTCAACAATGCCTTTGCTTCAGCGTCGGTTTTCGCTGTGGTGGCAATTACGATATCCAGGCCCCAGACCTCGTCGACCTTGTCGAAGTCGATTTCCGGGAACACGATGTGCTCTTTCATGCCCATGGCAAAGTTGCCACGACCATCGAAAGACGGCTTCACACCGCGGAAGTCACGAACGCGAGGCATCGCGATAGTGATCAGACGATCCAGAAATTCGTACATCCGGTCACCGCGCAGGGTCACTTTCGCACCCAGCGGCATGTCTTCACGGACGCGGAAACCCGCGATCGACTTCTTCGCCTTGGTTGCAACGGCCTTCTGGCCAGCAATCGCAGTCAGATCCTCGACAGCAGCTTTCGCTTTCTTCGAGTCTTTGACAGCCTCAGCACCACAACCGATGTTCAGAACGATTTTTTCCAGCTTGGGCAGCTGCATGTCGTTCTTGTAGCCGAACTCTTCTTTCAGAGCGGCACGGATGGTTTCGGCGTACTGAGCTTTCAGACGCGGGGTGTAGGTTGCGTTATCAAGCATCGATCACGTCCCCTGTGGTCTTGGCGAAGCGCACCTTCTTGTCGCCTTCCATGCGGAAGCCAACGCGGGTTGCTTTGCCGTTTTTGTCCAGCAGTGCCAGATTCGACAGCTCGATCGGGTTTGCCTGAGGCAGGCGACCACCTTGCGAGGTTTGCGACTGACGGGTGTGGCGGATGGCGATGTTGATGCCATCGACAACGGCTTTACCGGCTTTCGGGTCAACCGAGGTGATAGTTCCCTCTTTGCCCTTGTCCTTGCCGGCCAGCACGACGACCTTGTCGCCTTTGCGGAGTTTAGCAGCCATGATTACAGCACCTCCGGAGCCAGCGAGATGATTTTCATGAAGTTCTTGCCGCGCAGTTCACGAACAACGGGGCCAAAGATACGGGTACCTACGGGCTCGTTGTTGTTGTTCAGGATGACGGCGGCGTTGCGATCGAAACGGATCGCGGTGCCGTCTTCACGACGGACTTCCTTGGCGGTGCGTACGACGACGGCCTTGCGGACGTCCCCTTTCTTCACGCGGCCGCGCGGGATGGCTTCCTTCACCGAGACGACAATGATGTCGCCTACGGAGGCGTATTTACGCTTGGAACCACCCAGGACCTTGATGCACTGAACTCGGCGTGCGCCGGAGTTGTCAGCGACATCCAGATTGGTCTGCATCTGGATCATGTGGTTTCTCCCGACCTGTGGGGGCTGGTCTCGTTAAATCCCCCAGGGTTTCGACAAATGAAAAGTCCTGGGGGCTTACGCCTCCAGAACCTCCCAACGTTTCGTCTTCGATTTCGGCGCGCATTCGATGATGCGTACGGTGTCGCCGACCTTGAAGGCGTTCTTTTCATCGTGAGCCCGGTATTTCTTGGACTTACGGATGGTTTTCTTCAGAACCGGATGCGTAAAGCGGCGCTCGACGGATACGGTTACGGTCTGTTCGTTGGCGTCGCTGGTCACGGTGCCTTGCAGGATACGCTTGGGCATCTGATTACTCCTCGGATGCCGCAGCAGCGGCCTTTTCGTTCAGAATGGTTTTGACACGGGCAGCATTGCGGCGGGCCGCTTTGATGCCGGCTGTGTTTTCCAGCTGACCGGTTGCCTGTTGAAAGCGCAGGTTAAAGCTTTCTTTCTTCAGGTTGGCCAGTTCCTCGCGGAGCTGGTCCGGGGTCTTGTCACGCAGTTCTTGGGCGTTCATCGCCTTTTCCTTTGCTCAAAACACCAGAAGGCCCCCTTACAGGGTCACCTTTGACCTGGTGGATGAATGATAGACATACGAATCGCCCGACAACGCCGGGAGATCGCAGGATGCCGCCGTATAAGGGTTTGGGGGGTGGGTGGCAAGGGAAAGTTTCAAACCGTGTTCGGGCAGATGAAACTACCTGTTTCCAAATTACCGCCGCCCTCTGAAACCGGGCAGCAGATCACTACTGCGACCTTTCTGGATCCCGACAAACGCGGCCAAGTGCTCAGTCACCCTTCTCCTGCATTTTCCGAACCATTTTCAGGCGCGCGCGTCGCGGCAGCAACGGCATGACCCAACCCAGCACAAACGCGAGCGACTTATCGTTGATCACCGTGAGCTTCCCATCGATCATGGCGTCATAGCCGACTTTGGCCACGGCCTCAGCAGTCGCCCCTTTTTGGGCAACAAGCTTCGTGCCCTCAAGATTTGCAGCAGCAGCAAATTCGGTCACGACATAGCCCGGCTCCAGCGCCGTCACAGTGACGCCTTTGCCTTTCAGCTCCTCCGCGAGCGCCTGACTGAAACTCGAAACATAGGCCTTGGTGGCAAAATAGGTCGCCTGCAATGGACCCGGCATATGCGCCGCAGTCGAACTGACATTCAGTATCTTTCCGCCACCGCCACTGATCATATCCGTGCCGAACAGATGGCACAAAGATACAAGGGCTTCGACGTTCAGCCGGATCATATCCAGATCGTCCGAAAGGCGGCGATCCAAAAAAGCCCCATGCCCTCCGAATCCAGCATTGTTGATCAGGTAGTCGACCGTCAGGTCTCTGCACTTGACGGCCTCATAAAGTTTTTCCGCGCCTCCAACAGCACCCAGATCAAGCGGAATCGCAGTGACAGTAACATCGTGGGCGGCCTCAAGCTCTGATCTGAGGGCATCCAACGCATCTCCGCGCCGCGCACTGATGATCAGATTGCCGCCTTGTGACGCATGATAACGTGCCAATTCCCGACCAATTCCGGATGATGCGCCTGTGACGAGAGCTGTTTTGGTCATAGTATCCTCCGACGAAGTAACTGGAGCGCTTTCACCTTGACGCTTTAAGACGCTTCACTCCCATTTATAGTTGAAGCTAACAGAAATCCGCTCGTCCTCGGCCATGTTCATCGGCACTTCGTGGCGCAGCCAGCTTTCCCACAGCAGGACGTCACCTACCTGCGGCTTCATATAGATGAAAGGCTGCAATTCCCGGCGCCCGCCCTTCAGCCGCGTCGGTGCGGCCATCATGCGGCCCGACCGCGGGTCTTCCAGTTTCAACGCACTGGCCCCTTCGGGCATGGACACATAAGTCGTGCCTGAGATGACGCTGTGCGGATGCAGGTGGCTGGCATGCATCCCGCCTTCAGGGAGGATATTGATCCACAGATCCTCAAGCTTCAACGCGCGGTCGTCCAGATCAAACTCCAAATCCTTGGCGAAAGCCGCGACGTGCTGATCCAGCACTTTGACAAGATCGGCAAATATCGGAAATCGCCAAGGCAAATCGGTCAGCGAAGCATAACTGGTGTAGCCGGGATACGCGTTCGCTTCACACCAGTCCTGCCCGGCCTCATCATCTTCAGCAATAACAAGGCATGAACTTTCCAATTCCTCCGCGTCGATCCTGGGATCGAATTCGGACAAGTTTGCGCGATAGAGA
Organism: Ruegeria sp. H9; assembly: GCF_056532915.1. Lineage (NCBI taxonomy): Bacteria > Pseudomonadati > Pseudomonadota > Alphaproteobacteria > Rhodobacterales > Roseobacteraceae > Ruegeria > Ruegeria sp. H9. The sequence continues at coordinate 841,342 of NZ_JBQFNX010000001.1, read as the reverse complement.
CGGGTGACGAAGAGTGATTCAATCTGTGCCATGGGCTGGGCATACCCCAGCCCTCTCGGCAAGACCAGCCGCTTAGGTCTTGATGGGCCCTTTGCCACAGCGTGGTATCGGGCGACTTCCGTCGGCATAGGCGAGGCACAGCACGATCTCATCCGGTTTCGGCGCATCTGGGATGTTCAGCGTCATCGTGTCGAAATGATCGAACGACCACGGATTGTCCTTGTGCCCCAGCGGAAGATCAATCGCGCAACCCGGCGCGCCCAGCTTGGCGTTGGACGGTATCACCGCCTCACCTCCGCCCACCGCAGCGCGCATGGGCGCACCGAGTTTGGGGTGGATCACCGCCCCGCCCTGCTCAAGATCGCCGTTCATGCCGACAATCGCGGCTTTGCCGTACGAAACCGGCGGCCCATCAAGCTGAGAAACTGCCTCAGCGGCGAGTTCCAAACCCAGAATGGCGCCGATCTCGAACAACTCTGAAAGATCGTCCGAGAAGTGCCCGGCAAGAGGGTTCTGCATCACCGCCAGCGCTGCAACCCGACTGATCGGATCACAAGGCTGGCCCAACTGGTCGGTGGTTATGACTTCCTTAATGAGCATCTTTTTGCGCAGCTGAACCATAGGGCCCTCCCATTCCTGCAAGTTAGCCTAGAGGCGGGGTGGCTGGAGGTCGACGTTTTTCAGGACCCACGAAATCACGGGCTGCCGAGCTAAAAGAAAACCCCCGCCGGTTTCCCGACGAGGGTCATTCTTGTAACGAGTGGGGTCAAAGCCCCAATCGCTTACCAGTCTTCGCGGACCACAACGCGCGTCTTGATCGGCAGCTTCATCGCAGCCAGGCGCAGGGCCTCGCGGGCGATGTCGTCATTGACGCCGTCAATTTCGAACATCACACGACCGGGCTTTACTTTCGCTGCCCAGAAGTCAACGGAGCCCTTACCTTTACCCATACGGACTTCGGTCGGCTTCGAGGTCACGGGGGTATCCGGGAAGATCCGGATCCAGACGCGGCCTTGACGTTTCATGTGACGGGTCATGGCACGACGTGCAGCTTCGATCTGACGCGCGGTGACGCGCTCGGGCTGCAGTGCTTTCAGACCGTAGGTGCCAAAGTTCAGATCGGAACCGCCTTTGGCGAGCCCCTTGATCCGGCCCTTGTGCATCTTGCGGAATTTAGTACGCTTTGGTTGAAGCATATCTTTCCCTCCTTAGCGACGACCGCCACCAGCACCACGAGGTGCAGGGCCGTCCTGGAGTTCCTGTGCTTTACGGTCACGTGCCTGCGGATCGTGCTCCATGATCTCACCTTTGAAGATCCAGACCTTGATCCCGATGATCCCGTAAGGAGTCATCGCTTCGGCATGTGCGTAATCGATGTCGGCACGCAGGGTGTGCAGAGGCACGCGGCCTTCGCGGTACCACTCGGTCCGTGCGATTTCGGCGCCGCCCAGACGACCAGCGACGTTCACCCGGATACCCAGGGCGCCCATGCGCATGGCGTTCTGAACCGAGCGCTTCATGGCGCGACGGAACGAAACACGACGTTCCAGCTGCTGAGCGATGGACTCGGCAACCAGCTGCGCGTCAAGCTCGGGCTTGCGCACTTCGACGATGTTCAGGTGCAGTTCGCTGTCGGTCATAAGAGCAAGCTTTTTGCGCAGAACTTCAATGTCTGCACCTTTCTTGCCGATGATGACACCGGGACGTGCAGTGTGGATCGTAACGCGGCACTTCTTGTGCGGACGTTCGATGATCACACGGGCAACACCGGCCTGCTTGCACTCTTTGTTGATGAACTCACGGATTTTGAGGTCTTCCAGCAGAAGATCACCGTAGTCTTTGGTGTCGGCGTACCAGCGGCTGTCCCAGGTGCGGTTGACCTGAAGGCGCATGCCGATCGGATTGACTTTATGTCCCATTAGGCTTGCTCCTCAACTTGACGCACCTTGATGGTGATCTCCGAGAACGGCTTCATGATCTTGCCGAAACGGCCACGGGCACGCGGACGACCGCGCTTCATGACCAGGTTCTTGCCAACCCAGGCTTCGGCGACGATCAGTTCGTCGACATCCAGGTTGTGGTTGTTCTCGGCGTTGGCGATTGCAGACTGCAGGCACTTCTTGACGTCCTGCGCGACACGCTTGTTCGAGAAAGTCAGGTCGGTCAGAGCCTTCTCAACTTTCTTGCCGCGGATCATCTGCGCAACCAGGTTCAGTTTCTGCGGGCTAGTACGGAGCATGCGCGTTTTCGCCATTGCCTCGTTTTCAGCCACGCGGCGGGGGTTCTTTTCCTTGCCCATGACTTACTTCCGCTTCGCTTTTTTGTCAGCGGCGTGACCGTAATAGGTACGAGTCGGCGAGTATTCACCGAACTTCTGACCGATCATGTCTTCCGAGACGTTGACGGGGATATGCTTATGGCCGTTGTACACACCAAAGGTCAGACCCACGAACTGGGGCAGAATGGTGGAACGACGCGACCAAATCTTGATGACTTCGTTGCGGCCCGACTCGCGCGCTGCTTCGGCTTTTTTCAGCACGTAAGCATCGACGAAAGGACCCTTCCAAACAGAGCGAGACATAGATTAACGTCCCTTCTTCTTGGCGTGCCGCGAGCGGATGATCAGCTTCTGGGACGCTTTGTTCTTGTTGCGGGTACGCTTACCCTTGGTGTCCTTACCCCACGGAGTAACCGGCGTACGGCCACCCGAGGTACGACCTTCACCACCACCGTGCGGGTGATCGATCGGGTTCATTGCAACACCACGAACGGACGGACGAACGCCCTTGTGGCGCATACGACCGGCTTTACCGAGGTTTTGGTTGCTGTTGTCGGGGTTGGAAACGGCACCAACGGTGGCCATGCATTCCTGACGGACCATGCGCAGCTCGCCCGAGCTCAGACGGATCTGAGCGTAGCCGCCATCGCGACCAACGAACTGAGCGTAAGTACCGGCCGCACGTGCGATCTGACCGCCTTTACCAGGCTTCATCTCGATGTTGTGGACGATGGTACCAATGGGCATGCCCGAGAAGGGCATTGCGTTGCCCGGCTTGATGTCGGCCTTGGCGGATGCCACGACTTTGTCACCAACAGCCAGACGCTGCGGAGCCAGGATATATGCCTGCTCGCCGTCTTCGTATTTTACCAGTGCGATGAATGCGGTCCGGTTCGGGTCATATTCGATCCGCTCGACGGTTGCCGCGACATCAAATTTATTCCGTTTGAAGTCAACGATCCGGTAGAGACGCTTTGCGCCACCGCCGCGGCGGCGTGAAGTGATCCGTCCGGTGTTGTTCCGGCCGCCCGATTTGGTCAAACCCTCAGTGAGAGACTTGACCGGACGTCCTTTCCAAAGCTCCGAACGGTCGATCAGCACCAGCCCGCGCTGGCCCGGCGTCGTCGGCTTGTACGACTTGAGTGCCATGCTTTCTGTCTTCCGTTTAGCAAGTGCGGGGATTTTCCCGCTATGTGATAGGCCCCCGTAGGTGCCAAGGGTATAGGGCCCCGAAGGTCCCCGGTTACAAATATCAGAGGCCCCGGAACGAATCCGAGGCCGCAAGATTGGGAGCGTGTAGCAGTGTTGAGGATGGGTGTCTATAGGGTGCGGCCCAAGATTCTTATGGAGACCAAAGAAAAAGGCACCGCAACATTTGCCCCAGGTTCCAATTTCGCAAGTCGCGCGATCAGTGGGTATTACTTATCCGGCCGGAAGAACTCAGGTAACTTGCCACTCACTGATACAATGCGCGAACCTCGGCGAAGGACAACAGGCGGCGGTGTTTTTCGTCCCACAGGTGCAACCGCGCGTTGGCAATGCTCTCACGAATGGTCATCCTGTTGCTTTTTGCCAACTCGTCGTGATCGCGCAGCACTTCGGTCAGGCGGTAGAACGGAATGCGGCTGTACAGATGGTGCACGTGGTGGATGCCGATATTGGCACTGAACCACTGTAGCACCGGCGGCAGAACATAATGCGAGCTTCCGTGCAGGGCCGCCTCGTGCAACTGCCAATCCTTGTCCGATTCCCAATGCGTTTCTTCGAATTGGTGCTGAACATAAAACAGCCATACTCCTGCAGTTGCCGCAATCAGGGTTGAGGGCAGAAAAATCAGTAGGACCGGCATCAAGCCGCCATAGTAGTAGACAGCAAAAAGTGCGGTCAGAATAGCTATATTGGTGCCCATCGCGCTGACCCAGAACCGAGCGCTACCAGTTAAACCCAAGGGCAGACGGTTTTGGAGCAGGAACAAATAGCCGGGACCAAGTACGAACAGTGTGACCGGATTGCGGTAAACGCGATACCAGAACCGGTTCATGGGAGACTTGGATTGGTACTCAGCCACTGTCAACGTGTGGATATCCCCCATTCCCCGCTTGTCCAAGTTACCCGAACTGTTGTGATGGTAAGAATGAGTGCGGCGCCAGACATCATAGGGTGTTAGGGTCAGCACCCCGATCACCCGTCCAACCCAGTCGCTGACTGTCCGGTTCTTGAAGAACGCCCCGTGCCCGCAATCGTGTTGGATCGCAAACAGGCGCAGCAGGAAGGCCGCATTCAAGACCGCAATGGCAAATGCCAGCCAGTAGCTGATGGATAATGCCATCCAGGACAGCGCCCAAAGCACAAAGAATGGGATAATGCTGATACCCAGCTCAAAGGAACTGCGCCATTGATTAGGTTCGCGGTATTTGGCAAGCGTCGAAACCCAATCCCGCGCGGCAGTTCTATCCGGGTTTTCCCGGGTCGAGAGAGAGGTTTCGGTCATGCGCCTGCCATGTCTTTTGCTTGTTGGAAGCCGGATAGACTACCCGCGCGACATAGCAAGCGAATTGTGCAAAATATGAGAGTTTAGTGCTCAAATTTTTGTGTCGCCGCGTAAGAACAACCCCCATAAGCACACCCCTTACCTCTCCCCAAAGACGCGTCCAATCACGGACCGCAGGATATATCGATATGAGGTCTCTCTTCCAGGGTTGCACCTGCTTCTGACGCGTTTCTGATGGGTCAACGCAACTCTTACCCCAACGACCGCCTTCTGCAGAGCGGCTCAGACTCTACCGCGATACGCTGCTTGAGTTTGATATGACCCAAAACCTCGCGAAATGCGCGGTGCTTGGGTTTGCCTTCCAGATAATCCGCCAGTTTGAGCAGGTTGATCGGGTGCTTCGTAATTAACGTCTCGATCCGCTGCACCGCTTCGTCCAGCACGTAGTGATCCACGTACTGGCAGGCCACCTGTGTGGGCGTAAGGAGACAGTAATCCTGCGGGCGTTTCTCAGTATAGCGCGTGATGTCGAAGGGCGACGCACCGAGGGCGTGGAACTTGGGGATGTGCACACGCATCTCGGCCTCGACGTGTTCCAACACCGTACCCGAGGTCTGGCGAAACCCCAGCGGACCAAGCTTATCGACCACATGATTGCGCATCGCCGGAGAGATCATGTCCACATCCGCCCGGTCGTATTTCAGATCGTCGAAAACCGACAAAAGCCCCAGCTTTTCATCGGCGATCTGAAAATAGGGCTCGGCGCTGAAAGCCCGCATCTTCTCCAACACCTGCGCACGCGCAATTTCAGGGTCTGAAACGAAATCGGCCCCGGCGGGTTGAACCGCCGGGGCCGTGAATAGTCGCAGTAAGCGTCGGATCAAAGACCGGTGCTCACGTCGATTGTGTTACCCTCTTCCAGGGTCACATATGCTTTTTTGACGTCTTTCCGACGGCCCAGCTGGCCGCGGAACCGCTTGACCTTGCCTTTGGTCACAGTGGTGTTCACCGCTTTGACCTTTACACCAAACAGCGCCTCAACGGCCTCTTTGATCTGCGGCTTGTTGCTATCGATCGCCACTTCAAAGACAACCGCGCCGTTTTCGGACGCCATGGTCGACTTTTCAGTGATGATCGGCTTGCGGATCACGTCGTAGTGTTCTGCCTTCGCGCTCATTTCAGACGAGCCTCCAGTGCTTCGACAGCCGCTTTGGTGAGCACCAGAGTGTCACGCTTGAGGATGTCATAGACGTTTGCGCCCATCGACGGCAGGATATCCAGACCTTCGATGTTCTTGGACGCTTTCAGGAACCCTTCGTTCACGGTCGCGCCATCGATGACCAGAGCGCGTTTCCAGCCCAGGTTTGCAACCTGTTTGGCCAGAGCGGCGGTCTTGCCTTCGGCTTCGGCGTTCTCGATTACGACCAGTTCACCTGCCTTGGCTTTTGCCGACAGAGCGTGGCGCAGGCCAAGCTTGCGGAACTTCTTCGGCAGGTCGTGGCCGTGCGAACGCACGACGGGTCCTTTGTAGATACCACCACCACGGAAGATCGGTGCGTTACGGTCACCATGGCGTGCGCCACCGGTGCCCTTCTGGCGATAGATCTTCTTGGTCGAGTAGCTGGTTTCCGAGCGGGTCTTGACCTTGTGGGTGCCGGCCTGCGCGTTGTTGCGCTGCCAACGGACCACACGGTGCAGGATGTCCGCGCGCGGCTCGAGGCCGAACAGGTCCGCATCCAGCTCGATGTTGCCGGCTTTGCCGCCGTCCAGTTTGATTACATCAAGTTTCATGCTTCACCACCTTCCGCGGGAGCTTCTTCCGCAGGTGCTTCGGTTGCAGCCGATTTCACAGCAGCCGGGAAAGGCAGGCCTTCCGGTGCTTTCTTCTTGACGGCGTCCTTGACAGTGACCCATCCCGATTTCGGTCCGGGAACGGCGCCTTTGATGAAGACCAGATTCCGGTCGGCGTCGGTTTTGACGACTTCCAGGTTCTGGGTGGTTACACGGGCAGCGCCCATGTGACCGGCCATCTTCTTGCCTTTGAACACCTTGCCCGGGTCCTGACACTGACCGGTCGAACCGTGCGAACGGTGGCTGATCGAAACACCGTGCGAGGCGCGCAGACCACCAAAGTTCCAACGCTTCATCGCACCGGCGAAGCCTTTACCGATCGAGGTGCCCGAAACGTCAACCTTCTGACCTTCCAGGAAGTGTTCCGCCGAAATCTCGGCGCCCACATCGATCAGGCCATCTTCGGAGACGCGGAACTCGGCCAGCTTACGCTTGGGCTCGACCTTGGCAGCGGCATAGTGACCGCGCATGGCCTTCGAGGTGCGTTTTGCTTTGGCAGCACCAGCGCCCAGCTGAACGGCAGTGTAGCCGTCTTTGTCAGCGGTGCGCTGTGCAACGACCTGCAGGTTGTCCAGGTGGAGAACGGTCACAGGGATCTGCTTGCCGTCTTCCATGAACAGGCGGGTCATGCCAACTTTTTTTGCGATAATACCAGAGCGCATAATCTATACCCTCCGATCTTACGACTGCAGCTTGATCTCGACGTCCACACCAGCAGCGAGGTCGAGCTTCATCAGCGCGTCAACGGTCTGGGGGGTCGGATCAACGATGTCCAAGAGACGCTTGTGCGTGCGGATCTCGAACTGGTCGCGGGATTTCTTGTCAACGTGAGGGCCACGGAGAACCGTGAACTTCTCGATCTTGTTCGGCAGCGGGATCGGGCCGCGCACGTTCGCGCCGGTCCGCTTGGCAGTGTTGACGATCTCTTGCGTGCTGGCATCCAGAACGCGATAGTCAAATGCCTTCAGCCGAATACGGATGTTTTGGCTTTGCATAGATACAGCCTTTTATCAGGCGTTGAGGTTGAGAGGAGGACAGACGCGCATCGCCAACCCTCATCGAACCCAAAAGGCGGGAATCACCCCGCCTTGATGTTCTTGATGAGAACTCGCGCGTATTAGTGGGGTTGTTGGGGTTTGGCAAGGGGGAAATCAGATATCGTCAGTCTGACAGAATAGAGTTCAACGAGACGGATCAACGAAGTCTCGATTTGCTAGCTGAGCGAAAGAGACTCACCCACATATGCTCTGCCTATGCGTCGCCCTCGTCATCAAGGTTAGAGCAATGATAGTATTTTGCTTGTTCAACAATTGCATCCATGAACTCAACTACGTTGTTGCGTTCAAAATAAGTCATCCGAAATTCAGGCGGAAGTAATGTCAATGAACCCTTCGCACTATGCTTAGTCCATCGATTCAAGAGCTTAACCTGAGGCAGTATGTTCCATAATTTGGCTTCAATTTTTGCAGCTGATTGAATTTCAATTCCTGTGTCAGTGTATGGCCAATTCGAGTTTGGATAATTGCGTATTACCCAACTTCTGAAGTTAAGTATTTGAGTTTCGTGCTGATAATAGTTTTTGTTAAGAGGCACCACGGCGATGTGCAGATATCCGTTGTCAGTTTCCCTAACGCTAATTTCATACGCATCACTGAAATCAAGTGTGCGAAGGTTAACGTATCGATCATACTTGATTAGGTAGTCGTTGCTTTTGGTTGGCACAATCATTCTCGAAAACGAAACACTACATCCTTCAATGAGAATGTTTGAGTAACCCATGCTTTTTAAGGCGCTATATACCTGCGCATCACTGGATGGCGCGGACACCAAAACGTTCGGGGCTAAAGTTCCAATCCAAAATACTAAACTTGAAAAAATTGACATCGCAAAGCGCGGCTTTTTGGACATGTCCAAATCATCTTCTCTCAAAGGATTGGTCGGTTAAAAAAGAGACTGCCAGATTGTGGTTTCAATAGTGACTGTGTTCAATCTCTAAAAGTAATAAAGGCCGCCCCTTTTGGAGCGGCCTACTTAGGCTCACCGATGTGCCGGGCTGAACCCCGACCTACCGTGATTACTCGATGACTTTCGACACAACACCGGCGCCGACAGTGCGACCGCCTTCGCGGATCGCGAAGCGCAGACCGTCTTCCATCGCGATCGGCGCGATCAGCTCAACGGTGAAGCCAAAGCTGTCGCCGGATAAAACCAATTCGGTGACGTCTCAGTTCCCAAAACCCACAGGCTAGTTCCTAACAAGCCACGGGGCTTCAACCTTCATGCCTTGATAGACCGCGTGCATGAAAAGGTGTGCAATCACAGGGTCATTTGAAAATGGCGAGAATTGCAGATTTCCCTCTCTGACATCGCCTTCCGCTTCATAGACCACCTCGTCGCCTTTAATCGTTACACGCACTTCAAGCTCCGCCAGTGTTTCCGGATCGACGGCAGTAGGATCGTCCGACAAAATCACAAAGTCCGCGACTTTTCCAACTTCGATAGACCCCTTCTCGTCTTCTTCAAAATGCTGCCAGGCGGGCCAGATTGTCATGGCTTTCAAGGCGGTCATAACGTCGACTCTTTGATGGGGACCCAAAATGTCACCAGACCGTGTGCGGCGGGTTACCGTCGCGGCGAGAACACGCATGCTGTTCGGAAAGGCGACCGGCGCATCGTGATGCGTGCCGAACTTCATGCCACGCTCGTGCAGCCATCCTGTAGGCGAAATATTTTCTGCGTTTATCGGCCCGACCGTATGATCCCGGTGCCAATCGCCCCAATAGAACGTATGCATCGGAAAGAGCGACGGAAACACACCAAGGCGCTTAAGGCTTGCGACTTGATCCTCGCGAAGAAACTGACCGTGAATCAGAACTGGGCGGTTGCCAGGATCGCCATACTTGATCTGTGCCTCTTCGAGTGCAGCAATCAGCATGTCAGATGCCCCTTCACCGTTGGAATGCACGAGGATTTGGAAATCGTTGTCGTAACACCAATTCACCGCGTCCTGGAGTTGCTCCATCGTGATGGCTGCGTATCCTGCGTAGCCGGCAGCATAGTTCCCAACCGGATCATAATAGGGTCGATCCCTTAAAGCGGTGAAACCTTGCGGCGAGCCATCAATTGTAAGTTTACAGCCCCCGACCCGAACCCTGTTTTCGTAGCTTTTCGAAGTGTTCGCACCAATAAACTCTTTCGACTCAAGAACATCCGGGAAGGCTACTACATCGATTGGAAGAGCTTCTTCCGCAGCAACTTTCCTGAGAACCTCGACAATCTGACCTGATGATCGGCCTTCCTGCCCGGTCGTATATCCAAACTTTGCCCAAAGGTCGGTTCCAGCTCGGGCAAATGCTGCCAGACCCTCTTCACCCAGATTTCCCAGCAAGGGAACGAGAACAGAAAAGAACGCGTACTCCTCCAGAACACCGTTTGGCTCTCCGGCCTCATCGCGTTGGATCACCCCGCCCGGAGGTGCTTCGGAAGCCGCCGTTATACCAGCTAATTCCAAAGCTTTCGAGTTTGCGACACCTATATGCCCAGACTGATGAATAATGACGACCGGCAAGTCCTCAGACACAATGTCCAGCTCTTGTCGTGTTGGGTGACGGAGTTCCTTTAATTGAGCATTATCGTAACCAAAACCGATGATCATTTTGACCTGCTCAACGGCTTGCGCATTCTCCTCGGCCCAGTCAGTCAGCGTGGATTGCAGACTGGCGATATCAATGACATCCCCGTCCGGTGGCGCAAGAAGGTTAGCGGACAGGGCTTGCAGGCCGCCCATGACGACATGTCCGTGGCTATCAACGAAACCCGGAAGCATCGCGCGCCCTTCCAGATCATAGGTTTCGGTTTCCTCACCCTGATGCACCGACAAGTCAGATAGCGACCCGACCGCAAGAATGCGCCCGTCTTTGACTGCGACAGCTTCGGCGGACGGAGCCGTATCGTTCATCGTTACAATTGGCCCGCCCAAATAGATCCGATCCGCAATCTGTTGTGAGGACGCAGAGGTAGATGAGAAAGCAACCGCTGCGACAAGACAAACTGAACGCGCCCAAAAGTGCATCTTATGACCTCTTTCTAATTGCAATGTCTCAATACGAAAGAAGTTAGCATTACTGTTGGCTTAGGCAAAAACGAAAAAGGGCGCCCCGAGGGACGCCCTTTCTTTGTATATTCGCTTACGCGAATTACTCGATGATTTTCGAGACGACGCCGGCGCCGACGGTGCGGCCGCCTTCGCGGATGGCAAAGCGCAGGCCGTCTTCCATCGCGATCGGAGCGATCAGCTCGACGGTGAAGCCGACGTTGTCGCCGGGCATAACCATCTCGGTGCCAGCCGCCAGAGTCACGGTGCCGGTCACGTCAGTTGTACGGAAGTAGAACTGCGGACGGTAGTTCGCAAAGAACGGGGTGTGACGACCGCCTTCTTCCTTGGTCAGGATGTAGGCTTCGGCTTCGAACTTGGTGTGCGGTGTAACCGAACCCGGCTTACACAGAACCTGGCCACGCTCAACACCGTCACGGTCGATACCGCGCAGCAGTGCGCCGATGTTGTCGCCCGCTTCACCGCGATCCAGCAGCTTGCGGAACATTTCAACACCGGTACAGGTGGTTTTCTGAGTGTCACGGATGCCGACGATTTCGATCTCGTCGCCAACATTGATCACGCCACGCTCGACACGGCCGGTCACAACGGTACCACGGCCCGAGATCGAGAACACGTCTTCGACCGGCATCAGGAACGGCTTGTCGACTTCACGCTCAGGGGTGTCGATGTAGTCATCAACAGCCGCCATCAGTTCCTTGATCTTCTCTTCGCCGATTTCCGGGTTGTTGCCTTCCATCGCCGCCAGAGCCGAACCTGCGATGATCGGAATATCGTCGCCGGGGTATTCATAGCTGGACAGCAGTTCGCGAACTTCCATCTCAACCAGTTCCAGCAGCTCTTCGTCGTCAACCTGGTCAACTTTGTTCATGAACACGACCATCTTCGGGATGCCAACCTGGCGGCCCAGCAGGATGTGCTCGCGGGTCTGCGGCATCGGGCCGTCAGCTGCGTTCACAACCAGGATCGCGCCGTCCATCTGAGCGGCACCGGTGATCATGTTCTTGACGTAGTCGGCGTGGCCGGGGCAGTCGACATGCGCGTAGTGGCGGTTGTCGGTCTCGTACTCCACGTGGGCGGTCGAGATGGTGATGCCACGTGCTTTTTCTTCAGGCGCGCCGTCAATCTGGTCATACGCTTTGAAGTCACCGAAATACTTGGTGATTGCTGCGGTCAGCGTGGTCTTGCCGTGGTCAACGTGGCCAATCGTGCCGATGTTGACGTGCGGCTTATTGCGCTCAAACTTTTCCTTTGCCATGATGGCCTCCTTTTTCGGTAATGAAGGGAGCGCGTTAGCCGCGCTCCCTCAAATCTTCGCTTATGCGTATTTCGCCTGAATCTCGTCCGAGATGTTCTGCGGAACCGGATCGTAGTGATCGAACTGCATGGTGAACTGGGCACGGCCCGACGACATCGAACGCAGTGTGTTGATGTAGCCGAACATGTTGGCCAGCGGAACGAACGCATCAATCGCAATTGCGTTGCCGCGCGGCTCCTGACCAGAGACCTGGCCACGACGCGAGGTCAGGTCGCCGATGATACCGCCGGTATATTCTTCCGGGGTGATCACTTCGACCTTCATGATCGGTTCCAGCAGTTTCGCGCCAGCTTTGCGCATGCCTTCGCGCATACACATCCGCGATGCGATTTCGAACGCCAGAACGCTCGAGTCAACGTCGTGGAACTTACCGTCCAGCAGGGCAACCTTGAAGTCGATCACGGGGAAGCCAGCCAGCGGGCCGCTGTCCATGACCGAGTTGATGCCTTTTTCAACACCGGGGATGTATTCCTTCGGAACGGCACCACCAACGATGCGGCTTTCGAACGAATAGCCTTCGCCTGCCTCGGTCGGTTGGATCTCCAGCTTGACTTCCGCGAACTGACCCGAACCACCCGACTGTTTCTTGTGGGTGTAGGTGTGCTCAACCGGCATCGAGATGGTTTCACGATAGGCCACCTGAGGTGCACCGATGTTCGCTTCAACCTTGAACTCGCGCTTCAGACGGTCAACCAGGATGTCCAGGTGAAGTTCGCCCATGCCCTTCATGATGGTCTGACCGGATTCCAGATCAGTTTCCACACGGAAGGACGGGTCTTCGGCGGCCAGACGGGCCAGACCCTGAGACATCTTCTCTTGGTCGCCCTTGGTTTTGGGCTCAACCGCGATCTCGATAACCGGATCGGGGAAGGTCATGGTTTCCAGAACCACCGGATCCTTCGCGTCACACAGGGTGTCACCGGTGGTGGTGTCTTTCAGACCCGCCAGCGCGATGATGTCGCCTGCAAACGCTTCTTCGATCTCTTCCCGGTTGTTCGAGTGCATCATCATCATACGACCGATGCGCTCTTTCTTACCTTTGGTCGAGTTCAGGATCGAGTCGCCCTTGTTCATGGTGCCCGAGTAAATCCGGGTGAAGGTCAGCGAGCCAACGAAGGGGTCGTTCATGATTTTGAACGCCAGACCCGAGAAGGCCATGTCGTCGTCTGCACGACGGGCGATGTCACGAACTTCTTCCTCGTCGCCGGGTTTGAAGCCCATGTAATCAACAACGTCCAGCGGGCTGGGCAGATAGTCGATCACAGCGTTGAGGAGCGGCTGAACGCCTTTGTTCTTGAACGCCGAACCACCCAGAACCGGAACGAACGCGATTTCCAGAGTACCTTTGCGCAGCAGGGCGCGCAGGGTCGGAACGTCGGGCTCATTGCCTTCCAGGTATTCCATCATCGCGTCGTCGTCCATTTCGACGGCCGCTTCGATCATCTTGCCGCGCCATTCGTCAGCCATGTCTTTCAGGCTGTCGCGGATAGGAGCTTTGATCCAGCTTGCGCCCAGATCTTCGCCCTGCCACAGCCACTCTTCCATGGTGACCAGGTCGATCAGGCCTTCCAGCTCGGACTCGGCACCGATCGGAATACCAACCGGAACAGCGCGTGCGCCGGTGCGGTCTTCGATCATGTTGACGCAGTTGAAGAAGTCAGCGCCGATCTTGTCCATTTTGTTGACGAAAACCATACGCGGAACCTTGTAGCGGTCAGCCTGACGCCACACGGTTTCGGTCTGGGGCTCAACACCGGCGTTTGCGTCCAGAACGCAGACAGCACCGTCGAGAACCGCCAGCGAACGCTCAACTTCGATGGTGAAGTCAACGTGGCCGGGGGTGTCGATGATGTTCAGGCGGTGCTTAGGAGTTTCTGCGGTCTGACCGTCCTCGGTGCGTTCCCAGAAAGTGGTGGTCGCAGCCGAAGTGATGGTGATGCCGCGTTCCTGCTCCTGCTCCATCCAGTCCATGGTGGCTGCACCATCGTGCACCTCACCGATGTTGTGGGATTTACCAGTGTAATACAGGATACGCTCCGAGCAGGTGGTCTTACCTGCGTCGATGTGCGCCATGATACCGAAGTTACGGTACAGTTCGAGCGGATATTCGCGTGCCATTGGTCTAAGCCTCTCGGATTACCAACGATAATGGCTGAAGGCTTTGTTCGCCTCGGCCATCTTGTGGGTGTCTTCGCGTTTCTTGACGGCAGTACCGCGGGACTGAACGGCGTCCAGCAGCTCGCCTGCAAGGCGCTCTTCCATGGTGTTTTCGTTGCGGCCGCGCGCAGCAGTGATCAGCCAGCGGATGGCCAGTGCTTCGCGGCGCTCAGGGCGCACTTCGACCGGAACCTGATAGGTTGCACCACCAACGCGGCGCGAGCGAACCTCGACCGACGGTTTGATGTTGTCGAGCGCTTCGTGGAACACTTCGACAGGAGCGCGCTTTACCTTGTTCTCAACGCGGTCAAACGCGTTGTAAACGATGCGCTCTGCGACCGACTTCTTGCCGTCGATCATCAGGTTGTTCATGAATTTGGTCAGTACCTTGTCGCCAAATTTGGCGTCAGGCAGGACTTCGCGTTTTTCGGCGGCGTGACGACGTGACATATCAGCCTCTCCTTCTTACTTGGGACGCTTCGCGCCGTATTTCGAACGACGTTGCTTACGATCTTTGACGCCCTGAGTATCCAGAACACCGCGCAGGATGTGGTAACGCACACCGGGAAGGTCTTTTACACGACCGCCACGGATCAGAACAACCGAGTGTTCCTGCAGGTTGTGGCTTTCACCCGGGATGTACGAGATGACCTCGAACCCGTTGGTCAAGCGCACCTTGGCAACCTTACGCATAGCCGAGTTCGGCTTCTTAGGTGTGGTGGTGTACACGCGGGTGCAGACGCCGCGTTTCTGCGGGCACTGTTCCAAGTGCATGGACTTCGAGCGTTTTACTTTGGGCTGCCGCGGTTTGCGGATCAGCTGTTGAATAGTTGGCATTCCGGTTTCTTCCCCGTTTTGCAACACACATGACATGCACGCGCGTTGCGTGCGGTTAAATTCGCTGCACTCATGCGTCCACAAGCGCAAAACCCGCGAGCGTTCCCATTCCGAGGTGAACGTCGCGGTTTGTTATCAGAGGGCGCGAACGATAAAAGTGTTCGGGCCTTGACCAGTTCATTACTGAAATCGGTTATGGGGCGGCCCCCGGTACCGAGATGTCGCGCGTATTAAGGGGAGTCGGCCCGAGTGTCAACAGCCCAGCGGGAAAGGCGTGTTGTACATAAGAGCTCCGGCCGTCTATCAGGAACTAATGGAGATTCCCACTGCGCCGACGCATTGCAGCACTTCGGCACCGGATGCATAGTGAGCATGCCCTGCAAACCATTGGATGCCCCATGCAAGTCTTTGGCCTGTGCCGATTTTCATTCCCTGCTCTGGGCGATTTCCAGATCGAACATGACACGGTCGCAGATCGGCGCGCCCATCTCTACAACCCTGCTCGTCTGGAAGAGCGGTTCCGCCTGTTCGAATCTGTGACGTTGCCCAGCTTTCGCGCGCAGACAGATGGGGACTATCAGCTTCTGGTCGTTGTTGGGGACTGTCTGCCGCGAAAGGCGCTCGACCGGCTTAAGGACCTCACCGCTGACATCAAGCAGGTACGAATTGTCCAAAGACCCGTCGAACCAAGCCATAAACACCGGCAGGTCATGAAACGAATCCTTCAGGAAGCGCGTTCAAACCCGGACCGGCCCTGTCTTCAATTTCGCCATGATGACGACGACAGCATTTCGATTGATTTCATCGAAAGACTGCGCGAGTCCGCCGATGATGTTGCCGGGCTGATTGGAAAAAATCAGGCCATAGGCCTCGATTTCAACAACGGATACCAGGCCAGCTTTGGGCCGAATGGGGTTCGGGCGGCACAAGTCTACAAATCTCTGCTTGGGGTGGGCTTGGGCATGCTTATCGCGGGCGGGTGCGACCACACGATCATAAGTTTTACCCACAACCGGATCGGGCGTTTCATGCCAGTGGTCAGTTATCCTGATCGCCCGATGTGGATCAGGACATTGAACAACTCCAACGACTCGCCGCGCGCTGAAAAGCAGAAGGCGCAGCTTGCGCCGATCACGCCCGAAATCGAGACCGATTTTGCCACGCGTTTCGCGCTAAACCCCGGTTTCGTACGTTTGCCTCACTTCTCCGCCTGACGCGACCGTTCGCGAAACAGAGTGAACATCCCTGCCCCAACTACCAATGCACCACCCAGCATTGTGATCGCGTCCGGCCAGTCACCAAACACAGCCCACCCCAGTCCCAGTGCCCAAAGCAGGCTGGAATAGCGAAATGGCGCAACAAAACCGACCTCGCCCACGCGCATCACCATGACACTGAAAAGATAGCCTATCAGAACAAAGACCGCAGCGCTGGCGATCATCGCTCCAGATGCGGTCGAGACCGGCACCCATCCTTCAAACGTGGAGACGATGATCGCTGCCAATGTGATAGTGAGGGATGTCGCCAGTGTTACCACCATAGAAGGTACTTCGGCTGACATTCGGCGGGTGATCAAATCGCGAACTGTAACGGAAGCAACCGCAATCAATGCGTAAATCGCATAGATGCTGAACCCTTCAGGACCGGGCCGAACGATCAACAACATACCGACAAACCCAAGCGCGATTGCAGCAATACGTCTCCATCCAATTACTTCACCGAAGAATAAGGCAGCACCCAAAGTCACGGTCAGCGGCAACGCCTGTAGAACTGCCGTAACGTTGGCAAGCGGCATGTGCATCAGAGCCGTTAAAAAGAAGATGGTCGCCGCCAACTCTGCCAGGCAACGTAATGCGATAAGCCATTTGTCATGGAGGGGAAAATTCAGGTGAAGCGCCCCAAGATAACGGGCCATTATCAACACAAGAACTGTCGCCAAAACTCCGCGCATGGTCACAAGTTGGAACAGAGGCAGATCTTGCCCCACCACTTTCACCAACGCATCATTGACGGTAAAGGCCGCCATGCTGCCCATCATCAGCAGCGCGCCTTTAACGTTAGGACTCATTTAATCAACACCCGGCCTTCAATATATCGTCGTACTAACTGTTCAATCGATCACGAATTCAATTTGCGCCTGACAATCCTACAGTAATAGTTCCGACGAGCTACACAAACTGTCGACTTTTCAGTCGTTTCAATCTGTCATCTGGGCGGAAGGCGTAGATTTCGAGATCTCGATCTCATCATCCGTCATCTCCTCTTCTACGCCATCAAACAATGGCGTCGAAAGGTAACGCTCGCCCGTATCTGGCAACATTACCAACATGACGGAACCTTCCGGAGCAGTCTCCGCCAGTTTCATCGCGACCGCAAAGGTCGAGCCACCAGAAATGCCGGTAAAAATCCCCTCTTCCGCGGCCAAGCGGCGCGACCATGCAATACCGTCGCTACCGGGAACGGGAATCAACTCATCGTAGTAGGAGTTATCAATGGCCTCCTGCAGAACCCACGGAATAAAATCAGGCGTCCAGCCTTGGATCGGATGCGGCTCGAAGTTCGGATGGCTCTCGGTCGGCTGGTGTATTTCATTGCGCGTGTTCACATATCCTGACGACACAATGGCTGCGTTGGCAGGCTCTGTCAGGATGATCTTGGTCTCAGGGCGAGCTTTTCTAAGAGCCCGGGCCACGCCCGAGACGGTCCCGCCAGTGCCATAGCCCGTAACCCAATAGTCGAGATTCTGCCCATCAAAGTCACCCAAGATTTCCTGCGCGGTGGTATTTTCGTGAATATCGGCGTTGGCTGCGGTTTCAAACTGGCCGGCCAGGAACCAACCGTTCTGCTCGGCCAGTTCTTTAGCTTTTGTATACATGCCGAACCCCTTTTGCGCGCGCGGTGTCAGGACAACTTTTGCCCCCAAAAACCTCATCAGCTTGCGCCGCTCGACCGAGAAACTGTCGGCCATCGTCACAACTAAGGGATAGCCTTTGGCCGCGCAGACCATCGCCAGCCCGATACCGGTATTCCCCGAGGTCGCCTCAACCACTGTCTGACCGGGTTTTAAGCTACCGTCGCGTTCTGCCGCTTCGATGATGTTGAGGGCAAGGCGATCTTTGACAGAACTGGCCGGGTTAAACGCTTCGAATTTTACGTAAACCGTCACGTTTGAGGGCGCGATCCTGTTTATTCGTATACTTGGCGTGTCTCCGACGGTGTCCAAAATACTGTCATACAGTCGCTTTCGCCCATGCGTTTGACGAGTTGTCATTGCGGCCCCCTCCTCTGTTGACGAAAGCATGCCACAAACCGGATCACATTAGTAACTATCTTTGTGAGAGTTCGCCTCGGAGCGCTCACAACAAGAAAGGCCCCGCGAAATCGCGGGGCCTTTCTTAGTTATTGGGGGTGCCTATTCGCGGCTTTCCGGTGTTTCCACCAGAACGTCCAGCTCATCACCGACCATGTCGTCGTCGAAGGTCGGAGCGGCCAGAGCAGCGGCTGCTTCGGCCTCTTCCCTGCGCGCTTCGATAACCACGTTGTCACGCGACTGCGCGATGTGGCGGACGGCCTGAGTGGCCCCACCGGTCCCGGCGGGGATCAGACGACCAACGATTACGTTCTCTTTCAGGCCAACCAGCTTGTCTTTCTTGCCCTGAACCGAGGCTTCGGTCAGCACGCGGGTGGTTTCCTGGAACGACGCCGCCGAGATGAACGAACGCGTCTGCAGCGAAGCTTTGGTGATCCCCAGAAGGATCGGCTCACCCTGAGCCGGACGACCGCCACGCGAGATAGTCTTCTCGTTGGCTGCGTCGAACTCCTGCTTGTCGACATGTTCGCCTTTCAACAGGGTGGTGTCGCCTGAATCCAGGATCTCCCACTTCTGCAGCATCTGGCGCACGATGACTTCGATGTGCTTGTCATTGATCTTCACGCCCTGCAAGCGGTAGACGTCCTGCACCTCATCGATCATGTAATCCGCCAGCGCTTCGACACCCATAATCGACAGGATGTCATGCGGAGCCGGGTTACCGTCCATCAGGTATTCACCCTTCTGGATGAAGTCCCCTTCGGCGACCGGGATGTGCTTGCCCTTGGGTACCATGTATTCGATGGTCTCCATGGATTCGTCAGCCGGTTCGATGCTGATGCGGCGCTTGTTCTTGTAGTCGCGGCCAAAGCGCACGTAACCATCGGCTTCTGCGATGATCGCGTGATCTTTCGGACGACGGGCTTCGAACAGTTCGGCCACACGTGGCAGACCACCGGTGATGTCCTTGGTCTTGGCGCCTTCACGCGGGATACGCGCGACAACGTCACCGGCTTCGATTTGCTGGCCATCTTCGACCGACAGGATCGCATCCACCGACATCGGATAGTGAACCGGGTTGCCCGCGTCATTGCGGACCGGCTCGCCATCTTCACCAACCAGAATGATCTCGGGCTTGAGGTCGCTGCCTTTGGGGGCGGCGCGCCAGTCGATCACGATCTTCTGGGTCATGCCGGTTGCATCGTCGGTCTCATCCCGGACCGCAAGGCCCGAAACAAGGTCGACATATTTCGCGGTACCGGCTTTCTCGGCGATGATCGGCAGGGTGTAGGGATCCCATTCGAACAGCTTGTCGCCACGAGCAACCTTGGTGCCGTCCTTGACGAACAGCTTGGAGCCATAGCCCAGCTTGTGGCTGGCACGCTCTTCGCCGTGTTCGTCGCTGATCACCAGCTTCATGTTCCGGCCCATAACGAGGCTTTCGCCTGCGGCATTGACCAGAATCTGCGGGTTCTCGAAGGAAACGACGCCTTCCTGGCTGGCTTCCTGGAACGACTGCTGACCACCTTGCGCAACACCACCGATGTGGAAAGTACGCATCGTCAGCTGCGTACCGGGTTCACCAATGGACTGCGCGGCGATGATGCCGACAGCCTCACCTGTGTTCACCATGGTGCCGCGTGCAAGGTCACGACCGTAGCAGGTGGCGCAGACGCCTTCCTCGGACTCACAGGTCAGAGGCGAGCGGATGCGCATCGACGCAACACCAGCTTCGTCAATGGTGTCCGCCATGCGTTCGTCGATCAACTGACCAGCGGCCACGATCACCTCATCCGTGCCCGGACGCAGAACATCGTCAGCCGCCACACGACCCAGCACACGTTCGGCCAGCGAGGCAACAACCTCACCGTCATTCACGGCGGCTTCGGCTGTGATCGCACGCTCAGTACCACAGTCGATCTCGCGAACGATGCAGTCCTGTGCGACGTCTACCAGACGACGGGTCAGGTAACCCGAGTTCGCCGTCTTCAGAGCGGTATCCGACAGACCCTTACGGGCACCGTGGGTCGAGTTGAAGTACTCGAGAACGGTCAGACCTTCTTTAAAGTTCGAGATAATCGGCGTCTCGATGATGTCACCGTTCGGCTTGGCCATCAGGCCGCGCATACCGCCCAGCTGTTTCATCTGAGTGACCGAGCCACGCGCACCCGAGTGGGCCATCATGTAGACCGAGTTCGGCTCCTGATCCGACCCGTCTTCGGCCTTGGCAACGTCAGAGATGGTGCTCATCATCGCTTCGGTGACGCGGTCGTTACACTTCGACCAGGCATCGACAACTTTGTTGTACTTTTCGCCCTGAGTGATCAGGCCGTCCATGTACTGCTGTTCAAAGTCCTTCACCTGACCGCGGGTGTCATCAACGATGCCCCACTTGTCATCCGGGATGACCATGTCGTCCTTACCGAACGAGATGCCCGCCTTGAACGCTTCTTTGAAGCCCATCGACATGATCTGGTCACAGAAGATAACCGACTCTTTCTGACCGCAGTAACGGTAGACGGTGTCGATCACCTGCTGCACTTCTTTCTTCCGCAGCAGGCGGTTGACCAGCTCGAACGGGGCTTTGTTGTTCATCGGCAGCAATGCACCCAGACGCAGACGGCCCGGAGTGGTTTCATAGCGCTTCTGAACTTCGTTGCCTTCGTCGTCGATCTGCGTGATCCGCGCGGTGATTTTCGAGTGCAGATGCACCTCACCCGCGTCCAACGCGTGCTGAACTTCTTCGATCGAACCGAAGACCTTGCCTTCGCCCGGCATGCCTTCGCGTTCGAGGGTCACATAGTACAGACCCAGGATCATATCCTGCGACGGAACGATGATCGGCGCGCCGTTTGCAGGCGACAGAACGTTGTTCGTCGACATCATCAGAACGCGCGCTTCCAGCTGCGCCTCAAGGCTCAGCGGGACGTGAACAGCCATCTGGTCCCCGTCGAAGTCGGCGTTAAAGGCCGAACAGACCAGCGGGTGCAGCTGGATGGCTTTACCTTCGATCAGGACCGGCTCGAACGCCTGAATACCAAGACGGTGCAGCGTTGGCGCACGGTTCAGCATGACAGGGTGTTCGCGGATCACCTCGTCGAGAATATCCCACACTTCGGGACGCTCTTTCTCGACCAGTTTCTTCGCCTGTTTCACGGTCGAAGAAAGACCCTTGGCTTCAAGGCGCGAGTAGATGAACGGCTTGAACAGCTCTAGCGCCATCTTCTTGGGCAGACCACACTGGTGCAGCTTGAGTTCCGGACCGGTCACAATGACCGAACGACCCGAGAAGTCGACGCGCTTACCCAGAAGGTTCTGACGGAAGCGACCCTGCTTGCCTTTCAGCATGTCCGACAGCGATTTCAGCGGACGCTTGTTGGCGCCGGTGATCACGCGACCACGACGGCCGTTGTCGAACAGAGCGTCAACGGATTCCTGCAGCATCCGCTTTTCGTTGCGGACAATGATGTCAGGTGCACGCAGTTCGATCAGACGCTTCAGACGGTTGTTCCGGTTGATGACGCGGCGATACAGATCGTTCAGATCCGAGGTCGCGAAACGGCCACCATCCAGCGGGACCAGCGGACGCAGTTCCGGTGGAATGACCGGGATCACGGTCATCACCATCCATTCAGGCCGGTTGCCCGACTCGAGGAAGGATTCAACAACCTTCAGACGCTTGATGATCTTTTTGGGCTTCAACTCGCCGGTTGCTTCGGCCAGATCAGCGCGCAGCTGCTCGGCTTCGGCTTCCAGATCGATCTGGGCCAGCATCTCACGGATGGCTTCAGCGCCGATATTGGCGGTGAACGCGTCCATGCCATAGGCATCCTGCGCGTCCATGTACTCTTCTTCGGTCAGCATCTGGCCATAGGTCAGGTCGGTCAGACCGGGCTCGATGACGACGTAGTTTTCAAAGTACAGAACGCGTTCCAGATCACGCAGCGTCATGTCCAGCATCAGACCGATGCGGGACGGCAGCGACTTCAGGAACCAGATGTGTGCGACGGGCGCGGCCAGTTCGATATGGCCCATACGCTCACGGCGGACTTTCTGCAGGGTGACTTCCACACCGCATTTCTCGCAGACAACGCCGCGATATTTCATCCGCTTATATTTACCGCATAGACATTCGTAATCTTTGATCGGGCCAAAGATACGCGCGCAGAACAGACCGTCACGCTCAGGCTTGAACGTCCGGTAGTTGATGGTTTCGGGTTTCTTGATCTCGCCATAGGACCAAGACAGAATCCGCTCAGGGCTCGCCAGCGAGACCTTGATCTCGTCGAAAACCTTCGGGGGCGTCAGCGGGTTGAACGGGTTGTTGGTGATTTCCTGGTTCATTTGTTACCTCAAATCTTGCGGAAGGGGGGAGAGGTGAGCGGAAACTTAAAAAGTTTCCGCCCAAGAATTTTTTCAAAATTCTTATTCCTCAACCTCCGCATCCAGGAGTTCCATATTCAGGCCGAGGCCACGGACTTCTTTAACCAGAACGTTGAACGATTCCGGTACGCCCGCTTCAAAGTTATCCTCGCCCTTGACGATCGACTCATAGACCTTGGTCCGGCCGGCGACGTCATCCGATTTAACGGTGAGCATCTCCTGCAGGGTGTAGGCGGCGCCGTAAGCTTCCAGAGCCCAGACCTCCATCTCACCAAAGCGCTGACCACCGAACTGCGCCTTACCACCCAGCGGCTGCTGGGTGACCAGGCTGTACGGCCCGGTCGAACGCGCGTGGATTTTATCATCCACCAGGTGATGCAGTTTCAGCAGGTACTTGATGCCCACGGTGACCGGGCGCGCGAATTGCTCACCGGTGCGACCGTCGAACAGAACCGACTGACCGCTTTCCGAGAAGCCCGCACGCACCAGCGCGTCGTTGACGTCTGCTTCTTTGGCACCGTCGAAGACCGGAGTAGCGATCGGAACACCACGGGTCACGTTGCCCGCAGCCTCGATCAGGCCATCCTCGTCCAGACCGGTGATGCCTTCTTCGTAGACATCCTCGCCATAAGCCAGCTTCATCGCTTCGCGCACCGGGGTCAGATCGCCGGAACGGCGGTACTCACCCAGAGCCTCATCGATGTTCAGACCCAGACCGCGTGCGGCCCAACCCATGTGGGTTTCAAGGATCTGACCGACGTTCATACGCGAAGGCACACCCAGCGGGTTCAGACAGAAGTCAACCGGAGTACCATCGGCCAGGAACGGCATGTCTTCCATCGGAACAACCTTGGAGATAACACCTTTGTTCCCGTGACGACCGGCCATCTTGTCGCCCGGCTGCAGCTTACGCTTCACGGCGATGAAAACTTTGACCATCTTCATCACACCCGGCGGCAGGTCGTCGCCACGACGGACTTTCTCGACCTTGTCCTCGAAACGGGCGTCCAGAGCACGCTTTTGCACTTCGTATTGCTCGTTCAGAGCTTCAACGATCTGTGCATCCTGCTCGCCTTCCAGCGCCAACTGCCACCACTGACCGCGGGTCAGGGTTTCCAGCAGATCCTCGGTGATCACCGACCCTGCCTTGACGCCTTTCGGGCCTTTGACAGCGGTTTTACCCAGGATCAGGCCCTGCAGACGCGCATAGATGTTGCGGTCGAGGATCGCCAGCTCGTCGTCCCGGTCACGGGCCAGACGTTCGACTTCCTCACGCTCGATCTGCAGCGCACGCTCGTCTTTCTCGACGCCGTGACGGTTGAAGACGCGGACCTCAACAACCGTACCGTAATCGCCCGGCTTCACGCGCAGCGAGGTGTCGCGCACGTCAGATGCTTTCTCACCAAAGATGGCGCGCAGCAGCTTTTCTTCCGGGGTCATCGGGCTTTCGCCCTTCGGAGTGATCTTGCCGACCAGAATATCGCCCGGCTCAACATCCGCACCGATGTAAACGATGCCAGCCTCATCGAGGTTGCGCAGCGCTTCTTCACCAACGTTGGGGATGTCGCGGGTGATTTCTTCCGGACCCAGCTTGGTGTCACGGGCGGCGACTTCAAACTCCTCGATATGGACCGAGGTAAAGACGTCATCACGCGCGATACGTTCTGAGATCAGGATCGAGTCTTCGTAGTTGTAACCGTTCCACGGCATGAACGCGACGACCACGTTCTTACCAAGCGCCAGTTCGCCCATATCGGTCGACGGACCGTCGGCAATGACCTCGCCCTTCTGGACGGTGTCACCCACCTTGATCAGCGGACGCTGGTTGATGCAGGTGTTCTGGTTCGACCGCTGGAATTTGCGCAGACGATAGATGTCAACGCCAGCGTCGCCCAGTTCCAGATCCTCGGTGGCGCGGATAACGATACGCTGGGCATCAACCTGGTCGATGATACCGGCGCGTTTCGCTTGAATCGCAGCACCCGAGTCGATCGCAACCTTTTCCTCGATGCCGGTACCGACCAGCGGCGCCTCGGCCCGCAGCAGCGGAACCGCCTGACGTTGCATGTTCGAGCCCATCAGAGCGCGGTTAGCGTCGTCATTTTCAAGGAACGGGATCAGCGATGCAGCAACCGAGACCAGCTGTTTCGGCGACACGTCGATCAGGTCCACATTCTCGCGCGGGGCGAGGGTGTAGTCACCGGCCTGACGGGTCGAAACCAGGTCGTTGATGAACTTGCCATCGGCATCCAAGGTCGCGTTCGCCTGCGCCACGGTGTGACGCATTTCCTCGGTCGCGGACATGTAGTGTACCTCATCGGTCACCTCGGCGTCTTTGACGACGCGGTAGGGTGTTTCGATGAAGCCATACTTGTTCACGCGGGCAAAGGTGGCCAGCGAGTTGATCAGACCGATGTTCGGACCTTCTGGCGTTTCAATCGGGCACATCCGGCCATAGTGGGTCGGGTGTACGTCGCGCACCTCAAAGCCCGCACGCTCACGCGTCAGACCACCCGGGCCAAGCGCCGAGAGACGGCGTTTGTGGGTGACTTCGGACAGCGGGTTGGTCTGGTCCATGAACTGCGACAGCTGCGACGAGCCGAAGAATTCACGAACAGCAGCCGCAGCCGGTTTCGCGTTGATCAAGTCCTGCGGCATGACGGTGTCGATTTCAACCGACGACATACGCTCTTTGATCGCGCGCTCCATGCGCAGCAGGCCAACGCGGTACTGATTTTCCATCAGTTCGCCGACCGAACGCACACGACGGTTGCCGAGGTGGTCAATATCGTCCACGTCGCCTTTGCCATCACGCAGCTCAACCAGCGCCTTGATGCAGGCCACGATGTCTTCGCGGCGCAGCGTGCGCAGGGTGTCCGGCGCGTCCAGAGCCAGACGCATGTTCATCTTCACACGACCAACGGCGGACAGGTCATAGCGCTCGCTGTCGAAGAACAGGGTGTCGAACAGAGCCGACGCAGCCTCGACGGTGGGAGGCTCGCCCGGACGCATGACGCGGTAGATGTCCATCAGCGCGCTTTCACGGTTCAGGTTCTTATCCTGAGCCATGGTGTTGCGCATGTAGGGGCCAACGTTGACGTTGTCGATGTCCAGAACCGGGATGTCGGTGATGCCCGCATCCATCAGGTCCTTGACGGTGCCGCCGATCAGGTCGCCGTCTTTGTCATATTCCAGGGTCAGCTCATCACCGGCTTCGACATAGATCGCGCCGTTTTCTTCGTTGATGATGTCCTTGGCGACATACTTGCCGACGATGTTGTCGAAGGGCACCAGCAGGTCGGTAACAGCACCTTCGTCGATCAGCTTCTTGACCGCGCGCGGGGTGACTTTCTTGCCCGCTTCGGCAATCACTTCGCCCGATTTCGCGTCGATCAGATCATATGTCGGACGGGTGCCGCGCACACGCTCGGGGAAGAAGGGCGTAACCCAGCCTTTCTTCTTGTCCAGCTTGTAGGACACGGTGTTGTAATACGCGTCCATGATCGCTTCCTGATCCAGACCCAGCGCATAAAGCAGGGTTGTCACAGGCAGTTTGCGACGACGGTCGATACGGGCGAACACGATGTCCTTGGCGTCGAACTCAAAGTCCAGCCAGCTGCCGCGATACGGGATGATGCGGCAGGCAAACAGCAGCTTGCCCGAGGAATGGGTCTTGCCCTTGTCGTGATCAAAGAACACACCGGGCGAGCGGTGCATCTGGCTGACGATCACGCGCTCGGTGCCGTTCACGATGAACGTGCCGTTCGGTGTCATCAGGGGCATGTCGCCCATGAACACGTCCTGTTCTTTGATGTCCTTGACCGATTTGGCGCCGGTGTCCTCATCGACATCAAACACGATCAGGCGCAGTGTGACCTTCAGCGGCGCGCTGTAGGTCATGTCGCGCTGCATGCACTCTTCGACGTCGTATTTGGGTTTTTCCAGATCGTATTTCACGAACTCCAGAACGGAGGTTTCGTTGAAATCCTTGATCGGGAAAACCGACTGGAACACACCTTTGATGCCTTCGCCGTCTGTGGGCTGTTCTGCATCGCCGGAGCGCAGGAAAAGATCATAAGAAGATTTCTGCACCTCAATGAGGTTCGGCATCTCCAGCACTTCGCGGATTTTGCCGTAATATTTACGAAGACGTTTCTGGCCAAGGAACGTTTGAGCCATGTCAGATGTCACCTTTCGATGTTCTCAGCGGGCAAAGACACCGTCGGGCCCCGGCATCTTGCACAATCGAGACGACACGTCCGGATCAATTCGTGACCACCGTCCCGAAGGTGGCCTCCCGATCCGAAAACCGTGTCTTAGAAAACGCCCCAGACAATGAGGCCCTTTCTAAGACAGGTTCGGCTGGACCCGGATTTCTCCGGACCCAGCCAAATTTTGCGGCGCATCAGCGATGCACCTGTCGGTTGGCTTAGGCCAGCTCGACTTCGGCGCCAGCTGCTTCCAGCTTGCCTTTGACTTCCTCGGCTTCGTCTTTCGACACGCCTTCTTTGATCTTGCCGCCAGCTTCGACCAGCTCTTTGGCTTCTTTCAGGCCCAGACCGGTGATGCCGCGAACTTCTTTGATCACGTTGATTTTCGAAGCGCCGGCGTTCTTCAGAACGACGTCGAATTCGGTTTTTTCTTCCTCAGCTGCGCCACCGGCGTCGCCACCAGCTGCAACCATTACGGCGCCGCCAGCTGCGGGCTCGATGCCGTATTCGTCTTTGAGGATGGTTTTCAGTTCTTGTGCTTCCAGCAGGGTCAGACCCACGATGCTTTCTGCGAGTGCTTTCAGATCAGCCATTGTATTAGCTCTTTCCGTTTTACAGTGTGTGTTCCAACGTCAGGGTGGTTCCCCTACGCAGATCATTCAGTGCCAACCGCTTACGCAGCTTCCGCCTTCTCTTCGATGGTGGAAAGGATGCTTGCGATGTTGCTTGCAGGTGCGCCAATCGCGCCGGCGATGTTCGAAGCAGGTGCGCCAATGCAGCCAACGATCGAAGCAATAAGCTCTTCACGAGACGGCATTTTCGAAACTGTTTCGACGCCTTTGCGGTCCAGAGCGTTCTCGCCCATTGCACCGCCGAGGATCTCAAAATTCTTGTTATCCTTGGCGAAGTCCTCGGCCACCTTGGCAGCTGCCACGGGGTCCTCGGAATAGGTCAGAACGGTCATCCCTGTCAGCAGGTCGGCCATGCTTTCACACGGCTTACCCTCAAGGGCGATTTTGGCGAGCCTGTTCTTGGCAACACGCACGGCACCACCCGCGTCACGAGCACGTGCGCGAAGGTCCTGCATCTCGGCAACTGTCAGACCGGCGTAGTGCGAAACCACTACGACGCCAGAGCTTTCGAAGATTTGGCCGAGTTCCTCGACCACTTTCTCTTTCTGGGCTCTATCCACAGTTCTCTCCAAGTTAGGGGCGATATCTCACCCCGGCTCATATTTGCCGCAGCTTTCGCTCCGGCGTTCAGGTCCGTTGTTACGGGATTGGCCAAAATGCGCCCGAGGATCGTGACCCTCAGAATTCTTTGGTCTTACCCGTCTCAGGCAGGGAATTAAGGGGCCAGATGAACCCACCCACCGTCTTGGACGAAACAAAATAAAGCGCACGACGAATCGCACGCTTTATTCCGCAGGTCTACTTAGGACAGATAGGCCGGGTTTCCAAGAGGTAAATTGGAAGAACGCACCTCTCCTTCACAGCGGCTATACTGCCTAGCTGAAAACGCCCTGAGGCACCTTGATTTCCAGACGTCAAAACGACACCGAGTTCGCCTGAAATTGCCGCGGCCACGCGAACTCGGCTCCCCCTTGGGGACCTCATCGTTCGGCGCTATCAACCGCCGGTGAAATCGTGTTGAAGCATCGGTGCAAACTTGCGGCGCGCAGCCCCCCAATTGAAATGAAAAAGCGGGTCCGGTATCCGCCAATTGTCACCGTAACTTTGAGCCAGCAATGCTGGCGCATCCTTCGGGAGCATGATTTCCCCACCATCAAGCGATTTAAGCGGAAAAATCGCACTTTCCGGCAAGGCATTCATTGAGTAAGGATAAACGCTAAAGCGCCCGTTTTCCGTCCACGCCGGAAACAGATCAATAGCAATACCCAAGTTATTTTTGACTTTGAAGACTGGTATATTTCGCTTCAACAATTTGGTATCCAGGCAATCATTGGCCAGCAACTCTCGCTGATATTCAATCCATTTTTCAGCGACGCCTTCAAGCGTGGACTCGCCCAGATATACTGCGAAATCGACATCGTCGTCGTGATCGATCAATCCACCCTCTCGAACGTGGCCCAACAATGTGCCGGCGTACAGAATGATCGGCTTTCCCAGACGAACTACGGGTTCAAGCTCGGCGTCAAGTTTTGCAAAGATGTCATCGCCTGCCTTTTCCCCGAATGTTCTATTATAGCCAGCCGATGTAATGAAATCAGGGTATAGGGTCTGCTTCACGCGATCAAAAAATGAGGCAAAGCGCGCTTCATTACCCTGTTTCGCATAGCGAGTTTCCATACGCGATAGCCTACCGTGCGTCCGGGCAGGCTTTAGTCTCCTGTGGCAATACAGAAGAATAAAAGTCTCTTCCCAATCATCATAGATTGCTTGGTTCTCCAAGCGCATTATGGGATCCTTAAGCGCCTCAACCGCGAGGCGCGTTTTGCGAGGTCGCGGGAGTGCCGTTTGGGCCGCAGCATGTGTAAAAACATGCTCGCGAAGTGAGGCGAGCTCCTTGATTATTTCTGCTTCGGTCATTGGGCCATTTCATAAATCGCGCGGGCGACGATCGCATCTTCTGTTTTATATTTTGCGAAACCACCGCCTTCTACACCATAGCATTTTCGGAATTCGGAGGCTTCCATTTTGGCATCCAGATCCGTTGCACTTACGTAACGCCGGAAATGCGGTGCCGCTACTTTTGTCGTGGCTCGATCCGCCAACGTTCGATACTCGAACGCCACGACATCGCCCGGTCTGCATCCATTCTGAAGCGCCCTAATCAGAGCATTTTCTTCATCATCTGTGATCGCGTGCAAAAAAAACCGAGCGTATACGCAAACGGTTTCAGATCGCCGTTCGGTTAACACCTGCTCAACCAATCCATCTTTGAGATTGGTCCGAACAAACTCGAGATCATCACCGCCCTGTTTTTGCGCATGCTTTTGCGCCGATGAAATCGCTGCGTCTGACGCATCCAGCCCAGTCACTTTGAATCCGTGGCGCGAAAAGAAAAAACTGTCGCGGGCATTTCCGCACCCTACATCAATGACATGTGACTGCCGATCAATCTCACTTGCCACAAATGCTGCGAATTGCGACGGCAAGGTCAGCTCCCATGATCCTGCCGATTTGGCATAAAACTGGTCCCAAAAGGTTTGCCGATCCTCTGGAAGTGATTTCTGACGAAAGTCTTGGTTCATTGATTAGCATTCTCGAACAGTTATTACACAACACTGGCGGAACTGTGTCAGACCTCAACTTCCAGTTCAATCGCTTCTTTAGCCACCAGCACTGAGGCGGTGAATCTGGGATTTTGCCCCATCACTGCTTTTGAGTCAGCGCAGCTGTCACCGGGTTGGAAATTAACAACACCCCAAGATTTCAATTTGTGTGCTCGAAACCACGCTGTCACGCGCCACTTATGTAGCTTGCGATATCAATCACAAAACTACAGTACGTTTTTTATGTAATACGCAAAGAAAATCCCGGGCAGTTCGCACCACCCGGGATCAAGTTCTCACAGCTAAACGCTAAGGCTTATTCGCCCGCAGCAGCCGCCACGTCCAGAGTCACACCCGGGCCCATGGTCGAGCTCAGCGCGATTTTCTTCATATAGGTGCCTTTGGCACCCGACGGTTTGGCCTTCGCAACAGCCGAGATGAAGGCACGGACGTTTTCGACCAGCTTGGCTTCGTCGAAGGACGCTTTGCCAACGCCGGCGTGCACAACGCCGCCTTTTTCCGCCTTGAACTGAACTTCACCACCTTTTGCTGCTTCCACAGCCGCTTTCACGTCCATGGTCACGGTGCCAACTTTGGGGTTCGGCATCAGGTTGCGGGGGCCGAGCACTTTACCCAGACGACCGACGATCGGCATCATGTCCGGGGTTGCAATGCAGCGATCAAATTCGATGGTGCCGCCCTGAATGGTTTCCATCAGGTCTTCCGCGCCAACGATATCTGCGCCCGCTTCTTTCGCTTCGTCTGCCTTGGGGCCACGAGCAAATACAGCAACGCGCATCGCTTTGCCGGTACCGTTCGGCAGGCCAACAACGCCGCGAACCATCTGGTCTGCGTGACGAGTGTCAACGCCAAGGTTCAGAGCGATCTCGATGGTCTCGTCGAATTTCGAGGTCGCATTGCCTTTGACCAGGGAAACGGCTTCTTCGACCGACAGGTTTTCCTTGCCAGCGACAGCTTCGCGCGCAGCGCGGGTACGTTTACCGAGTTTTGCCATCTTACTTCACCTCGATGCCCATTGAGCGGGCCGAGCCCAGGATGATCTGCATTGCGCCTTCGACGTCGTTGGCGTTCAGATCTTTCATTTTGGCTTCGGCGATTTCACGAACCTGCTTCGAGGTCACGGTTGCCACGGTCTCACGACCTGGGTTTTCCGCACCACGAGGGCGGTTACGCTTGCCAACCGGCTTCAGACCAGCTGCTTTTTTCAGGTAGTAAGACGCGGGCGGCGTCTTGATGTCCATGGTGAAGGACTTGTCCTGATAGTAGGTGATCACGGTCGGGCACGGAGCGCCGGGCTCCATGTCTGCGGTCTTGGCGTTGAACGCCTTGCAGAATTCCATGATGTTGATGCCGCGCTGACCCAGCGCCGGACCAACTGGCGGCGACGGGTTCGCCTGACCTGCAGGAACCTGCAGCTTCATTGTACCAGCAAGCTTCTTGGCCATTTGGTTTTCCTTTCAACTTAGGTGAAACGCGTTTCACCCAGACTATGTTGCGTGGTCCGATCCGGGATCGCGATCCCAGCAACCTCCCACGAGAGAATCTCGCCCGAAGACGATAGGGGCGGCACTTACAGCGGAACGGCGGGGTTGGCAAGTGGCCTGCCCTGCTCTCACACATCGAATCAAGCCGCCAAGTGGATCTTATACGCTCACGGCGTACAGATCGTTACTAACAAGGTGCGACTGACAACTCTTAAGAAATTAATATCAATGCAGAATCTGCGCGGTGGTTGCGGGATGGTCGGGTTTCCGCCACCCCCCTCACCTCAATACTCGCAGCTGTGCTATACTCGACGAAATTAGTATTTTTGGTGGAGGTTAATTATGATCATTCGTTTATTAATAACAGTTGGCATCGCGCTGTCATTTGCGGCGTCTTCTCCTCAGACCGCGCGGGCCGATGCTGGCGAGATACTGGGCGGTGCTGTGGTTGGTGGCGTCATCGGCTACGCTATCGGCCGGGATCAGCAGAGAAAACAGCAGGCCCGGACGAGGTCAACAACAACACGCACCTATCGCCCCGGAATTCCGTCGACCACACAAGGGGCGCAAACCCAGACCGCGCTCAACTATTTCGGCTACAACGCCGGTCGCGTTGATGGTCAGGTCGGTCGTGGCACGCGGTCTGCGATCGAACGCTATCAGGTCTCGATGGGCTACCCCGTGAATGGCTATGACTTCCAGCCCTATCAGCGCGACTTCCTGATGCAGGCCTATTACTGGGCGACAAGCGGCGGTCAGACGACAACCCAACTCGCAGGCCAACCGCTTTTGATGGAATACCGTCGGCAGATACAAACCGGCTCTGCCTTGGCTGCTGCCCCTCAGGCACCAGCACAAGCCCCAGCAACCACGATTCCGGTTGTGGTTCCTCAAGCTCAGGAACCAGAGCCCGAGGCCAATACAACTGAAACCGCCTCTGCCAGCCTGCCAAGCCTGTTTTCCGGCGGGACCGGCGGCCCATCGCTGGCCAATCGGTGTAGCGGGGTGATGCTGCAGACCTCGACAAACGGGGGCTACACGACGCTGTCAAATATGACGGATGCCGATTTTGCCCTCAGCGAACAGTTCTGCCTTGCTCGCAGCTATGCAATGGCGCGTGGCGAAGATCTGATGGCGGATATCCAGGGGCTGACGCCGGATCAGGTGAGCGCACAATGCGACTCGTACGGCGAAATGTTGGCACCGCAAGTTGATGCGCTTTCGATCAGCTCGAAGGCAGAAGCTGAAACCCAGGTACGCAAGCTTGCGCTGGACTCGGGCCTCAGCCCCGCTGATCTTGCAGCGACAAGCAAGGTCTGTCTGTCGATGGGCTACCGTCAGGACAACATGGACACGGCAGTCGGTTCCGCATTGATGCTAGTCGCGATGGGTGAGCCTGCCTATGGAGAGTTGATCGGCCACCACCTGCGCGAAGGCTTTGGTGTGCAACAGCGTCGCGATCTTGCGATGCAGTGGTACGATGCGAGCCTTTCGGCACTGGATGCCGGTTCGCAAGCCGTCTTCCTGCCGTCCCAGACCGACCGCCCGCAACTGTTGCGTGCGGCTATGGTTCAAGCGCAGTAAGTCGCGCACTCAGTCGTTTCAGCCACTGCGAGGCTGATACAAATAACGCCGCGGTGTCTGTTTGCATCGCGGCGTTCTATCTTGAGGGTGCCACTATGCCGACCCCACCGGAACCGATCCCAAAACAGGACAAGATCGACGCTTTGATCGAGTGGATGGTTGACGGTGCCCGCCCAGCTGGAAATGCGGTCGATATCATCGAAGGTATCTGTACCCGTCTGCTGGATGCCGGTGTCGCCATCGACCGGTTCGGTTTGTTCATCTGGACGCTGCATCCCAATCTGATGGGTCGACGTTTCCTGTGGAAAGCGGACGCTGGCGTTGATCGGGTCGACGCGCCGTCTCAATTGTTCAACGAGGCGATCTACACCGATAACCCCCTGCCGCATGTGATCGAGCGTCAGCAACCCATCCGCCGCCATCTGGAAGACCCCAGCTGCCCCGAGGATTACATCATTGTCGGCGAATTGCGCGAGCAGGGCTTCACCGATTATCTGGCGCAACCGCTGATCTATCTCAACGGCGATACCCATGTCTGCACTTGGTCAAGTGCCACGCCCGGTGGGTTTTCAGAGAGTGATCTAGCGATCCTGAGCCGGGTTCGCGGTCCGCTCGCCCGCCTGACCGAGACCTATATGCTGCGGCTCGACGCGACCTACCTGCTGTCGACCTATGTCGGCCGCAACAGTGGCGCCCACATTCTGGACGGTAAAGTACATCGCGGTGATGGCAGCAAAATCGAGGCCGTTATCCTGTTTGCGGATCTCAAGGGATTTACCCGCCTTTCGAATTCGGTTTCCGGCGATACGCTGGTCCGGCTGCTGAATGACACGTTTGATTGCCTTGTCCCGTCGGTCATGGACCACGGCGGAGAGATTCTGAAGTTCATGGGCGACGGCTTTTTTGCCATCTTCCCAACCAGCACGGATCTTCCGCCAAAGGTGCAGATTCAGGCCGCCATCGCAGCGGTGCGCGAGGGTGTGGCGTCGCTGGCCGAGGCCGATTTCCA
Organism: Ruegeria sp. H9; assembly: GCF_056532915.1. Lineage (NCBI taxonomy): Bacteria > Pseudomonadati > Pseudomonadota > Alphaproteobacteria > Rhodobacterales > Roseobacteraceae > Ruegeria > Ruegeria sp. H9. Next base: position 807,059 of record NZ_JBQFNX010000001.1, on the reverse strand, counting down.
GCACAAGCTAGGCGTACGGACTGCGATCCATCATGGTCGCTTCCACTATGGAAATGTAGGTGGTGGGGATCGGCTGGATTTCACGGCCATCGGTCCCGACGTCAATTTGGCGGCTAGACTTGTAGCGGCGGCCACAGACTTGGATTGCGACCATGTCCTTTCGGATACAGCCGCAGCGTTTCTGCCGGAACTCTGCGAACCGGTCGGAACTGTATCACTTAAAGGTTTTGGTGAGGATCAAACTGTCTGGCAGATGAGCACGCCCCAAACGTAAAAAGGGTGCCCATAAGGCACCCCAAACGATGGTTCGATGGAAACCAATCAGCTCTGCTTGGTGACCTGCGTAAAGTCCAGCTCGACCGGTGTTTCGCGGCCAAAGATCGAAACCGAAACTTTCAGTTTCTGGTTCTCGTCGTCCACACCTTCGACCATGCCGTCGAAATCCTCGAACGGGCCGTCGTTGACCTTGACCTTCTCGCCGACCTCGAAGCTGATCATCAGCTTGGGCGCTTCTTCACCTTCCTGAACGCGGTTGAGGATCTGGTTCACCTCGGCATCGCGCATCGGCATCGGGCGGCCCTGGGGGCCCAGGAAGCCGGTAACGCGATTGATCGAGTTGATCAGGTGATAGCCCTGATCCGACATTTCCATGTGTACCAGCACGTAACCCGGCATAAAGCGACGTTCGGTGGTGACCTTCTTGCCCCGGCGCACTTCGATCACCTCTTCGGTGGGCACCAGTACCTCGTCGATATCGTCTTCAAGGCCCTGCTCAGCCACCGACGTGCGGATCTGCTCTGCGATCTTCTTTTCGAAATTCGAAAGAACGCTGACCGAATACCACCGTTTCGCCATGAACCTGTCGTCCTTGTTTGCCTTTGGGCTGCGACGCATCGCGCCCTTCGTTGAAATCCTATTGCGTCACCCGGAATAAAAAGCGGCGCGCAGCCCGATTCGCCGCACGCCCATTCCGAATAGTCATGTCACCTACTCTGACATCGCAAGCTGTGCAAGGGGGCAGTCGCGTTTCGGCTTGCCCAAACCGGCTTAGCTGAACGCGCCGAGTACCAGTTGCAGACCGCCGCGAATGCCCAGATCAACCAGCGCAAAGAACACAGCCGTCAGCGCAGCCATGATGAACACCATGACCGTGGTCAACAGAACCTCACGACGGGTCGGCCAGACGACCTTTGCGACTTCGGCGCGGACCTGCTGAATGAACTGGATCGGGTTTAAGGTTGCCATGAGGCTACAATCTCTCTTCTAGCGGATGGGCCGGACATAGCCGGGCATTGCGGCAATTTCAAGGGCTGTTGACGCCTCTGTCAGGGCTTGGGCTTGTCATCCCATTCGTCGCTGAGGATACGGCGCGCATCGCCTTCCGGATCCTCATACTGGTTCGAGCGGACCGTGTAGATAAACGCAACCAAGCCAACCCCGCCCAAAAGCAGGGAAATCGGGATCAGATAGGCAAGCACTTCCATCAGAGTTACCTCAGCCGCAAGGCGTTCAACGACACGGTAATCGACGAGGTCGACATCGCCAATGCCGCAATAAGGGGTGTCGCCAACCCGGCAACGGCCAGCGGGACCGCGATGATGTTATAGACAGTGGCGATCCGGAAATTCTCGCGAATCCGACGGGTCGCCCTGACGGCTGTATCGCAAGCCTCAGCGATTGGGGACAGATCATTGCCCAGTAGCACGATATCCGACGCTACCCGCGCGGCATCCAAGGCGCTGGCCGGAGAAATCGACACATGCGCCGCCGCCAATGCCGCCGTATCGTTCAGCCCATCGCCGACCATCAGAACGTGCCGACCCTGATCACTCAGCTGCTGCACCTTGGCGGCTTTGTCTTGAGGCAAGGCCTGGGCGATCCAGTTCTCAATGCCAAGCTTGCCCGCCAAGGCCTGAACCGCGCCTTGCGTATCGCCGGAAATCAGGATGACGTCTTTGCCAGCAGCGCGGAAAGCCGCAATCGCCTCGGCAGCGCCTGCGCGCAGACTGTCGGTAAAAGTAAAGCGCGATGGCGTCTGCGATCCAATTGCGAGCCAGGCTGCGGTCTGCTCACCATCTTCGCCGCCGACCCAGGCCGCTCGACCCAGCCGGACCTGCTGATCACGGTAAACGCCCTCAGTGCCATATCCCGGCACCTCAACAACATCGTGCAACTTGGCAGGCTTGATCCCGGCCTCACGCGCAGCCTTTGCAAGGGCAAGAGACAAGGGGTGCGAAGACGCTTCGGCCAATGCCAGAGCCACTTGCAAATCGGTACGCGAATGATCACCAAGGTTGGTCAACTCAGGCGCACCGGATGTGAGGGTTCCGGTCTTGTCGAACACCACCGTATCCACTTCGGCCAACCGTTCTAACGCGGTCGCGTGTTTGATCAGCATGCCACTGCGGAACAATCGGCCTGATGCTGCAGTGGTTACCGCCGGCACTGCCAAGCCCAGCGCGCAGGGACATGTGATGATCAAAACCGCCGCAGCGATATTCAGCGCCGTCCGGATATCGCCCGAATAAATATACCATCCTAAGAAGCTGAGCGCGGAGAGTATATGCACCCCCGGTGCATAAAGCTTGGCGGCTTTGTCCGCCAGAGAGGTATACCGTGACCGGCCCGATTCAGCGATGGCTACCAGATCCGCCATACGGTGCAGCGAGGTATCTTCCCCGACTGCCGTCGCACGGATGGTCAGAGGGCCGGTCAGGTTAACCTCACCTGCACTGACGTTCAGCCCGGCCTCGGCAAAGACCGGGAGGGTTTCCCCGGTCAGCAGCGACCGGTCCAACTCGGACTGGCCCGAGATGATTTCGCCATCCACTGGCATACGCCCTCCGGGGCGAACCAGAATCAGATCACCCACGTTAAGGCTCGCCACAGCCACTTCCGCTTCGGTCCCATCCACTAGCCGGATGGCGCGCGGGACCTCCAGCGCGGTTAGTTCTTCGGCAGCCGAACGTGCCGCGGCACGGGTGCGATAGTCCAAATACCTGCCCGCTAGCAGGAAGAATGTCAGGGTCAAAGCCGCGTCGAAATAAGCATGTTCACCGCTGAGTGCAGTTTCCCAAAGCGACGTGACCAGAGCTAGCAGTATCGCCAAAACAATCGGCACATCCATATTCAACCGGCGTACGCGCAGCGCGCTCCAGGCGTTGGAAAAGAAAGGCTGGGCCGAGAACGCAATTGCAGGCAGCGCAATCGCCGCAGATATCCAGTGGAACATGTCGCGCGTCGCATCGGTGGCGCCGGACCAGACCGACACCGATAACAGCATCACGTTCATCGAAGCAAAACCCGCCACTGCCAGCCGCATCAGCAGATCGCGCCCGGCCTTATCGGTTTGCGTAGCCGAAAGCGCACCCGGATCCAGTTCGTGGGCTTCAAAGCCAGCGCGCTCCAGCACCGGGATCAGATCGGCGGCGCGCGTATCCGGTGCCGCCTTGATCATCGCGCGTTTCAGCGTGAGATTGACCCGCGCGTCTTCAACGCCGGGATGGGCATTCAACTCACGCTCGACCGTAGAGATGCAGGCCGAGCAGTGGATGCCCGGCAGCGACAGCGCGATCTGCACATCCTCTGGGATTGGCCGCGCCGCTTCTGCCGGGGCTGCGATGCAGCCAGGACAGGCTGCCCGAGATGGGGTGGCTTGCGCAACCATCTCTAACCTTTCACATACAGGGGCACACGTTGCGCGAACTCGGCACCATCTTTTGCTTTGGCCACAAGGCGAATGTTCCAGTTCCCTTTGCCCAGGGCAGCCGGAGCGGCATAGGCGATGCCATCAAAAGTAAAGTCCGGCGAGAAGTCTTCCTTCACATGGGTGGCGCGCCCCACCACGGCCTGCAGATCTGCCACTTCAACAGGGGAACCGGTCTGATCGGTTATGTATAGCACCAGCAGCCCTCCGGTCAGCTCGGCCTTGATGTTCCAACCCAGGGCCTGCTGTTCCTTCAAACGTTCATTGAACTCCTGGCTGGCTACATAAGAGTTCTTCACCTCAAGCCCCGGAAAGGTCTTGATTGCACTATAAGCCAAGACGAGGTTCACCGTGATGATCACGCCAAAGGCCGCGACAAATACCGCCAATGCGTGTTTGCCTGTGAATTGACGTTCTGCCATTCTCAGCTTCCTCGTCCGTTGAAACTGGTATCCTTGTAGGCCCGCTCACCACTTTCCAGATCTTCGACCCAGATGCGAACCGATGTGCTGTCAGCCGCCGCAGGGGCAGTACCCTGCGGAGCGGTGATATAGACGCGGGTCAATTGTGCCGTATCTGCAGTGACATTAACAGTCTCGCCTTCAACACCTTCGATTTCAATCTGCAGCGATGGATCGCCCGCAATCGTCAGTTTGAATGGCCGATCCTCGCCATGTTTGTTGCGCAGGCGTACATCATAGGTGTTACGGATCGTGCCATCTGAAAGGGTAACGAAAGTCGGGTTCCGCACCGGCGCAACCGTCAAATCGATATCCGAACGAATGAACAGCGCAAAGAGCAATGCAAATCCGACCAGTGACCATAGCGCCGTGTACAGGATCGTGCGCGGACGCAGGATGTGTTTCCAAACGTTTTTGGGTGGCTGACCTTCGCGTTCGCGGGCCTCATCACTCAGCGCCATATAATCGATCAGACCACGGGGCTTGCCTATCTTGGCCATCATGTCATCGCAGGCGTCGATGCAAAGCGCACAGGTAATGCATTCCAGTTGCTGACCGTCTCGAATGTCGATCCCTACCGGACAGACATTGACGCAAGCCATACAATCGATGCAATCGCCCAGCTCGCTGTCAGCCGTACGTTTGCCTTTGCCGCGTGGTTCACCCCGCCATTCGCGATATCCGACGACCAGGGTATCCTCGTCCATCATCGCGGCCTGAATGCGCGGCCATGGGCAGGCATAGATGCAGATTTGTTCGCGTGCAAAGCCACCGAAGAAAAATGTGGTGCCGGTCAGAATCAGCATCGTCGTATAGGCCACTGGATGCGCGTTTCCGGTGACCAGATCACGCGCCAGAGTTGGTGCATCCGCAAAATAGAAAACCCAGGCGCCACCAGTTGCGAGCCCGATGAAGAACCAAGCGACCCACTTGGTCAGGCGCAGCCGCGCCTTGCGGAAATCCAGCTTTTTCTGCCTGTGCAGACGCAGGCGCGCATTACGGTCGCCCTCGATCCAGCGCTCGACAAGGATATACAGGTCCGTCCAAACCGTCTGCGGGCAGGCATACCCGCACCAGACCCGCCCAAGCGCCGAGGTGAACAGGAACAGACCCAATCCTGCCATGATCAGCAGCCCAGCGACAAAATAGAACTCGTGCGGCCAAATCTCGATCCAGAAGAAATAGAAGCGGCGGTTCGCCAGATCCAGAAGAACGGCCTGATCCGGAAGGCTTGGACCGCGATCCCACCTGATCCAAGGCGTCACATAGTAAATGCCCAGCGTCACCGCCATGATGATCCATTTCAAATTGCGAAACGGGCCGGACACACGTCTCGGGAAAATCGGCTCTCTGGCGGCGTAGAGACTGGGGGTGGGATTGGAATCGCTCACAGGCTGGCTCCGCAACTGGCTATTCTGAGTGTGTGTTCTTCCAGATCACGAGGCAAGGGACTTTGACATGGGTCAAAACGCGCATCGCGCAGACACCTTTAGACGCGTGAATTACTGCTGGCTTCGCGCTTCGCGCCTCAGCCAGTTGATGAAGATTTTTACGGATCGCCTAAGAGCTTGTTTTTGCGTAACTATATAATACCCGCGCATATCCGGCTCTGCGAACAGTTCGACGATGCGGCCCGCTTTGATGTCCGCTTCGACGAATTGTCGCACAGTGACGGTGACCCCTTGTCCAGACCGCAAACCATCCAGCAGCAGGTTACCGGGAAGCTGCGTACGCCCCGCGCCGCGTTCGGGTCCGACACCTCGCTCAGTCAGCCATTTTGTCCCCTCAGTCGTGCCAATTTCCTCAAGCCACGGCAACTGCGCAAGTTCTGCCGGGGACCAATCGGTCTTGTTACCCAATAGTGTGGGTGAGGCGACGATGACCATCGGCGTCTGCAACAACATCTCACACTCCACCCCCGGCCAACCGCCGGCGCCATAACGGATCGCTACATCCACGCCACCCGGTTGCAGCTCGACCACCTCAAAGGTTGGATCTAGGATCAGGTTTACGTCGGGATGCGTCGCGCGGAAACTCGGCAGTCGCGGCATCAGCCAAGATGCAGCGAAGGAAGACGTCAGCGACACATGAACCGGGCGGTCCCGAGCCGAGCGAGCCAGATCACCCACAGCAGCCTCGATCGCACCAAATCCAAGCTGCAGGGCACGGGCCAGATGTTCACCTTCCGCGGTAAGTGTCAGCGCTTTGCCCGTTCGGTCCAGCAGAGCCGCGCCCAGATGTTTCTCGAGCGCGCGAAGCTGCTGGCTGATTGCAGCGTGGCTAACATTGAGCGCAGCACCGGCCTCGACAACACTTCGCTTCTCAGCGAAGGCTGCAAAAGCCCTGAGAGAGGCCAACGGTGGCAGTGATAGCCAGTCCATATGTAAACCCTACTTACACATTGGAATGGTAATTGAGTCGCATTCGGCGTGCGAAAGGTCAATCTTAAAGCTCAGAAACAACTCTGCACAGGAGGGAAACCATGCTGACCGTATTCGCCAGATCTTTTTTGAACGCGACACGCATCAATACGCCTCACATCTACGATGCGCCAAAGCCGGGCCGTCGCAAGCGGCGCTGGCTGCCCGAACATCATTGGTGGAGAGAAAACCCGCGCGATGTAAATCTGAACGATCTTTGATACTGGTTTGAATGCCGTATCTGGACCGGCAGAGATTGCAGCCCTATTGTTTGAAAATCGGCACCGGCTGTTCTGGAAACGCGCGAACAGATGGAACAGCCGGTGCCTAGACCTTCGGGCGGGAGACCGCCCGGAGGTGTTCTTTTAACCCTTACTGACCACCACCCAACTGATGAACATACGCCGTCACGGCGCGGATTTGCGCGTCGGTCAGGCGATTTTCCCATGGGGGCATCACGCCAAAGCGGCTGTAGGTGACCGTCTCGGTCAGGGCCTCTTGGCTGCCGCCGTAAAGCCAGATCGCATCGGTCAGATTCGGCGCACCTTGGGAAACGTCGCCTTTGCCGTCATCACCGTGGCAAGCCGCGCAGTTGTCTTCGAACACAACCTTGCCTGCCTGCGCCGCCGCGTCATCGGTCTGGGCGTTGGTCAGGGACATGACGTATTGAACCACTTGAGTGATCTCATCCTTTTCGAGGATCTCACCAAAGGCCGGCATCTCGGAATAGCGCGCGTCGTCGCTTTCCTCGTTCCGGATGCCATAGGCGATGGTGTACTCGATATCCTCAAGCGAGCCGCCCCACAGCCAGGCGTCATCCAGCAGGTTCGGGAAACCCGGCGCACCCTGCGCGCCCGATCCGTGGCACTGCGCGCACCAGGTTCGGAACACAGCGCCACCAGAGTTAACTGCGTATTGTTGCAGCTCCGCGTCGGCCGAGATTTCTTCCAGCGGTGTTTCCACCAACTTGGCATTCCACGGCGCATTCGCTTCTTCGAACGCGACCATTTCCTGCTGCACCAGCTCGCGCGAGGACCAACCCAGTACACCGGCGGTTGCCGATTGAACCAAGGGCCATGCGGGGTACATGATCGTGTAGATCACGCCCCAAATGATGGTCGCGTAAAAGGTCCAAAGCCACCAGCGTGGCATCGGATTATCGAATTCCTCGATTCCGTCCCAGCTGTGACCCGTGGTGTTAGGATCGCCCGGCTGTTTTTCAGGTGTCTTACTCATTGCCGCGCCTCCTTGGATGTGGCGGGTTTGTCGTCGCCCCGACGGGGCGCTGGGGCATCAGCGTGCCGGAACGGGATGTTGGCGGTGTCCTTGTATTCCTTGCTGGCACCAGGGCGGAAAACCCAGATGATGATGCCAATAAAAAACGAGAACAGGAGCAGCAACATCCAGCTATCCGCGAACTGCCTTAGAATTGTGTATAGTTCCATCACACCCTCCTTTAACGGCTTGCGTCCGGGGTGAAAGTCGAGAAATCGACCAGCGTGCCCAGCATCTGGAGGTAAGCAACCAACGCATCCATTTCAGTCAGCTCGGGCTGACCGTCAAAGTTACGCACATTGACCTTGTCGCCATAGCGTTCCAACAATCCATCATAATCGCTGTCCGGATCGGCCTGCGCCCGAAAATCGGCCTGCGCCTGTTCAAGCATCTCGTCGGTATACGGGGTGCCGACCACGGCATTTGCCGCCATGATGTCACCGATATACTTGCCGTCTAGCTTACGATCCTCAAGGAAGCCGTATTTCGGCATCACCGATTCCGGCACCACCGATTGTGGATCGCGCAGGTGGTCCACCTGCCATTGATCCGAATACCGGCCACCGACGCGGGCAATATCCGGCCCGGTGCGTTTGGATCCCCATTGGAACGGATGATCATACATGGATTCAGCCGCCAGCGAGTAGTGGCCATAACGTTCAACCTCATCCCGCATCGGGCGGATCATCTGGCTGTGGCAAACATAGCAGCCTTCGCGCAGATAAACCTCACGCCCCGCCAGTTCGAGAGGGGTGTAAGGGCGCATACCCTCCACCTTCTCGATGGTGTTCTCAAGATAGAACAGGGGCGCGATCTGTACGATGCCACCGATGGTCACGACCAGAAAGCTGAAGATCAGCAGGAGGGTCGCGTTGGTCTCGAGGATCTTGTGTTTGTCGAGAATTGCCATTGCTCCGGCCCTCCTTATTCAGCCGGGACCGCGACGGTCAGGCTGGCCTCTTTGGCCGGCGCTTTCCGTACAGTCATCCACAGGTTGTAGCACATGATCAGCGAGCCAGCGACGAACATCACGCCACCCAGCGCACGCACCACATACATCGGGAACTTCGCGGCAACGGTGTCAGCGAACGAATTCACCAAGAAGCCATTGGCGTCCACTTCACGCCACATCAGGCCTTCCATGATACCGGTGACCCACATCGACGCCGCGTAGAGAACGATGCCAATGGTGGCGAGCCAAAAGTGCCAGCTGACCAGCTGCAGCGAGTACAGACGCTCACGCTTCCACAGAACAGGGACTAGGAAGTAAAGAGCACCAAAGGTGATCATACCGTTCCAGCCCAGCGCGCCCGAATGTACGTGACCAATAGTCCAGTCGGTATAGTGGCTGAGGCTGTTCACAGCGCGGATCGACATCATCGGACCCTCGAACGTGGACATGCCGTAAAAGCCGACCGAAATCACCATCATCCGGATCACTGGGTCAGTGCGTAGTTTGTCCCATGCACCCGACAGGGTCATCAGACCGTTTATCATACCACCCCACGAAGGCATCCATAGGATCACCGAGAATACCATGCCAAGGGTCGAGGCCCAATCAGGCAGCGCGGTATAGTGCAGGTGGTGCGGGCCGGCCCAGATATACAGGAAGATCAGCGCCCAGAAGTGGATGATCGACAGCTTGTAGCTGAATACTGGACGCTCAGCCTGTTTCGGGATGAAGTAGTACATCATACCCAGGAAACCGGCAGTCAGGAAGAAGCCCACGGCGTTGTGGCCATACCACCACTGGATCATGGCATCCTGAACACCAGACCAGACGATGACCGATTTCGATCCCCAGATGCTGACCGGGATGGTCATGTTGTTGACCAGGTGCAGCATGGCGACAGTCACGATAAAGGCCAGATAGAACCAGTTTGCCACGTAGATGTGCGGCTCTTTCCGCTTGATGATCGTGCCCAGATAAACAGCCAGATAGGCAACCCAGACAACGGTCAGCCACAGGTCAACGTACCATTCAGGTTCGGCATATTCTTTCGACTGCGTTCCACCAAGTATATAACCGGTTGCCGCAAGCACGATGAACAGCTGATAGCCCCAGAACACGAACCATGCCAGGTTTCCACCCCAAAGTCGCGCAGCGCTGGTGCGCTGTACGACATAGAACGAAGTTGCGATCAACGCGTTACCGCCAAAGGCAAAGATAACCGCCGATGTATGCAAAGGCCGCAGACGCCCGAAATTAAGATAGCCCTGCGCCCATTCGAAGTTCAGCGCCGGAAAGGCTAGCTGGAACGCAATAAAAGTCCCTGCCAGGAACCCGACTACCCCCCAGAATGCGGTTGCGATCACGCCGTAGCGGATCACGTCATCCATATACTCACCAGAGCGGTCGACGAGGATATCTGGCTCTTCCGTGTTTCTAAGCGTCCAGATGAACAGACCGCCGGCGATCAACATCACCAGAATCGCGTGCACCTGATACGCCAAATCCCGTGCGTAGTTAGAGCCGATGGCTGCGAACAGCACCACCAGCCCAAGCACGATCAGCTTGATGTAATTTGACATATTGCGTCCCTTTGCCATGCCTCGCGCGATTCTTCGTGTCACGCGAAACCTTTTTGACTGCATGCTGTAATGCAGCGAGGTCGCCTTTGACGCTTTGATCTGCATCAAGACAAGCCCCTGTTTTCTGTGAGAGGTATTTTGCAGAAACAGACACGCGCTGGCAACGGACAGCGCCGGAAACATGAGGTCGACATGGCATTTAAATCTCTTCTTACGGTCATGACGGAAACCAAGCTTTCTCAGAACGCACTGGCACAAATGGTGGCATTGGCAGAAGGGCAGGACGCCCATGTCGAAGCGTTGTGTCTTGGCGTCGATCGCAGTCAGACCGGTTATTATTATGCCGGTGCAAACGCTTTGATCCTGCAGGAGACCCTGAGCCGCGCCAATGCCGAGGCGGACGAGATACTCGCCTACGCTCAGGATTATCTGGGTAAGTCGGGCGTGCGCTGGTCCGCTGAAAACGGGGTAGCTCAGATCGCTGATCTCGGGCGACATGTCGCACGCCGCGCACGCTTTTCGGATCTCGTGGTATTGCCCCGACCTTATGGAAAAGACCGCGACGCAGAAGCGGAACCCATCGTCGAGGCCGCCATGTTCGAAGGCCATTCGCCGGTGCTATTGGTGCCCGATGATAACAAACCGATTTCGGCCCCTAAAACCGTCATGGTGGGCTGGAACGAAAGCGTCGAAGCGATGCGCGCCATCCGTCGCGCGTTGCCATTCTTGAAGCAGGCCGAACTCACACGGATTGTTGTGATTGATCCACCGCGTCATGGGCCGGATCGATCGGACCCGGGCGGTCTGCTATCTCAGATGCTGGCGCGACATGGGGTGAAGTGCGAAATCGACGTGCTCAGCAAGACCATGACGCGCGTCTCGGACATCCTCAATCGCCACGCTGCCGATACCGAGGCCGATATGATCGTTATGGGGGCCTATGGCCATTCGCGCTTTCGCGAGGCCATTTTGGGCGGTGCGACCCGCAATATGCTGGAGCAATCAGAAATCCCCGTGTTTCTGGCTCACTGACGACGCCAACAAACGCAAAAGCCGCCCGTCTCTGGTGCGGCTTTATGTCTTGCGGATCAGGCCGATCAGGAACAGCAGGATCACCGCGCCGATAGTGGCAAAGAAGATCGAAGAGATGAGCCCTCCGCCAACCGCAAAGCCCAGAGCTGGAAAGATCGTGCCTGCCAGAAACGCACCGACAATCCCGACTATAATATTCCCGATCAGGCCGAACCCACGCCCTTCCATGATTTTTCCCGAAAGCCAGCCAGCAATCGCGCCGATGAACAGCATGGCGAGTAAACCGCTAAATTCCATAAGGGACTCCCAATTGTTCGAGGGCGGCGGGCTGAGGCATCAGACCAGAAATCCGCCATCGGTATCGTCGCCCGCCTCTTCCATTAGGCGCCCCATATCGGGGATTGTTACATGGCGTTTACCTGCCAGAGTAATGACCTGATCTTTCTTCAAGGCGGAAATCTGCCGGCTGACAGTTTCCAGGGTCAGCCCAAGATAGTCGGCCATCGCCTCGCGCGTCAGTGGCAGGTCAAAGACAATCGGAGCTACCATTCCGGCTTGATGAATCGATGCGTCCCGGCGCGCGATGATCGAAAGCAGGCTGGCAATCTTTTCCCGCGCCGTCTTGCGCCCAAGCACCAGCATCCACTCACGGGCCGCATCCAATTCGTCCAGCGTCATTTCCAGCAGACGCTGCGAGATGTGCGGCGTCGTGATCATCATGTCCTCGAACGGCTTTTTGCGGAAACAACACATCATCAGATCGGTGGTCGCCACCACGTCGTATGGCGCGTTGTCTCGTCCAGGGCGACCCACGAAATCGCTGGGCAGCAGCAGGCCGACCATTTGCCTGCGCCCATCCTCCATCGTCTGTGTCAAAGACGCGATTCCCGACACGACCGAGCCGACAAAATTCATCGGATCGCCGGACCAGATGATTGTCTGCCCCGCCTCAAAGCTGCGGTAGTACTTGATGTTCTCAAGCTCTTCCAGCTCGTCCTTTTCGCAATGCGCGCACACCGCACGATGCCGGATCGGGCATTCTGCGCAATTGGTGTGGTCGAATTGGGCCTTGAGTGTCATTCGCGCTTCCATTTGATTTCGGTCAAAGTACCCTGGGCCCTCCAGCTATAGTCATATCTTTATGACACTGAAACCTCAACTGGCACGGCTTGGACTTTTTGACGCGAAAGTACCGCGTTACACAAGCTATCCCACCGCACCCCACTTCAGCAATGACGTCGGGGCTGATCTGTTTAGCGACTGGATTTCCGGGATTGCTCCGGGCAGTTCAATCTCGCTTTACATCCACGTACCCTTCTGCCGTCGGCTGTGCTGGTTTTGCGCCTGCCGGACACAAGGCACCCAGACGGATAACCCGGTCATCGCCTATGTCGACGTGCTAAAGGCCGAGCTGGATTTGCTGGCGGCACGCCTGCCAGAGGGTGTTACATTGTCGCGGCTGCACTGGGGCGGCGGCACGCCGACGCTGTTGAATGCAGACCTGATGCGGGATCTGGCCGCGCGAATCCTTGAGATTGTGCCTTTAGGCCCAGACGCCGAGTTTTCCGTCGAGATCGATCCGAATGAGATCGACGAAGCCCGGCTGGATGCACTGGCCGAAGCCGGGATGAACCGCGCATCGATCGGTGTTCAGGATTTTGACGACGAAATCCAGAAAACCATCGGTCGCATTCAAAGCTATGACACCACCCGCGAAGCAGCCGAGATGATCCGAGCGCGTGGTATATCCAGCCTGAATGCGGACATCCTTTATGGCCTGCCCCACCAGACCAAGGCGCGCATGACCGAAAGTGTGCAAAAGCTGTTGTCGCTGAACCCTGACCGGGTCGCACTCTATGGCTACGCGCATGTGCCGTGGATGGCCAAGCGCCAGCAGTTGATTCCATCAGATGCCCTGCCCACACCGGAACAGCGACTGGAACTTTTTGAAACCGCCCGGCGACTGTTCCTATGGGACAATTATGCCGAGATCGGGATTGACCACTTCGCGACGCAGGACGATGGGCTGACCCATGCGCTGCGCGCTGGTCGATTGAAACGGAATTTCCAAGGCTACACGGACGATCAGGCCCCAATCCTGATTGGCTTGGGTGCCAGCTCGATCTCACGCTTCCCGCAAGGATATGCGCAGAACGCACCGGCAACCTCGGCTCACACGAAGGCCATTCGCGAAGGGCGGTTCTCGACGTCGCGCGGGCATTTGTTCAAAGGTCAGGATGTTCTACGGTCGCGTCTGATCGAAGCATTGATGTGCGATTTCCAAATCAACTCGGCCGAGATTCTGCGCGATTATGACATTTCAACTGCGGAACTGCAGCAAATGTACGCAACAGCAAACGCGGCCTTCGACGGGTTGCTACGCGTGGATGAAAACGGATTGTTCATACCGCCCGAAGCACGTGCGCTGACCCGCATGATCGCGCGCAGCTTTGACACGTATGATCTGAGTAAGGCTGGGCATAGTTCCGCGATCTGAACACTCTTCGGCAGGTCGTTTTTCGCGACCTTCCCTTACAAACCGGCACGGGGGCTTGACGCATGCCTTCGGTTTTCTCCACACTCAAGGGGTGGAGAGATCCACCTCTTCACAGCCTGAGGCAGGCAAACGCAGACAGTTCTTGCCGACGCGCATGCGTTCGACAGCCCTTTTCGTGCAGCCATACTGCAACCTGAAAGAGGGACAGCACTCATGCGCGTTTTCACCGTCCTCGGCCCCAGCCAATCGGGCAAATCCACCTTGGTCGAAGCGATCAGCCGCCTCGACGGGCGGCCCACCACATTCGATGTTGCCGGAACCGTGCATCTGCACGGTTTTTCTTATTTAAACGAACCGTGGTGCGCGGTGGACGTGGACGGAGGCGGCGATGCGCTAGCCTATGTCGGCCCGGCCATGGCGATCTCGGACGCAGCAGTTGTGGTTGTCCCACCCGATCCGGATGCCGCCGTTCTGTGTGCCCCGTATCTAAGGTTGGTCGAAGAGGCGGGCATTCCCTGCTTCTTGTTCATCAACCGCATGGACAGCCCCAATGGCCGCATCCGCGACATCGTTGCTGCGCTGCAGACCTATTGCACCCACCACATCGCTCTGCGGCAGGTGCCGATCCGGGACGGAGACACCATTATCGGCGCAGTCGATCTGATCTCGGAGCGCGCCTGGAAGTATCAGGAGGGGCAGCCCTCGGCCCTGATCGAGCTACCGCAATCAGCGGAAGACCGCGAACAGGAAGCACGCACCGAGTTGTTGGAGACCCTATCGGATTTCGATGACAATCTGCTGGAGCAACTGATTGAGGACAAACAGCCCCCAAGCGACGAGGTCTACGAGCTGGCCGCACAGGTCTTGCAGAACCATCAGCTTATCCCGGCCTGCCTCGGTGCCGCGAGCCATGGCAACGGTCTGACCCGTTTGATGAAAGCGCTGCGTCATGAAGCACCGGAATTCAACATTGCAGCTGACCGGGATGAGGCCGAAGAAAACGCCCGTGCCATTGCCGGCTTTGCGGATGTGAAGAAGCATATCGGCAAGATCACCGTTTTGCGCGGTCTGGGCGACGGCGTGAAAGCACATGAATCCCTTGGCGGCGAAACTGTTGGAAACCTGACAACCTTGGACGCCAAGACCCAGATCAGCGTGCTTGAAGCCGGACATATTGGCCTTGCTGTCAAATCCGACCACCTTAATCCTGGCTTCATCTATGACAGCGCGGCGGCAACGCCGTTGCCGGAATGGGCCTCATCCCATCCTGCCGCGCATCGTCAGGTCGTATCGCCTGCGCATGAGCGAGACGACGTGCGCCTGTCGAATGCGTTGACCCGGCTGGTTGAGATCGACCCCGGCCTGCATCTGGAGCAAGACGAGCTGAGCGGTCATTCCATTCTGGGCTCACAAGGTCCGCAGCATATGCGGCGCGTGACCGCCAAACTCGCCGAGGATTTTGGCATCGAGATCGAGGCCGAGGCCGCCGGAACCGCCTATCGCGAAACCATTCGCACAAAGGTCGATCATCGCCATCGCCACCGCAAGCAATCCGGCGGTGCGGGGCAGTTTGCCGATGTGGTCATATCCATCGCTCCGCTGCCGCGCGGCTCGGGGTTCCAGTTCGAGGAAGTGGTGAAAGGCGGGGCCGTGCCCCGGAACTACATTCCTTCGGTTGAACATGGGGCCAAGGACGCACTGGTTGAGGGGCCTGAAGGTTTCCCTGTGGTGGACGTCAAGGTGACGCTCAGCGACGGCAAACACCATAACGTGGATAGTTCCGACTATGCTTTCCGCACCGCTGGCAAGAATGCCGTGCGCGAAGCGCTACCCGAGGCGAAACCCGTCGTCCTGCAACCTATCCTGAACGCCGAAATCCATCTGCCCTCAACCTTCGTCGGCGATCTTGTCCCGACGATCAGCTCGCTGCAGGGGCAGGTTCTTGGGTTTGAAGGCAACCCCAACGCCTCAGGCTGGGAAATATTCAATGCGACACTCCCCGCCGTGGCCGAGGATGAACTGCACCGCACACTTGCCAGTGCTACCCGCGGGACCGGTTGGGTCAAACTACAATTCGATCACTATGAAGAGCTACGCGGCCCCGTTCCCGCGTCAGCCAAAAACAAGGAAATAGCCTGACATCAAAGGCGCGGGCTGCGTATCAGCCCGCTGCCGCGATCAGTTCGCGCGTGTAATCGGTCTGGGCGTGTTCGAACAAATCTTCGGCAGCGCCCATCTCGACGACATCGCCGTTTCGCATGACGATTACGTTATGTGACATCGCGCGCACGACCTTCAGGTCGTGGCTGATAAACAGGTAGGCCAGCCCGTATTTCCTTTGCAGGTCACGCAGCAGGTCAACGATCTGCACCTGCACGGTCATGTCCAGCGCACTTGTAGGCTCGTCCAGAACCAGCAGCTTGGGCCGCAACACCATGGCGCGGGCGATGGCGATCCGCTGGCGTTGCCCGCCGGAAAACTCATGCGGATAGCGGTCCATCGCAGAGGGGTCCAATCCGACCTCGTTCATCACTTCGGCCACCAGATCGCGCGGGGCGCGATGAGGATCGACCTTATGGATGGCCAACCCCTCGGCGATGATCTGCATGCAGGTCATCCGCGGGCTGAGGCTGCCGAACGGATCCTGAAATACGATCTGCATGTCCTTGCGCAATCGCCGCAACTCGCGCGTTGACCAGCGGCGCACATTCTGGTCGCGGAAAGTGATCCCGCCCTCGGACGCGATCAGACGCATGATCGCCAGCGCCAGCGTCGTCTTGCCCGAGCCGCTCTCCCCCACGATCCCAAGCGTTTCCCCGGCACGGACGCTGAGGGTCGCGTCGTTGACGGCCTTCACATAGCCTACGGTCCGTTTCAGGAAACCGCGCTGGATCGGGAACCAGACTTTCAGGTGATCGGTGCGGGCTACCTCTTCGGCATCCGGGGCCACCGGGTCGGGGTGCCCGGACGGCTCGGCCTCCAGAAGCTTGCGAGTATAGGGGTGTTGCGGGTTGTCGAAAATCTCCGTTGTCACTCCGGCTTCGACGATTTCACCGTCCTTCATCACGCAAACCCGGTCGGCGATGCGGCGGACGATGCCAAGGTCATGGGTGATGAACAACATCCCCATGTTCTCGGACTTTTGCAGTTCGGCCAGCAACTCCAGAATCTGCGCCTGGATGGTGACGTCCAGCGCCGTTGTCGGCTCATCCGCGATTAAAATGTCCGGCTTGTTCGCCAACGCCATCGCGATCATCACGCGTTGACGCTGCCCGCCGGACAACTGGTGCGGATAGCTGTCGAGCCGTTCCTCGGGGTCTCGGATGCCGACCTTGGTCAGCAGTTCTACAATCCGTTCCCGCGCCTCATCGCCGGTAACGCCCTGATGCAGAGCCAGCGATTCCGCCATCTGTTTCTGGATCGTGTGCAGCGGGTTGAGCGAGGTCATCGGCTCCTGAAAGATGAAACTAATGTCGTTGCCGCGCACGTCCATCAACCTGTCTTCGGACGCGCCGATCATCTCTTGCCCTTCATAAGTGACCGAGCCTTCGACAATTGCGCTATCACCCAGCAGCGACACAGTGCTCAACGCCGTCACGGATTTGCCCGAGCCGGATTCGCCCACCAAAGCCACCGTTTCACCCCGGTCGACGGTAAAGGACACGCCTTTGACTGCCGCACTCACCTGCCCGTCCTGCCGAAACGAGACCTTGAGGTTGTTCACATCCAAAAGGCTCATGAGAAGGTCTTTCTGGGATCAAACGCATCGCGGACGCCTTCAAAAATGAAGACCAACAGCGACAGCATGATGGCAAAGGTGAAGAAGGCAGTGAAGGCCAACCACGGTGCCTGAAGGTTCTGTTTCGCCTGCAAAGTCAACTCTCCAAGCGACGGTGCTGAAGACGGCAAACCGAAGCCAAGGAAATCCAGCGAAGCCAGCCCACCGATGGTTCCAGTCACGATGAACGGCATGAAGGTCAGCGTGGCGACCATCGCATTAGGCAGCATGTGGCGAAACATGATCGTCATGTTACCCACGCCCAGCGCCCGCGCGGCACGGACATACTCCAAATTTCGTGCCCGCAGGAATTCAGCGCGCACGACGCCCACCAGTCCGGTCCAACTGAACAGGATCATCAGAATCACCAAGAGCCAGAAACTTCGCCCAAGAATCGCGAACATGATGATAATGACATAAAGCGAGGGTGTCGCCGACCAGATCTCGATAATACGTTGGAAGATCAGATCCAGCCAACCGCCAAAGAACCCCTGAATGGCCCCAGCAAAAATGCCGATCAAACTGGCCACACCGGTGACGAGTAAAGTGAACAGGATCGACAGGCGGAAGCCATAGATGACACGAGCTAGCACATCTCGCTTGGTGTCGTCAGTGCCGAGCAGATTCTGACCATTGGGCGGCAGCGGTGCAGCGCCCGGGCGGTCCACGCTGGTGTTGAAGGAATACGGGATTGGAGGCCAGATGGCCCAGCCTCGCTCAAACCCATCCGCTTCGAACGTGCCCGCCTTGATTTCGTCGATAATACCTTCGGGGTCGTCGAAGCACTGATCCAATCCGCCGCTATCGATCAGGCACATGACCTCGGGGTCGCGATAGATCGCCTCGGTCTGGAAATCACCGCCGAACTCAGTCTCGGCGTAAAAGTTGAAGACAGGCGTGTAGATTTCACCCCGGTACTTTACCAGGATCGGTTTGTCGTTGGCGATGAACTCGGCAAACAGCGATAGGCCGAACAACACCGAGAAGATGATCAGCGACCAGAACGCCCTGCCATTGCGCCGGAAGTTGCGCCAACGGCGCTGATTGAGAGGGGAGAGTGCCATTTACCCCTCCCGCTTTTCGAAATCGATACGCGGGTCAACGAGCACATACATCAGATCGCTGATAATGCCGACGACCAGCCCCATCAGGCCAAATATGAAAAGCGTACCAAAAATTACCGGATAGTCGCGCGCCACTGCGGCCTCAAAGCCCAGACGCCCAAGACCATCGAGCGAGAAAATGGTTTCAATGATGATCGATCCACCGAAGAACACACCAATGAATACAGCAGGGAAACCTGCAATCACGATCAGCATCGCGTTGCGGAAGACATGACCATACAGCACCTTACTTTCACTCAAACCCTTGGCGCGAGCGGTCATCACGTACTGCTTCTTGATCTCATCCAGAAACGAGTTCTTGGTCAGCAGCGTCAGCGTTGCAAAGGCCGAGATGGTCAGCGCGATTATCGGCAAAGCGATGTGCCAGAAATAGTCAGTAATCTTCCCAAACAGGCTGAGGCTGTCCCAGTTGTCCGAGGTCAAACCCCGTAGCGGGAAAATCTGCCAGTAAGAGCCACCGGCGAACAACACCAGCAGCAGAATGGCAAACAGGAAACCGGGGATCGCATAGGCCACGATGATCGCACCGCTGGTCCAAGTATCAAAGCTCGACCCGTCCTTGATCGCCTTGCGGATACCTAGCGGGATCGAGACCAGATAGGCGATCAGCGTCGACCACAGACCCAGCGAAATAGACACCGGCATCTTTTCCAGCACCAGATCAATCACACTGATCGAGCGGAAATAGCTCTCGCCAAAATCCAGCGTCAGGTAGTTGCCCATCATGCCTAGAAAGCGTTCCAGTGGCGGTTTGTCGAAGCCAAACTCTTTTTCCAGTTCAGCAATGAATTCGGGCGGAAGGCCACGCGCACCGACGTATTTGTCATCAAAGGCACCACCTGCGGGCTCGGCCCCGGCTCCGGCATCGCCACCACCAGCGAACCCAGCAAAGACGTCGCCCTGCCCTTCGATCTGCGCGATGATCTGTTCAATGGGACCACCGGGCACGAACTGCACCAGCGTGAAGTTGACGATCATGATGCCCAGAAGGGTCGGAATGACCAGCAACAGGCGTCTTAGGATATAGGCGCCCATGTTATCGCAGCGCGCCTTTGGCTTTCAGGTCAGCCTCTTTCTCGGGGTTGATCCACCACAGATCGAGATACCCAAGCGAGAATGGAGGCAGGTTTTCAGGGTATTCGTACATGTCGTAATAAGCCGTCCAGTAATCCGCCACATACCCATCGGGAATGACGAAGAACTCATAACGCAAGACACGATCCAACGCCATCAGCGCAGCATCCTGTTCCGCCTGATTTGTCGTGTCGAATGACGCTTCGATCACAGCGTCAACAAGTGGGCTGGCAAGACCGGCAGGGTTGAACAAGCTAAACGCGGCTTCTTCCGATCCGTACATCTGACTGAGACCCCCGCCGGTCGACAGGAACGAGCCATAGCGGTTCGAATATACCATATCATAATCACGCTCACGCCGCCGCAGGGTGAATTGAGAAGGATCTACCTTCTCGGCCGAAGCATCCACACCGATCGACTGCAGGTTCTGCACATAGGTCTCGATCATGGTGGCGGTCGAGGTTGGAATGCTCGACGCATACGGAATATTGACCTTCAGCGTCTGCCCATCGGCATTGCGGCGCAGATTGCCGTCGCCGACGGGCCAACCAGCCTCGTCCAGCAGTTTCGAGGCTTGCCGCAAATTGCGACGGTCGTTCAACCGAGCTGGATTGGATTCGTGGACGACAAGCGCAGGCTCGCTGAACACCTCGGCCGGAACCACGTCACCCAGCGTTTCCAGAAACGCCAGTTCGGCACCCTCCGGCACGCCTGTCGCTTCAAGATGTGTCCCCTGCACGAATGAACTGCGCGGTGCGTTCAGACCGAACATCAGCGATTCATTTGCCCATTCGAAATTGAACGCCAGCGCCAGCGCTTTACGCACATTCTTGTCGGCAAATTGAGGCTTGCCCAGATTGAAAACGAAACCCGACGGCGTCGGCGGGCTACCATCCACGATCTCGTCCTGCACGACAAACCCTTCGCTGAGTTTCGGGAAATCGTAACTAGAGGCCCAGAGCTTGGGGTCACTTTCGATACGCATCGTGTATTCGCCCGCCTTGAACCCTTCGAAGGCGGCGGTTTGATCCGCGAAATACTCGATCCGGATAGTGTCGTAATTGTTGCGGCCTATGTTGATCGGCAGATCCTTGCCCCAATAATCGTCGCGACGCTTGTAGACAATACGGCGGTTGATGTCATAGCTGTCCAGTTTGTAAGGACCTGAACCAACGGCGACCTCCAGCCGCGGTTCGTCCAGACGACGGCTTTCATCGGCCTCGAACCAGGCTTTTGAAAATACCGGGGTCGACCCGACGGTTTCGATCAACCCGCGCCGGGTGACATCCGGACTAAAAGTAAATTTTACAGTGTGGTCATCCAGAGCTTCAGCCCCTGTAACCATGCGCCCGACGGCTTGCGCATAAGACGGCAAACCCTGCTCAATGAACAAACGATGACTATAGACGACGTCTTCGGCAGTCACAGGGGTGCCATCCCAGAACATAGCTTCGGGGCGCAGATTGAAGATCACATAATTGCGCCCTTCGTCATATTCCATACTTTCCGCAACAACCCCATAATACTGCCCGACACTGTCCGCGGTACTTTCGATCAGCGGGTCATATTGAAGCGTAGTCAAAGCCCCTGCCCGCCCCTTGCGCGAATAAGGGTTCAGGGAATCAAACGTACCTGAGCCCGCCAAAGACAGCTCTCCGCCCTTTGGTGCGTCTGGGTTGACGTAGTTCAAGTACGGATAGTCGGCCGGATAATCCAGATTTCCGAAATAGGAATACCCGTGGCTGCGCGTGACGCCCTCTTCATTGGCACGGGCAGGATCGCTGCTGCCCAGAACCAGTGTCGCCGAAATCCCCAAAGCCGCAGCCCAAGCGTGAATTCCGGTAAAGCGCATCTGGGGCAGAAGGGGTTTCATCAGGCTCGTCCTCTGAATTTCTGTCATCTTCATTGTCGTGCCCGCCAGCTAAAGGTCCAGCACTGTCAGTTGCAAGTTTAGAATGCGTGAACGCTTTGTGAAGTTCTTCTCAGACAAAAAATAAAGCCGCTGCGCAAGGCAGCGGCTTTAAATCCTGCAAATCTGATCAACAGATCAGTTGCCGATGGTCTGCAGATACGCAATCAGATCGGCGCGTTCTTGTGGTTTTTTCAGGCCAGCAAAGCTCATCGAAGTGCCCGAGATATAGGCGCTTGGGCGTTCCAGGAACGCGTCCAGGGCTTCGGGTGTCCAGTTGCCACCATGCGCCTGCATCGAGGCCGAATAACCGGTAAAGCCTTTAGCTGAGGCAACCGGGCGATCTACGACACCGTAAAGGTAAGGACCTGTACCATTGGCGCCGTCTTCCAGTTTGTGGCAAGCGGTGCACTTGCGGAATACGCGCGCGCCTTTTTCCGGATCGGCTGCAGCCAACATATCTTCAAAGACTACTTCTTCGCCGTCCGCGCTTTCGCCCGAGCTTTCGGTTTCGATAATGTAAGCAGCTTCGGCAAGATGGCTGTCAGAGCTATAGAGGACATCCGCCCCCCATTTTGCCAGAAGCAACACCAGGAAGGTGCCAAACAAGCCGGCTGCGGCTTTGGTAACTGTCATCGTGTCGAACATTTTGATCGCGTGTCCATTTCAGCTGTCTGCGGGGTGTCTAAGGCTTCCCCTGAGAAGACGCAAGGTATAGACACCGCGACTAAACGCCCAATTCAAGAACTTGTTGCACGGAAACGACCAAATGACCAATCGCATAGCATTTCAGGGAGAACCCGGCGCATACAGTCACGAAGCCTGCCGGAACGCGCGACCGGATATGGACGCCCTGCCCTGCCGCACTTTCGAAGATGTGATCGAATCAGTGCGCTCAGGTGAGGCTGATCTGGCCATGCTACCGGTGGAAAATACCACCTATGGTCGTGTGGCCGATATTCACCGCCTGCTTCCGCACAGCGGGTTGCACATCATCGACGAAGCATTTGTGCGCGTGCACATCAACCTGTTGGGCGTACCGGGCGCGACTCTGGAGGATATCACTGAGGCGCATTCCCACCTCGTCTTGCTACCACAATGCGCAGGTTTCCTGAAGCAACACGGAATTCGTGGCAGGGTCAGCCCGGATAATGCTCGTGCCGCACGCGAGGTCGCCGAGATCGGCGACAAACACTCCGCAGCGTTAGCCAGTGAGCTGGCAGGTGAGATTTACGGCCTCAACGTTTTGGCCCGTCACATTGAAGATCAGGGCGACAACACGACCCGTTTTCTGGTGATGTCTCGTGAGGCCGACGAATCGCGCCGTGGTGATCACGGCATGATCACAAGTTTTGTCTTTCAGGTGCGTAACATCCCGGCAGCGCTGTACAAAGCGATGGGCGGATTTGCCACCAACGGAATCAACATGACTAAGCTGGAAAGCTATATGGTCGACGGGTCCTTCACCGCGACCCAGTTCTATGCCGATATCGTGGGTCATCCAGACGATCGAAATGTGCAACTGGCGATGGATGAGCTTGAGCATTTTACCACCAACGTAGAAGTCCTCGGCGTTTATCCGGCGGCGCAACCCCGTGGATAGTGCGGGTAATTGGCTCGCCCCTTCAAAGGAACGGCCTGGATAGGCGGGGCAGCTACGCTTGCACCTTAGAACAGTGATTAGAGTCCTTCGGTGCGACATCCTGAAAGTGCGGCGGACTACGGGTTGGTCACTCCGGTCCCCATGCGATAGACCTTGCAAATCGCGCCATCCATCTGCCGGTACTCTCTGAATCCCATCGCCTCATAATAGCCAAGGCCGTCGAAATTATTGGCCCCGATCGTAGCATCGATAGCGGGCAATCCCTGCTGCCGAGCGGCTTGAAGAGAACGTTTGAACAACGCCCGACCGATACCACATCGCGCAGCGGACGGTTTGATATGCGTCCCAATGATGCCCCACCCGACCGCAACGCCATACGGGTTGTTTCGGGTGGCAAGCTTCAACGACTGGAAACCCAGTATTTGTCCGTCCGGCGCAACGGCAAGGCCACACTGAATCCGCTCAGGGTCGCAGATGCAATGCGTCAGTGCAAAGGCGCTGTCGGCGGGCTTGGTCCGCTTTCCAGCCGCTACAAGCGCTGTTAGCACACCAGACAAGCCATCCGCATCGGCTTCGACAGCGTCGCGTATGATCGGTCTCGTTAAAGTGCTCATCTACTTCTCGGTTGTCAGACACCATGGAGGTGTCGTTCCTCCATATCGCGCGCGAATTCGCTGAGACGGGTCTGGAACTGCCGCCTGAATCGGGATTGCCCTAACTTCAGGGATTGAAGCAATAGGCGGGCGGGCAGCGTTTTCGCACCCAGCGATGTTTCAACGCGCAGACGTGTCCGACGTTGGGAAAGCGCCAAAAGCTCGATCACCGTGTCGCCGTTCATTCCCTTGCTGCTGGACTGGAACCGCATCAAGGACGGGCGGTCGCATTCAGTCATCTCGATAATGATATGACGTGGCTTGCCACGTATCTTGAATTCGGTCTCCCAGCTTATTCCGGCCTGCGGCACAACCGACCCCGTGACCCGACGCACATCGACCCCGCGCCGCAAGGCTTTGCGTTCGAAGCGTTCAAAATCCGAGACCATGGTGAAGACCGTCTCGATTGGGACATCGATATCTTCCTGCGCTGAAAACTGCATGTTTGCTTTTCTCTGCCCTAGATTGGGTTCAGTTTCTCGTCAGTCCAACGTGTCTGCAAGCCAGTGTTGCAACAAAAAGTGCGCAATCGCACCTTTTCGGGCAGGCAACAGCTTAGGGTGATCCCCAGCGAAGGCCTGCATCATCTCGGTCCGTGTGACCCAGATCGCATCCTCGATCTCGACCGGATCGATCTGGATATCGCGCGATAACGCCTCGCCTGCGCATCCAAACATCAGGGATGCGGGAAAGGGCCAGGGTTGGCTTGCGAGATAGCTCACCGCACCCACGGGCACGCCGGCCTCTTCCATCACTTCGCGCCGCACAGCGGCTTCCAGCGTTTCACCGGGCTCAACAAAACCAGCCAAAAGCGAATACATGCCTTCAGGCCAGCCCGGAGAGCGCCCCATCAGCACTGAATTGCCATGTGTAATCAACATGATGACCACGGGATCGGTGCGCGGGAAATGCTGGCCGCCGCAGGCCGGGCAACTGCGCTGCCAACCACCCTGAGACATCTCGCTGCGGGCACCACATCGGGCACAGAATTGATGCGTTTCGTGCCAGCCGATCACCGCCTTGGCGGTTGCCGCAATCTCTGCGTCTCGTGGGTTGAGGCGTGTCATGATGCGGCGCAGCTCGGCAAAGACACACCCCTCGGGCAGATCAGGGTGCTGCTGTTCGCTGCGGTCGACAAAATCTCCGACACCGGATAAATCCAGCCCTTCAGCCGACCAGCCCGAGATGTCCATGGCAAAAAGCGGCGAACCATCCTCGGATTTTCCAAGGAAAATCGGTTGCTCGATCACACCGCCCGGGCCCTGTTCGAGAATCTTGTGCGTCATCGGAAGCCGGACGAGCCGGTCCAGTGCCTCACCCTCAACCAACAGTTTGCCGCGCCACAGCAACACACATGTTGCCAAAGGGTCACTATAAACCTGTGCCAGTTTGTCCGCGTCGCCGCGCAGCAAACCCGCCCGATCCAGTGCCGAGCCGCCAAATGTCACCTGTTCTGCGCGTTTCATGCCTGCCGTTCCTGACTGCCGCGCAAAGGGCTGCCACGTCTTACCTGATCGTGCAACGGGTATCGACCAAACATTTTTTGACCCTGCCGCGGAATGACCGCAGCATCGCCCCGGAAATTGCATTAAATCGACCTCATGGTGGAAACGTTGACACACTGACAGCTAGAAGTTGAAGATATTGAAATCAAAGCATTTAATGCGACAACGAAGAGATGCAGATGATGGCGCACGGATTCGAATCCTTGCAACATCCGATCTACACATGCACCTGACGTCATATGATTACTATTCGGATCGCCCCGAACCCGCGATTGGTTTGACCCGTACCGCCAGCCTGATTCACGAGGCGCGCAGACAGGCTGAACGCGATGACGCCCTTGTGCTGTTGCTTGACAATGGTGATAGCCTGCAGGGAACGCCATTTGGCAACTGGGCAGCTGAAAACGTGTCAGACGCCCATCCCCTGCCACGCGCGTTCAACACGTTGAACTATGACGCGATCGGATTGGGCAATCACGATTTCGGATTTGGGCTGGAACTCGTCAATCGCATCGCTCGCCAAACCGCCTGCCCAATGATTTGCAGCAATATGCAAACCACTCAGACCGAACAAGGTTGGGATGCACACACGATTCTGCATCGGGTTGTCAGACTAAATGGACAGGACACCGCAATCCGCATCGGGGTTCTTTCTGTTTTGCCCTCTCAAACCGCACAGTGGGAAGCACATCTGCTAACGGACCGGGTCGTGGTAACAGACATTCTGGCCGCTGCGCGGCGCGCTGCTGAAGATCTCAGCGTGCAAGGTTGCGACCTGATTGTCGCCCTTGCGCATACCGGACTGGGATCGGCAATGGCCGAGCCGGATATGGAAAACGCGATCATCCCGCTGGCCGAGATGCCGCTGATTGATGCCGTCGTCGCAGGCCACACCCATCTGACACTGCCCGGAAAGGCGCATGATGGTTATCCATTCGTCGACAGTACGCGGGGGCTTGTCCATGGAACGCCGGTTGTCATGCAGGGTTGGGCCGGGTCTCATCTTGGGATCATTGATCTGACACTGCAAAAAGATACCACCGGCGATTGGCGCATTACAGGCAGCCATGTCGAAGCGCGGGCAATCGCTCAATCGGGCACCGAAATACCCGAATGCCAAAGGATCACAGAGCTGTTTGCGACCGGCCACGCTGCGACGCGCAAAAGGGTGACCAGGCCAGTGGGCACAATCCCACACACGCTGCACAGCTACTTCACATATTGCGTACCGGATCGCGGTCTGGCCTTGGTTGCGGCGGCTCAGGCCGCTGCCCTACGCCCGCATTTGGTCGATACCGACTGGGCAGATTTGCCTATCATATCGTCAGCCGCCCCGGCAAAGTTCGGCGGGCGCGCAGGAAGCAAGTACTACACGGATATCCCCTCAGGCGAGATTTCAGTTCGACATATCGCCGATCTCAGTGTCTTTCCTAATGAATTGCGCGCGGTGCTGGCCTCAGGTTCTCAGATTCGGGACTGGCTTGAGATGTCAGCCGGGCTGTTCCATCAACTTGGATCAGACGCCCCGATCGATCTTGCCGATCCTCAGCGCACGGGCTTCAACTTCGATGTCCTGCATGGCGTCACCTACCAGATCGATCTTTCGCAACCGGCGCGGTTCGATACGCTCGGTCGAGTGATTGATCCGGCATTTTCCCGCATACGCAACCTGGAATTCGATGGGCAGCCGATTGCGCCTGACCAGAGTTTCCTTGTCGCCACCAATAACTACCGCGCCAATGGCGGTGGTCATTTTCCAATTGCGCGACAAGCCCGTATGATTGACCTGCCTCAGATCAGCATACAGGATATTCTATGCAAATACGTCGCTGGCACACTGCCCGCCGACCCACTTGCGCATGCACCGCGCCCCTTTTCTTTTGTACCAAACCAAAGGCAGGGCGCGATCCTGACAACGGGGCCGCGCGCGCTACACCATGTTGCAGAGCTTGCTGAGTATCATCCACGCATTCTGCCCGACGATGCGGATGGTTTCATGCGTATTCATCTGACCTTCTGACGGGTTGCCATTTTCAGGGGATGCACCTATATCGGCTCTGAGAGGTTGGCGCGGGCGAGCGCCTCGCCAACCTGGTCAGGTCCGGAAGGAAGCAGCCACAACGAGCCCCGCTTGGGTCGATGTCCAACCTCTCACTTAGAACCTATCAGCCGCAGGAGGGCGTTTATGATTGTAGCAAAAACCCTTCGGGCAGACCGGTTCTGATCCTTTCCGATCAACTGATTGCCTGAACACGTCGCCGGCGGATGCGCGATTGCCATTCGACAGGATTGCTGTTTCTGATCACAGGCAGACCAATGTTACTTTCCTTATCGGACCTCGGATGGTCCTCTCATTTCGCGGCTCAGCATACGGCTGATCCGTCACTTCTTCCGTATCGCATCTCGGCAGTACACCGGGATCGACTGATCGGGCTGAGCCCTGAAGGTGAATCGCCTTTGTTATCTCCGGATCAATCAACCGGTGCATATGCCGTCGGAGATTGGGTTCTGGTGGATGAAAACAAACGAATACGCCGTATGCTTGACCGGCGAAGCCAGCTTCAACGCCGAGCGGCAGGTACCGGAGCTGCAGCGCAGTTGATCGCTGCAAATGTAGACGTGCTGTTCATCGTCAGTTCCTGCAACGCCGATTTTAATCTGCCACGATTGGAGCGGTATCTTGCGCTGGCGCATCAGGCAGGCTGCTATCCGGTGGTCGTTCTGACCAAATCGGACATGTGCGATGATCCGAGCCTTTATGTAGATCAAGCCCAATCGCTCGCCCCGTTTCTGACGGTACTTGCGGTCAACGCGCTGGATCACGGCGATCTCGAACAAGTTCTGTCGTGGTGTCCGAAAGGACAAACCAGCGCCTTGCTTGGATCATCCGGCGTTGGGAAAACGACGCTCGCCAACGGGATGACGGGGCAGGATCAGGCCACCGCAGGTATCCGTGAAGATGATGCGCGCGGCAGGCACACAACAACTGCACGCGCCTTGCATCGCATGCGCAACGGCGGTTGGCTGATCGATACGCCCGGCATGCGCGCGTTACGTCTGCTAGATGCGCAAGAGGGGTTGGATGAGGTGTTCTCGGACATCTCAAACCTCAGCCTGAATTGCCGCTTCTCGGATTGTCAGCACGAGACCGAGCCCGGATGTGCGGTGCAGGCGGCAATCGACGCTGGTACGCTTGATCCCGCGCGGCTGGACCGCTGGCGCAAGCTGCGGCGCGAAGACCAACACAATTCCGCTTCGGTGGCGCAGGCCCGCGCCCGCGACAAGGCGTTCGGCAAGATGGTGCGCAGCGTGATGCACGAGAAAAAATCCCGTAAAGGGCTATAACGAAGCTGGGCAACGGCCTACCGGTGCCCAGCGCTATCAGGCGATCAGCCTAGGCCAGACTGCCGCATTCCGTCTTGCGAATGCACCGATATGGCCGATCTTGGATACTCCGAATTCGCTTGGTGCAAGCAGATGGCGCCCGGCTTTGGGTCCATGGAGATCGGCAAGACGCCAGACAGCATCCGGCGGCACCATTTCATCATCTGCGAAGGTAAACAGATCGACACGTTTGCCCAAGTCTTCCCAGCGGGCGACGGGCAGTGTCGTGCCGATCTCTGGCACATAGCTTTTGGGGGCGGTGCACCATTTGCGCCATTGCCAATAGACTTGGGCAGGCAGGTCCGATCCAAACCCGACCAACCGTCCGGGCAGGTAGCCAAGCGCCTTGACCACCAGCGGCGCGTGACCAAACCAGAACAACGCCGCCAAAGCGCGATAAGGCCAAGGGTGATCCGCCAGCGTTACCAGACCCGAACAGACACAGATCATCCTGTCAATCTGATCGATATCGGGTTGGATCGGGCCAAACATTCCGCCCAAGGAATGACCGATGCTCCATAGCTTGGCCTGCGGAAACCGTCGGCGCATCTCGGCCCGGGCGGATGGAATGTCGATCAACGCCCAATCGGCCATGGTGACATTTGACCGCTTTTGCGAACCCACCAAAGAGTGACCAAAATCCCGGTAATCGTAAGTCAGGCAGGCCATGCCCTGTTCTTCGGCGAGCCATCGGGCGAAGTACTGATAGTAATCCCTCGGCACCCCAGTCGCACCGTTTATGACGACCACCTTTTCGGGGTCGGCAACCGGACGGTAAAGCCGCGCCGACAACATTGCCGGGCCGGACGGGATTTGAAAATCCTCGGTCACAACCGCCTGCTGCGTGTCCAACATGGTGCCCTCCAATACCGACTGAACTGATCAGTTCACCCGAAGCGCCTCAAGTCAAGGTTGACGTGACTGGACCATACGTCACTTGCCTGACGCAATCTTCTTGACTCGGGCACGGCGCAGCCGCTAGCCATGTCGCGATGGTTCTCGCGCCCAATCGGGCCGGGATGAAAAGGGAACACGGTGCGGTTCTGCCCGGATAAATCCGGAAAGAACCTAGTCCGAGACTGCCCCCGCAACTGTAAGCGGAGAGCAATGCCGAGATACCACTGGCCTCGAAGGCTGGGAAGGTCGGCAAAGCGATGACCCGCAAGTCAGGAGACCTGCCATCGGATGTAGAACCGAAACTCGGGCGGGGTGTCCGGGACGGGTTTGATCGTGCTCCGCACGGACCAACCTGTACCACGCCCTCGCCCTGCGCGCGGAGGGCGCATTGATGATCTGGAAGACTAAAACGCACGAATTCGCGGCGACCGTGTGCCAACGTACTGGGGCAACCTGCCCCGCACTGGCGCAAATGGCGCGGGCTCTGACGCAGGCCATGTCCGCCACAAAACCGGTCACGAAATCTGAGTTTGAGATTGAAGGCACCATAGATCTGTCGCACTGCCCGGAAGGATGCACCGCCCGCTTTCGCGCCCAATGCGACCAGATACGTGTATTCTGCGGAACCGATCCTGAAATCGATACCGGCCGGCTGGATGACTACGCAGACATGATGTTCGGAACCGAGTACCGCAGCCTACCCGCACACCTGCTAAGGAATCCTCCTTGCGCCATGCTTGAGGCTTCGCTTCTGGTGCAGCACAACGGTGGCGAAATCTCGCCACATGTTGGTGTCTAAGCCGTCAAACGGCTTGAACACGGGCCGGTTCAACGGCCCAAAGCATCTGGGCATTTGTCTCGACTGCGCAAGGACGCACCGTACGCAATCGCTTCAATGCCGCCTCAGGCCGTTCACCGCATTCAACCATCAGACGCAGAACCACCATCCCGGATCGGCCACAGCCACCACGGCAATGCACTAGCACACGGCCACCACCTGACAACGCCTGACGTGCGGTCGCGCCAACGCGGGGCCAGCGGTCCAAAATCTCTTTGGGTGGCGTGCCAAAATCTTCGATCGGCAAATGCACCCATCTGCTGGCACGCCCCTGAATATCAGCGCCAAAATTCCGCGCACCATCCTGAATCATCTCGACCTCAGTGGTCATCGAGATCACAAGTCCCGGCTTCCAGTCTGCGATAAGATCAAGGTCTTCTGTATACGTTCCTCCACGCCCAGGCATCGAGGACAAGGCCAAGGTGCCTCCGCCAACCTGCAACGCATAAACCACCAGTTGCGACATAATCTCCCCCCAAACAAACTTCACCCAACAACATACTGGTCCAGTAAATAGAATAGAGTGGATTTTAGCCGCATACCCACGCATTCCAAAATGAAAATCGTCCCGGCCGGCTGTGGACGCGGGCGGCGGGGGCCTCTACGCTGCGGCGTAACGCGAATCCGACAGAGCAGACATGACCGAGACGCCCAGCCCCGCCTACCAGGTTCTTGCCCGCAAATACCGCCCCGAAACCTTTGCCGATCTAGTCGGTCAGGACGCCATGGTGCGCACTCTGAAAAACGCCTTCGAGGCGGACCGGATCGCGCAGGCCTTCATCATGACCGGCATCCGCGGTACCGGCAAGACGACGACCGCTCGGATCATAGCCAAGGGTATGAACTGCATCGGTCCCGATGGCAGCGGCGGCCCTACCACCGAACCCTGCGGTCAATGTGAACACTGCGTAGCCATCATGGAGGGCCGCCATGTCGATGTGATGGAGATGGACGCCGCCAGCCGCACCGGTGTCAATGACATCCGCGAGATCATCGACAGCGTCCGCTATCGCGCTGCATCCGCGCGCTACAAGATCTATATCATCGACGAGGTTCACATGCTGTCGACCAGCGCTTTCAACGCGCTGCTCAAGACGCTGGAAGAACCCCCCGAACACGTGAAGTTCATCTTTGCCACCACCGAGATTCGCAAGGTCCCGGTGACCGTCTTGTCCCGTTGCCAGCGCTTTGATCTGCGCCGGATCGAGCCGGAGGATATGATCGGACTGCTTCGCAAAATTGCAGGTGCCGAAGGGGCACAGATTGCCGAGGATGCGTTATCGTTGATCACCCGGGCCGCCGAGGGATCGGCGCGCGATGCGACCTCACTGCTGGATCAGGCGATCTCGCACGGGGCCGGTGAAACCAGCGCGGATCAGGTGCGCGCGATGCTGGGGCTGGCCGATCGGGGCCGGGTGCTGGATCTGATGGATATGATCCTGCGCGGCGATGCTGCAGGCGCGTTGACCGAGCTGAGCGGGCAATATGCCGAAGGGGCTGATCCACTCGCCGTCTTACGCGATCTGGCTGAAATCACGCATTGGGTTTCGGTGGTCAAGATCACCCCGGATGCCGCCGAAGATCCCACCGTTTCCCCCGACGAACGCGCCCGAGGTCAACAAATGGCCGAGGCTCTGCCCATGCGAGTCCTTACACGCATGTGGCAAATGCTGCTGAAAGCGCTCGAGGAAGTTTCCGCCGCACCCAACGCAATGATGGCTGCGGAAATGGCCGTGATCCGCCTGACCCATGTGGCCGACTTGCCTAGCCCGGAGGAGCTGATCAAGCGTCTGCAAGATACGCCTCCGCCGCCCAATGGTGGCCCCGGCAAGGGAATCGGTGCGCCGGGACATGCTCCTGCCGCGCCACAGGCTGTGGCCCGATCGGCCTATGCCGCATCGGGAATCGGCGGCAACGCAGGCGGGCCAACGGCCGCGCTGGCCCAGGATGTGCAGGCAGCGCTGGCACGCTATCCAACATTTGAACATGTGGTCGAACTGATCCGAGCCAACCGGGATGTGAAGTTGTTGGTCGAGGTCGAAAACGGCGTGCGTCTGGTATCCTACCAACCGGGCAGGATCGAGTTCGCCCCAACCGACAACGCCCCGACCGACCTGTCACAACGATTGGGCGCGTCGCTGCAGCGTTGGACGGGCAACCGGTGGGCCGTTTCTATTGTCGCTGAGGGCAACGCACCGACCATTGCCGAGGTACGGGACGCTGCAGACTTGGCACTGAAGGCCGAGGCTGAACAGCATCCTCTGGTGCAAGCAGTGCTGACTCATTTCCCGAAAGCGCGGATCAAGAGCATCGAAACCGCAGAACAACGCGCCGCTCAAGTCGAAACCGAAGCCCTGCCCGAGGTCGAAGACGAATGGGACCCGTTTGAAGAGGACTGACTTTCGAGCATAAGCGCACCTCAACCAAATGCTCCCGCACCCGCCACGGGCCATCGGCTGACGCCGATACCCCTGAGCGGCTTTGGGCCCGGCAGCCCGCCTTGCGCGCTGCCGGGCCCAACGGGAGGAAAGGTCTTGCCAAAGACCTTGACGACGGGCGGGAGTATCCTGACCTCTTGTGCCGCGCGGTTACGCTTCGTATCTAGGCCACAAATCGAGTGACAGGAGATTACCGATGCTAAAAGGTTTAGGCGGCCTGGGTGACATGGCCAAGATGATGAAATCCGCGCAGGATCTGCAGACCAAGATGACTGACATGCAGGAAGAGCTGAACACCATCATGGTTGTCGGCGAATCCGGTGCCGGGCTGGTCAAGGCCACCGCGACCGCCAAGGGCGAGTTGAAAGGTCTGGATATCGACCCGTCGATCTTTAACGGTGACGATAAGGAAGTAGTCGAAGACCTCATCCTCGCCGCGATCAAGGACGCCCAAACCAAGGCGCAGGAACGTTCGCAGGCAGAAATGGCCAAGCTGACCGAAAGCATGGGCCTGCCCGCAGACATCAAGCTGCCGTTCTGATACACCCTCCTGACGGATCTATGGCCGGGGCGTGTTTCCCTGGCCCAATTGCGAGGGTCTCACGGTGAGTTCGAACAGTGACATCGACAATCTGATCGACCTGATGGCCAAGCTGCCCGGTCTCGGCCCCCGCTCGGCCCGCCGCGCAGTCCTGCACCTGATCCGCAAACGCGCCCTGCTGCTGACGCCGCTTTCTGACGCCATGCAGCAGGTAGCCGTAACTGCCCGTGAATGCCTGAACTGCGGCAATGTGGGCACCACTGATATCTGCGACATCTGCAATGATGAGGCCCGCGCAACCGGAGAACTGTGCGTAGTCGAAGACGTCGCAGATCTTTGGGCGATGGAGCGCGCCGGGGTCTTCAAGGGCCGCTATCACGTTTTGGGCGGCACGTTGTCGGCTTTGGACGGAGTCGGCCCGGATGAATTGCGCATCCCCCGGTTGAAGGACCGGGTTGTGGCCGAGAGTATCACCGAGATCATCCTCGCCCTGAACGCCACCGTCGATGGTCAGACCACCGCCCACTACATCGCGGATCAGTTGGAGGGGCAGGTTCGTCTGACATCCCTGGCACAAGGTGTGCCGATTGGGGGCGAGTTGGACTATCTGGATGATGGGACGATTACGGCGGCTTTGCGGGCGAGGAAGGAAATCTGACAAAGTGTGTTCGGCATGCACTGTCAATCTACACTAGAAATTAGCTTGTGGGTAATTCAGGAAACCGCATTGACCAAGTACCCCGATCTGTTTGTCCTAAGACATGGCGAAACCGAGTGGAATACCTTGGGCAAGTTTCAAGGCCGCAAGAACTCTCCGCTAACGGAAACCGGTATCTATCAGGCGCGGCAGCAGCGGGAGATACTTGGCCGTATCCCCAACCACCCTAAACGCGTGTTCGTCAGCCCGCAGGAGCGGGCGCAACACACCGCAAGGCTGGCGATTGCACCCCAGTTTGATTTCGCAAACGATGACCGGTTAACGGAAATCGCATTTGGCCAATGGGAAGGCGCGACGCGGGAATTCATTCGGACTCAAATCGATTGCCCATACGAGTCCTATCATTGGTATTTTCGCAGCCCGGATGGCGAAAGCTTTGACGAGATCTATGAGAGGGTACAATCGTTCTTAGACGAGCAAGACGAATCCGCAATCGTGGTGACGCACGGGGTTACGTCACTGATATTGCGCGGGATTTGGCTGGGCCTTGGCATCAACGATCTGTTAAAACTTCCCAGGACCCAAGGATGTGTTTTTCGCCTGTCAAACGGCACCGAGACGATCTTGACCAAGACGGGTAGTTTGCAATGATCTTGGCGGATAAGTGTTTTTGGTGTCCTTTAGATTCAAATCTCAAATTAGCTTGAAAAACGAACAGAGTTAAATTCCACTGAGCGAAAGACTTGGAGCACATAATGACCCGCCTTCTCGCACTCACCTTAGCCGCCTTCGCCGCCACTGCCGCCCTGTCGCAGGAACTTATCGACAAAGGTTTTGTCGAAGGCTGGAACATCATGATGGACCCCAATCTTGGCAATGGGTGCCTGATACAAACCGTTTATCAAGACCTCTCGGTGGTGCGGCTAGGCTATGACGCGTTGGATAATCGCGGGTATTTCACAGTTTACAACAAGGCTTGGGGCGACATTAAACCGGGGGAACAATACCCAATCCGGTTTGAGCTGGACGGCAAGAGCTTTGATGCCACCGCCATCGGGTTCAAGCAGGATGGCGTGCCCGGCGCGACGGTGTTCTTTACGGACCGGAGTTTCGTCACCTCGATTGCGCAGAACAAGACCATGACCGTCTACAATCCAGAAGGTCAGACCGTCATGGCGATTGATCTGAAAGGCACCGCCAAAGCGCTGGATTATGCGCGCGACTGCCAGAACAAAAAGCTCTAACGAATCGGATCAAACACCGCGTCTTTAGCGGTGCAATCACGGATCACGTCGCGGCCACAGGGCACCGGGTCAAGATTGCGGGACAGGCATAGGCGGACTTCTTCGATATAGCCTTGCTTACAGGTGATGGTGATCATGTCAGGCTCGAGCGTGGGATTGGCCTTGAGAAAGGCCTCTTCCACCACCGAAGCGGGCAGTTTGACCGTCGCGTCCAGCTTGCGGAACACCTCGGGGCGCGCAACTCCTGCATAAGCCTGCCGCGACAGGGCGAAATAGTCGGGTGCACTGAGGCCCGAACAGGTGCCGTGCTTTTTCCATTGATGCCAGGCCAACCCGGATGAGCCCTGAATATCCTCCATTTCCCGCGTCATGCGGCGTGTGGGTGGCGCTTCGGACGTGCGACAATACGAAGGCCAACCCTGATGGAATTGCGGCCAGAGACCATGCAATATCCATCCGTGATCGTGTCGTGCGTTGCACTGATCCGATCCGCGCGCATCGCCTTCGCGGGCGCACCAATTGGGCGACCAGCTGAGCGACAGGACGTAGTAGTCGAACTCGCCCGCCTTTTCGCCCTCGGCCATCGCAGCCATGGCACTTAGCACCCACAAAATCGCCCAGCGCATTCGCCTCTTCCCTTCTTTAGCTGTCGCGACTATATAGGCCCCAAGTTCCCCGACAACGGAAACCTGCCCCATAGCTTCGGGGCCGCCGAATTCCGGCGACGGGACAGATGTATTTATAGGAGACGGGCTGATGGCAAAACCGCTTATGGCCAAGGCAACCGCCGTATGGCTGGTGGACAACACCACGATCAGCTTCAAGCAGATCGCGGATTTCGTAGGCATGCACGAGCTGGAAGTACAGGGTATTGCGGATGGTGATGTGGCTGCAGGTGTCAAAGGGTTTGACCCGATTGCCAACAACCAGCTGACTCAGGAAGAAATTGACACCGCGCAAAACAACCCGCTGCACAAGCTGAAGCTGAAATTCAATCCGGCGGCATCAGGCGAAGAGAAACGCCGTGGTCCGCGCTACACCCCGCTGTCCAAGCGTCAGGACCGTCCGAACTCGATCCTGTGGCTGGTCAAGTTCCACCCGGAACTCAGCGACGGCCAGATTGCCAAGCTGGTCGGCACCACCAAGCCGACCATCCAGTCGATCCGCGAGCGGACGCACTGGAACATCTCGAACATGCAGCCGATCGATCCGGTTGCCCTGGGACTGTGCAAACAATCCGAACTGGATGCCATCGTGCAAAAGGCCGCGGCCAAGAAAGCAGCCGAAGGTGGCGTGATGAGCGATGATGAGCGTCGCAAACTGGTCTCGACCGAACAGTCGCTTGAGATGGATTCAGCGCCCAAGATCCCGACCGCGATCGAAGGTCTCGAGACATTCTCGTTGTCCGAGGACACCAACGAGAAGGAAGACGAAGAGCCCATCGTCGATGCGGATAGCTTCTTCAACCTGCCCAAGGGTGGTGGTGATGAAGAAGACGAAGACGATCTGCGCCCCTGAGATGCGCATGGTCCCGGCCTCGAATAGCCGGGACCCGATTTTTTGGGTGATTTGATGCTAAAGGTTCTATCCTTATTCTTCGACGCGCATCGTGCCGTTTCAATCTATGTGTTCCTGAAATCCTGGTGGTTGGCCATTACAGGTGCCGTAGTGATGATCGCGATAGTCGCTGGCTTGCTGTTGCTGAATGACGACGGCAAGCACGAGCACGAGGCGTTTCTCACCGTCGCGGTTTTGTCGGCGACACCGATCAATGGCGATCTCAAGAACGGGGTCATTGCTTCGGTGCGCTTGCCGGATGGCTCAGCTGCATCAATCACTTCGACCGAAGGGCCGATTGCTCAGACAGTTGGAACCCAAGCCTGTATCGAGAAACGGGTTTTCGTTGAAAGTGGAGAGCCAAGGTATCGGTTCAAACTGCCACGATATTGCGAAGCGAGCTAGAAAAGCAAAACCGCCCGGTGGCTCAACCGGGCGGTTTTTTGTTTAGATCATTTGAAACAGGATGCCTGCTACGATGGCACCGCTGATGCCCAACCCCAGATAGGTGGCAAAGACGCGCGGTTTCACCAGTGACCACACGGCCGCCATCGCAGGTATCGAACTGACGGCGCCGGCCACCATGAACGACATCGCAGCACCCGCACTCATACCCTGCTCCATCAGACCCGCAAGAAGCGGTGGTGCGACGTAAGAGTTCAGATAGGCAGGCATTCCGACCAAGGCAGCGATGACAATTGGCACAACACCCTCACCACCAACAACCCGGGCGATCAGGTCTGCCGGAACATAGCTGACCAGCAGCGCCTCGAGCACGTAGGCGAACGCTAGCCATTTGAGCAAGAACAGACCGTTATGAACGAATTCGGCCCGAAAGCGCGTCCGACGGTCAGGGTCTTGCCAGAACTTCCAGACGGGTTTGTCATCTTGCTTTGGTCCGCAACCGCAGCAACCAGCGGGTTTGTATTCACGCAACGGCTGCGCAAAGGCACCTCCCCGCATCAGGGTGCGCACGGCAAACCCGCCGAACAAACCCAACGCGACAGCGGCAACCGCTTTACCAATTGCAAACGGCCAACCCAGCGCACCCGCAGTAATCAGCAACGTCGGGGGGTCGATCAACGGTGAACTGAGCCAGAATGCCATCACGGCCGACAATGGCGCACCCAGAGCCAGCAAACCTGCGATGAATGGGATCACTTCGCAGGAACAAAATGGGGCCAGCCCGCCAAACAACGCGGCCAGAAAGATCATCCGTGTCTCGCGACCCTCAAATGCACGGGCGACCATCACTTCGGCCCCAGTTGCCTTCAGGTATGATAGCAGCAGAACAGCAAACAGGATGTACTGGCCCGTATGCGCAAGCGCTTTGGCTGCAAAACTCACAACCTCGGTCCAGTTGCCCGGATCAAGAACGGCCACCAGCGCCAGTATGACCAAGATCAGAGCCCAGGGCGTTTTGATCAGGTCGATCAGGTTTCTGGCAAGTGGCTTGGGGTTTTGTGTTAGTTCAGCCATCGTTTGCGGCCTTTCCGATTTCGTCTGCGCAGCATTCACTAAGGATGAACTGCGCCAGGTTTCTCAATTCGTCAAAGCACGCGCGGTTGATCGTGCTACGCCCGATCTTCTCTTGCTCAACTACTCCGCCAGCAGCCAGAAACCGCAGATGATGCGCCAGAGTCGAGGGCGCGATTCCTGTCCTCGTTTGAATTTCTCCAACGGTCAGGCCTGCTTCCCCAGCACGAACCAAGGTCTTAAGAACCTTCAATCGGGCTTCCGAGCCCATGGCAGAGAAACCTGCGGCAGCTTCTTCCCACATCTTTTATCTCCATTAAACTAGATTTCTGGTTATTTAGTTTAATTCGTATCCTGCGTCAACCACACGTGTGCGTAAAACTCCCAACATGGTTCGCAGGGCCATAAGTCCAGATTGCCACCGCCTTAGGTCCAACCTATAACGATGCAATGGGTATTTCGGTCGACACATTCTTTTTGGAACGCAATGGGCAAGGCACCTTACAGGCGCAGCTGCAACAGCTGATTGCCGAAGGCATTCTGTCAGGACGCTTCCACGTCGGGGAAAAGCTGCCCTCGTCCCGTAAACTTGCTGCCCATTTGGGTGTCAGCCGGATTACGGTCACGCTTGCCTATACTGAACTGCTGGCCAATGATTACCTGACCGCCAAAGGCCGGTCGGGATACTATGTTTCAGAAAATGCGCCAGTGCCGCCGACCTACACGCCAGTGCGGCGCGACACCGAAGTGGTTGACTGGGATCAGGCGTTTGCTCGCCGTTTCTCGGGCGGTGATGTGCTGACAAAACCCAGCAACTGGCGTGACTACCGCTATCCCTTCATTTATGGCCAAGTCGACAGAAAGCTGTTCGATCATGCAAACTGGCGTCTCTGCGCGGTTCGGGCGTTGGGACATAAGGACTTTGATTCTCTGACCGGGGACTATGTCGATCAGGACGACCCGCTGCTGCTTGAATTCATCGCCCGGCATACTCTTCCCCGCCGTGGAATTGTAGCCCGGCCCGAAGAAATCTTGATCACCCTGGGCGCTCAGAACGCCCTTTGGCTGGCGTCTCGCATATTGCTGAACCGGAACCGTAGGGCAGCGATCGAGGACCCCTGCTATTACGCCCTGCGCGATCTTCTAATTCACTCGGAATGCAAGCTGTCTTATCTGAAGGTCGACCGGGACGGGTTGCCCCCGGAAACGATCCCAGATGATACCGACGTCATATTCACCACCCCCAGCCACCAGAGCCCGACAACCGCGACCATGCCGGTGGACCGCCGACATGCACTGCTGCGTCGTGCACGTGAACTTGACGCCATGATCGTCGAGGATGACTATGAATTCGAAATGTCATTTCTCGGGGCCCCGTCACCGGCGCTCAGGTCAATGGATCGCGATGGGCGGGTGATCTACGTGGGCAGCTTTTCCAAGTCGCTGTTTCCGGGTCTTCGATTGGGCTACATGGTCGGGTCCGAACCCTTTATCCGTGAAGCGCGCGCCCTGCGATCTCTGGTCTTGCGTCACCCTCCTGGCCACATGCAGCGAACCGCAGCCTACTTCCTATCGCTCGGCCACTATGATGCTCAGATCCGGCGCATGTCTAAAACGCTGCAACGCCGTCGCGAAGCGATTGAGGAGGCAATTGGACAATATGGTCTGACTGTTGCTGGGCGCGGGATGCTGGGCGGATCATCGATCTGGATGCAAGCGCCGCTGCATGTAGACACCAGCAAACTGGCCCGAGACCTGCAGCGCCAAAGCGTCCATATCGAACCGGGTGAGGCATTTTTTTCAAGCCAGAACAGGCCAAAGAACTTTTATCGGCTGGGCTACTCTTCAATCTCGTCGGATCGTATCGAACCGGGAATCCAACAGATTGCTGAAGCGATCCGGCGTTCTTAAGCACTCTGGACTTAAACCGCTACCGGTTCTGGCCCTAACGCCACAG
The DNA here is from genome assembly GCF_056532915.1 of Ruegeria sp. H9. Classification (NCBI taxonomy): domain Bacteria; kingdom Pseudomonadati; phylum Pseudomonadota; class Alphaproteobacteria; order Rhodobacterales; family Roseobacteraceae; genus Ruegeria; species Ruegeria sp. H9. The sequence goes on along the minus strand of NZ_JBQFNX010000001.1, from coordinate 766,500 downwards.
ACACCCGTGCGCCAAAACCGATCAGAAAACTGGGTGCAAAACCCCCGTTCCATCCTTCTATGATCGGAGACTACGCAGATGAAGATGACCACTGAAGAAGCCTTTGTAAAAACCCTGCAGATGCATGGCATCGAACATGCGTTCGGTATCATCGGCTCGGCCATGATGCCGATCTCTGACATCTTTGGCAAAGCAGGCATCACTTTCTGGGATTGTGCCCACGAAGGGTCCGGCGGCATGATGGCTGACGGCTACACCCGCGCAACCGGCAAGATGTCGATGATGATCGCCCAGAACGGCCCCGGCATCACCAACTTTGTGACCGCCGTCAAAACTGCCTATTGGAACCACACTCCGCTGCTGCTGGTCACTCCGCAGGCCGCAAACAAGACCATGGGTCAAGGTGGCTTCCAGGAAATGGAGCAGATGCGCATGTTCGCAGACTGCGTTTGCTACCAGGAAGAGGTGCGTGACCCCAGCCGTATGGCAGAGGTTCTGAGCCGCGTAATCATGAACGCCAAGCGCGCTTCGGCACCTGCGCAGATCAACGTTCCGCGCGACTTCTTCACTCAGGTGATCGACATCGAGCTGCCTGCTGTTGTTGAGTTTGAACTGCCTTCGGGTGGTGCATCGGCCGTATCCGAAGCTGCCGCTCTGCTGTCGAACGCAAAGAACCCCGTTATCCTGAACGGTGCAGGCACCGTTCTGTCGAAAGGCGGCATCGAAGCGTCGAAAGCACTGGCCGAGCGTCTGGACGCTCCGGTCTGCGTTGGCTACCAGCACAATGACGCTTTCCCCGGTTCGCACCCACTGTTCGCTGGCCCGCTGGGCTATAACGGCTCAAAAGCCGGTATGCAGCTGATCAAGGAAGCAGACGTTGTTCTGTGCCTCGGCACCCGCCTGAACCCGTTCTCGACCCTTCCAGGTTACGGCATGGAGTACTGGCCTGCAGATGCAAAGATCATTCAGGTCGACATCAACCCCGACCGCATTGGCCTGACCAAGAAGGTCTCGGTTGGTATCGTGGGCGATGCGGCGACCGTTGCCACCAGCATCCTGAACCAACTGTCCGACACAGCCGGTGACGAAGGCCGCGACGCGCGCAAGGCGAAAATCGCCGAAACCAAATCGCGTTGGGCGCAAGAACTGACCTCGATGGATCACGAGCAGGACGATCCGGGCACCACCTGGAACGAGCGCGCTCGCGCTGCCAAGCCGGACTGGCTGAGCCCGCGCAAAGCATGGCGCGCGATCCAGTCCGCGCTGCCGAAAGAGGCGATCATCTCGTCCGACATCGGCAACAACTGCGCCATCGGCAACGCCTATCCTTCGTTTGAAGAAGGCCGCAAGTATCTGGCCCCCGGCCTGTTCGGCCCCTGTGGCTATGGTCTGCCTTCGGTCATTGGCGCGAAGATCGGCTGCCCGGATGTACCGGTTGTCGGCTTCTCTGGCGACGGTGCCTTCGGCATTGCAGTCACCGAACTGACCGCCATCGGTCGCGAAGAATGGCCCGCCATCACTCAGGTTGTGTTCCGCAACTACCAGTGGGGTGCGGAAAAGCGCAACTCGACCCTGTGGTTCGATGACAACTTCGTCGGCACCGAGCTGGACACAAAAGTGTCCTATGCCGGCATCGCCAACGCCTGTGGCCTGAAAGGCGTCATCGCGCGCACTCAGGATGAACTGACAGCGGCGCTGAGCCAGGCGATCGAGGACCAGAAGAACGGCATCACCACCCTGATCGAAGCAATGATCAACCAGGAACTGGGTGAACCCTTCCGTCGCGACGCGATGAAGAAGCCGGTTGAGGTTGCAGGTATCGACGCAAGCGACATGCGTCTGCAGCAGGTTTGAATGCTGTCAAAAACATAAGTCGGACCGGGTTCAACCGGTCCGCTTAAAGAAAAGCAGAGGAAGGGGGTGCCTGCACTCTCTTCCTCTATATGGTTGAGCCCGGTGTGCTTACGCTCCAGTGTGTTCAACACGTACAGGTACCAAGGCGATCCGCCACAGGGAGAGACAGCGTGAATCAACAACCGAACCTCAACCTATCCCCACCCGTGTCAGACGAGATCCGCCGGACCACGTGCTATATGTGTGCCTGCCGCTGCGGTATCAACGTGCACATGAAGGATGGGAAGGTCGCCTATATCGAAGGCAATCGGGATCATCCGGTAAACAAGGGCGTTCTCTGCGCCAAAGGCAGCGCGGGGATTATGCAGGTGAACGCCCCGTCGCGCCTACGCGCACCGCTCAAACGCGTCGGCCCGCGTGGGTCTGGCGAGTTCGAAGAGATCAGTTGGGACGAGGCACTCGAGATCGCTGTCGGTTGGCTAAAACCGATCCGCGAAGACAACCCTGAGAAACTGGCCTTTTTCACCGGCCGTGATCAGAGCCAGAGCTTCACCAGTTTCTGGGCACAGAATTTCGGCACCTGTAACTATGCGGCCCATGGCGGGTTCTGTTCGGTCAACATGGCAGCCGGTGGCATCTACACGATGGGCGGTGCATTCTGGGAATTCGGTCAGCCCGACTGGGATCACACCAAGCTGTTCATGCTGTTCGGCGTTGCAGAAGACCACGACAGCAACCCGATTAAAATGGGCATCGGCAAGATCAAGGCGCGCGGTGCCCGGGTGATTGGGGTAAATCCGATCCGCTCGGGCTATAACGCCGTGGCAGATGATTGGGTCGGCATCACCCCCGGTACCGATGGCCTGTTCATCTTGTCGATGATCCATGTGCTGATGAAGGCAGGCAAAATCGATCTGGATTACCTAAGTCGCTACACCAACGCGCCGGTCCTGATCAACGCATCCGACGGTCCGGAAAAGGGTCTGTTCCTGAAAGACGATGACGGCAAGCCATTGGTCATCGACCGCAATACCGGCAAGCTGACTGCTTTCGACACCCCCGGCGTCCGCCCTGACCTATCAGCGACCTACGAAAAGGACGGTGTCACCCACCGCCCCGTCTTCCACCACATGGCAGAACGGTATCTGGCGGATGAATACGCCCCCGAGGCAATCGCAGAAAAATGCGGCGTACCAGCGACCCGCATTCGCGCGATTGCTGGCGAGCTCGCCCGTGTGGCCTTTGATGAAGCGTTCGAACTGGACCATGAATGGACCGATTTCCGGGGCGAGAAACACTCGAAGATGATTGGTCGCCCCGTCGCGATGCACTCGATGCGTGGTGTCTCAGCCCATGCCAATGGTTTCCAGACCTGCCGCGCCCTACATGTGTTGCAGATCCTGCTTGGAACGGTCGAAGTCCCCGGCGGCTTCCGCTTCAAGCCGCCCTACCCCAAGCCAGTTGAGGCGCATCCGACTCCGCATTGTAAGGTGACGCCGAATACACCGCTGGACGGGCCGCATCTGGGGTTTGTTCGCGGCCCCGAGCATCTGGCGCTGAAAGAAGACGGCAGCCCGGCGCGGATCGACAAAGCGTTTACATGGGAAAACCCGATGTCCAGCCACGGGCTGATGCACATGGTGATCTCGAATGCCCATGCAGGCGATCCCTACAAGATCGATACGTTGTTCATGTACATGGCAAACATGTCCTGGAATTCGACGATGAACACCAAGGGTGTCATGGACATGCTGACGGACAAGGATGAGAACGGCGACTACGTGATCCCGCATATCATCTATTCCGATGCTTATTCCTCGGAAATGGTGGCCTATGCCGACCTTATCCTGCCCGACACAACTTATCTGGAACGACACGACTGTATCTCGCTACTGGACCGCCCGATCTGCGAGGCCGAGGCAGCGGCAGACGCGATCCGCTGGCCGGTGATTGAACCCGACCGCGACGTACGCGGCTTCCAGTCGGTTCTGATTGATCTGGCCAACCGCATGGGCCTGCCCGGCTTTACCAACGATGATGGCAGCGCCAAGTGGACGGATTACGCCGACTATATCGTCAACCACGAACGCAAGCCGGGGATTGGACCGCTTGCCGGTTTCCGGGGCGAAAACGGCGACAAGGAAGGTCGTGGCGAGGTTAACCCCGACCAATTGAACCAATACATCGAGAATGGTGGCTTCTATGTCGCGCATATTCCCGAAGGTGCGGATTACTACAAACCTTGGAACACTGCCTATCAAGACTGGGCTGTGGGCATGGGTATCTATGACAGCCCACAGCCCTATCTATTCCAGCTCTATTCCGAGCCGATGCGTAAATTCCAACTGGCCGCCGAAGGCTACGGGGAACGCCAGCCCCCAGATCACCTGCGCGCGCAGATCCAAGATACAATGGACCCCCTGCCCATTTGGTACGAAACCGATCAGACCGGCAATGAAGGCTTCACCGTCAACGCTCTGACCCAGCGGCCAATGGCGATGTATCATAGTTGGGGCACACAAAACGCCTGGTTGCGTCAGCTGCATGGGCGCAACCCGCTATACGTCCCGACCAAGCTGATGCGTGAACACGGGCTGCAAGACGGCGATTGGGCCAAAGTCAGCTCTCCACATGGCGAGATCACGGTACCCGTCATGGAGATGGCTGCGCTGAACAACAATACCGTGTGGACTTGGAATGCCATCGGAAAGCGCAAAGGGGCCTGGGCCTTGCAGAAAGACGCCCCCGAGGCCACCAAGGGTTTCCTGCTCAACCACCTGATCCACGAGCTGCTGCCCCCCAAAGGTGACGGCCTGCGCTGGGCAAACTCTGATCCGATCACCGGTCAGGCCGCCTGGTTCGATCTGAAGGTAAAAATCGAAAAGGCCGCCGCTCCAAGCGATGCTGAAAGCCAGCCAGAATTCGCTCCAATCAAATCGCCGGTCGGGCAAGGGCCAAAGGATTTGGCCTGGAAGGTGGGCAAATGACCCGATCCGTTCTTCATCTGGCTATAAATATCTCGGGGTCTGGGGCAGAGCCCCAGCCCGCCCTGACCACAATCGCAGAGGCAAGGCAGTCATGACCCAGCTCCCCCAATCAACCGAACGCAAGATGGGTCTGGTCATTGATCTGGACACCTGCGTTGGCTGCCATGCCTGCGTCATTTCATGCAAAGGCTGGAACACCGAAAACTACGGCGCGCCACTGTCGGATCAGGATGCTTATGGTGCTGACCCTTCAGGCACCTTCCTGAACCGGGTGCACTCTTACGAGGTGCAACCCGCCGAAGGGCATGCCCAATTGATCCACTTCCCAAAATCCTGCCTGCATTGTGAAGACGCACCCTGCGTGACCGTCTGCCCCACCGGTGCCAGCTACAAGCGGGTCGAGGACGGAATCGTTCTGGTCAACGAAAATGACTGCATCGGCTGCGGCCTGTGCGCGTGGTCCTGCCCCTATGGCGCACGCGAACTGGATCAGGCCGAAGGCGTTATGAAGAAATGCACGCTTTGCGTCGATCGGATTTACAACGAGAACCTACCCGAGGTGGATCGTGTGCCCTCTTGTGTGCGCACCTGCCCGGCAGGTGCCCGACACTTTGGCGATCTCGGCGACCCTGGCAGTGATGTCAGCAAGCTGGTCGTCGAACGTGGCGGCATGGACCTGATGCCTGAACAGGGCACCAAACCCGTCAACAAGTACCTGCCGCCCCGACCCAAGGACAAAATTGAGGAGCAGATTGACATCCTAGCCCCTCTGCTGGCCCCGGTCGCCGAAGAGCCCAAGGGTTTCCTCGGCTGGCTCGACAAGACCCTGGAGAAGCTCTGATGCACCCGGCACCTTCCGTTATCATCTTTACCACCCTGTCCGGTCTCGGATTTGGACTCTTGTTCTTCCTGGGGCTCGGCATACCTGACGTCTCGGGCTGGGTCGCGTTTGTGTTTTTCGCAATTGCCTATGGCTTGTCCGTCGGCGGTTTGCTCGCGTCGACCTTCCACCTCGGCCACCCAGAGCGCGCCTGGAAAGCCTTCACACAGTGGCGCTCAAGCTGGCTCAGCCGCGAGGGCTGGTGCGCGGTCATCGCGCTGCTCGTCATGGGGCTCTATGCAATTGGTGCGGTCTTTCTAGGCCAACGCTGGGGTGTGCTGGGCTGGATCGGGGCGGCATTCTCGCTGGCCACGGTCTTCACCACATCGATGATCTACACGCAGCTCAAGACCATCCCACGCTGGAACATGAACCTGACACCAGCCATGTTCTTGTCGTTCAGCCTTGCAGGCGGGGCGTTGTTGGCCGGAGCAGAAGCGCTTGCCCCTTGGTTGCTGGCTATTGCCGGCGCTGTACAGCTTGCCTATTGGGCCAAGGGCGACGATGCGTTGTCCCGATCGGGAACCACGCTGGCAACCGCGACAGGGCTTGGTGAGCGAGGCGCTGTCCGCGCATTCGAACCACCCCATACAGGTACAAACTATCTGCTGCGTGAGTTTGTGCATGTGGTCGGTCGGAAGCATGCGCAGAAACTACGGATGATATCTTTTGGTCTGGCTTTTGTGCTGCCTTTACTGCTGCTTCTGATCCCTTTTGGCGGCGTTCTGATCAAGCATGTCTTTGCGCTTGTGGCGGTGTTGTCGCATGTCACCGGCGTTGCTGTTTCACGCTGGTTGTTCTTCGCGCAAGCAGAGCATGTGGTTGGGTTGTACTACGGCAAGCGTTGATGGGGGCTCTGCCCCCGTCGCGGCAAGCCGCGCCTCCCCCAAGGTATTTCTAGCCAGATGAAGTTTGGATCCCGAATTAAGAAAGGGCGGCGCTCGATCTTCGAGGCCGCCCTTACGAGTCCGTATATTGATTTCAGATTAATCCAGCATGCGCCATTGCTGCTTCGATCGCAGCTTTGGTGCTGTCTTCCAGCTCTGTCAAAGGCGAGCGCACTTCGGTGCTGCACAGGCCAAGTTTGCTGAGCGCGTATTTTGCGCCAACCAGACCGGGCTCGATGAAAATCGCTTCGTGCAGGGGCATCAGGCGGTCCTGATACTCAAGCGCCATTTTGTAGTCGCCATTCAGCGTTGCCTGCTGGAATTCAGCACAGAGCTTCGGAGCCACGTTTGCGGTGACCGAGATGCAGCCCACTCCGCCATGAGCGTTGAAGCCCAGTGCTGTGGCGTCTTCACCGGATAGCTGGCAGAAATCCGCACCACAGCTTGCACGCTGCTGGCTGACGCGCGCCAGATCTCCGGTCGCGTCCTTGACCCCGATGATGCGCGGCAGTTTCGCCAGCTCACCCATCGTTGCAGGAGTCATGTCGATGACCGAACGACCCGGGATGTTGTAGATGATGATCGGGATATCGGCACTGTCATGCAGAGTTTGGAAATGCGCCAGCAGCCCCTTCTGGGTCGGCTTGTTGTAATAGGGGGTTACGACCAGCGCCGCATCCGCACCGATTTTTTGCGCAAACTGAACAAACCGAATTGCCTCGACAGTATTGTTGGAGCCCGCGCCTGCGATGACAGGCACGCGACCTGCTGCAGCCTTCACCACTTCGGCGATAACCGTTTCATGTTCTTCATGGCTGAGGGTCGGGCTTTCGCCGGTCGTACCAACCGGAACCAGACCGGTCGAACCTTGCTGTATTTGCCATTCCACCAGGTGTTTGAGCGTTTCCAGGTCCAACGCGCCGTTGCTGAACGGGGTGACCAGGGCTGGCATTGAGCCTTTAAACATGGAACGCTCCTTAGGTGTTTTTTGCGCACCGGTCTGTCACGATTAAGGGTTTGTGAGTTGATCCCGGCGGCGCAAGGTTTATCCTGCATGGCTGTATCCTTGGTTTGTTGGGGAATGCAAGGGATGAGACGTATTCTGTCGCTTGGAATAGCGATGATTCTGGCGCTGATGCTACAGCCGCATGCCACTCGTGCGGATGCGACGCAGGATTTGCGTGCGGGGCTCTATGAGATGCGCAAGGGCGATTGGAATGCCGCGCTGCGCGTGGCAGGCCAGCGTGGATCGGTGGCGCGTGACATTATTGTCTGGCATTGGCTACGCGAAGGTTTTGGTAGCTCGGGCGATGTGCTGGTGTTTCTTGAGCGGCGCCCGGATTGGCCCGGTTTGGCCTGGCTGCGCCGTAAAAGCGAGCCATCATTCACCGGGGCCGATCCGAATCGAGTTCTGAAATTCTACGAAGGGATGCCTCCGCAAACAGCAGAAGGTGCTTTGAATTATGCCGTGGCTTTGAAAAGCCAAGGCCGCAATGGTGAAGCAGAAGCCGACGTCGTAACCGCTTGGCGGACCATGCCGATGGGGTCGGGCCTGCAAAAGGATTATCTTGAGAACTTCGGGAAACTTCTGAGACCACATCACGAGGCCAGGTTGGATCGGATGTTGTGGGATGGGCATCTGGTCAGCGCCGGGCGGATGCTGCCCCTGGTCATCTCTGATCAGCGCAAACTGGCCGAGGCGCGCATTGCCCTGCAAAAGCGCGAAAACGGAGTGGACGGCAAAGTCGCCGCAGTGCCGGAATCACTGGCCAAAGACCCTGGCCTGGCATTTGATCGTTTCGTGTGGCGGGATCGCAAAGAACTGGACGACAGCGCCATTGATCTGATGTTGGCACGCTCGACCGGACCAAAATCGCTGGGTGAACCCGACAAATGGGCGGAAGGGCGACGCAGACTGGCACGTCTTGAGATGCGCACGGGAGATGCCGAACGCGCCTATGCGATTGCCGCCAATCACCACATGACCCCCGAAATGGGCTATGGCTACGCTGATTTAGAGTGGCTCTCGGGATATCTGGCGCTGCGCAAGCTGAATGATCCGGCCACGGCGGTGCGGCATTTCCAGAATTTCTCGGAGGCGGTGCAATCGCCGATTTCGAAGGGTCGAGGTGGATATTGGCTGGGCCGCGCCTATGCGGCGCAGGGGGATGCTGACAAGGCGCACGAGGCTTATGCCGAAGGCGCGAACTATCAGACCTCGTTCTACGGGTTGCTGGCGGCGGAACAAATCGGCCGTCCGTTTGACAGCGAATTGGCCAACCCACGCCGCGCGCCGCATTGGAAACAAGCCGCATTCGCTGACTCAAGCGTGTTGGAGGCTGGATTGCTGTTGCAGCGCGCAGGAGAGGGAAACCTTTCAGAACGGTTTCTGACCCATTTGGTGGAAGGTCTCGATCAAACCCAAGCCGCTCAGCTGGGTGACCTGGTGATCGAACTGAACGAACCGCATCTGGCCGTCATGATCGCCAAGCGCGCGGCAACAACCGGTGTTGTTTTGCCTGCCGCTTATTACCCAGTGCACCCGGTCGCAGATATGGGACTTCCCATGGCGAAGGAAATGACACTGGCAATTGCCCGACGCGAAAGTGAGTTCGATCCGGTAGTCATCAGTGGCGCAGGCGCGCGCGGTTTGATGCAGGTCATGCCCGCTACCGCCAAACTTGTGGCTCAGGATTTGGGTATTCTGGGTGGCCATAAAACCGCGCGCCTAACCTCGGACTGGCAATATAACGCAAAGCTGGGGGCGAATTATCTTGCAACGCTTGCAGAGGATTTCAACGGCAATGTCGTGATGATGGCCGCTGGATATAACGCGGGGCCAAGACGGCCGATTTCGTGGATGGAACGCTATGGCGACCCGCGCCGGGGCCAGGTGGACGTGATCGACTGGATTGAGACCATTCCTTTCAAGGAGACGCGCAACTATGTCATGCGTGTCGCCGAAAGCCTGCCGGTCTATCGCGCTCGGCTTGGACAGCCAGCTTTACCAGTGCCATTCTCAAAGGAACTAACCGGTTCAACCCTTTCGTCGTTCGCGCCATAAGGTGAACAGGCCCGCCGCGATCACCAAAGCTGCGCCCAGAACAACCTCGGGGCGCAGGGTTTCGTGGAAGATCGTGATGCCGAGAATTGCGCTCCACATCAGATGGAAATAGGCAAAGGGTTGCACGGCGCTGGCCTCGGCCATTTCGTAGCACTTAATCAATAGCCAGTGTCCCAGAGCGCCTGCGATGCAAAGCAACCCCATCCAAAACCAATCGCTGCTGGCCATGGGTTCCCAAAACCAGACACCGACAGCAGTCATTGCGACTGCACCAGCCACCCCAGTCCAGAAAAAACTGGTCGCGGTACTGTCCCGCCGAGCCGCATACCGTGTCAGCAGGCCATAAATCGCGAACATAAACGCCGAGATCAGCGGGATCACAGCCCAAGGGTTGAACACACCGGCACCGGGCTGCAGGATGATCAACACCCCGATGCAGCCGACCCCGATGGCGGCCCAGCGACGCCAGCCGACTTTCTCACCCAGAACCGGGCCGCTGAGAGCAGCGATCAACAGCGGATAGCTGATGAAAACGGCCTGGCTTTCAATCAAGCCCAGAATGGTAAAGCTGAAAACGGCGACACAAATTTCTGCGGCCAGTAACACACCCCGGAATATCTGGAGTCCCAACTGGCTGGTTTGCGCCGCCGCCCGCAAACCTCCGCTGGATCTCGCAGCCAGGGCAATCACGAATGCGGCAAAGAACCAGTACCGGATCATCACCACCATATACGTATTGTAAGTACCGGCCAGATGGCGCGAAATCCCATCCTGCAAAGCAAACACGATCGTCGCGCTGACCATAAGCGCTATACCGGCGTTGACGTTGTTCTTCTGGCTCATTGCTTCACCGCCCGGGTCATGTGCCGTTTACGGCCAAAGCCGGGTCTGCGGGTAACATCAAAACCTGCGTCGGATAGACCCCGACGCACGAAACCCGCGGCAGTATAGGTTGCCGCTGTACCGCCTTGGATCGTGCGCTCCGCCACCTGCTGCATCAGGTCAGCCCCCCACAGCTCGGGGTTTTTTGCGGGTGAGAAGCCATCCAGAAACCACGCATCTGCCTCACCTGCCCATGTGGGCAAGGTCTGGCGCGCGTCTCCGACCATGACCTCAAGATGCAACGTGTCCAGCACGCATTTCTGCCCATTCCATGTTTTCAGAAAGCGATCGGCCCACGGTGTCATCTCGGGGAAGGCGGCTAAAGCACGCGCCATATCGTCAGGCGCCATCGGAAAGGCCTCGAAGCTGGTGAACCGTAAAGGTGTAGTCTGCCCTGCTGCTTCCCACGCCGACCACGCGGTCAACAGATTCAGGCCGGTGCCAAAGCCTAGTTCAGCGATGTGAAACCCCGGTACAAAGCGCGTTGGCAGATCGTTGCCTGCCAGAAACACATGACGCGTTTCCTCTAACCCGTTCTGCAACGAGTAATAGGGGTCATCGAACCGATCCGAGACCGGGATCTGGTCTTCCGTCCAAGTAAGTTCGGCACGCTGGTCTGCCATCGGGGAATCCTGTAGCTAAGCGGCGCGACACTGAACAACGAAAAGGGGATTGGCAATGGTCGATGTGACGGTGCGGGGCGCAGGAATATTTGGCCTCTCCATCGCCTGGACCTGCGCACGGCGCGGCGCGAAGGTTCAGATCGTCGACCCATTTGGTCCGGGCGCGGGGTCCAGTGGAGGGCTTGTTGGCGCGCTGGCCCCACATGTGCCCGAAAACTGGAACACCAAAAAGGCGTTCCAGTTTGAAAGTTTAATCATGGCTGAACCGTTCTGGAAACAGGTCGAGGCCACCGGTGGTGTGTCGCCCGGCTACGCACGTCTTGGGCGTCTGCAACCCATACCAGACGCACGCGGTTTGGAGCTGGCCCAAGCGCGTGAACAAACAGCTGCAACACTCTGGCAGGGTCAGGCTAATTGGCGCGTCCGGTTTATAGATCAGATTGGTGCCTGGTGCCCACCCAGCCCGACGGGATATGTCGTCCACGATACGCTAAGCGCGCGCATGCACCCAAGGCGTGCCTGCGCAGCGCTGGTGGCCGCGCTTGCCGTAATGGGAGTAGAAGTTACCGCCGAAGCGCCCGACAAGGGACAAGTCGTACACGCCACTGGACTTACGGGTCTGCAAGAGCTCAGCAAGGCGTTTGGCAAGACAATCGGTAACGGCGTGAAAGGACAGGCGGCGTTGCTGCGATTTGATGCGGGCGACGTACCACAGTTGTTTGCCGATGCTGTTCATATCGTGCCTCATGCCGATGGTACGTTGGCCATTGGCTCGACAACAGAACGCGAATACGACGATCCGACCAGCACAGATGCCGCTCTGGACGATGTACTGGACCGCGCCATGCGTGCCGTGCCGGTCCTGCACGGGGCGGAAGTGATCGAACGCTGGGCCGGTGTCCGCCCCCGCAGCAAAAGCCGCGCGCCGATGCTGGGCGCGCATCCCCTGCACAAAGGGCAGTTTATCGCCAATGGGGGATTCAAGATCGGTTTTGGTATGGCACCGAAGGTGGCCGAGGTCATGGCCGACTTGATGCTGGAAGGGCGCGATAGAATCCCGCAGGATTTTCTGCCCGAAGCTTCACTCTGATTGCGGTATTGCCTTGGCTGACATGCATTGCCGGCCTCCGGGTCCACGCACCCAAAACTCCTGACCGTTCCGACACAGGGTCGCCGTTTCGAAATGCATCAGCGGCGACGACGCGCGAAATCTGAACTCTGCCAAGGGTCCCAACAGATCCGTTGCGAACAACATGAGGAATTGGGCCAGCAGAGGCCCATGGACCACCAGCCCGGCATAGCCTTCCACGTCGCGTGCATAGTCAAGATCGTAATGGATCCGGTGACCGTTGAACGTCAGCGCCGAATAGCGGAACAACAGGGTTGTATCAAATTCAACAATGCGGTGATCCAACTCATCCGTTCGAGCCATCGGAACTTTTGGAGCCGGTGCGTCTGATGAGGGATCTTCACGATAAACCAGATCCTGCCATTCGGTCACGCTCAGCGCACCCTTTTGCCAAATCTCGTGACGTAGGGTGACAAATGCCAACGGTCCGCTACGTCCTGTCTTTGCCAAGGCGCTTTCTCTGACCGTCCGACGCTCGGCTGCGCCCCCTGCCACAAAGGGCTGATGAAACTGCAGTCGCCCACCTGCCCACATGCGCCTTGGTAGTCCCATATCGGGGATCAGACCTTGACCTACCCGAGGATGTCCATCACGCCCCAGATCGCTCGGCACATGCGGTGACCAGAAATAGAGCTGATGAAAGAAGGGAGGTAGTACTGAGCCTGCCTCAATCGTCGGTTCCTGCCCCAATGCTACCTGCAGTGCAGCCGCTCGGGCAGGATCTATGACATCGGCCTGAGTCTCGATCTGGTCTTGATCCTTCATCCGCATAACCTAGAAGTTGCGGTACAGACCGGCAAGCAAAGGGGATTAAAACCCGGCCTCTGCCCGCAGCTTCTGCATCAGGTTATGCAGCGTATGCTCGTAGCGGTCGTTAGACAGCTGCCCGTCTGCATCAAATTCATTCGAGCTATCCGCTAAGTGAAGCTCGGGACCTTGCAGAATGCGTGGCTGAAAGGGGACCATGAAGGACCGCAAGATCATTTGCGCCCGCTCCCCCCCGGCCCGGCCCGCAGCCGCAGACATGACGGCGAGCGGTTTATCCATCCAAGGCTTGCCCTTCGTCCGGCTGACCCAGTCCAGCGCGTTTTTCAGAACACCCGAAGGCCCTTTGTTGTATTCCGGGGTTGATATGATCACCGCGTGGGCCTGGGCAATCTGATCGGCCAAAACCTGCACGGCTTCAGGTATGCCTTCGCCAACTTCGAGATCGCCGTCATAAAGCGGCAGATTGAGATCAGCCTCAATGAACGTGCCGGGTTCGAACAGGCGTGCAGCTTCGCGCAGCAATTTACGGTTGGTCGCATCCTGCCGTAGCGAGCCGGAAAGGCCAAGAAGGATCGGTTGGGACATGGGGAAACTCCGCTTTGGTGTTTCCCCTTAGTTATCCCGAGACACCATCGAACCAAAGGCCCGATGACGCGCAGTCATTGTGCGCGAGACGCGTGATCAGGTGTTGTCGCTGGGAACCACCACAATCTCGACCCGCCGGTTCTGGGCTTTCCCCTCAGGTGTCAGGTTCGATGCGATCGGGTTGTTTTCACCTTGCCCGACAGTAGTGATACGGGCGTAGCTGACACCATTGGCCTGCAGAATATCAGCCACCGCATTGGCGCGGCGTTCAGACAGTCCGAGGTTGTAGGACGCCTCTCCGTCACTGTCAGTATGACCGATAATCTGGACATTCGAATTCGGGTAGTTAACCAAATTCTGCCCCACCTTCACCAAATCGGCACGCAAGGCCGGGCGCACGGTGGAACTGTCGGTGTCAAAAGTGATGTCATTCGGAACCGTGACGATCAGGCGATCCCCGGCGTTGACGATCGTTATGCCGTCATTGGCCAGTTGCTGCCGCAGCTCTGCCGCCTGCCGGTCAAGCTGGTTGCCGATCACGCCACCGCCTGCAGCACCGATGGCCCCACCGGCCAACGCCCCCAACAGTGGGTCAGAGTCATTGGCAATTGCGCCCACACCAGCGCCGATCAGACCACCCAGCAACGCGCCTTGCTTGGCATTCTGGTTGGGATCGTTCTGCACGCTGAGAGTGCCCGGGTCGGTACACGCCCCCAAAAACAGGGCTGAACACAGTCCAACCGTCAGTACACATTTGGAAATCGTCATTGAATCACCTTCTGCTCACGTACCCGTTCACCGGGTTTGTTTCGTTGCGCTTAGTATAACACAGTGAGAACAATGGGCCTCAAGCAACAATTGAGTGAAATAGGCGAATACCCGCCATTCAGGCCACCCCTGCGGAGTTATCCCAGGTGTTCTGCTCTTGCCAGATTGCACGCAGTAGTTCCCCTTGCCCGCAGAAATGATCCTCGGTCAGTTCGCATGCCCAGATCCGATCTGTGCGGAAATGGCGAAACCCGTTTCGCAGCTCGCACCACGCGGCCAGCATAGTGCATTCTATGTGGTAGATCAGGGCGACGGGCCGCACCGTGCGTTCGGTACGTTCGCCTTCCGAATTCACGTAGGTGATGCGTATTTTGCGTTCAGCCCGGATCGCTTCGCGGTAGTTTACGACCGGCACACAGCCCTTTTCCGGATCATCCATCGGCGCGCCCCAAGGCGCAACCTGAAGCCAGTCAGCTGGCGCGCGCAGGGCTTCGATCTTACGACACACCCGGTCAGCGGCCTGTTGCAGGGTACTGTCACCAGTGCGGGCCAGCATCGACAGGCCCACCCACAGGGCCTCAACCTCTTCCGCATCGAAATTCAATGGCGGCAGATCATAGCCGCGCCGCATCAAGTAGCCAACACCCGCTTCGCCTTCGATTGGCGTACGCTGGGCCTGCAACGCGGCAATATCGCGGTAGACGGTGCGCACCGAAACCTCGAGCTTGGAGGCCAACGCATCGGCCGTCACGGGCGCTTCAGCAGCACGCAAGATCTGAATGATTTCGAACAGACGTGTCGATCGGCGCATCCGGGTCTCCTAAAGATCTGCTGACAACTTAGCACACCCCCCTGACAAGGTGGTGTCAGGAGTGTTGGGCGAAGATTGGGCAATTGCAATTCAGGAGAGTGACCATGCCCTACCTCGACAATCACGTCATGATGACCTTGAAACTGGATCGCTGGTCCCAAGATCACGTTTTGCGCGGATTCGAAATCGAACGTGAAATTGCTGCCGCGCGGGAACGCCAAGTTATACGCCCGGTCAAACGCACCAGGCGGTTTTCGCTGGGAAACCTGAAGATGCTTTGGACCAGTAACGCTTAGAATCAGAACTCGGCTGGCGCGCGAAATTTCATCGACACCCCGCCTTGGGGATTTTTGAGGCGCAGTTCTTCCGAATGAAGCATCAACCGCGGGAAGTCGCGCGCCGCGCCATCGGCATAAAACGGATCACCCAAGATAGGATGCCCCAGCGCCTGCATATGAACCCGCAACTGGTGCGATCGTCCGGTCTTGGGAGACAGGCGAACACGCGTTGTCTCGCCCTCGAATTTAACCACGCGCCAATCCGTAACAGCAGGCTTGCCGGTGTCGTGACAGACCATCTGACGGGGGCGATTGGGCCAATCGACGATCAGCGGCAGGTCAACCGTTCCCGTTTTTGGTTCTACCCGCCCCCATACGCGCGCGACATAAGTTTTGCGGGTCTGGCGATTTTCGAACTGTAGCCCCAGATGCCGCTGGGCATGCGGCGTCTGTGCAAACACCATTACACCGGATGTATCCCGATCCAACCGATGCACCAGCAACGCTTGTGGAAACGCAACTTGCACGCGGGTTAGCAGACAATCAGCAAGATGCGCGCCCCGCCCCGGCACCGATAACAAACCCGCCGGCTTGTTCACCACGATCAATTGCGTGTCTTCAAACAGCACATCCAGAGGAGAGTTTGGGGGATCATAGGTTTCGCTCATGCGCGCTTGCCTATCTCAGGCGGCCCCCTCCCGCAACGTCGTCCTTGCGTGAGTGAAAAGGTTCAGCAACTCTTTGGTCAACAAGAGGGAAGACGGTATGCACCCGACGATCAAACGAATGCAAGAAGTGGTGGCCAAGGGCGATGAAGGCCTGATCCAAGAGTTGCTGGCCGAAGATGTTCGGTTTTCACCACCCACTTACTACAGCACCTGGACCGGGCGTGAACCTGTTGCAGCGGTTCTGGGTCATGTGGGTCAGGTGTTTTCCGAATTTCAGTATCGTCGGATCATGGGCGACGGCGACGATTGGGCATTGGAGTTTCAATGCAAAGTCGGTGCCTTGGACGCCGTGGGTGTAGACTTGATCACGCTGAACGCAGACGGACTTATTCAGGAATTTGAGGTCGTCATGCGCCCCTACAAGACCGTCGGAGCCTTGCGCGAAGCCATGATGGCACGAGTCATGAAAGATGCGCGCTTTCTAAAGTTCAAAGATGCGCTGAGCTAACGGTTCCTTTGCCTGTTGCCGCCGATCAAATTCTCAGAATTCCGCTTTTGCCTATTCTGGCCATTCAGGGGATCGCGGTAAGACGCAATGCGCAATTTCTGCCAGAACCGACTGGTCCCCGCCAAGGGCGTGCAGGGCGCGGGCCCAGACTGCGCTTGTTGATCACTGGGGACAGCTCGGCCGCTGGCGTTGGGGCGGGCACACAAGGCCAGGCACTATCCGGGCAACTGGTCGGCCAATTGGCAAAGCGTTATACTGTGGAATGGCGGCTTGAGGCGGCCACCGGGCATACCACTCAAAACACAATTGAGCAGCTGCAAGGGCTTTCCGAACAGTTTGATGTGGCCATAACGGCGCTGGGTGTGAACGACGTGACCCGAGCGGTAAGCAGACAAAGCTTTGAGGACCGACAAACCCGGCTATTGGATCTTCTGACCGGGCCGATGAAGGCCAGGCGGGTGATCGTGTCTGCGGTTCCTCAGATGGCGCGTTTTCCCGCTCTGCCTCAGCCGCTCGCCTGGTTTTTGGGGCAGCAGGCTGCAAGGCTGGATCACGGCTTGCAGAAGGTGGCTGCAGCATATCCGCAAGTTTCACATCTGGCGCTGAACCTGCCCGATGACCCGGCGCTCGCCGCGCCGGACGGATATCATCCAAGCCCCAAGGCCTATGCAATCTGGGCGGAACAGCTTGCCCAGCTCATTCGCTAGGCCTGAGACCGTATTTGCCGGATCATCGGGATCGAATACACAATCAACCCGGCCCAGATCAGGGGGAACGCGATCAATCTTGCCTGATCAATACGCTCTCCGAACAACGTGATCGCGGTGATAAAAATCATCGTGGGCGCGATGTACTGCAGGATGCCCATCGTCGACAGACGCACCAGTTTGGCTCCATTGGCATAAAGCAGCAACGGAATTGCAGTCACCAGCCCCGCGCCTGCAAGCAGCGCAGTGTCTGACACGGCTGCTCCAAAATGCCCGGCACCACTTGTTCCAAGCCAGGTGACGTAGGCCAGGGCGGGTACCAGTAGAATCAGGACTTCCAACAAAAACCCTTGGTTGGGCCCGATCGGGAGTGAGCGCTTGAAGAACGCATAAAACCCCCAGCTGAACATTAAGCCCAAAGCCGCCCAGGGTAAGCTTCCCGCCTGAAACACCAGTACCAACACCCCCAAAGCGGCCAACCCGACCGCAACCAACTGTGTTCGGTTCAGAGGTTCACGCAGCAATATCGCACCCAACGCAATGCTGAACAAAGGGTTGATGTAATAGCCCAAAGCCGCGTCCAGCGCATGCCCCGATGAAATCGCCCAGACATAAATCGCCCAGTTCACCGAGATCAGCGCCGCTGTAATTGCCGCCATACCCAACATTTTGGGATTGCGAAGTGCAGTTTTCAGATCGCCGGTCCGCCCGAGCGCTATCAGCAGCAGCCCGGCCACCGGCACCGACCAGATCACCCGATGCGCAACTACCTCGATCGGGCCGATATGCTCCATTGCTTTCATGTAAAGTGGCAGGAAGCCCCAAAGCACATAGGCCATCACAGCCAACGCCAGCCCTTTGGGCGTATCGGTATTGTTTGGTGGTACGCGGGTGTCTGCCACAGCGAGTCTCCGACTGATACCGTGTTTCTCTACGGCAAATCAGATGGGCTTGGGAACTATCAAAACTGTGAAGCAGGGCATCAAAGTTTCTGATAGGTCGCGCGTTCTGCAGCCAACCTATATGCGAAGCGCTGTCTCACGCTCATGGATATTGTTGGCCAGATGAGCAGGTGATCCCTTGTTCATCTGGCCACAAATACTCTCGCGAGCGTCGCCCGGTACGGACGGTGGGGCAGAGCCTACCACTGTCGATGTTTTCTAGACTTTGACCCGCTCGGATTTCGCATCATACATCGGTTTCAACGACGCCTCTGCCTGGACTTTCACACCACAGACATCGATCTCATAGGTCGAGGCCAGCACGTCTGCAGGCTTTTCGCCCTCGCAGGGCACATAGCCCAGACCAATGGCACCACCCAGCGTGTGACCGTAATTGCCCGAGCTAAGGTAACCTACATATTCACCATCGCGCACGATTGGTTCGTTGTGGAACAACAGTGGTTCGGGATCAGTCAGTCTAAACTGGACAAGCCGGTTCTTGGGCCCGCTTTCCTTTCGGGCCATCACCGCCTCGCGACCGATGAAATCGCTGCCTTTGTCCACTTTGACGGCAAATCCCAATCCCGCGTCGACCACGTGATCCTCGCAGGTGATGTCATGACCGAAATGGCGAAAACCCTTCTCGATCCGGCAACTGTCCATCATGTGCATGCCGCAGAGTTTCAGGCCCATATCTTGTCCGGCTTCGTGCAGCGCCTCAAAAACATGACCTGCCATGTCGGACGACACATAGATCTCCCACCCAAGCTCACCCACATAGGTCACCCTGTGGGCGCGAGCGAGACCCATACCGATCTCAATCTGTTGTGCCGTGCCAAAGGGGTTAGTCCTGTTCGAGAAATCAGCGGGCGAAACCCTTTCAAGCAATGCACGCGCATTCGGCCCCATGACGGCCAAAACGCCCTCGCCAGCGGTGACATCGGTGATAACCACATTGAAGCCGCCTGCATGACGCATCATCCAGGTCTGATCCGCCAATCGGGTCGCCGCGGGGGTGACGACCAGGTAGGCGGTCTCAGTCAACCGTGTGACCGTGACATCTGCTTCGATCCCACCGCTACGGTTTAGGAATTGGGTGTAGACGATCTTGCCATTGGGCACTGAATAATCGCCGCCGCCGATATAGTTCATGAATTTCTCGGCATCCGGCCCTTCGACGCGGATTTTGCCGAAGGACGACATGTCATACATGCCTACATTTTCGCGCACGGCACGGTGTTCGGCAGCCGAATTCTCGAACCAGTTCTGCCGTTTCCAGCTGTATTGATACTCCCGTTCCTGCCCTTCGTTGGCAAACCAATTGGCGCGCTCCCACCCAGCCAATTCGCCCATCACGGCACCCTGCTCGATCAGGTGGTGGTGAAACGGTGTCCGGCGCACACCGCGCGCGGTGGCCTTTTGGCGATAGGGATAGTGGTCGGCATAAAGCAGGCCGAGCGTCTCTTTCGAACGCTCAAAGAGGTACTGCTTGTTGCCCTGAAACGGCTGCATGCGACTGATGTCAACATCGCCCAGATCGAACGGTTTCTCGCCTGAGTCCATCCACTCGGCCAGTGCCATACCAGCACCACCCGCCGACTGAATACCGATCGAGTTGAACCCCGCAGCGACCCAAACGTTATCCATCTCGGGGGCGAGTCCCAAGTGATAGGCATCATCCGGCGTAAAGGATTCGGGGCCGTTAAAGAAGGTGTGAATCCCCGCCTCGGCCAACATCGGCATCCGATTGCAGGCCGCTTCGAGTATTGGTTCAAAGTGATCGAAATCCTCTGGCAACTGGTCGAATTCGAAACTGTCGGGGATGCCGTTCATCGCCCAGGGTTTTGCATTTGGCTCAAACGCGCCCAGCAGGATTTTTCCGGCATCCTCTTTGTAGTAGGCACATTCATCCGGTACGCGCAGCACCGGCAGTTGGGTCAGCCCGTCGATCCCTTCGGTCACGATATAGAAATGCTCGCAGGCGTGAAGCGGCACGTTCACACCTGCCATCTTACCAACCTCGTGGCCCCACATGCCCGCACAGTTCACCACCATGTCGCATTCGATATGGCCCGAGGAACTGCCATCGTCCGCAATCCAGTCCACGCCGGTGACTTTACGACCCTGCTTGACGATGTCGGTGACTTTCACACGTTCTTTGACGACGCCACCGCGCTGACGCGCACCTTTAGCCAAAGCCAGAGCGATATTCGCTGGATCACCCTGCCCGTCCAAAGGCAAATAAACCGCCCCCTTGACCCCTTCGAGGTTCAGATGGGGATACAGCTCCTGCACACGATCATTGTCGATCTCTTCGACCTCAACCCCGAAGGCGCGGGCCATGGCGGCCTGACGATAGATCTCTTCCTTGCGCTCTTCAGTCAGGGCCACCGTGATCGATCCGCAACGCTTGAACCCTGTGGCAACGCCAGTTTCTTCCTCAAGTGCGCCATATAGTTCCTGACTGTACTTAGCCAGCTTGGTCATGTTTGCGGTCGCGCGCAGCTGCGCAATCAGACCTGCAGCATGCCATGTGGTGCCGCTGGTCAGTTGCTTGCGCTCAAGCAGCACAACATCGGTCCACCCTTTCTTGGTAAGGTGATACGCGACCGAGCATCCGATGACGCCGCCGCCGATGATGACCACACGGGCCTTGGTGGGAAGATCAACCATCCTGATGTCTCCGCTGTCTCAGGTTTTTTGCAAAATGCCATGAAGGATCGACAAAAAAAGCGTCAAAAACGTCATCTCAATCGCGAAAATCACCTATATTCTGCACGTCTTTTTTGACGTCTCAGAACAAACGGAGTGACGCCAAAGACGCTTTTGTAAACGGATGAGAATCCGTTTGGAAAGCCGCACACCAAGCCGATTTCCCGCACGCTCATCGTTGTGTTCAAAAGCAGGTTGTTGGCTTTGGCCAAGCGCATTTCTCGGTAGAATCCGTTTGGAGTGGTTGCGAAAGTTGCCTTGAACTTGCGCTCAAGCGATCTGTTCGACACGTGTAACATGTCAACGATCTGATTGATCGGTAACGGTTCTTCGATATTCGCCTGCATCAGCTTGATACATTGATCCAGCTTTGCGTCACCTGTGGCTGTATTCCGAGCGCCCGAAAACGGCTGCATGGATGAGAAATCGCGGATGTTCTCGTGCAGCATGATATCCGCAACTGTCATCTTGGCGGCACCCGAAATGTGCCGCCCAATCACCGCCAGTGCCACATCCGTCGTTGCCTCCATTCCCGCGCAGGTGACCACCGAACCCTGTTCGGTCGCAATTGAAAGCTTGGCCTCAAAACGCGCGCCACGTTCGCGTAAGAAAGAGGCGTTTTCCCAATGGGTTGCCATATGATCAGCGCCGTTTTCATCGATGTACCTGCTTGCCGCTTCGGCCAGCAAAAAGACCTGGGCTCCCCGGTACGTATAGTCGGGCACGACGCGACCTAAAGAAAGCTCTGGCTGATCCGGATCCGAGTTTCCGATCACAAACAGATAATCCGCATCGGGCTGCGCAGGTATGGTTTCGGTCGACACCGTCGCGCAACTGCTGCTTTCAACAGGCCCCCCCTTTCGGGACCGGTAAGTGAATGTGAACGGAGGATGCGCGCAAACCCGGTTGGCCAGGCGCAACACATCGACCAACGAGGCCAATTCAAGCAACACGAAACCGGGTGCAACCAGAATATCGAAATGCTGCTGATCCCGATCTTTTCGCCGTTCAGGTTTGTTGCGGATCGACATGAGGCACACTCAAACAATTGTGTGCCCGGCCGCACGTAAACTGTCGGCAAGGGTTTCGATATGATCTGGCCCAACTTCGCAGCAACCGCCAACAATCGTCGCGCCCTGCGCCACCCAGCCCATGGCATGCTGCGCATAGGCGTCAGGGTCTAGGTCATGACGGCTTTCCAGAGAGTCAACCGTCGGGGCATCCTTCAAAAAACCGTCTTTGATACCAGTAAAGCCATTGGCATAAGCGCCGAACGGGCGACCCAGCTTTGCGATGATCTCCAGTGCAGCCGGAATCGCTTCCGGGCGCGCGCAGTTGATCAAAACGGCCTCGGGGGCGTAACGCGCAACAAGCGGGGCGATGTCCTCCAGCGCTTCGCCTGACCGCAATCGCGTGCCGTCATCATCCATAACCGACATTGCCAGCCAGACGGGTTTGCCGCAATTCTCGGTACCGCGAAGCGCACCTTCGGCTTCCAGAACCGAGGACACGGTTTCGATCAGGAATAGATCAACCCGGTCTGCCATCAGTTGAGCCAGCTCGGCAAA
This sequence comes from Ruegeria sp. H9, assembly GCF_056532915.1. Classification (NCBI taxonomy): domain Bacteria; kingdom Pseudomonadati; phylum Pseudomonadota; class Alphaproteobacteria; order Rhodobacterales; family Roseobacteraceae; genus Ruegeria; species Ruegeria sp. H9. Next base: position 743,880 of record NZ_JBQFNX010000001.1, on the reverse strand, counting down.
TTTTTCAGCCGCATCGTCTGGGTCGGGATTCAGATCGGGCCGGTAGCTGGCCAAAAGCGGACCAAGCGCACCAGCGATACGACCGTCAGTTCCCGCGCAAGCCTGCTCGGCCCGCGAAAGAGCAGCCTCGATCAGAAGTGGCATCTGGTCTTCGATCCCCTCACGCACCAGCCGCGAGCGGTGAATGGCATAGGTATTCGTGGTGGCAATCGTCGCGCCACTGCGGAAATAGGCCGCGTGAACTTCGGTCAGCAAGTCAGGTTTGTCGATCATAACCCGCGTTGACCACAAAGGCGTGGGCTGGTCACCGCTGCGTTTCACCAGTTCCTGCCCGATCGAACCATCTAAAAGCGTAATGTCAGCCATCTACCCCCCTTTCACGGTATTAATACCAGTTTCCCGGGCAAGGTCTTGGACATAAAATCCTCTTGCGCCTGAACAATGTCACGCAACGGGTAGGTTTTTGAGACCAAAGGCCTGATCCGACCTGCATTCATCAGCACAACAAGTCGGCCAAAGACTTCGGGAGGCTGATGGGTGCAGCCATGGATTGTGATGTCGCGCAGATAGATGTCTCGCAAATCGGTGCTGACGATGGGGCCAGCGATTGCACCTGACACCGCATAGTGCCCGCCGGGTTTCAGCGCCAGTATGAGATCGGGCCAAGCCGAGCCGCCCACCACATCGATGACGACATCGAACATATCCTTCGGCAGTTGCGCATCCCGGTCAAAGGTTGCCGACGCCCCCTGCGCTTTGACCACATCCGCCTTGGCAGCGCTTGTCACCCCCCAGGCCGTCGCTCCTCGTAGCGCCGCGAGCTGGACCGCGGCGAGGCCCACACCGCCTGAAGCCCCTGTAATCAGCACTGTGTGGCCCGCCGACACACCAGCGCGAGTCAGCAGGTTTTCTGCAGTCCCAAACGCGCAGGGAATAGCGGCGATTTCCACGTCTGATAGGGGCGAGGCGGTCACATCATAAAGATCACCCGCGTCGACCAGACAGTATTGGGCAAACGCTCCGTCGATTTCTGAACCAAGCGCGATAAAACCATGCGGTCTACCCGGCCCCGGGCGTGGCAAGTTGATAGGACAGGTCACGCGTTGGCCGGGCTTGAACGCCGCTCCCGATCCAACCTCTTCAACAATCCCACACAGATCACCGCCTTGGATGCGGGGAAAGTGCAGCGCACCTCCCCACCCGCCGGCCTCAACCCGCTGATCTACCGCATCCGTCGCTTCTGTAACATCCGGCGAGTACCAGCCGATCCGCGTGTTGATGTCGGTGTTGTTCACCCCGGCAGCGGCGACGCGCACCAGAACCTGCCCTGGACCGGGGGTCGGAACGGGGACGTCTTCCCGCCATTCCAACACCTCAGGACCTCCATGGCCAGTCAGATATACGCCTTCCATCTGCCGGGTCATATCAGCGCCTTTCTGTCGTAGGGGTCAGGCCCTCAACCGTTCATTTGCAGGATCCCAGAGCGGCTGATCCTCCTGAACAACAGCACGACATTTCTGACCGTAGATTTCAACCTCTAGCTCAGTTCCCGGGACAGCCAAATCTGCGCGCACCATGCCCAGCGCGACCGAGGCACCAATGCGATACCCCCACGCACCCGATGTGGTTTCACCCACGATCTCATCACCGCTCCAGATGCAGGACATGTAAGGCGCATCGACCTCACCTGCGTCCACGATCAGAGTGACAAAGGACTTTTTAACGCCTTGCTGTTTTTCGTTCTGAATGGCTGCTTTGCCAACAAAATCCTGCGGTTTATCGAGCTTGACAAAGCGCCCCAAACCACCTTCCAGCAGAGAGTAATCCGTGCTTAGGTCGCCTTTCCACGCGCGATAGCCTTTCTCGATCCGCAGCGAATTCAACGCATACATGCCAAAGGGTTTCGCTCCGGCAGCCAGCACAGCTTCGTAGATGGCGGGCATCGCATCATTTTCAGCATGGATTTCCCAACCCAACTCACCCGCGAAAGATACACGGATCAGGAAGGCATCCTGCCCGGCCACTTTGGCGAATTGGTGGGTCAGCCACCCTTGCTGCAAATCTGCATCGGTGATGCCGGACAATACATTCCGCGTCATCGGTCCGGTCACGATCAGTGTGTCGCGCTCGGTTGTGGTTTCCCGAACGGTCACACCTTCGGGCACCGAATTGCGGATCAAATCACCATCGTGCCACTGTGCCGTGGCAGCAGTGATTAGGACGAAATTGTTCTCAGCCAGACGGATACAGGACAGCTCGGTCAAAATGCGCCCTCTTTCATCCGAGACATAGATCAGATTCATGCGCCCTGCTTTAGGGATACCTCCGGTACAGAAGCCACGCAGCCAGTCATCCGCCCCCTCGCCTTGTATCCAGAACCGCGAGAAGCCCGGCAGATCCAGCACCCCGCAGTGATCGCGCACGGCTTCGCATTCTTCTTTGACCCGTTGCTCCCAGGGGCCCGAACGTCCCCAGGTATGGGTGGCTTCCAGTGACGTGTCATCGCCGGTTTGCGCAAACCAGTTTGCGCGTTCCCAGCCGTTGTACGCGCCCATGACACCGCCCAATTCCTTGACCTTGGCGTGCACAGGCGAGACCTTCTTGTCGCGTGCGGCAGGCCATTCGTGATGTGGGAAATGCATGGCGTATTCGTTGCCGTAAACTTCCATCCCTTTCTGATTGCAATAATCCTGATCGGTGTAGTCGGTGTAACGACGCGGATCGACGGCCCACATATCCCATTCGGTGTGACCATCGACGATCCATTCGGCCAGAACTTTGCCTGCACCACCACCTTGGGCGATACCGAAAGTGAAAGTATGAGCCTCGAACGCGTTTGTCACACCCGGCATCGGGCCAATCAACGGCAGACCATCTGGCGCATAGGGGATCGGGCCATTGATGACGCGACCAACGCCCGAGGTTGCCATCAGCGGAACCCGTTCCATCGCATCGGTCACGATATCCTCGATCCGGTCCAGATCATCGTTCCACAGTTGGAAGCTGAAATCCTCGGGCATCGGGTCATCCTCGGTCATCCAGTGGCCCTTGCAATTGGGCTCATACGGGCCAAGGTTGAAGCCGTTCTTCTCCTGCCGCAGGTAGTACGAGATATCGACATCGCGCAGCAGCGGCAGCTTCTTGCCACCATTTTCTTTCGACCACGCTTCGATTTCGGGAACTTCGTCAGTCAGCAGATACTGATGGCTCATGACCATGGCCGGGACGGTTCGGCCGCCAAAGGGTTTGAACCATTCCCCTACGCGCTGCGCATAGTAACCGGCGGCGTTCACCACATAATCGCAGGCAATATCACCCTTTTCGGTATGCACGGTCCATGTGCCGTCGTCCTGCTGTGTCACACCGGTTGCCGGGCAGAATCGGATGATCTTTTGCCCCATATCCCGCGCTCCCTTGGCCAGAGCCTGAGTCAGCTGCGCCGGGTCAATGTCACCATCGGTCGGGTCATACAGAACGCCTTCAAGATCATGGGTCTCCAGGAAAGGATAGCGTTCCTTGGCCTCTTCCGGAGTCCACATCTCCATCGGGATGCCTTGATAGCGGCCCATAGACATGGCCCGTTCGAATTCCTGCATCCGCTCCTTGCTGTGCGCCAGACGAATTGACCCGGAAACGTGGTAGTTCATCGGATAGTCGACCTCGTCCGCGAGGCGCGAATACAGTTCGGTCGAATAGCGCTGCATGTTCATGATCGCCCACGAAGTCGAAAACGTCGGAACGTTACCCGCCGCGTGCCATGTCGAGCCTGCGGTCAGTTCGTTCTTTTCCAGCAGAACACAATCCGTCCAGCCCTTCTTGGCCAGATGATACAGCGATGAACAGCCCACAACGCCGCCGCCGATGATGACCACACGGGCCTTGGTTGGAAAATCACTCATGTGTTTGGTTCCCTATTAGTGTGCCCGCTGGGGCAGGTCGTCTTTGATGTCATAGTAATCGCCCTTGTCCGCAACGAAGATGTGCTGGGCGAGTTTCAACCCGGTCGGCTCATCCAATGAGCCCACGGAAATTGCGATCGTGTCCTCGTCATTGTGCTGCCAGAAGAGGAACGAGCCACAAGCGCGGCAAAATCCGCGCTTGGCAATGTCAGAGGCGCGATACCAGCCCAGCGTTTCGCTGGTGGTAAAGCTGAGATTTTCCTGATGCGTAACGGTCGAGGCCCACAGGTGACCCGACTGTTTGCGACACTGCCCACAATGGCAGGCATTTGGTGGCGTGAGGTCTCCGTCAACAACAAAAGCGACCGCGCCGCACAGACATGATCCGGCATGCATATCCTTACCCCCTCGCTGTCGGCGTCGAACTGGCACCCAGCAAAACGCCATAAATGATGAAACAGGTCGCCATCACGCGGCGTACCCAGATATTGAACACCGCCCCCAACGCAGCCTTGCCCATCAGCGCCCCCAGCAAGGTGAACCCGGTATAGCTGAGCGTCGTGATGACCAGTGCCGTCGGCATGATCACCGCCATCTGCTGCCAGATGGGTACATCCGGCTGCACAAATTGCGAAAACGCCGCAAGGTATCCGGCGACGCTTTTGGGGTTGATCGTGGCAACAGCCAACGCGTGAAAGTAAACATGTCTTGCCGGACGCTCTGATGCCGGAGCGGGTTTCGCTGCGTTCATCCAACCGCGAATGCCCATCCAGATCAGAAACCCGGCCCCGATCAGCTTGGCGACAAAGAAACCTGTTGGCGACGCGGCAATCAACGCTGTGATTCCCACAGCCGAGAGGATCAGGAACACACTCGCCTGAGTCAAAATAGCCAAGACACCCAACATAGCCTTGGAGAACGGCAGGCTCATCCCATTTGAGATGCAATTGACCGCATTAGGCCCCGGGGTGGTAACGAACACCACCCAGAACAGGGCGAATATGGTCCAGGCCTCGAAACTCATCAGTACACCGGTGGGGCGATAACCCAGATGGCCACAGCGGGCTCATCAAAGGGGTTGGACCAAGTGTAGGGCTCGTGCTTGATCCGGAAGCTATCGCCGGGGCCGACCTGAAAGCTGCGCGAGCCGATCGTCAGTTCCAGACGGCCTGAAACCATATAGCCGACTTCCTGCGTCGGCCGGTTTGCCGGGGTCTGCATCTGCGAATGCGGCTCAAAGGTCGAATGCACCATCTCGAAATCATCGGTCAGGTCAGGCGAAAGCAGTTCTTCGATCAACCCTTCTTCACCAGAGCCCATCGGGCGACGGGACCCTGCCCGCACAATATACCCTTGCTCATCCGCCGGCGCAGCGGAATGGGCAAACAGCATCGACATCGGCACACCCAGACATTCGGCAATCTGGCGTAGATCCGAAATCGACGGCTCGGACATGTCACGCTCGACCTGGCTGAGCCAGCCAACGGACCGATCCAATCGGTTGGCGAGCTCAGTCAGAGTCAGCCCACGCGCCTTGCGCAGTGCGCGCAGATCGGCACCGAGGGATGCGCTATGAGGGGCTTGCGAATTCAAGTTGCGCTCCGAGTCTGCGTGAAATTTTCTGTTACTTTTTCACGGTGCCTCGAATCGGTGAAATTTCCAAGCATTTTTTCACTTGGGTCTGCAAATTTAGTTGGCTATGCACGGTCCATGTGGATTGCCGTAATCTATCTTTGGGCCATTAATACCCTGACTTTGATGGCGTTTGGCTGGGATAAGCTGCGCGCGCGCCGTAGAAGGCGACGCATCCCCGAGCGGCGCTTGTTATGGTTGGCGGCACTAGGTGGCAGCTTGGCCGCGCTACTGGGGCGCTGGATCTTCGGGCACAAGACCCGCAAGCGCGGTTTCTCGGCTTGGCTATACACGATCACAGCGTTTCAGGCCGGGCTTTGCTATCTGATTATGTCTCGAGATCTTGGCGCATTTTTGCGATAGGTCGGAACCCTCTAACGCTCAAATACATCCGTTAGAATAGCACCAAGTGCGGTCGCATCATCTTTGGTAAACGCGTCGGGCTGGTCGCTGTCGATATCAAAGACAGCGATCACGTTACCATTCGCATCCCGCACTGGTAGAACCAACTCGGACCGAGTGGATGACGCACAAGCGATATGGCCGGGGAAAGCATCTACATCCGAAACCAATTGCACTTGCCCTGAACGGGCAGCCGCACCACACACACCGCGTTCAAAAGGGATTACTAGGCAGCCATGCCCCCCCTGATAAGGCCCGATCTTTAGCACTTCGGGCTCAGTTACGCGGTAAAATCCCGTCCAGTCGAATCGGTCGTCCGAGTGATGCACTTCGCATGCCACCGTAGCCATCAATGCAACCTCGTCGGTTTCACCGTCGGTCAAGGCGGCTATGGTTTTGGCGAGTGTGTCGTAGTCGGCTTTCATGTTGGTAGACCTTGCATCCGGGGAACTGCGGGCGCTGCCGCCAATTCCCCGAGTATTTGCAAAAAGACAAAGCGTCAAACGCGTTCTATTGCGATGGCCGTCCCTTCTCCGCCGCCAATGCAGATTGCAGCGACACCGCGCTTGAGATTTCGCTTTTCCAGCGCATTGAGCAGCGTGACCATAATCCGAGCCCCCGAGGCACCTATCGGGTGGCCAAGCGCACATGCGCCGCCATTCACATTCACGATCTCACGGGACAAGCCCATTTCGTGCATGAATGCCATCGGTACCACGGCGAAGGCTTCGTTAACCTCCCACAAATCGACATCCTCTTTTTTCCAACCGATACGGTCCAACAATTTCTGCGCTGCCGGAACCGGAGCAGTTGTGAACAGCCCCGGTGCCTGCGCGTGACTGGCGTGGCCAAGAATTCGTGCGCGCACGGTCAGGCCCTGCTGTTCTGCCGCATCTGCCGAGGCAAGCACAAGGGCGGCTGCGCCATCCGAGATCGAAGAAGAATTGGCCGCCGTTACCGTTCCAACCTTGCGAAAGGCTGGTTTCAGTGTGGGTATCTTCTCGGGCCGCGCCGATTTTGGTTGCTCATCCGCGTCCAGCACAACCTCGCCTTTACGAGTCTGAATCTTGACCTGTGTAATTTCCTGGTCGAACGCATTATTTTCCTGCGCGGACAGCGCGTTCGAAAGCGATCGCAGGGCGTATTCGTCCTGCGCCTCGCGCGTGAACTGATAGGATTCGGCACAGTCCTCGGCAAACGTGCCCATAAGCCGACCTTTGTCATAGGCGTCTTCGAGCCCGTCCAGAAACATGTGATCGACGACCTGCCCATGTCCGATCCGGGCGCCACCGCGCATCTTGGGCAGCAGATAGGGCGCGTTGGTCATGCTCTCCATCCCGCCAGCGACCATGGTCTGAGTATGGCCCAAAGCGATCTGATCAAACGCGATCATTGCGGCCTTCATGCCTGAACCGCACATTTTGTTGAGCGTTGTGGCAGGTACATCTTCTCCCAGACCGGCGGCAAACCCAGCCTGACGCGCCGGGGCCTGTCCCTGACCGGCAGGCAGGACGCAGCCCATCAGCACCTCATCCACGGCCCGAATGCCTGCACCCTCCAGCGCTGCGCGGATAGCAGCACCGCCGAGATCAGCAGCGGCGACGCCGTCAAACATGCCCTGAAATCCGCCCATTGGTGTACGCGCGGCACCTGCTATCACAACCTCGTTCATCCGAAATCTCCTTGAACTTTCCAGCCTATGGATACCGAATGGTAAGAATTACCGTCTAGCGTATTTCTACCATCATTTTGCATTGCCAAAGGCGGACGAACATGGGGCTCAGCAGCGAGATCACCGGCGAGACACAGATAATATCCGTTCATTGTGATCGAATTGATGCCGCAATGGCGATTCAATTCAAGGAAGATATGCGCGCGGAAACCCAAACCCATGCCAAACGGGTGGTGTTGGATTTGTCTTCTGTTGAATTCATCGATTCCAGCGGTCTGGGCGCCATTGTCGCCTCGATGAAACAATTGGAAAAAGGGCGCAGATTGGATCTGGCCGGCTTGCGCCCGATCGTTGAAAAAGTGTTCCGCCTGACCCGCATGGACACCGTGTTCAGACTGTTCAAATCGCTGGATGAGGCGATCGGCGCTGGTGCAGACTGACGATCGGCAGAGGTGGAACAGCGTGTGCTCGAATTGCAAACAAAACTGCCTGGAGGTGAGCTTTCCCGCGACACAAGTGCAGGCCAGCGCAGGGATCGCGGCGTTAAGCGCACGGCTGGCGGCGCAGGGATTGCCTGAGAGCAAAGCAGATGACGTAAGAATCGCGCTGACGGAAGCGATCAACAACGTGGTCGAACATGCCTATGCCGGGGTGGCCGCCGCTGACGTTCAAATCGATTGCTCATTATGTGCAAAGAAGCTGGTGATTCAGATCACCGATACCGGCGACCCGATGCCTGAATTGCGGATACCGAGCGGCACTCCACCATCTGTCGACACTGCTTTGCAGGACCTGCCCGAGGGCGGCTTTGGCTGGCACCTGATTCATCAACTTGCCAGCGACATACAATATGAACGCAAAAGCGGCGGGAACCTGCTCTGCTTGCGGTTCGACTTTGACGAGATGCCCTAGCAGGCATCAAATGGCCACAATAAGGCCTAGATCGAACCATTGTCGCGCCGCAAACAAAGGTCATAAGTAAGGGGTAGCTCAGATAGCTTCCCTCGGCGCCTAGCGTCACAGCCCCCACCCAGTGAGCGGCGCCGAGGACCTCCTTCCTCTGATAGCATTGGACAATTCCCAGCTGCGGCTTAGTGTCTGCGTGTTTGCAGAAGGAAAGACCCATGCGCGATTTTCACAAGACAGGCCGTTCTGAAGTTTTGGCAACCGAAGGGATGTGCGCAACGTCCCATCCGTTGGCCGCCAAAATCGCGCTGGATATTCTGCAGCAGGGCGGCAATGCCATGGACGCAGCCATTGCAGGCGCAGTGCTTCTGGGAATTTGCGAGCCGCAAATGACCGGCTTGGGCGGAGATTGCTTTGTTCTGTACAATCGCGCAGGCGAGCAGACTGTTCGCGCACTAAACGGTTCGGGTCGGGCCGCGGCATCAGCGGATGCACAGGCATTGCGGGATCGCGGTTTAAATTCGGTTCCCGTGACCAGCCCGGATGCCGTGACAATTCCCGGAGCGGTTGAGGCATTCTGCCGTCTAGCAAAAACCGAAGGTCGGCTGGGCCTGGAAGCAATCCTGCAACCCGCAATCCATTATGCCGAGTCAGGTGTTCCGGTGGCTCCACGCGTTGCCTTTGATTGGATGAACAGCGCGTCCACCCTGCAAGGCGCGGCTCGTGATCATTATCTGATTGACGGCAAACCCTTGCAAACCGGGCAGGTTTTTCGCGCCCCCGGTCAGGCAGAAGTTCTTCGGCGCGTGGCCCAACACGGTCAAAAGGCATTTTATTCTGGTGAGATTGCCGATGACATGCTTGCGGCCCTTTCCGATCTGGGTGGAGTACAGACTGCGCAGGATTTCGCGGCCGTGCAAAGCGATGAAACTGTGCCCGTCAGCGGAGATTATGGCGGTGTCGAACTGGTCGAGCACCCACCGAATGGTCAGGGCGCGACGGCAATCCTGTTGCTGAATATCTTGAAGCACTTCGATCTGGCCGCAATGGACCCTTGGGGGGCTGAACGCGTACATATCGAAGCCGAGGCCAGCAAACTGGCCTACGACGCACGCAATCGTTTCATCGCCGATCCCGACCACAGCACGCGGATGGCTCATTTTCTTGCACCTGAGACAGCCGCCCAACTTGCCGCGCTAATCAATCCGAAACGCGCCATGGCTGCCGCCGCTCCCTTGACCGAGTCTGTTCACAAAGACACCGTCTATATCACCGTGGTTGACCGGGATCGCATGGCGGTTTCACTGATCTATTCGATCTACCACGGGTTCGGGTCGGGCATCGCTTCGGAAAAGTTCGGCATTTTGCTGCAGAATCGGGGGGCGGGTTTCAACCTCGAACCCGGTCATCCAAATGAGCTTGCCGGTGGAAAGCGACCAATGCACACAATCATACCGGGAATGTTGCGCGCCCAAGGCCGCATCGCGATGCCCTTTGGTGTCATGGGAGGTGCCTATCAACCAACCGGACACGCGAGGTTAGTGTCAAATCTCACGGATTTCGACATAGAGCTGCAGGAAGCCATCGATGCGCCTCGGGCATTTGCAGATGGGGGTGTTCTGAAAATTGAGCGAGGCTATTCCGATGCCGTTCTGCAACAATTATCCGATATGGGGCACACTGTCCAAATACCGGAAACGTCTCTGGGTGGTGCGCAAGCCATTCGAATCTGTTCAAACGGAGTTCTGGAAGGTGCTAGCGATCCCCGTAAAGATGGTTGCGCATTAGGCTACTGACACACGCCATTATGACGGACATATTCAGTTCAACTGAAAGTGCAGCGGATAAGATCCATCCTGAAACGGGCCGAACATGTTGGGGATATCGGGATGGTCTACCGGCTCACCCGATTGGTCCTCAACCAGATTTTGTTCTGAAACATAAGCGACATAGAAGGATTGATCATTCTCAGCCAGCAAATGATAGAACGGCTGGTCCTTCAGCGGGCGACTATCTTCGGGTATGGCCTGATACCATTCCTCCGAGTTCGAGAATTCCGGATCGACATCAAAAATAACCCCTCGAAAAGGGTGTCTACGGTGTCGAACCACCTGTCCCAGACGGTACTTGGCTTGTGTCTTTAGCATTGTTTCGGCCCCCAAAGCATTTAGTACATCTTTTCGGGCAGAAAAGCCAACCAATGAGCTGAAATTCGGGGAAACAGTCTGTGAACCTACTCCTAACAGTGTTCGAAATCGTTGCCCCAGTGTTCCTTCTGGCCGGGATCGGGTTTGCGTGGGTCAAGCTCGGGTTCGAGTATCGGCTGCAATTTGTCACGCGGTTTGCGGTGACGCTTGCAGTGCCCAGCCTGATCTTCGTAGCTTTGATGCAAACCGACATTCCTGGCGATGAATTGACCGTTTTCACGCTCGCTGCGATTGCATCACATGTTGCTTTGGCGGTGGTTTTCTGGGTCTTTGTACGTGCCTCAGGGCTTGAGCAGCGGACCTATCTGTCACCTCTTATCTTCGGTAACACTGGGAATCTGGGCCTGCCTTTGTGCATCTTTGCCTTTGGGCAGGCTGGGTTGGGTTTCGCGGTGATCTTTTTGGCCGTTACCGCTCTGTTTTCTTTTACCTACGGTATCTATCTGGTCGCGGGGCGCGGCGCCTTTGGCAAGGTTCTGCGCGAGCCGATGGTCTGGGCCACGCTGCTGGGGGCATTGTTTCTGTGGCGTGGATGGCAGACGCCACTGTTTCTAACCAACACGCTGGAACTGTTGGGCCAGATGGCGGTGCCTATGATGCTGATCACCCTTGGGGTCGCGATTGCACGCCTGACAACACAGAAGCTGCAACAGGCTATATGGTTGTCCCTGCTGAAACTCGCGGTGTGCTTCGGGTTGGGCTGGGCTCTTGCCATCAGTTTTGGACTGGGTCCTGTAGCCTTCGGAGTTCTGGTTTTGCAAATGTGTGCGCCGGTCGCCGTCACCTCATACCTGCTGGCAGAGCGGTTTGATGTGGATTCCGACGCGGTTGCAGGCATGGTCATGGTCTCGACAGTATTGTCGGTCGCCGCATTACCGATAATTCTCGCTATTATTCTGTAACGATTGTGATTTCCTCAGAGCTCAATCTGCGCTAGAATAAAGAAAAAGGCACGAGGCACATGAGCAGAATTCTTATCGTACTCTTCGGGGTGCTGCTTTTGGCATCCTGTGGTGGCGGGTCCAAACAGCCACCGAGCAGACTGAATGACGCGTGCAGCATTGCGCGCGAAAAACCCGATTATATCAAGGCTTTCAAAAGCACCGAGCGCAAATGGGGTGTCCCCGTTCACGTTCAGATGGCCACGATTTACCAAGAAAGCCGTTATCGCGCAGATGCGCGCACACCGCACAAATACGTGCTGGGCGTCATCCCGATGGGTCGCCAAAGCAGTGCTTACGGCTATGGTCAGGCACTTGATGGCACGTGGGAGCAGTATCAACGCGAAACCGGCAAACGCCGCGCCAAGCGGGATCGCATCCGTGATGCGTCGGATTTCATTGGCTGGTACATGAACAAAAGCTATGAGCGGAACGGGATTCATCCCACCGACGCGCGTAACCAATACCTGGCCTATCACGAAGGGCAAACCGGCTACGCGCGCGGCAGCTACAACAGCAAATCTTGGCTGTTGAACGTTGCGAATGATGTAGACGCCCGAGCGCAACTGTATCAGGCGCAGCTGGCGAACTGCCGTTACTAAACAAACCCTGTCAGGTCAGCGATCGTCTGACCTGATACGGGTTTTGCTTGAAAACACGCTGGAATCGAGGTTTCCGCCTTCAGTCAACGGCCCCAGCAGTACGGTCGTTTGACTTCCAGCGTTATCGTGGATCACCCATTTGCGCAGCTCAACCGGATTGGATGTAAACATTAACTCGATCCGCCCGCTTTCCGGGTTCTTGGGGTCCTGAGCCGTCACAACCGTGGCGGTCCCGTCAAAATCGTGCCCAACAACCATATTGGCTTGCCCCAGATTGACATTCCGCGCCAACACCAGTGACAGCGGTGTGCGTTTCAGCGGGTACTGTTCGGGCGGCTGATTGGATTTCGGGTCAAAGATCTGCACCGTCCCCGACCGCGCCAAAACTACCGCGCTGTTGGGCGGATCATATTCGAACCGCATTTTTCCGGGCCGCTCGAGCCACAGCTTACCGGTGCTAAGCGATCCGTCATCATTCACCTGCGTGAATGTGGTCTGAACCGTCTTCATCTGGTTCAGGTAGTTAGAGATTTGCGACAGTGGCAGCTTTTCAGCCGCCCACGCGGCGGGCGCAGCCAGTGTCAGAGCAAGGGCAAAAGCAATCTGTTTCATAGGACCCAGATAGGCGTTCTGCCCTTGTTATTAAATATCTTACTGCTCGGGGACGAGGATTTCGCGTTTTCCAACGTGATTTGCCCCGGAAACAACGCCTTCGTCCTCCATCTGCTCAACAAGCCGCGCAGCTTTGTTGTAGCCAATGGCAAGTTTTCGCTGAATGTAGGACGTCGAGCATTTGCGATCTTTGATCACAATCGCCACTGCCTGGTCGTAAAGGGCGTCTTCTCCGTTCGTGTTGCCACCCGTGTTCAGGCCCAGAACAGCGTCGATATTGTCAGCCTTTTCCTCAGCCGGGCCATCGACCACGCCACTCATGTAGGCCGGCGGACCGAACTGTTTCAGGTGGTTGACGATTTCTTCGACCTCTTCATCCGAGACAAACGGACCGTGGCAACGGGTGATCTTCGCCCCGCCCGCCATATACAGCATGTCGCCCTGACCAAGCAGTTGCTCGGCACCCATCTCGCCCAGGATCGTGCGGCTGTCGACTTTCGAGGTCACTTGGAACGAAATCCGGGTCGGGAAGTTCGCCTTGATCGTCCCGGTGATCACATCGACCGAGGGACGCTGCGTCGCCATGATCAGGTGAATGCCCGAAGCCCGCGCCATCTGCGCCAGACGCTGGATGCAGGCCTCGATCTCCTTGCCCGCAACCATCATCAGGTCAGCCATCTCGTCGACGATCACAACGATATAAGGCATTGCTTCGGGCGCGAATTCTTCGGTCTCGAACATTGGCTCGCCGGTTTCATCGTCAAAGCCGGTCTGGACCGTGCGGCTGAACATCTCGCCCTTGGATAGCGCATCCTTCACGCGGCCATTGTAGCCCGCGATATTGCGCACGCCCATTTTGGACATTTTGCGATAGCGATCCTCCATCTCGCCCACGACCCATTTCAGGGCCACAACCGCCTTTTTCGGGTCGGTCACAACAGGCGAGAGCAGGTGCGGGATACCGTCATAGACCGACAGTTCCAGCATCTTGGGGTCGATCATGATCAGGCGGCACTCATCCGGCGTTAGCTTATAAAGCAGCGACAGGATCATCGTATTGATTGCCACCGACTTACCGGAACCGGTCGTACCAGCGATCAAGAGGTGAGGCATTTTTGCCAAGTTCGCCACCACGGACTCACCGCCGATATCCTTGCCCAACGCCAAGGGCAGCGCATGATTACCATCGCCGAAATCGCGACTGGCGAGGATTTCGCGCAACACCACCATCTCACGGTTTTCATTGGGCAGTTCAATGCCAATAACCGAGCGCCCCGGTAGAGTTGAAACCCGCGCGGACAAAGCAGACATTGAGCGCGCGATATCGTCGGCCAAACCGATCACACGGCTGGCTTTTAAACCCGGTGCAGGCTCCAATTCGTACATGGTCACAACCGGACCGGGGCGGACACTTACGATCTCGCCCTTGACGCCGTAGTCATCCAGCACGTTTTCCAGCATCCGCGCATTTTCCTCGAGCGCCTCATCGCTTAGGTGATGGCGTTGGATGCTTGCAGGGTTGGACAGAAGGCCCAGCGGTGGCAGTTCGAAGTCGGAATGCCGTTCCTCGAAAGAAAGTGTCGGCTGTGCTTCGGCTTGCGCCCTGCGCGAAGGTGGAGGAGTGCGTCGGACCGGTTGAGCTACTACAGGTTTACGCGGCTCAGCGACAGGAATCTTGACAGCCTGTCTCGGTTGGAGCGCGGGTTCGGGGGCATCATCAAACACGGCCTCATCATCACAGTCCGGTTCGGAAACATAGTCCTGCTGCATCCAATTATCAGCCTCGGAGTCAGCCGCCAGCGTCTCAACATCAGATCCTGCTGTCAGCGGTGGTTCGGGGGGCAAACCTGCAGAGGTCATCGGGGGTTCGGGCGGCAACTCGTCTGCCGCGCCAGAGTTCAAAATCAACGGGTCAGGTCCCCTGCCCCGCCCTTTGGTCAATGGCAAGTTGGGATCGGGTTCGGGCGTTAGCACACCAGCGGCCACTTTACGATTGCGCACAGCGGCGGAAATCTTGGACCGGATGCGATCCTCACCCGGCATGTCGTAATACCCTTCGACCGCAACGTTTTCGACCAACTCAGGCTCGGGCATTGGGTCAGGACGACGGATCAGGGAAGGCATCCGAGCCAGAAGGCCTGTCTTGGCGACAGGTTCCTGCGTTTCAATCTCAGGGTCTTCAAAGACCGGATCAGCGTAGGCCAGGTCGTCGTCAAAATCCGCCTGAACCGGAACTGCACGTTCGGCCTTGCGCTCGGCCCATTGGGCCTTCCGGTCCCGTGCTGCCCGCGCTGTCGCCGATGCCCCGCGTCCCAGCGCGTTCATCAACAGATCATAGGCCATGACCAGTCCCAACAGAAACGCCCGGAAGCCATTGCGAACGTCCGCTTTGCCGAAACCCAACACAAATACACCCAGAGCCAGCATACCGACCGCCATCGCCAGCGACATCAGCTTGACCAGGAAATGCGATGAGATCGGCAACAACGTCAAAATCGCGCCCATCACTGTATCGCCGAATAGACCGCCCAAGCCATAGCTGTGCGTCGCCCGCCATTCCGCACCCGGTACCAGAGTCGCTGCATAGACAGCCAGAACGGCGATCCAGATCGGCGCAAAAATCAGGCGGGCAATGGCACGGTCTTCACCTAAATGACCCGCAAAGCGCACACCCCATGTGATCAGAACGAGTGCAACGCCCAGGCTGCCCCAGCCTACGATCATAAACAACGGTGCGGCGATTGAGGCCCCGACGCGCCCCATCCAGTTTTGCACAGGCGCATCGGTCGAAACCATCCAGTTTGGATCATCGGGCGTATAGGACCAGATCATCGCTGCAGCGGCCAACCCCAACAGGATCAAAGCGATCCCGATCAGTTCTTTGCTACGCCGTTCAATGGCGGCTTGCGTGTTGCTGTCCAGCAGCGGGTCACGGTTTCGCGCGTTATATGATGCCATTTTGCCCTCGTACCTCACGAATAGATGCAGTCGCGGAGTGTAATCAGCCCGCGCTTCATCTCTGTTTTTGGGGCCACCATCGCGACCCGGATAAATTGCTCGCCCGGGTTTTGCCCCGGATCACCTTGAGAAAGATATGCACCCGGCAGAACCCGTACGCCGGTTTCCTGCCAAAGCTTCAATGCGATTTCTTCACCGTTTTCGACCGGCAGCCAAAGGAAGAAGCCCGCCTCGGGCGGCATGTAGCCCTGTACGCCTGCGAAAACCTCATCCGCGACGGCGTATTTATCCTGATACAGCGCGCGGTTTTCCTGCACATGCGCTTCATCCGCCCAAACCTTGGCGGCGGCGGCCTGCAGCGGGGCGGGCAAAGGGGCACCCGCATAGCTGCGCAACAGTTTGACACGGCTGATTGTTTCAGGTCCACCTGCGATCAGCCCCGACCGCAGCCCGGCCAAGTTAGACCGCTTGGACAGAGAGTTGAACAGCGTGACACGTTCGGGGTCGGCACCCAGTTCCTGCGCAACGGTCAGCGCGCCAACCGGCGCGGCGTCGCGGTAGATTTCGGAATAGCATTCATCGGCAAAGATGCGGAAATCGTACTTTTCAGCCAATTGAATCAGCTCGGCCCAGTAATCGCGCGAGGCGACCGCCCCCTGAGGGTTCGCGGGCGAGCAGATATAGGCTACAGCAGTACGGTTCAGAACCTCTTCGGGCAGGCCTGCATAGTCTGGCAAATGACCAGTGGCAGCGGTTGCCGGCACGAAATATGGCTGCGCACCGACCGAAATCGAGGCAACCATGTAGACTTGATAGAAGGGGTTCGGGCACAGAATGATCGGTTGCTGCCCATTTTTCTGCTCGGGGCAGAGCGCCATTGCAGCGTTATAAAGACCCTCGCGCGTACCGTTCAGTGCCATCACATTGGCATCTGCATCCATCGACACACCATAGCGGCGGTTGATCCAACCCGTGATCGCTGCGCGCAATTCAGGTGAGCCTTCGTTCGGGGGATAGCCCTGAAACCCGGCGGCGTTTTCCATGATCACGTCGGTCACCCAAGATGGGAAATCATGCTTGGGCTCGCCAATGGTCATGTGAACGACTTCACCACCCGGCTGATGATGATCCAACAGGGCGCGTAGACGCGGAAATGCGTATTCCGGTAGGTTCGAAAACCGCTCGGGGAAATTCATGATACTGCCTCAATTTCGGGGTCATTTTGCGCCCCGTTTTATGGCAGATTACAGATCGACCCGGGCTTCGTCCAGACAAAGAGGTGCCGAATCAGGGGATTGTGGCATTCAGGTCAAAGCGCTTTCGGCTGCTGACCCGAGCCGTAACAAGGCCTCTTCCGACCCCGGATAGCCCAACATCATCAGCCCGCAACCGGGTGTTCCCGTGGGCAAAGTCAGTGCCGCAAGCCCCATCAGATTGCCGATCCGGGTGTTGCGGAGAGCCAAGAGATTTTCGGTAACATAGTAGTCATGATCATTCATCAACCGGTCGAGATTGGGCGGTAGGATCGGGGCCGTCGGCGCAAGCACGGCATCAAAGCCCGCAGTGGCCGCATCCCAAGCCTGTCGACAAGCGGTTAGTTTCGACCAAGCGGCCACGTAATCGGGGCCGGAATAGGCCTTGCCCATTCGGAACCGTTCAAGGATTTCGGGATACATCGCCTCGGGGTTCGCTTCGATCACATCACGCCACAAGCCGTAGGCTTCGGTTGTATAAAGCACGCCCGACAGGCTCATCGCTTCGTTCAGCTCAGGCACGTCAAGCGGAACGATCTCCGCCCCGGCCTCTTTCAGGCGCGCCAGCGCATCATCATAGGCGTTGGCTGGAGCTTCGCGCAGATCGTCCTTGGCGACGTTCTGCAAATCAGCAAAGCGGCGACCGATCAATGACGCCCCGCGCAGATCAGCCGGGGCGGTGCCCTCAAGCGCGGCAAGCATATGTGCGGCGTCCTCAACTGATCGCGCCAGCGGCCCAACGGTATCGAATTTCAGACACAGCGGCACGACGCCCTCAAGGCTAACGCGCCCCGCCGTGGTTTTCAGCCCCACCAGATCGTTCCAGGCCGAGGGAATCCGCACCGATCCACCCGTGTCCGAGCCAACGCCGCCTGCAGCAAGCCCCCACGCCACCGAGGCCCCTGCCCCTGAGGACGAACCTCCGGGTACGGCCTCTTCGTCATTCACGCATGGAGGCGTAGCCGTCACTGGGTTGAGGCCCAAACCCGAGAACGCCAATTCGCTCATATGCGTTTTACCCAGACAGACCGTACCCATCGCGGTCGCGTTCCGCACCACCTGCGCATCGGATTCGGGCACGCGGCCTTCCAACAGGGCCGAACCGGCCTCGGTCCCTACGCCTGCCGTGTCAAACAGGTCTTTCCAGCTGATCGGGACGCCATCCAACAAAGACCGACGCAGGCCAAGCTTTGCCCGCTCTTGCGCCGCAAGGGCCTCGGCGCGGGCGCGATCGTGTGTCACCCGGGCATAGATCCGATCGCGATGTGGATGGGCGTCAATCGCGCTCAGATAAGTTTCTGTCAGTTCAACCGGCTCGATCTGCCCCATTCCGATACCACGGCCCAAATCACATGCCGTCATGGTCAGCCAGTCTTGCATCCGGTCCCCTCCCGAGTAATTCCGTGATCGGACGGTAGCGACAGGACCGCACATGGACAATCCCGAAAGGGCGCGCATATTGCAGCACATGGAACACAGATCCGATATCCTGATCGTTGGTGGTGGCCTGAACGGCCCTGCCCTTGCGCTGGCGCTGGCCCAGACCGGGCATTCAGTCACGGTTGTTGACGCTCTGGCCGAGAAAGTGCGCAAGAATGCGGCCTTCGACGGGCGCGCCTATGCGCTTGCATTGGCGTCGCAACGTCTGCTCGACGCGATAGGCGTTTGGAAAAAGGTGGAAAAGCACGCCCAGCCTATGCTGGAGATCAAGGTAACGGATGGTCATGCCGGTGCCGGACCTTCCCCGTTCTTCATGCATTTTGATCATGCCGAGATCGAAGAAGGCCCGATGGGCTTTATGGTTGAAGATCGCCACCTGCGGCGGGCTTTTCTGGAGGCCATGACCGAACAAGACGGGATTACCGAAATCAGCGGCAAAACGGTCGTGTCTCAGGACATCTCAGCGCTCGGGGCAACGCTGACGCTGGATGACGGGGCCACCTTGTCCGGCAGCCTACTGGTGGGTTGCGATGGCCGCCGCAGCGGCACCGCTATGCGCGCCGGAATCAAACGAACCGGCTGGGACTATGGCCAGACCGCTCTGGTCTGCGCCATTGAACACGAGCTACCGCATCACGGTATCGCCCATCAGTTCTTCATGCCCCCCGGCCCGTTGGCGATTCTGCCGCTGACCGGGAACCGCAGTTCCATCGTATGGAGCGAACGCACTGAGACGTCCGCGCAGATCAATACGCTGCCCGAGGCAGATTACCTACAAGTTCTGCGCCCGCGCTTTGGCGATTTCCTGGGGGATATCCGCCTGCAGGGTGACCGGTTCACATACCCGTTGAACCTGACCATCGCCAATTCCTTCATCTCGGACCGGTTGGCTTTGGTCGGAGACGCCGCCCATGGCATGCACCCCATCGCCGGGCAAGGCCTGAACGCAGGCCTGCGTGATGTCGGTGCATTGGCCGAGGTTCTGACCCTTGCGGGACGACGTGGCGAGGATATCGGATCAACGCTTGTGCTGGAGCGCTATCAAGAGTGGCGCCGGTTCGACACAGCCTCGCTTGCGATGGCGACTGATGTGTTCAACAAGCTGTTTTCGAACGATAATCCCCTGCTCCGCATAGGTCGGGATATTGGAATGGGTATCGTCGGATCGCTGCCCGGGCTGCGCCGAGGTTTCGTGCGCGAGGCTGCAGGTCTGACCGGAGACCTGCCGAAACTGCTGCAGGGACACCCGATCTAGTCCAGCTCTCGGGCCTCATCCACTAGCATCACTGGAATACCGTTGCGGATTGGAAAGGCCAGAGCGGCGGCTTTTGACACCAGCTCTTGCCGTTCGGCATCATAGTGCAGCGTCGTGTGGGTCTGCGGACAAATCAACGCCTCAAGCATATGGCGGTCAAAGGCGTGTTCGGTATCGCTCATTGCAGTTTTTCCTCATTCGATCCGCCGCGCATGGCGAATTCAATCAATGTCACCAAGGTTTCGCGCCGGGTGCGTAAGCAAGGGGCCTCAAGCAGGGCTTGCTTTTCCTCGGGGTCAAACTCTAGCATCATTGACAGGGAATTGACCAAAAGCTCGTCATCGGCATCTTTCATTGTGTCCCAATCGGTGGACAACTGACGGGACGAAAAAAACCGTTCCAACAGCCGCAGGAACCTGTTCCGATCAAAACCGTCATCCACCTCGGCCTTGCCGAGATCTCGGTCAAACCCGTCCCAGGACACCGAAACCCGGCGATACGGGGTGAAACTGTCCAACTCTGATTTGACCCTGAACCGAGAGATTCCCGTCAGCGTAATCAGATACCTGCCATCTTCGGTCTCGGAAAACTGGGTGACCCGTCCAGCGCAGCCGATCTGGTGCAGCTTGGTTTCGTCGCCCTGACAGGTATTCGGTTGCACCATCCCGATCAGGCGTTCTTGCGTTTTCAGCGCGTCGTCCAGCATCTGTAGGTAGCGCGGCTCAAAAATATGCAGCGGCAGGCGAGACCGTGGCAGCAGCAGCGCTCCGGGCAAAGGGAAAACGGATACCGTTTCCGGCAAATCGGCAGGATGCATCATGTACCCGAGTTTAGTTCTGATCGGGGATTAGGCAAATATCATCGAGCTGAGCTTGCGCCGCCCGTTCAGAACAATCGGGTCATTGGGCTTGAGCGCATCGAAAATTGTGAAGAGCTGCGCCTTTGCTGCCCCATCATTCCACTCGCGATCGCGGCGGAACAATTCCAACAGTTGAGCCACTGCCTCTTCGACATCGCCATTGGCATGCAGGGCCTGCGCCAGATCGAAACGGGCTTGATGGTTGTCTGGCTCGGCCTCAACTGTTGCAGTCAACTCACCTACCGGACCAGCATCTGCAGCCTGCTTGGCCAATTCCAGTTGCGCATGGGCCGCTTCAACCTCGGGTGAAGTGGAAATCTCGGCAGGAGCGCCATTGAGGATCGCCTCAGCCTGATCCAGATCCCCCGATGCGATATGCGCGCGCACCAACCCGCCATAAGCGGCAGCGTGATTGGGGTCTTCACCCAGTATGGCGGCAAAAGTCTGTGCCGCGTCTACAGCGGCCCCCTCGGTCAACATTTCTTCGGCAGCTTGCACAGCATCATCTAGTTGACCACCCGGGCTTTCACCGCCCGCGGCTTCGATCACACGATCTATGAAGGCCTTGATCTCGGACCCTGGCAAAGCGCCCTGAAACCCGTCGATCGGTTGGCCTTTGTGAAATGCATAGACCATCGGAATCGACTGGATGCGCAGTTGTCCTGCAATCATCTGCGCTTCGTCCACGTTGATCTTGACCATCTTGACCGCACCCTTGGCAGCGGTCACGGCCTCTTCCAACGCCGGGCCCAGCGTTTTGCAGGGGCCGCACCAAGGCGCCCAGAAGTCAACGATGATCGGCGTCTCTTGTGAGGCTTCGACCACATCGGCCATGAAGGTGGCCTCGGTCCCGTCTTTAATCAGATCAGTGGCTTGGGGGCTGCCTGCGCCGTTCAGAAGGTCCATGGCTTATACTCTCTGGTTCGAACTTGCGCCCTATATGCAGTCCAATGCGGCAGAAACCAAGGGGAGAGTTCGGCGAATTTGCTTCGGTCAGACGTCAAACGTGGCAAATACCGGGGCATGATCACTGGGTTTTTCCCATCCGCGCGCGTCGCGCAGAATGCGGCTGGAATGACCCGCGTTCGAGATATCGGGCGTAGCCCACACATGATCCAGCCTGCGTCCCTTGTCGGCGGCATCCCAATCTCGTGCCCGATAAGACCACCAGCTGTATAGCTGGCCTTCGGGAATATCCTGCCGGGTGATATCGACCCAGCCACCTGCATCCTGAGTCTCGGCCAGCGTTTCAACCTCGATCGGCGTATGTGAAACCACCTTCAGCAACTGCTTGTGCGACCAGACATCATCTTCGCGGGGCGCAATATTCAGATCACCCACCAGAATGGACTTTTTCGGCTTTTCCGCACGGAACCAATCGCGCATGTCAGCGAGGTAATCCAGCTTTTGGCCAAACTTCTCGTTCACTTCGCGATCCGGCACGTCGCCCCCAGCGGGGACATAGAAATTATGAATGGTCACGCCATTCTCCAACTGCCCCGCAATGTGTCGCGCATGACCCAGACCCGCGAAATCCTTATCCCCTACTTCCTCAAGCGGAAGGCGCGACAGGATGGCGACGCCGTTATACCCCTTCTGGCCCCGCGCGATCATATGCGTATAGCCCAGCTCGGCGAAACCTTCGGTCGGGATTTTGTCGACCGGCGATTTGCATTCCTGTAGACACAGCACATCCGGTGCCTCTTCCTGCAGCAATTTCAGAACGATAGGCTCGCGCAGGCGGACCGAATTGATGTTCCATGTGGCAAGGGTGAAGGGCATATCCGGGGGTTCCTTTGTCGAAGTTGCCGCAGGTTAGCGCGGCGCCAAGCGAGGTGCCATCGAAAAACAAAGCAGTGTTGCCTGACCCGGCGGTGACGGAAACTTGCAAAGTTTCCGGTCCGATTTCATGGAATGAAATCGGATGCCCGGTGCCGATATCGCCCTGCACGACACAGTTGCACCTTACAAAAAAAGCCGGGCCATCAGGCCCGGCAGTCCAACAGGGAGGTGCATGTCATAACCCGGACATGCGCGGGTTGGGAGTAATCTAAAGATACCTACAGAGTATCACTTTGATCCAAGTCAATCCACCATTAGTCAAGCAACAAGGCGATATCCGCCCGATTCTGTGACCAAAAGGCGCGCATTCGACGGGTCGGGTTCAATCTTCTGACGCAGACGATAGATATGGGTTTCAAGCGTGTGCGTTGTAACGCCTGCGTTGTAACCCCAGACCTCATGCAAAAGAACATCACGTGCAACGACGCCGTCAGTTGATCGATAGAGGAACTTGAGAATGTTAGTCTCTTTCTCGGTCAGGCGGATCTTGCGATCATCTTCGGTCATCAGCATCTTCATGGCCGGTTTGAAGGTGTAGGGCCCCAGAACAAAGACCGCATCCTCGGATTGTTCATGCTGGCGCAGTTGGGCCCGAATCCGGGCCAGAAGAACCGGAAATTTAAAAGGCTTGCTGACATAATCATTTGCGCCAGCATCAAGACCCAGGATCGTGTCAGCATCGCTGTCGTGCCCGGTCAGCATCAGCACCGGGCTTTTGACGCCCTGCTTGCGCATCAGGCGACACAGCTCACGGCCATCGGTATCCGGCAGGCCGACATCCAGAATCACCAGATCGTATATTGCTTCGCGCGCGCGTTCCATTGCCGACGCGCCATCGGACGCCTCGAACACGTCAAAGTCTTCGGTCATGACAAGTTGCTCGCTGAGCGCTTCGCGCAGGTCTTCGTCGTCATCCACCAGCAGGATTTTCTTGAGCTGAGCCATGTACGGTCCTCCTAAGCCTTTTCCATCACTTGCGTATGAAGAATGCAATCAGCAAGATTTACTGCAGTCGTCTCACGCCCTCGTGTCTGACGCCGAGGAAATGTTTCACATTTTCCAGTGATCGGGGTAGGACAGGGTCTGATCGTTTCAAGGTAAACTGCATGAGTCTCACTCCCGACATCACCGAATTGCTGGCACGGGCGCGGGCTGACCTGCGTATGGGTGTTCCCGTTGTTCTGACCGACGAACTGGGATTTGGAGTACTCGCATTCGCCACCGAGACCCTGAGCCCGCAAAGGTTGGCCGATTTGCGCGGCTTGGGCGGGGATCCCGTTGTCGCCATCACGGTTCGGCGCGCTGAAACACTTAAAGCGCGTGCATATGACGGCGATCTTGCTCGCGTCATGATCCCGGCGGATGCTGGGCTGAGCTGGGTGCAGGCGGTGGCCGACCCGTCCGATGATCTGAACGCCCCGATGAAGGGCCCGCTGATGACCGAACGGCAAGGCAGCGCAAATCTGCACCGGATCGCTATTGCGTTGGCCAAGTCGGCGCACTTGCTTCCGGCCGCCGTCGTCGCCCCTATTCAAGACGGGCCCGAATTTGCGGCAGATCATGGTCTGACCTGCATTGACCATGCCCGGGCCGCGCCACATCTGACAGATCGCAGTGCTCTGCACCCTGTCGTCGCCGCACGCCTGCCGATGGAAGTGTCGGAGGCCGGGCGCCTGCATGTATTCCGCCCCGAAGATGGTGGAGAGGAACACTATGCGGTTGAAATCGGTCGCCCTGACCGCGACAAGCCCGTCCTCGCGCGGCTGCATTCGGCCTGTTTCACAGGCGATCTCATGGGCAGCCTGAAATGTGACTGTGGCCCGCAACTGCGCGGGGCCTTGGCCCAGATGGGGGACGAGGGTGCGGGTGTCCTGCTTTATCTGAATCAGGAAGGACGTGGGATC
Source organism: Ruegeria sp. H9 (assembly GCF_056532915.1). NCBI lineage: Bacteria > Pseudomonadati > Pseudomonadota > Alphaproteobacteria > Rhodobacterales > Roseobacteraceae > Ruegeria > Ruegeria sp. H9. The sequence continues at coordinate 719,496 of NZ_JBQFNX010000001.1, read as the reverse complement.
GGGCTCGCCAACAAAATGCGCGCCTATTTTCTTCAGGATCAGGGATTTGACACAGTCGAGGCTAACCACCGGCTTGGATTCGAAGACGATGAACGGGATTTCAGGCTCGGCTCGGATATCCTGAAATCGTTGGGCTTCAATTCGGTCCGTCTGCTGACCAACAACCCTGCAAAAATCGCGATGATGGAACGCACAGGTATCGCCGTCACCGAACGGGTTCCGTTGAAAGTAGGTGAAACAGATTTCAACCGCGCGTATCTGGCGACCAAAGCGGCAAAGTCAGGCCACCTGCTGTGACACCAAGCGATCTGGTTCTTACACCACGTGGCATTCGGTTTCTCGGGCAGCTGTTCCCCTGCGCTATAGGCAAAGGGGGCTTGAGCCCAACCAAGCAGGAAGGTGACGGAACAACACCAACAGGTGTGCATCACATTGTGGGTATGCTCTATCGCGCAGACCGAATGCCACGGCCGGCGCATTGGGCACGACCGATCGGACCGCGCGATTTATGGTCTGACGACGTAGAGGACGATGCGTATAACCATTTGGTGCGGGCGCCTCATGATTTCAGTCACGAAAAACTTCGTCGCCCAGATCCGCTATATGACCTGATCTTGATAACCGATTGGAACTATCCCAATTCAGAACCCAGCCGGGGATCGGCCATCTTCCTGCATCAATGGCGACGCCCACGGTTTCCGACCGAAGGCTGCATCGCATTCAGGCGCGACCACCTACGTTGGATTGCCCAAAAAATCACGCCGGGCACACGGCTGATCATCCCTGAGGCTTAACCCGCGCCCCGAATATGGCAGACCCAATACGGACGTGTGTGGCACCCAAGGCGATTGCCGATTCAAAATCACTGCTCATTCCCATCGACAAACCCTCAAGCCCATTCCGCTCGGCGATTTTTGCTAATAGCGCGAAGTGCAGCGCGGGCTCCTCTTCAACCGGTGGAATGCACATCAAACCTCGGACGGGCAGGTCCATGCCGCGGCATTCTGCAATGAACGCATCAGCATCTTGTGGAAGGGTACCGGCTTTCTGATCCTCTTCGCCTGTGTTGATCTGTATAAAAAGATCGGGGCACTTACCCATTTCTTGTGCCAATCGCGCCAATGTTTTGGCGAGCTTTGGTCGATCAACTGAATGGATGGCATTGCAAAGATCAATCGCCTGCCGTGCCTTGTTTGTTTGCAATGGACCGATCAGATGCAGATCGATGTCCGGAAAACTCTCGCGAAATGCAGGCCATTTGCCAGCGGCTTCCTGCACACGGTTTTCTCCGAAACACCGGTGGCCCTGCTTCAACACGGCTTCGACCCGGTCGTTAGGTTGCACCTTGGAAACCGCAATTAATTGCACCGAGCCTTCGGCGCGTCCTTCCGCAGATTCAGCTTTGGCTATTCGATCGGTGATTTCTTGCAGCGACATGGGTTCCTCATTCTGCGTTTGCAGCAGCAAAACACCATGTTGCGGCAAAAGAAAAGGGCAGGTCCGAAGACCTGCCCTTGAACCTTGTGGTTCAGATCAACTTAGAAGTTGAACTGAGCACCAAAGTCGGCACGCAGCTGGCTGTCGCCGTCGCCACGCTTCTGGTTGCCGATACCACCGCGCAGCGATGCACCGCCACCCAGGTCGTAGATGGCACCGATGCCGTACTGCTGCAGATCGTCGTCTGCCGAACCGTCACCGTAAGCGAAGGTCAGAGTGGTTGCCGCGCCCAGGTTGTAGGCTGCCGACAGACCGTATGCGGTGCCGTTGCGGTCATCGTTTGCAACGTCATCGTCTGCGACGAACAGAGTACCGGAGAAGTCACCGAATTCTGCACCCAGGGTCAGAACGGTCAGGCTCTGCTTGTCGGCGTCGCCCAGACCGCTGGTCTGACCGTAGGCCAGAGCGGCAGTTACGTTACCGAAGGTGTAGGTCGCGCTGATGTCCCAGCGGTCTGCATCATCAGTGTCCGCACCCGCAACAGCTTCGTCAGCAAATGTGCGCTGGTCATACGACGCGCCGAAGGCGAAGTCGCCAACTGCGTACTGGAAGAACACAGCGTTTGCGCCCGAACCGGTCGACGAGTACGCCAGGAAGTCATAGTCGACGCCCGAGTACTGACCAATGAAGCTTTCCAGGCCAGGCTCGTTACCGTAGTAGTTTGCCAAGTTGTCGAACGAACCGGCTACGTTACCGGCGTCAACACGCAGACCACCGAAGATGACCGAGAAGCGTGCGCCGTTCAGGCCAGCAGAGTTTGCTTCGCCGTTGCCGGCATCTTCGTCTGCCTGCAGACGAACACGGCCTTCGAAGCGAACGCCACCGTCAGTTTCAACGATTCCGTCGATGTTCAGACGGAAGCGCGAGACCAGGATGGTTTCGTCGGTTTCTACGCCGGTCGCTTCACCACCACCAATTGCGTCAACGGTACCTGTACGGTCTTCCAGGTATCCCAGACCAAAGCGGCCGTAACCGCTGAACTTTACTTCGGCCGCTGCAACACTTGCGGTTGCAATCAGTGCGGTCGTTGCGAAGAGAACTTTTTTCATCTTGTTTCCCTCGGTTTCAAAGATTTTCTACTCGACACATGCAAAGCACGCGTCTCAGCACGGACACCGTTTCGCTTTTTTTGCCCCCGTTGCGCAAGCTTGGCATAAACGCAAAGACGTCATTCGGCCCAAATTGGTGCAAGGATGCCACAGTCGAATTCAACGGATCGTGCGGTTCGCGCGAGTCGATCATAAAAGAATAGGGTTGTTGCTGTACGGGTCCTTGTCTAGGAGTATCACTCGACAGAGCAAAACAAGTGACACGGGACCTTCCAACGATGCGCCGTATTACGATTCCAGGTTTGATCATGGTAACGGCTGCCTTATCAGCCTGCGGAGGGCCACCGCCTGGCGATGCAAGTGTGTTGACCGCTGATGGCAGCTCGACAGAGGAACGCGAACTGAATGACCCGAATCGCTCGACGATTTGGGATGTATTTGGCCCGAACACCTCAGAGCAGGTCACTCAGGTAAATCGCTATCTGTGGGCCGCATCGCTGGATGTATTGAATTTCTTACCGATCCAAGAGGTCGATCCGTTTACCGGAGTGATCGTAACGGGTTATGGCACACCGCCCGGCGGCGGGCGTTCCTATCGCGCGACAGTTCACATCAGTGATCCTGCTTTGGAAGCGCGTTCCTTGTCCGTAGCTCTTCAGACCAGTGGCGGTTCTCCGGTCAGCGCTGCAACGTCACGCGCCGTCGAAGATGCGATCCTGTCTCGCGCGCGTCAGCTACGCATTGCGGACAACAAGTTCTAGAAACCCGACAAAAATCACACTATTACCACGCCGGGTTCCTACCCGGCGTTTTCATTCACGAAGGACCGCATGATGTCGCGCTACTCGGCCAACGAAATCGAAGCAAAATGGCAGGAGGCCTGGGACAAGGCCGGAATCTTCACCGCCAATCACAAGGCGGACAAGCCGAAATACTATGTGCTTGAGATGTTCCCCTACCCGTCTGGCCGTATCCACATGGGGCATGTACGCAACTACACGATGGGTGATGTGATCGCCCGCCACAAGCTCGCAACCGGTCATAACGTGCTGCACCCGATGGGCTGGGACGCGTTCGGGATGCCTGCGGAAAACGCCGCAATGGCCAGTGGTGGCCACCCCAAAGATTGGACCTACGGCAATATCGCCGACATGCGCGGACAGATGAAGCCGCTGGGCCTGTCGATCGACTGGTCTCGTGAATTCGCCACCTGTGATCCGGAATACTACGGCCAGCAGCAGGCTTTGTTCCTGGATATGCTCGAGGCCGGTCTGGTCTATCGCAAGAACGCCGTGGTGAACTGGGACCCAGTCGATATGACTGTTTTGGCCAATGAACAGGTAGAAAACGGCCGTGGCTGGCGTTCAGGCGCCTTGGTTGAGCGTCGCGAGTTGACTCAGTGGTTTTTCAAGATTTCCGATTATTCCGAGGAACTGCTCGACGCGCTGGATACGCTGGATAACTGGCCCGCCAAGGTACGCCTGATGCAAGAGAACTGGATCGGCAAGTCCCGTGGCCTGCAATTCGGGTTCGAACGCACCGATGGAGGTGAGCCGATCACCGTCTACACGACACGGCCCGATACGCTGATGGGCGCGTCGTTTGTTGGCATCTCGCCCGATCATCCGATTGCCAAGCAGCTTGAGGCAGAAAACCCGAAAGTCGCTGAATTCGTTGCCGAATGCCGCAAGGGCGGCACCACCGAAGAGGCGATCGAAACCGCCGAAAAGCTGGGTTATGACACCGGCATACGTGTAAAACATCCACTCGACCCCAGCTGGGAGCTGCCGGTCTGGATCGCCAACTTTATCCTGATGGACCATGGCACCGGCGCCATCTTTGCCTGCCCAGCTCATGATCAACGCGACCTCGATTTCTGTCGCAAATACGGCCTGCCTGTGGTCGATACATTCTTTGCACTGGATGATGACACTCCAGTCGACAAAATCGCGTTTGTTCCACCGAAAACCGAAAAAGTCCGCTGGGTGAATCATTTTGCGCGTCTCACCGAGGCGACGGGTGACGAGGCCATCAATGCCACCGTTGATTTCGCCGAAAAGGCCGGTTGGGGTGAAGGTGTTACCAAATACCGCCTGCGCGATTGGGGGCTCAGCCGCCAACGCTATTGGGGCTGCCCGATTCCTGTTGTGCATTGTGATCAATGCGGCACGGTCCCCGAGAAGAAAGATAATCTGCCGATCGAGCTGCCTTATGATGACGGCAACAGCAAACCCATAGATTTTTCGATCCCCGGCAACCCGCTGGACCGCCACCCCAGCTGGCGCGACACCCCTTGCCCTTCCTGCGGCGCTCCAGCCAAGCGGGAAACTGACACGATGGACACGTTTGTCGATTCGTCGTGGTACTTCGCCCGTTTCACCGCCCCGCGCGCTGAAACACCCACCGATCTTGCCGAAGCCGAGTATTGGATGAATGTCGACCAATATATCGGTGGGATCGAGCATGCGATTCTGCACCTGCTCTATTCGCGCTTCTTCGCGCGGGCGATGAACATCACTGGTCATTTGCCGAAGAAAGCGATTGAGCCGTTCAACGCGCTGTTCACTCAAGGCATGGTGACTCATGAAATTTATCAGACACGCGACGCCAACGGTCGCCCGGTATATCACCTGCCCGAAGACGTGACCGACGGCAAGCTGACCAACGGCACCGAGGTTGAAATCATCCCCTCAGCCAAAATGTCCAAGTCGAAAAAGAACGTCGTCGATCCGGTCAGCATCATCTCGGCCTTTGGTGCGGATACTGCGCGCTGGTTTGTTCTGTCCGACTCCCCACCTGAGCGCGACGTGGAATGGACCGCGTCGGGCGCCGAAGCCGCGTTCAAACATCTCAGCCGCGTGCACCGCATCGCCGCAGAAATCGCAGAATCGGACTTACCGGCCACAGCAGATGACGAAACGCTGCTACGTGAGATGCACAAAGCCATTCATGACGTATCGGGCGGGGTCGAATCCTTTGGCTTTAACGCATCTATCGCAAAGCTTTATGCATTCACCAACACGCTTGCCAAATCCAAAGCGGGCTCTGCAGTCAAGCGCGAGGCAGCCAAGACACTAGCGCAGCTGATGTCGCCGATGACGCCACACTTGTCCGAAGAACTTTGGCAGATGCTGGGCGGCGAAGGCCTGGTTGCAACCGCGCCTTGGCCCATCGCGGATGAGACGATGCTGATCGATGACACCATAACCCTGCCGATTCAGATCAACGGCAAGCGTCGGGCCGAGATCAGCGTAGCCAAAGATCTGGATAAAGCAGAGGTTGAAAAAATCGCCCTCAGCACCGAAGCTGTGCAAAAGGCGCTGGATGGCGCTGCACCGAAGAAAGTGATCGTTGTTCCGGGCCGGATCGTTAATGTCGTCGTTTGATCGTAGAACCCTGTTATTGATGCCGCTGGCGCTCGCCGCTTGCGGGTTCGAGCCGGTTTATGCGCCCGGAGGATCAGGCTCGGCCTTGGATGGCAAGGTCGAGGTGTCCGCACCAAATACGGTCGAAAGCTTTCTGCTGGTCCAAAACCTGGAACGTAAATTAGGTCGAAGCGCGACCTCGGGCAACGAATACAAGCTGGATGTCGGGGTATCGACGGTCACCCGCAGGGCCTCGATTACCACAGCGAATGAAACCAATCGCTATACGATCGACGGGAATGCGACTTACGCGCTGAAATCCAATGCGACCGGGCAAATCATCGCCTCGGGCAACGTTACCGAATTTGTCGGTTATTCTGCTGCAGGCTCGACCGTGTCTACACTGGCAGATGAACGCGACGCGACCGAGCGCTTGATGGTGATTCTGGCCGATCAGATCGTAAATCACCTTTACGCCACGCCGGGCCTGTCCACATGAAGCTGAGCCCGCGCGAGGCTGATGGGTATTTTGCCAAGCCGGACGCGGACAAAGCCGGGCTGTTGATCTACGGGGCGGACGCGATGCGCGTTGCTCTAAAGCGTCAGCAAGTTCTGGCGGCTTTGTTGGGATCCGGCGCTGAAGAGGAAATGCGCCTGACCCGCATTCCCGGAAGCGATCTACGCAGCGATCCGACCCTGTTGCTGGACGCGGTCAAGGCTGTCGGATTTTTCCCCGGTCCCCGCGCGGTGTTTGTTGAAGACGCCACCGATGTCGCAGCGCCTGCGATTCTCACAGCCCTTGAAGACTGGGATCATGGTGATGCACAGATCATCGTGACGGCCGGGCAGCTCAAACCCAGCTCAAAAATCCGCAAAGCATTCGAAGCGAACCCTGCCGCATACGCTGTTGGCATCTACGATGACCCGCCCTCGCGCGCCGAGGTGGAGCGCATTCTGGCGCAAGCCGGATTGAAGAATATTCCGCGCGATTCGATGTCGGCGCTAAGCGAACTTGCAATGGCGCTCAGCCCTGGTGATTTCACTCAATCAGTTGAGAAACTGTCGCTTTACAAACGCGGTGACGCCGGTGAACTGACGATTGAAGACATTGAAGCCTGTGCGCCGCGGTCGACCGAGGCGGCGCTGGATGATGTATTGAACGTCGTTGCCGAGGGCCGGGCACAGGAAATCGGCCCCCTGATCCGACGCCTGCAGGCGCAGGGCACCAACGGGGTCACCTTGTGTATTGGGGCGACGCGGCATTTCCGAACGCTCTATGCCTGCGCATCCGACCCTGGAGGCGCGGCGCAGGGAATCGGCAAGCTGCGCCCTCCGGTCTATGGCAAACGACGTGACCGGATCCTGAGGCAAGCTCAGGGATGGGGGGCGCCCAAGCTGCAGACCGCTTTAACCGTCCTTACAGATACGGACCTATCCTTGCGCTCGGCAGGTCAAACCGCACCTGCAATGGCACTGGTAGAGCGTGCCATGATCCGTCTGGCGATGCTGGCCCGATCGGGTTAAGGCCTAGCGCGCCAACCACGTTGCCGCCGACTGACCGGCCCAACGTCCCGTCGCCAGACAGGCGGTCAGAAGATAACCACCGGTCGGGGCTTCCCAATCCAGCATCTCGCCCGCGAAAAAAACGCCCGGACATGCAATCAGCATCAAACCGCTGTCCACGGCACCCGATGCTACCCCGCCAGCGGTTGAGATCGCCTCATCCATCGGGCGTAGCCCAGCATACCTGATGGGCAGGTTTTTCAGCGCACCGATCCATTGCGTTTGCTTCAATGCGCGGCCCTTAGTCATTTCGTGGAACAAAGCGATCTTTTGCGGAGACAGACGCAGACCATTCTTCAACCAATGCGAAAGCGTTGCCTTTGATTTCTTCGCGTCCAATCGCGCCTGCATCCCTTCAGCCGTCACATCCGGGACCAGATCAACAAACAGCGGCGCCCCCGTCCGCAGCGCAGGGGTCAGGGCATACATACCGCCACCTTCCAGGCCTTTTGCGGAAATAGTGGCCTCACCACGGCTATCCAGATCGCCCGCCATCCACTGCACCGACTTGAGCGCCGCGCCAAAATGTGGCTGCATATAGGGGCTCCAATCGACTGACAGAGCGGCGTTAGCCGGTGCAAACGGTGTTAGATCAACTCCGCTGTCCGCAAGCCATTGGGCCCAAGCCCCATCCGAGCCCAACCGCGCCCAGCTGGCACCCCCTAATGCCAAAACCGTCGCGTCGGGCGAGCAAAACTGCATGCCATCTGACGTCTCAAAAACCAACGCCCCACCTTGCCATCCCTGCCAGCGCCAGCTTGTCCTGATCTGAACACCGGCCTGATCCAATCTGGCCAGCCAAGCCCGCAGCAAGGGTGAGGCCTTCATGACTTTCGGAAACACGCGCCCGGTAGAGCCCGTGAACATCTCTTGCCCAAGATCACCGGCCCAAGCCTTCACCGCCTGTGCGTCAAACGCTTGTATCATCGGATGCAACCAATCCTTTGCATCCCCGTATGCGCCCATAAGCATGTCAAAAGGCTCATCCTTGGTCAGGTTCAGGCCGGACTTCCCCGCCATCAGGAATTTACGCGCGACAGACGGCTTGGCTTCGGCCACTACAACCTCGTGCCCGGCGGCGGCAAGCTGTTCGGCGGCCATTAGCCCCGCTGGTCCTGCCCCGATAACCATGGATTGCGCCATTGTGTCCCTCTTGCCCTGTACACGCATCAGCGCGAAGTTAGGTCATGGCAAATTCCGATCCGATCTGCCCGCTCTGCAACCGTCCGATCCCCGAAGGTGGTGGAAGCCTGCACCATCTGATCCCAAAGCTTAAGGGAGGCAAGGGCGGGCCCACCGTTTTATTGCATCAGATATGCCACAAAGAGATCCACGCGACACTGACCGAGGCCGAACTGGCGCGTGACTTCCACACTGTCGATGCACTGCGCAAACATCCGAGGCTTGAGAAGTTTCTGATGTGGGTGCGCAAACGCCCGCCGGGGTTTCGCTCAAAAGTGCCTGGCAAACGACGCGGGCGATGATCAGGCAGGAAGCCAGGGATCACCGAATGCATCCTTTTTCGGGTCAGCCAGCCCTTCAATTTCGATCCCAAGATAATCCGGCACCGGTGCAAACCGGGCATTTGGGATGTGTTGGTATTCCAACGTGGTATAAGTACGCTTCCACAGCCATTCGCGATTCTCAACCGCCCAGAGATCGGGGTTGGGAGGCTCCTCTGCGGTGAACGCATAGAAATGCAGATCGAACCCGTGAGGTTCGACATCCTGCAAAGACAGCAATGACAGTCCCATGGATCGGCAAAACGCATCTTCGGCAGCGATATCACCGGTTCGCAAAGTGATCTGACCAATACAGGCCTTGGCAAATGGGGCGTTCGCGCTGGCGGCATTTTCGGGCCGGTTGCCCTCGAAATCCTGCTGCAGCAGTTCAATGGCAAACCCTTCGGGGTCATTCAGATGGCACATATAGCCGATATCCAGAAACTGCCGCGGCGCGCTGACCGGGATACCCTTCTGGCGCAGGTGTTCTGCGGCAAGATCAACATCCGGCAACGTGATCCCGATCTTCCAATACCGCTGCCCCGGATCATGGCGGTAGCCCCCGCCGCCCGGCATCAGCAACAGATCGGCATCCTGACCGGAATATCCAAGACGACGATTGGCGCCTTCAACCCTGACAGACATGCCAAGCGCATCACGATAAAACGCCGCCAAAGCATCCGGGTCCGCCACCCGCAATCGGAGCGCGGCCAACCTCATGGGCACAATCCGGCTATGCGCGCAGCAACCGACGGATCTGCGGACAGGCTGTCGGCCACAAGCTCTTGTGCAGTTGGTATCAAATGTTCGGGCTCAACCACCCGATCAACCAGCCCAAAGCTACAGGCTTCTTCTGCAGAAATCTTCTGTCCAGCCATCAGTATAAGCCGGGTTCTGGCCGGACCGATCAACTCTGCCATCCGCTTGGGATCCGAGGGCTGCGGCAAGAATCCCAGCTTCATGACCGGGTAAAAGAACTTGGCCGAGGGCACTGCGATACGCAGGTCACAGGCCAGGACCATTCCGTTGGCGCCACCTGCCAGAGTGCCGTTGAGCGCAGCCACCGTCAGGCAAGGCAAGTCCGCAATGGCGCCGGACAACCGCTCCCAAAGATCGGATGTCGCAAGACCTGCCCGCGCTTCTTCAAGATCAGCGCCCGCGCTGAAGACCCGGCCCGCCCCTGTCAGGATCAATGCGCGGGCCTCAGTTGCCGCCTCTGCGATGCGAACCAGTTCGCCTAGCATCGCCGAGGTCAGCGCATTGGCCTTGTCCGGATTGTTCAACGTGACGGTCCACAGCCCATCATCTTGTGTCAGTTCGATCACGTCAGCCCGACCCTTTTGCGGATGTCTTCGTTGCGCAGCGATATCTCGGTCCCCAAGAACTCATCCGCATCTGCCGAGCACATCCACATCAACGCCCGCGCGGGCCAGTCTGCGGGGATGTGATCGTCCCAATCCAGTTGGCTAACAGGATTGATGCCGCTGGCCTTGATGACCCGCTGCATGTCGGTGGCCACGGTGCCCGGGGACAGACCCATTGCGCGAATACCGTGATGCGCCTCTTCCAGATGCAGGCATTCGGTCAGCATCTTGGCCCCGGCTTTTGATGCGCAATAGTGGCTCCAGGCTTCGACCGGGTTCGACGCGGCACCGGACGAGACCGTCAGAACGGTCCCGCCGCCTGCTGCCCGCATAATGGGCAGGACGGCACGCATTCCGTAAAAGACACCTTTCAGGTTGATGTCGATTGCTTGGCTCCAGGCCCGGGTGTCGGCATTCGAAAGATGAAAGATCGGATCAATGACGCCCGCGTTCCCGATTAGCACATCCAGCTTGCCGAACCGGTCGATGCAATCGGCAACTGTCTGTTCGACCTGGGAAAAATCGCTGACGTCGCAGGCCAGCGCCATGGCATTTTCACCCAATGCCGCAGCCAGAGCGTCAATCTGATCGCGGCTGCGTGCGACCAAGGCCACATTGGCCCCAGCTGCGGCAAAAACGCGCCCGGCTTCCGCTCCGATGCCTCGGCTTGCCCCTGTGATCAGTACCGTTTTCCCTTGCATATGCATCGTTTAAATCCCTGCATTTGAAATTGTCTTAACTCGTACCCTGCAAATGGGGAATTGGTCCACCCCTTCCCCCTTGACGCTGGCCGCTACAGGCACGACCATGCCGGCAAATTGATCAAGAAGGGTTCTATTATGACTGTTTTCCTTCGCCGTAGCTGCGGTGCAGCTTTGGCCTATGCTGTTGCAACCAACAGCGCGTTTGCAGATGTTACCGCCAATGATGTCTGGGCCGATTGGCAGGCTTATCTGGGCGGCATGGGCTATGACGTCACTGGCGATCAGAGCGTTTCCGGCAACGTCACCACCATCGCGAACATGACGATGGCCATGGCCATTCCGGACACCGAAGGCACCTTCGACATGGTCATCCCCGAGATGACGTTGACCGAAAATGGCGACGGTACAGTCAATATCGGCTTTCCTGCCAGCTTCCCGATGACAATTTCGGGTGAAGCCGAGGGCGAGACATTTTCGGCTGATCTGATGTACGCTCACGACGCCTTGGAAATGGTCGTTTCGGGTACCCCCGAAAACATGACATATGACTATACGGCGAACAGCCTGACTCTGTCGATGGACTCGATGGAGTTTGATGGCGAAACCGTATCCAGCGACATGTTTGCCTTGAACGTTCAGATGAACGAAATCGCAGGCACATCGCAGATGCAGATCGGCGAGATGCGCGATATCGCGCAGCAGTTCACGGCCAGCAGCCTGTCCTATGATGTGGCCTTCAACGAGCCCGAAAGTGAAGACACGGGCCGGATCAGCGGTAAATTAGATGGTTTGAAATTTGATGGCGATACAATCATTCCACCCGGTATGGATGTCGCCAACATTGAAGACATCTACAAGGCCGGGTTCGCCGCTTCAGGTACATTCACATACGCCTCGGGCAGCACCGAAATGGCAGGCACTGCCGAGGGTGAGCCATTCTCGCTCAGCAGCAGTTCCGAAGGAGGCAGCTTTACCGGCAGCATCGATGCACAGCGCCTTGTCTACGATCTTGCGCAGAACAGCACCAAACTAGCCGTCACTACGTCGGATCTGCCTTTTCCAATCGAAATCGCGATGGCAAATGCAGGGCTGAAATTCGAGCTTCCGGTGCAGGCCTCGGAAGAAATCCAGCCATTTGGATTTGGCATGAACCTGACGGATTTCACCATGTCCGACGTGTTGTGGAGCATGTTCGACCCTGCTAGTGCGCTGCCGCGCGATCCGGCGACCATCGCGCTGGATGCAACCGGCACCGCCAAAGTTTTGGTCGATTTCATGGACCCGGAAGCCGTCGAAGAGCTTGAGACATCTGATATCGTTCCGGGCGAACTGCATTCGCTGAAGATCAACAAGCTTCTCGTATCATTGGTCGGAGCCCAATTGAGCGGTGATGGCGACTTTGCGTTCGACAACTCCAACACGGAAGAGTTTGATGGCCTGCCTGCCCCGTCGGGTGTCGCCAACTTGAAACTTGTTGGGGCCAACGCTCTGCTGGACAAGCTGATCGGCATGGGCTTTGTGTCGGAAAACGACGCGCTGGGCGCGCGTATGATGATGGGTCTGATGGCTGTTCCGGGCGAAGAACCGGACACGTTGAACTCGAAAATCGAGTTTACCGAGGATGGACAGATTCTGGCCAACGGTCAGCGTATCAAGTGACAAACAAATCGGGAAAGGCCGCGGCGCTGGCCTTTCCCGCCTGAGGCACATAAAGCCAGTGGGCTGCAGGCCTTGCGGGACAGGCTATCCGAGGCTAGGTCCAGAACAACAAGACCGGAGGCCTCATGACGCGAACACCTCAAACAATCAGTGAAGAGCTGCTGAATGCAGCCCGCAAGGCAGGTGCCGAGGCAGCGGATGCCATAGTAATTGATGGCTCATCCGTTTCTGTGGAAGTACGTAGTGGTGCATTGGAACATGCCGAACGCTCGGAAGCGACCGATCTAGGGCTGCGGGTCTTCCTTGGCAAACAGCAGGCAATCGTATCCAGTTCGGATAGTCGCCCCGATACGCTTACCGCGATGGCCGAGCGCGCCGTGGCCATGGCACGGGAAGCGCCCGAAGATCCGTTCACCGGCTTGGCCGCGCCTGACCAATTGGTCGCCGACTGTAATTTCGACGCGCTGGAGCTGTTTGACCCAGCCCCTGAACCCAGCGCTGAAGCTCTGATGCAGGATGCGCTGGCGGCAGAGGCAGCAGCGCTGGACGTTGCGGGAGTCTCACAGGTGTCCGACGCTGCGGCCGCCTATGGTACCCACCGGGTCCATCTTGCCGCAACAAACGGCTTTTCGGATGGCTACATGCGCAGCAGCCGTTCAACCTCATGCGTCGCCATTTCCGGCGAAGGGACGGGAATGGAGCGTGACTATGACGGTGACAGCCGGACTTTTCAGTCTGACCTGCGCAGCCCCGCCGAGATTGGTCGCACGGCTGGTGAACGTGCGGTTCAGATCGTGGGAGCACGCAAGCCCCAGACCGGCAGTTTTCCAGTGGTGTTCGACGAACGGATTTCATCATCCCTGATCGGCCATCTGCTGGCCGCCAGCAATGGCGCGGCGATAGCCCGCGGGGCCTCATGGCTGAAGGAAAGCCTTGGGCAACAGGTTCTACCGGCACATTTGTCTTTGATTGAAGACCCGCATCGCCCGCGCATTTCGGGCTCACGCCCGTTCGATGCCGAAGGGCTGGCAACACGGCGCAGGGCGATCGTTGAAGATGGCGTACTGACCGGCTGGACGTTAGACCTGTCCAGCGCCCGCAAATTGGGAATGACCTCGACCGGCAACGCAGCGCGCGGCGTTTCCGGGCCGCCGTCGCCCAGCAACTGGAACCTGAGCCTGACGCAAGGCGAGAAGACCCGCGCCGAGTTGTTGCGCGACATGGGTACTGGGCTTTTGGTCACTTCGATGATCGGATCGACCATCAATCCGAATACCGGCGACTATTCACGCGGCGCTTCGGGATTTTGGGTTGAGAACGGCGAGATCACCCATCCCGTCAACGAGTGTACCATCGCTGGCAATCTTCGCGACATGCTGATGCGAATCATTCCGGCAAACGATGCGCGGCCTTACCTATCGCGCGTTGTACCCTCGCTGTTGATCGAAGGGATGACACTTGCCGGCAACTGACCTGCCCCTGCTGATCGACTCTGCGCTTGAGGCCGGAAAGATCGCCACGCGCTATTCGGGTCCTGATGCCCAGCGCTGGGATAAACCCGAAGGCGCAGGCCCGGTGACCGAGGCCGATCTGGCCGTCAACGCGATGCTCGAACGTGATCTGCAGGCGGCCCGCCCGGATTATGGCTGGCTGAGTGAAGAGACCGAGGATTCCCCCGACCGTCTGACGTGTGATCGGGTCTTCGTCATCGATCCCATCGACGGCACCCGCAGTTTTGCCGAGGGGTCGCGCACATGGGCCCATTCGCTGGCCATAACCGAGAACGGAGAGGTCACGGCAGCCGTTATCTACCTGCCGCTACGCGATCTGCTTTATGCGGCCGCGAAAGGGCATGGTGCAACGCTGAATGGCGCGGCCATCCAAGTATCAGGTCAAGCACACCTGCCCGAAGCCGAGATTTTGGCGGCAAAACCCAATCTAGATCCGCGCCACTGGCAATCCGGTGCTGCCCCTGACTTTCGCCGTGTATACCGCCCGTCTCTGGCCTATCGGATGGCGCTGGTTGCGCAGGGACGGTTTGACGGGATGCTGACGTTGCGACCCAGTTGGGAATGGGATATCGCCGCCGGAGATCTGATCCTACGCGAGGCAGGCGGGCTCTGTACCGATCGTTTGGGGCAACCTCTGCGCTTCAACAATACCCATCCGCGCCTGAACGGCGTGGTGGCGGCAGGTTCAGCGGTGCATTCGGGCCTTCAGGCCCGGCTTGACCCGAATGGGGCCGGAATTCCGGCATGAGCAAGCCGCGATCTCTGAGCCTTGCGGCCTATCGGGTCCTGTCCTGGGGCGTCCCGCAAAGCACGGGCCACCCCGAGATTGCGCGCCCGGAAGGTGAACTTCTGTGGGTCCATGTCAGTACACCCGATCGGTTGCGAGCCGTCGACAATATTTGCCGTCGGCTGCTGTCTGTGCGACCAGGACTTTCGCTGCTACTGACAGTCCCACCCGATGTTGATCTGAAGGATTGGGAAGATTGCGATACCCCTATCACGATGCTGCCCGCCGAGCATACCGGCGCGGCGCGCACGTTCTTGGATCACTGGCGCCCTGATATGGGACTGTGGTTCGGCGGTGGGCTGATGCCCAATGTCATTACACGCGCACAGGAGCGGGGCATTCCGCTAATTTTGCTTGAGGCTGTGGTCGACGTGAAAACCGCAAGGGGTGGACGTTGGTTACCTGATATCACGCGATACACGCTGGATTGTTTTACAGCGATACTTGCGCCCAATGATGACAGCGCACGCCAAATCCGACGCCTGGGAGTGAACTCGGCAAAAATCTCGGTCGCGCCACCACTTCATATCAGCCCCAACCCAGAGCCCTGGCCCGAAGATGAATTGATCGAGACCACTCACACAATGGCCGGACGCCCGGTTTGGCTGGCCGCATGGGTTCAGGACAAGGAATTCATCTCGGTTCTGACGGCCCATCGTCAGGCCTTGCGGATGCTGCCACGTCTGGCTTTGGTCCTGCATGTGGCGGATATGTCCGAGGCATCGCCCCTGTTTAAACGCCTCGAAGCGATGGACCTTCGATGCGCCAACTGGGATGAAGGCCATCCAATCGAAGACACCACACAAGTGATTCTAACAGCCGAGCCCGAGGATCTGGGCCTTTGGCATCGTGTATCCGCAGTTACCTTCATGGGAAGTTCACTGGAACGCGGGGCGCGGGGGCACGACCCTCTGACCGCAGTCGCCTTGGGATCTGCGGTAATCCATGGGCCTCATGTCAGCAAGCATCGCTGTCTCTATGACAGATTGGGGCAGGCAAAAGCCGCATTGAAGATACGAACCGCAACAGAGTTGGGCGATGGCGTTGTCGAATTGTTGGCACCTGACCGCACAGCAGACATGGCATTGGCCGGATGGCGGATTGTCACCGAAGGGGCTCCACAGGCGGACCAACTGATCGATATGGTACAGGATACACTGGACCGGCGAGGGCGTGACGATGCGGGCACCTGACTTCTGGAACTCAGCCCCTGATCGGTTGGATCTGCGCGCCAGGCTGTTGGCGCCACTTGGTCGCCTCTATGCCGCTGCAACCGCCCGTCGCGTGGCGAGCGGGCAAGGCATCTCGCCGGGCGTACCGGTTATCTGCGTTGGCAACCTGAATGCCGGTGGCACAGGGAAGACACCGACGGTGATCTGGGTTTTGGAATATTTGAGGGATACCTGGCATCAACCTCATGTCGTGACCAAAGGCCATGGTGGCTCGCTGGAAGGCCCGGTGCAGGTCGACCCGCGCAAACACACAGCGGCTCAGGTCGGGGACGAACCCCTGTTGCTCGCCGCGTTTGCCGAGGTCTGGGTCGCCAAAGATCGTGCAGCGGGCGCGCAGGCAGCCGCAGCGGCAGGGGCAACCGCGATCGTGCTGGACGACGGTTTTCAGAACCCCGCAGTTGCCAAGGATTTTTCCATCATCGTGGTGGATGCGCAGCGCGGATTTGGCAATGGCCTTTGCCTTCCTGCTGGTCCACTGCGAGAGCCTGTGGCCGTTGGATTGAAACGTGCCGATCTCGTGTTGTCGCTTGGGGACGCCGCAGCGCAGTCAACATTTTCAGAAAGATGGGAACCTGCCCTGACGGTCCCACACGCCACCGGCGAGGTGTGTCCGCTCCAAACCGGAATGGACTGGAACAATACACCCGTTCTGGCCTTTGCGGGCATAGGCTATCCGGACAAGTTCTTTGGAACTCTGCGACAGCAAGGCGCTAAACTGCTGCGGGCCGAGGCACTGGATGATCACCAACCACTGACTTCAGCGCTGATGACGCGGCTTGAGAACGAGGCCAAAGCACTGGGCGCGCAACTGGTGACAACCGAGAAAGACGCCGTGCGCCTGCCCGCCACATTCCGCAGCAAAGTTCTGACCCTACCGGTTCGGTTGCAAATCAATCAGGATGACAAAGTCAAAGAGTTGTTGGCGAAGGCCGCGCCTTCACCTTAGGCAGATGGCCAGCCCAAAACAGGCTGACCATTCAGGATTTAGCTGCCAAGCTCGGCTTCGATCAGCGTCTTGAAGTCGTCATAAGGCTGATTTTCAACCTTCTTCCCATTCACGACGAAAGTAGGCGTCGCCTGAATTCCATCGCGTTCGGCATTTTCCTGATACCAGGCCACCAGTGTCTGCGCGCGGGTACCGTCCTGCAGGCAAGCCTCAAGCTGATCATTGTCTATGCCAGCGAGACGCCCGATCTTGCGCAGTTCATCAACGATCTCGGCAGGACCTCCGGCCCGAGTCCATTCCGACTGGCCTTCATACAGCAGGTCGGTGATGCCAAAGAACTTTTCAGGTCCTGCACAGCGCGCGACCATCGAGGCCCACAGGCCATAGCGGTCGAAATACACCTCACGGTAAGTGAACTTTACCTTGCCGGTATCGATGAAGTCCTTTTTGAGCTGCTTGTACGCGCCCTGATGGAAATTCGCGCAATGCGGGCAGGTGTACGATGCATATTCGATGATCTCGACTGGCGCGTCTTCGGCCCCCTGCACCATCTCGACGATGGTCGAGGTGTCCAAATCCGCCTCTTGCGCCTCAGCAGCACCAACAAGCGGGTTCGAAGGGATCGTGTTACTCGACGTTGTCAGCCAATAGCCGCCAGCGGCCACGGCGACAGCCGCACATATTACGGTTGCAATCCGGCTCATTCATCAGCCCTTTCTTAGCGTTTCTGTCTGGATAAAACGTTGCGGCCCAAACGTTCAAGGGCCGCGCGCAAATCTTCATCATCAACCGCGCGCGACACATTGTCGGCCTCAGCTGCGATTTCTGGTGAAACAACCGGTTTCGTCTGTTTCGGTTTGTGATCGAAACTCGCCTGCCCCTCAGCAAATCCGGTAGGCGCGGTCTGGGTGATACGCACCCGATTGATCGCGTTGTAACCATAGACCGCATTCACTTTGTCGCGCAGCTGTTCTTTCTGCATCTCTAGCATTGGCGCCTGCGGCCCGGTTGTCAGCACCGTCAGTGTCGCGCCAAAGCCACCCTTGGCGTATCCCACATTCACCGGCCGGGCGATCGACGCGATGTCCTGGCCCACAATCTCGGCCCAATGGGTCAAAAGGCGCGAGACGGCAAATCCCCGGCTTTCCCCGGCCTGCCTGATCCGGTCGTTCAGCAAAGTGGCGGTGCGCTTGAACCCGCGGGTCGAGGAACGTCTGCGTTGCATCTGGTTTCCAACTCCTGCGCCGCTATTGTAATAGGCTGATACCCGGACGCCAGTGAAACCCGACAGAGAGTTACATAAAACTTGCGTGACTGCACCGAATCTGACCTGAGCAATACGCTGCTGGATTGGTACGACCGCCACGCACGTGAAATGCCTTGGCGTATTGGCCCGGCAGCGCGTGCCGCAGGCGTAGCACCAGACCCCTACCGCGTCTGGCTATCCGAAGTGATGCTGCAACAAACGACCGTTGCCGCTGTTCGCGACTATTTTGTTCGTTTCACCACGCGCTGGCCAACCGTCGAAGCCCTTGCCAATGCGCAAGATGATCAGGTCATGGGGGAATGGGCTGGCCTGGGCTATTACGCCCGCGCCCGCAACCTTCTGAAATGCGCGCGGGTGGTTGCGTCCGCGCATAACGGGCAGTTTCCCGACAATTACGATGCACTACTGGAACTGCCGGGCGTTGGCCCCTATACGGCGGCGGCCATAGCAGCCATCGCATTTGATCGACCAGAAACTGTTCTGGACGGCAATGTCGAACGGGTCATGGCAAGGCTCTATGATATTCACGAACCCCTGCCCGCCTCAAAACCCCTGTTAAAGAAAAAAGCCGCGGCATTGACCCCGCAGCACCGGCCCGGAGATTACGCGCAGGCTGTCATGGATTTGGGTGCAACGATCTGTACTCCAAAATCTCCGACTTGCGGCATTTGCCCCCTGCATGCGGCCTGTCTGGCGCGGAAGGCGAGGACGCAGGTGGAACTGCCGCAAAAAACGCCCAAGAAGCCCAAACCCACCCGGCTGGGCCACATCTACATCGCCCAACGCGGAGATGGTGCCCTGCTGTTGGAACGCCGCCCCGATAAGGGTTTGCTGGGCGGAATGTTGGGCTGGCCTGGCTCGGACTGGTCCGAAACACCGCTGGAAAGCCCTCCGTTCCCGGCGCGATGGCACGAAATCCCCGGTGAAGTGAGACACACCTTCACCCACTTTCACCTGATCCTGCGTATTTGGACAACCGAATTGCCAGACGGATGCGATCCGAACGGTCTGACAGTCATGGACAAACACCAATTCAGGCCCAGCGACCTGCCCACGGTTATGCGCAAGGCTTTTGACCTCTGGCGCGGCCAATAGACTGCTGGGCAAAGCCCAGTGCGCGGTCTACGGTGCCGCCAACGTTTCGGAGCCTCAACATGATCGCATCTGACACCCTGTCCCGATGGCAATCCGCCCTTCCCTTTTGGGTCTCATACCTCCTGATCCCACTGATCTGGATGACCACTACGGCAGGCGGATGGTGGGTCCTGCTGGTACCGCTTTCGACATGGTGGGTCTTTGCGGTGCTAGACCGGCTGACCGGCCTAAACCTTGAAAACGCCGACCCGGATACGCCAGATGCGGGGCTGCAATGGTATATCTGGCTGACCAAAGCCTGGGCACCGGTGCAATTCCTCACGCTCTATGGGCTGATCTGGTACACTACCCGAGCCGTAGATATGAGCTCGGTCGAAAAAATCGGCGTGTTCTTCGGCATGGGCGTCCTTTCCGGAACGATCGGGATCAACTACAGCCACGAGCTGATGCATCAGAAAGGCAAACTGGAACGCTGGCTGGGCGATTTCCTGTTGTCGATGGTCCTTTATTCCCATTTCCGGTCCGAGCACCTGCTGGTTCACCACCGCTACGTCGGAACTCCGCGCGATCCGGTAACCGCGCGCTACAACGAAGGTTTCCACCGGTTCTATCCGCGCGTTCTGCGCCAAAGCCTCATCTCAGCCTTTCGCGCCGAGCTGGAAAAACTGGCCCGCAAAGACCGCCCGTGGACCGACCCGGCAAACCCGTTCTGGCGCTATTGGAGCCTGCAAGGAGCCATGCTGCTGCTAGCATTTCTGATCGGCGGATGGGCAGGGCTAGGCCTGTTTTTGGTACAGGCCGGCACCGCGATCTGGCAGCTTGAACTTGTTAACTATGTCGAGCACTACGGGCTGACGCGCAAATATCTGGGCGATGGCAAATATGAGCATGTGCACCCGCGCCATTCCTGGAACGCGTCACAAAAGGCCTCGAATTGGTTGTTGATAAACTTGCAACGCCACTCGGACCACCACTACAAGCCAAACCGGCGCTTTCCATTGCTGCAACACCATACGCAGGACGCAGCGCCGCAACTGCCTCATGGATATCCGGTCATGACCCTTGCCGCGATGATCCCGCCCTTGTGGCGGCGTATCATGAATCCGAGGGTCCGCGCTTGGCGGCGTCAATACTATCCCGAAATCACCAACTGGAAGCCTTACAACAAAGCGCACAACCCTGCCCCTCGCACCTGACTGCAGCGCGCACCAGCGCGCTGCCCGGCCCAACGGGAAGGATCACATCTTTGATCCGGTGCTGACAGGCGGGAGCCCTGGTTGCTACAGCACCCAGACATCCATCGGGGCTGTAACACCGCGAACAGGCTGGTCCGAGTGCTGTGCAAACCCGGTCATCATGTCTTGCGCATTTGGCGTCTCGCTTAGAGCCTGAGACCGCAATGCATCGCTGACAATGATGCGCGCTTGAAAATCGCGCGTCAGGGCCTCTAGCTTCGCAGCAACATTCACCGCATCGCCGATCACTGCAAATTCCAGCCGGTTTGCACCGATATCCCCCAGTACGACCGAGCCATAATGAACCCCGACCCCGATCCGAATCTCTGGCTCACCCGCGCGCTTGCGCTCCAAATTCCAACGGTCGATCATCTCGACCATGGACCGCGCGCATGCCAGCGCATTGCTTGCATCCAGCTCTCCAGGTACGGGGGTTCCAAACGTGGCCATCAGCCCATCGCCCAAGTATTTGTCGAGTGTTCCGTGATGGCGAAACACCTCGGTCTCCATTCGGGCGTGGAAACCACGCAAAACTTCAATAACCTCATATGGATCACGGCCAGCCGAGAACTTGGTGAAGCCAACGATGTCGATAAATAGAACCGCGATATCCTCTTTGCGGACCTGCTTCAGAGGTTCGTCGTTCTGGCTCAGCTCATCCACCACATTCGGCGAAAAGTATCGAGACAGATTAGCACGTTCACGTTCAAGCCCAGCATTGGACATCAGCAAGCGATTGAGGCGGCGCATCGACACCCCAAGCGTCACTGCGACCATGACAAAAACGATCACCTGCTGGATACGTAGGGTTGGCATGAAACTGTTGGGATCCATGAACTCGGCCACATCCGGGTAGCCTGACAAAGCCTCGGCCACACGCTCGCTAATCCCGGGGATCGGGGTGGCGACCCACCAAGCGATCACCCATCCAGCCGTCCACATCATCGCCGTCCACGAACCGATCGCAATGACAGTGCGCCAAGAATAGGCAAGCGTCCCTGCTGCCAGGATAATGAAGAAGTATTGAAAATTGTCGAACCGATACTGCATCGCCAGTGGTCGCACATCGTCGCTGAACGGGTTTGGCACAATCATCCCCAGCGTCATGATCAGCAGATCGACAAAGATCAAAAGCAACTCGGTCCGGGATTGCCCCACACGACCCGCGCGTTGGATCAGCCATCCATTGGCGCAGATCAGAAGCAGGATGAAATGGTACCATAGGACCTCCCACTGGGGATTCAGATAGATCAGCAACAGCCCGGTCAACGCCATCGCGATCCAGCGTGCACGAACAGCCAGTTCAAGCCCCTCTCGCTTGTGTCGTTCCAGTGCTGCCTCGGTATATTTGTTGTCCAGATCGAAGTTGTCCGGTTGCGTAACAAAGAACCGGCTAAGGCGGGATTGACTGGCGGTGGTCTCGGTCATTGCCTTTATCTCCCAAATGGGCTGTCAGGGGCTGCCCTATGCAATCATCTCACAGGCAAAAACAAAAGACCCCGCCGGTAACGGCGGGGCAAGGCGTAGTGCCTTGTGTCAGGCCACAGGCACCGGCGGTATTCAGTTATGCAATTCGGCCCTGATCTGCTGACGCAACACGTCGATGGGCACGGTTTTGCCATCGCGTTTGAAGCACCAATAGGTCCAGCCGTTACAAGACGGTGCATTTTCCAGATGCGCGCCAACCTGATGGATTGAACCTTTGACGTTCTGCCCTACCAGAGTCCCGTCGGCGCGGACCTTGGCTTTATGGCGTTGGTTCATCGAATACAGTTCCTCACCCGGGCGCAGCATGCCGCGTTCGACCAATTGGCCGAAGGGCACGCGCGGCTCAGCGCGCTTGCTAGCGCTGACTTCCAACGCTTCGCGGTCAAACTTACGGACCTTTGAGATACGCTTTTCAGCCACCTTGCGATAACTTTCTTCGCGCTCGATCCCAATGAACTCACGCCCCAGCATTTTCGCTACAGCACCTGTGGTGCCCGTGCCAAAGAACGGATCCAGCACCACGTCACCGGGATTGGTCGAACCAATCAACACGCGATGCAGCAGCGATTCCGGTTTCTGCGTCGGATGCGCTTTGTCGCCGTTTTCGTCCTTGAGCCGTTCATGCCCGGTGCAGATCGGCAGTACCCAATCGCTGCGCATCTGCACACCTTCGTTCAGCGCTTTCAGTGCTTCGTAGTTAAACGTGTATTTGGCCCCTTCGCGCTTGGACGCCCAGATCATTGTTTCATGCGCATTGGTAAACCGCTTGCCACGGAAGTTCGGCATCGGGTTCGACTTGCGCCACACAACGTCGTTTAAAATCCAATAGCCCGCATCCTGCAGGGCGGAACCCACGCGGAAAATGTTGTGATAAGACCCAATCACCCAGATCGCACCATTGGGCTTCAGCAGACGATGCGCAGCCTTCAACCATTCCCGCGTGAACTGGTCATAAGCCCCAAAGCTGCTGAACTGATCCCAGTGATCATCTACCGCATCGACCTGAGAATTGTCGGGCCGGTGCAATTGACCTTTCAACTGCAAATTATACGGGGGGTCCGCAAAAATCAGGTCAACCGACGCCTCGGGCAGACTGTTCATCGCCTCGATGCAGTCACCAGATAGAATCGTGTTTAAAGGGAGCGCGGCTGCGCCCTTTGTCTTGATTGTGGTCATATCACTGCCTCAGTTCCACGGCGCTTTTGCGCTCATTTGGTTGAGACAAGGATGAGTCAAAGATGATTCGCCGTCAATTTCTTTTTTGAATCAGCGACTTACGATTTACTCTTGATACAAGATATTGTGGACTGGTTTGAACGAACGTCTATGGTGTGGGGTCACGCCAAGATTTTGCAACGCCTCGCGGTGCTGTTTTGTCGGATATCCGGCATTCGCCTCCCACCCATAGCCGGGATGCTGTTGCGCCAAATCCACCATCAGCTGATCACGCCAGATTTTTGCAATGATCGACGCTGCCGAAATCGACACCGACCGTGCGTCGCCCTTCACCACCGCCTGCGAAGGCAATTTCATACCGCGCGGGATCATGTTGCCATCAATCAGCAAGAAATCCGGAGCCGGGTCCAGCGCAGCTACCGCGCGTACCATCGCCAGATGCGAGGCGCGCAGGATGTTGTGCTGATCGATCTCTGCAACCGTGGCTTCGGCCACCGCGACCTCTGCCCGGTCGCGCAATATCTCATCCAAACCGCCGCGACGCTTGGCCGTCAGTTTTTTTGAATCGTTCAACCCAGCGGGAATGTCATCCGGGTTCAAAATAACCGCTGCGGCTACAACCGGGCCGGCCAGCGGACCGCGCCCAACCTCATCCACCCCGGCAATTCGGACATATCCGCGTGCCAGCAAAGCCCGTTCGAGTTCATAATCAGGTGTCGTCATACCCTTGGCAAATCGCGTTTCGTAGCGCTTCGCAAGAAAAAAGAGAGGGCAGCTTGCGCCACCCTCTCCCGCGCGGCGCTTCTATGGCGCCACTCCTGCTCGAAACCTGTTACTGGTAAACGACACGGTATCCTTTCTGGCGCAGGCAGGCGGGTTCGTATGCCCGTTTTACCTTTTTACCATTCCAGAAACCAACCTTGCATTGGTGTGGCAGGCTATCGGCATGTTTATAGTACTTCTTCAGGCAATTCGGCCCAAGCAGCGGACGCTTGTTCGAATAGGCATTGAACGTGCGCAGGCAACGCTGCGGTAGGTCATACCGCGCCACCCGCTTTGGCAATGGGCGTACAGCATTTTTTTTCTTGGCCTTCTTCGCCTTGGCTTCAGCCTGCTTGTGACGCTTGCGGCGCTCTGCCTCTTCGTCGCGCTTTTTCTCCTGATGATAGTGGTTGACCGCAGCACCTATGAGCGCGATCGCAGCCAATCCGCCGAGTATATCTCGGGTATCTGCTGCGCGCGACTGTGACGCTGAGATCCCCGTGATGGCGACGGCGGTTGCTATGATCAGAGCGATAAATCTCCGGTGCATGATGCGTGTCCTTTCGGATAATGGGCAGGCCGGTTACCGACCGCGAATTTGATAACCTGACACTGCGACCACCCCGTTCAGACAAGCAATAACGGCATACTGTTATTCAATATCAGCACCACAAACCCCCTGAGGTTATTGAATATCCACCCAACCCATGCGCAGGATGCAGCCCATGAAACAGATCCTCTCTTCTCTGGCTCTGACGGCCCTGATATCGGTTGGGTCGCAAGCCATCGCGGCAGATTGCTATGCCGACTACAAGGCCAAGCAGGACAATCCCTTACGCCTGCACTATGGCGTCATGCAGGTCTCAAGCTGCGATAAAGGCTCGGCCCGGAAAGAAGTCGCCAAGCGGCTGAAATCAAACGGCTGGACCCTGCTGAACGTGATGACCGTTTTCGAGGCGGGTGGATTGGATCAAAGGAAGGCCAATGCCGGAAAATACTATCTCCGTTACTGAGGCGCGTCGTTCGGGGGTTCGGCTGGTTGGTCTGGGGATTGCGGCAATCGTCGCGATCCTGGTGACTGCAGCGGTTTTCCTGTTCTGGACGCTACCGGACGCAAATGCCTTCAACGCGCGGGTTGAACGGCTGTTTGTCGAGGCTGACCTGACCTCGCAATCGGAAATCCGTCTGCTCGAGATTCTGGCGCAATCGGGCACCGCCTTTGCCGATACGCTATCCAGCTATCGAATGGTCATCTTCGTGCTGTTGGTCTTTGCCAGCGCCATGCTGATCACCGCGCTTGTTTTTCTGGTCATGCTGGTTCTGCTGAACCGCCGCATGGCCCAGATTGAGCGGACGGGGATCCAGGTAACATCCCTGCTGATCAGCCGTGAAGAGAATACCGTTTATCTCAACAACATGGATTTTAAGTTGACCCCCGCCGCGATGGAAACGCTTTCGGTTCTGGCTGAATCCCGGCTTGATGACGAGGTCCTGTCGGGTGCCCAGATCGAAGCGATGATCTCGGGCAGAAACGCTGCAGATTGCGATGAGGCCGCTGGGGCAACCCGGATCAAACGCCTGCGCGACGCCTTGGGAAATCAGATGGTCAGTGAGCTGCTGGTGAAGAACATCGCCAAGAAGGGCTATATGCTATCGATTGAGAAAGACGTTATTCAAATGGTCTGAGGATGCCATTGCGGTAAAATCTACGTGCGCATCTTGGAATTCTCGCCCTCAAGACCCATGATATAAGGGCTTGGCCAAGGGAGGTTGCAGATGAACGTCCATGCCACACCGAATGTCAAAGGCTATGGGATATCAGTTGAGCCGCTGCAGGGACGGATCGCGATCTACCGTGGTGATATACTCCTGGCCGAAAGCCAC
The DNA here is from genome assembly GCF_056532915.1 of Ruegeria sp. H9. Taxonomy (NCBI): domain Bacteria; kingdom Pseudomonadati; phylum Pseudomonadota; class Alphaproteobacteria; order Rhodobacterales; family Roseobacteraceae; genus Ruegeria; species Ruegeria sp. H9. The sequence goes on along the minus strand of NZ_JBQFNX010000001.1, from coordinate 693,410 downwards.
AACGCCAAAGTCATGTACGAAACGCGGCTACCTCCCGCGATCTATGTTCCGCGCGAAGACCTGTGCGTCGAACTCAGCCCTGAGACCGAATTGCAGACGTTCTGCCCCTTCAAGGGTACCGCAACCTATCACGACATTAGCCTACCGGAAGAGCGCCTTACGAACTCGATTTGGGCTTATGAAGACGCCTTCCCTGAAAGCGCGGCCATTCAGGGCCATATTGGATTCATGCCGGATACCGCGACGCGGATCGACCTCGGCGACAACCAACTGCGTCAACCCGACGATGGCAATATCAGCGGCCCCCTGATCGATTGGCTGATGCGCGGTGCGTCCGAAATTAACACTCCTGATGCCTTTACAAAAACGCTGGCCGAGAAAATGCTGGAACATGGCATCGCTATTCAACGCCTAAGCATTCTGGTCTGGTCGCTGCATCCGCTGATCGCAGGCAAACACTATATCTGGGAGAAAGACTCGGCTGAGATTTCGACCCACACTCCGACCTATGAAATTCATGATCACCCTGCCTTTACCAACAGCCCCCTGCGTCACGTTTCAAACGGGTTGGGTGGTGTCCGGCAGCGCCTGAACAACGACAATCCGCATAACAGCTTTCCGATCATCGAAGACCTGCGCGCAAAAGGGGCCACCGATTACGTTGCCATGCCACTGCCTTTCTCGGATGGGCGGACGAATGTCCTGACCCTGACTTGCGATCATCCCGATGGGTTCACGACTGAGAATCTGGGTCTGGTTTTTGAATGCTCTACTGTCATCGCGCGGTTCTACGAGGTCTTCATGCAGCGCGAAAACGCGCAGGTTCTGCTGGAAACCTATGTAGGCAAGCGCAGCGGTGCGCGCGTTCTGGGGGGCGAGATTCGCCGCGGTGATGGCGATGACATAGATGCGGCGATCATGTTTTGCGATCTTCGAAATTCAACCGCATTGGAAGAAAAACTGGGGCGTGATGACTATATCGAGCTACTGAATGCGTTTTTTGAGACAGTTTCAGGGATCGTGCACGACCATGACGGAGAAGTTCTGAAATTCATCGGCGACGCTGTTCTTGCCGTCTTCCCGGCGGGTGACGATGCCGCCAAAGCCCGATCCAGCGCGCAGCTTTCGGCAACTGAGATCGTCGAAAAACTGGGTGAATTGCGCAGTGACGGAAGTGATCATGATTTCGACTGCTCGATTGGTGTCGCCTATGGCCGCGTCACCTATGGCAATGTGGGCTCACGCGAACGGTTGGACTTTACCGTGATCGGTCAGGCCGCCAATGTCGCTGCCAGATTGGGCGAATATGGCAAAACCGTCGGACATAGAATTGTTGTCTCGCAAGATATCGAACCTGTTTGCAAACAGGCGATCCCTTTAGGGGCGATCAAGCTGCACAACGTCTCGCAACCGATCAAATCATTTGCCCTGCAAACTTCAGCCGATGCCTGATTTGGCAGTTCACTTCGCAAGAGTTGAACCTCAAATTGTGCCACCCACTATCTCGGATCGGTCAACCTATGGCCTTGCGCGAGATACCGTACACACCGTGTCTGGTTGACATCAATGGTTCAAAAACCACCGCCCAGCAGGATCAGAGCCGTCTGCGCAGGTGAGATCGTCTGTTGGATTTGATTGATCTGATTGCGGGCCAGATACGTGTCGGTCAACTTTTCGATTGCCTCACTTTCAGTGAACTGCGCCAGATCGGATGAACCCGTAACGCGCTGCAATCGATCTTTGAACACCTCAAGCTGCTTGTCGATATCCAGTTGCGCAAATGCTGAAGGCAGCCCCAATGCCGTTTCCATCATGCGGCGCAAGGGAGGCAGCCCCATCAGATCAAACCACCTTCTGTCCTCACTGCCACCCTGGCCAGCCAGATCGCGCAATGCATGCTGGGTGTACAACGCGATACGCATCGATTCATCTGCTTCACCAACCGAGATTTCAAATCGCGCAATCAAGTTGTCGTCAGCGATCTTTTCCATGGCGTCCACCAATCCGGTCTTGCGCACATCGCCGGGACCAAGTCCAAAGGCATTGGCAAAATCACGGTACCTGCCGTCGGCCAGCCTGTTCGCAAGCGCATCGTCAGCCTGCGTTCCATCGGACAAGATTTTTTGGACAAAATACCGATTGTCGAGATCACTTTCCAAGCCAAACGCACCCAATGCCACCCGCAACAACCGTCGGTCCGAAACCAGATCCTCGGCCGTCTGGACCTTGCCGATATTGTCTAGAAAATACCTTGAGTCCCGTTCATTGATCCCCGAGGCAGAATAGCTTTGAAGCTGCGCATCATAGGTACGCTGCAAAAAGCGCCAGCCAACCAGACCACCTGAAGGTATGACCGGCTGGAAGGTCACTGCTGATACGCCATCAGACGTTCTTCGCGCGGCAACAGTGAACGCAAGGCCTTTAAACACTTATAGTATTGCTCTGCCACCAATGCTTCAGTTGCGTTGGCAAGGACCCGGCGACTGTCGGCATCCGTGAAAACCTGGCTCAGCTCTTCCACGCGCCGCAGAAGTTGCTGGCGCGCCTGCTCAGGTTCGGTATCGCCTGACAGAACCAACTGCGCGGCATAGCAGACACGGCGTACCGGCGTGTTGACCTCTTCCGGGTGAATGGCATCGCGCAGGCGCAGGACATTTGCCTGAGGTGTCATGATCGAAAACCGACTGCGCCGATCCCCGTTTTCGATTACAACACCATTGATCAGAACCCGTTCCTTTGGGGCAAGTTTCAGGACCAGACCACCCATCAGTTGCCCCTCATTTGACGTAGCCCGCGCAACACGGCCATGTTGATCTCAAGCAGCGGCTCAACGGTCGCCTTGTTCGCCAGCACCTGGCTGCTGTGTTGTTCGGTAAACTCAGCCAAATAGAAAATCCGCGCCCGCAGATTGCTCGGCAGCCCGTTATCCGCATCCGCCACATCGGTTGCCAGCACAGTCCACAGGCGGCGATTTTCGTGCAAGGCTTGAACGAACCCTCCGAAATCAGCCGCTTTCCGCGTGGAAGCAGCCTTCAACCGATGTGTAATCCTGGAAATCGCCTCATACTCTGTATCCCGAGGTGTTCGCGTCGGTGCAGCAGATTGCGCATAAGCGCGGTGAGCAAGCGTTTGCGGTGTCACTTGAAATCCTTCCAATTGTCCTTCAACGGGCGATCAAGTCCGGGGCACGGCGTGCGTGCCCCGGATCAGTTCCAAAGTTAACGGAACAGCGACAGGATGGACTGTGGCGCCTGGTTCGCGATCGATAGCGATTGGGTTGCCAGCTGTTGCTGGACCTGCAACGCTTGTAGTCGCGCCGAGGTTTCTTCCATGTCAGCGTCAACCAACGAGCCGATACCGGATTTGAACGAGTCAGACAGGTTCGAGATGAACTCTTTCTGGGTCTCGATCCGACCCTGCGCCGAACCAAAAGCCGCCGAGGCATCAATCGCAGTATCGATGAGGCCTTCGATCGCGCCAAGCGCTGCGGATGCGCCGGCAGAAGTCGACACATCAATCGAGGCCAGAGCGCCTAGACCGCCAGAGTTCGCATTGGCATATTGACCGCTGATCTGCAGCGAATCCGACCCTTCGTTGGTGATATCGAGTTGCGCAGCATTCGTACCCGGATCATAGACGACCGAAACATTGGCATCCGAAGCTTCGATGGCAGCTTTTAGCCCCGCAGCGATGATCTCTTCGGGCGCGTTGCCTGCGGCGATATCCTCAGCCCGGACTGTATAAGACGCGACATCGTCGCCCAGTCGGACCGTGAAAGTATCGCCAGCGGACAATGTGCCCGGATCAGCGATCACGATGCTTCCATCATCATCGCTTCCGCCGTTTCCATCCAACGAAAATCCGAATGCGTCGGCCGTATCCGCAGTGACCCCGTCAGTTCCAGTGAACACGTCGGCAGCAGTGTAACCACCTGTCGACAGGTTTTGCGCCGATACGCTAATGGAAGACGCTGTCACGTTGCCTGCATTGTCTCGATCCAAAGAGGACAGAATGCTTGCGCCAGCCCCACCGTTCACCAGATTGAGGCCATTGAACTGGGCAGCGCCGACAACCGATTCGATCTGATCCCTGAGCGCGGCCACATCGGTGTTGATCTTAGCACGATCAACGTTGTCTTCTTGCGCCGCAACGATCTTGCCTTTCATCTGGTTCAGCAGATCCGTCACAGTTTCTGAGGCGTTTCGAGCAACTGCGACAGTGGATTCACCCAAGGCCAGGCTGTCCTTGATCGCATTGAAGCCGTTGACGTCTGATTCCATCACCTTTGAGATGGCCCAGACAGCCGAGTTATCCTTGGCTGTAGCCACATCCTTGCCGGTCGAGATCGCGTTTTGCGTCTGTGCGAGGTTCTTGTTGACCGATTTGAGAGTTTGCAGCGCAACCATTGCGCCATTGTTCGTCAGAATGCTGGACATATTTGTCATCCTCTTAGCGTTCGGGCGCGTTTGACGCCCATGTTGGACCCACCAAACCGGCAGGCATTCTGTCGTTCTGACCTGTGCGTCGTGCCTTGTGGCCTTCGCGCCACCCGTTGTTTCAGGTGCATCGCCACATTTGCCCCCGATCTCCTAACGGAGTGCTAAGACGGGCAAATCCGATATCTCGAATTTGAATCAAACCTGATGCTATGCCCGTTTTTCCAGCTTTGCCCGCGATCGCAAGGCAAACCCACTACGCTGCCCCGAGGCGTCATAAGTACTGAACTCCTGCCGGACCTGTTTCAGTTCCGCCATTCGGTCCGCCACAGCCCGAATACCCTCGGCCGCACTATTCAAAAGGGCTTGATTGCGCACGACCTTCGTCTGGATCCGGATCAGATCATCGCTTTCCAACACCTGCAGATCATTTATTGCATCGATCAGATTCTCTTTTTCAGGCACCAATCGATCCAGATCGGTCAAATCCCCCTGAACCAGGGCTGTGCGCTCCAGATCCAAAAGGTCTTCCAGTGCCTGAATCGGATCTTTATCCATCGGACTTCTCCATCATTGCATTGAACAAAATTTCCGAAAGGCCGATTCCACCCGCCTTTGCCATTTGCTGTGCCTGCTGTTGCACCAGAAACGAAGCAAACTGATCTTCGCCTGCGCCACCGCCAAATGAACTTCGTGCTTGGCCGAGTCCTGCTGACTTGAGCATTTCAGCCAGAAAAGCGGCTTCCAGCTCAACAGAGGCGGCTTTCAGCTTCTGTGGAATCTGGGCGGAGTGCATGGTCGCACTGGTAGATGTAATCGTCATCGGATTCTCCGAAAATTGCTATGAACTTTCTCGATCAAAGGGGAAAGCGGTTAAAATAAACGTAACTTCCTGTGGGCACAGTGCCGGCCAGATCAAAGAAACCCCGGAGCGAAAAATGACCAACCCGCTGACGATCATGTCGCTTGCATCTGCCACGGGTGACAAACCGGGGGCATCTCAGGGTAAAGAGCGTGATACCAAAGGTGGGTTTGCCTTTGAGGAAGTGCTCAATGAGGATGTCGAACAAATCGAGTTGAAGGATGTAGATCCGTTTGTGGCTGATTCAAACCTGCCATCCGAACAATCAGAAATTCCATCTGTTTCTACGGCAGATTCAACTGAGACAATCAAAACCGACAAACTAGAGCCCGCCCAACTGCAGGTGGCTGCGCAAGAGGTCGCAGATGCGCCGAAACACCACGCAGATTTTGCCGTCGGTGAGACGAACCATGTTGCCGCTCCACCCAGCCCGGTACAGCAAATTTCGCAGTTGGCCTCTGAAAACTCAACGCTAAGACAAAATGCAGGCTCGCCCGAAGCGGCTGCCCCAAGGCCTGACGCAAACGTTCTTCGAGCGCCAACCCAAGTTCCGATCCCTGATGTTAGCGGAAATGGATATCTACACCATAGGCCGGCCTCACACGCGCTAAATGCTAGCTTTGTGGGGGATACGTTTTCGAAACTGGAACCGCCAAGTCCCGAACCAGAGGTGCCACTCGTCGCACGCGTATTTGAGCCTACAGAGGCTCGAATAACCCAGCAAACTGTCATTTCTGCCGCCTTGAAACCGCAGACAACAGCTTGGAATCTCGACCGGGCTCCGGGCGATGCTATTGCTGAAACGGCGATCAGCGCGGAAGTTGATGACCTTTTTGCCGTCAAAGATACCGCGGTGGGCCACACGATACGCGACACGACGCAAGCGATGCCCGTCGCCGCAGCCCGCGCGGAAACGGCACGCACGATTGCGGGGCAACTGGCCGCTTCGATTTCGACCCGACCAAATACCGGTGGCGTTGAAATAGCCCTGAACCCCGAAGAGCTTGGGCGCGTATCAATCACGCTCAACGGTCGAGAAGACGGGTTTCATCTATCGATCGCGGCCGAACGGCCCGAAACACTGGACCTGATGCGGCGACACATTGCGGTCCTATCGGCTGAGTTCGAAAGGCTGGGTTATGGGGATCTGTCGCTTGATCTTAGCATGTCCGGGGACTCGTCCCAGCATGGTGACCTATCAGAGCCTGACCCTTCCTCAGAAACGGTCGAAATGGTTCGCGACGCGGACCATAAGGCGCCCACACTCCCGGCTGGCCCTGAACGGGGCCTTGATATGAGGCTTTAACTAATGATTTCAGCGACCAATTCAGTGACCGCAACGGGTGCAAATCCCGGCGCAAACAACAATTCGGAACGCTCGGCACTGACGTCAGATTTCGAGACCTTTCTGCGCATGCTGACCGTGCAGGCGCGCAATCAGGATCCGCTTGAACCTCTGGATTCCTCCGAATATGCCTCTCAGCTGGCGCAGTTCTCGATGGTCGAACAACAAGTCAAAGCCAATGAGCTTCTCTCCGGTCTCGCGCTGACAATGGGGGCAGTCGATCTTAATCAGCTCACCGGGTGGGTTGGGATGAATGTCAAAACCGATGCACCGTTTCGCTTTGTAGATCAGCCTGTTCCGATTTTTGCACGGGCCGAACCCACTGCCGACCGGGCCGAGTTGGTCATCCGCAACGACCAGGGCACCATTGTCGATCGCATCCCTGTGCCTACCGATAAGGCCGAATTCGAGTGGGCCGGGGTCAGCAGTGCAGGTGATCCCTTTCCCGCTGGCAGTTACTCAGCTACATTGGAGAGCTTCAAAAGAGGTGAGTTACTAACCAGCACGCCCGCATCTGCCTTCGGTCGGGTGGTAGAGGCACAGGTCAGCGAAGGTGGCATCATCCTGAAACTGGAGAGCGGTGCAGAGGTGTCCGCCGAAATGGTCACGCAAATCCGCACGGGCGCTTGATCTGGAAGGCAAGGCGGGCCAAAGCTTGGCGCATCGCGACTCGCCCCCTAACCCGGTATCTGTCCTGTCTGATCATCACCAACCTCCCCCGGGTCTTGTTGCCCAGCTCAGCACCCAAGGTTTGATCCGCCACGACGTGACCTTCGAGGTGTTGTACGGTGGGCGGACCAATCATGTCTGGAAGGTTTTGTCCGGCACTAGTGATGCCGTGCTTAAGCTATACAGTACCGGGTTTCAGAACCCCTTGTTTCGCAACGATGCCCGGCTTGAGTCAGAATGTCTACGCACGCTCAACAGCTTTGGCTTCGTGCCCAATTTACGTGCCACGGGTTCCTTTGGAGACGACAGCTGGGTCTACTATGACCACGCACCGGGCGTCCCTTGGCAGGACGATGTTTCGGGCGTGGCCCATCTGCTTGGAAGGTTGCACCAAATTCCGGTCAATCTGGACCTCCCTAACGGCTGCAATGGCAGCGAAGATCTGGAACAGCATGCGTGTCAAATTCTGGCTGATTGCCACGCGGAAGAGCGGCGATCGTTGCTTGCAAAAAAACCTCAGGCCCACGTACCGCCGTTATCCGCGCGGTGCTTGATCCATGGCGATCCGGTCGCGGGAAACATCTTGCAATCGAAAAATGGGCTGACGCTGATCGATTGGCAATGCCCGGCCTTCGGTGACCCATGTGAAGACTTGGCGATATTCCTCTCACCTGCGATGCAGCAACTCTATCGGGGCGCGCCCTTGTCCGAGGCCGAAGAGACGCTGTTTCTTAAGGCCTACGACATACCCGATATCACCGAACGCTATCTGTCATTGAGGCCTTGGTTTGCCTGGCGCATGGCAGCTTATTGTCTTTGGCGGGCCGAAAACGGTGCGGCTGATTATGCCATTGGGTATGAGCTGGAAGTTGAGGCCTTATAGGTCCGCCAGACCCAGATACGCATAGGCTGGCGGCATGACAGCGCGACGCCAACGGCCAAAGGGAAACCGCCCCGGCGTACCCGCAATGGGCGGCGGAATGTCAGCAGGTTGCCCCAGCACCAGTCGCGCCAAAGCACGACCGCAATATGTTCCCATCGCCACGCCATTGCCGTGGTAAGCAAATCCTGCAAACATCCCCGGATGCTCAGCAACCGGGCCCACAAAGGGCACAAGGTTCCGGGCAAGGCAAACCATGCCGGACCACTTATTTGTGACATCGACCGTGTCCCAGGCGGGGAACATCCGCCTGAAATCCCCGAAGGCCTTTTGCCGAATGCGCGCCTCAGCCCCAGGGGATGAAAGCAGCCCCCCTCGTGTCCCAAACAGAAATCGTCGATTGGGCATCAATCGGAAATAGTGCAGCAAATTACGCGTGTCATAGGCCATCTGATCCGACGTCCAGCCTTGCGCCTGCAGCTCGACATCAGTCAGAGGCCGCGTCACAAGAACCGTTGACTGTGCAGGCATATAACGCGCGGCCAACCAGGGCGGCAGATCCTCGCTTGAGTAGCCATTTGTGCACACCAGAACGTTCGAAGCACGAACGTGACCCGCAGGCGAGGTCAGCACGAATCCCGAGGCGGTCTGTTTGATCTGCGTGATCGGGCTGTTCTGGAACAGAGTTGCGCCCTTTGCCTGGGCGGCGCCAGCCAAACCGAACAGATACTTTCGGGGGTTCAGGGCAAAGCCAATTGGCGTTGTATAGCCGCCGAAAAACGCACCGCCTAACCCAAGGCTCCTCAGTTCGCCGATTTCGTGCAATTGTCCGGCCGGATCGGCCGACCGGCGCAATCGTTCCATCGCACGCCGTGAATGGGCCAGTTGAGTTTCACCCTTGGAATGCGTTTCGGCGTCGATTTGGTTATCACGCAGAAGGTCAGCAACCAGTGAAACGGCGTCTTCTTCCGCTTGGTAATAGGCCTGCGTTGCCACCTGACCATAGCGACGGGTCAGGCCAGCCTTGCTGAGCTTTGACCCGCCCAGACAACAAAAGCCCCCGTTTCGACCGGACGCCCCCCAGCCCGGTGTTTCCGCCTCGAACACAGCGACCGAAACCCCTGCCTCGGACAGATGCAATGCGGCGGACAAGCCGGTAAATCCGCCCCCGATGACGGCGACATCAACGCTGATATCGTCTTCGAGCTTTGGCCAAGCAGGGGTCGCGATCGTCTCGTCCCACCAACAACCCGCGCGTGGCGCAGGTCCGTAGGCGTAATCAGGAAATATACGCCTCATTCAGCGCTTGCCGCGGCCAACTCATCCTGTTTCTGCCGAACCATCGCCCGCTTGGTCACCAGGGACGCGGTAATAACGCCCACCGTGACAACCGCGATCATTAACGTCGACAGCGCATTGATCTCGGGACTGACGCCCAAACGCACAGCCGAGAAAATCTTGATCGGCAAGGTGGTGGCAGAAGGCCCAGATGTGAACGAGGCAATCACCAGGTCATCCAGCGACAGGGTGAAAGCCAGTAGCCATCCTGAAATCACCGCCGGAGCGATGATCGGCAGGGTGACCAAGCGAAACGCCTGCGCAGGAGAACAGCCCAGATCCAGTGCGGCCTCTTCCAGCGATCGATCAAAGGTCACAAGGCGCGAGGACACTACGACCGAGACAAAACACATCGAAAACGTCGTATGCGCCAGTACGATGGTCAGGATACCCCGATCCAAGCCAATTCCAATGAACAGCAGCAGCAGCGACAGACCCGTGATCACTTCGGGCATCACCAGAGGGGCATAGATCATCCCGGAAAACAGCGTTCGCCCAAAGAACCGCCCACCGCGTACCAGAACATAGGCCGCTGCGGTGCCCAGAATCGTGGCCAGCGTTGATGAAAATACGGCAACGCGCAGCGTGACCCAGGCTGCATCAAGAAAGGCTTCGTTCTGCATCAACTCGCCGTACCATTTGGTCGAAAAACCGGCCCAAACAGTGACTAGCTTGCTTTCGTTGAAGCTGAAGATGATCAGGATGATCATCGGGATATACAGAAAGGCAAATCCCAGCGTCAGTGAGACAGTGTTGAACCAGCTCAGCCTGTTCATTGTTCTGCCTCCGTCTGCTTTTGCTGGTTGCGCTGGAACAGCACAATCGGGATCACGAGGATGAGCAACAGAACCACGGCCACCGCGCTGGCGACGGGCCAATCGCGGTTCGAGAAGAACTCTTCCCACAGCACCTTACCGATCATCAAGGTCCCCGATCCGCCCAGTAGCGAGGGGATTACGAATTCCCCAATCACCGGAATCATCACGAGGAAGCAGCCCGCGATAATACCGGGGCGCGACAAGGGGATTGTGATCAACCAGAATGCCTGCAGACGCGAACACCCAAGGTCTTCGGCGGCTTCGATCAGCGACCCGTCCATCCGTTCAAGCGACGAATAAATCGGCAGGATCATAAAAGGTAGGTAGGTATAAACGATACCGATATAAACTGCGGTATTCGTGTTCAGAATGGTCAACGGGGTCGAGATGATGCCCGTCCACAGCAACAATTGGTTCAGATAGCCTTCGTTGCTGAGGATACCCATCCATGCGTAGACCCGGATCAGGAACGAAGTCCAGAACGGAAGGATGACCAGCATCATGAATGTAGGTCGCCACTCTTCAGGTGCGCGCGCCATCGCATATGCGATCGGATACCCGACAATCAGCGTCAACACCGTTGAGATCAGCGCGATCTTTACGCTGGACAGATAGGCCTTCCAATAAAGATCATCTTCAGTGAGCCAGACAAAGTTTTCCAGATCAAGCTGGCTGAAGAATTCCCTGATACCCGCCCAACCTGCGGACAGGTCCAGCGTCGGAGTGTAGGGCGGAATGGCAAGTGCGGTGTCTGAAAGCGATATCTTTAGGACGATAAAGAACGGCACCAAGAACAGTGCCAGCAACCAGACATACGGGACAGCAATAAGAACAGCGCGGCGCATCAGTTTTCCAGCAGAACTGCGGCAGTCGCTGTCCAGGACAGCCAAACCGGGTCTTCCCAGGTGAACGAGCGGCGCGAGATGCGGCGGGTATTCGCTGTTTGCGCTTTGATAATCGTGCCGTTTGGCAGTTCGACATGATAGGTCGACAAGTTGCCCAGATAGGCGATGTCATGCACCTTGCCCTGAATGGCGTTGATCGCATCGACCGGGCGCTCGGCAGAGATCGCGACCTTTTCAGGCCGGATCGCCAGATGACAGCCCTGACCATTGGACAGTTGGGTCGCAGAAGATGCCGCTAACGGGGGCTGCCCTTCTGCCCACTCAATCTGATAGCTTTCGTCGCCTGCTGCGGTAGCGCGTCCCTCAATGATATTCACATCCCCAATGAAATCAGCAACATAAACCGAGTTTGGCGTCTCATAGATGCGATCTGGAGTGGCCACTTGCATCAGTTTGCCCTGATCCATCACGGCCACTCGGCTGGCAACGGTCATCGCCTCTTCTTGATCGTGCGTCACGATGACAAAGGTCGTGCCGGTTTTTTCCTGAATGTCCATCAACTCGAACTGAGTATCCTGACGGAGTTTCTTATCCAAAGCGCCCAAAGGTTCGTCGAGCAATAGCAGTTTTGGTGCTTTGGCCAATGACCGGGCCAGCGCAACGCGTTGGCGTTGACCACCCGAGATCTGGTGCGGCTTGCGCCGTGCGAACTGTTCCAGCCGGGTTAGGCGCAGCATCTCATCGACCCGCTCTTCCAGATCGCGCTTGGGCATGTTGTCCCGGCGCAGGCCAAAGGCGATGTTGTCCCAGATGCTGAGATGAGGAAACAGCGCATACGACTGAAACATCATGTTTACCGCCCGTTTGTTGGGCGGGATCGGGTCGATATCTTGTCCGCCCAGAAGGATGTGACCATCGGTGGGGGTTTCGAATCCGGCCAGCATCCGCATCATCGTGGTCTTGCCGCAGCCCGACGGGCCGAGCAGCGCAAAGAACTCACGCTCGTAGATATCCAATGAAAGATTGTCGATTGCGGTGAATGCGCCAAAACGCTTGGTGACGTTCTGGAACTGGATCAAGGGTTTCGCCTGCGGGTCATCCCACGGCGCAAAGACTTCAGAATTCAAGGCGGCCCCCGTTTATCGGTCAGGATAAAAATGGCGCAAGGCAGTGGGCCCGCCTTGCGCTTTGATCAGATCAGGTGCCTGATTTCACTTTGGTCCAGAGACGTGTCACCACCCGCTGGGTCTTTGCCGGATAAGGTGTGGTGATGTAGAGGTTCTGCATGGTCGCATCATCCGGATAGATCGCCGGATCACCGATCACGTCCTCTTCAAGAAACTCCTGCGAGGCCTTGTTGCCGTTGGCGTAGTACACATAGTTCGACGCCGCAGCCATGTTGTTGGCATCCAGGATAAAGTTCAGGAACTGGTGCGCGCCTTCGGGGTTTGGTGCGTCGACCGGAATAGCCATCTGGTCAAACCACATCAGCGAGCCTTCCGCAAAGGGATGGTATTCAATTTCCACGCCGTTATCCGCTTCCGCCGCACGGTCGCGTGCCTGCAAGATGTCGCCCGACCAGCCGACAGCAACGCAGATATCACCATTGGCGAGCGCATTGATGTATTCCGAACTATGGAATTTCTGAACATACGGGCGCACACTGGTCAGAATCTCTTCGGTTTTCCCAATTACGTCTGTGTCGTGGCTGTCAGGGTCTTCGCCGATATACTGCAGCACCATCGGAATGATCTCAGACGGTGCGTCGAGGAAATGCACCCCACACGAGGCCAGCTTTTCCATGTTCTCGGGCTTGAGCACCAGATCCATGCTGTTAAGCGCAACATCGTCGCCCAGCACTTCTTTGACCTTGCCGACATTCAACCCGATACCTGTCGTGCCCCACATATAGTTGATCGAGTAGGCGTTGTTGGGGTCATACCCTGCGGTTCGTTCCTGGATCACATCCCATAGGTTGCCTGCATTCGACAGCTTGGCGGCATCCAGTTCCTGGAATGCGCCGGCCTGGATCTGGCGTTGTAGGAAAGTGCCTGAAGGCACAACCACATCATAGCCTGACCCACCGGCCAGCATTTTTGTTTCCAGAACCTCGTTGCTGTCGAACACATCGTAGATCAGGGTTAGCCCTGTTTCTTCTTCGAATTTGCTCAGCAGATCTTCGTCGATGTAGTCGGACCAGTTATAGACGCGCACTTCTTCAGCAAACGCGGCCGAAGTCCCCAATGCGACGATCGCTGTCATCCCCAGCGTTTTCAGTTTCATATTTTTCTCCCTGCAACTGTGCGGCCATTTTGACCTTTTTTTGGATTTGATCAAGTTTTGCGTTTCACGACGGTTTCACCTATGGTCGGAATAGGTGAAGATTCTGGCAAGACAGAAACACATGGATTGAGGCAAACCTTTTGGATTTGATCAAAAATAAAGCAGATACACCTCCGGTAGATGAAGAAAAACGCCCAGCGCACGAACAGGTCTATCGGACACTGAAATCCCAGATTCTGTTTGGCGATCTCGTGCCCGGGCAGCCGGTCACGATCCAGGGCCTGACTGATTCGCTTGGTGTCGGCATGACTCCGGTGCGCGAGGCAATACGCCGTCTGATTTCCGACGGCGCGCTCATTTTTCAGGGCAATCGTCGCGTGAGCGTCCCGCTGCTTTCAACCAACGACATCGAGCAGATGATTTTCGCAAGAATTTCAATAGAAACAGAGCTTTCCAGGCGATCCACAAAGAACATATCTATAACCGAGATCGACTATCTTGAGCAGCTGGATCAACGATTGGACAATATGATCGCGGATGGGGACGTAGGGGGTTACCTGCGTTTGAACCACGCCTTTCACCAATCTTTGTATTCCCATGCGGACGCTCCGATACTTGTTGATCTAGCCGAACGGCTATGGCTGCGATTCGGCCCTTCGCTGCGCATCGTTTGCGGTCGCTTCGGCACTCAAAGCCTGCCCGACAGACACAAAGACATTATTGCCGCGCTACGTGAGCGAGATGCAGAAAAGGCCGCGTTAGCAACAGCGCAGGACATTGAGCAGGGTATGGGAATGATGGGCGATGCTTTGCCAAGCACCTAGAAACCAGCGATTCGATTGACAGCATAAAATTTGATCATATTCTATCTGGCAACGACGCTTGCTGGAGAATCCGAGATGTCCACCATCACCAATCACATGCCCACTGCCGAATTGCAGGCGCTGGACGCAGCACACCATCTGCATCCTTTTTCAACCAATGAGTCGCTGGCAGACGAAGGTGTCAGGGTCATCACCCGTGCCAAGGGCGTCTATCTGACCGATAGCGAAGGTCATGAAATTCTGGATGGTATGGCCGGATTGTGGTGCGTGAATATCGGATATGGCCGCGACGAGCTGGCCGATGCAGCCGCACGTCAAATGCGCGAGCTGCCGTACTATAATACTTTCTTCAAGACGACCCATACGCCCGCCATTGCGCTGGCTGCAAAACTGGCTGAGCTTGCGCCAGGTGATCTGAACCATGTCTTCTTTGCCGGAAGCGGGTCCGAGGCCAACGACACCAACATCCGTCTAGTGCGCACCTATTGGGCCGAAAAAGGTCAGCCGGACAAGAACATCATCATCAGCCGCAAGAATGCCTATCACGGTTCTTCTGTTGGATCGGCGTCGTTGGGTGGCATGGCAGGAATGCATGCGCAGGGCGGCATTCCAATCCCGAATGTCCACCATATCAACCAGCCGAACTGGTGGGCGGAAGGCGGCGATATGAGCCCCGAGGAATTCGGCCTTGCCCGCGCGCGCGAGCTGGAAGAAGCCATTCAGGAACTGGGCGAAGATCGCGTCGCTGCCTTCATCGCCGAACCTGTGCAGGGCGCAGGCGGCGTGATCATCGCACCCGACACATATTGGCCTGAAATTAAGCGCATCTGCGACAAGTACGATATACTGCTGATCGCGGATGAGGTGATCTGCGGGTTTGGCCGAACCGGCAACTGGTTTGGCTCGCAAACCGTCGGGATCAAACCGCATATCATGACAATCGCCAAGGGCCTTAGCTCAGGCTATGCACCTATTGGCGGATCGATCGTCTGCGACGAAGTCGCCCGTGTCATCAGCGCCACCGAGTTCAACCATGGCTACACCTATTCCGGCCACCCGGTTGCCGCAGCAGTTGCGCTCGAAAATCTGCGCATCCTCGAAGAAGAAAACGTCGTCGATCATGTGCGCAACGTGGCCGCGCCCTATATGAAAAAGAAATGGGACGCATTGGTCGAGCATCCGCTGGTCGGAGAGGCAAAGATCGCAGGATTGATGGGGTCCATCGCATTGACGCCTGAAAAGGCAAGCCGAGCCAAGTTCGCATCAGATCCCGGCACGATCGGATATATCTGCCGCGAACATTGCTTCAAAAACAATCTGATCATGCGTCATGTGGACGACCGCTTGGTCATCTCTCCGCCGTTGGTCATTACACCGGCCGAAATCGACGAGATGTTCGTGCGCATTCAAAAATCGTTGGATGATGCGTTGGTTGAAATCAACGAAAAAGGTCTGATGAAGCCTGCGTCCTGATCATTAGATCATGGGCGACCCAATTGGGCCGCCCTAATTATCAGCGCATCCTTTCCAGCAGGCCGAGCGACGGGTATCCATCCGGGATCAACCCCTGAGCAACCTGAAACGCGCGCACCGCGTTAATCGTATTTGGCCCGGTGCGCCCATCGATCCCTTGTGTATCGAAGCCCGCCTGAGTCAGCCGACGCTGTAGTTCTTTCTTTTCAGTAAAGCTCAATACGCGATCGCCACGCGGCCAATCGGCCTCAAACGGAGAGCCTCCTGCAAGCCGGTCGGACAGATGCCCGATGCCGATCACATAGGCATCGGCGCCGTTGTAGGCCTCGATCACTTTGAAATTATTGAAGATCATCAGGGCGACACCCCGACCACCCGCCGGTAACAGAATTGCCGCTTGACCGTGATCGGGCACTGCCTTGCCCGAGTAAGCAAGAACCCCACGGGCCGCCCATTCCGACGGCATCAGAGTGAAATCTCGCCGCGCGTTGGCGTAGTCAAAGTCGGATGGTAGTTGCACCTCGACCCCCCAAGGTTGGCCTTTGGTCCATCCATGTTTTGCCAAATAAGAAGCGGCTGATGCTAAGGCATCAGTTGGATTATCCGACCAGATCTCGCGACGCCCATCTCCATCGAAATCAACCGCGAAATCAAGAAACGAGGTCGGCATGAACTGTGTATGCCCCATCGCCCCAGCCCAACTGCCTACCATATTCTCAGGGTCGACATCCCCTGCCTGCAGTATCTGCAACGCGGCGATCAGCTGTCCCTCAAAAAAGTTTGCTCGTCGAGCATCAAAGGCCAAAGTCGCCAGCGACCGAATGGTTTGCTTGCTTCCTCGGTAGGTGCCGAACGAAGTCTCAAGACCCCAGATCGCGGTCACGACCTCTTTTTCGACGCCGTACTGGGCTTCGATCCGGGTCAAAGTCTCTCGGTGCTTGTCTAGCCCAGCGCGACCGTTGGATATCCGCGTTTTTGAAACCGCTCCGTCCAGATATTCCCAGATCGGTTTGGAAAACTCCGCCTGATTGCGATCGCGTTTGATGATGTCACTGTCATAGGTCACCCCAGCCAACGCCCGATCCAGCGTATTGACCGAGATGCCCTGCTCTTGCGCCCGCTTGCGAAATGCCCCCAGCCAAGCCTGAAATCGGGCATTCCCGTCTGCCGATACACGTTGCACCTCGACCTTAGGCCGCAGCACGGGCCGTACCGAGACCGTCACGTCCGCCGAGGCCAGTTGCACATTGTCGACCATAGGTCGGGCCAGAGGCCGTATCGAATTTTCTGTTGTATCCGCCTGCACGATGGATGCCCATAATGCGGCGGTCATAACGCCACCTACACACTTACGCATTCCGTTTTATCCTGATTACTGCTCAGAGCCGATGATAGCGCACAATCGGGATTTCTCAAAACGCAGAACGTCAGGTTTCCTGATCCTGTTCCTCACGTTCCGCGCGAATACGGGCAATGGCATCACGCAATAGCGATACGCGATTGGGTCGGAAGCTATCCTCGGTCACATCCATGCCCTGCATACGATCCAGCCGAAACACTCGGAAATCCTGTCGCAGGTGGCACCAACTCAGCAATACGCTGGCACGGTCCATATAGACGATGCTCAGCGGATTGACCCGACGACGGGTGTCTGCGCCTTTGGCATCGGTATAGGCGAACTCGATCACGCGTTCGTCCCACGCTGCTTGGCGCAGTTCGGCGACATCGATGGTTGGCACGGCCGGCCTGTCAAATCGCGTGGCGGTCAAAACCGCATGGCTCAATCGGTTCGACTGGCGCTGCGGCAATCGGCCCTGCAGCTTGCGTAAGGCTGCGCTTGCGGCATCCGACAGCGCCGGGTCTCCGATCAATTGTACCTCGCGCAAGCCCAACACCAGTGCTTCGAGCTCGTCATTGGTGAAACCCAACGGCGGTAGGGTCGCATCCTCGATTAGGGTGAACCCGAACCCGGCCTCTCCGTCGATTATCGCTCCGAGGCCACGCAATGCATCGATATCCCGGTGCACTGTGCGCGGCGAAACGCCTAAATCCTGCGCCAATTGAACCGACGTCCTGGGCGAGGGGCCAGATCGTAGGGCCTGCATCAACTGAAAAAGACGGGCGGTGCGGGACATAGTATATTCTACTCTAAATCTAATGTCAGAATCTGTCATCAGTCCGGCGTATCCATCAGGCGTCCCAACTATGGAGCTGATGATGCTGACCCTTCTCACCTTCCCCTCTGCCTTTGGCCTGTTCAGCGCCAGCCCATTCTGTGTGAAAACGGCCCTGATGCTTCAAAGCGCGGGCCTGCGCTGGCAACGGTCCGATCTGTTGGACCCACGCAAGATGCCACACCAGAAGCTGCCGGTTCTGCGCACGCCTGAACGTCTGATTCCGGACAGCGACCTGATCCGCGACTGGATTGAGGCTCAGGGGGCCGATTTCGATGCTGGCCTGACTGACCTGCAAAAAGCCCAGTCCCGCGCACTGGTCCGCATGGCCGAGGAACACCTTTACTTTCATGTCGTGCAGGACCGTTGGGCCAATGATGAGGTTTGGCCAATCCTGCGCGATACATTCTTTACCGTCATTCCCGCACTGATCCGCAAGCCGGTTTCGAATTCGATCCGGAAATCCGTTCTCAAGGGGCTCGCGTTTCAAGGTGTATCCCGCTTTTCGCCCGTCGAACGACAAGACCGGCTGGAGCGCGACTTTGAGGCGATCTCGGCCTATCTTTGGCAATCGCCCTACCTGATGGGAGAGAAACCTACCTCGGCGGACATGAGCGTCGGTCCAATGCTGGCGGCGATGCGCGCGACACCGTCAGACACCCCCCTGACCCGACGGATTAAACAAGATAAGCTGCTCAACAGCTATATCGACCGAATGGAGCAGGCGATCCCGCTATCATGACAGCCTTTGAGGACAAAAAAGTCGCTGCAGCCTATGAGGCGCTACCGGAAGAGACGCGCAATGGGGCACTAGCGCTGCGCGAGTTGATCTTCGAAACTGCGGCCTCGCTGCCACGCGCTCAGCCTCTGGAAGAAGCGTTGCGGTGGGGCCAGCCCGCCTATCTGGCGCCCAAAGGCTCGACGATTCGTTTGGGCGGACACAAGGCGGCTTGCTTTGCGTTGTTCGTACACTGCCAAAGCCGACTGATGGGGGATTTTACTTCCGCCTTTCCTGGAGAGGATCGGATCGACGGCAATCGCGCGATTCTGTTCGACCGGCCCGATCAGATTGATCCTACGCGCCATGGCTGGCTGATTGCGCGCGCGCTTACTTATCATCTCTGACGGCGTTTGCGTTCGACCTTGCGCTTGATCTTGTCCTTCTTGCGCTTGGTGCTGGCGGCCTTGCGCCGCGTTCCGCGCTTGGCGGGGCCACGGCCGCGCGGCAGCGCCTGATCATCGATGGACAACAACTCCAATTCCAATCCGCCCGTCACAGGCGTCGCCTCGGTCAACCGCACCGTGACACGCTGGCCAATGGCGATGATCAGCCCGGTGTCCGAGCCCATCAGCGTCCCGGCCTCTCGGTCGAAATGGAAAAACTCTCGCCCCAGCGAACGCACTGGAACCAGACCGTCCGCTCCGGTCTCGTCCATCTTCACGAAGGCACCGAACCGGGCAATACCGCTGATCCGGCCAGAAAACTCATTGCCGACCCGCTCGCTGAGATAGGCCGCCAGATAGCGATCAGTCGTATCGCGCTCGGCCATCATCGAGCGGCGCTCGGTATCCGAGATATGGGTCGCCGTTTCTTCCAACCGTGCAATCTCATCCTCGGTCAATCCGTCCTTGCCCCAGCCATGGGCTGAGATCAGCGCGCGATGCACGATCAGATCGGCATAGCGCCGGATGGGAGAAGTGAAATGCGCATAGTTCCGCAGAGCCAGCCCAAAATGGCCGAAATTTTCGGGGTTGTAATAGGCCTGCGCCATCGACCGCAGGGTCGTCAGGTTGATCAGTTCCGCATCCTCGGTACCAGCAGCAGCGTTTAGCAGCGCGTTCAAATGTCGGGTCTGCAATACCTGTCCTTTGGCGAGATTTAGTCCCGCCGCCTGCGCCGTCTCTCTCAGGCTTTCCAGCTTTTCAGGCGCGGGCTCTTCGTGGACGCGGAACAGTAGCGGGCGGCGTTTGGCGATCAGGGTCTCGGCAGCGGCGACATTGGCGAGGATCATGAATTCCTCGATCAGCTTGTGCGCATCCAGCCGGTCACGGAACGCGACGCTGGTCACCTCTCCCGCATCGCTGAGTACGATTTTGCGCTCAGGCAGGTCCAGTTCCAGCGGCTGCCGCACGGAACGTGCCTTTTTCAGCGCAGCATAGGCGGCGTAAAGCGGATTCAGCACCGTATCCAACAGCGGCCCGGTGCGGTCGTTCGGGTTGCCGTCGATGGCCTCCTGCACCTCGGTATAATTCAGCGAGGCGGCAGAGCGCATCAGGCCGCGCACGAACCGGTGGCCGATCTTGTTGCCTTCGGCATCAATCTGCATCCGAACCGCGATACAAGCGCGCGGGACGCCTTCGTGCAGGGAGCATAGATCGCCGGACAGGCGATCCGGCAGCATCGGCACTACGCGGTCCGGGAAGTAACTGGAGTTGCCCCGCTTGCGTGCCTCGCGATCCAGAGCCGTACCGGGTTTCACATAGGCGGCGACGTCAGCGATGGCGACCCAGATCACATGGCCACCCGGGTTCTTGGGATCGTCATCGGCATGGGCATAGCAGGCGTCGTCGTGGTCCCGTGCATCCGCAGGATCGATGGTCAGCAACGGCATATCCCGCAGGTCTTCACGCCCTTTCAGTCCAACGGGTTTGGCCTTGTCGGCTTCTTCGATCACCTTGTCCGGGAAGTCGTCGGGAATACCGTGTTGGTGGATGGCGATCAACGAGACAGCCTTGGGCGCGGTCGGATCGCCGAGCCTTTCAACAATGCGCGCACGTGGCAGGCCCATGCGGTTCTTGGGTCCGGCCTGCTCGGCCTCGACCAGCTCACCGTCCTTGGCCCCCAGAACGGCCCCGTCCGCGACCAGCCATTCTGTCTGACCAGCCTTGTCGATAGGTACGATCCGGCCACCCTCGGCCCCTTTGCGGAAGATACCGACGATCTTGCGTGGGTTGGTGCCAATGCGGCGGATCAAGCGGGCTTCGTAATTGTGATCTTCCTCATGCACCACGGTCAGGCGGGCCAGAATGCGGTCACCCTCACCCAGCGCCGGATCGCTGGCACGCGTTACGAGCAGAACGATGGGCTCGACCCCCTCACCGTGCCACTCCAACGGGCGCGCAAACAGGTCGCCATCTACGTTCGGGGCCTTCACCTGCAACACGCTGACCGGCGGCAGACGATCCGGATCGCGATAGCTGCGGTTGCGTTTTTCCAGATGGCCGTCGGCCTCAAGTTCTTTCAGGATACGCTTCAGATCGATCCGATCCGCGCCCTTGATGCCAAAAGCCTTGGCAATATCACGTTTCGAGGTCAGGGTAGGGTTCGCCGAGATCCAGTCGAGGACCTCTTGCTTGGTCGGAATGCGTGTCATGAGTTTGGCCTAGCACGAGCATGCAACCGCGTCATGGTCAAAAAGCGGTGCCTCATGTCAGCCGTGCAGATCGGCCACGGTATCCACATCGCGCAGATGATCCAGCAACGCCACCCGACGCCCGGGAATCGAAGCCAACGTGTCGGCCAACGCATGTCTCGTCGACCAACGCACGTCTTGGAACAGCCCCGAAGGCAGCGCCCCATAGCGCTGCGCACCGACCAGCCAATAGCCACCATCCGGGGCGGGCCCGAACACCATCTCAGCCCGGCCCAACGCGCGAAAAGCCCGCGCAATGTGACCCCGTGTAATGCCCGGAATATCCGCACCGATCAGGCACACCGGACCATCGGGAGCACCGCGCAACATCCGCCCCATGCGGTCGCCCAGATCTCCGCGCCCCTGAGGCTTCCGGGGTAAATCAACAGGCCAGACCCGACTGTCCATTCCCTCCCTATTTGGAGAGACCGCCAGTACAATCTGCCAGCGCGGATCACGCAGACGCCGGATCAGAGATCGCGTTTGATGCCGAAACCACCAAGCAGCCCCAACCATGCCGATATCGCGCCCCAAACGGGTCTTGACCCGCCCTGGACGTGGCTCTTTCACCATTATGACCAGCGTTTTCTGCATGGATCAGGCGAAGTAATCCGTCAGAATACGGGTGTAGATCGCCTTGAGTTGATGAATTTGCGCCACTTCGACACATTCATCAACCTGATGCATGGTGCGCCCGACCAGACCAAACTCGACCACCGGGCAATGATCTTTGATGAAGCGGGCATCCGAGGTCCCGCCGGTGGTCGAAAGCGCGGGGCGGATATTGGTTTCTGCCTTAACAGCATGAGCTACCAGATCAGACAATGCCCCCGGAGGGGTCAGAAAGCTTTCACCCGAAATCTTGATCCGGGTCTCGACATCGACGCCGAACGCCTCGGCAACGGCGGCTGCCTCGGATTGCAACCAATCGCTCAAACTGGCCCCGGAATGCAGGTCATTGAACCGGATGTTCACTGTCCCAGAACATTGCGCCGGGATCACATTTGTCGCCGGATTACCGGTGTCGATCGTGACAACCGCCAAGGTCGAGGCGTCAAAGTGGTCGGTACCCTGATCCAGTTCGCGGCTGGCCAGCCGATCCATCAGCCGTGCCATCGCTGGCACCGGGTTCTTCGCCCGATGCGGATAGGCCGAATGCCCCTGCACTCCGGTCACAGTGAACCACGCAGTCATCGAACCGCGTCGACCGATCTTCATCATTTCGCCCATCGTGTTCGGACAGGTGGGTTCGCCCACCAGACAAACCGACATCCGCTCATCCGTTGCGGCCATGTGATCCAGTAAAGCAACAGTGCCATCCAGTGCGTCGCCTTCTTCATCACCTGTGATCGTCAGGATCACCGCCCCATCCGGGGGCGTGTCACGCACAAAATCGATAGCCGCTGCCGCAAATGCTGCCACGCCCGATTTCATATCCGTTGCGCCCCGGCCGTACATCACCCCGTCCCGGACCTCGGCGCCAAAGGGGGGCATGGTCCAGGCTGCTTCATCCCCTACCGGAACCACATCCGTATGACCATTAAAGCCAAAGCTGCGCGCGTGACCCTTCTGCCCCCACCGGGCGAAGAGGTTGCAGGTTCCACCTCGATCTACGCGAGTGCAATAGAATCCCGCCTCCTCCAGCACCTGCTGCAGCAAGACCAATGCCCCGCCTTCATCAGGTGTGACTGATGGGCAACGGATCAGATTTGCTGTCAGCTCAACTGGATCGGTCATATTGGGCCTCTTGTCCTTAGGGGTGCCTGTGTTCGTGCACAGATTCAACGAATTGCCCGGATTGCCAACCCCGAATAGTCGAATTCCGAGACCGAATGCCCAAGCGGCTTGATTTTGCACCCCAACAAAACATGAGCGTTGACCCAGCGGCTGCCTTGCCGCGCTGCCCTTAAGTGCGTTAGAGGGCCGCGAAACAGGTGATTCCACATGAAGCGTGTCTTCTTCGCATTGATCTGCCTGACTTTCGCGACTATTGCGCAGCAAAGCCAGGCCCAGTCTCTTACGGTTACAACGGTAACCCGTCCTCCGTTCTCATTTGTTGAGGACGGTGCCCAGACCGGTTTCTCGATGGATCTTCTGGCGGCACTGTCTGAATCACTCGGCTGGGAATACTCGGTCAACCGCGTCGAGACATTTGGAGAAATGTTGGGCGCGGTTCAGGATGGTTCTGCCGATCTGGCGATCGCTAATATATCGATCACCGCCTTGCGCGAAACCCGAATGGATTTCACGCAACCGATATTTGAGGCCGGATTACAGATCATGGTCCCGTCAGAGGCCGCTCGCCAGCCATCGCTGTTGCACGCTTTGCTGTCTCGGGAATTGTTCATCGCCATCGGGCTGGCCTTTGCGATCCTGCTTGGTGGCGGCATGCTGATGTGGAGTTTTGAGAAACGCGCGCAGCCCTACTTTGATCGCAAATTGAATGAGGCGTGGTTCCCCTCGTTCTGGTGGGCCCTCAACCTGGTGGTGAACGGTGGCTTTGAAGAGCGGATGCCGCGCACCCCGTTTGGCCGCCTGTTGGGTGTAGTACTGGTGGTTTCATCCCTATTCATCGTCTCCGTTTTCACGGCCCGGATCACCTCGGTGATGACGGTGGACGCAATCACCGGCAGCGTCAATTCGGTCAACGACCTTTACGGCAAACAGGTCGGGACGATTTCCGATTCAACCGCCGCCAGTTTTCTGAACCGGCGCGAGATCGACTATACCGGCTATGGCGATCTGCAGGACATGCTGAACGCGTTTGAGAATAAGGATTTGGATGCGGTCGTTTTCGACGCTCCGATTCTGTCCTATTATGCAAGCCACGAAGGGCGCAGAATGGCGACAATGACCGGGGGCATCTTCCTGCGTGAAAACTATGGGATCGCATTTCCAACCGGATCGCCATTGGTCGAAGACGTCAATCAGGCGCTGCTGTCCCTGCGCGAAGACGGCACCTATGACGAAATCTATCGCAAGTGGTTCGGGGTAAGAAACTAAGCAGTTTCCTCGTCGCCGAAGAATGGCGTCATCTGTGCCACGATAACCGCGTTTTCATCCAGCGCCCGTTGCATCAATGCCCGCTCATCCGGATCGATATCATGTCCTTGCGCCTCACGCTCGGCCAGGGTGCCATAGCCGGTGACATCCAGCGGTGCAGTATCGGCCTGCTTCAGGATCGCTACTGTCTCGCGCACGGCTTCGGCCTCGTCCACGCCGCTGGCAAAACACATCAACGCCGCCCCGGTCGCGCCTTCGGGCAGGCCGTCGCCATCTTTGCGACCGATCTGAACCAACAACGTATAGACTTGCTGGCGCGAAGGTTTTTTCTGCTTTTCCATAGTGCCCGCAATACGCTGGCCCGATGGCACGGTCAACTCAGTCGCAGGTGCTGGCGTATAGGTGGTCCAACAGCATCTGCGCTGCCACGCGCTGCGTGTCGCGCCATTCCGCCCGGGGTCGCAATGGCATCACAGCATCCGTATTGAAATAAATTGCGGACATACCCGCTGCCACGGCTTGGACCCCTTGCACATTGGCAGCAGGCAGTTCGTTCATGATTTCAGCAGCGATCCTTGCCTCGAAGTCATAGACAAACCCAAGCAAGGGTTCTCGCAAATCCGCGTGTCTTTCTGAGGCTGCGACCAAAGCGGCAAAAACCGCAGCACTTTCCGAAGAATAGGTGCCGCGTCCGAACAAAGCGTCCAGCATCGCTGCAACCCGATCAGTGCACGGCAGAGTGTCGAAGAGCGCCTCAACCTGATCCGCGAAGACTTTCAGGACGTGATCTAGCAGCTTGCTAACCATCTCATCCCGGTTGCCCAGATAGTGGCGCAGCAATGGCCGCCCGACGCCCGCCTCTTCTGATATGCGCGCCAAGGTCGAGCCATCCAGCCCGTACCGCGCGACACAACGCATAAATGCGTTCAGGATTTGCTCGGATCTGGCGTCTTTCATACTGGGACGGGGCATCAGAATCCGTTCGCAACTGGTGGAAAAACATCCGCCAGAACGTAGAGAACGCCCAAACCGATCCACAAACCCGTCAGCGACCAGAACAGTGCCGGATCTGTCGCGCGGTTTATCGGTTCGATCAAGAAGGCCTGCCCCGAGCGCACCGCCAAGAGCCCCCAAAATATGAACAACAGACCCCAAAGGCCGTAATACCCGGCGAAGGTCGAGACAAGAAGCGCCGCTAGAATTAGCAGTGTCATCCACCTTTGATTCCTCAGGGTTTGAATAAAAGTCATCCTGCCTCCAAGCGGGTTCAGAAAAATCTTAAGGTGAAATCTGGACATTCGAAGGTTTATTGTCAATATTGATGATTATCATTTTTGACAATAAACGGACTCAACAATGCCGTCTGACGCACTTCCGGATCAACCCAAGCAACAACTGCCGCGTGAGGCATATGTCTCGGACAGTTGGTATGAGGCCGAACAGAAAACCCTGTTCAGCAAGTGCTGGAGTTTTGCCGGCGTGACTATGGATTTCACCGAACCCGGCGATTTCAGGACGATTCAGGCCGGGGCCTACGCTCTGATCGTCATACGGGACGCAAATGGCGACTTGCGCGCCTTCCACAACCAATGCCGCCATCGCGGAACCGAGTTGTTGGAAGGTTGCGGCAACGCAGGCAAGACCATTGTCTGCCCTTATCACAACTGGGTCTACAATCTGGATGGCGCATTGCGCGGAGTACCAGCCCAGCGCGAGTGCTTTCCGGATCTGGACAAGAAGGCAACCGCGTTGTTCGGTGCCTCAGTCGGTGTCTTCCGCAACCTTGTTTTTGTTCACCCAGAACCGGATCAAAGCTTTGACGCGTGGCTTGGCGATCTGGCTCAAATACCTTGGCCTCATGATCTGGCATCAAGCGAGCTACAAGAGAACCCCGACGACGTGGTCTATGAGATCAACTGCAATTGGAAGGTCTTCTTTGAAAATGCAATCGACGGCTATCATCTGGCCTATCTGCACAAAGACACGTTGGGCGGGCCAACCCATGACAAGAATCTTTGGGAGGTTTTTGGCCACAACATGGTCTGGTGGTCGACCGAGCGCGAAGGCGTCAAACATCGTATCCCTCAGTTTGTTGAAAACTCGGCCAAAGGGTCCGGCCTGAAAACGGTACGGAATGCCGAAACGCCGGGCTATGGTGGGGTCTACATGCTGTTTCCGACCACGATCCTGACGCCAAACCCCTGGGGGTTTTCGATATCGACCATGGAACCGGTCGACGCCAACACAACTCTGCTGCGGGTCAGAAACTGGTCGCCTAAAGGCTGGTTCACCTATACGCATCGCGCGGCGGACATACCCGGATACGACCCGGAATCCGGTCGGATCAAATCCTCTCACTGGACCCTGCACCCACTGGAGACGGGGGATTTTCAGACCGAGGATGTCTGGGTGTGCGAAAAGATGCAGCGCGCCCTTCAATCGCCCCGATATCAAGTCGGCCCTCTGGCCAAAGGGGCCGGAGGTGAGGCGGCGATTGATTTCTTTCAGCAAACAGTGCTGGAGTTCATGCCAAAATAAGAAAGGCCGCAGAGCATGCACTCTGCGGCCTATTCAAACTGAAACGAGGGGATCAGTCGCGCAGTAGCTCATTGATCCCAGTTTTCGAACGGGTCTTTTCATCGACGCGTTTCACGATGACCGCGCAATACAGGCTTACATTGTTCTTGGACGGCATCGAGCCCGCAACAACCACCGAATAGGGCGGAACCTCGCCATACATGACTTCACCGGTTTCGCGGTCCACGATCTTGGTGGATTTACCGATGAATACGCCCATGCCCAGAACCGAACCCTCGCGGACGATGCAGCCTTCGACCACTTCCGAACGCGCACCGATAAAGCAGTTGTCCTCGATAATGGTCGGACCGGCCTGCATCGGCTCCAGTACGCCTCCAATGCCGACGCCGCCCGACAAGTGCACGTTCTTGCCGATCTGCGCGCAGGAACCAACGGTGGCCCAGGTATCAACCATCGTGCCTTCATCGACATAAGCGCCAAGGTTCACGAACGAGGGCATCAGCACCACACCAGGTGCGACATAGGCCGACTTGCGGACCACACAGTTTGGCACGGCGCGGAACCCTGCCGCGCGCCACTGGTTCTCTCCCCAGCCGGCGAACTTGCTGTCGACCTTATCCCACCAGCCGCCGTCTTGCGGGCCTCCGGTCTGGATTTCCATGTCCTTGATGCGAAACCCCAGCAGAACTGCTTTTTTCGCCCACTGGTTCACGTGCCAATCACCACTGTCGAGCTTTTCAGCCACCCGCAGCGAACCGCTGTCCAGCGCGCTCAGCGTGTCTTCGATTGCTTCTCGTTGCTCGCCGGTGGTCGCAGGGGTGATTGTGTCACGTACTTCCCAGGCGGCTTCGATGGCGGCTTCCAGTTGCGCATTGGACATGGGGCGTCTCCCTAGAGAATCTGTTCACGTTGATGTGGCCTATACGCAAGCGAGACCCATGGCGCAATGCGACGCGGATACCTCGGTTTGCGTCAATCTTCGGTAAGTGCGCTGAGTGCGGCAAACATATCCCGGTCATTTTGGGTTCCGGCATTGGGTGCAGTCAGCAACACATCGCCGTAGAAAACCGAATTTGCGCCAGCCAGAAAGCACAAAGCCTGCTCGGCAGTTGAAAAGTCCGACCGTCCTGCCGACAAGCGCACCCGTGTTTGCGGCATGGCGATCCGCGCGGTCGCAACCATGCGCACCAGATCAAAAATGCCTACTTTTTCTAGATGCGCCAGCGGCGTGCCTTTGATCGGGATCAGCGCGTTTATCGGTACGCTTTCGGGATGCGGGTCAAAATTCGCAAGGACCTGCAACAGCGAGGCACGATCCCGCAGGCTTTCACCCATACCAATAATGCCGCCGCAGCACAGATCAATACCTTCGTCCCGGCAATAGCTGAGGGTCTCAAGACGATCCTGATAGGTACGAGTTCCAATAATCTCGCCATAGAATTCCGGCGAAGTATCCAGGTTATGATTGTACGCCGTAAGTCCCGCCTCCGCCAATCGTTTGGCCTGATGTGGCTTGAGCATGCCCAGGGTCACGCAAGCCTCCATGCCCAGATCGCGCACGCCCCGCACCATGACCAGCACATTGTCGAATTCTTCGCCGTCGCGCACCTGACGCCATGCAGCACCCATGCAAAACCGTTCAGCCCCCGCATCGCGCGCCCGTTTGGCAAGCGAGATGACATGCGCAGGGTTCATGAGCTTTTCCTTGGTCAGCTCGACCTCGCGATGATGGGCGGATTGCGGGCAATAGGCGCAATCCTCGGGACAGCTTCCGGTTTTTATCGACAGCAGGCTGGCTTTTTGGATGTCGTTTGGATCGTGATACGTCCGGTGAATTACATTTGCGCGACCTACCAGATCCAACAGTGGGAGGCGCATCAGCGCCTCCACTTCATCCACGGTCCAATCGCTGCGGATATCTTGCCCGGTATCAAGCATCTGGCTGCGGCCCACGGATTTTCTGCATCAGACCCGTCGGCAGGCCAATCACGAGAACGGCTGCCAATGCAATCTTCACGAGATCACCCAGAATGAAAGGGCTGAAACCGTAAACCAGAACCTTGTCTGCAGGCACGAACTGAGCCAACCAACCCAGACCCAGCGCATAGATCACCGCAAGTCCAGCCAGCATCGCCGGAACCAGAAACAGTTTACGCAGATTGTCCGCGGCCCATCCAACCATGACCGAGGCGACCACGAAACCCAGTAAATAACCTCCGGTTGCACCCATCATATAGGCCAGCCCGATGCCTTTTTCGGGCGTTCCGGCAAACACGGGCAAACCCACTGCCCCGGCGACCATGTAGCCGATCACGGTTGCAGAACCGAGACGCAGCCCAAATGCCGCGGCGATAGCCATGACAGCGGCGACTTGAAGGGTCATGGGCACAGGCCAAAATGGCACCTGGACTTTTGCACTGGCGGTCAAAAGAAGAATACCCAACGCGACACGAAGGATCTGACCCGCAGGGGTTATTACTCCGGCGGCCGGGAGGGTGGATTGCAGAGTGGCTTTCATCGTCATTCTCTTTTTATAGATAATATTGCATAGATTCGGAATTAATCATCATTTTTATCTATTAAAAATCAAGTCAAATCCTCTGAGGAGGCACAGATTGTAGTTTCAAAGGCAGAAAGTATCAGCTTGCACGACGGATATGGCGCAGAAGTATCGAGGTTGCGGCGGAAACGTCTTTGCTCTTCAGTGCCTGAATGATCGCAGCGTGATCCGTATCGACGCGCTGCACCCATTTGGGCCGCCAATGTGCAAACAGGTGCCTGGCACTGGCAATGTGCAGATCATCGACAGCATGCAAAAGACGGGGCAACCCGCAAGGTGTCAGGATGGCACGATGAAACACCCTGTTCCGCGCCTCCCACTGAGGCATGCTCTCTGCCTCATCACACGCCTTTCGTGCATCATCAGCAGCCTTCAGAGCAGCTGGGGTCATGTTTTGCACGGAATGCTGCATCGCCAGCGTTTCCAGCGCGACACGCATTTCGATCACCTCACGCACTTCGGCAGGGTCCAACGCGGTGACGCGCATGCCCTTTCGCGGCTCGCTTTTGGCCAATCCATGCGCCTCAAGCCGCAGCAGTGCTTCGCGCACCGGAACATGGCTGGTCTCAAAGTCGCGCGCGATATGGTCCTGACGCAGCTTTTCACCGGCAGGAAGATCGCCGGTGATGATTTTCTGGCTCAGGGCACTATAGATTGTGTCGGCAATAGTCGCGGTCATGAATTATAGATAAAATCCATGAACAACATCTACAAGCCGTATTCTCAACCTGTTAGCGGATCTGGCGCGATGTTCCCGCCGCAAATCAGCACTGCGACACGCTCACCCGGCTCCGGCTGGTAAGCGCCCGAAATCAGTGCGGCAAGCGCAGCAGCCCCTGCTGGTTCAACCAGTATTCGATGCGTCTGCCACAGAGTATTCTGGGCTTGCGCTATCGCATCATCAGAAACCAGAACCGAACTCATACCTTGGGCCAGCCCAAAGCAAATCTCACCAATTCTCCGTGCGCCCAGTGCGTTCGCTGCAATGCCCGAAACGGAAACATCAACCGGTTCGCCCGCAGCCAACGCAGCATTCAGCGCGCAAGAGGTTTCCGGTTCGACCGCCACGACTTTGCGCGCACCCTGAAACCATGCCAAAGCTCCGGCAATCAGCCCACCGCCGCCCACGGCCACCAATACTGTGTCCGCCTGCAAGCCCTGCGCGTCCCATTCAGCAAAACATGTCCCCTGCCCTGCCACCGTCGCTGGCGCATCATAGGCGTGGATTTGCATGGCGCCGGTGCTTTCCTCATGCGCCTGCGCCATGGTCAGTGCATTGGCGTATTCACCCGAAACAACACTCAGATCAGCCCCGATCCGCTTGATCAGCGCAATCTTGGAGGGACCTGCAAGTTCGGGCACAAAAATCTTCGCTGGGTAGCCCAGTGAATGCGCGGCATAAGCCGCTGCCGCACCGTGGTTGCCACCGGAAGCCGCCACGACGCCTGCCGCAGGCACATCCATGCTGAGCAGGGTATTGAACGCCCCGCGCGCTTTGAAGCTGCCCGTGTGCTGCATATGTTCAAGCTTCATTTCAATCGGATAGCCCGGAATGTGGCTTTCCATCACCGGTGTGACCTGCGCGTGTCCGGCAATGCGGTCCCGCGCTGCCAATATTTCACTTTTCCAATCCATTCTTGTCTTTCCGTGACTGGCACTCTGCCCGCGAACCCTATAGCTGTTTTGGAAACACGCAAGCAGGGAACCCCGCATATGAGAGAAGATCGCCTCAGCCCCTTTCGCGACGCACAGACCGACCGCTCGACCGCAAGCGAGGTACCGGATACCCCGCAGACGCGGTCTTCGGCCTATCGCCTTGCCTTCGCTGATGATGACTTCCTGTGCCGGGATGAGCTGCGCCCCGTGCGGCTGCAACTGGAGCTGCTGAAGCCCGAGATGATCATGACCGAGCGTGAGATCACCTCGACCATCGTCATGTTCGGTGGCGCGCGCATTCCGGAACCCGCTCAGAAACACACGGCACGGACCGAGACCTTGGCCGGGCTGTCGAAATACTATGATGAAGCGCGTGAGTTTGCGCGGCTGATGACCGAGAAGTCAAATCAGACAGGCTGCCGCGAAAATGTGATCGTCACCGGTGGCGGCCCCGGCGTGATGGAGGCGGGTAACCGTGGTGCACAGGATGCGGGCGGGTGTTCAATCGGCCTGAACATCGTGCTTCCGCACGAGCAGGCTCCGAACCTATACGTGACGCCTGATCTCAGCTTCAATTTCCACTACTTCGCCATCCGCAAGATGCACTTCCTTATGCGCGCTCGCGCCATCACCATCTTCCCCGGCGGCTTCGGCACCATGGATGAGCTCTTCGAATCCCTGACTTTGATCCAGACCGGCCGCATGGACCGCGTCCCTTTCCTGCTGTTCGGGCGTGAGTTCTGGGAAAAGGTTATCAACTGGGAAGCGCTGGCCGATGCGGGCACGATCTCGGACGAGGATCTTGACCTATTCCGCTTTGTCGACACTGCGCAAGAGGCAGTCGAGATCATCGAGAACTGGGAACCCGCGCCCCCACGCGATGAAATACCGGGGCGCTGAGCCATGAGCCCGAAGACCGGAGAAATGTTGCACCTGCGTGGGAATGCGCTGAACAAGGGCGAGCCTGTGGCCCTGCCGTTGACCCAAAGCAGCATGTACCATCTGCCCGGCGCGCCGGATGGGCATGCCAGCTATGGCCGGGTCGATAACCCGACCTGGGTGCATCTGGAACACGTTCTGTCGCATCTCGAAGATGCACCCTGCCTCAGCTTTCCTTCGGGTATGGGTGCGATTTCGGCGGCCTTGTTTGCGACGGTCCAAGCCGGGTCGCGGCTGCTGATCCCGTCCGACGGGTATTATGTGACGCGCCTTTTGGCTGATCGGTTCCTGTCAAATCTGGGCGTCTCGGTTATCGAACGCCCAACCACCGACTTTGCCGAAGGTGGCTTTGATGAATTCGATGTGGTGTTTCTAGAAAGCCCCTCGAACCCCGGTCTGGACATGCTTGATCTGCCAGTAATCGCCGAGGCCGTGCGCGAGGCCGGCGGCATCACCATCGCCGACAACACAACGATGACCCCATTGGGCCAGCGCCCACTGGACCTTGGCGTTGATGTGGTTGTGAGTTCAGATACCAAAGCGATGGGTGGGCATTCGGACCTGTTGATGGGTCATTTAGCCAGCCGCAATCCGCAAATCATGGAGCGAGTTGAGGAATGGCGCCGCGTCTCCGGTGCGATCCCGGGGCCACATGAAGCGTGGTTGCTACATCGGGGTTTGGAGACTCTGGATGTGCGGTTTGATCGGATGTGTAGCTCAGCACAAATACTGGCTGAACGGCTGGCGGCGCACCCGGCCGTGAAACAGATCCGCTATCCCGGACTGACCGATGATCCGGCGCACACATTGGCGACGGCTCAAACCACGCGCTTCGGGTTTCTGCTAAGCATCACGCTTGAGACCGAGAACAAAGCCGAACAGTTCATCAACAGCTGCCCACTGCTGCGTCCGGCTACATCCTTCGGCGGCGTCCACAGTTCGGCCGAGCGGCGCGCCCGTTGGGGGGATGCTGTCGATCCTGCTTTCATCCGCCTGTCCGTGGGGTGCGAACCGGTGGACGAGTTGTGGCAGGCCATCGAGGCCAGTTTAGACGCGATATGACTATTTCTTAGGGTCGCGCAGTTCGGGAAACACGTAGATCGGCAGCACAATACTGCCGATCAGAGCGCCCAACCATACCAGCAAGGTTGCGGCCAACAGATTTGAGATTCCGCCAATGGTCAGACCGGATGTGATCAGATCGGTGACCAGAAGGCCAACAAAGGTCACGATCAAGGCAATTCCGCCCTTCAGCGCCGGTGCCTTCTTTTCCCCCAGCTTCAGGATCAGCGGTTCGGCTATCACCTGGACCAGGGTGAACACGACTACCACCACGATGAAGGAAATCGGTCGGATCGCAAACTCTGACAGCAGCAAACTGGCCAACAACAGCCCGATGGCGTTCCCAGCCAGCAATGCCAGCACCGATTTGAGCCTGCGCGTCATGGGGTGATCTCCGTCAATGATCAATCTGAAACATCTTAATATTAGCAGAGCTTGACAGATTTACGAGACAATTTAGCCGCCTCTTCTTTTTGACCTGTTGAAATCAATTGATAAAATACCTTCATCAAGGCCAAACCCCACATCGACGAGAGGCAAGATGAGCGACGATCCCTATTCCGTACTTGGCGTCGCCAAAGACGCCAGCGATGCCGAGATCAAGAAAGCCTATCGGAAGATCGCCAAAGAATGCCACCCGGACCTCAAGCCGGGCGATGCCGAGGCAGAGGCCAAGTTCAAAGCCGCTGCTGCTGCTTATGACCTGCTGAAAGACCCCGAGACGCGCAAACGCTACGACAATGGCGAAATTGATGCGTCGGGTCAGGAACGTCCGCAGCAGCAGTATTATCGCGAATATGCCGAGGCTGCTGGCAACCCTTATCGCGGTCACGCGGCTGAACAGGACGATATGTCCGACATCTTTGCCGAATTCATGCGCGGGCGGGGTGGATATGGACAGCGCACGCAGGAGTTCCATGCACCGGGCCACAACCTGAACTACTCGCTGCAGATCAGCTTTCTTGACGCCGTTTTTGGAGCCAGTCAGAAATTGACCCTGCCAGATGGGAACCGGATTGAAGTGAAGATACCTGCGGGTATCACGACCGGGCAAACCATCCGCCTGCGTGGCAAAGGGGCCCCGGGGTACGGCGATGGGCCTCCCGGCGATGCGCTTGTGACGATCTCGGTTGCGGATCACCCGGTGTTCGACCGTCAGGGCGATGACATCCACATCACGCTGCCCATCACCATTGATGAGGCCGTTCTGGGTGGCAAGGTTCCCGCCCCCACCATCGACGGTGGCGTCAATGTCAGTGTCCCAGCGGGGACCAGCAGCGGCAAAACCCTGCGCCTGCGTGGCAAAGGAGTCAAGAAACGCGGCTCGTCCGAGCGGGGCGATCAGTTCATAGAACTGACCGTCGCAATGCCAGATAAGGTAGACGATGAATTGAAGCACTTCATGGAGACATGGCGCGAAACCCACGGCTATGATCCGCGCAAAGGAATGCCGTCATGAACCGCACATTGACCGAAGCCGAACTGATCGACGCCATCACCCGCCTGACTTCGGATCGCCTGACCGAATATCTGGCCGCTGAGATCGTGATCCCCGAGCAATCGGAGCAAGGTCTGCGATATCAGCGTATCGACGTTGCACGTCTGGAACTGGCATGCGAACTGCATGACCAGTACGACATGGAGGCCGATGCACTGTCGATGATGATCTCTCTGATCGACCAGATGCATGGGCTGCGCGCCGAACTGCGCGAGGTTTTGAACGCAGTCGAGGCGCAACCGGAACCGGTTCGCCAACAACTGATCGAAGTGATCGGAACAGCGCGATTCCGTCGCAGTTAACGGGGTTTTGGGAGCCGGGATTTTGGCGTAGAAGGCGCCCTTGATCCTTAGCCCGGTATCCCCATGACCCAGTCCAGATCCGAATTGCTGATGCCTGCGGGCAATCTGCGTAAGTTGAAACTCGCCATCCTCTATGGCGCGGATGCGGTCTATCTGGGCACACCGGATATGTCGCTGCGGACAAAGTCCGAGTTCTCGCTGGAAGAGGTGATAGAGGGAGTCGAGTTCTGCCACAACCATGGCCGGCGCGCGTACCTGACACTGAACCTGTTCTCGCACAATAAGGACATTCCGAAGCTGGACGAATACATCGACACTGTCCGCAAGGTGAAACCTGACGGGCTGATCATCGCCGACCCCGGAGTGTTCCAATACGTCCGCGAACGCGCGCCGGAACTGCCGCTGCATATCTCGACGCAAGCCAATATCTGTTCGTGGTTGTCGGTGAAGTTCTGGCAGGATCAGGGGGCCGAGCTTGTGGTTCTGGCCCGCGAAGTCTCATACCCCGAATTGGTCGAGATTCGCGAGGAATGCCCCGATATCAAGCTTGAGGCGTTTGTGCACGGGGCCATGTGCATGACCTATTCGGGCCGCTGCCTACTGTCGAACTTCATGGCCGAACGCGGGGCCAATCAGGGCAACTGCGCCAATTCCTGCCGCTGGAACTATGGTCTGAAACTGCGTCTGAAAGATGGAACGCATCAGGAGCTGCGCATTACCGATGAAAACGCCGACCTATTCGAATTCCTGCTGGAAGAAGGCTGTCGCCCCGGTGATTTGATGCCCATCGAAGAGGATGATCGGGGATCCTACATCCTCAATTCCCGCGACCTGTGCATCATGCCCAAGCTGGATGAATACTTGAAGATCGGTGTCGACAGTCTGAAAGTCGAAGGGCGCGGTAAATCGGAGTATTATGCCGCCATCGTCGCGCGCGCCTATCGTATGGCCATCGACGACTATCACGCCGATCCTGAGAACTGGGACCCGAAGCCCTATATGCGTGAACTCGAAACAGTCGGGAACCGCGGCTACACGCTGGCTTTCCACGAAGGCCGCCTGACCAATTATGCACATGATTACGAACACACAGCCTCGATTGCGCAGTGGGAATATGCCGGGATCGTCACCGAGGTAACTGAGGATGCCTTTCTGGTCGAGGTGAAAAACAAGCTGGAACCGGGGGATGTATTGGATTTCGTCTCTCCGATTTCGCGCGAGACGGTTCTGCTGCGGGTCTATGACTTTGAACGCGCTCATGATGGGGCGCGGCTGGACGTGGTGCACGGCAGTACCAAAACCATCATCCGCCTTCCCTTCACCCTGTTCGATCACGAGGATATCGACGATCTGCGCGCCCGCTTCCCGGTCTACTCCGTCCTGCGCAAAGAACGTGCCCTGACCGACGAACATTGGAGCCGCATCCGCTTTGACAAGCTGGTGCAGGGGCTGGAAACCTCAGGTCGCGACAACCCTAAGGCCTATACCCGCCGTCGTGACGAGCTGGTCGAGAAAATCGGCGAAGACGGCAATGAGCGCCGCTTCAAAACCAATCGTATCGGAACCGAGGGATGTTGCGGCAAAGGCTGCAACGGCTGTTTGATCTTCTGGCAGGATGAGAAATACGCGCTCGCCCGCGAGGTCCTATCCAAACGCAAACAGGGTGAGCAGCTGAGCCGTCAGGAAGCGACCGAGCTGAAGCTGCCTGACCCGGCGGCCTGAAGATCACTCTGCGACAAGATACTCTTCGGGTACGTAAAACGTATAGTCCCGGTCCGCGACGGCCTCGTGGCAGACATGGCAGTAATCGACCTCTGACGCGCGAAAGCCCATCGTATCACCGAACAGCGAACCGTCCGGCATCACCATGATATAACGCCAGTCGGCTGTTTCCGGGTTGGTGCCTTCTGGCAGTTTCTCCATCACGAACAGGGCACCGGGATGGATATTGCCCTCATCTGTGACAGTCATGCTGTCTTTGGCCAGGACCGAGCCCGCAGGCAGCTCTTCGCCTTCTTGCAATGTGCCGTAGTTGTGGGCCATGCGGTTCGCATAGCTGTTGACATAGCGCTGCCCATGCGTGGCCGAGATGTAGGGCGCATCGTTGAACAAAGGCCAGTTCTGATAGTTTCGGATCAAGTCCATCTGTGCCGCCGCATAACCCCGCGACATGCGTCGTATCAATGACTGATAGTGTTTCTGCGCTTGCTCCTTGGTCAGATCGGCTGGGTTTTCAATCGCCAAATGCGCATCCTGATCTTTGGTCTGAGCAGATGCCGCGTGGAGAACAAATCCCGAGATCGCCAGAACAGCCGCGATACCCAAGACTTGCCGGTGACTTACAATCATATTGTGGCCTCCCTGACTGATCAGTTCGCCTAAATGCCGCTTTGCTTCAGAAAAATGGTAGCGGCCTTAATTGGTGTTACCAGCACCGCCCCGGCAATCTCACCACCTTGTGTCTGTCGGTGAGTTCCCCATCCAGAGCGGGTCTGCGCCGAAGATACCAAATTTTGAACAAGGAAACAGCACTCAATTCATTAAGTTTTTCGCGTGAAGCCACGGCGCATGCCCTTAGCGGTTTAGCCCGGCTTCAGCCTCGATCTGCTTTCGCGATTTCCGGGCCCGTTCGGTGGCCGATTTTAACTGGCCACAGGCCGCCATGATATCCTCACCCCGCGTTTTGCGGATGGGTGAGGCATAGCCCGCCTGATAGATGATGTTCGCAAAGGCGCGGATACGATTGTTCGAGCTGCGCTTGTAGGGCGCGCCCGGCCATTCGTTGAACGGGATCAGGTTGATCTTGGCCGGGATGTTATGGCGCTTGATATGAGCGATCAGGCGATGCGCGTCTTCGTCGCTGTCGTTCACGCCATCTAGCATCACGTATTCGAACGTGATCCGTTCAGAATTCGAGGCGTTGGGATAGCTGGCCAACGCCTGCAGCAGTTCCTCGATATTCCAGCGCTTGTTGATCGGAACAAGTACGTCGCGAGTTTCATCAGTGGTAGCGTGGAACGAGATCGCCAATAGGCATCCAATTTCTTCAGCCGTGCGCGCGATCTCGGGTACCACACCCGAGGTCGAAAGCGTGATGCGGCGACGGGACAGAGAAATCCCCTCGGGGTCCATCGCGATCTTCATTGCGTCACGGACGTTTTCAAAGTTGTAAAGCGGCTCGCCCATACCCATCAGCACGATATTTGACAGCAGGCGTGTTTCATCTTTGGGCGCACCCGGTGTTGGCCATTC
The DNA here is from genome assembly GCF_056532915.1 of Ruegeria sp. H9. Lineage (NCBI taxonomy): Bacteria > Pseudomonadati > Pseudomonadota > Alphaproteobacteria > Rhodobacterales > Roseobacteraceae > Ruegeria > Ruegeria sp. H9. Next base: position 655,240 of record NZ_JBQFNX010000001.1, on the reverse strand, counting down.
CTCAAGATCGTCACGCGCCATCATGACCTGCCCGACAATTTCGGCCGCTGTCAGGTTGCGCACCAATTTCTGCGTGCCCGTGTGGCAGAAGGAACAAGTTAGCGTACAGCCCACCTGAGATGAGATGCATAGAGTTCCGCGATCATCTTCAGGGATATAGACAACCTCAACCTCGTGCCCGCCCGCGATACGGCACAGATATTTGCGGGTTCCGTCCTCTGAAACCTGACGGGTCACGACTTCGGGGATTTCGATTACGAACTGCTCGGCCAGTTGCGCGCGATAGGCCTTGGCCAGATTGGTCATCTCACCAAAATCACGCACACCCCATTGGTAGATCCATTGCCAAATCTGCCCCGTGCGCATCTTCGCCTGCTTTTCGGGCGTGCCGTGTTCAATTAGCGCCTCACGCAATTGATCGCGGGTCAAACCGACAAGGTTCATCTTCCCCTCGGGCAGTTTGCGGGGGATGGTCATGACGTCTTGAGTGATCGGCGCTTTGGGCGACATTGGCGTATCTCGGTGGATTCTGGCTTGGGATGCGCCTCTATATAGGAACACACGTAAAGATCAAAAGAATTCGTGCTTCAATTTGCGTAACGCAACAATTCGTCAACCCGCGCCCGGCCAAGGTCAACCCGACAGGCTGTGATGGCGATCCCCGTACCCGATCCTCCGCCGAACGAAGCACCTACCGCTTCGCACTGCGCATCGCGATAGGCCACCCACGCGTTTTGCGAGGCCTCCAGCGCAGGCACAGCGACGACCCGTCCAGTGACCTCGTCCAGTTCTTGTGCGGAGCCAAGCGCCAGCGAATAGCTGGAGTCTATCGCAGCGTTTACCCGCAACTCCATATCCGAAACACAAGATCCAATTTCCACCTGCGAACCGGCGTCAATACACTCCATAGTTGGATCCGCAATTGCGGATATCGGAAACATCAAAAAAACAAATGCCCATCGCATCCATCAATCCTCCAGACAGAGATATCTGTCTATCACAGATCAAGATGCGCGCCCAATCAAGATGGGCCACTAAAGCAGAAACTTAAGCGGCCCACTGTTGTTAGTTTACTGCGGGCGGGATGTAGCAATCTTCTGCATCCAGGGTCTTTACGGGATCTTCCGGACCACATTGCTCACCCGTTATCGGATAGGTTTCCGATCCTTTCTCACAACCTGCAAGGATCACCGCAGACGCCATCAAGAGCACTGCCAGGTTTTTGCTTAAGTTCATTGCCGACTCCTCAACAAATTCTGAACTAATTAGTTCAGAAAACGGGGACGCAGGCTTTGACACGGATCAAGAAACACCGCTCTACGTAGCGTAAATTTCTGAAAACACACAGGATCGGACCAAACAAATAAAACCCCGCCGGAAAGCGGGGTTTCGGAATTTGATCTGCTTGTGGCTTAGTTCGTGCAGCGCGTTTCCGCGTCTTCAATCGCGGCCGTAAAGCCCAGCAACGAGAAAGTGTCCTTGGTCTGCGTACCACGTTCCGAACGGGCGGTCAGCACCGCCTCACTTCCACGCTTCATCGCTGTGACGATCTTGGCATCATCCGAGGCGGTCGCAGGCCATGCCCACTCACCATCGGTGAACAGCTCGAACTCGCTGCCATCGACAACCAAATTGACAGTAGAACCAGACGCAAACGGATAGCCGCCGGTAAAGGTCACCTGCCCTTTAACCTCGGCATTCGGGCGATAGAACACAAACAGCAGGATATCGCTGCGCCGAACGGAAACGACCCGGCCACCGCGTGTGTTCACGGTCTCTTTCGGGGCAGAAACGCTCCAGCATTCGGTTGGGTCGTCCTCGACAAACACGCTCCAGTCCGTTTTTGCAGCGACGCGATTGGTACTGGTCGCCTGCTGCGCAATTGCCGTTGTCGCCATTCCTGCCATGCACAGGCCCGCGATTACGCGGACGAGCTTTAATCCCATCGGTTCAGCCTCCTAGCCCGACCTATTACCTCATACCCATCGGAAATACGTGCGAACTCTGCCGGTTCGTCTGTTCAGTTGCGTATTCCGATGATTGTCGACATACACACACTAACGCAGGTTTCGCCACAGGCGAAAGGGCGATTGGCAGATTTTTGCGCATGATTGATGGGGTGGACATGACACAAGCCGTACCAATGACAGAACTCTGGCGCGGGTCACTGTTGGAAAGCCTGCATATGGGCCATGCAGTGATCTGTGACGATAGTGGTCAGATCGTGCGCAGCTGGGGTGATCCAAACGCGGTGATCTATCCCCGTTCCTCGGCCAAAATGATCCAGGCCCTGCCGCTGATCACCTCGGGAGCAGCTGCAAAATACGGTTTGAACAGCGAACATCTGGCCTTGGCCTGTGCTTCACATAACGGGGCGCATATCCATACTGACCGCGTGTCCGCATGGCTCGATCACCTCGGCCTGTCCGAGCCCGATCTGCGCTGCGGCCCGCAGGAACCTGCCGACATGGCGGCCCGTGACGGGCTGATACTGGCAGATGACACGCCTTGCCAGATTCACAACAATTGCTCAGGCAAGCATTGCGGTTTCCTGACTTTGACGCAGCATATGGGGGCCGGGCCGGAATACTTGGAAATAGATCATCCTGTTCAGCAGGCCTGCCTGTCTGCCATCGAAGAAACCACAAGCGAAACCAGTCCCACCTACGGAATCGACGGGTGCTCGGCGCCGAATTTTGCGACGTCTCTGGCGGGACTTGCGCGATCAATGGCCTGGTTTGCCTCTGCGGCAGACCGTTCGGACCGCTCCAGCGAAGCAGCGGTACAGCTCACAGAAGCAATGGTGAAACATCCCGAACTTGTCGCAGGTGAAACTCGCGCTTGTACCGAGTTGATGCGAGCGATGAACGGGCGCGTTGCAATCAAGACAGGGGCCGAGGCCGTCTTTGTTGCCATCATCCCGGAAAAGCGCATGGGCGTTGCGCTAAAAATCACTGACGGCACTACCCGCGCCAGCGAATGCGCCATCGCCGCGATTCTAGTGCATTTAGATGTGCTAGAGGCCGATCACCCGGCCACTCGCAAATTCATGAACGCCACGCAATACAGCCGTCGTGGGCTGGAATGCGGCGCTATCAAACCTGCACCGGGCTTCCCCGGCTGAGGATTACATCTCGATCTCGTGGACCTCGGCCACCTCGACCGAACCCGAGCCGTTCACAACCATCGGGCAACCCTTGGCCATCTCGGTTGCGGCGTCAATGCTATCAGCCTTGACCACCGTGAAACCCGAGGCCGGGTTTGCACCACCATTGTCTTCGATCCCACCACTGCTGACCGTGTAGGACTGGCCTACAGGATTTCCCGGAATCTCTAATGAGCCGCCGATTTCCTGAAACCAAGCGCCCCAAGCGGCCATGGTCGCCTCGATCTCGGCGGGATCGGTTGGGGTGTGACCCCCGTGATAAACAAACAAATATTGGGGCATATCGCTCCTCCCTGATGAAAACCTATTTGCAAAGTGCTTCGAGTTTGCGCAGCGACGATGTCCAGCCTTCGTTGTGGTTCGTGGCCGACTCGGCATCGACAAGTTCACGGTGATCAACCACCAGCCGTGATCCGCTGTTGGTCGCGGTAACCGAAAAGGTCACATGGCTTTCCGCACCGCGCTGGTCCTGATCGTCATGCCAAGCCCACGTAAATCCAACAGATTTTGGTCGATCGATATGGGTAACATGACCCGAGACTTTGAACTGCTGACCCTCGCCATTCTGCATAACCGAATACCAGGGACCAATGCGCGAAAAGTCGAGATCATGTTCCGGTACATGCAACCCTTCGGGCCCCCACCACTGCAGAAGTTTCGCACCATCGCTGACCCATGCGAACAGGACCTCGGGACTAACGGGAAAATCTCGTTCCAGTTTCAGGTCGGCCATGAATTTTCCCTTTCAATAAGCTCTTCCAAACGGTCGAGGCTGCTTTCCCAGAAATGTCGTTTCGAAATCGTCCATTCGGCTATCGCGCGCAGCCCCTCGGGCTGCACCGAATACATCCGTTGCGTGCCGTGTACCCGCTGCTGCACCAACCCGGCCTCGCGCAAAACCTTCAAATGGCGCGAGATCGCGGCCCCTGACATGCCCTTGCCTTCTATCAAATTACCGACGGGCAGTTCGCCTTCGTCCATCAGTTGCTCGACAATCGAGAACCGAGTGGCATCAGACAAAGCGGAGAATGTTACCAGAAGCGTATTCATGGCTTTATTTAACACAATAGTTAAATTAAAGGAAGCCCCTTAGAGGCCTTGAAATTCTGACCTGCCATAGCCCTGCAGATACAACAACGCTGTCAGATCGCCGTGATTTATGCGGACATCACATTCGGCAGCGACCGAAGGCTTGGCGTGCAACGCGACACCCGTCCCCGCCCGACCCAACATTCCCAGATCATTCGCTCCATCGCCAACGGCAATCACGTCAACCTCGGAGATACCTAGGCGTGTTGTGATCTGCTCCAATGCCTCTATTTTGGCCTGTCGCCCAAGAATGGGCCGCTTCACGTCGCCGGTAAGCTTGCCATCCTCAGCCAGCAATGTATTCGCCCGGTTCTCATCAAACCCAAGCTCTTCGGCGACCTTAGCCGTAAAAGCCGTGAACCCACCCGAGACCAGCGCTGCATAGACCCCATTCGCGCGCATCGTGGCAAGTAACGCCTTGCCGCCGGGCATCAGCGTGATCCGTTCATTCAGAACCTTGCCGATCACGCTTTCATCCAGCCCTTTCAACAAACCCACACGCTCAGTCAGTGCACCTTCGAAATCCAGCTCGCCGTTCATTGCACGCGCGGTGATATCCTTGACCCGATCACCGACACCAGCCTCATCAGCCAGTTCATCGATGCATTCCTGTTGGATCATGGTGCTGTCCATATCGGCCAGCAGCATCTTTTTCCGGCGACCGTCAGCTTTTTGCACGACCAGGTCCACGCCCATCTCTTGCAACTCGCCCCAAACGTCCCAGCGATTGTCGGGAATTTCTGGCAGGGAAAACTCGGCCGCCTCATCGAGGCTCAGCCAGTTCGCATCACCCCCGCCCCATGCATTCCGCAACGACTCAACCAGCGTCGCCTCTAAAGAAGGGGCCGCAGGGTTGGTCAGCAGAGTAGCTACATACATGTCAGGCCTCCGATTAGCGCACCTGCGGGATATCGCAGGTGCAGCATTTTCACCAGAGGCAGATTGATCTAACCAAGAATACCAGGCAGGCGCAGCCCATGTTCGCGAGCGCAGTCTTTCGCGATCTCATACCCCGCATCTGCGTGACGCCAGACGCCTGAGGCAGGGTCGTTCCACAGAACGCGCTCCAATCGCCGCGCGGCATCATCGGTCCCATCGGCGCAGATCACAACACCCGCGTGCTGACTAAAGCCCATGCCCACGCCGCCGCCATGATGCAGCGAGACCCAGGTCGCACCGCTGGCCGTATTGATCAGAGCGTTCAACAGCGGCCAATCCGACACTGCATCCGAGCCGTCCAGCATCGCCTCGGTCTCGCGGTTCGGGCTGGCGACCGAGCCCGAGTCCAGATGGTCTCGGCCAATGACAACAGGCGCTTTCAACTCGCCATTGGCAACCATTTCGTTGAAGGCCAACCCCGCGCGGTGGCGATCTCCAAGGCCGATCCAGCATATGCGTGCGGGCAGACCCTGAAACGCAATGCGTTCCTGCGCCATATCCAGCCAACGATGCAGATGCTCGTTCTCGGGGAACAGCTCCTTCATCTTGGCGTCGGTCTTGTAGATATCCTCGGGGTCACCCGACAATGCACACCAGCGGAACGGGCCGATGCCCTTGCAGAACAGCGGCCGGATATAGGCGGGCACAAAGCCGGGGAAGGCAAAGGCATTCTCCAAGCCTTCATCCTGCGCCACCTGACGGATGTTGTTGCCGTAATCCAGCGTCGGAACGCCCGCGTTCCAGAAATCGACCATTGCAGCGACATGCTGTTTCATCGAGGCACGGGCGGCCTTTTCAACCGCTTTAGGATCAGTTTCGCGCTTGTCCTTCCACTGCGCCATGCTCCAGCCAATCGGCAGATACCCATTGATCGGGTCATGGGCGCTGGTTTGGTCAGTGACGATATCGGGGCGCATGCCACCGGCCTGCATCCGCGCATAAATTTCGGGGAACACCTCAGCCGCATTGCCTAGCAGACCCACAGATTTCGCCTCGCCCGCCTTGGTCCAGCGGTCGATCATCTCAAGCGCTTCGTCGAGAGTCTCGGCTTTTTCGTCCAGATACTTGGTGCGCAGGCGGAAATCGATAGAATCCGGATTGCACTCGACCGCCAAACAACTGGCCCCGGCGAACACTGCCGCCAGAGGCTGTGCGCCACCCATGCCGCCCAGACCGCCGGTCAGAATCCACTTGCCAGTCAAGTCGCCGCCATAGTGCTGACGGCCAGCCTCGGCAAAGGTTTCGTAGGTGCCCTGTACGATGCCCTGCGTACCGATATAGATCCACGAACCGGCCGTCATCTGGCCGTACATCATCAGCCCCTTCTTATCGAGCTCGTTGAAGTGATCCCAATTGGCCCAATGAGGCACGATGTTTGAGTTGGCGATCAGAACCCGAGGCGCATCCTTATGGGTGCGGATGATCGCCACCGGTTTGCCCGACTGGACGATCAGGGTTTCATCCTCTTCCAGATCTTTCAGCCCTGCGACGATCCGGTCGAAATCGTTCCATGTCCGCGCCGCGCGACCGATGCCGCCATAAACCACCAGCTCGTGCGGGTTTTCGGCCACATCCGGATGCAGGTTATTCATCATCATCCGCAACGGCGCTTCGGTCACCCAGCTTTTTGCGTTCAGTTCGGGGCCGGTGGGCGGATAGATATCGCGGGTATTCTTGCGAGGATCGGTCATGTCAAAGCTCCAATGCAGTGTCTTGGATGGCGTCGAGAATATCCACCAACCAGCGACGCAGGCGCTTGGCTTTCGCCTCGTCAAACGCCCACGGAGGGGTTTCGGCGGACAGATAGGTAGATTGCGCCAACTCCATCTGGATCGCGTGTTGGCCTTCATCAGGACGGCCATAGTGGCGGGTCGTCCAACCCCCTCTGAATCGCCCGTTCAGGACGGTGCTGTAAGGGGAGGAATGCGAAAATTCATAGGCCGCGGCCTCAATGCCGGGGGCACAGGTCGCGCCACCATCGGTGCCGATGTTCATATCTGGCAGGGTGCCTTCAAAGAGGAACGGAATCTTGCTTCGGATCGAGTGGCAGTCAAACAGGATCGCAACACCGTGTATTGCCCGCACCCTTTCAAGCTCTTGCTCAAGCGCGTTGTGATAGGGCGCGTGGTAGGCGGTTCGACGTACCTCGATCTCATCGACTGAGGGCTCCTGCCCCTCGGTCCAGATCGGCTGACCGTCAAAATCGGTCAACGGCACCAGAGTTGTTGTGTTCTGCCCAGGATACAATGATACGCCCGCAGGGTCTCGATTAGCGTCAATGACATAGCGGTGGATATGGGATTGCACGACCGTCGCGTTGGCAACGAGCCCATCGTAGAGCTGATTGATATGCCAATCCGTATCCGCCAGCGCCTGCCCATTCGCATTCAGTCGCGCAGCAATGTCGTCGGGCACATACGTGCCGCCATGCGGCTGTCCCAGCACGATGGGCCCATCGCCACGCTGAACACTGAAAACCTGCATCACGACAGCTCCGGCATGGGCATTGCAGCTGCCTGCAAAATAGTTCCGCTTTCGACTAGGGACTTCGCGGTTTCCAATTCAGGCGCCAGATAGCGATCATCGCCAAGCGACGGGATATCGTCGCGCAAACGCCCAACCACGCTGGTTAGCGCTTTGCTGGTCGCAAGAGGTGCGCGGAACTCGATGCCTTGCGCGGCGCAGAGCAGTTCGATCCCCAGAATATAGTTCAAATTATCAACCATCCGGCCTAAACGCCGCGCCCCGTGGGCAGCCATCGAGACGTGGTCTTCTTGATTGGCCGATGTAGGTGTGCTGTCGGTCACACATGGGTTGGCCAGATGTTTGTTCTCGCTCATCAACGCAGCCGTCGTGACCTCGGCGATCATCAGACCCGAGTTAAGCCCCGGCTCGGGCGTCAGAAAGGGCGGCAGATCAAAGCTAAGCGCCGGGTCGACCATTAATGCGATCCGACGCTGTGCGATCGCCCCGATCTCTGACAGGGCCAAAGCAATCATATCGGCGGCAAAGCCTACCGGCTCGGCGTGGAAATTCCCGCCCGAAACGATTGCATCCGGATCGGTCAGAACCAGCGGATTATCAGTGGCCGCGTTGGCCTCAGTTACAAGAGTTGCGGACGCCTGCCGGATCACATCCATCGCTGCGCCGGTCACCTGTGGTTGGCATCGGATGCAATATGGATCCTGCACTCGCGTATCCCCATCACGGTGACTTTCGCGGATCTCAGAGCCCTCCAGAGTGGCCCGCATCGCCGCCGCCGCTTCGATCTGCCCACGATGCCCGCGCAACGCGTGAATCTCGGGTTGCAGAGGGGCGGTGGATCCCATGATCGCATCAGTTGAAGCCGCCGAAATCACCAGCGCATTTTGTGCTGAACGCCAACCTTCGAACAATCCGGCCAGAGCAAAGGCAGTCGAATACTGCGTCCCGTTGATGAACGCAAGGCCCTCCTTTGGACCAAGTTGAATCGGCTCTAGCCCAGCTGTTTTCAGAGCCTCTGCACCCGGCATAACAACACCGTTCACCTCTGCCTCGCCCTCACCGATCACCACAGCGGTCATATGGGCCAGTGGCGCAAGATCGCCAGACGCGCCGACCGAACCCTGTGCCGGGATCACAGGTGTCACACCACACGCCAGCATCTGTTGCAGCAATTCGACAAGTTCCCAGCGGACACCCGAAGCACCTCGGCCGAATGACAGCAACTTCAGTGACATCATCAGCCGCGCCAGACGACGCGGCACTGCCGGACCCACCCCGCAACAATGGCTGAGGATCAGGTTGCGCTGCAGGGTTGAGGTATCTTTGGCCGCAATCTTGTGACTCGCCAGTTTGCCAAAGCCGGTGTTGACGCCATAGACGGGCTCGGTCCCTTCGGCAGCCTGCGCAATGCGTGCAGCAGCGACCTCAACCTTGGGTCGGCAGGCGGCGTCCAGCAAAATGGCGGCTTCGGTCCAGTAGATCTGAGCAAGCTGATCCAGCGAAACCTGACCAGGGACAAGCAACAGAGGTGTCATTCCAGACCTCCAAAAATACGTTTATGCAGAGGGTTGAAACCGATGCGATAGGACAGTTCTGCAGGGTGAGTGGCATCCCAGACGGCCAGATCAGCGCGCAATCCGGGCGCGATCACGCCGGTATCATCCAGACCCAAAGCACGGGCCGCGACGCGGGTAACACCTGCCAATGCTTCCTCAGGCGTCATGCGAAACAACGTGCACCCCATGTTCATTGTTAGCAGCAGAGAAGTCAGGGGTGAGGATCCCGGATTGCAATCGGTCGCCAGTGCTATGGGAACATTCTTCTGGCGCAACAATTCAATCGGCGGAGCTTGCGTTTCATGCAGCGTATAAAACGCGCCGGGCAGCAGGACCGCGACCGTTCCGGCCCCAGCCATGGCGGTAACGCCGTCGGCGTCCAGATATTCGATATGATCAGCGGATAGCGCTCCGTAAGCTGCTGCCAGCTTAGCCCCACCTAGATTTGAAAGTTGTTCAGCATGCAGCTTCACCGGTAGGCCAAGCTCTTGCGCGACAACAAAAACCCGTTCGATCTGTGTGGGATCAAATGCAATGCCTTCGCAGAACCCATCCACCGCGTCCACCAGCCCTTCGGCATGGGCCGCGCGCAGTGTCGGAATGCAGACCTCGTCAATATAGGCGTCATCCCGACCCGCATATTCTGGCGGAACGGCATGTGCGCCAAGAAAACTGGTGTTGACCCGAATAGGGCGCTCCCGCGCAATTCGGCGCGCCGCGCGCAACATACGCAGTTCGGTTTCGGTATCGAGCCCATAACCCGACTTCACCTCGATGCAGGACACACCTTCGGCCAGCAATGCGTCCACGCGCGAAAGCGCGCCTGCAAGCAGCTCTTCTTCTGTTGCTGCCCGCGTGCCGTTTACGGTCGACAGGATGCCTCCACCCGCGCGGGCAATTTCTTCGTAGGTCGCGCCCTTCAGGCGCATTTCGAACTCAACCGCGCGGTTGCCGCCAAACACAACATGAGTATGAGCATCAATCAGAGCAGGCGTGATCAAGCGGTCACCATAGTCGTTTAGCGGCCACTCGGCATATGACGGCGGCATTGCCGACCGAGCGCCAACCCAAACGATTTCCGACCCATCGATGGCAATCGCACCATCCTCGATCATCCCATAGGGTTGGTCGCCCCCCATGGTGGCTACATGTTTGCTACGAAGAACAGTTTTTTTCGTCATGGCGATTCTTTTGGGCTCCCCCTGCGCTTGATTTTTTCGTATACGGCTAAAAATATAAAGTCTACACAAAATGGAATTACGATGACGGTTCATGCTAAAACGGCCCTGTTAGGCTCTGAGTGGGTGCACAACCTACGAGTCGAAATCGAGGACGGTCGGATCGCTGCGCTGAAATCAGGGACCGAGCCAAAACCCGAAGACACTCGGGTCGACGTGTTGCTGCCCGCTTTGGCGAACCTGCACAGCCATGCCTTTCAACGCGCCATGGCGGGCATGACCGAAACGCGCGTAGCAGGGCGCGAAAGCTTCTGGACCTGGCGTACTTTGATGTACCGATTTCTGGACCGCCTCACTCCTGCACAGATCGAGTCCATTGCCGCATTGGTCTATATGGAAATGCAGGAAGCCGGGTTTGCTGCGGTCGGGGAATTCCACTACGTCCACCACCAACCCGGCGGCACGCCTTATGCGAAGTTGTCTGAGCTGAGTCAGCGCATCTTCTCGGCAGCCAGCCAAACCGGGATTGGATTGACACATCTACCGGTGCTCTACACCTATGGCGGCGTCGCGCAAGAGCCTCTGACCGGTGGTCAATTGCGGTTCGGCAATGATGTGGAAAGGTTCCTGCAGCTTGTCGAGGACTGTAAGTCGCTGATGCCTTATGCAGACAGCCAGATCGGCATCGCGCCGCACTCTCTGCGTGCGACCTCGCCTGATGATCTACGGCAAGTGCTGAACGCTACCCCGCGAGGCCCGGTGCACATCCACATCTCTGAACAAGAGAAGGAGGTCACGGATGTAGAAGCCGCTCTGGGTCAGCGACCGGTAGATTGGCTGCTGAGCAACTTGGATGTGAACGAACGATGGTGCCTGATCCATGCCACTCATATGACAGACGATGAAACCCGCGCTTTTGCCCGATCCGGGGCTGTGGCCGGTCTGTGCCCAATCACAGAGGCCAATCTGGGGGATGGTATTTTCAATGGTGCCGTCTACATCGAGCAGGGCGGTGCCTTTGGTGTCGGTTCAGACTCGAATGTGCGCATTTCACTGCCCGAGGAATTGCGTACGCTGGAGTATTCTCAACGTCTGCGCGACAAGGCCCGCACTGTGCTGGTACGTGGCGAAGGCTCGGTCGGTCAAACGCTGTATACCGGAGCCGCCCGCGGTGGCGCACAGGCGCTGGGGCGCGACGCCGGAGAGATCGCAGTAGGTCATCTGGCCGATCTGGTTGCGATCGATCGAAGTCACCCCACCCTGTGTACTTTGCGCGACGATCAATTGATTGACGGCCTGAGCTTTGCCGCGCCTGACGGAACAGTGACCGACCTTTGGTCTGCCGGGCGACATCAGGTGCGCGGCGGGCGGCATATCGCCCGCGATGCGATCCTGAACAATTATCGTGCCGCGATAAATGACCTTTTGGAAGACATCTGAACTGATATGACCCAAACCAGCGACACAACCAGCTACAAAGACATTAAGCAAACCGTCCTGCGCCGCATCCGCTCGGGCGAATTGCAGCCCGACGCTCTGCTTCCCAATGAGCAAGAATTAGCGGTCGAGTTTTCGTGCACCCGCACAACAGTCAACAGAGCACTGCGGGAACTGGCGGATGAAGGGTTTCTTGAACGGCGCCGAAAGGCAGGCACCCGGGTCCTTAGCGCACCGCAGCGACAGGCGCGTTTCACAATTCCACTGGTCCGAGATGAAATCGAAGCGGCGGGCGGAACTTATCGCTACGCTCTTGTATCATGTGAAACGCAGATCGCCCCAGACTGGCTGGCGGCCCGGTTGGCCCTACGTGCTGATCAAAGTGTGATGCACGTGCGATGCATGCATTTCTCCGGCAATTCGCCATTTCAGTTCGAAGACCGCTGGATCGTGATAGACAGCGTACCTCAGGTCACGCAGGCAGATTTCTCTAGCGTCGGACCCAATGACTGGCTGGTGCAAACTGTCCCGTTCACCAATGTCGAGTTGACCTTTCTGGCCAGCCGCGCCGATACCACTTTGGCCGGTTTTCTGGATGTTCCCGAGGGTGAACCCGTTTTTACTGCCGAGCGTATCACATGGCTGCAGGGTCAGCCGGTAACGTTCGCCAAGATGTATTTTGCGGCCGGATATCGGATGACAACCGAGTTCTGATTGTCCGGGCTTTACGCTTCCCCAATTCCACGACAGATTTGCTGCAGAATGTGCGCGTCTGCTGGAAAGGATATCGGGATGGGCAACCCGCTTTATGATCGTTTGCTGGGCATCCATGCAGGCAAGGATACGCCATTTTTGCACCTTCCGGATGGTCAGACTTTGACCCATGCCACGTTTCTGGACACGGCGGCCCGTCTGGCCAACACCATGACAGGACTGGAAATGGAACCGGGCGACCGCGTGGCGGTGCAGGTGGAGAAATCCGTTGAGGCACTGGCGCTTTATGCCGCCTGTGTCCAAGCGGGGCTGATCTTTCTACCTCTCAATACGGGCTATACGACGCAAGAGCTAAGCTATTTCATCGAAAACAGCGGAGCCTCACTGGTGGTGTGCGATGAGGCAAACGAGGCAGGGCTTGCCGAGATCGTGCAAAAGAACAATGCCCGGCTTGAAACGCTGAACGCCGACGGTTCAGGCAGCCTGATGCGACGCGCCCTAGGCATGCTTCCGGCCTTTCAGCCGGCCCACCGATCAGAAGATGATCTGGCTGCGTTTCTATATACTTCAGGCACGACGGGGCGTTCGAAAGGGGCAATGCTGACGCAGGCGAACCTGCTGTCGAACGCGGAGACCCTTGTGCAGGAATGGCGATTCACAGATGATGACGTGCTGTTGCACGCGCTGCCGATCTTTCACACGCATGGACTGTTTGTTGCGACAAATGTCGTACTCGCATCGGGCGGGTCGATGATATTTCTGCCGAAGTTCGACCTGGAAGATATGTTACGCCTGATGCCACAGGCAACGGCGATGATGGGGGTGCCGACGTTTTACACCCGCCTGCTAAGCGACGACCGCTTCGCCCAAGATCTGACTCAGGATATGCGGCTGTTCATCTCAGGTTCAGCGCCTTTGCTGGCAGATACCCACGTTGAATTTGAAGACCGTACAGGTCATCGCATTCTGGAACGCTATGGCATGACCGAGACGAACATGAACACTTCTAACCCCTATGACGGCGAACGCCGGGCGGGAACGGTCGGGTTTCCCCTGCCGGATGTTGAACTGAAGGTCACAGACCCCAAAACAGGTCAAACCCTAGCAGATGGTGAGATCGGCATCATCGAGGTGCGCGGTCCCAATGTGTTTCAGGGCTACTGGCAAATGCCCGACAAAACCGCCGCAGAACTGCGTGAAGACGGGTTCTTCATCACTGGCGATCTGGGTCGGATCGACGAGGACGGCTATGTCCATATCGTCGGGCGCGAGAAAGACCTGATCATCTCGGGCGGGTATAATATCTACCCCAAAGAGATCGAGCTGCTGCTAGACGAGCAACCCGGCGTGCTGGAAAGCGCGGTAATTGGCGTCCCGCATCCGGATTTCGGAGAAACCCCGGTTGGCATTCTGGTTCCTGCCCCCTGTCACACGCCAGATATCGAGGCCATCATGGGTGCGGTTCGGGACGCGCTCGCCAGGTTCAAACATCCCCGCCAGTTGATCTTGCTGGACGAGCTCCCCCGCAACACAATGGGCAAGGTGCAAAAGAACATCCTGCGTGACCGCTGCAAAGACCTTTTCACCAAGACCTGATATTCAAGGCAAAAGCGCAACGCGACCCTTGTCCGTCAACAACCAGCAATCCTGTCCTTCGAACACCGCAACGCCAACCGGGCGGCCATACCCTGCGCCGCTATCCAGGTTGATGCGATTGCCGTAATGCGTTGATTGATCCACCGGCGTATGCCCATGGACGATCAGTTTCGGATGCGGACCTCGGTGGTTGTGAAAGGTTTGTCTGATCCAGACCAGATCATTTTCCCGTTGTTCGCTCAGCGGAATACCGGGCCGAATGCCCGCATGGACAAAAGCAATCTCGCGCGTTTGATGCATGGCGATGAGCCCTTGCAGAAATATCCGATGCGCATCGGGAACCGCACCCCGCGCTGTTGCATGCAGATCCTCGAGCCGTGTCTGCTGATCGAAGAACACGCCATAGCTTTGTAGTGTTTCGACACCACCCAACCGCTCGTGCAGCCAATGATACCCGACTAACATATGCGGGTCGTGACGTGGGACATCTTCGAGGAACCATGAAAACATCCGGTCATGGTTGCCCAGCAGAGTGATCCACCGCTTGCCCGCATCGCGACCAGCGATCAGCCTATCCAGAACGCCCCGGCTGTCGGGGCCCCGATCAACGTAATCGCCCAGATACACGATCTCGGCATCGGCGCCGCCATCGCGTTCGATCAGCGCCAAGGAGCGCTCGAACTCATCCACGCGGCCGTGCAAATCTCCAATTGCGTAGATCGGATTGGTCATCAGCTTCCCCTCGGGCAATGGTGATTGCCGCACTTCTGGCGCAAAATCAGCACTTTGAAAAGGCGATGCCCACGCTTTGGACAAGCGCGGGCATCAATCTGTCACAGAAGTTCAACAGCGACCGTCAGGCCACGTCAAACTCCAACGGTTTGATCTGAGTAAACAGACCTGTCTCGGCGAGTTTGGCGCGCGCCTCAGCTGGTACCGGTTCATCAACATAAAGCAACGCAATCGCCTCACCGCCGGCTTCGGATCGTCCAAGAGTAAAGTTCGCGATGTTCACATCGTTCTCGCCCATGGTCTGTCCTAAAGCACCAATGATGCCCGGCACGTCTTCGTTAGTCGTATAGAGCATATGCGCCCCGATCTCGGCATCGATATTGATGCCCTTGATCTGAATAAACCGCGGCTTGCCGTCACTGAACACCGTGCCACCGATTGAGCGTTCACGCTTTTCAGTCACCACAGTGACCTTGATATAGCCTTCGAACGCACCGGATTTGTCCTGATTGGTCGTCGAGATCTGGATGCCACGCTCTCTCGCGACAACCGGGGCCGAGACCATGTTCACCTCGGGATTGAATTTCTTCATGATTCCGGCAACGACCGAACAATTCAACGCAGCCAGATTCATGTTCGCAGCGACACCGTCATAGAGGATGTTGATTGCCTTGATCGGCTCATCCGTCATCTGACCAATGAAGCTGCCCAGATGCCCGGCCAGCTTGATCCACGGCCCCATGACCTTGGCCTCCTCTGCCGTCACACTGGGCATGTTCAGTGCGTTCTCGACCGCTCCGGTCAGCAGGTAATTCGAGATCTGCTCGGCCACTTGCAGCGCCACGTTCTCCTGCGCCTCAGTCGTGGCCGCACCCAAGTGCGGTGTGCAAACCACATTGGGTAGGTTGAACAGGGCGTTCTCCTTGGCCGGTTCCTCACTGAACACGTCAAAGGCCGCACCGGCGACATGACCCGATTGCAACGCCTCGGCCAGCGCGTCCTCGTCGACCAGACCGCCACGGGCGCAGTTGACAATGCGCACGCCTTTCTTGGTCTTGGCCAGGTTCTCACGGCTCAGGATATTGCGCGTCTGATCGGTCAGCGGCACGTGCAGAGTGATAAAGTCAGCGCGGGCCAGAAGCTCATCCAATTCGACCTTTTCCACACCCATCTGCGCGGCTTTCTCTTCGCCAAGGTAGGGATCATAGGCGACGACCTTCATCTTCAGACCCAAAGCACGCTCGCAGACGATGCCACCAATGTTGCCCGCGCCGATCACGCCCAGGGTCTTGTTGGTCAGCTCAATCCCCATGAACTTGGACTTTTCCCACTTACCCGCGTGGGTCGAGGTGCTGGCTTCGGGGATCTGCCGCGCCACGGCAAACATCATCGCGATGGCATGCTCGGCGGTGGTGATCATGTTACCGAACGGTGTGTTCATCACGATCACGCCTTTTTTCGAGGCCGCATCCTTGTCGATATTGTCGGTGCCGATCCCGGCACGACCAATGACTTTTAACTTGTCTGCCTTCTCCAGAATGGTTGGCGTGACTTTGGTGGCAGAACGGATGGCGAGGCCGTCATACTGACCGATCACCTCGGCCAGCTTGTCTTTGTCCTTTCCCAGATCGGGCATGAAATCCACATCGATGCCACGGTCGCGGAAGATTTGAACGGCGGTTTCGCTCAGCTTGTCAGAGACGAGTACTTTGGGAGCCATATTTTTGGTCCTTGAACATTGTGGAAGGTCCGGGCCGGATGCGGCCCGGTAGAAAAGGTCAGGCAGCTTCGGTTTGCGCTGCAATCTCGGCTTCAAAAGCCCATGCAAGCCAGGGCAGCATCGCCTCGATATCTGATGTCTCAACCGTGCCGCCGCACCAGATGCGCAGACCCGCAGGGGCGTCGCGATAGGCACCGATATCAAGCGCAATGTTTTCGGCCTCAAGCCGTTTGGCGACGGCTTTGGCAAAAACGGCACCATCTTGAATGCGCGTATCGGTGAACTTCAGACAGACCGACGTATTTGATTGAGTTGTCGAGTCTTCGGCCAGATTGGCGATCCAATCATTTTGGTCGCAGAACGCATGAACCGCGCCAGCATTGGCATTCGCACGAGCAATCAGCCCCTGCAAGCCTCCGACTGAACGCGCCCAGTCCAACGCGAAAAGGTAATCCTCAACCGCGAGCATTGAGGGTGTGTTGATCGTCGCGCCGGTGAATATCCCATCAATCAGCTTGCCACCTTTGGTCAGGCGGAAGATCTTCGGCAATGGCCATGACGGGGTGTAACTCTCCAAGCGCTCGACTGCGCGCGGAGACAGGATCAGCATCCCATGAGCCGCCTCTCCGCCTAGTACCTTCTGCCAGCTGAACGTTGTCACATCCAACTTGTCCCATGGCAAGTCCATCGCGAACGCAGCGGATGTCGCGTCACAGATCGTCAGACCCTGACGATCATCAGCAATCCAGTCGCCATCTGGGACCCGCACACCCGAAGTCGTTCCGTTCCATGTGAACACCACATCGTTGGCGAAATCGACCGACGCGAGATCAACGATCTGCCCGTACTCGGCGGTTTTCACTTCAGCGTCGATTTTCAGTTGCTTGACCACATCAGTCACCCAACCCGCGCCAAAGCTTTCCCAGGCCAGCATTTCAACTTTGCGCTCACCCAGCAAAGACCAAAGCGCCATCTCAACTGCACCGGTGTCCGAGGCTGGTACAATGCCGATGCGATAATCCGCCGGTATGCCTAGAATCTCTCGCGTGCCTTCAATGGCCGCCTTCAGCTTGTCCTTGCCGACAGCAGCCCGATGCGAGCGGCCCAAGGCGGCATCCGCCAGTTTGGTCAGATCAAATGTGGGGGGTTTGGCACAGGGGCCCGAGGAAAAACGCGGGTTGGCCGGCCGCGTCGCCGGTTGTTCGATAGTCATGTGTATTACCCTTCCAGATACACGCCCCTCGTTGGGGAGGGGTGTCCCACGCACAGAGGTATGGGTCGTTTGCACCTGCAGCAAGCATAAAAGACGCTTCATCAGCGGAAAACGACACTGGAAATGGGCTCAGATCGGAACACAGGTTTCCGATGGGCGAAAACCCCCGCCAGTTGGCGGGGGTTTATTGATTGAGGTTTATTCAGCTGCGTCCATGTATTCGGTCATTGGCGGGCATGTGCAGATTAGGTTTCGGTCGCCGTATGCGTTGTCGACGCGGTTGACGGGGGACCAGTATTTGTCGACGCCCATGGAGCCTGGGGGGAAGCAGGCCTGTTCACGGGTGTAGGGACGGTCCCAGTCGCCGACCAGATCGCGCACCGTGTGGGGAGCGTTTTTCAGCGGGTTGTTTTCCGCGTCGATCTTGCCGTCGATGATGTCCTGTGCCTCGGAGCGGATGGACAGCATGGCGTCGCAGAAGCGGTCCAGCTCGTCCATGGGTTCCGATTCCGTAGGCTCGACCATCAGGGTGCCGGCCACCGGCCAGGACATGGTGGGCGCGTGGAAGCCGCTGTCCACCAGACGCTTAGCGATGTCATCGACGCTGACATGGGCCGCTTCGTCCAGCGGGCGGGTGTCGAGGATGCATTCATGCGCCACGCGACCCGTTTCCGAGGTGTAGAGGATCGGGTAGGCATCCTTGAGCCGCGCCGCGATGTAGTTGGCGTTCAGGATCGCCACTTTCGTGGCCTGCGTCAGACCCGCGCCGCCCATCAGCAGCACATAGGCCCAGCTAACCGGCAAGATCGAGGGCGACCCAAAGGGCGCCGCCGAGACCGGACCCACGGCAGTGCCGTATTCCGGGTGGCCGGGCAGATGCTCGGTCAGATGCGCTTTGACGCCGATCGGACCCATGCCGGGGCCGCCGCCGCCATGGGGGATGCAGAAGGTCTTGTGCAGGTTCAGGTGGCTGACGTCACCGCCGATGTCTCCGGGACGCGACAGACCCACCATGGCGTTCATGTTGGCGCCGTCGA
Organism: Ruegeria sp. H9; assembly: GCF_056532915.1. NCBI lineage: Bacteria > Pseudomonadati > Pseudomonadota > Alphaproteobacteria > Rhodobacterales > Roseobacteraceae > Ruegeria > Ruegeria sp. H9. Next base: position 636,379 of record NZ_JBQFNX010000001.1, on the reverse strand, counting down.
TATAAACCTGACCGCCATGATCATGGGTGATCTGGCAGACCTCCTGCACGGTGGTCTCAAACACGCCATGGGTCGAGGGGTAGGTGATCATGCAGGCGGCCAGATGGTCCGAGTGCTTTTCGGCCTTGGCGCGGAAATCATTCAGATCAATGTTGCCCTTCTCATCCGCCTGCACAGGCACAACCTGCCAGCCCACCATCTGGGCCGAGGCCGGGTTGGTCCCATGCGCCGAGGTCGGGATCAGGCAGACATTGCGCTGCCCTTCGCCCCGGGCGAAGTGATAGTTGCGGATGGTCAAGAGGCCTGCGTACTCACCCTGCGCGCCCGAGTTGGGCTGCTGGCTGATCGCGTCATAGCCGGTGATCTGGCACAACTTGTCGTTCAGATCATCGATCATCTCATGATAGCCCTGCGCCTGATCTTCGGGGCAGAACGGGTGCAGGTTGCCGAACTCGGGCCAGGTGACCGGGATCATCTCGATCGTGGCGTTCAGCTTCATGGTGCACGAGCCCAGCGGGATCATCGCCCGGTCCAGCGCCAGGTCGCGGTCGGCCAGACGGCGCATGTAGCGCGTGATCTCGGCCTCGGCCCGGTTCTTGTGGAAGATCGGGTGGGTCAGGTACTCGCTTTCGCGCAGCGCGTAATCCGGCAGGCGATAGGCCACGTTCGAGCTGTCATCCTTGCGGTCGATGCCGAAGGCCCCCCAGACCGCCTCGATGGTCTCGGGCCGGGTCTGTTCGTCCAGGCTGATGCCCACTTTCGTGTCGCCGACCTTACGCAGGTTGACGCCCCGGGCCACAGCGGCCTCCATGACCGTTTTCTGCAGATGGCCAACCTCAACCGTGATCGTGTCGAAGAACACTTCCGGCTCCACAGCAAAGCCTGCCTCTTCCAGACCGGCGGCCAAACGCGAGGTCTTGCGGTGCACCGATTGCGCGATGGCCTTGATGCCGTCGGGGCCGTGATACACGGCATACATCGAGGCAATCACCGCCAGCAGCGCCTGCGCGGTGCAAACGTTCGAGTTGGCTTTCTCACGCCGGATGTGCTGTTCGCGGGTCTGCAGCGCCAGGCGGTAAGCCTTGTTGCCCCGGCTGTCGATGCTGACACCGATGATCCGGCCCGGCATCGAGCGCTTCAGCTTGTCGGTGGTCGCCATATACGCGGCGTGCGGGCCACCATAGCCCATCGGCACACCAAAGCGCTGGGTCGAGCCGATGGCGATATCCGCGCCCATCTCACCGGGCGACTTCAGCAGCGCCAGCGACAGGATATCGGCGGCGACGATGGCAATCGCCTTGTGTTCATGCAGGGCCGCAATCTCGGCGGTGAAGTCGCGCACATGGCCATGGGTGCCGGGGTACTGGAAGATGGCGCCAAAGACCGCGCCCGCATCCAGCGTGTCCGGATCAGCCACCTGCACCTCGATGCCCAGAGGCTCGGCGCGCGTTTTAATCACCGCGATGGTCTGCGGGTGGCAGTTCTTGTCGACAAAGAAGGCTGCATTGTTGGCCTTGGACCGGCCGCCGCGCTTGGCCATCGCCATGGCTTCCGCCGCAGCAGTCGCTTCGTCCAGCAAGGACGCGTTGGCCACGTCCAGCCCGGTCAGGTCGCTGACCATGGTCTGGAAGTTCAACAGCGCCTCAAGTCGGCCCTGGCTGATCTCGGGCTGATAAGGCGTGTAGGCCGTGTACCAGGCCGGGTTCTCCAGAATGTTGCGCAGGATCGGCGCCGGCGTGGTGGTGCCATAATAGCCCTGACCGATCAGCGAGGTCAGAACCTTGTTCTTGCTCGCCACCTCTTTCATGTGAAAGAGCGCATCGCGCTCGGTCATCGCCGGACCCCAGTCCAGCGGCTCTTTCTGCCGGATCGCGGGCGGGACGGTGGCGTCGATCAGCTCGTCCAGCGTCTTGAAGCCGATCACCTTGAGCATGTCGCGCATCTCGGTCGGGCTGGGCCCGATATGGCGGCGGTTGGCGAAGTCATAGGCTTCGTAATCGGTCAGTTTGAAGGCCATGTGTGCGCTCCTCAAGGATAGGTCAGGCCCGGCGGAGACGGCAGGAGCCTCCGGCGGAAGTATTTGGAAACAGATGAAGGGGCGGGGCCGCGCACGGACCCGCCGCCTGAGTTAACCGATGAAGGCCTTGTAGCCGGCCTCGTCCATCAGGTCTTCGAGCTGCGAGGCGTCCGCGATCTTGATCTTGTAGATCCAGGCCTCGCCTTCGGGGTCTTCGTTCAGCGCGCCGGGATTGTCGGCCAGTGCCTCGTTCACCTCGGTGATCTCGCCGTCGACCGGTGCGTAAAGCTCGGACGCCGCCTTGACGGATTCAATCACGCCGATCTCGCCGCCTTTTTCGAACTCGTCGCCTGCTTCCTGCTGTTCCACGAACACCACGTCACCCAACTGCTCGGCGGCGTGTTTGGTGATGCCCAGCGTGGCGGTGTCGCCGTCAACGCTCAGCCATTCATGCTCTTCGGAATAATAGGTTGCCATGTCTCTCTCTCCTGACTTCAACGCTTGTAATTCTGTTTGACGAAGGGCAGCGCCACGATCTCAGCCGGTTGCGGCTTGCCCCGGATGATCAGGTTCACCTTCTCGCCCGGCTCGCCATGGCCTTTGCTCACATAGCCCATCGCCACCGGTCCACCCACCGTGGGGCCAAACACGCCCGAGGTGATCTGACCGATGCTGTTGCCCTCAAGGCACTGCACTTCCACGCCCTGACGCGCTGGCGCACGGCCTTCGGGCTTGATGCCCACCAGCTTTTTGGCGGGACCTTCGGCCAGTTCCTTTTGCACGCGGTCCGCCCCCGGAAAGCCGCCCTCTTCCTTGCGGCGTTTCTGGATCGCCCAAGCCAGCGAGGCCTCGATCGGCGAGGTGCTCTGGTCGATGTCATTGCCATAAAGGCACAGACCTGCCTCCAGCCGCAGGCTGTCGCGCGCGCCCAGACCGGCCGCTTCGCAATCCTCATGCGCCAGGAAGGCTTTGGTGATCTCAATCGCCTTGTCCTCGGGGATCGAAATCTCGTAGCCATCCTCGCCGGTATAGCCCAGCCGCGAGATACGGCATTCGACGCCGTTGATATCCGCCACGGTGGTTTCCATGAACTTCAGATCCCGCGCGGCGGGGCACAGTTCGCCCACAACGTTTTCCGCCGCAGGGCCCTGAACGGCCACCAGCGCACGGTCGAAAATCTCGATCACTTCGACGCCTTCGAGGTGCTCACGCATATGCGGAATGTCCTGATGCCGCAGCGCCGCATTCACCACCACAAAGTAATGATCCCCCGCGTTCGACACGATCAGGTCATCCATGATCCCGCCTTCTGCGTTCGTAAAGAACCCGTACCGCGCCTTGCCGTCCTTCAGCGTCGCATAAGCCTGCGGGCAAAGCGCTTCCAGCTTCTCACCCACATTCTCGCCCCGCAAAATCACCTGACCCATATGAGACACATCAAACACCGCCGCCTTCTCACGACACTGCTTATGCTCCCCCATAATCCCCAAAGGATACTGAACAGGCATCTCCCATCCCGCAAAATCAACCAACTTACCCCCCAACTCAACATGCAAAGCGTGAAGAGGCGTGCGTTTTAATTCGGTCATCAACTTAACCTTTCAATCAGCGGGACTGGTCGCGAACAACCGTGACAGTGCAATGCGCGTTGCGCACGACACGGGCCAGGTTCGGGCCAATCTCATAGTTCGGGAAATCGCCTTTGGTCGAAGCCATGACGATCAGATCAAAGCCCTCTTTGTAGGCGAGCTTCAGAATCTCACGATAGACGCTGCCTTCTTCGATATGGATCGCCACATCAGATGCACCGTTGTGATCCAGTATGGCCTGCACCGCATTGCGCACGTGGTCTTTTGCGCCTGCGCCATAATTGGCGGGCAGGTTCGGCAACTGGATGATCTCAGGAATGACGGCAATCGCGTGCAATTCGGCGCCGTAGAACTTTGCTTGTTCCTGTGCGAGCGGCAGGGCGTTCTTCCACGATCGGTCGTCGGTGTGATCAATCGGCAGCAGGATTTTCGTGGCCATCACGTCTCTCCTCGAGAAATGGAATTCTGTTTGAAGCCGGGGGGCCGGGATGGCCCCCCGTATTTTCATCCGAGATTATTCGGCGGGTGTGCCGCCTGGCTCTTCGGACTTGCCACCTGAGGCGAAGAACTCTTTCGTCAGTTTGAAGACGATCGGGCTCAGCAGTGCCAGGGCGATCAGGTTCGGAATGGCCATCATCGCGTTCAGCGTATCGGCCAGCAGCCAGATGAAGCCCAGATCCGCTGTTGCGCCAAAATAGATCATGACGATCCACAGGACGCGGTAGGGCATCAGGGATTTCACGCCTAGCAGGAACTCAACACATTTCTCGCCATAGAAGGACCAGCCCAGAATGGTGGTAAAGGCAAAGATCGACAGAGCGATGGCGATCAGATACCCACCGATACCCGGCAGCGACAGTTCGAACGCGTGACTGGTTAGTGCTGCACCGGATTCACCCGATGTCCAGGCACCCGATGAGATGATAGCAAGACCGGTGATGGTGCAGACGATGATTGTGTCGATGAACGTACCCAACATCGCGATCAGGCCCTGATTAACTGGACCTTTGGTCTCGGCTGCGGCGTGTGCGATCGGAGCGGAACCCAGACCGGCTTCGTTCGAGAAGACACCACGTGCCACACCAAAGCGGATCGCGGCCCAAACGGCGGCACCCGCGAAACCACCTTCGGCGGCCGACGGGGTGAAGGCGTAGGTGAAAACAAGCGACAGAGCGGAGCCGATGTTACCGATGTTGATCAGTAGAACCAGCAGGCCTGCGACGATGTAGGCAATCGCCATGAACGGAACCAGTTTACCTGCAACCGCACCGATGCGGGTGATGCCGCCCAGGATCACGGCCGCGGTCAGAACCATCAGGACAACGCCGGTAACCGAAGTGTTCAGGCCGAAGTTCGACTCCAGAACCTGTGCAACACCATTGGCCTGTACGCCGTTGCCGATGCCGAACGCCGCGATTGCGCCGAACAGAGCAAATGCAACACCCAGCCAGGCCCATTTCGCGCCGAGGCCATTTTTGATGTAGTACATCGGGCCGCCGACATAGTTACCAAGCTCGTCTTTTTCGCGGTATTTCACCGCGCAGACAGCTTCGGCATATTTGGTGGCCATGCCCACCAGGGCGGTCATCCACATCCAGAACAAGGCGCCCGGACCGCCCAGGAAGACAGCAGTGGCCACACCAGCGATGTTGCCCGTACCGATAGTCGCAGATAGCGAGGTCATCAGCGCGTTGAACGGGCTGATCTGGCCCTCGCCCTGACCTTCGCGGCCTTTGAACAGCAGGCTGAAGCCCGTGCCAATGCGCAGGATCGGCATGAACTTCAGGCCGACCTGCAGGAAGAAGCCAACGCCGAGAATGAGAACCAGCATCAGCGGCCCCCACACGACGCCATTGATGGCCCCTACGATTGAATTTAACGCTTCCATGGTTTCCCTCCCATTTGCGTTAGGTTTATGCCCTGTTCGCCAAAGCCCGCTGGCGGGCCTGCTTGAGGGCGGCAAAGTCTTCGTCCGCGTGGAACGATGATCGGGTCAGCGGCGTTGCCGACACGTGCAAAAAGCCCTTGGAACGCGCGATCTGTTCCAGTTGGGCAAATTCTTCCGGTGTCCAGAACCGGTCAATCGGATGGTGTTTAGGGGTCGGTTGCAGATATTGGCCGACGGTCAGGAAATCGACATTGGCCGCGCGCAGGTCGTCCATGACCTGACGGACATCGTCCAGACTTTCGCCAAGCCCGACCATCAGGCCAGATTTGGTAAAAAGCTCCGGGTTCGCGCGTTTGGCATCATCCAGCAGACGCAGCGAGGTGTAATAGCGTGCACCAGGTCGCACAGTTGGATAAAGGTGCGGCACAGTTTCCAGATTGTGGTTGAAAACGTCCGGCGCCGCTTCAAATACGATCTCTGACGCAGTGCCTTTTCCAAGAAAATCGGGTGTCAGAACCTCGACAGTGGTACCGGGGTTCTGATGGCGCACGGCACGGATGGTCTGAGCGATATGCTCGGCCCCACCATCTGCCAGATCATCGCGATCGACCGAGGTGATCACTACATGACGCAGGCCTAGCTTCTTGACCGCTGCCGCAACACGGCCAGGTTCAAACACATCCAGAGCATCCGGGCGACCCGTTGAGACATTGCAGAACGAACAACCCCGCGTGCAAACCTCACCCATGATCATCATGGTGGCGTGGCGCTTGGACCAGCATTCGCCGATATTGGGGCAGGCGGCTTCTTCGCAGACCGTCGCCAGATCATGCTCGCGCATGAGGCGTCGTGTTTCATAGTATTCAGCGCTGTCGCCCTTTTTCTTGCGAATCCACTTGGGCTTGCGCGGGATGACACTGTCGGCCTTTTTGGCTTTTTCCGGGTGGCGAGGACGAAGCTGGATGGTCATCTGGCTGGTCTCCCTTATGCGTGGATCGCGCGGCCCAGGGCGTCGAGGCAGGCTTCTTTGACGGCCTCGCCCATGGCCGGGTGCGCATGGCAGGTTGCAGCGACTTCGGACACCGTTGCGCCCTTTGTCATCGCCAGAACCAGTTCAGCGATCAGATCGCCGCCATGGGCTCCGCAAATATGCGCACCCAGGATCTGGCCGTTCGGGTCTGCCAGAACCTTCACTGCACCGTCTGTTTCACCGGTCGAACGCGCGCGTGAGTTCGCCATGAAGGCGAATTTGCCGACCGAATACTCGGCACCGGATTCTTTCAGTGCTTCTTCGGTCAAACCAACCGAGGCGACCTCGGGGTCGGTGTACACCACGCCGGGAACGGTGTTGTAATCGACGTGGCCAGCTTCGCCTGCCAGCATTTCTACACAGGCGACACCATCTTCTTCGGCCTTGTGCGCCAGCATAGGTCCGGGAACGCAATCACCGATGGCGTAGATGCCCGGGACAGATGTCTGAAATGCGCCGTCAACTTCAATGAAACCGCGTTGGTTCACGGCCACGCCCAGCTCTTCCAAGCCAAGGCCACGTGTGACTGGGCGGCGACCCACGGCGATCAACACCTTGTCGGCCTCGATCACTTCTTCTTTGTCCTTGCCGACGCGGTCCACAGTTAGTGTCAGACCAGTATCCGTTTTGTCGACGGATTTCAGTGCCCGGCCCAGCTGGAATTTCAAGCCACGTTTTGACAGCGCGCGTTGCGCCAGTTTGGCAATTTCACCATCCATGCCGGGCAGTACGCGGTCCAGATATTCGACGACCGTAACTTTGGCTCCGAGACGCGCCCAAACTTGCCCAAGTTCCAGTCCGATGACACCAGCACCGATTACCACCAGATGCTCGGGCACACTCTCCAGCGCAATCGCGCCCGTCGAACTGAGGATATCTTGCTCGTCAATCTCAATCCCTGGCAACGGGGTAGGTTCAGAACCAGAGGCAATGAGGATGTTCTTGGCCTCATGGACTTCGTCACCCACCTTGACCTGACCAGCGGCCGGAATACTGGCCCACCCTTCGATCAGATCAACGCCGTTTTTCTTGAACAAAAACGCAATGCCCTTGGTCAGGTCGCCTACGATCTTGTCCTTGCGTCCCATCATTGCGGGTACATCGATGCTGGCCCCCTCGACCGCAATACCGTGGGAGGAGAGATGTGCAAGTTCGGCATATTTGGCCGAGGAGGTCAGCAACGCTTTGGAGGGTATGCACCCCACATTCAAACAGGTCCCGCCAAGCGCACTGCGGCCTTCAACGCAAGCGACTTTCAGGCCCAGCTGTGCCGCGCGGATCGCGGCGACATAGCCGCCCGGACCGCCCCCGATGACAATAAGATCGTAAGTCATTTGGTCTTCTTTCAGTAGATCGGGTGGCTTGCGCAGAGCGCGCGGACCTTTTCACGGGTTTCCTTTTCGACGGTCTCGTCACCGTCAGACGATTGTGCCAGCGCGTCGAGCACATCACCGATCATGTGGCCAATCTGTTTGAACTCTTCTGGTCCAAACCCACGGCTGCAGCCTGCGGCCGTACCAAGACGGATGCCGCTGGTGACAGTGGGCTTTTCGGGATCACCCGGAACGCTGTTTTTGTTGCAGGTGAATCCTGCACGCTCTAGCGCCGCTTCGGCGTCTTTGCCGGTTACGCCGACTGGGCGCAGATCAACCAGCATAAGGTGGTTTTCAGTGCCACCCGAAACGATGTCACACCCGCGCGCCATCATCACGTTGGCCAGGGCCGAGGCACTGTCGACAACGCGCTGCATATATTCTTTGAATTCAGGCTGCAGCGCTTCACCAAAGGCGACTGCCTTGCCTGCGATCACATGCATCAGGGGGCCGCCCTGCAGACCCGGGAAAACAGCCGAGTTGATCTTTTTTGCCAACGCTTCATCGTTTGTAAGAATAATCCCACCGCGCGGACCGCGCAGCGTCTTGTGCGTAGTCGACGTAACAATGTGTGCGTGCCCGATGGGCGAGGGATGCAGGCCAGTCGCAACCAAGCCGGCGATGTGGGCCATGTCTGCCAGAAGCCATGCGCCAACTTCGTCGGCAATGGCGCGGAAGCGTGCGAAATCGATCTTTTGCGAATAGGCCGATGCGCCTGCAATGATCAGTTTGGGCTTTTCGGCTTTCGCCAATTCTTCAACCTGATCATAGTCAATCAGCCCGGCCTGGGTCAGGCCATATTGAACCGGACGGAACCACTTGCCGGACTGGGCAGGTTTTGCGCCATGGGTCAGGTGACCCCCAGCATCCAGCGACATACCAAGAATCGTGTCACCTGGGCTGAGTAGTGCCAGCTTAACCGCTCCGTTGGCTTGCGCGCCTGAGTGCGGCTGGACGTTTGCATATTCACAGCCAAACAGCTTCTTCAATCGATCAATGGCTTCGGCCTCAACCTCATCCACATATTCACACCCACCATAATAGCGGCGACCCGGATAGCCCTCGGCGTATTTGTTTGTAAGTACGGAACCCTGCGCATCGATCACTGCCTGAGAGACGATGTTCTCGGAAGCGATCAGTTCGATCTGTTCAGCCTGGCGTATGCCCTCGCGTGCGATCGATGCTGCGATGACGGGATCAGCCTCGGTGAGCGGTTTTGTGAACATGATCTCCTCCTGTAATCTCGTTTCCAGTGTACGAAATTTTGTTTCCTATAGTGGAATTAGTGTACGCAAGGCAACAAAAATTTCATCACAGTAAAGTTGTTTGGCTCGGGGGAAATGAGTAAGCTTTGATAAAACAAGGAGATTCCCATGTCTGAGGACAACCTGAAAGATGGTGCCGGACCGGAAGAACAGGACGAGGGGGCGGCTTTGGGTCGGTCGATCCGGGATGCACGCCGCGCAAAAGGCTGGACATTGGAGGAGGCCGGGCGCGAAGCGGGAATCGGTCGATCAACACTTTCAAAGATCGAAAACAACCAGACACGTCCAAGTTTCGAGATCGTACGGCGGCTGACACAGGCCTTGGACATGAACACGCCACAGCTGTTCTTGCAGTCCGCTCAATCGGGAATTTCGGGGCGACGTGATTTTACGCCGAAAGGGCAAGGCGAGATAAGAAATACGCCGACCTACATGCACGAATTGCTGTGCTCGGACCTGACCAGTAAGCGAATGCTTCCTTATATCGCGACGATAAAAGCGCGTGACATATCAGAATATGAGAACTGGATCAGGCACACAGGCGAAGAATTCATGTACGTTATCAGTGGCGAGTTGATATTCGTATCCGAGCATTACCGCCCCTTACCGATGAAACCCGGAGATTCTCTGTACTACGATAGCGGTATGGGGCATGGCTGTATTTCTACGAGTAAGGAAGACGCCAGGGTCTTGTGGGTTTCGCTGGAATGACACGTTAGGCCACGGCGCTTTCGCGCAGAATACCAATACCAACCTGAGCAAACGGATATCTCATGGACCGGACTATTTTCACTGGAACTATGCCTGCCCTTATGACGCCGTGTAAGGCCGACAGGACACCTGACTTTGACGCGCTGGTCAAAAAGGGCAAAGAGATGATCGCGGCAGGCATGTCCGCTGTCGTCTATTGTGGCTCGATGGGGGATTGGCCGCTTCTGACGGATGCCCAACGGATGGAGGGCGTGGAACGACTGGTCAACGCTGGCTTGCCGGTTGTCGTGGGGACGGGTGCCATCAACTCGAATTCCGCTGTGGCGCACGCAGCACATGCACAGAAGGTCGGCGCGGCAGGGTTGATGGTTATCCCTCGGGTTCTGTCACGAGGCTCATCGGTTGCTGCGCAAAAGAACCACTTCAAGGCTATTCTTTCTGCGGCACCGGACGTGCCTGCGATCATCTACAACAGCCCTGTCTATGGGTTTGCCACCCGTGCGGATTTGTTTTTTGCACTGCGGGCCGAGCATCCGAATTTGGTTGGCTTTAAGGAGTTCGGGGGCAAGAGCGACCTGCGCTATGCCGCAGAACATATCACATCGCAAGACGGTCAGGTCACCTTGATGGTAGGCGTCGATACTGAAGTCTACCATGGGTTTGTGAATTGCGGCGCCACCGGATCGATCACCGGGATAGGAACGGCACTGCCCAAAGAGGCATTGTTGCTTGCGGCGCTTTCGAAAAAGGCAGCAGAGGGACATGCCGAAGCACGGTTGCGTGCGCGCGAACTGGACGAGGCATTTGGCGTTCTGGCAAGTTTTGACGAAGGCACGGATCTTGTTCTTTACTACAAGCATCTGCTGGTGCTGAACGGCGAAGAAGAATACCGCCTGCATTTCAATGAAACCGACGTGTTATCTGACGCCCAGCGAAATTACTGCGAGCAACAGTACAATTTGTTTAAGTCGTGGTTTGCCGATTGGGTTCGTCAGGGTGGGGTCATTGCGGAATGCATGTGATTGACAGCCATACCGGTGGAATGCCCACACGGGTCATTCTGGACGGGGGGCCTGATCTGGGTTCAGGATCACTGGCTGAACGCGCCAAGCGACTGGCAACGGAACATGAGCGGTTCTACAAGTCTGTTCTACTGGAGCCACGCGGCCAGCCCGGCATGGTCGGGGCGCTCCTTGTCGAACCGGTCAGTGATGATTGCAAAGCGGGCGTGATCTACTTTGACGCGGATGCGGTACTGGGCATGTGCGGCCATGGGACGATCGGGTTGGGCGTAACATTGGCGCATCTTGGACAGATCGAGGTTGGCGCGCACCGAATCGAAACTCCGGTAGGTGAGGTTAAGATTGATCTGCTGGACGCCAACACCGTGCAGGTCACCAACATTGAAAGCCGCCGCGTACATCAGTCCGTGACGGTCGAGACTGCAGGGTATGGCCCCGTCACCGGCGATGTCGCTTATGGCGGCAATTGGTTCTTCATTGTCGAGCCAGGCCCGATCCCGGTTACGCCTGAGAACATTCGCCCGCTGACCGATATGGCTATCGCAATTCGCGAAGCCTGCATTGCGCAAGAAGTTGGTGGCGAAAATGGCGAGCCGGTTGATCATGTGATCTTTCAGGGCACCTCACCGAATGCAGGTATTCATAGCAGAAACTTTGTTCTGTGCCCCGACGATGACTATGACCGTTCGCCTTGCGGCACCGGCAGCTCGGCCCGGCTGGCCTGCCTCGCGGCTAGTCGGCGCTTGTCCGCTGGAGAAGAAATCGTTCAGGAAAGCATCATCGGAAGTTCGTACAGGCTGTCCTATCAGCCGGGGCATGGCGGGGGCATTGTCCCTCAGCTAACTGGCCAGGCGCATGTGATGGCAGAGGGTAAGCTCTTCTTTGCGCAGAATGATCCGTTTCAATTTGGTATTGCGCGTTGACGCAGGGAGACGAGCAAGACGGAATCCCATTCGGGCGTCGTGTTCAGAAAATCGTATCAGGTGGACAAACCGGCGTAGACACTGCCGCATTGGAGTTTGCCCGTGCAAATGGCATCCCCTATGGCGGCTGGGTGCCGAAGGGTCGAACGAATGAGGATGGGTTGATTCCGGCGCATCTCAGCGGGCTTGTTGAAACGAAATCAGAAGATGTGGCTGAACGGACAAGGCTCAACGTCTTTGCCAGTGACGCCACGCTTGTTTTTATCGACGGGTCAGACAGTCCCGGCACGCGGAAAACGGTTGAGTTTGCAGTTGATGCTGAAAAACCGCATCTGGTGGTGGATATCAGAAAAGGAAAGGCCGGTTGCGCGCAACAGATACGTGCTTGGCTGAGCGCCAACCCTGTAACAGTTCTGAACATTGCAGGTCCGCGCGCTTCGGAGGCCCCCGAGATTGGTCCGCGTGTGAACGAGGTGCTGGACGCTTGTCTGGATCAGTTCATTCAGCCCAAGTAATCGCGCAGCGCTGGCGGAGGATTGTTGAAGAGTGTCTCGGTCTCAGCAGGTGGATGTGCGATTTGATCCGCAACCAATACGGTTTGGTCGGTTATCCGAAGCGCATCCCGTGGGTCGTGGCTGACCATAAGCAGGGTGGTTTTGGTCTCGGCAACCAGTTCTGCGACCAGATCCAGCATCTCAGTTTTCAAGGCGGGTCCCAGCGCTGCAAAAGGTTCGTCGAGCAATAACACCTGACGCTTTTGCACAAGGATCCTCGCCAGCGCCACGCGGCTTTGCTGACCACCTGACAATTCGGCGGGCTTTCTGGCCGCCATTCCCTGCAGGCCAACGCGGCCGAGGGCCGATTGAATGTGGTGTTGGTCGTCTGCGGTCAAACCTCCATTGGGCCTTAGGCCCAGGGCAACATTCTGTTCTGCGCTCAGGTGAGGAAACAGGTTTCCGTCCTGAAACAGCATTGCCATCGGTCGACTGCCTGGTGGTAATGTCGATAGGTCATGATCCTTCCAGTGGATGTGCCCACTTCTCAGGTCTCGAAAACCCGCGATAGTTTCAAGAAGTGTTGATTTTCCTGCCCCCGACGGACCGATGATCGCAACGCTGGATCCGGCCTTGACTTCAAAGTCAGCGCTTAATTGGAAGTCGCCATTTGCAATGATGCAATTGTCAAGCTTCAGCATGCCAGCGACCCCCTCGATCCAGAACCCAGAAAACACCCATCGATAGTATAAGCAGCAGCAGCGCGCCTCCTGCTGCGGCCTGCATCTGGTAGGCGCCCATCAGGCGGTAGATTTGCAGGGGCAGCGTCGCGATCTGCGCATCTGCAAACAGGGCGATCACACCCAGATCACCCATGGACAGTGCCGCCGTCAGGCCCGCGGCAAAACCGATCTGGGGCCGCAGGCGCGGAAGCATGACACGCAGGAAGAAGGACCAGTTGTTCATGTTCAGGGCCAACGCCAACCGCCCGTGCCGTTCCAACACATCGCGCGCTGCGGGAACCAAAATTCGAAGGGCGAAGGGGAGGGCCATAACCGCGTTCACAAGCGCGGTTACCGGGAACGCGAGAGTTGTAGGATTGGCCAGCGGGCGGATCAGAATAAAGAGACCCGTACCAATGACCAAGGGCGAGGCGGCGAGACCAAGAAGTCCGCCAAGTTCGACGATGCCGAACCGGCCTGTCGCGACGGCTGTCGCCATGGGCAGGGCCAGCAGTAATAGGATGATGGTACTGGCGGCGGCAACACAGATTGAAATTATAGCGGCACGGAACACCAAAACCGGCATCTCAAACAGCCCAGCGATACCCGAAATCGTGACGGATGCCAGAGGTAGCAGCAGGAACGCGGCGGCGGTGATAATCCAAAACGCATCCAACAGCGGTCCTCGGCCATCCCAGCGCCGGATCTCACGATTCAGGCCGGTACCGAACCCGTCGCCGCGCGAGAACTTTAAGGCTGCCAACGCAGCCGCTGCAGTCAGGACAAGTTGCAAAGCGGATAATAAGGCGGCGCGCCCTAAGTCAAAATCATATGTAAAGGCCTGATAGATCGCGAGTTCAATCGTGGTGGCGCGCGGCCCTCCACCCAGCGTCAGGGCAACCGCAAAACTGGTCAGGCAAATGGCGAAGATCACGGCCAGCACTCCGGGCAGAATGCGGCGAAGCATTGGCAATTCGATCAAACGGAACATTGCCATTCCTTCGCACCCAAGTTGGGCCGCTAGCCGGAAACGCTCGGCAGGGATCTCCTGCCAACCCTGCAAGATCAGGCGTGTTGCTAGAGGTAGATTAAAAAATACGTGGGCCAGAACGACACCATGCAGCCCATAGATTCGAATGGGCGGCAGGCCGAAATAGCCTAACGCGTCCGAGATCCATCCTGCCCGGCCAAAGACCTGAAGCAATCCCAAGATGGCGACGATGACCGGCAGGATGAAAGGTGCACCCAACAGCGTGATCAGGACGCGCCTACCGGTGAACCGGCGGCGGGCCAGCGCGCGGGCGACCGGAATAGCCAGACCAGCGCTGAACACTGCAGAGAGTGTTGCTTGCAACAGGGTGAAGCGTAAGGCTGCCCAGTCGGCTGGACCAAACCCACCGCCTGCGTCAGCGCGCACCGCCACCATGAACAGTGTGCCCAATATCAGCGCGGCAACGATCGCTGCAGCACTGACACCAGGAAGCGGGTTTACTGGCTGAGTGCGCCCAACCATTCCGAAAGCGCCTGTTCCCGCGCGATGGCGGCTTGGTCCTGATCAAACAGCAAGGACTTCTGAGGGATCGTTAGAGTTTCAAAACCTTCGGGCAGACCGGAAGATGGGGTTACGGCCGGGTACATCCAGTTGGTCGTTGGAATGATCGTCTGAAACGCGTCAGATACCATGAAGTTCAGAAACTGATCTGCCAGCTCGGGCTGATTGGAATTGGCTAGCTTGGCCGCAACCTCGACTTGCATATAATGGCCTTCGTCAAAGGCTGCCGCTGCTTTGCTGGCATCTTCCTCGGCAATCAGGTGATAGGCTGGCGAGGTCGTATAGCTTAGAACCATGTCGGCCTCACCTTCAAGGAACAAGCCATATGACTCGGACCAGCCCTTGGTCACCGTCACGATATTGTCGGCAAGGTCAGCCCAGATTTCTTGGGCTTCATCGCCATACGCGGCCTTGACCCACAGCAGAAGACCCAGCCCCGGCGTCGATGAACGCGGATCCTGAATGATGATCTTGATGTCACTATCTGCCAACTCGCGGAAGCTGTTAGGAGCGGCAAAATCTGCATTGTGAACAAATGCAAAGTAACCCCAGTCGTAGGGGGCAAAAACTGTGTCGGTCCACTCGATGGGCAGTGCATACTCGGCAGTGACTGAATGAGGTGCAAACAGGCCGGTTTCTTTAGCTGCCGATATCAAGTTGGTATCCAAACCCAATACAATATCGGCGTCGCTGTTTTCGCCTTCCAGCCGGATGCGTGACAGCAGTGCCGCGCCATCTTCGACGCCGACAAGGTTCAGGTCGCATTCGCATTGCGCTTCAAACGCCTCTTCGACCTTCGGGCCGGGGCCCCAGTCCGAAACGAAGCTGTCGTAAGTATATACGGTCAACGTGGGCTTATCGGCTGCCACAGCCGAAGTCGCAGTCAGTATTCCCGCAGCAATTGCCAGATGTTTCATATCATCCTCCAATGCGGCGAGAGGGTAAGGATGGATGAAACCTGTACCTTTCCCTCCGCCGGTTCTAGCCGGTTCAGGTTCAACGGGTTTGCCAATTGGCATCTCAGCGCGGTCTTTAGCGCACCCCGAGGTAGGGTCGTGATTAGGGGGATGAGAGGACGATTTCAACCGAAATCGTTAGGTTCTCGTTCAATGAGCATTGAATGAAATACCATAAGAACGAGCCACGATGCCAGAGAAGTCCTTTAGGTGATATGCGCATATTTGACGCGCATATAGTATATTGATATTCTCAGGCACATGGAGGCCAAGACAGAATGAACGCTCAACCACGCAAACCGACCAATCTATCACTTGATAGCGCTTTGCTCACCGAGGCCAGAGCGCTGAACGTGAACCTGTCGCGTGCCGCCGAAGAAGGAGTGCGTGCCGCCGTTACCGCTGCGAAGGCAGCACAGTGGAGGGCCGAAAACGCGGAGGCACTGCAAAGCTCAAACTCGTATGTTGAACGGCACGGGTTGCCCTTGGACCGCTTTCGTCAGTTCTGATGCCGAAATACGATGTATTCCCCAACCCCTCCGGCGATGGCTATCTTCTGGATGTGCAAACCGATCTTCTGAGCGATCTGAATACCCGCATAGTGGTGCCGCTTTTGCCAAAAGCACATGCGCCGAAACCAGCGACCCGCCTCAACCCTGAGTTCCTGATAGATGGTGAGCTGGTTGTAATGGTGACCCAGTTCATGGCTGCTGTTCCTGTGGGACTCCTCAAATCACCAGTGGGTCATCTGAAAGATGATTTCGAGCAGATCACCGTGGCTGTAGACATGCTGATGCAAGGGTTCTGAACGACAATAGCTGGCCTCATTGGCCAGCCACTTTGCGCGCATAACACCTGTAAGGTGTTATGCTTCTGCTCTACTTGTCGCGCAGTACCACGACACTGCAATGTGCATGACGGACCACACGTGCAGCCGTTGAACCGATCAGATAGTCCGAAAGGCCCGGTTGGTGTGACGCCACCACTATGCAGTCCACTTTGTGTTCTTCGGCCCAATCCAGAATGGAATTTGTTGGATGACCTGTAACAACATGAGTGCCGATCTTCGGAGACTCCATCGATGCGTTCAGTTTGTCCTCAAAATCAGAAACGCTTTTCTGAACCTGCTCGGGTGGAAAGTACGACCCGATATACGAAGGTAGTTCTTCGAGAACGGACAGCACCGATACTGTCCCGCCATCCGACAGCAAGCGGCTTGCTGCATCCAGAGATTTGGCACAGTCGTTGATGTGATCAGGGGCGACTGGAACGAGGATATGGTTATACATCTGTACCTCCGGATTATTTCAGGATGTTGGGCAACCAGGTGGCGATCTGCGGGAAGATGAAGATCAGGGTCAGGCCAACGAACTGGAGTGCCACAAACGGGCCAACCGAATTGTAGACATCCCCCATGCTGACATCTTTGGGCAGAACCCCTTTGATCCAGAACAGCACAAAACCGAACGGAGGTGTCAGGTAAGCGATTTGGATGTTCACGATGAACAGCGCGCCAAACCACAGCTTGTCGATCCCCAATTCGTCGATAATCGGGATGAACAGTGGTGTGCACAGCATGATGATGGCCCAATCATCCATCACCATACCCAGGACGAGGATGATCAGCATCATCATCAGCAGGATGCCGGTTGCACCGCCGGGCATGGAAAGAACCAGATTGGTCAGCAGGTCCTGGCTGCCAAGCGTGTTGAACACATTAAGATAGACGGTGGCACCAATCAGAATCCAAAGCCCCATACCGCTGAGCTTCAAGGTGGACACCAACGATTCCCTCAGCACCTCCCAGGTCAGTTTGCCGTAGATCAGGTTGATGACAAAGGCGCCTGCGGCACCAAATGCGGCAGCTTCCGCCGGTGTTGCGATACCGCCCCAGATGACGCCCAGAACGATGATGATGAGTAAGGCAAACGGCCAGATGCTGAGAACGGCGGTCAGTTTTTCGGTGCGGGTGAATTTCTGATCAGCGGGCAGGGCGGGGCCCAACTCGGGCTGGATTTTACAACGTACGCCGATGTAGATCGTGTAGAACGTGGCCAGCATCAGGCCGGGCAGCAACCCCGCCATGAACAGGTCACCGATCGAAACCTTGGCCAGCAATCCATAGAAGATGAACGGAACGCTTGGTGGGATCAGCGCACCCAATGCACCGCCTGCCGCGATACAACCGATCGCGATACGGCGATCATATTTGTAGCGCATCATCGAAGGATAGGCGATCTGACCCATCGTGGTGGTCGCCGGCGGTGTGATGCCGGTGATTGCGGCAAAAACAGTACAGACCTGAACTGTACCCATCGCGAGACCACCATGAATGTGGCCGATCAGCTTGTAAACGGCATCATAGGCCGTTTCGGCTATCCCCGAAAATCTTATGAGTGAGCCCATGAACAGGAACAAAGGCACTGTGACCAGTACCGAATTCCAAGGCGTTGAATAGAATGCACTGGGCACGGACAACAGCGCGCGAGGTTCGAAAACCAGGGCAAATAGAACCGCTGTTCCGCCCAAGCCGAACGCAACCGGCAGCCCCATGAAAAGGATCCCAAACAGTATTAAGAAATACAGCGCTGTAATTAGTTCGAGGCTCATGATCTTTAGTTTCCCTACCTAGTGGCCGTTCGCGCGGTCTTTGCCGGGTTGCGTGTCAGCAGTGCTTTTAACACTGACATGCGCCCGTCTGGTCCGCTGGCCCGACGATCGGGCCAGCGAAAGAGTTTTAGCTATATTGGAAAGATGACATAGCGCGGGATTATTGCGCGTTCGCCTTGTCTTCCAGGAACCTCTTGAAGATTTCCACGCCTTTGGCGTTGCCCTCGGATGCGGCTGCAACCTGCGGCCAAACTTCGGCAATGGATTTCTCGCGCATACGAGCAACTTCTTCATCGCTCAGCTCGATTACTTCACCACCGGCATCGCGCAGGATTTGAAGCGCTTCTTCGACGCCTTCCGCATGCATGCGGCTGGTTTCGAAATAGGTTTCTTCGAAAACACCGTTGATCTTTTCGCGCTGCCAGTCGGTCAGGGCGTTCCAGCTCTGCAGGTTGATGAAGATCTCCTGGTGCTGAGCAGGGTTCCAGCCGGGCATGATCGCATAGTCGATAACTTCCTGGAACGACATGTCATCGATGCCGCCTGTATCCCAGTAGGTGCCTTCGATGGTGCCCAGTTTGATTGCGGTGTAAATCTCACCACCGTTCATCGAGACCGGCGCGCCGCCCATGGTCGAGTGGAAGATCGCCTGGGGTCCACCGGCGCGCATCTTGCGGCCTTCCAGATCTTCCAGTTTTTCGACACGGAACTTGGTGAACATTGCGTTCGGTCCCTGGTTGGTCCAGCCTGCCCACTGCAGGTTCCGCGCGTTGGCGGCCTCTTGCACGATGTCACCAACGCGGTAGTCGGGGTTGCCCCACATCACTTCCCACGCTTCTTCGGTGTTGTCGGCGCCCATGGCCATGCCAAACGCCAGCATGCCTTCGGGCATGTCGCCACCATAGACTGAACCCCAGCCCGCGTAGCCATCGGTCAGACCAGCAGCCGCTGCGCCAAAGGCCTCTGCACCACTGACCAGCGCCCCTGCGGGCTCAACACGGATTTTGACCGTGCCTTCAGTCGCTTTTTCAACTGCTTCAACCCAAGGGATCAGGCCATTGTCCCAGCCGGCATCGGTCTGGTCAAATGCGGGCTGGAAGGTCCACTCGGTTACTTCATCCGGCGGCCCATCTTGTGCGACGGCAATGCTTGCGGTCACGGCTATGGCGCCTGCCCACATGGTTGTGTGCACAAACCTGTTTGGTTTCATGTTAATTCCTCCTCGTTAGTGGATCAGTCTATTTTCGCTTGTATTTGCAGGCGCCCAGAACAGCGTGTCTAACTGCGCCCGAAGATCGTTTGCAGATCGCGGAGCAAGTGTTTCAGGACCACCAAGAGAACCATTGCACCGCTGAGTGGGATCGCAAATTTGATCGGATAAATCGGGATCGGAATGGATGTCGGGGTCTTCTGATTAAGCATCAGAGACAGCGATGCGGCTTCGTAACCCTTCCAGATCAATGCGACCAGAAACAGGATTGCAATCGGTGCCGTCAGGACATCCAAAATCGCCTTTGACCGCTTGCTGGCGTTTGCATAAAACAGGTCGAGTTTGACGAAACTGTCATGCTGCAATGCATAGACGCCGCCGGTGCAGGCCAACAACACCATCGCAGCTTGCAATGTGGTGCCGATCCACTGGGAGGGCGCGTTCAGTACATAGCGCATGAATACGTCCGACACGCCAAACGCCATGCAATATAAGATGAGAAACCAGCCGATGCGGCCCATGACTTCTGAGATTGCGCTTGTCAGCTTTTCCAGACCGCGCATCAGCATGCCAACCTCGTTGTGTTTTTCATGGATCTGGTTCTCCCTCAAAAAATCTGTGCGCTGAATTGATGTACCGGACCCTTCGCGTCGGGGTTCGGACGGACATCAGAGAAACGTCTGCTGAATCGCTGTTCACAGAGTCGACGCTTATCCCACTCCTGCAAAACCATGCGAACGGTCTCCCTCCCTAGTCGCATCGAACGGCCCGGGTGATCCCTAATTTCGACATGGAACTTCCCGGATCGCTACAGCAAACGCGAAGGAGTTCGACTGAGAAAGATACAGTTGTTTGTAATAATGGGTACAGATTTCATCGCGCCAAGTGACTGTTCGATGCCGCGATTCAGTCCCGCGCGTTAAGATGTTACAAGTTCAACAATGGCAGCGCAGGTTGCTTAAGCACATCTCTGGTCTGTATAAGTACTTTAAAAACATAGCGTTGGCTGAAGTCTCTTTTTTGAGTTATCATCAACCCGCTTTTAGTAAGAGCGCTATTGCTTTCAGCATTGCCAGCACAGAATTGGGGAATTTGGCGTCGTTTCCACTTTGCATGGAGCACTTGAAAACATGGATACAGTTTGCAAATCGCGTCGCAGAATTTGCGACTAGAGCCTGACAGGACATGACACAACGGTTGAGCATCGACAAAACTCAGTCCAGCGGTTTGCGAGATCAGATCGTCTCGCAGATTTCACGACTCATTTTTGAAGGTTTGATGCCGTCTGGACTAAAGCTTGCCTCATGTCGGGGGTTGGCGCGGGATCTCGATGTTTCGATCAATACGGTCGTCGCGGCTTATCGAAAGCTTGAAGAAGAGCAACTGATCGAGGCCCGGCCCCGCTCGGGTTATTATGTCTGCTCTGACGTAGGGATTCGCACGGACGGTGATGCGATTGGGCGAACCAGCACCAGACAGCGCACATCGATTGGCCAGAAACTGAACAAATTGCGCCGCACCGAAGAGATCGAAACCATCCAGCGCCCAAATGACTGGTACAAGTACGACTATCCGTTTGTGTGCAACCAAATCGATGATGGCGCATTCCCGGTTGCGGATTGGCGCGAATGCACTCGGTTGGCCATGAATCGAAAGCATCTGAAAATCTGGTCTGCAGACGGGCTGTACGAGGATTGCTTTGAACTTATCGAGCAGGTCCGGCAGCGCATCCTGCCCCGTCGCGGTATTTTTGAACCCAGCGATTCAATCCTGATCACATTGGGTTCGCAAAACGGATTGTTTATCACCAGCCTGTTGTTCGGCGGGCGCGATAAAACTGCGGTTATGGAGGATCCGGGATATCCGGATGCACGCAAGATCCTTCAGGCAAATTTTGGGAATGTAAGGTTTCAACCCATTGATAGCGAGGGTTTGATCGTCGATGAACGTCTGCGCGAGGCTGACCTGGTATTCGTAACCCCCAATCGCCAGCACCCAACCACCGTTACGATGTCCGAGCGCCGCCGCAAGGCCTTGCTGCAGGCCGCTGAAGAGTATGATTTTTACATAGTCGAAGACGATTACGAATGCGATGTGGATTACCGGCATTCTACTTTGCTGCCGCTGCGCAGTCTGGATGACACGGATCGACTGATCTATTTGGGCAGCCTTTCCAAAGGTCTTTCACCAGGTTTGCGCCTGGGGTATCTGGCGGCTGCGCCAGAATTTATTGACGCCGCGCGCGATTGCCGGGGAATGATGATGCGCCATCCGCCGATGATTCTTCAGCACACTGCTGCCGCGTTTATTAACTTGGGGTACTATGATGGCTTGTTGCGCAGGGTTCGCCAGAATTATGAGCTGCGCTGGCATCTGGCTGATACGACGATCCGTGAAAAGCTACCCCATTTCCTGAAAACGGGCGAATTTGGCGGAACGGTTTTTGTGCTTTCTGATCCCGAGGCCCGGTTGGATGCTATGACGATATGTCAAGCCGCCCTAAAACGCGGTGTTATTGTGGAGCCGATCGGGCCCTGTTTTTCAAATAAAACCGCAGGGAGATACCACTTTCGTCTTGGCGTCTCGTCAATCCAACCCGGTTCTATCCGAAAAGGGATTGAGCTGTTGTCCGAAGTGATTTCAGACCTACGCGCAACAAACTCGTAATGTACCAGGGCGGGAGGCAAACCAATAGTCCGCAAGCTTAAAAAGATTGATCGATGGTTCAATCTCCGACAGCTGAGTTTTCCCCCCACAGCATACGTGACACCAGGCTGGCTAGAAGGCTCAGGACGTACCAAGTCAACAGAAAGCCGACGCATTCCAGGGCGAATGACCCCCATTTGTAGAATAGGTCAGCAATAACAAAGGCGATAAGTAGCCAGGGGGCTTCCTGCCGCAAGAATGACTTTACGCCTTGTGATTTAATCGCTCTGTGCATGATGTAGATCCCTGAATTATAAATGGTTATAATGTTTTAGACGATAACGGGCGGATGGCGACGTGGTGCGTCATAGCGCTGCTGTGCGAACCAGGTCATGGTTGGTTCGATGTCAGTTTGGGTGTTCCCGCCCTGTAGCGTGTACCCGGCTGCCAGCCAGGTGAAGCCATCATCGGCAACCTCGGCACAGTTGGTGTAGTCGCCCCATTTTCCCAGACCCGGAGTGTCTGTGCCCCGTCGAGCGAGGGCCAGCCGCCAAGTCAGATCGATATCGTCGTATGAGCCAACAACATGGCTCGGATGCAAATTCCCACCACCCGCAAAGACCGAAAGCCCTACATCACCAACCCGGTTTACAGCTGTTGAGGGGTAGGCGAACGCGATCTGACTGTTCCAGATATCCGGTTCGTCAATCAATGACATGGTTGCTTCGTCAATGCGGACGGTCCTGACGTAAGGGAGTGGCCTGTTGGTCTGACGATTAGCTGTCCACATAAAGCCCAGAACGCCGCGTCCCAGCCAACCAGCCATAATGCGTGGATCAGTGCGCGACATCCAGTCGCCACCGGTGGTCTGCGCGGAATAATTGCCTGCGGACCAAGGCGTGACATCGATGTCGAATTCATCTACGTCCGAGGCGTTCTCGGCCCATCTGAATACGCGGATCTGCGAGTTCGTGTTGTGGCTGGCAAAGTACATCGCGCCGCGTGCGCCTTGTACGCAGCGCAGAGAGAAGTTGTCTTCTGTTTCGAATATGTCGAATGATAGCGTTGCCGCGGTCGCCAGTTCGTCCAGTGAAATCCGCAGAATGACCGAGCGGGTAAACTGGTTAGCCCCGGCCGAGAACACATTGGTGCCCGCATACATATAGTTTTCGGACAACGAAACGTGATTATAGTCGAACCACTCATTGTTCCACGCGGGATCAAGCCCGGCGGGGGTGAAATCCCAAATGTTCCATGTGTCGTTCCCCAAGGTGCGCCCTTGTTTGACCGCAACCCGCAGTGTGTTGGTGCCCCCCTGTTCGATATATTGAAGCAGCCAGATAAGCAGATCCCGGCTTGGGTCGTAAATCGTGGTCTGGTCACAGCAAAACCCCCCGTCAACAGGTGGGAACAACGTGAAAGGACTCATGTGAGACCAGCTTTGGCCGCCGTCCAGTGACCGACTTGCATACCAGTTGCCAGTGGCCAGAATCTGGCCTCCATTGCTGGAAACTGTCGGCTCGCCCACAGTAGAGGTTTGGCCGTTAGTATCGAAATCCGTAAGGTTTATTGTGTTGAAAATCCTTGGCTGATGGGTCGAGGGCATAGCAGCCTCCGTAATCTATTCATGTCAAAAAAATGTGCTTAATTGATTAGTAATCCAGTTCCGTCGGATCAGCGTCATTGCCGGATTGATCCGAATTATCTTCTTCCAAAGCAGGCCCGCCCTTTTTGCGAGTTTTTGAGACGCGCTCATCGCGTTCGCTCAGCATTTGCGGGGTCATGAGGCCTGACGCCCCGGCCCGTTCGCTCAGGGCGGAATGGGCCGATGGTTGTGGTCTCACCTCAAGTGTGCCCTTTCGGGTCGTTCGCTTTCCACGTGCTTGATTTGCCATTCAACTCTCCTATCCGTTCGTCAAGAAACGCATCCGAATTCGCAGGTCGTCGGATGGTGTTGAATGCACTATACATAGCAGATTTGCCCCGACTCTTCAATTGAGCCGGCTCGATGCGGGTCTCGCTCTGCTTGAATTCGCGCGCGTTAAAGCGGCACCATCCGCGATAAGCGCCCCGATAGCGGGAACAGGCAAGCCTGCAATGAATGATAGATATCCGGTTTGCCGTCAAAGATGGATGTCACGATGTCACCGGATTCATCCACCGCAGGGAACCAGCCGCCATGTTGGTGATCCACGAACGTTTCATTCGCAAAGGTCCAGAGATTTCTGTACCAAATTTCATCCTCTTGCCTTTTATCCAGTGCGATCAGGGTTCCAACCGCACCAATGGCTTCAGCTACTGGCCACCAGAACCGCGACGCATTTGCGACCCGACCCCCGAAATCCAGCGTATATGCCATGCCGCCGCCGGCCAGCCATGCATCCTTGAGGGCCTGCTCAATCAATCGTCGCGATGACTCGGGCGCGCCCGAGTTTGGTCGGCCCGATAAATCCCAATGCTGCAGCTGAAGTCGCCCAAGCTCGAACGAATGGCCTGGGGTCGTGCCTGCGGGACGGAACATCGGGTCACCGGCATAGCCCCGGTCAATCTGCCAATCTGAAGTGAAATGCTCGGGCAAGCGCCAGTTTTCAGCAGGTGCGATCCGGCCGATAAAAAAATCCAGAATACGACCGGCGCGGGTAAGAAAGATTTCGTCGCCTGTCGCCTCAAAAGCTGCAAGCAGTGCCTCAACTCCGTGCATATTCGCGTTCATTCCGCGATATGTGGAAAACGGCGTCCAATCGCGGTTCCATTCGTCGCGGAACAACCCGGCCTCATCATCCCAGAAATGTGTGTCCAAAACATCTCGGACTTCGGTCAGCAGTTTGTCAGCTTCCGGGTGCTCTATCTGTTTTGCGCTTGAGGCAGCGAGCAGAACAAAGACATGCCCGTAGGCAAGCTTGCGATCATCTTTGATGCTGTCGCCATCCAAAGCCCAAAGGTAACCGGCGTGATCCCGGTCTTTGTGGTGGCTGTTGAGGTAGGCCATACCGTGATCGATGATCCGCTCAGCGCCTTGAAATCCAATCAGATGCCCTAGAGCGTAAGAATGCACCAGGCGTGTAGTCGTGTGCAGTTCCTGCAATGTGTTTGGCAGCGGGCTGCCATCATGGTCGAGGGTGAAAAATCCTGGCTCGGTCCGACAACTTGCGCTGAAAAACGCCAACTGTCGCATAGCCTGATCTTTCAACCACGTGCGGTGTTCAGATGTATCAAGCCAAAAACCCGGTTCGGAATGCGGGCCAGGTGGCAGAGGCAAGGTGTTGTCCATATTCTTCATCTCGCTTGAGGAATCATTCGGAATCGAACGAAAAAGCGCTGCAAAGCGCCAGTCGCCAATGAACCAAACACCGCGAACGAAGGCAATCGACAAACCCGCACCGGACTGTCAGGGGTTGCCGTTCAGCCGTCGCAGTTGGCGGAAAACTCTTGGTAACTGCTTCAGGTTAATAGGTTAATCCCGGCCAGAATTACCACGGCGATGAACAACGTCTCCACTATGATGAGGGCGATTGCGGCTGCACCGACCGACAGGATCTGTTTAAGGTTTGTCTTCATCCCAACAGCTGCGATCGCAACAAGCAACAACCATCGAGAGCATTGGCTTAGAAATTCTGAAATCGCTGGCGGGATCAATCCGAATGAGGATGCCGCAGCGAGAACCAGAAATCCTAACACGAATCCCGGCAACAGCGGTGGGCGTTTCCCGTCTGCGTCCATTTCGGCAAAGCCACGAATAATCAGTGAAGCGACCAAAACCACCGGTGCCAGCATCGCCACGCGGAACAATTTGACCAGCGTCGCTGTATCTCCGGTTTGCTCCGAGATCGAAAATCCCGCGCCGACAACCTGAGCCACATCATGGATGGTGCCACCCAGAAACACACCGCCCGCAATCTCGTTCATCCCCAATGTGCGTACGAGGATCGGATAGGCGATCATGGCGATGGTGGACAAAACGGTCACGCCCATGACCGTGAAAATAAGACGCTCTTCCGAGCGTTCGTCCTTGGGCAGGATTGCACTGATCGCCATTGCCGCCGATGCACCGCAGATTGCGACCGAACCGGCGGTCAGAAACGCAAAGCGCCATTTGTGGCCAAAAAAACGAGCTACGGACAGGCCAAAACCTATGGTCAACAGCACTCCGACGATCACAAGGGCAATCAGGTCCCAGCCCAGACCCAGCATCAGGGTCATCGACACGCGCACACCCAGCAAGGCCACGCCAAGGCGCAGAAGTGTGCGTGCGGCGAATCCGATCCCCTCAACGGTTTTTCCTTCTTCGCCCAGAAAGCTGACCGCAATCCCTAGAAGAAGGGCCAGCAGCATGGCCGGGGTCGCATAATGTTCGGACAGAAACTTGGCGGCGACGGCCACGGTCACCGCAATCATGATACCAGGAAAGAGCGTGCGAACACGCTCCTTGCTCCGCTCGGTGAGGGATAGGTCTGAGGGATCAGCGGACGCCATAACGGATGGTCCTTTGTTTGTAATGAATGGGTCGCGGGCCTGCGCGATAAAGCAGGCGGGCTGCCGAGTTTAGGGTTCGCGCGCCTGCAGGATGGTCACCGCGATGATCTGCGTCACATCTTCCGCGCTGCATCCGCGCGATAGATCATTGGCCGGTTTGGCGAGCCCCTGCAAAACCGGACCGATCGCCAGATAACCGCCCAGCCGTTGAGTCATCTTGTACCCGATATTTCCGGCATCCAGATTTGGGAAAATCTTGACGTTCGACTGACCCGCGACCGAGGACCCGGGGGATTTTCGCTCACCAATCGACGGCACGAAGGCGGCATCAAATTGCAGCTCTCCATCCACATTCAACTCTGGGTGTTTCGCCCGCAGAATTTCTGTCGCGTTGACGACTTTGTCCACCGCTGGGTGTTGGGCGCTGCCTTTTGTTGAGAAACTCAACATCGCGATCTTTGGCTCTTCCTGCAGCAATGCCCGCGCGGAAACCGCTGAAGCGGCCGCAATGTTTGCCAGTTCTTCGGATGTCGGATCGATCACCAAGCCGCAATCTGAATAGAGCATGGCGCGAGCGCCCTCAGCGGCGGCCTCGGGTGGGTACATCAGGAAGAACGAGGATACCATTCCAGCATCGGGCTTCATCCCGATGACTTGGATGGCAGTTCTGACGACATCGCCCGTGGTATGGACTGCGCCGCCCACGGTCCCGGTTGCGTGGCCCAGCCGTACCAGCATCGCTGCATAGACCAGCGGAGTTTCTGCGGCCTTGCGTGCCTTGGCTTCATCGACACCTTTGTGTTTGCGCAGAGAATGATACTCGGCCGCAAAAGCGTCAGTCAGTTCCGAATGCGCAGGATCATGGATGGCAATACCATCCCCGGCAGAGCCACCTTCTGCCGCGAGCGCCGCTTTAACGTCAGCCTCAGGTCCAACGAGAATAATATTGGCCAGACCAGCCTTATGGGCGGCCAATCCTCCGGCAACAATGCGGGGATCGGTGCCTTCGCTCAGCGCTACAACTGGGCGGGTTTCCGAGGCACTGGCCGCCAACAACTCGATCGGTGTTTTCGTCATGCTTCTCGGTTCCTGAACTGTTGTTAATCGGCGTCAGAACAGGTGCCTTGAGGTTAACGATGGTCGTTTTGGCGCTGTTCCGATTTCGTTTCTTGATTGCTTGGTTCTGGTTCACCGTCAAGCTGTTGCCGATAGGTCCAGAATCGCCATCTGGCTATAGGAGGCGGCTACTCTGGACTTACGGAGTCACTCGATCAGAACCTTGGCGGTGTCAGCCCGGCCTGAAACCAGTTGATGAAAGTGACGATAGAAAACACGGGCAAACCGGTCGCTTGCTGTATGTCCGCCGCGTAAGGGCACATGTTTGTACATTCCAGTACAATTGCACCAAGGTCGGGATTGCCCGCTTGCAGCGCAAGCGCTGCTTCGACATTGTCGTCGCGGGCTTTGTCCACATCCAGCGTCAATGCGTTTTCGAGAATAGCGGTTGTGAATTCGCTGCCGCCTTCGGTGGTGCCAATTGGAGTTCCGTCGGGGACCTGTGCCTTTCGCAGGTGCTCATCCGTAAGTGTTGAGGCGGAGATGGTTAGAATGCCGGCGCGCTTTCCTGCAGGAAGGATACGGTTCACCATATCGACCTGCATCATCGACGACGTCGCGACCGGAACAGGAACCGCCTCGGCCAGTTCATCCTGAAACAGCGAAAGAAAGCCGCAATTGGTGGTGATCCCGTCTACCCCGTCTTTGACAAGTTCCCGTGCGGCATCGATGAACGCTCCAAGCATTCCTTCAGCACCTTGTCGGACCACAAGATCAGGCGAGGCGTTGCGCACGATGCGATAGAGCACGGGAAACGGCCATGTCCGAGCGTTGCCCATATCACCGGGAATACGTGGAAACTGTGCGTCCAACATCAGGATGCCGACAGATGCGCCGTATATGGATTTTCCGCCCTGCGCGATCATGACTGCGCCTCCTGAATGATGCGGGTCGAGATATCGTCCGACCCTTCCATATAGATGCTTGATATCCCATGGCGCACCGCGTCCTGCACCTGATCCATCCGTTTGTTGATATGGGTGCCCAAAGCCTGCGCGGCCTCATCAGCGTCGCGGTTCATCAAGGCCTGCATGACGCGCTTATGTTCGTCTTTTGAGCGTTGGACCCGGTCCAGACTCATGGAAATCCATCGGATATAGCGAATGCGCTCATTAATCCGCATCAGGGTTTGCAGCAATTCCATGTTGCCAGACAGCCGGGCGATGCCCAGATGAAACGCTTCATCTCGCGTGACGGCCTCTTCAACGGTAAGCCCGGTGATATCGATACCCATCGCATAAAGTTCGTCGTGAAGCGCCTGCAGTTGTTCTGTGGTGGCCTTGGTGCACGCTGCGCGGACGGCGGCGGTTTCGATGATTTGGCGCAGCTCGAACAGCTCAAAAATGCTTTGGGCATCCAATGGGCGGCAAAAGAAACCCTGTCCCGGGCGGAAGTCGAACAAACGTTCGGCGACCAGCCGGTTCAGTGCTTCGCGCAAAGGGGTGCGGCTGACGCCCAGCTCTTTCGACAGGGCGACCTCGTTCAAACGATCGCCGGGACGCAGGCGGAATGAAACCGCCATGGCCTTCATCTGATCGTAGATATCATCAACGCGTGGACCTGCCATTGGTACTGCCTTTTGGTCGTTGCCCCACAGGTGCCACAGGTCAGTCTTGAAATCAATATACAAAACTGTATACAGGTCTGTGTGCAGATTAGATTGAGGGAGTCGCCCACCATGACAGGAACGAATTACCTGACCGGAGCCGAGGCAATGGTCCGTATGCTTGAGGCGCATGGCGTGAAGCACATGTTCGGCCTATGTGGTGATACAACCTTGCCATTCTATGATGCGCTATCTCGGATGGATCACGGTATTCAGCACATTCTGACGCGGGATGAACGTCATGCGGCCTACATGGCGGATGGTTATGCAAGGGTGACAGGTAAGCCGGGTGTCTGCGAAGGCCCGTCTGGGGGCGGGGCGACCTATATTCTACCTGGCGTGGTCGAAGCCAACGAAAGCTCGGTTCCTATTCTTGCGATCACCTCGGATGTGGCGACAACCAGCCGGGGAAAGTACCCGCTGACCGAATTGGACCAACCCGCGCTGTTCAAGCCGCTGGCCAAGTGGAATGCGTCGCTGGATGACGCCACACGATTGCCGGCCATGGTACGTGCGGCATTCCGGGCTATGACCACCGGAACACCTGGGGCCACACATCTTGCCTTACCCTTCGACACTCAGAAGGCGCAGGTGGATGAGGCTGAGATCTGGGCGGATGCGCGGCACCGCAGCTATCCGGCGGAACGCGCAGGTCCCGATCTGGGTGCAATAGAGGCGGCGGCAGAGATACTGGCAAAATCAAAGTCTGCGGTTGCCGTTTGTGGCGGTGGACCTGTTCTGTCAGGGGCAAGCGACGCACTGCGCCGGGTCGCGGGTCTGTTGGACATGCCCGTCGCCACGACTGTGTCGGGGCAGGGCTCGATTGCCGAGACAGACCCGCTCGCGCTTGGTGTTGTCGGATCGAATGGCGGGGTGCCTGCCACCCGCGCTGTGGTAGATGCGGCGGATGTCGTTCTGTTCATCGGATGTCGCGCAGGATCCGTCACGACCGAGCGCTGGAGAAGCCCTGCGCGCGATGCCACCATCATTCATATCGACAGTGACCCGATGGTGATCGGAGCCAACTATCCGACCGAAGTCGCTATTTGTGCCGACGCGCGTCTCGCGCTGGAAGCATTGGCGGACGCATTGGCGGCACGCCAAGACCTGCCCAGGCTGGGCGGGGCGGCCAAATCAAACGCGGCATGGGCGGCCAAATTGGCTGCGTTCGCCCCGCTTGCAGCCAGCCGAGAAACGCCGATCCGGCCCGAGGCTGTCATGGCTTCGCTAATGGATATCCTGGATGATGATGCGATTGTTGTCGCTGATCCCGGCACGCCATGCCCATATTTCAGCGCGCATTACCGCTGGCGGACACCGGGGCGGCATTTCATCACTAACCGGGCGCATGGGGCGTTGGGGTATTCCTTGGGTGCCGCGATGGGTGCGCATGTTGGACGGCCTTCGGTCAAGACCTTGTCGGTGATGGGTGACGGCTCATTCGGCTTTGCCTGTGGTGAGTTCGAAACCATGGTGCGGCACAACATGCCGATCACCTCAATTGTATTCTCGAACTCGGTCTTTGGCTGGATCAAGGCCGGACAGGACGCAGGGTTTGGGCAGAGATACTACAATGTTGATTTCAACCGCACCGACCACGCCGCTGTTGCAAGCGCCTTTGGTGTGAAATCATGGACTGTCAAAGATCCCGAAGACCTGTCCAAAGTTCTGAAACAGGCTATCGAGCATGATGGCCCGACATTGGTCGACATTTACTCACAACCGCTTCACGAGGCCGCTGCACCGGTTTCGGAATGGGTGGCATAAGAGACGATCGAAGGGGTTAGCTGAGCCAGAAAATCCTGTGCAATCGTTGATAGGGGTCGCCCTTTCGAGGTGATAATGGCCAGATCAAGCATCACAGCCGGTCGGAAGGGGCGGGTTTGATACCCGCTCTCGTCGTCAAAGGTGACAGTGAAGGGATCGATCATCGCGACCCCCATGCCCTGCTTGACGAAACTTAGCAGGTTTTCTGACAGATGGGTGTGAATCTGGGTCCGCCAGTTGCGCCCCGCTGATTGGAAGATGTCCCGAGTTCGTCGGTGGGTTTGATGCTCTGGCCCCATCACGATGAATGGTTCGTTTTCAAGAATTTCAGGTGTGAGCACATCATAATCTGCCAAAGGGCTGGTTTCCGGAAAGGTCGCCAGCGTTTCGAACTCAAAGACCTGATAGTTCAGGGTGTCATGCAGAATGGGCATCTCGACAATGCCGATCTCAAACAGGCCAGAGATTACCCATTCTTGAATCTTCGAGGAATACTGCGACTGAAAACTCACCGACAGGTTCGGGCGGCTTTCTGCGAAGCGAGCGATCTCACGCGGCATGAAGCCGAAGGATAGCAGATGTGGCGCGGCGATCTGCAATTGACCCGGATGCTTGTTCTGCAGATCCGTGACCGCCTGCGCTACGTGATCCAGCCCCCGAACAACCGTATCAACCTCGCGGTATAGAAGTTCAGCTTCTGGCGTAGGCAGCAACCGGCCTTTGTTGCGTTCAAACAGCGGCAAACGCGCTTCGCGCTCTAGCTGTGCCAACAGATTGCTGATCCCGGGCTGTGAAATCCCAAGCACCGAGGCCGCACCCGTGACAGTGCCGGTTTCCATGATGGCGTGAAAAGCCTGTAGCTGACGAAATCGCAGGGACATCGCTATAGTATCATTTTTCCTGATGACCTCTAGATAATATAGTATTTGAAATGATATCCTCGTCAAGGCAGGCTTCGGCCATTGGCAGGGGGTGCAATGGGCGATCTGACACAGAAAATCATCGGCTATGATCTCTGGCACCTTGAGTTGCCCGTGACGTCTCGCCGTGATCATGGCATCGGGTCCGTCGAAGGAACATGCGAAGTCGTCGTCCTGCGGCTGAGATCCGAGGACGGCAGTGAAGGATTTGGTGAGGCCTCTCCCTGGTCTGTCTTCACGGGCACCCCAGAGGCCACTTATGCAGCCCTTGATCGCTATTTGCGCCCACTTGTGGTTGGGGCCAGAGTGGGCGACCGTTCAGCGATCATGGCACAGGCAGCTTATGCCGTGGCTCATTGCACCGAGGCAAAGGCTGCATTGGAAACCGCTTTGCTGGATCTTGCGGGCAGAATCAGCAAGGTTCCTGTTTGGTCTCTGCTGGGCGGGAAGTGCCGGGCAACCATTCCACTCAGTTGCTCAATTGCGAACCCGGATTTTGCTCAGGATGTTGAGCTGCTGTCACAATTGCAGGCCGATGGCGTTCGGATTGTAAAGCTCAAGACCGGGTTCAAAGATCACGCCTTCGATATCATGCGGTTGGAGTATCTCGCGCAGAACCATCCGGATTTCAGGGTTCGTGTTGATTACAATCAGGGACTCAGTATCGAGGATGCACCGGCACAGGTTCGCGATGTTGCGCAATTCGCTCCGGATTTCATTGAGCAACCTGTCCGCGCTCATCAATTCAGCATGATGGGCAAGTTGCGACAGATGATTGACGTCCCACTTCTGGCTGATGAGAGCGTCTTTGGCCCCGAAGACATGGAACGGGCAGCGCGTGACGGTATCTGTGACGGGGTTTCAGTGAAAATCATGAAATCAGGTGGCCCGACGCGAGGCCAGACTGTGGCCCGTATCGCTGCTGCACATGGTTTGACAGCCTATGGCGGTGATATGTTCGAGGCCGGATTGGCGCATCTGGCAGGCACACATATGATTGCTGCTACACCTGAGATAACGTTGGGCTGCGAGTTCTATCAAGCCTCCTACTTCCTGAAAGAAGACATTCTTGAAAGCCCCTTCCAAGTAAGCAGCGGCGAAGTTGTAGTTCCTGACGCACCCGGGCTCGGCAACAGACCTGATGTAACCAAGCTTGAGCATTATGCAGTGGCCAAGGCGGTGGGGGCATGAGCGAGAAGAAGACCATAGCAATCATCGGCGCCGGGATCGTTGGCGTGTCTGCTGCGGTATGGCTGCAGCGGGATGGTCACGAGGTAATCCTGATCGACAAGGTCGGACCGGGAGAGGGCACCTCACATGGCAATGGGGGCGTGCTGGCGTCATGCTCGATTGTTCCGGTGACTGTTCCAGGGCTGCTCCGGAAGGCGCCCAAAATGCTGCTCAGCCCGTCTCAGCCGTTGTTTCTGAGATGGGGGTATCTTCCAAAGCTGATCCCTTGGCTAACCCGCTATTTGAGTCATGCGAATGCATCAGATGTGGAACGCATAGCTTCAGCTTTGACGCCAATTGTTGGCGATAGCCTGAACGACCACAAAGCGTTGGCCGAGGGCACAGGCGCTGAAAAATGGATCGTGCCCTCTGACTATCTGTTCCTGTACAACGACCGCGCGCATTTCAAAGATGATGCGTTTGGCTGGGACATTCGGCGCAGGAACGGATTCACATGGGACGAATTGGAAGGCCCTGCCTTTCACGCCTATGATCCGGTCTATAGTGAAGACATTGGATTTGCGGCGAAGCTTTCGGATCATGGCCATATCACGGATCCAGGTCGGTACGTCAAAGATCTGGCGGCGTATGTCGAGGCACATGGGGGCACAATCCTACGTGCAGCGGTCGATGACGTTGTTCAGGAAAATGGTCGCGTAACCGGTATACGGGCGGCAGGCGAAACCATCGCGTGTGATACGGCAATTGTAACTGCGGGCGTTTG
This sequence comes from Ruegeria sp. H9, assembly GCF_056532915.1. Classification (NCBI taxonomy): domain Bacteria; kingdom Pseudomonadati; phylum Pseudomonadota; class Alphaproteobacteria; order Rhodobacterales; family Roseobacteraceae; genus Ruegeria; species Ruegeria sp. H9. The sequence continues at coordinate 602,535 of NZ_JBQFNX010000001.1, read as the reverse complement.
GTCGGGGCCTTTGGCCAAGCGTTTAGGCATTTCTGTTCCCCTTGAAACCGAACGCGGCTATCATCTTGAATTGGTGGAGCCTTCTGCCATGCCGCGCAGTCCGGTCATGGTGGTTTCCGGCAAATTTGTCGCCACACCGATGGATGGCCGCATTCGTTTGGCTGGCATCGTGGAATTTGGCGGTCTTGATGCGCCACCCTCACGCGCGCCGTTTGAATTGATGCGCAAGAATGCCCGGATGGCCTTCCCGGGTTTGACATGGAAGGAGGAAGTGGAATGGATGGGGCACCGCCCAGCACCAACTGACTCGATCCCGATTATCGGTGAGGCTCCGGGGATCAGCGGTGCGTATATGGGCTTTGGGCACCATCACATTGGCCTGACAGGCGGGCCGAAAACGGGGCGACTTCTGGCCCAGATAATTGCGGGCAGAACACCGAACACTGACATGAGCGTCTACGCGCCCTCGCGTTTCGCAACATAGAAATGACTGGCGAAGAACGCCGGCGTCTCAAAACTCAACAGGGAGAAACATGATGAAAAAACTGACAAGCCTTCTGGCAGCAACCGCTCTGACGGCTGCCGCAGCAGCGCCAGTAATGGCAGAGAAATGGGATATGCCGATGGCCTATTCGGCATCGAATTTCCATTCGGCCACCGGCGCGGAGTTCGCCAAATGTGTCACCACAGGAACCGGTGGTGAGATTGAAATCGTCACACACCCGTCCGGCTCGCTGTTCAAAGGTGCCGACATCAAGCGTGCGATCCAGACCGGGCAAGCCCCGATTGGTGAGCGTCTGCTGTCTGGGCACCAGAACGAAAACGCGCTGTTCGGCTTTGACTCGATCCCATTCCTGGCAACGTCGTTCGACGACAGCGCCAAGCTGTGGGATGCGGCAAAGCCGTCCATCGAAAAGCTGCTGGCTGAACAGAACCTGACGCTGCTTTACGCCGTGCCTTGGCCGCCTCAAGGGCTTTATTTCAAGAACGAAGTGAACTCGGTTGCGGATATGGAGGGGATCAAGTTCCGCTCCTACAACAACGCCACCTCACGCCTGGCCGAACTGACGGGGATGCTGCCCGTCACCATCGAGGCGGCTGAGATTAGCCAGGCCTTTGCCACCGGAGTAGCGGATTCCATGGTATCATCCGGGTCGACCGGCTATGACCGGAAGGTCTGGGAAAGCCTGAACTACTTCTATGAAGTGGATGCCTGGTTGCCGCGCAACTACGTGATGGTGAACTCGGATGTCTGGGCCGGTGTCTCGGATGCGAACAAGAACGTCATCAAAGGCTGTGCGGAACTGGCCGAGTATGCAGGTAACTGGCGCGCCAAGGAATATACCGGCTTTACGCTTCAGGGTCTGCGCGATGGCGGCATGACAGTTGGTCCTGCATCCGAACAGATGACGAATGAGCTGAAAGAAATCGGCGTCACCATGACCAACGAATGGCTTGAGGCCGCCGGAGACGAAGGCAAAGCTATCGTCGACGCGTTCAACTCTCAGTAACCATTCGAATGCGGGCGGCAGTTCATCCTGCCGCCTGCTCCCAATCCACAAAAAGCACAGCGGGGACAGCATGGCGGCAATGCGAGGGCTCAGGTCCGTACTGGATTTCATTTATCTGGCAGCAGGGGTTATGGCGGCGCTCAGCCTGATTGCCATTCTGGTGTTGATTGTTGTGCAAATGCTGGCCCGTTGGACCGGTGAGGTGTTTCCCGGCGCGCCAGACTATGCTGGATATGCGATGGCCGCTGCGTCTTTTCTGGCCTTCGCCAACGCCTTGAACCGAGGCAGCCATATTAGAGTCTCCATTCTCCTGAACGCGGTTCCCGATGGCTTTCGCAGAATTCTGGAAATCTGGTGCTTTGCGATTGGTTCGGCGGTCATGTGGTATTTCTGCTGGTATGCCTATCGCTTTGTGTACTGGAGCTGGAAGTTCAACGATATCAGCCAGGGGCAAGATAAAACCGCCCTTTGGATACCGCAATCTACCATGCTGATCGGAGCGGTCATTCTGGCCATCGCGCTGACCGATCACCTGTTCCATGTCCTGTTCAAGGGTGATCACCGCATCACCCGTGATCTGGCCGATCAGAGCCACGGAGAGTAAGAGCATGGAAAATATATCCGTTATTATCCTCTTCCTCTTTGTCCTTTTCACCTTGCTGGGCACCGGTGTCTGGGTCGGGCTGGCCCTGATGGGCGTCGCCTGGGTCGGGATGGAGCTGTTCACGACGCGCCCCGTAGGCGATGTCATGATCACCACGATCTGGTCGGCGTCCTCTTCCTGGACCCTGACCGCCTTGCCTATGTTCATTTGGATGGGCGAGATCCTCTACCGAACGCGATTGTCCGAAGACATGTTCAAAGGCCTGTCGCCGTGGATGGCACCTTTGCCCGGAGGGCTGGTTCACACGAATATCGTAGGCTGTACGGTGTTTGCCGCGGTATCGGGGTCATCTGCCGCGACGTTGACCACGGTTGGCAAGATGTCGATCCCGGAACTGCGAAAGCGCAACTATCCCGAACGCATGGTCATCGGCACGCTGACCGGCGCGGCAACACTTGGGCTAATGATCCCACCGTCACTGACGTTGATCGTCTACGGCGTTACGATCAACGAGTCCATCACCAAGCTGTTCTTTGCAGGCATCCTGCCCGGTCTTGTGCTTGCCGCAATGTTCATGGGCTATGTCGCCATCTATTCGAAAGTTGGCAAAGACTGGAACCCCAACGATGAGAGCAAGCTGACTTTTTCCGAAAAGGTTAAGAACTCTCGCTTTCTGTTGCCAGTGATCCTGCTGATCATGGTGGTAATCGGATCGATGTATCTGGGTTATGCTACGGCGACCGAGGCGGCGGCTTTCGGTGTGATTGGCGGACTGCTACTGGCAGCAGGGCAGGGATCGTTGAACTGGAAGACCTTCACTGAAAGTTTGATGGGCGCGACCCGCACCAGTGCGATGATTGCGCTGATCCTAGCGGGTGCTGCGTTCCTGTCATTGTCGATGGGCTTTACCGGCCTGCCGCGCGGGCTTGCGGATTTGATCGCGGGCTGGGAACTGACCCGGTTCGAACTGCTGATGGTTCTATTGGTCTTTTACGTCATACTGGGATGCTTCCTTGATGGGATTTCTTCGGTTGTGCTGACTATGGCCGTTGTCGAGCCTATGATCCGGGACGCCGGGATCGATCTGATCTGGTTCGGGATCTTCATCGTGGTCGTTGTCGAGATGGCGCAGATCACGCCGCCCATCGGTTTCAACCTGTTCGTGATGCAGGGCATGACCAATCATGAAATGAGCTATATCGCCCGCGCTGCGATCCCGATGTTCCTGATCATGGTGCTGATGGTGTTCGTTCTGATCTGGTTCCCCGAGTTGGCGACGTGGCTGCCCGAAAACCTGCGTCAAAGCCCCGGTGGGTAGACGCCGTTGAACCCGCTTCACCTCGCGGCGCGTCACGGCCCATATGTGTTAGTATCGGGCCTTGCCGCAGGCCTTCTGCTGCCGGGGCTGGCCGCACCGATGCGGCCTCTATTGCCGCCCTTGGTCATGCTCCTGCTGTTTTTGACGCTGCTGCGAATGCAGCCGGGGGCCATTGTGGGTTCGCTGGTTGACCTGCGAAAAGTTGCGGGAACGATTGCCGCCTTTCAATTGGTTTTGCCGTTGTCTGTCGTTGGGATTGGAATTGCCTGCGGATGGACCGGTTCGCCAGTTTTTTTGGCATTGCTTGTCATGGCTGCAGCCCCATCAATATCCGGCAGCCCCAATATGTGCCTGATGATGGGCTATTCTGCGGAACCGGCGATGCGACTAGTCGTGGTTGGAACGGCTGTTTTGCCACTGACCGCGTTACCGATCTTTTGGCTGATGCCGGAATTGGGTGATCTCAGGGCGGTCCTGATGACCGCGCTTCGGCTTTTTCTTACCATCACAATAGCAATTCTCGCGGCTGTCATATTGCGCCGCACGGTGCTGCGCCAACCTTCAAAGTCTACGCTTTTGAACGTGGAAGGTGCGGCAACGATTACTCTGTCCGTTTTCGTTGTTGGCCTGATGCCATCATTGAGCGCAACCGCACTTGTGGACCCACGTTTCGCGCTGTTCTGGATCGCGTTTGCCTGTCTGATCAACTTTGGGGCTCAGGTTGTCTCATTCCAATTCACACGAACTCGAATGCCCGGTGCCGAGGCTACGGCGGTGTCTCTGATCGCCGGAAACCGGAACATCGCGATATTCTTCGTGGCACTGCCACCTGAAGTGACCGCGCCGATCATGGTGTTCATCGGGGCCTATCAGATACCGATGTATCTGACGCCGCTGATCATGCGCCGACTGTATCAGACGGCTGCCACAAACAGCTGATTTGGGCCAGAGGCATTGGCGGTGCCAGCCCTAACGCTGATCCCCAACCCCGACGCCGACATAGGTTTCAAATCCCGATCCCAGAACCATCGTGGACGAGTAGATATTACGCAAGTCGACCATTCGGGGGGATCTCATAGTCTCTGCCAGCTCGCTCAGGTTCAGGGCGCGGAACTCGTTCCATTCTGTCAGCAAGACAACAACGTCCGCATCTTTGGCCGCGGCGTAGGGATCATCCATCCACTCGACGCCAGGAAGCAGCGCTTCCCCCTCGGCACGGCCTTGCGGATCGACAACGCGGACCTGGGCACCGCCGCCGATCAGGGCGGGAACGATGGTCAGGGAAGGTGCGTCGCGCATGTCATCGGTGTTGGGCTTGAAAGTCACACCCAGAACCGCCACGGTCTTGCCATTGAAGCTGTCATCGCAGGCATCCCGGATCTTCTCGATCATCCGCTTCTTGACCTCATCGTTTACACGAATGACGGTTTCGGTGATCTGCATCGGGTGGGCAAAATCCTGTCCGATCCGGGCAAGTGCAGCGGTGTCTTTCGGAAAACACGAGCCGCCATAGCCAGGGCCTGCGTGCAGAAACTTGTTGCCGATCCGCCCATCCAGACCAATACCGCGCGCCACCTCTTTGACATCGCCGCCTGCCCGCTCGCAAAGACCGGCGATTTCATTGATGAACGTGATTTTGGTCGCCAGGAATGCGTTCGCCGCGTATTTGATCATCTCGGCGCTTTCTAGATCAGTGGTCAGGATCGGAAAGTCACGCAGATAAAGCGGGCGGTAAATCTCGGCCATGACATCCGCCGCTCGTTCGCTTTCGACCCCTACGACAACACGATCCGGGCGCATAAAATCATCAATTGCAGCGCCCTCGCGCAGGAATTCGGGGTTCGATGCGACGTCGAATTCCGCCTTCGGATTTGCACCCGAGACAACTTCATGAACCTTGCGGTTGGTGCCGACCGGGACAGTCGATTTGGTTACGACAACCGTATAGCCGGTGATGGCATGAGCGATTTCTTCGGCGGCGGCCATCACATAAGTCAGATCAGCGTGCCCGTCCCCGCGTCTCGTAGGTGTGCCCACCGCGATGAACACCGCGTCCGCGCCGTCGACCGCAGCGGCCAGGTCGGTGGTAAAGGTCAGGCGGCCAGCAGCCACGTTCTTGGCCATGAGCACATCAAGGCCCGGCTCGTAAATCGGCACCTCTCCATTCTGAAGCATCTTGATCTTGCGATCGGATTTATCGACGCAAATCACATCATGGCCAAAGTCCGAAAAGCAAACCCCGGACACCAAACCGACATATCCGGTGCCAATCATCGCAATGCGCATTTATCGAATTCCTTCTTTTGGGTTTCGCCAATGGCGCATTTCCTGGTCTCTTTCAACCGCTGAACTAAGAGCTCTTGGGTCTCGATAATTACAACCGCCTAGGCATTGCCGGCTTGCTTTGGACAACAACTCGGCACTTCTGAGGTGTTGCGGGCGATAGGGCAAAATCATCAGACTGTTTCTTGGCGACCGAATATGCTTGTTGTGGTGAATTGTTCAAGTGCTGTTCGTGGCTTGCGTTGAACTGGCTATCTGGTCTCGGCGAAGAACGGCGTGTTACGATCAAGATTCGTTGCCAGATCGGATTTCCTACGATGGCATTCGTTCGACCGCTGGCGCGCATTCTCAATCCTACATGTAATATCAGGCACTTCTTCGCTTCAGCAGGCGTTGGGCATAGCCAGAATGCGAAGCTTCATATAGTCTCACAATCAGTTTTCGTGGTGTCGAGCGGCGGCGCGTGCAATCTGTTAATTATTTTAAGGCTTCGCGATGGGGGGCATGTTCTCGTTTTTGGGTTCCGGGAAAGGCGTTGGCCCTGCATCTCCACGCCGCATGAGCGCCGGTCGCGGAGCGCGCTGATGGTGCTGCACCCCACCGGCCCGGAAACTGATCTTGGCGCGATGGAGCACCGCCATCTGACTGTCATGATGGTGGATCTTGTCGAGTCCACGGTATTGGCTCAAATGCTTGAGCCCGAAGACTTGCTGTCTACGACATTACGTTATCATAAACTGGTCGAACAAATTGCCGATGAGTTCGGGGGCAGGGTGCTGCAGATCGTGGGCGACGGTATCCTCGTCGCCTTTGGTTGGCCTGCTGCGTCTGAAAATAATGCCGAGCGCGCTCTACGCGCGGCGCTGCGCATCCACACTGATCTGCCCGCAATGGCGGGTCCGCTCGATCTCAGGTGCCGGATTGGGATCGCATCCGGCGTAGTTCTTGTCGGGGACATCGCGCTTGGGACCAATATTCAGCCCGACGCGATTTTTGGATCGACGCTAAATCTTGCGGCACGTCTTCAGTCGTTGGCGACCCCCGGTGGAACAATGGTTTCTGCGGCAACACGAGCGCTTGGGGCCGAGCAAATGGAGTTCGAGCCGCAAGGCGTTCAGAACCTCGCGGGGTTCGACCGGCCTGTTCCAGTTTATCGATTGACCGGTGAAGGCAAGGATCAGGCCCGCCGCCATAACCGCACCCCGTTGCTTGGCCGCAAAGCCGAACGCGGACAACTCCGCCGCGCGTGGAAAGACGTGGAAGCCGGAAGAGGGCGGGTGATTCACATATTGGGTGAGGCAGGGATTGGCAAATCGCACCTGATCCGTGATCTGCGTTCGTCGGTCGGGCCGCAGGCATGGGTGACCTATCACTGCAGCCCGTTCCATGTCAGCACACCGTTCTTTCCCTTCGTATCACAGGTCGAACGGTGGTGCGGCATCCACAATCACGACGATATTGCCGCGCGTCGCGACCGGTTGTCAGAACATCTGAGCGATATTCTGGACGACGCGCAACTTCGCACGCTGTATTTCATTCTTGCCCCGGGCCCCGGCGACAGCGGGACGACCAGTGAGGACGAACTGCGCGCGCAACTGAGTGACATATTCATCCGCGTCTACCAAAAACTCAGCCGAGAGGGACCGGTGCTTGTCGTGGTTGAGGATATGCAATGGGTCGACCCATCGACCCTTTCAGTGCTGCGCGACGTGGCCGAGCATCTGACATCACTTCCCGTACTGATGTTGATGGTTTCGCGGATGCCGGCGCCATCAGCGATCAAAGAGAGCATACCGTCTCTTGAGCAATTGTCGCTTCCACCGCTCGATGATGCGACATCGTCAGAACTGGCCAAGGCGGCCTCGGGTGCGCGACTTGATGACCGCACCACGGCGCAGATTTTGGCGCGGGGCAATGGTGTGCCCCTTTTCATCAAGGAATGCTCTGCCGCCATCGCTGCGTCGCCTGAACGTATCGTGGACAACATTCCCGCCACCTTGCATGACCTCCTGGCGCAACAGGTTGACGAGGTCGGAGAACTCCGACGCGCCGCGATCGAAGCCGCTGTTATTGGTGGTGCCTTTGGGGCACCTTTGCTGGCTCAGATCAGTGAACTGACTGAAGACGAGTCCGAAGACGCTATCTTTGGGCTCGCCGCCACGGGTATATTGCAACATCTGCCCGGCGCGAATGACGACGCCGAAATGATCTGGCGGTTCCGCCATGAATTGGTGCGTGAGGCGGCATATCAAAGCCTTGTGCGGGACCGTCGCATTCATTTGCATCGACGCACGGCGGAAGCCCTTGCCGCCCAACCGGAAGCCGCCCGACAGCCTGAACAAATAGCGCGGCACTGGGAACTGGCCGGTGAAACAACGAAGGCGGTGGCCGCCTGGTCGGAGGCCGCGCGGCTGAACCTGAGGCGCCACGCAAATCGCGAAGGGGCTCAGCATGCCCGAAACGGATTGCGGCTGTTGGACGAGTTGCCCGTAGACCAACGCGATAAAGCTGAATTGAACTTGCAATTCCTTCTGGCCGCTGCCGAACGCGTGCATGTCGGTTATGGTGCCAAGCCCGCAATTGATGCCTTTGGGCGCAGTTTTGAACTGGCTGAAAAGCTGGGCGACAGGCGTACTCTTGTGCGCGCGGGCAGGGGTCTGTTTACCGCTGCAATGGTCAAAGGTGATTACCAGAACGCCGAGCAATGGGGGCAAGCGATCATCGATGCGTATGACGATCACCACACCCGAATGGTCGGAAACTACATCTGTGGGGCCGCGCTATCCCCGCGCGGTCGGTTTCAGGATGCGGCAGCAGCTCTGGAACAAGCGGCGTCTCATGCGGATGCGCATTGCGCCGAAGCTGGAAACAGCCCCGATATTGCAGCCGTGATACAAATCGAGAGTATGAGCGCGCTGGTCGACAGCTTTCAGGGCAAAACTGAGGTGGCACTCGCCAAAGCCAAGCGGGCAGTTGACGCCGCGATGGCGTCGGGCCAGCCCTTGATCATCGCAAATGCAATGCACTGGTTGACCGAAATCCACATGCAAATGGATCACCCGGATTATGCGCGCATGGCCGAGGCGCTGAGCGCGGCTGTTCAGGACAAGGGCGGCCCTTATTACCAAGCTGTTGCGACGGCCCATCTTGCCGGGGCTGCCATCAGAACCGGCGAGGCCACAGAGGGCGTGGCCATGCTGCAGGCCGCTTGGGGAAGGATGCACGCAACGGGTGCCGAGGCGGCTGGCGTGCTCGTCAACACCGAGCTCGCACGGGGCTATCTTGCTCTGGGTGAGATTCAGAAAGGGTTGGATGCGGTGGAGGCTGGCCTGACATGTGCAGAAAACACTGACGAGCGGAACTATGAGGCTGAAATCCACCGGATCAAGGCAGCCCTTCTACTGGAACAAGGTGCTCCGTTCGACGCGGCTGAGGCGGCTTTGCGTGAAGCTATAGCCGTGGCGAATGATCAGGGCGCGGCGCTGTATGAATTGCGCGCGCTGAGTGATCTTGCCTGCATCCGGCCAGCCGATACGGAAGTTGCCGCGCGGATTACTGAGCTGGAAGAGCGCGCGGTCGCGTCTTAGGTCCCGCCGGGACGTCGACCTAAAGTGCAGTCTTCGGGTTGCAGGTCCAAGCCAACAAAACGCGCCACCTGCGAGAATGACGAAGTTTTCTTCAGCAACTGAAAACCTTTCTCTGAAAAAGTCTCAGCCGAGTACAAATTTTTGGATACCATCGGGTTGTTCATAAGCTGCGTGATCGCGTCATACGCCACCATCGATGTCATCAGATCGCCCATGATCACATCGCCCTTGTGCTGTTCCGCAAAGAGACCAGGGAACAACTCGACCCTATTGACGTCGCAATAGAGCCGGCTCAGGTCGGCAATCAATTCTTCCGCAAACGGCTGATCACCAATCATCTCAGTAAAGCTTGAATGCGGTTTGCGGCAGAAATGATGACGATAAGTGTTCAGCGACGGAAGACGCGCCTTACGCGTCAGGGCAATCGTAGCTTCGACAGGGGCAGGAGCACCGGGCGCAGGCCTTTGGAACAGGAAATCGGGCGTGTTGCGCAGCGACATGCGGGCCGCAGGTTGGCGCGACAATGATCGGATCATTTCCGCCAAGCCTGTTTGTTCGACCAGTCGTGGATTGAATCTGAACCCCTCCGGGCCAACCTGTGCGCCGTCGATTATAAATCGCTCGGGGATCATCGAATGCCAGCGGTAGAGCAAATTGAACTCAATCGCGATCTGGTTGGAATGATGCCACGGTTGCCAGCGATTGACGCCAACGGGTAGTTTGAAAGGCATATTGGCGATGTGGGCGATGTAGTCCTCAAGCACAAGCTTGATCAGCAATGCGATCAAGGTGCAGCGTGTAGTCTGGAACACACGCTCTTTATCCCAGCCTGATATGCCGCGCTTTTCGCGCCACAACAGATCGGCAAAGGTGTTATGGGCGCGCAACATCAGTGTATTGATCGTGATATAGCCTATCGTACCATTGCCATTATCGAGCCCGGTTGCATGAAAATCGAGCAGTAGCTGGTCGATTGCGTGATCGCTGAGACCCGGATGCGCCCGTTTCACCGCATTCCACAGCTTGCAGGGATCGTGCAACGGCTTTCCGCAATTCTCGCCAGTGGCGAGACTGCCATCAAAAGGGGGTGCTAGCTTAACACCACCGGATTGGTTTTTTTGAAACAGCTTCGGAGCCCACATCTCGCCCTGTGTATCCAGACGAAAGGCCAGCCGGTGGGTTAGTTCATTGGTATCGGGATCGCGTTCGCGCAGCATGTCGGTCTGAAAATCGTTCAGCCCGTAGATTTGGCACAGATCGACTTCGTGGTTCGAATCCGTCTGATCAACCGGTCCTTTCGCCCCAAAGGTGCGAAGGAAACTGTCGGTAAACCATTGTGCGGCCGAGATAAACAATAGTGTCGATCCTTGCGGGCACATCAAGGTAAGCGGGCTGCCATCCATTTGTGTCCGTCGGCGAAAGAGATCAGCAACTTCGCTTTCCGACGGCAGGACGGGTGAGAGGTCTTCTGGCGTCGTATGCCGACCGATCCAGCGATGGGAAAACACGCCGGGCCATGTCGTGTAGTCTGTGCCCATTGTATAGGGCCGCGGTCGGTGGATCTTCGCGGCGTTTGCAAGCCTGATCGCGGCCAAATAACTCGTAACGGGTGGGGAGATCTTGAATCCGAGTTTGATCAGATCATCAACGTCCAGCATCAATACATCTCCGTTTGGTCATCGGTTCGGGAACCGGGCGCGGGCCAGGCTAAGATAGGTTCTGAGCCGGATCGCATTAATCGGTCCTAAAGGTTCGTGATCTGCCGTGACACGCCAGGGCGAGAAGCTCATCGCGTCGCCATTCTGCGGATCAAATTCTGCACCTTTGGGAATCGTGATATCCGCCACGGGCGTGACGGTATGATGGTACGGATCAAGAGGTGCATCTGGTTGCGGATCGCATGCCCACCGGATGCGATTGTCTAGCACATCGAACTCGTCGGCCGGGCGCGGGGGCTCAATCACACACAGCTCGAAGTGATTATCTCCATCGGCCACGTCTTGCCGCAAACACTGACCGATCCCATCTGGGTCGTCTAACGGATGTGCCGGAACTTTTGGTTTAGCGCTGCGGGCCAGGTATCGGACTGTTAGATCGGGGCCCAGCCGATACGGTGTTGTCGACCAGAAATGGACCTCAAAAGGCGAGTGCATATAGTTCGAGGCGAAATCACTCGCGACGCGAAACTGACGCTTGCCTTCACGAGTGAGGAAGGCGCGAAATCCTGCGCGCAGCCCTTTGGTGATCAACCTAAGGCTCCATTTTCGTCGCCCTTTGATCGCGTGCTGGACCGCTTGTAATGTGGCGACAAGTCTGCCCAATCGCTCATATTCATCGGGGACGTAGCTGGGAAACACATCCTGATCGACCAATACAAAATCGAACTCGTCGCTGAGTTGTGTGGTCCCCAGATGCGCAAGTGCTTCGGCGTCGATCAGCTTGGGGCCAGGCACGTCAAAAAGCTTGATCGCCATCCCGTGGGCATCCGATTTCCGGTCATCCAGATGCGCGCCGTTGGAAAAGCGAAGTGCGGCTGAATAGGCAGCGGGCTGTTCAAACAGGCCGTGACGGAACTGTTCTGGTAGATCGTTTCTGACGGTGAATGTTGCAGCCACGCACCCGTGACTGCGCCCATGCTGAGCCCTTAAGCGATGGCCTTTCCACCGTGCAACGGCCTCGAGATTGTGGTCAATGACATCATCAACAATATCCGGCGGCAATGCGTTTTGCGAAACATGTGTCAAAGAACCGTCTCCTTGGATAAACCCAGGCAATGATCAAACAGGGGCAAGGCGCTGACAAAGCTAAACCTCTAAATTTGTTCAGCTTACCTCAGATTGTCTAATTTCCAAACACACCAACTATGGACAGCCGTGGCCAGACAAATTCGGCGCGCAGCCCTACCCATTCGGTTGGTGCTTCGGACACGTGGTTGCCGGCGCTCGATCCTCGACCAGAGTTGGGCGCCTTCGACTTTATCATTGACGTGTCCGGTGTTCTCGGGCACTCAATCGATTGATGGTTCCCGGTGGTGTTGCCGCGGGATGAAAAGGGAATACGGTGAGGTTTGCCAAAAGGTGCCAATTCCGTAACTGCCCCCGCAACTGTAAGCGGTGAGCAAGGTCAAACAGCCACTGGTCCACAGGGTCGGGAAGGTTGGCCGAGCGCGGACCCGCAAGTCAGGAGACCTGCCATCAGATGTTTAACCAACCCGGGGCGGGGCGTCCTGGAAGGAGGCTTTGATGGCGCGTCAATCGCGTGTTTACATTGTCGGCAGCTTCCGCATGCGCTTGGAAACAAGTGGAGTGGACCATGCCAGATACGCCTGATCATTTCATTCTAGTCTGCGAAAGCTGCACTGAAGGGCTGCCCCTTGATGAAATTTGCGATGCGTTGACTGGGAAATTACCTCGCAGTTTTGCGATCCGCGCGTCGTCTTGCATGGCAGGCTGCGATAGTCCCAGAACGGTTGGGTTCCAGGCCGTAGGAAAGGCGCAATACCTTTTTGGTGGCATTCAGACCGCGGATGAGGTGCAGGCGCTGGCTGAGTTTGCAGCGCAGTATCGTGAAAGCCCGGATGGCTGGACAAATGCCACTGATCGCCCGCAGGCGTTGTCCAATAAAACCCTCTCGCGCATGCCGCGGATCGAACAGGGGGCATCGCAATGACGTTGCCACCCTTTCTGATTGCCGAAAACCTTGAGTATTATGCCCTTAACGGAGATGTCCTGTTGCAGGGCGTCTCGTTCGAGTTGGACGAGGGTTCCATTCTAGCCATCGCCGGCCCGAACGGGGCGGGGAAAACGACGCTTCTCAATCTGTTGTGCGGCGCTGAGCCGCTGGCACTTGGCGATGTTCGGATCAAAGGACGCAGTCTGAAACAGCTCACGGCCAAAGAGCGTGCGCGCATGATTGCAGTGGTAGGTCAGCAGGAACTGCCCGATGGACGCTTGGCGTTACGCGATTATGTTGCGCTGGGGCAAATACCCATCCGTGCGGACCGCTCTGCCGAAGGCCACGCGCAAGAGCTGGACCGGATTTTAGACCTGACCGGTCTCGCCAATCTCGCGGACAAGCGCATGGCCCAACTGTCCGGAGGCGAACGTCAGCGTGCCCATATCGCGCGTGCTTTGGCGCAGAACCCTTCGTTGCTGTTTCTGGACGAACCGACCAACCATCTGGATCCTGATGCAAAAGGGCGGATGCTGTCTTTGGTCGCCGAGCTTGGGATCACCGTGGTCATGATCGTACACGATCTTGTCATGATCCCCGAATTCGCCACACACGTGGCGCTGATGAAATCGACCCGCATGATCGAGTTTGGGTCGGTGGACAAGGTGCTGACACCCGAAAGAGTCCGCGAAACTTTTGGCGTTGATTTCCTCTGCTTTCTCCACGAAGGCCGCGTGATCCCGGCGCTTGATATTCGAAGAACTACAGTCTCAACTTAGTCGAAGGAACACACTGAGATGAAATACATCTGGCCCGTGGCGTTGGCCACCGCCATGGCAAGCGGTGCTGCTGCGCAAGAAGTCACCGTAGACAACTGCGGCGAACCGCTGGTTTTTAATACCGCGCCCGAGCGCCTGGTTGTGCATGACATGAACATGACCGATATGGCCTTTGCATTGGGTCTGCAGGACAAGATCGTCGGCCTGACCGGCATCACCGGCTGGTACAAGACCAGCCCTGATTTTGATGCCCTGCGTGGCGACATCCCCGAGCTTGCGCCAAAATATCCGACCGTCGAAAATTTGGTGGCGGTTGAACCCGACCTGTTCTTTGCCGGTTGGTACTATGGCATGAAGCCGGGTGGTGATGTGACCCCAGATACATTGGAACCGTTCGGAATCAAGACCATGGTTCTAACCGAAAGCTGCGTCCATCTGGACAAGGATCGCCCCGAAGCCAGCATGGATCTTCTATTTGGCGATGTGTTGCGCTTGGGCAAGGTGATGCAAGTCGAAGACAAGGCCGAGGCTTTGGTCTCGGGCTGGAAAGAGCAGCTGGCAGCGATCGAAGCCAAGACTGCTGAACTGCCCAGGCCCCGCGTCTTTCTTCTGGATGGTCCTGCAGATGCTCCGTTTACCGCCGGTAAATTCGCGATTCCCGATGCGATGATCACAGCCGCCGGTGGTGAAAACGTCACTCATGACATGGACACGAGCTGGGGCCGCACTTCGTGGGAGGCCGTTGCCGCATCGAACCCGGAATTCCTGGTTTTGTTGGATTATCAGACCGGCAATGGCGCCGAGGACACCTTCAAGTTCCTGCAGGAACATCCCGTCATGTCCCAGACTGACGCCGTCAAGAACGAACGCTGGATCGGATTGCGCTACGAAGAGCTGACGCCGGGACCGGCAAATATCGAAGCGATCTCGAAGATGGCGCGCGCGATGCATCCGGGTCAGAGCTGATATGGGCCGATTGGGCCTGACATTGTTGCTGGGGGCGGTCGTTCTGACCGCCCTTTTGCTGATTTCCACGATCTACGGCACAACCTCGATTCCTTTGTCCGACACCTTCACCGCGATATTGCGCGGTACCGGGTTGCAGGACGGAGAGATGTCGCCGCTGCATAGGATCGTATTCGACCTGCGACTGCCCCGCGCGTTGTTTGCAGCCGTGATCGGTGCCGGGCTGGGCATCGTTGGCGTGGTGCTGCAAACGACCACACGTAATGACCTTGCCGATCCATTTCTGTTCGGCCTGTCCTCGGGCGCGGCAGCGGGGGCGGTGTTTGTAATTACCGTGACCGGAGATATTCTGGGTTTCTGGACTCTGCCTCTGGCTGCCTTTTGCGGCGGTCTTGTGGCGTCGGGCATCGTGCTGGCGCTGGTTCATGGGCTTCGCACCAGCGCACCGGAGAAGCTGATCCTTGCGGGTCTGGCTGTGTCGTTTTTGTTTTCGGCCATCACCAACTATCTGATCTTCGCCGGTGATAGCCGCGCCGCCCATTCTGTCATCTTCTGGATGCTGGGGGGGCTGGGCCTGGCCCGTTGGGAGACGTTCCCGCTGGTGTGCATCGGTCTGCTGCTGATCCTGTGCTATTCGCTTTATCGCAGCCGCTGGTTGGATGCGCTGCTGACCGGGGATTTGACTGCCGCTACTCTGGGTGTGCCGGTTCGGGGTCTGCGGTTCAGCATGTTTTTCACCGCAGCTTTGGCAACGGCCGTGTTTGTTTCCGTAGCCGGAGTGATTGGTTTTGTCGGTCTGATGGTGCCGCATATTGCACGCGGGATCGCAGGTCCCCTGCACAAAAACCTTCTACCTGCCGCCGCTATGGTTGGTGCTGCCTTGTTGACCGGCTCTGACATTCTCAGCAGGCTTCTGCTGGCTCCGCAAGAATTGCCGGTGGGGATCGTCACAACTTCAATCGGATCGGTGTTTGTGTTCTTGCTTTTATTCAGGACAGCGAGAAATCAACGGTAAGACCCTCGATCTTCGCTCCCAAGATATTTCGTTCTGATCAGATCTGAGCCGAGTTTAAACCTTTCCGTCAGCCGCTTGGCCGAGCCACTTGAACACAAGCTTGGCTCGGTCGGATGAGGTGTTGTGTAGTTTCACGTAGAAATCCAGTTGCGATGAGATGGTTTGCGGCAACAGTCTGACCAGTTTTCCGGATGCGGTCAGCTCCGAGGTCAGTCCCTCCCATCCCAGCACTGCGCCCATATCGTCCTGAGCGGCCTGAAGCGCAATCGTGTAATTGTTGACCCGATGCGCGGAATTCAGCGGGCCTTCATAGCCGAGTTTCTGGGTCCAGGCACGCCAGTCGGTCCAGCCGGTATCCGGAGCGTCGAGATGAATTAGGGGGACCCTGGCAATATCTTCAACACGTTTGATGGGATTCTGTTGCGCAAACCTTGGGCTGCAAAGCGCCATGATCTTGTCGTGAAATAGTGTCTTGAAGATGCCCGTTTCGCGACTGGAATCGCCGTAATGGATACTTAGGTCGCATTTTGACGTGTCGATGCCGAGGTCGGTCACGACCTGCGTCACGGAAACATGTCCGTATTGCTTCCAGAATTGCGCAAGGCGCGGGGTGAGCCAAAGTGAACTGACAGCCGTGGTTGAGCGGATCGTCACACCTTTTCTGTCATATTGACGCCGCAACTGCCCAAGTGCTTCGCTGATGCCTTCCAGACCACGTTGAAGGGCAACAAGAAGATAAGCACCGCTTTCAGTAAGTTCCACGCCGCGATGATGGCGCAGAAACAGCGCGCATTGCAGCTCGTTTTCCAGCGCTTTGACCTGATGGCTGATTGCGGCCGGCGTGACGTTCAGCTCTTCTGCAGCGGTCTTGAAGCTTACATGCCGCGCAGCAGCCTCAAAGCTGATAAGCGAACTTACAGGTGGAAGATCGTAGGGCCTGTTGAGCAAGGTGATTTGACCTGTGATGGTTTGTACATCCAATATTATATAAGCACTATCCGAAGATCAGGCTTAGCTGATCTTATTCAAAGTGAATCTTTTTGCAATTGCCCACCAGCGGTTCACGGTGAAAATTCGCCACAACCGTTTGAGACATGATCAATGGATGTATCAAAGGTCCTCAAGACCCTTGGCGTTCATATCGATCTTTCCTCATGCAATGCGACCCCCGGTTGGTCGTGCACAAGTTGAAGGAGTTGCAGTATGCAGTCACATGCAAAAGTCGTGGTTGTCGGAGGTGGGTGCGTCGGTGCGTCAATTCTGTACGGGTTAACCGAACATGGGTGTTCCGATGCCGTTATGCTGGAGCGCACCACACTGACCTCGGGTTCGACGTGGCATGCGGCTGGTTTGCTAGTGACCTTTGTGCGGTCGCACAACGTGTCGAAGATGACGATGGAAACCATCCGCATCTACACCGAGGTGGAAGAGAAGATGGGCAGTTCGGTCGGACTGCGTAAGGTAGGACAGCTGCGGGTGGCTAATACCGAAAAGCGCTGGGATGAGTTCCAGTCCTATATCTCGATCGCCGAAGCCGCCGGCGTGCCTTGTAAGCTGCTGACGCCAGAGGAGATTGCCGAGATTCATCCCTTGCTGAATCAAAGTTCAGATATTCGGGGTGGTATTCTGCACACGGAAGACGGCTATGTGAATCCCGCCGACATTACCATGGCATTGGCCAGGCTCGCGCGGGATGCCGGCGCCAAGGTATACCAGAACACCGAAGCGCAGGCTTATGAGAAGCTGGACAATGGCCACTGGAAAGTGACCACCAATCAGGGTGAGATCACCTGCGAGCATCTGATCTTTGCCACCGGCAACTACGCCCGCGAAAATGCGCGCCGCGTGGGGCTGGACCTGCCATGTATCCCGATCGTTCACCAGTATTGGACGACCGAGACGGTGCCGCTGTTGAAAGAGCGCCGGGCGCAAGGCTTGCCCGAATTCCCAATCCTGCGGGATGAGGACTACGGCGCTTATCTGCGCGAAGATGTGGGCGGGATCCAGTTCGGGCCGTATGAATTCACCAAAGACCTCAAACTATTCGCCGAGGATCGTGTCCCGCCCGAGTTCGGAGCCGATCTGTTGCCCGAGGATTTTGATGCCGTGGAAACCCAATGGGAACGCGCCATCGAACGGGTGCCAACCTTGGGTGAGGTTGGGATCAAGGCCAACACCCGTGGCCCGTTCCAGATGACCCCGGACGAGCTGCCTCTGGCCGGACCCGCACCGGGGCATGAGAACCTTTGGCTGGCCGAAGGCATGCCAGGTGGCATCCTCTGGGGCGGCACCGTTGGTAACCGTTTGGCCAAATGGATCGTCGATGGCGATCCGGGCATGGATATGTCGGAGCTCGACCCGCGTCGATTCTCGGATTACGCCTCAAAACGTTGGACCATGGATAAGGTGCGCGAGACATGGGGCACCCATATGGATGCGCATGTTCCGGGTGAGGACTTCCCGGATGCGCGCCCGATGAAGACCATGGGGTCATATGATCTTTTGACTGCTCAGGGCGCGGTTTGGACCAGCTTTAACGGCTACGAATTTCCTCGCTGGTTTGCCAAATCGCCCGAAGAGGCGATCCCCGAACACAGTTTCCGCCGCACCAACCATATGGAGCGTGTCCAGGAAGAGGTGCGCACCACCCGTGAAGAGGCTGGCTTCATCGAAATGTCGCCGATGACCAAGTTCACAGTGCGTGGACCGGGTGCAGCCAAATGGCTGGATAGCCTGATGGCCAACAAGCTGCCCAAGGTGGGCCGCATGACCTTGTCGCTGATGTTGAACGATAAGGGCGGCATGGATGCGGAGTACACAATCGTGCGCTATGCCGACGACGATTTCTACCTGATATCGACGCCGAACTGGCGAGCCTACAATTGGGATCAGTTACAGCGCGTGCTGCCAGGTGATGGCTCGGTGGTGATCGAGGATATCTCAGAACAGCTGGGCGTGATCGCACTGGCTGGGCCCAAGGCACGGGACATCCTGCAACCATTGACCGATAATGATTTGTCGAACGAAGCATTCCCATGGCTGTCGGCACAGATGGGCGAGGTGGGCTATGCCAAAGGTGTGCACTTGTTGCGCGTCTCCTACACCGGTGAGTTGGGATGGGAACTGCACCACCCGGTCGGGTACAATCGCCACCTCGTTGATTTGCTGCTGAAATCGGGTGTGAAACCTTTCGGGCTTGAAGCGTTGGAGTCGATGCGGCTTGAGAAATCCTATCGCGCAATCAACCGCGAAATCTGCAAGGACCTGACCCCATATGAGGCCGATTTGGGCCGTTTCGTTGCAATGACCGAGAAGATCGGCGGGCAGGTGGCTGAACGTGATTTCGTCGGCAAAGCCGCGCTGCAAAAGCAGCAGGAGCAGGGTGGATACAACACACTGGTCACACTGAAGCTGCCGTTCTGCGACACCTCGGTGATGTTTGACGAAGGCGTCTATGCCGATGGCAAGCTGATCGGACGCGTCACTTCGGGCGGGTTCTCGTATTACTGCAACCACGACCTTGCGATGGCGCTGGTTCCATACGAGATGACGGCACCCGGCACCAAAATGCAGGTGCTCATCCACAATGAAATGCGCGAGGCAGAAGTGATCGATACCTGCGCCGTTGATCCCACCAGCGCCCGCGCGCGCGCCTGATCAGGAGGATTTGAGATGGCAGAAGTCAAAGCACGCTCGGGCCGTGGCGGTGGACGTGCCGCGCGGGTCAAGGCTCGCACCAACCCGCCCCCTGTCTACTTGTCGACGCTGAACCGCAAAGTTGGTCCGATTGATCTGCTTGGTCCCGAAGGCGTTGAGAAAATCCACAACGCGGCCATGACTATACTTGAAACCACAGGGATTGAGTTCCGCGATCCGGTGGCCTTAGCTGATTGGAAGAAGTACGGTGCGGATGTGCAGGGTGAGCGAGTGCGCATCGGGCGCGAGATGCTGATGGACCTGATCTCGGCCGTTCCCTCGGAATGGGGCTATGCCGCGCGCAACCCGGAACGCTCGCTGCGGGTGGGCAATCGGCATTCGGTCTTTGCCAATGCGTATGGCGCGCCATTTGTCTATGGCCTGGATGGTGTGCGCCGCCCTTCGATGCTGGAGGATGCGCATAACTTCTTCAAACTCAGTCAGATGAGTCAGTCGATGATGGTACCGGGTATTTTGCCGGTCGAGCCGCAGGACGTACCCGTCCCGCAACGCCACCTGGAGCTGGTCCATGCCGCACTGACGCTGACCGACAAACCGATCAAGGGTTCAGTTCTATCCGAGCAGGCAGCGTTGGACTCGGTAGAGATGACTCGCATCGTGTTTGGTGAGGAGTTTGTTGACAACAATGTGGTGATGGCAGCCCTGCTGAACTGCAACACACCGTTGGTCTGGGATGAGACCATGTTGCAGAGCCTGCGCGTCTATGCCGCCGCCAACCAGCCCTGCCTGCTGTCGCCCTTTGTTCTTGCCGGGGCGAGCACACCTGCAAGCCCGCAGGGTGGTGTCGCGCTGCTGATTGCAGAATCGCTTGCCGGTATGGCCTACAGCCAGATCATCCGGCGCGGAGCCCCGATGGTGCTGGGGGTAGCAATCATGGGCGTTTCGATGAAGACAGGTGCACCGATGATGGGTTCGCCCGAACCAGGGCTGATGAACCTTCTGGTGGGTCAGATGGCTCGGTTTTATGGTGTGCCATGGCGGACCTGTACCATGTGGACCGGATCGAAATCCCCGGATATGCAGGCTGCGTTCGACACCGCAAACACCATGTGGCCGGTGCTGCTGGGTGGCGCAAACTACATCGTACACTCAGCAGGCTTCCTTGAAGGCGCGCTTGGGGTCAGCTACTCAAAATGGGTGCAGGATGCGTTGCAGTTGGAGAACTTCCACCGTTTCTTCAGCGGCCTGCAAGAAGAAAATCTGGACACGTTGCTGGGCGACATTGACAAGATCGGACCGGGTGGGCACTTCCTTGGTACTGACCACACGCGCGAAAACCCAATGCATATGAACCACTTGCAAAACAATGACAGTTTTGAACAGTGGGAGGCAGAAGGTGCGAAAACCGCAGAAACAGTTGGCACGGAAGAGGCGCAGCGTATGCTGAACACCTACGTCCAGCCACCAATGCCGGACGATCAGCGCGGGGCGTTGGATGAATTCGTCGCTAAGAAGCGGGTGGAATACAGCGCCTAAACAGATCTGCAAGCGGGCACTTATGTACCCGTTTCCTCAACCAACGACAGGATTAGGCACATGGCCGATAACTCGACGATCGCTCTCTCACTCGACGAAGTAGAGGAATTGGCAAAATCTGTCCTTGTGGCAGCAGGCATGGATGAACATGGCAGCACGGTTCTGGCCGGGCTTGTGCGGATGAGCGAGCGCGACGGCCCGCGTAGCCATGGGTTAAGGATGTTACCTGTTTATGCGCAGAGCTTTTCTTCGGGATATGCCAACCCCGAGGCCGACCCGAGTGTCGAACGGATCGCACCGGGGGTTCTGCGCGGAGATGGTGACAATGGCTATTACCAGATCGTGGCCGCCAAAGCTCGAAACGAGCTTATTGAAATGGCGCGCGCGAATGGTATTGCCGCGTTTACTTGTGCCAATTGCCACCATCTGGGGGCACTACGTTTCGATACAGGTCCGCTGGCGGACGCTGGGCTGGTAGCGCTAGGTGTTGTGAACTCGCTCTCGATGGTGGTGCCGCAAGGCGGCATCCGCCCTGTTTTTGGCACCAATCCGATGTCCTTTGCTTGCCCGCGACCGGGTCGTGCGCCGGTTGTATGGGATCAGGCCTCGTCAATGGTTGCGCTGATGGACATCCGGATGGCCGCGGCCGAAGGGCACGAATTGCCACGCCCTGCGGGGCTTGACCCGAACGGTCAGCCAACCAGCGATCCCAACGCGATTTTGGAGACCCGCAGTCTGTTGCCGTTTGGCGAGCACAAAGGCGCGGCGATCGCCTTCCTGATCGAAGTTCTTGGCGCGGCACTGGCCGGTGGAACATTGTCCGTGGACAATGCCAACCGCGAAGCGCACGGTGCCTTGAATATCAAGGGCGGTTCAACGTTGATCGCGATTGATCCGGCGCGTTTCGGGAATGCCGCATTTGAAGGCTATGTCCAACGCATCTGCGCTGAGATTGAAGGTAACGGGGATGCCCGCGTTCCCGGAGATGGCCGCTTGAAGAACCGTGCTGCCGCCGAAGCGGATGGTGTTCGCGTCACGGCGGACTTGATGAAGCAACTTCGCGAACTTCTGTAGGGGTCCCAGTAATGGCACGGGTGGTTGTAATTGGCGGCGGCATCGTCGGAATATCCTGTGCGCTGACATTGCAGTCGCAGGGCCACGAGGTCACCGTCGTAGAACCGGGTCCGGTTGGTGAGGGCGCGAGTTGGGCTTCCTGCGGGTGTATCGCAGTGGGTGAGATCGTGCCGTTGTCGCAGCCGGGGATGCTGATGAAAGTGCCGGGCTGGTTGCTGGATGCCGAGGCCCCGTTGACACTGCGCCCGGCTTCAGCAGTGAAGCTGCTGCCGTGGTTTGCACGGTTTACCGCCAATGCGCGTCGCTCGAAAATGCGTGCAATCGCCTCCGATCTGGCAAGACTTACGTTTGCTGCAACAGCGGATTTCAAGGCTCAGCTTTTAGATGTAGGCCATCCTGAGCTTTTGGTCGAACAGCCGGTAATCAAGTTGTTTGACGACGACAATGACCTTGCGACCATGCGCGCAGCTTTTGAACTAGCGCGTGAGCTGGGTTGCACAATTGATCAAGTTACAGGTCAGGAAGCGCATGAAATCGATCCTGCAATAGCATCTGATTTCAAACATGCAGCTTTGCTTAGAGACTGGAGTTTTGTAACGGACCCTAAGGTATTGGTTGAAACGCTGACGCAGAGTTTTAGCAGCTGCGGTGGGGCAGTCGTGGCAGGAAGAGCAATCGGTTTTACGCAGGACGGACAACATGTGAAAAGCGTGAAGCTGAGCGATGGGCGATCGATCAGCGCAGATGATTTCGTCATCGCTGCGGGAACGCCGTCTAGAATCTTGGCCAAGACGCTGGGTGTTCAATTGAGGATGGAAGGGGTGATCGGATATTCGACTGCGTTGAAAGATAGCGGGGTCGAGCTCCGCCACACGGTGTTTTATGCCAAAGGTGGGTTTGGCATTACACCGTATCAGCAGGCGCTGGCAGTGGCTGGTACCGCAGAATTTGCCGACCTGAACGCGCAGCCGAATTGGAACCGAGCCGATGTGCTGGTCAGGCGTGCATGCCGCGTATTACCGGGTTTGAAGACCGATAGTGCGGAACGCCGGATGGGTCGCCGCCCGTTTACACCTGACACACGTCCGATCATTGGCCGCAGCAGGCGACTGGCTAACGTCGCCTTTGCGACGGGTCACGGACAGCTTGGCCTGACACTAGGCGCGACGACGGCGCGGATAATCGCAGATGTAATTGCTGGCAGATCACCGGACATCGATATAGAAGCCTTCAGCCCAGATCGGTTCTCGTCCTGAGCCAAAGCCCGCCCAGCTCTTTTTGAGCCACATGGGACGTCATCAGCAATGCGATCATCCAGCCAGTCACCACGGCACCTGCGGTGCCGAACCAGACACCAATTTCGTTAAAACCGAGCAGGCCGACGAAAATCCAGACAAAAAAGGCGACGCCAAATCCTTGACGATATAGGCTGATCCACACGGTCCAGATCGGTCGCTTCAAGGCTTGCAATAGCGAGTTGATGGAAAAAAGCATCATGTAGACCGGGAGGATCAGACTATCGACACGTAGATAGCTAAGTCCGACGCGGATCACTTCGGGATCGTCGGTGAAAAAGCCCATCATAAGGCGGCCAAAAATCCACAATATGGGGGCTGCGATGGCGGTCATGATGAACCCGACTTTCCAGCAATAAAACAGTGCCTCGCGTACCCTTTCATAGTCGCGGGCACCGAAATTCTGGGACGCGATGGGTAGCAGTGCCCCCGTGACCCCCAGCACCGGCAAAAGCAAAATCTGCTCAAGCCGAATGGCAATGCCAAAGCCAGCGATTGCGTGCTCTCCAAAGATTTTCAGGGCGAACTGCATGACGAAACCTGACAGCAGCATCACGAAGAAAGATGTCGCTGTGGGAAGTACCTGAACCGAGATCTCCTTGAACTTCTGTAGGCGCGGAATGAAGTTTCGGGGGCGCATGCGCCTCATCCTGCGGCGTCTGAGGACCTGACGGATCAGAAACACCATCACACCGGTCTGGCTGATCACCGTCGATACAGCGAGGCCATCAAATCCGATGCCCTGGATCATGCCCGGAATGCCGTAGATCAATAGGGGGTTCAGACCGATATTGGCAAAAAACGCCACCATGAGGGCGCGTTGCATCGATACCGCGTCACCATGTGCCTGAAGAATGCCATTGCAACCGAAGGCCAGTAGAAATCCGGGCAAGGCCAATAGGAGCCAGTGGAAATAACGTAAACCTGCATCGCGATAAGGTCCCGGTTCCGAAACCAGATTTATCAGCGCAGGGCCGTACCAGAGACCCGCCGCCGCCAGGACACAGGCTGCAATGAAACCATAGATCATTCCCTGTGCTGCAAAACGCCGCGCTGCGCGAGTGTCTCCAGCGCCTAACGCGTTGCCGACCAGCGCGCTCATCGCGGCACCCAACCCGACCCCGACCGAAATGGCAATGAAAAAAGCCTGAAACCCTAATGCCAATCCAGCCTGCGCGCTGGTCGAGAGAAGGCCGGCGAAGAACATGTCGACAACGTTGTAGAGAGTGTTGAACAACATCCCGATTGCGCCCGGGATCGCCAGGGTTCGGAAATGGGTCGAGATTGGCCCGCGCGTCAGATCAATTTCAGTTGGGATGGCCATATCAACTGGCCACTACGGACGTTCGGCCTGAACGGTCAGGAAGACGAACTCGGGGGTCAGTACCTCTTCGAAGCCGTGATTCAGCTCTGCATCGACGCTGATGCTGTCTCCTGCTGAAAGAGTAAATCGGGCCTCGCCGTAGCGATAGATGGCCTGCCCTTCGAGAACCTGCACAAACACGACGCCATGGCCGACATAAGTGGGCGGCTGCCCCTCGTCGCGCAACAACGTGACACGACGGGCCTGAAAGCGCAGGTCCTTCCGGGAATGCAGCGCAAGGTTGACGTATTCGTGCGAATGGCCGCCCGCCAGTCGCGTAGACTTTAGCCCTTCGCCATGGCGAACCAGCGTATAGTCGGTGTGATCTGTCCGCGCTTCGCGAAACAGCGATACGATTGGTACTTCCAACGCCTCGGCAAGTGCAGCCAGCGTATCGATTGACGGAGAGACCAACCCGTTTTCGATACGGCTGACCATTGCAGCCGAGATACCAGACTGTTCTGCCAACCGACGGGCGGATTGCTTGCGGCTTTGGCGCAGCTCCCTGAGCGAGGCACCAATAGCGCGATCAATCTGTCTTCCCGGCGTGTCATCGTGCATGATTCAATCCGTCAATCCTCGGCGTAGTAGCCCACCACGTCCCCTTCCGTTGTGACACCCAGACCATTCAGCAATCGGTTGGCATAATTGAAATATCCGACGATCTGGTTGATCTCGAGAATCTCTCCGTCTTCCCAGCCGGCATCTTTCAATGCGCGAACTTCGGATTCCTCCATTGCACCCGGCGACAGGGTCAGCTTTTGCGCATAGATCAGCGCGGCCAACTGCGCACCTTCAAATGCGTCCTGCGGACGATGGGCCTTTAACGCGGCCTCGATTGCGTCGGCGCGTGCGTCGTCACCGATCAGATGTCGGGCGTTTGCCCAATGGTTGGCATAAGAATAGGGGCAGGTGTTCAACGTCGATACGTAAGAGCTGATGACTTCCTGAAACCACATGGGTATGGAATTGGCTTCATCATGCAGGCACGCGCGATACAGAATGACGTGACCTTTCATGGTGTTGGGACGCAGTGAATGCACGCGCATCACGTTGTCCACTGTCCCGTGTGGTGTGCGCGCCAGATCCAGAGTCGCTCTCAGGTGCTCGTCGGCATCTTCGTCAGATATCATCCGAATCCAGGCGGACATTCACGTTTCCTCTCGTGTTTTCTGTTTCTATTTTCGCGGCGTGTGCCGTTCGGCTGAGTTTTTTATTGACGAATATTGCACATTAAGCAACCATATTGAACAGCGCGCAACGAATTTGAGGATTCTGAAGCTTTGCCAGATCTCTCCACACTGCCTGAATCCCCTCGAATGACCTCGTGCCCATGCGTGCATGACCTCATGTTGCGATCGCACCACCACAGCGTCATAGATCAGCGACGCCAGCTGATCCGCATCTTGACAGGTTCGGCATGACACAGCTCTCCCCCATGATCGAAGTGACCAATCTGGATAAGTTCTATGGGACTTTCCATGCGCTCAAGAACATCGATCTGACCGTTCATCAGGGCGAGAAGGTGGTAATCTGCGGCCCGTCCGGATCGGGAAAATCCACGCTGATCCGCTGTTTCAACGGGTTAGAGTGGCATAATTCCGGGCGTCTCGTGATCGATGGGATCGAAGTCTATGAGGGTGCCAAGGAAATCCGTGAACTGCGACAGGAAGTCGGCATGGTCTTCCAGCAGTTCAACCTGTTTCCGCACCTGACTGTGCTTGAAAACCTGATGATCGGACCGATGAAGGTGCGCAAGCTATCCAAGGCGCAGGCCGAGGAAACTGCGCGCAACTATCTTGATCGCGTTCACATCCCCGAGCAGGCCGACAAGTACCCGGCGCAATTGTCGGGGGGGCAGCAACAGCGCGTCGCGATCGCGCGGTCCTTATGCATGGAAACACGGATCATGCTGTTTGATGAACCGACATCCGCGCTTGATCCCGAAATGATCAATGAGGTGCTGGATGTGATGGTTGAACTGGCCGATACGGGCATGACCATGGTGGTTGTCACGCATGAGATGGGGTTTGCGCGCAAGGTCGCCGACACGATGGTCTTTATGGAGTCGGGGCAGATCGTTGAAATCTCGCCGCCCGATCAGTTCTTCACCAACCCGTCAAGCGAGCGCTGCCGTCTATTCCTGAACCAGATATTGGAACACTAACGTGACCGATCTGGGCATATCACAGGGACGCGGGCAAGCGCTGCCGAAGCCACCACTATACAAGCGGTTCTTTGGTTCGGTGTTAGTGTCCGTCGTGATCTATGCGGTTATTGTCGGGTTGATCGCCTACGGGTCATATGTTGGCGCGCAGGGTATGGGCTATAACTGGCAGTGGTATCGCGTGCCCCAATTCCTGTACCGCAACACCGAGATTGGGTTCGAGTGGGGCGAAATCCCCATCGGACTGGTTGCCACGATCAAGCTGTCAGTTACCTCGTTTCTGCTGGCCACAGCTATCGGGTTGCTAGTGGCGTTACTGCGCTTGTCCGGCTTGGTAGTTGGCACTGCTGTCGCGGTTGCCTACCTTGAACTGATCCGCAATATCCCGCTGCTGGTTCTGCTTTACCTGTTCTATTATGTCCTGGGTCCTATCTTTGGATTTGATCGATATACCGCCAGCATCCTGACTTTGGCGGTGTTTCATTCAGCCTTGATTTCAGAAATCCTACGGGCGGGGATCAACGCCATCCCATCTGGTCAGTGGGAGGCGGCCAAGTCTATCGGTATGACCCCCTATCAGACCTACAGATATATAATTCTGCCGCAATCTGTTCGCTTTATGCTACCGCCCATGACGGGCGAGGTCGTCCACCTGATCAAATCCTCGGCTATTGTCAGCGTCATTGCCGTGGCCGAACTCACCACCTTCGGGCGCAACATTATATCCGACACGTATATGAGTTTTGAAATCTGGTTCACTATCGCGCTGGTCTATCTGGTGGTGACCCTGATCCTGTCGATTGGCGTTAGCTATCTGGAGAAGAAATATGCCGTCGACCAATAACCACAAGAACTTAACCGGACAACAAGGAGAACCAAGATGAAGCTATCTCGCAGAATGCTCGGGGCGGCCCTGGGCGCGGTCGTGGCAACAGGCATGGCGACCTCAGGCTGGGCGCAAAGTGCGACTCAGGAACTGTCCCGCGAAAGTGTGATTGAAACGATCAAACAGGATGGAGTGATCCGGATTGGTCTGTCGCTGTTCGTGCCGTGGTCGATGCGCGACAAGAATGGTGATCTGATCGGGTTCGAACTGGATGTCGGTCGCAAGCTGGCCGAGGACATGGGTGTAGAGGTCGAGTTTGTACCGACCGCCTGGGATGGCATCATCCCGGCGCTCGTATCCGGCAATTTCGACGTGATCATCTCGGGCATGTCGGTGACTGCGCAGCGAAACTTGACGATCAACTTCACCGATCCTTATGCGTATTCGGGCCTGGCTATTATGGCTAACAAACAGTTGACCGATGGTATGTCTTTGGAAGATTTCAATAAACCTGAGGTCACCTTTGCCGCTCGTCGCGGTGCGACACCAGCTACGGTGATCGCGGAAAACTTCCCCAACGCGACGCTGCTGTTGTTTGATGAAGACGGTGCATCAACGCAAGAAGTGCTGAACGGAAACGCGCATGCCTCAATGGCGGCCCAACCCACACCGAACCGCGAGGCCGGTCGTCATCCGGAAACTCTGACCGTTCCGTTCGATAACCTCTATGATCCGCGTGGCGAAGCGTTCGGAGTACGCAAGGGCGATCCGGACGCCATGAATTTTTTCAACAATTGGATCGCTCAGAACTGGCGGTCGGGTTGGTTGGAAGAGCGTCACAACTATTGGTTCGCAACTGAAGAGTGGGCAGACCAGGTTGCCCAGTAACCAATTAGCCGGGGGCGGATCAGCCGCCCTCGGGCCTGAAGCGGAGCGCCCAGGTGCCTGAATTTCTTAGAAAACTCAGATGGCCAGATTATCTGATCGTGGCGGTATTGATCGCCTTCTTCGGATATATCTGGCTGTCGATCGAAGGTACGCTGAACTATAAGTGGCGGTGGGAATTGATCCCCAGCTACATCGTCGGCTGGCATACTGGGCGAGAAGAGTATTTTGCCAATCTATTGCTGCAAGGCTTGGTGGCGACGGTTCGTATCAGCATCTATTCCGGCATATTGGCGCTCATTCTGGGTACAATTCTGGGGATCGCGCGCTGTTCTGCCAACCTGACCATACGCATGCTGGCACGCACTTATCTTGAATTTCTGCGTAATGTGCCACCGGTTGTTGTTGTCTTTATTTTCTTTTTCTTCCTTTCGCAGCAACTGATCGACGCACTAAACCTTGAACGCTGGGCGCGTGGAATTGCGCGGCAGGAAGACAACCAGATCTGGACATTTTTCTTTGGTGAGATGCGGCGCTTTCCGTCGCTTGTCTCAGGTGTCATCGTTCTGGCGCTGTTTGAAAGCGCATTTGTCGGCGAAATTGTCCGAGCAGGTATCCAGTCGATCCCGAAAGGTCAGCGCGAAGCTGCACGCTCGATCGGTATGAGCCGCATACAGGAATTGCGCTATATCGTGCTGCCGCAGGCGATGAAAAAGGTCGTCCCGCCGCTGGCCAACCAGTTCATCTCACTAATCAAGGACAGCTCGATCTTGTCGCTGATCTCGGTTCAGGAACTGACCTACAAGACCGTCGAGTTGGTCGCTTCGTCCCGGATGATTTTTGAGGCATGGATCACAACGGCTGCATTCTATTTTGTCGTCTGCTTCGGCCTCAGCCGCATCTTTGCGCGGCTAGAGAAACGATCTGACAAGCGCTAGGTTCAGGTCACATTCGGACCTGAACCATTCCATCCTGAATCCGTGTCTCAAAGACCCGCATTGCTCGGGTCGCAGGCGCTGAAACGGGCTTGCCATCACGCACATCGAACGCGCCCTGGTGCAATGGGCATTCGATAACATGCCCATCAAAATAGCCGTCACACAGATCAGCCCCACCATGGTTGCACAATGCCAGCGAGGCATAGAC
Source organism: Ruegeria sp. H9 (assembly GCF_056532915.1). Lineage (NCBI taxonomy): Bacteria > Pseudomonadati > Pseudomonadota > Alphaproteobacteria > Rhodobacterales > Roseobacteraceae > Ruegeria > Ruegeria sp. H9. Next base: position 572,851 of record NZ_JBQFNX010000001.1, on the reverse strand, counting down.
ACCGCTGGGTGTATCATAAACTGCAATCAATCTCGGCCCGATCTGAACCCGCGTGACCCAGTTTTCTTCCAGCTTCGATGCCTCGATCACATCGCGCCAAGGTTTGTCTGCTGCCATCGCTCAGGCCTCGGCTTTGCGTTGCACGATCTGCCGCAGAATGTCGCGATGCGCAGCCAGATATCCACCTTTCTCGACGAAGATATGATCCTTTAACTTCTCATGCAGACGGGGCAGAGCGTGAAAGGGAACTGAGGCGACATAGTGATGTTCAGCATGATAGTTCATATTCCAGCATAAAAATGACATCGGCTTTGACACCAGATTGGTGCGCGTGTTTTCTGACATCTGCGCCACGGTGGGACGTCCGACATGCTCGGTCATTCGTATGAATCGCATCACCGGCTCACCCAGAAACAGGGGTATGATCCAATACCAGATCAATCCCCACCATCCGGTGGAGGCCATAGCCAGAAAGATCAAAGCGTAAATGGCCAGCATGCGGCGCGCGTCCCAATAGACCGACTGATGCTCCTCTTTGGGAATGAAACTCAACTCGGCCTTGCTGAGCTTCCCAAAGGCATGTCGGAACAGCTCAGTGAACTTACCGCGCCAATAAGGCAGGGCTGACAGGTACAAAAAGTACTCGCCAAGGGATTTGGGCAGCGGGATCAGTTCGGGATCCTCTCCGTTCAATTGCGTATATGTGTGATGATCACAATGTTCGTATCGGAAGAACCGATGGGGCAGAATGATGATCAGCCCGCAAATCTGACCAACCAGATCATTCAACCACCGGGTGCGAAACACGGTATAGTGCACACACTCATGCTGAAGCGAGAAATGATGCACCAAGACGACCCCTTGCAGAAACATCGCGGGCCAAATCAGCCAACTGTTCCAGGCTAGGGTGATCAATGTTGTCGTGCAGGCCAGCACTAAAATCCACATTGCAAGATGACGTAACCCGTGCGCGTTCGAGCGTTGCATGAATCCCTTGAGTTCTTCGCGCGTCAGTTTTCCTTCGGCCAGAGCCTGAGTCAGCGGCGTAACAATAGCTTTTGACATGTGATTTCCATGATTTTGCCGGAGCGGGGGTCTTGCCCTCTGCGCATATTCCGGCACCGGAGACGGGAGTGCTCCGCACCATAGGGCCAACTCGAACAGACCCTATTATCAAAGAGTATTTCCACAGCTTGTGATTCGATCAAGCCGCTATTGATCAGCCAACTGCACGCAGACCGATATCCGGATCGGGATGGGCGAACAGGGCGGCCGCGCAGGGGTGCCGATCCAGGATTGATTGACCGCAAGGCAGCCGTTCAGCATGGAATGTACCCCGGTCCCAATAAGTTACGCCATCGATTTCGATGGAAGGATCAATAACGTTCCAGCTGATTTCTCCGGGCGCGTACGCCCCGCAGGTGTGGAAATGCAGGATGCGTGGATTTCCGAAAGCGGAGCCGCCCCAGCGTTCATAGTTTTCGCGCATATCCCAGGGGTAGCCACAGCCCGGATGAATACCTGCGTGCCAAGAGTGCACGAAATTGCGATCAATTCCCAACTGATTGGCTACCCGGTCATAATGCGCCTCGGCCCGTGCGGCGTTGGCGGGATCGCCGTCAAAACGCTGCAGCCGCCCATTCTCCATCATCGCAAAGACGGGGCGGTCGAATTCGATGGTGTAGTCATCGTAATACTTCGACCCCGTTCCCGTCAGAAAACTGATCGCCACACGGCCCGAGAAACTGTGGGCAGGAACCGGAGTAAAGACTGACATCGGAAAGCGCAGGATCGAGGTGTCGCCCGAGGCTTGCAGGTTCATCACTGGCCGACCGCTTACATCAGTGCCCAAAGGGCAAGTGATCCGCACCTCGCTGGCCGCGTCCAAGACCGCGTTGATATCGGCCTTAAGCTCCATGAACGCATCGTGGTGGCCGTTGGAGAAACCAGATCCCAGCATTTCTTTGGTTAAAGCGAAGCTAACGATGACTTTCTTACCCTGCGGCATGTCCGAGAACCGCAACTGATCCCCAAGACGGGCCAGAAATAGAATGATGTCTGCCGCTTCGAACCGGGCAAGCAGATCGGGCGATAATTGCGGATTGTCCGGATTGAAGCCCACATCAATCGTGTCGACCCCCAGCCCAAGTTGACGGGCCGCCTGACTGACAACATTCACGCTGTCGGCGTCGAAATATCCAAACTCTGCAGGTTCATAGGCAATCAGCAGCCTTTCACCCGCCGCCGCGCGGGCGCAATTGACCAGCAGATTGTAAGCGCCCCGCTCTGGCGTCATGTCGGACATCGACATCTCCTGATTACTTGACATTATCAACTTACGGCCTAGGGCCGCCGGCAATCCATTTGAAAGTGATAATGGCTGACATTAGGATGACTAATATGATCTTGAATCTGCCATACTCCGCGCTGCGAGCCTTTGAGGCAGTTGTACGCCATTCCGGCTTTTCACCCGCCGCCGAGGAACTGGGGGTCAGCCAAAGTGCCGTCAGCCAGCACGTCAGATCGCTCGAAGAATGGCTTGGGCGGGATTTGCTGGTGCGCGGTGCGCGGCAATCGCGACCTACCCGCGAAGGTGAGCAATTGGCGCAGGCAATCTCGGATGGGTTAGGGCGCATTTCAGATGTGTGTGCGCAACTTCGCGATCGAACGCGTGCGGACCGGACCATCGTGATTTCATGTTTGCCGGGGTTTGCATTCAACTGGCTGTTTCCAAGACTTCTGCACTTTGATTTGGCCCACCCGGACCTGTCTATTTCGATCGCGACGGATACGGGATACTATCCGTTTTCCGGCGCAGATTCCGATATCGGCATTCGATATGGTCTTGGTGAATATCCCGGGTTTGAAGTGGATTTGCTTATGCGGGAAAGGCTGTTTCCCGTTTGCGCGCCCGCGCTGTTGCCTGAACTGAAGCGCATTGAAGATTTGTCACAGCACACACTGCTGGTAGATGAAAATCTGCACCATGGTACGTCCAGCCCAACATGGGAGTTCTGGGCGCGGCAAACCAATCTGACATTGCCGTCTGGAGTGCGCACGCGCCGATTGGGCCAATCAAACATGGTCATACAGGCAGCGATTGAGGGGCTGGGGGTGGCGCTTGGGCGCGAACCGCTGGTTATTGATGCGTTGTGCGATGGCCGTCTGGTGCGACCGTTTCAGCAACTGACCCAATCGCCACTTTCCTATTGGCTCGTCCGGCGCCCTGATAGCAAAGACAGCCAAAAAGTCAGCGAGTTCCTGAACTGGATCAAGGCCGAAGTTGCTTCGCAGCCCGATCTGCCCCCGTCGGTAATGCTGCCGAATTAGCTTGCCTTATATGTATCATTACAAATCCAGAATGGTGTATTGCACTGACGCTGCCATAATGGCGCTAAGCCAACTGATCAAATTGGAGAGCAAACCATGTACCTCAGAAATTGCTGGTATGTTGCCGCCTGGAGCAAGGATATCGGGCGTGAACTGAAGGCTGAGACATATCTGGGTGAGAACATTGTGCTCTATCGTCAGCAGGATGGGACGCCCGTTGCGCTTGAGAATGCCTGCCCGCATCGCAAGCTCCCGCTATCCGATGGCAATCTGAAAGGGGATCTGGTCGAATGCGGCTACCACGGGCTGACATTCGATTGTTCGGGCAAATGTACGGACAGCCCAACGCAGCGGGGGATGACGCCTCGGCGCGCGGTGGTGAAGTCTTATCCAGTTGTCGACCGCTATCGCCTGCTCTGGATCTGGATGGGCGATCCTGAACTGGCTGATCCGGACCTGATTTTCCCAATCGAAAACTTTGATGACACGAGCTGGGGCCTGACCGATGGCGGGGTGATGGATATCGATTGCCATTATCTTTGGGTTTGCGACAACCTGCTTGATCCCAGCCACGTGGCCTGGGTACATGTCTCGTCATTCGCCGGCGCGGGAACGGATGAAGAGCCTCTGGACGTCAAAAAGACAGATCGCGGCGTGATTGTCTCGCGCTGGATCGAAAACAAACCACCATCGCCTTACTATGCCAAACTGGTCTCGTTCGACGGCGATTGCGACCGCTTGCAGCATTACGAAATGTGCATGCCCGCAATCGGGCTGAATAAGTCCATCTATACCCCGGTTGGCACGGGTGGATATGACAAAGATCCTGTCGATGAGACATTCATCAACATCTCTTACAACTTCATGACGCCAATCAACGAGGATCAGACCAGGTATTTCTGGTTCCAGCATCGCAACTCTGATCCGGAAAATGCCGAAGTTTCGAAATTCATGAATGATGGTGCGCGGATGGCGTTTCTTGAAGACAAAGATGTGCTGGAAAAAGTGCACAAGGGCATGAAAAACGCTCAGACACCGCATATTGATCTGGGTTTGGATGCCGGGGCAAAAACATACCGACGCGTGCTCGACCGAGCGATCGAGGCCGAGGCCGCTGTGCCAGAGGGTGCAATTCGGCAAGCCTGAAACCTGAACATGGGCCAGTTCCCGGCCCCTTATCTTAGGTGTTGCTATAGATGACAGGGAAGCGCCCACCGGCAAAGGGAGCACCCGGTTTCAGGTCGTCATCATGCAGCCATTCAGTAACGCTATCGCGCGGTTCATAGGTGGCACCTTCAACGGCAAAACGTACCGCATATCCACGCCTGCGACGGGTCGAGGTTCGGTTGCCCATCGCCGAATGCACAGTCATTCCATCGAAGGCCAGGGCATCGCCAGGTTCCATCTGTTCATAGTGGAATATGTCATATTTAGTGCGATCCGCCTCGAAATCGGGCATGTCGATATAGTCCGGGTTATCCTCTTCCAGATAGTGAAGAAACTTGCCAAGCTGGTCAGTTTTGAAAGGCCGGTATTTTGCGCCCCAAGCGTGCGAGCCACGGACAAATTCCAGCGCTCCATTGTCTGGGTCGACAGGATCAAGTGCGATCCACATTGTCATGATGGGACCGGCCACAGGCCAATAGGGCTGATCTGTATGCCAGCCGGTCTGGGTGCGTGTGCCAGGTTCTTTCACGAAAATTTGGTCATAGATCAACGAAGTCCAGGGGCTGCCCGCCACCTCGGCCACGCGCTTTCCAATATCTGAGTTCAGACAATAGTCCTGAAAGATACCCGGTTTTTCACGCATATTTTTATAGGCAAAATACCGGTCACCCTTTTTGACCTCTTCGTCCACGGCATCACGCAACTTGTTTAACCAATCGTCTGTGAGGATGTTTCTCAATAAAACGACGCCGTCGCGCGCATACGCTTGCTGAACAGTATCTGTATCCGGTGTGTTTATCATAGTTCTTCCATCCATAGCATCCGCCTCATTTCCCGTCGGGTTTGAATTCAGGCGCAAAGCGCCACGGTCTGCATGGAGTCAGAGAGAGGGTGAACTGCGGCAGTTTATGATGAAGCAGGGCCAGCGGGATCGGGCCGACCATTTGCCAGCAAGATTCCGATGAAACTGTTCAATTTTGAAGGTCATGCGCCATGGTAGCCCACCACCTTTGATTGCCCAAGCAGTTTTTGCGTAATGGTAAATATATTTATTGACGATATATTTTTTCTGATAAATATTGTGCTTGCTATGCAAAAATATTCGGCATTTTCACTCGCCCGTAACGCGATTTCTGGTCATAAGAACTGGTCCCGAGCCTGGCGGAGCCCGCCGCTCAAAGACCGGTACGAGGTGGTGGTGATCGGGGCAGGGGGTCACGGGCTGGCCACGGCTTACTATCTGGCCAAAGAGTTTGGCATAACCGACGTCGCCGTGCTGGAACGGGGCTGGTTGGGTGGCGGAAACATAGCGCGCAATACGGTTACGATTCGGTCAAATTACATGCGTGACGAGTCGATCCCGTTCTACGTCAAATCCGTCGAGATGTACGAAGGGCTGACGCATGAGTTGAACTTCAACATGATGCATTCCAAGCGCACCATGGTGGATGTGGTGCAGACCTGGCCCAAACTGCGAGAGTTGCGGCGACGGCAATTGGTCATGGACATCTATGGCTCGACATATGAACAAATCACCGCAGAAGAATTGCGCAAACGCATACCTGCGCTGACAGGCGGTGGGCCAGATGCGCGCCTGCCGATCATCTGCGGAATGGTCCACACGGACGCAGGTGTAAACCGTCATGATGCGGTGGCCTGGGGCTATGCCCGCGCGGCGGATGCGATGGGGGTGGAGATGCACCAACAGACCGCCGTGCAAGCATTGATCCGTGGCGCTGATGGGCGCATCGAAGGTGTCGAGACCAATCGCGGCACCGTGCGGGCGAAAAAGGTTGTGGTGGCCGTATCGGGCCATACCACGACGTTGACCGAGACAGCGGGGCTCAAGCTGCCATTGCGCACGATGAACCTGACGGCCTTTGTGTCCGAACCAGTGAAGCCCTTGGTGGATGTCATTGTAAATTGCCCGGACAGTGGGTTCTATTTCAGCCAGTCTGACAAGGGCGAGATGGTGATCGGCGGCGCTCCTGATATGGGGCAAAGCTTTCGTCGCGACATCAAGCAACATGTGTTCGAAGACACTGTGACCGCGATGCTGTCGCTTTTCCCGAGCTTCAAGAAACTCAAACTAATGCGCCAATGGGGTGGGCATCTTGATATTGCCCATGATGCCTCGCCCATCATGGATCAGACTGAGGTACCGGGGCTGTTCGTGACCGCTGGCTGGTGGGGCGGATACAAAGCCATTCCTGCGGGCGGACTGACGCTTGCGCAACTGGTCGCCAAAGGCGAGCCGCATCCGCTGATGGCCTCGTTCACTTTGGACCGCTTCCGCCATCTAGAGTTTGTGATGGAAGCCGGCACCACAACGGCGAGATAGGAAGGGACAGGATCATGATGCTCATCCCCTGCCCATTCTGTGGCAAGCGCAATGAAAGCGAGTTCGTCTATGGCGGCCCGGTCGGAGCTGCTCGACCCGATACCAACGCCGTCAGCGATGCTGATTGGGTCGAATACCTGACCATAACGCCCAACCCGATGGGGCCTGTGCAAGAGCGGTGGTGGCACGCACGGGGCTGCGGCGAGTGGCTGACAATCTGGCGGGATACCGTGACACATGACATTGTGGAGGTGCCCGATGGCTCAGATTAATCGCCGCGCGGTGGGTGGTCGTGTTGATCGAAGCCGCCCTCTGACGTTCCAGTTCAATGGGAAAACTTACGAAGGGTTCGAAGGGGACACTCTGGCCTCGGCCCTGCTGGCGAACGGGGTGCGAGTAACAGCCCGTAGTTTCAAGTACCACCGCCCACGCGGCATTATCGGACACGGGCCTGAAGAGCCGGGAACCCTTGTGGAGCTGGAAGGCGAGGACGGCTCGGGCAACCGTCCAGCGACCACGGTTCCATTGCGCGAAGGGCTGAATGCACGCTCGGTCAATTGCTGGCCATCGCCCGAGTTTGATCTGGGCGGGATCAATCAATTGATTGGCCGTTTTATTCCTGCGGGCTTCTACTACAAAACTTTCAAATGGCCTAACTGGCATCTGTTTGAACCATACATCCGCAAGGCGGCGGGGCTGGCAGCAGCGCCTGCGCAACCGCCTTCATCGGGGCATTTCGAAGCGCGCTACGCTCATGCAGATGTCTTGATTGCAGGTGCAGGTCCCGCCGGCCTGCAAGCTGCACTTGAGGCTGGTCTGGCAGGCAAGCGAGTCTTCCTCGCAGACGAGGGAACCGAAGCGGGCGGCAGCCTCCTGAACCGCACCCTGACCATTGGCGGGCGTTCGGCGATGGATTGGGTAGACGAAGCGGTTGAAGAACTAAGCCAAATGGCAAACGTCACCCATCTTCAGAACGCGACCGTATGGGCCTATCGCGAACACAACCTAGTGATCGTCAATGAACGCGAGCCCGATCAGGCCAGCATTCTAGAACGCAACTGGCGGGTCCGTGTTGCTGAGGTGGTGATTGCCACCGGGGCCACGGAACGGTCGATGGTGTTTGCCAATAATGACAGGCCGGGCGTCATGTTGGCCTCATCCGTGCAGGCCTATGTTAATCGTTGGGGCGTGACACCCGGTCAGAGTGTGGTTCTGTTCACCAACAACAACAGCGCTTACGCAGTGGCCGCCGATCTGGTCGCAGCTGAGGTAACGGTTAACGCGATCCTCGATAGCCGCGACACGGTTCCAAGGGAAGCTCTTGATCTGGTGTTGGGGATAACTGTCCATGCCGGAACAGTAGCCGCCGATATCCGAGGGTACAAAAGCATCCGTGCTGTCAAGGCCGTTCCCAAGTCCGGGGGCGCAGGCACCTGGATCGACTGCGACTTGCTGGCTCATTCCGGCGGTTGGAATCCGACGGTGCACCTGTGGTCTCAGTCCCGCAGCACACTTCGGTTTGATGAAGAACTCGCTGCGTTTTTGCCCGATCAACCGATTCAATCCTGTCGGGCCGTCGGCGCGGCGGCGGGGGATCTCACACTGGATCGGATCATCGATGACGGTTCAGAGCTGCCTTGTTCGATTGAACCGCTATGGCGCGTAAATGTGCCAGGGCAACGTGGAAAGGCATTCCTGGATATTCAGAACGATGTTGCGGTCAGCGATGTGCATCTGGCGCTGCGTGAAGGATATGACAACGTGGAACATGTCAAACGCTACACCACTGGCGGGATGGGCATAGATCAGGGCAAGACGGGCAATATCAACATTATTGGCACCGTTGCTCTGCAAAAGGGCGTTCTATTGCAAGATGTTGGCACGACGACATTCCGCTCTCCCTACACGCCGGTCTCATTCGGTGCGATTGGGGGGCTGCGTGAGGACTCGGTGTTGTTCCCCTACCGGCACACGCCGGTGACCCAATGGAACAAGGATTATGGCGCAGTGATGTATGAGGCTGGTGCCCGATGGCGCCGTCCGGGGTTTTTTCCCAAACCCGGTGAGGGCCTGCAAGAGGCGGTGAACCGGGAATGCCGCGCGGTGCGTGACGGCGTTGGCGTATACGACGGTTCGCCGCTCGGCACGTTCGAGCTTAAAGGGCGCGATGCTCCGCGCTTTCTGGATTTTCTGTATTCGAACATCATGTCCAGCCTGAAGCCCGGCGATGGTCGCTATGGTCTTATGTTGTCGGATGACGGTCTGATCATAGATGACGGGGTGGCCTTTCGGCTGGATCAGCACCGCTGGATGATCTCGACCTCAACGGGCCATGCAGACGCCGTCAACCAGCACATGGAAAAGCTGCTTCAGACCGAGTTTCCTGACTGGCAAGTCATGATCACAACTGTGACAAGCCAGTGGAACAACGCCGCCATTTGTGGACCCCGCGCGCGCGATGTCATGCTCGCGCTGTGTACGGATATCGATCTGTCGCCCGAGGCATTCCCCTTCATGTCGTTCCGGGACGGTACGGTTGCGGGGTTCCCTGCGCGGGTTGTGCGCGTCAGTTTCACCGGTGAGCTATCCTTTGAGGTCAACGTTGCCCCACGCCACATGGCCGCCTTGTGGGACAAGGTGATGGAGGCTGGTGCAGCCTTTGGTATCCTGCCTGTAGGATCGGAATCCAGCCATGTCTTGCGTGTGGAAAAAGGCTTTCTTTCGCTGGGGCACGAGGTCGACAGTACCGTGGACGCCTATGACCTGGGCATGGGCTGGGCAATGTCGAAGAAAAAGCCCGACTACCTAGGCAAGCGCTCGGTCCACTTGCGCCGTGAAGCGGTAGGGGAACGCCGGGAATTGGTCGGCATCTTGCCCGAAGACCCTGACAAGCAAGTGCCCGAAGGCGCGCCACTGACCCCTGAAGGTCGCAAAGAAGCGACCGAAGGATTGGTTACCGCCTGCGTCTGGAGCGTCGTCAACAATCGCTGGGTTGGCCTGGCGTTGCTGAAGAACGGGCAGGAGCGACACGGGCAAACCGCGCATGTTCGGCTGAAAGACGAGGTGATCCCGGTGACCATCACAAAGCCTGTATTCCATGACCCAGAGGGTCAGCGCCTGAGGTCCTGAGATGAGCTACGACGTCAAGATCGAACGCCAAACCCTGAATGCGCTGTTTGACCTCAAAGGGGATCCCGAGGTCGTTCAAAATTGGGCCGAATTTTCTCTGCCAAACCGCCCGAACACAAGGGCGATGCAGGAAGCGTTTGAGGTATATCACATTGGACGCAATCACTGGATTGTACGTGCTTCGCTGGAACTGGAAGAGGCACTGGAAGCACAGCTCAAACCAACGGATTGCCCTGCGGACATCAGTATAGTGCGGATATCGGACACCCTTACCTTCTTTAGTGTCGCCGGACCCCAAGCCGCTGAAGTGATGGCTATTGCCTGCCCGCTTGATCTGCATGTCACTGCTTTTGATGAAGACGCAGTAACCTATTCCGAGTTGTTTGGCCTAAAAGCACTTGTGATGCGCTGCGAGGCTGGTTTTGAGTTTGCGGTTGAACAGAGTTTTGGCGACATGGTTCAGGATTATCTGACCCGAGCAACTGCCTGACGCAATTCGAAGCAGGGGCGGTTTACGCCTTATGGCTATTCATTATCACGGCGGTCTATATGCATATCGTCCGGGAACAGGGTTCAGATAAGGACATAGCGGACTTATCGAAAGTCATTGGCTGGCACAAAATCCTTTGTGAAGTGTTGCTTTTAGACGGGACATCGCGCCACAGGTGCAAGGCTTGCAAGTTCCGGTCATTTAGTATACCGCCGCATACAATTAGGATCCTCGGGCGTTCATAACGTCTTTGAGCCCCTGCTAATCGAGCCACATATACCGGAACGAGCCATGAGCCTTTACACCAACTACCTCGACGAAATTGAAGCCCGCAAAGCGCAGGGTCTGCATCCGAAACCGATTGATGACGGCGCGCTTGTCAAAGAGCTTGTTACACAGATCAAGGACGTCGATCATGCGCATCGTGCGGATTCTCTAAACTATTTCATCTATAATACGCTGCCCGGCACGACCAGCGCCGCTGGCGAGAAGGCACGTTTTTTGAAAGAGATCATTCTGGGCGAAGCGCTGGTTGACGAAATTTCAGTACCCTTTGCCTTTGAACTGTTGTTGCACATGAAAGGCGGTCCTTCGGTTGAGGTTCTTCTTGATCTGGCTTTGGGTGGTGATCCCGAGATCGCAGGGCAGGCGGCTGAAGTGCTGAAAACACAGGTCTTCCTATATGAGGCTGATACGGATCGTTTGAAGGAGGCGTTTTCTGCCGGAAATCCGGTCGCACGCGACATTCTTGAAAGCTATGCGCGGGCCGAGTTCTTCACCAAGCTGCCCGATATCGAGGAAGAGATCAAAGTTGTCACGTATATCGCTGCCGAGGGCGATATTTCGACTGACTTGCTGTCGCCGGGCAACCAGGCACACTCGCGCTCGGATCGGGAGCTGCATGGCAAGTGCTTAATCTCGCAGCAAGCGCAAGACGAGATTCAAGAATTACGGCGCCAGCACCCAGATAAACGCGTGATGCTGATTGCTGAGAAAGGGACAATGGGCGTTGGCTCGTCCCGGATGTCGGGTGTCAACAACGTGGCGCTTTGGACCGGCAAGCAGGCCAGCCCATATGTGCCATTCGTAAACATTGCCCCGATCGTGGCCGGCACGAACGGTATCTCTCCGATCTTTCTGACCACCGTTGGTGTGACGGGCGGGATTGGTATCGACCTGAAAAACTGGGTCAAAAAAGTCGATTCCGAGGGGAATCCGATCCTCAACAATGACGACAGCCCTATCCTGGAGCAAAAGTACTCGGTCGAAACCGGGACAGTGCTCACGATCAATACGAAAGACAAAAAGCTTTATGACGCCGATGGCGCCAAAGAGCTTGTTGATATTGCCTCGTCCTTCACTCCGCAAAAGCAGGAGTTCATGAAGGCCGGCGGATCCTACGCCATCGTGTTCGGCAAGAAGTTGCAAACATTTGCAGCACAGACACTGGGAGTCGAGCTGAAGTCGGCATTTGCGCCTTCGAAAGAGATCAGCCGAGATGGACAGGGCCTGACCGCGGTCGAAAAGATCTTTAACCGCAACGCTTTGGGAGTAGTGGAAGGCACGGTCTTGCACGCCGGGTCGGACGTACGGGTCAAGGTCAACATCGTAGGATCGCAGGACACCACTGGCCTGATGACCTCGCAAGAGCTTGAGGCGATGGCGGCGACCGTGATTTCTCCAACCGTCGATGGTGCGTATCAGTCCGGTTGCCACACCGCCTCGGTCTGGGACAAGAAGGCGCAAGCCAACATCCCCAAACTGATGGCGTTTATGAACAATTTCGGCCTGATCACAGGGCGCGATCCCAAGGGTGAATATCACTCGATGACCGACGTGATCCACAAGGTTCTGAACGATATCACCGTGGATGATCGCGCCATCATCATTGGGGGCGACTCGCACACGCGCATGTCCAAAGGTGTGGCTTTCGGAGCGGATTCGGGCACCGTTGCCTTGGCACTGGCCACGGGCGAAGCAACCATGCCCATTCCGGAATCTGTGAAGGTGACGTTCAAAGGCAAAATGGCCGATCACATGGATTTCCGCGACGTGGTCCACGCGACACAGGCGCAGATGCTGAAGGCTTTCGGCGATAACGTGTTCCAAGGGCGTATTATCGAAGTTCATATCGGAACCCTGCTGGCGGATCAGGCTTTTACCTTCACCGACTGGACGGCCGAGATGAAGGCGAAGGCTTCGATCTGTATTTCCGAAGACGAGACCCTGATCGAGTCACTGGAAATCGCCAAAGGTCGGATTCAGATCATGATCGACAAGGGCATGGAGAATGAGGCGCGGACCCTGCAAGGCCTGATCGACAAAGCCGACGCACGTATAGCCGAGATCAGATCCGGCGCAGTTCCAGCCCTGAGGCCGGATGAAAATGCCGAGTATTTTGCCGAGCTGGTCGTTGATCTGGACGAGATCAACGAGCCCATGATCGCCGACCCTGATGTGAACAACGCGGATGTCTCCAAGCGTTATACGCACGATACGATCCGGCCTGTTTCCTACTACAAAGGGGAAAAGAAAGTGGATCTGGGATTTGTCGGATCTTGCATGGTCCACAAGGGTGATCTGATCATCGTATCGCAGATGCTTAAGAACCTTGAGAAGAAGGAGGGCAAGATTGAATTCAAGGCCCCTCTGGTCGTCGCGGCGCCAACCTACAACATAGTTGATGAGTTGAAGGAAGAAGGTGAGTGGAGCATTCTTCAGGAATATTCCGGTTTCGAATTCGACGATCTTTTCCCCAAGACATCAGCGCGAACCGAATACGAAAATACGCTGTATCTTGAGCGTCCGGGCTGCAACCTTTGCATGGGTAATCAGGAAAAGGCTGAGAAAGGTGATACTGTTCTGGCGACATCTACCCGCTTGTTCCAAGGGCGTGTTGTCGAGGACTCGGAAGATAAGAAAGGTGAATCCCTTCTGGCTTCCACACCGGTAGTTGTACTGTCTGCCATCCTCGGGCGAACTCCGAAAATCGAGGAATACAAGGCCGCTGTCGAAGGGATCGACCTGACCCGCTTTGCACCTCCGGTCGCCAAGCCCGCAAATTCCAATTCGGCACATTTCTGATTGGAAAAGGCCGGTCGCCGCTCAGGCGCACCGGCCTTATGCTGTCTAATAGAATCCATTCTGAATCGATAAGTCTAGCAATGCTTGTATTGCGGAATGAGATTTAGCCATTTCAGTAGGGTCATGATCCCCAACCAATAGAGACGGTTTCCGCGAGAGCGATGTCTGCGAGAAAGACCTTTGGGCAGCCTTCATAGCGCGTTGCGCCGCGTCTACAGCCCTTGAGCCTGCTGAACATGATTTCAACGCGGTTTTGCCGCTTGCATCTGCGTTTGTCGTATTTGAAGTTGTACTTTGTTGCTTTCGGCCTGGAATGCCAGCGCGTATCCCCTTGTCTTGTGAAGACTCCCTGAACTGGTTTGCATCAGAGCCGCGATCTGCGAGGTGAGTCCAAGCAGAAATCAACGATCTTGACTGACATTGGGGTTGACGCAAAGGGATTCATACTCGCGACGATCCATAGAGCTAAAAATACGGGTTCGCTAGAAACGTTGACAAGCATTGTGGATGGTCTGGAGGCGGTTGCGAAACAAAATCCGGTTGTCTTGCCATTTCATCAACGTACTGCCGCAAGGATAAATGGAATCGGTCGTAAATTCGAATATGTCTAAACGATAAACACAGTCGGGTACTTGGATATGGTCGCTCTAGAAAGCAATGCGGTGCTGGTTTCTACGGGCTCTGGCGGAATGCAGAAAGAAGCGTATCTCTACGGCGTCCCATGCGTCACTATTAGAACGGAAACAGGGTCGATTGTGCTTGATGAAAGCGGCTGGAATCGTGTCGATTCGCCCATGGAAGGGAATATCGAAGGTGGAACCGTCAGTACGATAGGGACTACCGGAAATCAGGTGGAAATCTATGGTGATGGAACCGCATCACAACAAATCGCACAGATATTGGCCGCGCGAGCTTAAATACCGTCTTAAATACCGTCATAGAGCGCCGCCAACTTCTTGGCTTGCGCGGGCCAGCTGTAGGACTCCCAAAGCTTCATTCTGTTGTCGGCGCTCAACGTAAAGCGTTCAGGATGATCAAGGACATCCCGAATAGCTTCAGCAATGCTCTGGGGGTCGGTTTCATCCATTGCTCGCCCCAAACCGAGCGATTCTGTAAAACGGCGCATGTCGGGAAGATCGGAGACGCAGATCGGCAATCCTGCAAACGCGGCTTCGAACAGCTTATTGGGCATTGCAAACCGATAGCTTAATGACGCATCTTGAATCGGAATGACGGCAACATCTGCGGTACTAATCGCTATGGGTACATCTGGAGCAGCCACTGGTGGAAGCAAGGTAACGCGATCATCCACTCCTAAGTCATGAGCGACACTCATGAACCACTTGTCGTTTCTATGGTTTCGTGGCCCCATCGTAGCTAACTTGACCTCAGGAAGTTGAACCAGAGCCTCAAGGACTTTATCTAGCCCACGATGCGACGTTTGAATGCCGCCAGTAAAAATAATCAAGGGCGACCCGTCAGCAACGTTTGCCTGAGCACGGATTGAAAGCTGATCCAACTCCTGTTTATTACGACTCTCCATGTAATCGACATCTATCTCTGGAGCATTGAGGATAAGTGTCGGACTATCTTTGAAGCGTTTGGCATACAAATCTGCGATGGACGACGATACGGTGATCATATAGTCGACGAAGGGGAGGCAATCGTCTTCTAGGCTTTCGGCGAAGTTCGATCCATTCGACGGGTTCTTTGTAGCGCGCGCGGGCTCATACTCATGGGCGTCATAAACAAGTTTTGCGTTGAACTGCCTGGCAAGTACGACGCCTGCAGGGAGACAATATATATCATGAGCGTGGATGACATCAGGGACCTCATCAAATTTAAGGTGGCAAAGGTTTTCTGCGTAAATCAATGATTCCAACTGATAGAGTTTAAAGAAATTTTCTCTGACTTTTCGGGCCATCAACATAAATGACTTGAGGTTTTTCGGGCCTTTTCCAAATCCAAGTCCAAGCCGTGTTTTCCAAAGCAGCCGCTTGTGTACGAGTTTTCTAGCCCGCCTTTCATCACCGCCGAAGTTTTTGTAGTACATAGGGTCAAGCTTTTGGACGTCTTCGTCCGTCAGAAAAGTCTTCAACCAGGTTTTCAAAGAATTCAGCTGAATAGCGGATTCGACATACGGTACGACACGTTGCTCGACTTGAGCGGACGTGCGCTCCATAAACGAGAAACGTTCAAGCAATTTTTCAGTGATGTTCTCACAAGACTGCCAGTTGAATCGAGTGATCCGAATGCCATCGATGCTGTCTTCTTGCGGCAAGCCCCCTGGCCAGTCGCAGAAGATATGTACGTTATGGCCCGCTGCTTGAAGCGCGCGCGCTTCTTTAAGAACGCGCGCATCCGCCGTTATCTCGTGGTAGGTAAGACAGAAAACGGTTTTTTGAGATTTGGGGCGGGTGTCTGACATCGGTCGAAGATCAATCTAGCTCTGACAATTCCGAACCGCTCTAACAGAGGTTGATGGGGGTTTCCAGCGTGATTGGCGATGCTTGAAATGCCTGCGTCTATTGACTTCCCAAAGAAATTCTTGGAAGCGCTGTAGCACAATTTGAGCACTTGGGACGCACCGAATGAGCAACTTCGCACTAATAGGAACCGCAGGATACATCGCGCCGCGCCACATGAAGGCGATAACGGATACCGGAAACACGTTGTTGGCTGCTCTGGACACAAGCGACTCCGTTGGGATTATCGATAGCCACTTCCCCGATGCACATTTTTTCACAGAGTTTGAGCGTTTTGATCGCTATGTTGACATGTTACGTCGCAGCGAAGCGGGCAAAATTGATTATGTCTCGATCTGCTCGCCGAATTACCTCCACGACAGCCACATGCGGTTTGCATTGCGTTCTGGCGCCGATGCGATCTGTGAGAAGCCGCTGGTGTTGAACCCAGAGGATATCGATGGCCTGGAAGCGATTGAGCAAGCGACTGGACAGACCGTAAACACGATCCTGCAGTTGCGCGTACATCCCTCGATCATTGCTCTGAGGGACAAGATTCGAAACAGCCCCAAGGATACCAAGTACGAGGTCGATCTGACTTACATCACGTCCCGTGGACGTTGGTATCTGGAGAGCTGGAAGGGGGATGTCCGCAAATCTGGCGGTATTGCCACCAACATCGGCGTGCATTTCTTTGACATGCTGCACTTCCTCTTCGGAGATCTTCAGGCGAACCATGTGCATCTCAATGCCCCGACCAAGGCCGCGGGCTATCTTGAGTTTGAACACGCCCGGTGCCGTTGGTTCTTGTCGCTGGACGTAAATGACGTTCCGGCAGAGGCGCGAGAAACCGGAGCCAGAACTTATCGCTCCATCACTATTGATGGGGAAGAGATCGAATTCTCGGGCGGATTTGCCGACTTGCATACGCGAAGCTACGAAGAGATTCTGAACGGGAACGGGTTTGGATTGAATGAAAACCGGCCTGCAATTGCGATGGTCAGCCATATCCGCAATGCCTCGATCGAAGCAAGCAAAGGTGAGCAGCATCCGAAGCTGATGAGCAGCAAGGTACTCTGATCAAACGGATCGTCTGCATGTTATCCCACCACCCATGACGTTTTGGGCACTGGGCAATACAGGGAAACGGTCCGCCCAGTTATTAGTACTGCGGTAATTCGTGCCAAACAGACCCGTTGTATTAAGTCTTTGCCGACGAATAAACATGGTCGAGCGGTGCCGGATTATGTATGGGAAACTGCAGAGGTACAGCTTGCAGAAATTCCTCAAGAACCAATAGGGCGTTTTAGCGATGCAATTTATTGACCTGGCGGAACAACAGAAACGTATCAAGGATCAGCTTGATGCCGGCATTGCCAATGTGTTGGCGCATGGGAAGTACATTCTTGGCCCAGAAGTGGCTGAACTAGAGGCACGGCTGACTGCCTTTACGGGTGCCAAACATTGCATCACTTGCGCCAATGGAACGGATGCATTGCAAATTGCCTTGATGGCGCTTGAGGTCGGGCCGGGGGATGAGGTCATCACGCCCGGATTTTCATATATCGCCACGGCTGAAGCCGTCAGATTGCTGGGCGCAAAGCCGGTTTATGTCGATATTGACCAGACTAGTTATAACATTGATCCCAACAAGCTTGACGCTGCGATCACACCCCGGACAAAGGCAATTATACCGGTGTCGCTGTATGGCCAACCTGCTGATTTCGAACGAATTAACGAGGTAGCTGTGGCAAACGGCTTACCTGTCATCGAGGATGCTGCTCAGAGCTTTGGCGGATCTTTGCGTGGCAAACGGTCAGGAAACCTGTCAACGATTTCCTGCACCAGCTTTTTCCCATCGAAACCCCTTGGCTGCTACGGCGATGGTGGTGCTATCTTCACCTCGGACGATGATCTGAGCATCATTCTTCGCCAGATTGCCCGGCACGGGCAGGACCGGCGTTATCACCATATCAGGGTTGGCGTTAACAGCCGCCTGGACACGTTGCAGGCTGCGATCCTGCTGTGCAAGCTGGATATTTTCGAGGATGAACTGGTCCTGCGAGACACCGTCGCGGACCGTTACAAAGTGCTACTGAAGGAAACCAATATCGCCGCTCCGACGCTGATGGAGGGGGCGACCAGCGCCTGGGCGCAGTACACGATACGCGTGGACAATCGTGAGGATGTGCAAGCTAAGCTCAAAGACGCCGGGGTTCCGACCGCTGTGCATTATCCACTGCCGTTGAACAAGCAACCAGCTGTTTCTGACCCAAATGCCGATTTGCCTGTTGGCGATCAGGCCGCCGCAACAGTGATTAGCCTGCCGATGCACCCGTATCTGCAGGAGAATTCGCAAGAGCAGATAATCGAGGCACTGAAAAAAGCGATCTGATCGCGCTGACGGTTTAATCGGTGCTGGGGCCGGCGAATTCAGGTTTAGGCAGGTTCGCAGGTTCTATTTACCGTAATATGCGCGATACCAGTCCACGAAGGCCTGTATGCCGTCCCTGATTTCGGTTTTTGGGCGATAACCGGTCAGGCGATGCAGCAGATCGGCATTGGCCCAAGTTGCAGGCACATCGCCCAACTGCATCTCCATATAGTTTCGGATCGCGGGTTTGCCGAGGCTTTCTTCGATGGCGTCGATGAAATCCAACAAACGCACTTTGTCTGAATTTCCAATGTTCACTATGCGATAGGGAGCGACCGGGCTCAGGCTGTCACCTTCGGCGATGTCTTCGGGGGCTTTGGGGCGAACAGGCACAACGTCGATCAGCAGAGAGATTGCGCGCACCAGGTCATCCACATAGGTGAAATCACGATACATGTCGCCGTGGTTGTAGATGTCTATCGGGCGGTCGTTGAGGATCGCGTCCGTGAATTTGAAGAACGCAAGGTCCGGGCGCCCCCAAGGACCGTAGACTGTGAAGAAGCGGAACATTGTTGTCGGAATATTCCAAAGATGGGCATAGGAGTGTCCCATCGCTTCATTTGCCTTTTTGGTGGCTGCGTACATAGTGAGTTGATGATCTGCTTTTTCGCACTCATCGAAGGGCATGTCAGGATTTGCCCCGTAGATCGACGAAGTCGAAGCCATCAGCAGATGCCGCACTTTGTGCCGCCGCGCAGCTTCCATAACGTTGAACGTCCCGACAACATTGCTTTCGACATAGGCGCGCGGGTTCTCCAGGCTATATCGGACGCCAGCTTGCGCCGCGAGGTGGATGATCACGTCCGGTTCAAAAGCATCAGCGATCTGGTCGAACTTGGCGGTATCTTCCAGCATCCCTTCATCGCACGAAAAATTTGGGTTCTCTAGCAACAGCGCATGTCGGCTCTGTTTGAGGCGGACATCGTAATAATCAGTCATCCCGTCAAAGCCATGAACCCGGCAACCGTTCTCAAGCAAAAGTTTGGCAAGATGGAACCCGATAAATCCGGCAGTACCTGTGATCAGAACCTTTTGCATGAGGTATTTCCTTGTTTCGGGGCATCGCGCGTGCGTTCGAAGGCACATATGACGCCAAGAGCCGAAGGGCTCAAGCGGTCATTTCATGGCTGAGTGAGCATGAATCTCTAGTGGTGTGCATTGCAATCTTCAACAAGTCTTCAACCGGGCCAAGGAAGCGAGTAGGTTTTGACATTCGTAAAGAACCTCATTGCCTCGATGACTCCTTCTTTGACACCATTGCCCGAATCCTTGATGCCGCCAAAGGGGGACATTTCGATACGGTATCCGGGTTGTTCCCAGATATTGCAGGTGCCCACGCTCAGCCCATTGATATAGGCAATTGCGCGGTTCAGGTCATTGGTACATACCCCCGACGACAGGCCGTACACAGTAGAGTTCGAGATGCGCATGACCTCGTCATCGTCGTCGGGCACGCGAATGATGGGAATAATGGGGCCGAAAGTTTCCTCCATCACTAACGCAGAGTCGTGGGGAACGTCGTCGACCACGATCGGCGGCAGCAGCGCGCCCTGACGTCCGGGGTGGTAAAGGACTTCTGCTCCCGCTTTCTGGGCCAAGTGAACACGATCTTCGAAAAGCTTGGCCGCTTCCTCGTGGATCACGCAACCCAGCTCGGTCTCAGGATCCTGCGGATCTCCGAACCTGATCTTTTTGGCCTTCTCCAGCACCAAAGGCACAAAGGTGTCCGCGACACTCTCTTGCACCAGTATTCGCTTGATCGCAGTGCAGCGTTGTCCCGAATTGCCGGTGGCCCCGGCTACGGCGATCGTTGCGGCCCTGTCTAGATCGGCATCGTTGAGGTCATTCAGAACAATCAGTGGATCATTACCGCCCAACTCCAGCGCCTGACGTTTGTAAACCGCCTTCTCTGCGATCATCTTGCCCACGGTAACACTACCGGTGAAGGTTATGATGTCGATGTTCTCATTGACGATCATCTCATCCCCAATGTCCTGTGGCCAGCCAGTGACCACCTGAAACATCTCAGGCGGCAGGCCTGCCTCATAAAGGATATCGGCCAGCGTCAGGCAGGTCAGAGGCGTCAACTCGGTCGGTTTGCAGACCATGCAGTTATTGGTGGCGATCGACGGAGCAACCTTGTGGCTGACCATGTTGAGTGGATGGTTGAATGGAGTGATCGCGCTGATTGCGGTCACAGGCTCGCGCATCGTGAAAATCTTGCGGGCTTTGCCATTTTGGGTCAGATCGCACGCAAAGATTTCGCCATCATCCTTCAGTGCCTCGGCCGCCGCAAATTGAAAGACATCCTGCGCGCGCTTGGTCTCGTAGATCGCGTGTTGATGGCAGATGCCAAGCTCAAGCACCAGCCATTTGGTGAGGTAATCGCGACGTTCACCAATCAGCTCTCCAGCCCTTTGCAGGATTTGGCTGCGTTCATAGCGGGTCAGTTCGGGCTTGTAGTTGGCCGCAATTTCGAAGGCGCGGCGCGCGTGTTCAGCCTGCCCTGCGGGCACATGGCCCACGACCTCATTGGTATAGGGGTAGTGAACCGGGATGGTCTCAGCGGTAATGATGATCTCGCCACCAATTCGCATCCCTTCATTACGGATTTCGGTGACTGCCATGGCAAGAACCATCCAATGAAATCGGACCGCTTACCGGTCTATTACTCTGAAAACACATCAAACGCCTTCAACGCCTTGGCGCTGTAGGCGTAAGACGGGCCGCCGCCCATATAGGTGGCCATAGCCAGCGCTTCGCACAGCTCTTCGCGGGTCGCACCCAGCCGCACCAATGAGCGGACATGAAAACCGATGCAGCTGTCGCAGCGCGTCGCGATGGCAATCCCCAACGCCATGAATTCCTTTGTCTTTTCACTCAGCGCACCATCTGTTTTGGCGGCCTTACCCATGATGCCAAAACCACGGACGGTTTCGGGCACTTCTTTCGAGAATGCACCAATATTGGCCTCGGTCTCGGCCATGAAGTCTTTCCAGTCCATTTCTCTGCTCCTTATCCGCGCTCATCTGCACCCATCCGGCGCTCGAGCCAACGCACACCGGCGCTGATGATCAGTACCAGCACCAGATACTCGAAGATCAACAAGGTATAGATCTCAAGCGGGCGGTATTCCGTCACTACCAGCTCATTCGCACGGCGTGTCAGTTCTTGCATGCCGATGACGCTGGCGAATGCGCTCATCTTCACAATGTAGATAAATTGGTTGGCGAGCGGTGGCAGTATACGCCGGATCGCTTGCGGCAGGATCACATAGCGCATGGTCTGAAAATAGTTCAGGCCAATCGTTTGCGCCGCCTCGCTTTGCCCTTTTGCGATAGATTGTATACCAGCACGGTAGATCTCGGCGGTAAAGGCGCTGTCCGATATCGCAAGGGTGATAATTGCGCCCCAGAAGGGATCGATTGGGATGTCCATACCCATCGACTGAAAGACAATCGGCAACCCGTAGAACACCCAAAACAGCATAGGCAACAGAGGGATCGAGCGGACAAATTCGACATATACCCGGTTTACCAGCCGCCAGCCGCGCTTTTCCGACAGACCCGGCAGGGCGACCAGCAATCCAATGACAATCGACAAAATCGCCGCAATCAGCGAAATCTGAATGGTCGCACCCATGCCCGAAATCAGGAATTTTACATTGGTCCAGCCTGAAGCCGTGGTTGGGTCAATGACGTACCAACCCCAGGTCTGTGAGGACGAACAGCCCGTGATCAGCAAGAAAAGGGGAAGGAAGAGAAGTGATTTTTTCATCGGACCCAACTCAATGCTGTAGAATTTGGCTCAGGAATTTCTGACACCGCTCAGACTTTGGATTGGTGAAGAAATGCTCGGGCTTACCTTGTTCGACAATCTCGCCTGCATCCATGAACACCATGTTGTCGGCCACTTTTCGGGCAAATCCCATCTCATGGGTCACCACAACCATGGTCATGCCTTCCTCGGCAAGTTCGACCATCACGTCGAGCACCTCGGAGATCATCTCAGGGTCGAGCGCCGAGGTGGGTTCGTCGAACAAAAGGACCCTGGGCTCCATGCAAAGCGAACGGGCAATTGCCACCCGCTGCTGCTGTCCACCCGAAAGCTGTATCGGGCGCTTGTCGGCCTGATCGGGTATATGAACACGCTCAAGGTAGTGGCGCGCTTTGTCTTCGGCTTCTTTTCGGCTCAACCCGCGGGCCTTGATGGGGCCAAGGGTCAGGTTTTCCAGCACTGTTAGATGCGGGAACAGATTGAATTGCTGGAACACCATGCCAACTTCTGACCGGATGGTGGCTGCAGATTTGGCATCATCGTTCAGTTCGACCCCATCGATGCGGATGGTGCCCTTTTGATGTTTCTCAAGCTGATTGATGCATCTTACGACCGTTGATTTACCCGATCCGGATGGGCCGCAGATCACAACCTTTTCACCACTGTTGACTGTCAGGTTGATGTTCTTGAGCACGTGAAATGTGCCAAACCACTTGTCTACGTCGACAAGCTCGATCGCTGCGTTTGGCATCTGCTGGCCCACTTGTGATTACTATGAGTTAATTAGTTGCTTGAGGTTATCTTTTTCTTTACGCTTAAATCAAGAAGCAATGTCGTGATAAAAAGACTAACGCCACCAACGGGAGAACCACATGAAACGTTTTGTTAAAGTCGCGGCTGCGGCTGCGCTCGGTCTTGTGATCAGCGGCGCTGCGCAAGCACAGTCGGCTCTGAATGAAATTTTGGATGACGGCGTGCTGAAAGTGGGGACAACCGGTGACTGGAACCCGATGTCACTGCGCGACCCGGCGACTAACAGCTATAAAGGCTATGATATCGACATCATGAACGCGCTGGCCGCTGATCTGGGTGTTGAGGTCGAATATGTGCCCACCGACTGGAAAACATTGGTCAATGGTGTGGTAGCGGGGAAGTACCACATCACCGGTTCGGCTTCTATCTCACCTCCGCGCATGAAAGTTGCAGGGTTTTCCGACAGTTACATCGCGGTTGAGTTGTTTCCTTACACAACCAAGGAAAAGGCCGACAAATTTGATGGCTACGACTCGATCAACAAGCCAGACGTGAAGGTTGCTACTACCCTGGGCACCACCTTTGAAAAGCGCGTGCGCGAATGGTTCCCCGATGCGGATATCAAAGTGGTCGAAGCTCCTGCGCGTGGTTTTCAGGAGGTCTTGGCCGGTCGTGCAGATGTGTTCATAACCTCGAATATCGAGGGATCGACCCTTGAAGCAAAGTTCCCGGTCGTCCGCGTCAAGAATGCCGGGCCGCGTTCTCCTTCTCCTATCGCGATGCTGTTGCCGCAAAGTGATCAGGTCTGGATCAACTATGTGAACAACTGGATTGAAGTGAAAAAAGCCCAAGGCTTCTTTGACGAAAACCGGGAACGCTGGGGTCTCTGATCAGAGGCCCTAGTAACTGGAGCGCCTGCGAGAGTTTTCAAAGTCATGAAACTTGAGCACATGACATGGTACGAGGTTGACACTCGTATCAATGCCGGTGCGGCCGTGTTGCTGCCGGTTGGATCGACCGAGCAGCACGGCCCGATGGGTCGCATTGGCACCGACACGATTTGCGCCGAGGCTGTCGCACTCGCTGCCGCCATGCAATGCGAGGGTATCGTCGCTCCGGCGCTGGCCTACACGCCAGCGCCTTTCAACGCGGGATTTCCCGGAACGGTGTCTATTTCAGCCGAAACCTTTCGCACCATCGCAGATGAGGTGATCCGGGGGCTCTTGGAGCAAGGTTTCGTTGGAGTGTTCATAGTGAATGGGCACGGGGCCAATCTGGCGCCTCTTCGGCAGATCGAAAGCGAAATTGCCGGTGGTCAATTGCTGATCCGTAGCTGGTGGGAGCCGAACGCAGTGAATGTTCTGCGACAGCAGCTCTATGGAGATTGGGAAGGGATGCACGCCACCCCCTCGGAGATTGCCATAACCCAGTCTTTGCTTGGACCATTGCCTGCCAATCAGGCCGCTGAGCCGCCCCAGAAACTCAGCGCCGAATACATCCGGGATCACGCAGGGGATCGCCATGGTCCACCTGACGAGCATCGCGCGGACTTCCCGGATGGCCGCGTTGGATCGCATTCAGCTTTGGCCAATCCTCAGGATGGCGAGCGTCTGCTGGCGATAGCAGCTGCGGCTATCGCTGCCGAGTTCCGGGCATTCGAACAAGGCCTCTAGTCACGGAGCGCCTGCAACGGGTGTCGCGGCCCTATCCTGCTTCGACCCCAAGCCCGTCAGTCGACAGGTCATCGAGTTTCGGCATCAACCGTAACAGTTCTTGCGCGTATTCGGTTTTCGGACTGGCAAACAGATCGCTGGTGTCCTGAACCTCGACGATTTGTCCCTGTTTCATGACCGCAACTCGGTCACACATCTGGCGCACCACAGGTAGGTCGTGGCTGATGAACAGCATGGTCAGGCCCAGATGCTCTTGCAGGTCTTTCAGGATGTTCAAAATCTGCGCCTGGATTGAAACGTCGAGCGCGCTTGTGGGCTCATCGCAGATCAGGAACCGGGGTTGTGTCGCCAATGCGCGGGCAATCGAAATACGCTGGCGCTGACCGCCCGAGAACTCATGCGGATATTTCAGCCCGGCCTCTGACCCCAAACCCACTTGATCCAGCAATTCGTCCACGCGGCGCTTGACGTCGGCACCTTCCATCAGGCGGTGATGGCGGATCGGCTCCGCCACTATTTCATCCACCCGCATACGCGGATTGAGAGACGAGTAGGGGTCCTGAAAGATCATTTGGATGTTCTTGCGGTATTCGTCTTGCACCGCACGATTGCTTAGATCGCTAACCAGTTGCCCGTCAAAGGTGATGGTGCCACCGTCCACGGGATAAAGCCCTGCGATCATACGCGCGACGGTGGACTTGCCCGATCCGGACTCACCGACAACCCCAAAGACTTCGCCCGCGCGAATGTCAAAGCTGACGTTGTCGACAGCGGTGAAGTAGGTACGATCCCAAGGCAGTAATCCACGCTTTTGCAGGAATTTCTTGGTCAGGTCGCGGATTTCAAAGATCGGTTTGCTGGCGTCGTTATTCACCTTGGGCCAGTGGCGTGCCATATCCTCGATCGCGAAACGCGTTTCACGCCCGCCATAGCTGATCTGAGGGAAGCGATGCAGTTTCAGCGTCGGGCGTGGTACGGCGGCGATCAGGGACTTGGTGTATTCGTGTTGCGGCTGGCCCATCACCTGTGCCGTGGTGCCGCTTTCAACCACCTTGCCCGCATACATCACGGTCACGCGGTCAGTTGTATCGGCGATCACGCCCATATCATGGGTGATCAGGATGACACCCACCTGACGCTCTTGTGCCAGTTCCTTGATCAGGTCCAGAATCTGGGCCTGAACCGAAACATCCAAAGCTGTCGTGGGTTCATCGGCGATGATCACATCCGGTTCGGTGCAAAGTGCCAGAGCAATCACCACGCGTTGCCGCATGCCGCCCGAGAACTGGTGCGGGTACTGATCCAGCCGAGTATCCGGGTCTGGGATGCCAACGCGGTCGATCAAATCACGGGCGCGCTTGCTTGCTTCGGCCTCGGATCCACCCAGATGGGCCTGGATCGTCTCGACCAGTTGTTCGCGCACTGTAAATAGCGGGTTCAGCGACGTAAGCGGGTCTTGAAAGATCATCGAGATCTTCTTGCCGCGCAGCCCGCGCATCGCCTCGGCATCGATGCCGCTGATCTTATCGCCGCCCAGCCTAATCTGGCCGCTGGCGATGCGACCTGGGCGTTCCAGAAGGCCCATCACCGCAGCGCCGATGGTGGATTTACCTGCCCCGGATTCGCCCACAAGTCCGTGGATTTCACCGGGTTCGACAGAAAGGCTGGCGTGGTCCACTGCAGTAAACAGCTGGCGGCGGGTCGGGAATTCGACGGTGAGGTCTTGGATGGTCAGAAGGCTCATGAAATCACCGCAGTTTTGGGTTCAGCGCGTCGCGCAGCCAGTCGCCTAACAAGTTGACCGACAGGGCGAGGGCCAGAAGCGTGCAGGCCGGGAAGAACAAAATCCACCATTCGCCCGAGAACAAGAAACCTTGCCCGATCCGGATTAGTGTTCCCAGCGACGGCTGGGTCGGGGGGGCGCCCACACCCAGAAAACTCAATGTGGCCTCAGCAATGATCGCCAGCGCCAGCGAGATGGTCGCAATAACAAGAACAGGGCTGAGGACATTGGGTAGGATGTGACGGAACATGATCGGGAACGATCCACGCCCGATCAGGCGCGCGGCTTGTACATATTCCTTGTTTTTCTCAACCAGAGCAGCACCACGGACGACGCGTGCGAACTGCACCCAGTCCGACAACGCAATCGCGATGATGAGAACATAGATTGCCATCTCATCGCGGTATTCCGGCGGAGTGATCCCTTTGGCGATCCCAAAGATCAGCATTGCGACCAGAATGGCCGGGAACGTCAGCTGCACGTCTGCGATACGCATGATCAGCGTCTCGATCCAACCTCCGAAATACGCAGCGATCAGACCGAGGATCACGCCGATGATCAAGGCAAGAAGCACAGCAGAGGCACCTACGAACAATGAAATGCGCAACCCGTAGAGGATGGTCGAGAACACATCGCGCCCTTGGTCATCCGTGCCTAGCAAAAAGGTCTCTTGCGTGAACGCATTGGGCGTACCTGGCGGTGTGAACCCGTTCATCAGGTTCAGTGTTGCTGGATCGAACGGGTTATATGGCGCGATCAGCGGGGCAAAGATCGCCGCCAGCACCAGAATGACCACGACCAAAGATGCGATCATGGCTACGGGAGAGTGCCGGAACGACCAAGCGAAATCGCTATCCCAGAACTTGGCCGTGCGCGATTTAGGCGCGACTTTCGGGGTTTCCATCGTTTCGGTCATGTGGCCCTCGCGTCGACACGCAGGCGCGGGTCAATGGCATAGTACAGAAGGTCGACAATCAGGTTGATTGTCACGAACATCACCGAGATCAGCATCAGATAGGCAGCCATAACGGGGATATCCACGAACTGGATCGCGTTGATGAACAGCAGTCCCACGCCCGGCCATTGAAACACCGTTTCGGTGATGATGGCAAAAGCGATGATCGACCCCAGCTGCAGGCCCGTGATGGTGATCACCGGCACAAGAGTGTTCTTCAGCGCGTGGCGGAAATTGATCACCCGGTCCGACAGCCCTCGGGCGCGGGCAAAGCGGACATAGTCAGCGCGCAGAACCTCCAGCATCTCGGACCGGACAAGCCGCATGATCAGTGTCATTTGATAGAGGCCCAGCGTGATTGCAGGCAATATCAACGCCTTGAGCCCCGAGGTCGTCAGAAACCCGGTGGACCAACTGCCAATCATAACGGTCTCGCCCCTCCCGAAACTGGGCAGTAGGTCAAGTTCAACCGAGAAAACATAGATCAGCAGGATACCTATGAGGAACGTCGGCAGCGAAACCCCGATCAAGGAAACAGTCATGATCACATTGGCAGCGATCCCTTGTCGTCGGATTGCAGTAAAGACACCGAGGGCAATGCCCATCGTGATCGCAAGAAAGCCGGATACAAAGGCCAATTCCAACGTCGCCGGAGCGCGTTCCACCAGGATGGTCGAGACCGGTCGCCCCTGGCGATAAGACACACCGAAATTGCCCTGAACGGCGCCTTGCAGGAACTTGGCGTATTGCACCACAAAGGGTTGGTCCAACCCAAGCTCGGTCCGTAGGCGGTCAATGTCGGCCTGCGTGCGCTCTTGCCCCAGCATGTTGTCGATCGGGTCGCCGACAAATCGGAACATCGAAAAGGCGACCAACCCCACGACCAACAGCACTATGACGGACTGGAACATCCGTCTGACGATATATGCGAACATATGTTTCCCTCGTAGATCGGTCTCTCTAGGCCGACCTTGACCAGATGGTCAAGAGAGTGCTGTCAACTCAACGTGACGTTGCCGCCGATCAATTCACATTCACCCAACGCAGCAGGAAGAAGTTGTCCGGACGCTGCGTGACCTCTACATTGCTGCGCGTGCCCCAAACCAGCGGCTGGACATACATCGGCACATAAACGTGTTCGTCCTGATAGATTTGAGTAACCTCGTCCAGCATCGCCTGACGCTTGGCCTCATCCAGTTCTGACTGGATCATCGGCAACAGCTCATCGACACGTGCATTCGAGAAGCCGCCGAAGTTCCAGCTACCCAGCTTTTTCTCTTCGTTCGGGGTTGCGACAAGGAACCGGACCGGGTGCTCGGCGTCGAACGTACCGGGGCTCCAGCCCAGCAGGTACATGTCGTAATTATCTTCGCGCAGTTCCGGCCAATAGTTCCGCACTGGCATCGCGTCCAGCTCGGCGGTGATCCCGATCTGAGCCAGCATACCAACGACGGCCTGACAGACGGCCTCGTCATTAAGGTAGCGGTCATTGGGGCATTTCAGGCCAAATGAGAAACCATCTGCATATCCGGCCTCGGCCAGCAGCGCCTTTGCCGATTCCACATCAAACGCGGGGCGTCCGGCGTTGGCTTCGGAGAACCCGCTCATGGCTGGGCTGACAAGCTGCGATGCGGGCTCGGCATTTCCGCGCATGATCGTGGCCAGAATGGCGTCGACATTCACCGCTTGCGCAACTGCCTGCCGCACGCGCGCGTCACGGAACGGGTTGGGTTTGCCCGCATCGTCTGTGTATTTCAGCGTGTCAGCCTCGTGGTCGAAGCCCAGCATGATCACACGCGCTTCAATGCCCTGGATGACATCGACTTCTGCGTTCTGCTGCAGCCGTGCGACGTCCTGAATGGGGACCGGGTTGATCATGTCCACATCGCCCGATAGAAGCGCCGCTACGGCCGTGGCAGGATTTTGGATCGGATTAAATTCTGCACGGGTGATGTTGTGTTCAACATCCCCCCACCAGCCTTCATAAGGTTCCAACACGGTCTTAAGACCCGGCTCGCGCTCGGTCACCTTGAACGCGCCGGTGCCGTTGGCGTTGATGGTGGCGTAGTTTCCGGTTTCTTTGTCGGGGACCACGGCGTCGTTGGCCTCAGTCCAGTCTTGATCCATGATCATCCAGTTGGCAATCGATGACGGAAACAGCGGGTTAGGTGCTGTGGTCATGATATCAACGGTGTAGTCATCAACTACAATGACGTCACTGACAGGAGCGAACCAGCTACGCGTGTCCGCCGCCTCACCCGAGGCGCGTTGGTAGCTGAACAGCACATCTTGCGCGTCAAAGCTGCTTCCGTCGTGAAAGGTCACGCCCTGACGCAGATTGAACCGCCATCCTTCGCCGTCGCCGATCGGCTCCCAACTGACAGCCAACGCGGGCTCAACGCTCATATCCTTTCCGCGGCGGACCAGCCCTTCGTAGACGTTGTTCAGGAACCCGAGAACTGGGGCCGAGTTGACCGCGTGAGGGTCCATCGTCTGCGGATCGGTGGTCGAGGCCCACTTGAATTCGGCCGCCTGCGCGGCGCTTGCAAGCAACATGGTCAGGCCGATTGCACTGTTTCTGAGGATCATGGCGAAATCTCCCTGTTAGCGCTGAAACAATCCAGCTTTTTCGCTGCCACGTAAAGCCGTTCCTGCGCCGAGATCACAGGTCCGTTACCGACGGCGCAAACAAGAACAGGGCGCGTTTCCGCGCCCTGCATACCATCACAGAGGATAGTTTAGTTCATCTCAAAGTATTTGATCTTCGGTGAATCTTCCGGCTCGACGATGGTGCCCACGCCCGATTTCATGCCCCAGTTCAGCACCTGATGGTGGATCGGGATATAAAGCTGTTCGTCCTGAACAACCTGCCAGATATCACCGATCTGCTGATCACGTGCGGGCAGATCAGTTTCAGAGGCAAGGGCCACGATTTTGGCATCCAGATCCGGGTTGGAGTAGCGTGTGCCATTCCACGAGCCGTACTTTTCGCCCTTCGAATGGACGAGGAAGTTGAAGATGTACTCCGAGTCATAAGTCGGAACACCCCAGCCCAGCATGTAGAAATCTGTTTCTAGGTTGTTGATCAACGGGAAGTGCTGGGCTTTCGGTTTGGCGTCCAGGTTAACTGTGACGCCGATCTGGGCCAGCATTCCAACCGCTGCCTGACAGATCGCCTCATCATTGATGTAGCGGTCATTCGGGCAGTTCAGGGTCAGCGAGAATCCATCAGGATAGCCTGCTTCGGCCATCAACGCCTTGGCCCCTTCGATATCGGTTGACGAGGACGCATCCATATCTGCATCCCAACCATTCACAAACGGAGGTGAGATCATGCCAGCAGGAGCAGACTGACCACGCATCACGACCTGTTTGATCGCATCACGATTGATCGCTTTTGACATCGCCTGTCGAACGCGGACATCAGCCAGCGGGTTCTTACCATCCACATTGTCCGAGGTCAGATCAGCGTCGCCCATGTTCATGCCAAAGAAAATTACCCGGTTCTGCGGCGCGGTGCGTACGTCCAGACCATCGGTTCCGGCTACACGCTCGAGGTCCTGTACGGGCACGTCCTGAATGAAATCAACCTCACCCGAAAGCAGCGCGGCAACACGGGTCGCGGCGTTCTGGATCGGGGTATAGATGATCTCGGTTACCTGCAGCGGGAACTCATCCTTGCCCCAATAGCCGTCATAGGCGGCCAGGACGGTTTTCACGTCGGGCTCGCGGCTGACCAGCTTATAGGGACCGGTGCCATTGGCGTTCTTGGCCGCAAACGTGTCTTCGCCGCCCTCATAGTCCTGAACCTTGACGGCGTTGTTTGCCTCGGCCCAACCTTTGTCCATCATGAACATGTTGGTCAGGTTGTTGGGCATGATCGGGTTTGGGCCGTCAGTTTCGATCTCGATCGTGAACTTGTCGGGCGCACGCACCTCTTTCACAGAGGCCAACAGTTCCTTGTAATCCGAATCCGGCGTCATCGCGCGGTTCAGCGAAAACACGACATCCTCGCTGTCGAACTCGGCACCGTCGTGGAAGGTAACGCCCTCGCGCAGTTTGAACACCCAGACATTCGGATTTTCTTCCGATGGTGCCCATTCGGTCGCCAGCGATGGAACCAGTGCGCCTGAGTGATCACGCATCACCAGCGTTTCCATGATCTGGTGCGCCATGGCCGAGGTCGGGCCTTCGTTTTGCGCATGCGGGTCCAGCGTCAGCGCATCACCTGCACGGGCCCATCGCAGCGTCTCCGCCGAAGCGCCCGCCGCGATCATCGCCGTTGCACTGGCGGCAAGCATCAGAGTTTTGAATGACATAAGTCGTCTCCCCAGTTTTTGTTGTGGCCGCATTTTCATACGGTTGACCGAATTTATCGGCCATCATGGGCCAGCATCATCCAGATCATGGTCCGAGTTGCAACACCCGAATGTTAGCGCCCTGCTTTTCTTTCTGTCTGCCGGGGCTTAGGTGAATGTAGGTCTTGCAGAAACACGCCTCGTATTTAGCCCTATGACAGGGTTGCCGCCTAACGTTTATTGAAGGCGTCTCTAAGAGCGTCACCAAAGGCCCCGTTCTGGGTGCTCTGACCCCCATGGCTGCGCCGCTGTTCCTCTGGCTTGGGTGTTCGTGCCGGTTTGCCCTTGCCACGAAGTGCATTGCCCTCGCGTGCCGAAGCACCACCGTCCTTGCGCATGGACAGCCCAATGCGCTTACGTGGAACGTCGACTTCGACCACCGTCACTTTGACAACTTGCCCGGTTTTGACCACCTCATGCGGGTCCTTCACGAACCGATCGGCCAGTTGGCTGACATGAACCAACCCGTCCTGATGCACGCCAATGTCGACAAACGCGCCGAAGGCGGCGACGTTGGTGACGGTACCCTCCAGCACCATGCCGGGCTTCAGGTCCGTGATTTCCTCAACCCCGTCCGTAAACGACGCCGTTTTGAAACTGGGTCGCGGGTCTCGGCCGGGCTTCTCCAATTCGGTGAAAATGTCGCGAACCGTTGGCAAGCCGAAGGTGTCACTCACAAACTGCTCGGCGCGCAGGTCTTTCAGCGCGCCTTCATGCCCCATGATTTGGCGAATGTCGCGCCCACATGCTGCCACTACCCGACGGGCGACATCGTAAGCCTCGGGGTGAACCGAGGAGGCGTCCAGAGGCTCTGAACCGTCGCGAATTCGCAGGAAACCTGCACACTGCTCGAAGGCGCGTGGACCAAGACGGGCCACCTTCAGCAAATCCTTGCGAGACGCAAAGGCACCATGAATATCTCGGTGCGTGACGATCGCCTCGGCCAATCCCAGTCCCAGACCCGAGACGTGCGAAAGCAAGGGGGCTGAAGCTGTATTCAGATCCACGCCCACAGCGTTCACCACATCTTCGATCACCGACTCCAGTGACTGTGACAAGCGGTGCTGATCCACATCGTGCTGATACTGACCGACACCGATGCTCTTGGGTTCAATCTTGACCAGTTCAGCCAAGGGATCTTGTAGCCGGCGGGCAATCGAGACCGCTCCACGTAGCGAGACGTCGAGGTCGGGAAATTCGCGCGCGGCAAGCTCGGATGCCGAGTAGACCGAGGCTCCAGCCTCGGAAACGACGACCTTGGTGGGCGCTTTGACGGTCTTGGGCAGAAGCGACAGCGTATCGGCCACCAAACGCTCAGTCTCGCGGCTGGCTGTGCCGTTGCCGATGGCAATAAGCTCGATTTTATGTGTAGCGATAAGGTTCAGGATTGCCGCTTGTGCACCACGCAGATCATTCTTGGGCTGAAACGGATATAGCGTATCCGTTGCAACCACCTTACCGGTTGCATCCACCACGGCGGCTTTGACCCCGGTGCGAATGCCGGGATCCAACCCAAGCGTCGGACGTGCCCCCGCCGGAGCAGCGAATAGCAGATCCTTTAGGTTGCGCGAAAACACTTGAATTGCCTCGTCTTGTGCGCGGCTGCGCAGGTCGGCCATCAGCTCGACCATCATCGACAGCGATAGCTTGACCCGCCATGTCCAGCCCGCGACCTTGCGTAGCCACTTGTCACCAGGAGTATCACCGCGCGTGTTCAGATGAGCCGCAACCATGGCCTCGGCCCGCGCGGCGCCCGCTTCGGGTACGGGAGCAATGTCGAGCGTTACGATACCTTCCTTTGAGGCGCGCAACATTGCCAGCGCTCGATGTGACGGGGTTTTCGACCAAAGCTCGGAATGATCAAAGTAATCGCTGAACTTGGCACCTTCCTGTTCCTTGCCCTCGACGACCTTTGCGCTCAGCAACGCCTCACGTTGCATGAAGTTTCGGAGCTCTCCCAGCAAAGCAGCGTTTTCGGTAAGCCGCTCTGTGATGATGTCCCGTGCACCATTCAGCGCGTCTTTGGTCGTGGGGACAGCCTCAATCAGATACCCTTCAGCCAGCCCTTCTGGTTCAGCCAACCGGTCCGACAGAATCGCATCGGCCAGCGGCTCCAGACCATTCTCGCGGGCAATCATCGCCTTGGTCCGGCGTTTGGGCTTGTACGGCAGATAAATGTCTTCCAACTGCGCCTTGGTTTCGGCTTGGGCGATCGATTTCACCAGATCGTCCGTCAGTTTCCCCTGATCCTTGATCGAGGACAGAATCGCCTCGCGCCGGGCCTCAAGCTCACGCAGATAATTCAATCGCTCGGAAAGGGTGCGCAATTGGGTATCATCCAGCCCGCCGGTCACTTCCTTCCGATAACGGGCGACAAAGGGGACGGTCGCACCTTCATCCAACAACCTGACCGCGGCCCCAACCTGTTCCGCGCGGGCGTTAATCTCGGTGGCGATGGTGCGGGCGATACGGTCCAAAGGGGCCTCCTGACTTGCGGTTGGAAGATTGTCTTAGCCACCGGCACGCACAAGGGGAAGAGGCTGCGCTGCGAAAAGCACCTCTGCACAAAAAATGCACGACCCTTACGCGGTGATCTGCAGCTGCCTAGGCCAGACAGAACCAACACAAACAAGGAGCAGTTAAATGGGACAGTTCATCGTGCGCGGCGTACCGGCATCAGTTTTACAAGATAGTTGGTGGCTGGACACCCCTGATCGAGGCCCAAACCGTGCCGATGGCTTAGCGGAACCAGGCAATCGCCACGCTTTTTTGGGTTTGGTGTTTCTGGTTGCGCTCGCCGATTTTCTGTTTTTCGACCATTCTCCTGGCCTTTCAATCGCACTCTTTACGTTGGCGGTTTCCGCTGTAGTGTTTGCCTTGCTGCGCCGCCGTGGTGGACTTGTCGGGCCAGCCCTTCTTTTGCTGCTTAGCATTCTTCCGGTGGTGGAATATGTTCAAGCCCTGTCCGTAGCTTTCTTGCTGGGTGGATCGACCATTGCGCTGTGTTGGGCCGTGCTGGGCAATCATGAGGTCGCTTCGGTTCGCCGGTTTCTGTCTCTGTTTCCAATATTGGCGCTCAGACACGGGATAGAGGCGGTTCAGAAAGGTCATTCGGTTTCCCGCGTTGACGGGGTTACCCTTCGTGCACTGCGCAACTGGAGTTTCCCGATCGGAGGCGCACTGATCCTTGCTTCGCTGATGGTTGCGGCCAATCCGGTCTTGTCTGATTGGATCGATCGGATTTGGCGATTTGATATGCGGTTCGACCGACTGCTATTCTGGATCGGGGCGGCAATCACGATCTGGCCCTTTCTTGCGGTCACCTTGCGGCCTGACTTGCTTACCCCCCGATTTGGCCCCGGACGCAAGCGCCCATTGCCTGCCTTTGGCCTGAATGCCCAATCCGTTGCTAATGCGCTAATGGTGTTCAACTTGCTGCTGGCGGTGCAAACGGGGATGGACATGGTTTATCTCTGGGGCAGCGCCAAGTTGCCCGAGGGGATTACCTATGCTGAATATGCTCATCGCGGGGCATACCCACTCTTGGTCACAGCTTTGCTGGCGGGCGCATTTGCCTTGGCCGCGCGACCCTATCTGAACGAGCGGCAGGGGCTGACAAGATGGATGATGCTGTGGCTGGCGCAGAATGTACTGCTGGTGATCTCATCGCTGATGCGCCTGTCGCTTTACGTTGATTTCTACGGGCTGACCTATTTGCGTGTTCATGCGGCAATATGGATGGCGCTGGTTGCTGTGGGCTTGTGTCTGACCGGTTGGCAAATTTTGCAGGGTAAATCGAACCGTTGGTTATTGCTGCGATCTGCGATCCTGGGGATTGGCGTGCTCTATGCATGCTGCTTCGTGAATTTTTCAGCCTTAATCGCCCGTTGGAATCTGGAAAATCCGATACGGTTTGATGCCTACTACGCATGTCAGCTCAATGAGATGGCGGCGGCAGAGTTGCTGAAGGACAAACGGGTACGCAATTGCGTAACCCCTCCGGTCGTCGACAATTGGAGGAATTGGGGCTTTCGCGCAGATCGGGTGATCCGTAATCTGGCCGTCGAACCCATGCCGGAGAAGGTAGATGAAAATCCTCGTCGTGGATGATGATCCACGCCTGCGAGAGCTGGTCTCGATCACGCTTGAGCGCGCGGGCTACCAAACGGTTACCGCCCGCGATGGCCAAATGGCTCTAACCCACGCGATGCGGGAAGCGCCTGATCTTGTCGTGCTGGATGTCGGCCTGCCTGAGATCGATGGGCTTGAGGTTTGTCGTCGCTTGCGGGCACGCTCGGACGTACCAATCTTGTTCCTGACCGCGCGTGATGACGAGATTGATCGCATTTTGGGCCTCGAGTTGGGAGCGGATGATTACGTGACCAAACCTTTCAGCCCCCGTGAGTTGGTTGCACGGATCAAAGCCATCCTGAAACGCAGCAAACCGGGTGCTGCAGAGCTTCTACTGCGGCATGGCCCGGTTGAAATGGATGTGTCGGCGCATTTGGTTCGGGTCGACGGCAATGCGCTTGCCTTAACCGCAACCGAGCTGTCGATTTAGCGTCGCCTGATGCAAACGCCCGCCGCCATCGTCTCGCGACCACAATTGGTTGATGCGATTTATGGCGCAGGCAGTCCGGTCTCGGATAGGACACTGGATAGTCATTTGCGGAACTTACGACGCAAGTTGGGGGATCAGGGCTGGGCCGGTGCCATCGAAACCGTGCATGGGATCGGGTTGCGGATGGGTGCATGGCCGGGCTGAGACGCAAATGGCGCCCTTCGCTGGGTTTTGTTCTTGGCGGAGGTCTCGCGGGTACGCTCGCCCTGTCTCTGCTGGGTCTGATCGCGCTGCGGTATCTTGGACCTGAGATCGGGTTTCGAAACGCTGCGGGCTTGCTGGCGATCGTGATCGGATGTGCGACCGGAGTGGTCGGATACCTTATGGTTCGGCTTCTGCTCCGCCCCATAACGTCGCTGGCGACCTATTCAGGGGCCATTGAACAAGGGCAACGCGCCGAGCCGCCCGATCACTACGGCACACAAGAACTGTCGCGCCTCGCCGGTTCGGTTCTGAGCATGGCGGATACACTGCAACGGCGCGAAGCTTCGATCCGCGTCTTTGCAGATCATGTCACGCATGAGTTGAAAACCCCTGTCACCGCGATCCGTGCGGCAGGAGAGTTGTTGGCCGAGGCCGAAACGCTCTCGGACCAGGATCACGCATTGCTGCAACAGATATTGGGCGCAAGCGATCAGATGCAAACGCAGCTCAGCGCTCTTAACACGGTTGCACAGGCACGAGTGCCGGAACATCATGGGGAGGCAAGCCTGAACGATCTTGCCGATCAGTTGCGCGCTTCGTTTCCCGAACTGGACATCAGCATAGAAGGCGGCGATCAGGCATTGAACCTTGCAGCCTCTGGCCTGAAAATTGCCCTGCAACATCTTCTGGACAATGCATGCCGTCACGGGGCAAGGCAGGTGGTCCTGCACGCAGAACTCGGTCGATTGGTTGTCCAAGACGATGGTTCCGGCATATCCGACGGTAATCGGGACCGCATCTTCAACCCATTCTTTACAACCGCCCGCGAGAAGGGAGGGACCGGGATGGGCCTGACCATCGTTACAAACCTGTTGGGGGCACATGGCGGGCGGATTTTGCTGGTGCCTTCCAAGACCGGTGCGCGATTTGAGTTGGTGTTTCCGGGTGTGTGATATCACTCAATAGCCCAAACTAATTCGACCCGTGTCAATTTGCGCCGCTCAATACGATTGATCCCAAGCCAATCCTCATTTAAGGGAGGCCCTGTCAAATCAGAGTCACCCGTGGGGCCGTCATGTCCCCTTTGGGATTGGTGCCTATGTCACGGCGGCACATGCTCTTGGATCGCACGCCCCTGAAAGGCTTAAAAAAGGTAAGGGAATATGGCAGAAAAATCGAACTTCGACGTATTGTATACCATTGTAGACGAAGCGCCCGAGCTGGCGAGCGCCTCGTTCCTGCCCATTATCCGCAAGTTTGCGTCAGCAGCCGGTGTCAGCGTCGGAACCAAAGACATTTCGCTGGCCGGGCGTATTATCGCGACATTCCCCGAAAAGCTGACAGACGAACAGCGTATTACTGATGATCTGGCTGCTTTAGGTGAGCTGGTGAAAACACCGGACGCAAATGTCATTAAACTGCCCAACATCTCGGCGTCGGTGCCCCAGCTGGTGGCTGCCATCGAAGAGCTGCAATCACAGGGTTATGACATTCCGAACTACCCCGAAGAGCCTTCGACGGACGACGAAAAGGCGATCCGTGCGCGTTATGACGCCATCAAGGGTTCGGCCGTGAACCCGGTCCTGCGCGAAGGCAATAGCGATCGCCGCGCAGCGCGCGCTGTGAAGAACTATGCCCAGAAGAACCCTCATTCGATGGGAGAGTGGAGCGCGGACAGCAAGACCAAAGTGTCTTCGATGCCGATCAATGATTTTTACGCCAATGAGAAATCGGCAACGATCACTGCGGCGCAAGCCGGCGATGCCAAGATTGAGTTTGTGGGCAAAGATGGCAGCGTTACGGTTCTGAAAGACGCTTGGCCACTGGCCGAAGGAACTGTGGCCGACGCAACATTCATGTCGGTCAAGGCGCTGTCGTCGTTCCTGACCGAAGCCATTGAGGACACCAAGAAAGACGGCACCATGTTCTCGCTGCACATGAAGGCGACGATGATGAAGGTCAGTGACCCGATTATCTTCGGCTATGCAGTCAAGGCGTGGCTTGCCCCCGTGTTCGAAAAATTCGGTGCAGAGCTGGACGCACTGGGTGTAAACCCGAACTCGGGTTTGGGGGACCTGCTTGAGCGGGTTCAGGGCAACGCAGACATCGTCGCCGCAATCAATGCGATCAAAGGGGATCGTCCGTCGATGTATATGGTGGACTCGGACCGTGGCATCACCAACCTGCATGTCCCGTCTGATGTTATCATTGACGCCTCGATGCCCGCAGTGATCCGTGCTGGTGGCAAGGGTTGGGACGAAACCGGCGCCAAGGGCGATACCAACTGTGTGATCCCTGACCGTTGCTATGCACCGGTGTATGATGAGGCCATCAAATTCTTCAAAGCCAATGGTGCACTGAACCCAGCCACCGCAGGAGCCGTCGCCAACGTTGGATTGATGGCGCAGAAGGCCGAGGAGTACGGCTCGCACCCGACGACGTTTGAAGCGCTCGCAGATGGTGCAATCCGTATCGTTCTGGCCAATGGCGAAACGCTGCATTCCCATGACGTCGAAAAGGGCGACATCTGGCGCGCCTGCACCGTCAAGAAGGCCCCGATCGAGAACTGGATCCAGCTGGCGATGGACCGTCAGCGCCTGACCGGGTCCGAGGCGATCTTTTGGCTGGATGTCAACCGCGCACATGACGCCGAGCTGATCAAGTATGTCAAACCAGCGCTTGAAGCTGCAGGCGTGGCCGACAAGTTCTTGACTATGGCCCCGCGTGAAGCAACCCGCCAGTCGCTGGAAACTATCACGGCGGGCAAGGACAGCATCGCCATCACCGGTAACGTATTGCGGGATTATCTGACCGACTTGTTCCCGATCCTCGAACTGGGGACGTCGGCCAAGATGCTATCAATCGTCAAACTGATGAATGGCGGCGGTCTGTTCGAAACCGGTGCAGGTGGTTCGGCGCCGAAACATGTTCAGCAACTGGTTGAAGAAAACCACTTGCGCTGGGACTCCATGGGTGAATTCTGTGCGCTCGGAGAATCCCTGAACTTCCTTGCTGACAGCAAGGGCAACGCCAAAGCGGGCGTCCTGGGTGCCGCTGCCGAGGCTGCCACGCAGGGAATTTTGGATAACAACAAGTCACCCAGCCGCAAAGTCGGCCAGCCGGATAACCGCGATAGCCACTACTGGTTCGCTCGTTACTGGGCCGAAGCTTTGGCGGGGCAATCCGATGATGCTGGGCTTGCCGCCGAGTTTGCACCGCTCGCGAAAGAGTTGGCGGACAAAGAAGAACAGATTTTGTCCGAGTTGGCGGCAGCGCAGGGCGCACCCGCCGATCTGGGTGGATACTACCACACTGATCCGGCCAAAGCGGCTGCGGTGATGCGTCCAAGTGCGACCCTGAATGCGATCATCGGATAAGCCAAGGGTTGCATAAACGCCTAAAAAGAAACCGGTCCGAAGAGGGCCGGTTTTTTCATGCCCTGAAAAAGAAAAAGGCCAGCCCCCATAGCCAGCCTCTTTCTGAGTGAGTGGCGGGGCTTACGCCTCACCGGTGCAGTTGAGTTCATCCTACGCTTATCGTTCACGCTGAATATTCGGGGATTCCCGTAGACGGCCGCCTTTTATGAGCGATTAAGGATAAAAATAGTCATTATGTATGTGCAAATAAGACCAAATGCTGACTGCGCCACGTCTGAGGCCTAGTCAGTTGGCTTTGCCGTTATCATTGAAGATTCTGACCCACCGACAAAAAAAGGGCCAGTCCGAAGACCGGCCCCTAAGAAAGGTCATAACGACCGAGGGATTAGTTTGATGCTGCGTTCAGCTTTTCATTTTGTTCGCGCAGCGTGTCGGAAATAATCGCGTACCATTCGCCGGATTCGCGCATCTCGATCAAACCCTTGTTCATCATCGCGATGTACTCGCGCGCGAATGGATTGGTGCGGTGTGCAAGGAAGCTCATCGAAGACAGTGTCGAGACATACGGGTTCTCAACAATATCCGCCGAGGTCAAACCCATGTCTTTCATTGTCGAGGCAAACAGATCAACTTCGAATGCAGCCACGTCTGCCGTACCGGTCAATACGGCATCGAGACATTCGCGAGCCGAATTGGGTTGGACCACGGTTGTGTTCTCGCGGTTCAGCCCTTGTTCTTCCAGCACCACCATGCTCCAGCCTGCCATGCGGCAAACGGTCGAGCCCTCAAGGTCGGAGAAATCTGTC
Source organism: Ruegeria sp. H9 (assembly GCF_056532915.1). Lineage (NCBI taxonomy): Bacteria > Pseudomonadati > Pseudomonadota > Alphaproteobacteria > Rhodobacterales > Roseobacteraceae > Ruegeria > Ruegeria sp. H9. The sequence goes on along the minus strand of NZ_JBQFNX010000001.1, from coordinate 532,164 downwards.
GCCTTTGCGTATTCGCTTTCAGGCAAAGTGAAGAAACCTCCGACAATGTCATATACCGGAACAGAAGCGACAAATTGGGTACACCGGGCTTCGGTCTCTGCAGACCACTCATAGGAGCGGTTGGTACAATCCGGTACAGTCCACGCGATCGAAATATCAAACGCACCCAGTGGCAACAGTGTGTCCAGATGCGAACTCCAGTCATCTACAAAGCTGACCGAGAAATCACGGCTGTTACCAGCACGCTGAAGGCTTGTCGTCGCCAGACGGGTCATGATGCCACCGCCGCTCAGATCTTCAGTAGTGAACGGTTCCCAACCGTTGCCAGCGACCATCTTGATCGGAGGCGCGTAGACATTCGAGCGCTTGACGCTTGCAGCACGTTGTTCTTCTGCCGCGATCAGTTCTTGCGCGCTCTGACCGTTGGGCAGGCTGCCATCCTCACAGGGCAGCGCCAGTACCAGACCGGGGGTTAGCGAACCGGGATTGGTGATTGCATTGCGGTTAGCGTTAAAGATCGGCTGATAGTTTGAGGTGCCGTAGGCGGCAATGGCGATGGTCGCCAATGTGTCGCCATCCTGAACCGTATAGTTGGAGCAGGCCTCTTGAGCGGCGGCTGCACCTGCGCTCAGGGCGGTGAAGGCTGATGCCGACAGTACTGCTTTCTTCAATTTCTTGTTAAACATGTCCACTTCCTCCAGACTTTGTTTCGTTGGGCCAATCAAGGCCTTAGCCATTTTCCATTTGATAGCGCAGTGCGGTAGATACGATGTCGCGCCACTCGCCTGATTGCTGCATGATCGCCAGACCCTGGTTGAGCGTCTCAAGGATCGCTTCCCCATCCGGATTATCTTTGTGGGTCATGACGTTAAGCGACTTGATTGCCGCTAGGTTGGGGTTTTCGATGATCTGATGTTCGTAGCCCAGACGCCCGATTGCTTCGACCGCCAGATGCGCTTCGATCGCGACAATATCGGCTGTGCCATCCATGACTGCGCGAAAACAATCATCGGGTGAAACGGGGCGCATCAAAGTGATTGCAGGCTCGTAAAGACCAACTGCATCCATATGCGACAATGACCAACCTTCCGGCCTACAAATCGTTGTGCCCGCGAAATCTGCATAAGTCAGAGTCTCTTCGTAACCCGAACCGCTTTTTGCGAAGAACGTATCAACGACCTCGTAGAATGGGTTTGAGAAATTATAGGTTTCGCACCGTGAACGATCATTTTCCGACAACGTAGCGGCTTGTTCACAGTTCGGCCGCGACCAAGGGAATGTGGCGTCAAAGGCGAGTGTCGGCATCAATAGGTCCAGATGCGACGACCAGTCATTAACGAACTGAATCTTGTAGGACTGCTCGGGCGCGGCCCTCAGCATCGCGGTTTCAACCAGGTTGGTATAAAGCCCACGATTTGGCAGCGCTTCATCCGTAAACGGGGCGTAGTTACCACCCGTGATCAACAAAATCTGACGGTCACGAATTTCAGGGCTTTCGCCACCATCCGCGTTGCGGATCAATGCGGCACCTTCCGCACGGGCTGCTTCGATCTCTTTCTTGGCCGCAGCCTTGGCCGCGATTACGGCTTCTTCGCTGGTCTTTTTAGCTTCGGCCTCTGCAGCGGCCACGCGGGCTTCGGCCTCGGCAATGGCTTTTTCAGCCCGTTCCTCGGCAGCTTTGACCAGTTCCGAGGCCATTTCGGCAGCCATGCGGCCAGCTTCGGTATCCGGCAGTTGCGCCGCGCGCCCGATATCTTCAAGACAAGGGAAAGTCAGGACATCACCGACGCGAATGATATTGGGGTTCGACCCGATCGTATCCCGGTTCGCATCATAGATGATCCGGTAATCTTCCGTCGCGTAGACGGCAATTGCCAGTTCCCGCAAGCTGTCACCGGGCTGGATTTCATAAGTCGAACACGCCTCTTGCGCCGATGCTGCACCTGTTGCAGCAGCAAGAGCGAGGGTGGATATGATAAGATGGTTTCGCATTTTGTCCTGTTTCACTGCCTGTCTAAGTCTGTGCCGGTTTGACCACGGCGATTGAAATGTTGTCCTGATCCGGGTCTGCCTTTGCATGCAGTGCTTGAAGCAGCGCATCAGCAATATCGCGAGCCGGGGAATGAATATGCGTGCGCACCAGCGTTTCGATCTCGGAATTGCCGAGATATTGCAGACCATCACTGCCAAGGATCAGTACATCTGCCGCAATCAGCGCTAATGGTTGTTCCGGACAATCCACTTTTGGAATCGCAGCCCCCATGATCACCGAAGTCAGTTGGTTACGATCCGGATGGCCCTGCGCCTCTTCCGCGCTCAGTAATCCTTGTGCGAGCTGTTCGTCGATCACCGGGGCCATCGAGTGATCTTCGTTGACCTGTGACAGGGCATCATTGCGGAACAGGTAAAGTGGACTGTCACCGATCGAGATCCAGAATACTCGTTGATCCAGCATCAACATGCCCAGAAGGGTGGAGCCCAGATTGACCTCGTTTTCCTCACTATGGCTCGCCATAGCGGCGTTGGCCTGCATTGCCGCCAACGGCAGAGCGTCGAGCAGTGCGCTCTCAGCAAGGTCGGGCCCATCCAACTGGGCATCCATCGCATCGCGCCAGGCTGAAATGACCAACTGCGAAGCGACTTCACCCGCTTCATGACCACCCATACCGTCGGCAATCACAACATAACCCGCGTCTGCCGCGTCAGAGACCCGCGCAGCAATCGCGTCTTCCTGCGAGTCGCGCTGACCCTGGTCCAGGATCAGGGCAATATCATATGCAGGGGTCGCCAGCATTAATCGGCATCCCGCCAGTCAAAGCCGTCATCACAGAAAGCGGTGAAGCGGATCGAGGTTTCGCTGATCCGGATCAGATCGCCGCTGGACAAGGCTATGGTGCTGAGCACAGGCTTGCCATTCAGGCGCACCAAGTTGGCCTTGCCGCCATGGCCCAGATAGCATTTCCGGTCCTCTGGGTCATATGCGATGACGGCGTGATTGCTGCGAGAGATCCCGGTGTCGCCGAAATCCAGCTGAATAGCCTGATCGTCATTCCGACCGATCTGCATCAATCCCTCGGTCAAGGTAATCGCGGCACCCCGGCCCGGTCCGGCGGTCACAACCAGCCAGCCAACCGGGAATGTCTGTTCGGCCGCTTCTGTCTTTTCAACAGGCTCAGCTGTTTCCATCAGCTCCTGAACATGCGTGTCTGCACGCTCGAAACCCAAAAACGTCGTCTTCACACGAGAACGCCGATCTTCAGCCGGTGCAGGTGCAGGTGCAGGTGCAGGTGCGACCATGGCGGGTTCCGGGGTTACATCAACAGACTCCGGTTCCGGTGTGGGTTCTTCGACGATTTCCACCTCGCCCGCAACTTCGGATACGACTTCAGGTTCGATGGCGTCTGGTTCTTCTACGGTGACTTCGGGTTCATCGTCCTGAACCTCGTCTTCCGCAGTCAGATGAAGCGTGACAATCTGTTCATCTTCTTCGACCTCTTGAACCTCGGCCACTTCTTCTTCGGTCGCCTGATCTTCGATCTGGTCTTCCGAAAACTCGGGCATCGGTTCTTCGGGGATCAGTTCGTCTGCTTCCTCGTAGCTGTCCGAGCTAACGTTTCCACCCGCAAGGGCCGCGCGCAGGGCGTTGAAATCCGCAATCGGAGCAGGGCTTTCTGTTTCGACCGCTTCCGCAACGGTTTCGGTTTCGGTTTCCACCGCATCTTCTTCTTTCGGTTTTCCGGCACCTTCTAGAAGCCGGCTCAGAGGGCTTTTGTATTTGAACATGGTGTCGTCACCTTCTTTGATTTCTGATGCGAGGTTTTACCCGCGGGACTGCTACAAACCGCTTCGCCGTAGGCGCAGGGCACTGATGAAGAGGAAACAGAGAAACATTTACGTCGCGACGGGTTGGTCCCCGACGGGGTGACGCGATGGGCGGCACCCCCAGCACACTGACCTGGCGATAGTCACATCAACTGGGCGATCACTCCTGCGTTAGTTGCATGACCGCAGTACTTTCAGCTCCGTTGCGCAGTATGCTCAGGCGCGCCTCGGGTTGGTTGTCGGAAACAAGTTGAGCAAGGATGCCGTCCAGACTCTCGGGCTCATTGATCGAGACACCAGTCTGTGTTTCGCGCAGCAGCACATCCCCCCGCTGCAAACTGCCAGCAACTTCTTCCGGAACAGATGCGACGACGGTTTGCCAACCTGCCTCGCCCGCATGAGCCACATCAAACGAATAACCGTTCAGAAGGCCAAAACTGCGGAAGGCGGGCAGGGCCAGCAATCCATTCTGCGCGCGTGTTTCGCCCAGACTGCGATAGCGCGCTGCTACACGGATATACCCGTCTGGATCGACCGAGAAGTTATCTAGAACATACGATGCAAGCGTTGTGTCCGGACGAATAGGTTCACCATTCAGAGTAAAAATCGTAGCGCCCCGTTCGACCCAATCCCCGATCACCGACCTATCTTGCCCGGCGTTCAATGCGTTGATGGCAATGACACTCCCGGTCGAGCTGCGACGCTTGGACATCGTGAATGGAATCTCAATATCCCAGTGCCCAAATGCGACCTGGTTTTCGGCTAGATTTACCGGCGTCGCAGGTGCGATGGGTGTGATATCTTCAACCGCAGGTTCCGCCACTTCAGGTTCCACTACTTCAGGTTCCACCAAGGCGATTTCTTCGGGTTGCTGCTCTGACACAATGGCGGCTTCCGGCACCTCATTAGCCTGCTCGACAGGTTGTTCCTGCGCCGCTTCTGGTTCTGATGCCAAAGCGACTTCGGCCTGTTGCGGCTCTGTTGTGGCTTCGGCGGTCTGCTCGACGGGTTCCGGAGCTGCTTCTGCGGGCACCGGAGTAGTCGGAGCCTCTGCAGTCACCGGAGTTGCCTCGGGCGATTGCTGATCGCCCGTCATTACGAAGTATCCACCTCCGGCCAGTGCCGCCAATACAATCGCGATACCCGCGATCATCTTGCCACTGCCGCCCGAGCCGCTTTTTACAACGGTGTCGACTGCAGCAACGGCCTCGTCCTGAGGTGCAAATTTAGCAAGAGTGTCTTCCGTTTTTTCCTCGTTCCCGAGGGCCAGATCAGAATTCCCGGCCAGCAGGGCGGTCACGACGGCCTCTGCATTCTCGCTTTCGGCTTTGATCCGTTCTTTTTCGGCCTCTTCGTCTTTGCGATCCATGCCAACAATGACCGAAACCGGGCGATACGCGAAACTGTCGAACATCACACCGGGACCACGGAACATACGCAGCCAGTCCAATGCGGTTTGCACACGGTCAGTGGCGTGCACTTCCATTGCTTTGTCGATCGCCTCAAGGAACCCGTCAGGATAACCTTTGAATCGCCCTGTCAGCGGTTCATAAGGATCGTCTTGGCCGTTGTTGAACGCATTCAAACGTGTCTGGCCATCAATCGGTCGCTCGCCGCAGATCGCATGATACAGCGTTGCAGCCAGTACATAGAGGTCACTGCTGGGGCCCTGATCCGCGCCACGCACATAAAATTCGTGCGGCGAATACCCGTCCTTAATCACGCGCAGCGTCAATAGCGCCGCTGACTTGTGTGCCGCCTGCTCGCGTGCTGCGCCAAAGTCGATCAGGATGGGTTCGCCATTCTCATCGATCAGGATATTGTCGGGTGAAATATCGCGATGTAGCATGCCGCTTTGGTGAATGAACGACACCGCAGACAGCATTTTTTCGGTGACCTGAACGATAAAGTCCGGTCCGCTCTTGTTTTCGGGTTTTTCGACATAATCCAGAAGATCGCATCCGCGGATCAGGTCCATCGCGATATAAGCGGTGTCGTTGTCCTCAAACACCTGATGCACGTCGACGATGTTGGGATGAACCAGCCGCGCATGGTTGCGTGCTTCCTGAATGAACAGGTCGATAATGGCGCGCAGGTCTTCTTTGTGGTCGGGGTTGGCAGGTTCGACCAGATCACCATTCCGCTGGCAGAGCGCCCCCGGATAGCATTCTTTGATGACCACATCGCGATCCAGACTATCGCGCGCGAGATAGGTGATCCCAAACCCGCCGTTGCTTAGGAACCGGAGGATTTCATACTGTCCGCGCAGCAGCTTTGCGCCTGGCTGCAATCCTTCGATCTGAGGTTCGTCGTGCGTTGCGCCGACCGCCTGGTTGTGGCTCATTTCTTCCCGCCCATTCTACTCGTTTATTGCGGCATAGATAACCAGGGCTTCAGCCCGCGAACTCACAACCAAACACAACCGCAGGACACTTAAGACGGTTAGACGTTTCAAATTTGACTTTATTGGGGCCGCCTGATGGCTTCACTATGGATCACAAAAATCGAAATCGCCTATATAGTGAGACCAGACTCTCATCCCACAATATGTTGTGTTTGCCTGATGGAAGAAATGGATTCTATACCGCCGAAATAGACGCTTGGTCCACGAATTCGAAACAATATCGCGCTGATTCCGAACGCTTCGAATCGCTGCGATGCGGCTCAATTCAAGCGGGAAAAACTTATGTGCCGGTTTTTGGGGGCGCCGACGCAACAGAGCTGCCCGCCCAAGCCAGATTGTCGCTGAGTTGTGCGAGAATGCTTATTGCATCCTTCAGCGGTGCGTCCCCGGTTTCAAACTGCAGCAACAGCAACAGGTCAGTGGCCTTTTCAAACTCGGCCGGAATCCAGCCTGCTTTGGGATCGATTTCGGTACCAGATTCTAACCTTTCGGCAAAATCCTCGACGATTTCCTGACAGCTTTGCAGGAAGGCCGCCGGTTCAATATCCGAGCTTTCACGCAGATCGTTGTAAATGCTGGCGATGGCCGCAAGCCAGTCTTCAAGGATCGGATTGTCCAGGGGGGGCAGGGCGGCCTCTAGGCTTGCCTGCACTGTATTGCCTTCGGCCTCAGCGCCATCTGTCGAAGCCGCACCAGTAAGGTTCTCCAGATAAGGCATAAACTCTTCAGCCAGATCTTTTTGGGCGGCCTCAAGATCATGGCGACGGTGATCAGAGGCTATGTGCAAAACCTGTTCTGCCAAGTTCTGTCCGCCACAGGTTTCCCACAAAGCAAAGTCGGGTTCAGGCTCTTGTTCCATGGCCCGTACCGCTACCGGGGTGCCGATGGTCACAACCGCGCGAAACAAATCGCCCTTCTCCTTGTTCAGGCGTGCGACTACCCGATCCAGAGCATCCCGCACCGGAGGCAAATCGGCATGTGTTACAGCCAACAAGCTGTTATCGCGCAGCTTTTGAGGGACCTGCGACCACAAATGGCGTTCGGTTTCACGCCAGGCGTTGGTGCCATTGGTGCACCAAATCGCACAATCCACATAGTCGAGCAAATTTAGAGTCTGTTTGTAGGTATCATCCAGTGCACCGGCACCGGGCAGATCAAACAGCGAAATCTCCTGCAAGGCAGGGGTGTTCAACCCGACCGAGATGAAATCGGGTTCGTCCGCCGCTGCCTTTTCCAGCGCTATACCGGAATAGACTTTGGGTTCCTTGTCCCACCAACCAACGGTTGTCTCAGGAGTATCGGCATAGGCCACGATCACCAGGGGCAATTTCAGATGCTGCGGCCCGGTGGGCAGAATGTCTGCCCCCGCCAGCATGTTGGCAAGGCTGGACTTTCCGGCTCCAAACTCCCCGGCAAAACCAATGGAAACCGCGTTCGAAAGCCGCTCGGCATGGGCCAGCGCGCGGGCGCGCATATCATCCAGCTCTGCCGATGAGGGTGCATTTTCGGTGGCGGTCAGGAAACGCTCTAGCTGGCGCACTTCCTTCTCGGTTCCGGGGAATTCAATCATTCTGCGGCCTCTGCCTGTCGAGTGTCCACGGGTGCAGTTCCGTGCACCGCCCCTAGTTCATCGCTGATGCGCCGCGCTTGGTCAACCGCACGTTGCGCTTCGGCGCGCGCGTTCGACCCATCGGGGCCTGCGCGATGTTCCAGATGCCCCGCCAGCAGCGCCATATAATGGTCAAGAACGGTTTTCATCCGTTCGATCAGGTCGCTTCTGGCGGTATCTACAAGATCGTCTCGGATCATCTCAAACTCTTGAACGATCATCCGTTCGGCGCGGTTCAACACACTGCGACGCGATATCAGTCGCGACAGCCATGTCACACGCAACTCAACCGTAATGCCACGCGTCAGCGCGCTTGTATTCGGACGGAACCAACGCACCGCGCTGGTATTCATGCGATTGTCCACGGGCTCCTGCCATCCGGGCAAGGCGCGCAAAGCAGCATTGGTCTGCATATCGATTGCGTAAAGCTCACTAAGCATACGCTGCCGCACCACCTGGGTCGCGCCCTGGACAAGCTCGCGCATCCGCTCACGCAGAGGCGTAAAGTTCAGCTCGGTATCTCCGTCTTTGGCCAGCAAAGGCGATTGCCCATCAGGTCCGCGCACAACGATCGAGACAGCCTCGGCGACGGTGTCATCCATAACACCCCGCAAATTGGCCAATACATCGTCCATATCATTGGTGATGGCCTTGGATTTATCTTCAACTAGCGCACGCAACTCAGAAAGCGTTTTGTTGTTTTCTTCGACATCCGCTGTGTCAGGACCATCCTTTTCCTCAATCGCACGAAGCCGCGCCGTGCTGCGCTCAAGCTCACCTTGGGCAAAACTGTTGAGGTGCTGCCACGCAATATTAAGCTGTTCTTGGCGCGGTCCTTCGGTCAGGGCTTTGGTCACATGACGGCGCAGATCGGGCAGGCCCGACGCGATCATCGCGGCAAATCGCAATACACCTTCGCGGCTGATGGGGCCGGGACCTTGTTTGATCTCTTCGACGCCGTCAAGATATTGCTTCATCTGTTCGGGATGCGCCCTCAGCCACGCCAATATCTGATCATGGTCGATTCCGGTTTCATCCCCGGTCAGCGCATAATGGGCCCATTGGGCGCTGCCCATCAGAACGTCAATCTCCGAGTTGCCAAGCGCCTGTTCGAGCCCATCCAATACGTCAGTGCGCACCTTGCCGGCATCTTCGGCGCCACCGCCCAACTCGTCCACGCGGTTGATGAAGACCACGATCTGACCAAGCTCTAGCGCTTGCATCAGGCGGAATAGCTTCAGATCGGCCCGCGACAACGCCTGATGCGCAGACAGCACGACGACGAAAAAGTCGGATTCCTTGAGATACTGGCGCGAGATCTCTTCACGGATCAGCAGCGGGTCATTGACACCGGGTGTGTCTGTGACTGTCACCGGATACGGAAAATGGCCAATGTCAAAATAGACCTCGGCCTTACGGGTGATGTCGCTGTAAAGGCCCCGATCTGAACCGGGGTCATACTGGTCTTCATCTGTCGGGTCATCCCCGGCACAGACATAGCGCGCCAGGTCATCCGAGGTCAATTCATCCAGATCGTGATGCTCGCCAAGAAGGTGTTTGTAGCTTTCCCCCAAGCGTAGCTTGGCGCGGGTTTTCATTGCCTCGACCTGCTCTTCGATCATCTCGCGCTTGTAGCTGTCCTCTTCATCAGGGAACATGTTGCGCAACTCTTCACCTTCGGCGATCAGGGCCTGCCATTGGCGATTGTCGAAGAAATGAAACTCGGCGCCCGACGTCCGACCGGACGGATGACCGAAATGCATGTCGGTGATCACTGTCGTCCATGGGTTCACGTCCGAGGGTAGATATTCTGCATGCCCGGTGAAACCGTTGATCAAGCGCGATTTTCCGGCCTTGATTTGACCTACGAATGCTATCGAAGGCTTGAGGTTCGACAAGTCGTCAACGATGCGCGAGATGAAGTGACGCGTTTCGTCATTGCTCGTCCCGTTCATGTCTTCTGCGATGCGAATAAGCTCGCGGCGGTTTAACTCACTCATAAGATTTACCCTGGTAACTCGTATTTTTTTTAACTTTGCAAAGTGGACACTATTTGGCAGGAACGCGGTTATTCAACGGCGCTATTCAATGTTTTCCATAGGTTGACGACAGCGCCCAGCTTGCGGGCGTCATGAACGGCGGCGGCGGTTTCCTGACCGTCGCACAAGATGGCGAGACCCGCGCCTTGTCCACCTGTCGGGCGAATGACGATCAGCTGTGGATCAGTTAAAGCATCGGAACCATCGGCCTGCCATCCCGCCAGATCCCGGGTGAATCGGGCCAATATATCCGTGTCCGGATGTGCGTCTTGGCCCTGCGCACACAACCCGTCAAATTGCATCTCGTCTTCAGTCGACCCAATCAGTATTCGACCTAATGCGAACCGATCCGCGCCCTCAAAGAATTTACCGGCAATACTGGTGGCGCCTTGTGACGCAGTTTCTGGCTGGGCTTCCGGTTCTAAGGTCTGGTCGGAAACGATGGCCATGCGCGGCTCTTCGATTAGTTCAATCCGCGCGCAGGCCGCTTCGACCTCCGAAAAGGTAACCCCTACGTCATCAGCCTCAAGCGCCGTATCCGGGCGCAGAGAAACCAACTCAAGCGGGCCGGGTGCCGTTGCAATTTCCGACACCACTTGCGCCAGTCGTTCGATCAGTTTTTCGCGTGCTTCGGTTTCAAAATCCGGGACAGGGCCCGAAGCACAGCGGAATACGTCGGTGACCCGAGAGCTGTTGACTTCGATAGCCAAAGTTGCCCCGTCAGCCGCCGTAAATTCCAAACGCCGAGGCAAGATCGTGCCCCGGATGGCCCCCAGCACCTCATTCCGGCGTAACAGTGCGCTGCTACCCGATAGGTAGATTGCAGGCGATAAGCGCGCGACCGAAGTCCGCCCGATCCCTTCGAGCATATCCAGTATTTCACTATCCATCATGCGTGACCCCCTCTGGTCCCGTCTACACCGCGGCCGCCACCGGCCCGAGGCTGAGATGTGATTTCGTAAGCGCCAGCCCGACATTCGCGCTGTCGCGGCAGATATAGCATACCACGTGATCAGGATATTCTGTTGTCCTGAGAAAGATGTGCAGCCGGTCGTTTGAGAACACCGCGATTTCCCCAAATCCGGGGTGTTCAGTATCGTCGATTTTTGCCGCACGCAGAAGTTCTTCGAATCCCTTCATACCGCGTCCCTGAAACAGATTAGCTACTGCAAGTGCGAGATTTTCGAGCGCATCAGCGCTGTCTTGGTCCGACGCGTCGACGCCCAATAACATGCCGGTCTCCATGTCGACATACCCGGCTGCGATGCAGTCGGGTATGGTTTCGATGGCCGAAGCCAGAGCAGATTCAATCGACATTCAGATGCCCACCTTCGGGTTTAATCTAAATCGCATGCCACTCCGCCCCGCCGTTTTTGCGAGCCTCAGAAACGGCGCGCGGTATGTCTTGATTCCGCTTAGCGTCATGTTCCAACGCAATCTGGTCAAACTCGGACAAGAATGCTGCAAAGGCGCTTTTCAGGCCATTTGCATCGTCAGGCAGGTTCTCACGCGCCACGATTTCACCCCACATTGCTGCAGCACTGAGTGGCGTTTCTATGAGGCGATCGCCCAAATCATCTGCCTTGTCATCGGCTGCATCTTCAATCTCTTCGGCAGCAGCTTCACCCACCATTGATACGACGCGGTTTGGAGCCAGCGCATTCGATTCGGGCTCCGGTTCATATTCGTCTGCCGAGTTTTCCGACTGTTCCGCCAACAGGGCCGTAATCGACGAAACCGATACTTCGATATCTGATGATTCTTCGGCGTCTTCCGACGGCTCTTGTTCGGTGTCCGCAGCTTCGACTGCTTCCGCTTCGTCCTCTTCTTCGCCCAAGACGATCAGTTCGGCATCTTCCTGCTCTTCCTCATCATCGTCATCCATGAAATCAAACTCATCCACGTCGGTGATGGGGTTTGCCAAGAGGTTCAAATCCAGCGGATCTTCCGTCTTGTCAGAGAACAAGGCACGTAAGTCTTCATCAGCAGGCTCCGCTTCGGTCGCCATTTCCGCGCGCATCCGCTCGGCTTCTTCTGCATCAATCCGCGCCTGTCCGGACTCCTCGGTGCGACGCTCCACGCGGGCAGGGCGTACTGGGAAACTTGTAACCACATCATTCTCGGCAGAGTCATCTTCCATCGGCGTGACAAGTTTCAGCGGTGCATCGCCAGAGGTTTTCTCGGGCCGCGATGGCTGAACTTTGGGTGCGTCTGACAGGGATTTGTCAATTTGATAGCGCGACAGCATATCCGCACGGCTGTCCATGATCTGCTCAGTGATCTCAAGGAAACTGTCGACCATCTTGCCGCCGCCGCTGCGTGACCAAAGCTCGGCGTCGCCGGTTTTGTCACGGGCCATGATGGCATCACGGGCCGAGAACAGGATCGTGCGATTGAACAAATGACCCGCTTCCCGATTTACACGGCGTAAGACCTTTTGACGGTCTTTCTGATTCAAGGCATCTGCGCGCGTCACCAATAGCAGCGACTTGTGCTGCAGACGTTCTGGCAGCGAAACCCAAGTGGCACGTTCAGTCTCGCGCCAAGCTTGGGTCGAGTGCGTGCACCACAACACACCATTGGCCTGGCCAACTGCGCGTTGCCAGACGTCCGTCGAAATCTTCGGGTCCGAAATGCCGGGTGTGTCGATCAGGTCGACCGCCTCAAGAATGTCGGCTTCAAGGAAGATGCGAATGAACTGCGCGTCGTTGACACCAACCTGTTCAAGCTGATCCAATTCGATATTCTGCGTACTACCATCATGGCGTTTGATATAGGCGGGTCGATTGCCCCAACTGAACCAGATCGGCGGCAGTTGCGTGGCTGTGACCTGCGTCGGCAGTGCCTGTTTGCGCAGCAGGAAATTCATCAACGTCGATTTGCCTGCACTGAATTCCCCCATGAGCGCAAACACAGGTTTGCGGCGGGACCACTGCTCGATGCGGTTCCAAGCCTTGGGAGAGACGAAGCGGGTTTGTGATTCTTTTACCATAACTCTTCTTATGCTGCTTCGTTACTAAGGTCTTTCAGGATATCGCCCAGAATATCGTCACGTGATTTCTGCGGCTTCTGCTCGGCCATCTGGGCCGCAGCCCTTTCAGGCGATTGCGAGATACTGAGCAGCGTGTCCTTCTGTTCGGCAATAAAGTCGGTCAACGTGGCCCGCACGTTCTCTAGTACGGCGGCGATCTGGTTTTCCTCGATGTCTTTGGTGATCGAGTTCGCCTCGGACGCGATCAGTCGCGTATAATCTGCGGCATAGGCTTCGAACCCTTTGCGGCGTTGCCACCAACGTCGCCACCATGTGCTCTGCAGGTCCAGTGCGATTGTGCGGCCAATCCCCAATGGCGGGGGTACACGCGGCACGATCGGAGCTTCAATGTTGAATTCACCCAAGTGGTTGCCCAGCAGCTTCTGATACAGTGCCTCCACGTCCGCTGCAGCAGCCGAATACAGAGCACCGGCATCCTTACGCATGGATCGGGCAAAGCTGAAATATGCCGCCTTCTGCAAGGTGCGCAGACCTGCCGGATCATATTGCCATGTACCCTGCTCACCATTCTGTTCCAGATGTGAGATCAGAGAATCCGTCGCACGTTTGACAAAATTTGCTTCTGCGGACGCAAGTCGCTCTAATACCTTGTCGCGAAGCTTGGTTGTCAGTTCCGAGGCTTTCTTTTCGTATTCAGCCGAAACCTTTGCGATCGCTTCTTCGGGCGACGCACCATCCAGGTCCCGAACGATACCGTCAGAGTTTGACAGCGTCTTGGCCACTGCAGTAGCCCGGATCTGGCTGGCAATGTTGCGCGCCCGATGGCGAACGCGATCCAAAAGGCGCGTTCCTGCACCCTCAGCGATACGCTCATTCATGGCGAGCAGCAGATCAGGCAATCCTGATAGCGCCCAGATCTTATCCAGCGATGCAGCCTGATCGCCAAATCCAGCCGCCAGATAGAAGGTGTTCAACGCCTCGCGCGATTCCTCAGTTAGAATGTCCGGGTTTCCGGTTAGCGCAGCCTCGGCCCACAGAGCGCTGCCAAAAACAACACTGGTGTTGGCGTCTATGTTGTTCTGTTTCAGTGTGTCCTGAATACGATCACGTATCTCAGGCACCTGATTGACCGGGTCAGACAGTTCATCGATGCGATTCACGAACAGGATGATCTGGCGGTTCTCGAACTGCGCGATGATCCGCATCAGCGCCATGTCCATCGTGGTCAGCGCCTGGCTGGCAGCCAAAACAACAACACACACCTCTGATCCACGCAGGCTGCGTAGGGTGATTTGTTCGCGCACCATAAAGGTATCATTCACACCTGGGGTATCACAGAGCTTGAGCGAGATCGGATATTGCGGGATATCCATGAACAGCTCGGCCGATTTGGTCACATCGGCGAAACGACCCGTCTTGGGGTCGATATCCGGGTCATCCTCATCCCCGAGGCACACATACCGCTGTATCAGTTCATCATCGAAGTAATCATACTGGTGGCTCTGACCAAGAATCAGGTCAAAGTGCTTCCCAAGCCGCTCTTCTGATTTGGCCTTCATCTCGCCGATTTGACGGCGAATATCGTCCATCTCATCATCGGCACCGGCTCGATTGGCCAACTCGCCCAGACGACCGCCGCCAACCATCAGATTATCCCATTCTTCCTGCTCGAAGAATGTGAATTTGGAACGGGTGTCGCCTTCTGTGCGGGTGTTGATGTTCAGCGTTGTAACCACCGAGGTCCACGGGTTCACATCCGAAGGCAAAAGATTTGGCCGCCCGGCCAAAATGTTCACGATCGAGGATTTGCCGGCCTTCACCTGCCCCACCATCGTGACACTGGCGGTAAAATTCTCCATTTTGGTCTTGAGCGCAGCCAGCCGTGCGGAAGACCGTGCATCCGCCACCTCTGTCAGTTGGTCGATCTGTGTCGTCAACGAGGTCATTGCCTCTGTCATCTCAGACAGGGACTCGTTTCCGACAGACAGAAGGTGGTCGTTACGCGCCATGGTCAGCCTCCGGTACCAGTTGCAGCGATGTGGTTCCCTGCCCCGTCAGGCAGGCTTGCAAGCGTGTCGATTCGTGCGATCAGGTCCAGCGCGTTGCCGAGGATTGCGGCCTCGGTTCGCGGTGAAATCGATTCATATGCGAAAGAATCAGCCAGAACTTCGATTGAACTGAAGCCTTCACCATTTTCCAAACAAGCCACACGGCGTCCGGTCGGAAAATCATCTGTTTTGTTGGCAGGCAGCGGCATGCGGGCATTAGCCAGCAAGTAGCGATTGCCCGAATGCGTACGGAGAGCGACGCCGAATCCTGTGCCAGGGTGCTGACGGTTCAGGGTTTTCAGTTCGCCAATAAAGCTTTCACGCGCAAGGCTGACAGCGTCTTGCTCGGAAGCAACGGATTTGATCTGGTTGGTCACGACAGAGACCCTTGTTCTGGAGTTGAGCAGAAACTCGCACGGTGCCAGAAGGCAAAAAGACTCATTAACTCCTGCGCCCAATCAATTACGATTACCGCGGTGTTATTTTGACGCGAATAGGATATTTTGGCGTTTGAAATGTGGCACAATTATGATGGCGTCTCATAGAAATACCTCAACCTATGAGAGTGTAAGCCACGACGTTGACGAGTTGCCCAAGATTTTATGGCTTTGATTGCTTGTTAAAAAGTCCGAGATTCCGTGGCGTCAAGGATTTACATGCTGCTTCTTACGTTTTTGAAATATATAAAAATAATTTCTATTTCTGTGATCGAAGGAACCTCTGATTGAAATTCGATACGAAACCACTCACCTCAAGTTACACTTTTTTGAAATGTGCCCCACACAAAGCAATCTTTCAGCGACTCAACGTATGCGAGTTTAAGATAAAGAGAAATATTGCGATAAATGTTCTCTAAATGGAAACAAAAAGAAGGACCAGAAAACGGGCCTTCACACAGGTGAAATTACGACCAAAACCAGCACCCGAGCACTGTTCGTGCTGGAAAGACTGGCCAAACCGCATTCTCACTGTCCAAGGCACGTTCTTTAACATTTGGCACATGCGAGTTCTGGTTAAACTTACTTGGGCAAAAGATTGTTTCCAGCGAGACGATAATAAACTGCCCTCTCGCTTGATTTTACCTCTCGCACTCATTCAAAAGCTTTGCTATTCAGCGCGTCGTCGCGGTGCTTCGGCATCGGGTTGCGGGTGTGGCGAAATTGGTAGACGCACCAGATTTAGGTTCTGGCGCCGCAAGGCGTGGGGGTTCAAGTCCCTCCACCCGCACCAACACGACTTCTTACCATCAATGTGATTGATCGCCGGCGAACTTACGCAGTTCATACGCCGTAGCGGGCCATAAACATGTCGACGGCCTGCAATGCAACCTCGTCTATCTCGTTCTGGTCAAATCGATTCTGGATACCGAACGCCGCGCGGCCCCATAGTCGGACTTTGCACAGTTCAGAAAACTGCTCGGCCGCGATGTTGACGTCTTCAACCGCCAACTCACCTTTACCAACCGCCTTGGTCAGATATTCGGCCATCTGGCGTTGGCCGTTCTTCGGTCCTGCTTCATAAAACGCTTTACCAAGCTCGGGGAATCGGTCGCGCTCGGCCACACATATGCGAAAGACTTGCTGCGCGAAGTCCGAGACGAGAAAAGCCGTAAGCTGAGTGGCTGCTATCGTCAGCACCTCGCGGGCTGGCTTGGTCTCATCGATCATCGAAAGGATGCGTTCAGACATCAGGCGACATTCGGTCTGGGCAACCTCGGTGAACAACAGTCGCTTGTCGGGGAAATAGCTGTATAGCGTTGCCTTCGAAACACCCGCCGCACGCGCGATGTCATCGACGCTTGCGCCTTCAAACCCATCCGCCATGAAAACCTCTCGGGCCCCACGTAACACCTGGTCGAATTTACGGCCTGTACGCAGGATGGTGGCGGCTTGGGTCATGGTGTCTCCGGATTGCGATATCCTGCAACACTATAAACCGTTCGGTTCAGTTTCAACGCTTTTCACTCCGATAGCGGTTTTGGCACAACGTTACGGCTTCAATCGTACCGCCGACCGTGCGTCAACCTTGCGAGCCTGACCAGCCATGTTAACACGTTGCCATGGTCGAGATATTTCTGCGCACTCTCCCCTTTTTCGCAATCATCGGCCTGGGGTTCTGGGCCGGACGCAGCCGGTTTTTCCCTCCCGAGGCGACAGCATATCTAACCAAGTTCGTGTTTTTCTTTGCTTTGTCGGCTATGCTATTCCGGTTTGCCGCCACCCTGCCCTTTGCCGAAATTTTCAACGGTCGGCTGGTTATCGGGTATCTGATCGGCACTGCTGGCGTCTATGCGCTGGCGACGGCTATCGCTTATCTCCGAGGGCTGGACATCCCCACCGCCGCGGTCGAGGCGCAATGTGCTGCTATTGGCAATGTTGGGTTTCTGGGCCTGCCCATGCTTGCGCTTTTATTCTCCGAAGCTGCCATAGGTCCAGTGATGTTGGTGCTGACGGTTGATCTGGTTGTGTTTTCCTCATTGATCGTGATCCTGATCAACGGTGGCCGCGATGGTCGACTCAGCCTGGGGACGATGCGCCTGATCGGGATTGGCCTGCTGAGAAACCCCATGATCTTGTCAATCTCCGCCGGATTGATCTGGTCTGCGTTAGAGGTGCCTGTACCAGCCCCGCTTAATGATTTTCTGACAATTCTGGGCGGTGCGGCTACGCCGGGGGCGTTGTTTGCCATCGGGGCGTCACTGGCAGACAAATCGGCCGAGCGCATCCAGATCGCGGGCTGGTTGAGTTTCTGCAAACTGGTGCTGCATCCGTTTTTCGTGGCACTTATGGTGATTTGGCTGATCCCGGTTGCCTCATTCCCTGCGATGGTCGCAATTGCGGCGGCGTCATTACCAGTTGCAGGCAATGTTTACATGCTTGCCGCGCACTACGGTGTGGCCCCGCAACGGGCATCTGCTGCCATCCTGTTATCTACCATCGCCAGCATTCTGACCGTCCCGCTGGCGATAGGATGGGTCAGCGGATTCTGATCTTCACCTTTTCGAAAAATGAGCTTTCCAGAGGTGGCTGCACTTTACGCCGACGCTGCAGAGCGGTAGCCATGACCCGGACACAACGTAAGGATCAGCTTGATGGAAACCCTTTCGGAAAATGCCTGTTTTGGTGGTGTGCAGGGCGTTTATCGTCATGCCTCTTCGGCCTGCAAATGTGACATGACATTTGGCCTGTTTCTTCCAGCCGAAGCCAAGGACGGCCCCGTTCCTGTTCTGTGGTATCTGTCGGGCCTGACTTGCACCCATGAAAATGCCATGACGAAGTCGGGTGCACAGGGCTGGGCGGCCGAACAGGGCATTGCGCTTGTGTTCCCCGACACTTCACCACGCGGCGAAGGCGTGGCAGATCACGAAGACTATGACCTTGGCCAAGGCGCAGGATTCTATGTCAATGCCACGCAAGGCCCTTGGACGCCTCACTTCAACATGTGGGATTATGTTGCCGAAGAGTTGCCGGCCCTTCTGGCCGAGAACTTTGCGATTGATCCTGATCGTCAGGCCATCACAGGACATTCGATGGGTGGGCATGGCGCATTGACGCTGGCGATGAACCTGCCCGGGCGTTACCGCTCTGTTTCGGCCTTCTCGCCGATCTCGAATCCCATGGGGGCGGATTGGGGCCGCAAGCAACTCAGCGCGTATCTGGGCGATGATGAGACCGCATGGGCCAAGCATGACGCGTCGGCGATGATGAAAAGCACAGGCTTTGACGGACCGGTCCTGATCGACACCGGTGCAAACGATCAGTTTATGGATCTGTTGCGCCCGGAGGCACTGGCGCAGGCAATTGCCGAGCGTCGCCAGCAGGCCACTTACCGACTGCAGCCCGGCTATGACCATTCCTACTATTTCGTGTCCACCTTTATGGAGGATCACATCACCTTCCACGCCGAAGCGCTGTATGGGGACTGAGGCATGAGCAAATATGACTATGACCTGATCATCATCGGCTCGGGCCCTTCAGGCCGGGCAGCGGCGATTCAGGCAGGCAAATTGCAACGCCGGGTGCTGGTGATTGACCGCAAAGACCGTTTTGGTGGCGTTTCGGTACATACCGGCACGATCCCATCGAAAACCTTGCGAGAGACGGTGCTGAACCTGTCAGGCTGGCGCGAGCGCAGTTTTTACGGGCGTTCTTACCGGGTCAAGGATCAGATCAGCGCAGAGGATCTGAAAGCACGGCTGCACATGACACTCGATCACGAGGTCGATGTGCTGGAGCATCAGTTCAACCGCAACCATGTTGAAACGCTGAACGGGTTGGCGACGTTCACGGGGCCACACGAGATCGAGGTGGCTACGGATGCAGGCGAATCCACGCGTCTGACAGCAGCCAAATTCCTGATCGCCACCGGCACCAAGACCTACCGGCCAGATTACGTGCCTTTCAACGGCAAGACTGTTGTCGATGGGGATGACTTCCTTGAGATGGAGGAAATCCCGCGTTCGCTCTGCGTGATCGGTGCGGGTGTGATCGGCGTTGAATATGCAACCATGTTCTCGGCGCTTGATGTCCGGGTGACATTGATCGAACCGCGCGAGACGTTTCTGGATTTCATCGACAAGACACTGATCCACGATTTCACGCATCAGATCCGTGAAAATGGCGTCGATCTGCGGTTGGGGGCAGCCGTCGAGAAAATTGAAGACGCCGGTAGCCATGTTGAGATCACGCTGGACAATGGGCGACACGTCCGGGCCGAGATGCTTCTGTTTGCAGCCGGGCGGATGGGGGCGACCTCGGCGCTGAACTTGGACGCGGTTGGCATTGAAACGGATCATCGCAATCGTATCAGTGTGGACCGCAAGACCTATCAGACCTCGGTGCCGCATATCTATGCCACCGGAGACGTCATCGGGCATCCGTCGTTGGCCTCAACTTCGTTGCAACAGGGACGGGTCGCGGCCTGTCATGCGCTGGAGACTCCAACCCTGCCGGAAAGCCCCTGGTATCCGTATGGGATCTACTCGGTCCCCGAAATCTCAACCTGCGGGATGTCCGAGGAAGAACTGCAGGAGCGTGGTATTCCCTACGAAGTGGGTGTGGCCCGGTTCCGCGAAACCTCGCGCGGGCACATCATGGGGTTGGAGCATGGCATGCTGAAGATGCTGTTCTCGCTCAAGACCCGCCGGGTCTTAGGGGTTCAGATTGTCGGCGAAGGCGCAACCGAGCTGATCCATATCGCGCAGGCGGTGCTGAACCTGAAAGGCACGGTGGATTACTTCGTGCAGAACACGTTCAACTATCCGACCCTTGCCGAAGCTTACAAAATCGCGGGGCTGGATGCCTTTAACCGGATGCCCATTCCGGACGAATTCAAGGTGCGCAAATCGACGCCAAAGGCAAAGTCAGCGCCAAAGGTCAAAGAGGCGTGACGACGCTTTACATCGACGGGGATGCCTGCCCGGTCAAGGCCGAGGCTGAACGGGTGGCAACCCGGCACAAGGTGCCGATGGTTCTGGTCTCAAACGGAGGGCTACGCCCCTCTGCCAACCCGTTGGTGCAGGTAGTGATCGTCGCCTCGGGAGCAGATGAGGCGGATAAGTGGATTGCCGAACGCTGCGGCACCGGCGATATTGTCGTTACCTCTGATATACCGCTGGCCGCCAAGTGTATTGAAGCCGAAGCACGTGTGCTTCGGCCCAGTGGCGAGGCTTTCACCGCGGCCAATATCGGTCAGCAATTGGCAATGCGCGATCTGATGGCGGACCTTCGCGCGGCAAACCCGCTGGGGACAGGTGGCGGAGGAAAACCATTTGGCAAAGCCGACCGGTCGCGTTTTCTAGATGCGCTTGAGCGCGAGATACGCGCTGCCCTTCGCAGGTAGTGCTCCCGCCGGTCAGAGACGCATCAAAGATGCATATCCTTCCGTTGGGTTGGGCAGCGCGTGCGGCGCTGCGGTTGGCGCTTGCATCTCTGACCTGCGCTTGGTTCAGTCGTTGTGATTGAACTGGTATGGGATTAAGTCATGGCCATTGAAGCCGTCATCTTTGACATCGGAAATGTGCTGATCGAGTGGCAGCCCGAGCGCTATTATGATCGGGTAATCGGCGAGGATCGTCGTCGCGCCATGTTTGACGAGGTCGATCTGCATGGGATGAATGATCTGGTAGATCAGGGCCATCATTTCACGGATACAATTTACAATTGGGCGGACAAGTACCCGGAATGGCACGATGAAATCCGAATGTGGCATGACAACTGGATCGAACTGGCCGCGCCCGAGATCCCACATTCAGCGCGACTGCTGCGCGCGTTGCGGACCAAGAAGATCCCGGTTTTTGCCCTGACGAATTTTGGGGTTCAGAATTTTGACTATGCCACTACTGTTTATCCGTTTCTGAATGAGTTTGATCGTCAATACGTCTCGGGTCGGATGAAGACGGTCAAACCTCATATGCCAATTTACGAAATGGTTGAGGCCGATTGCGGCATCCCTCCCTCGGCGCTTTTGTTTGCAGATGACAGGATCGAGAATATCGAAACAGCAAGGGCGCGCGGATGGCAAACGCATCACTTCATCGATCCGCAGGGTTGGGCGGATCGATTGGTTTCTGAGGGGCTGCTGACCGCTGAAGAGGCCGCATAGCTCAGGCTGTCACGCCGGTTGGTGAGCGATTTTCGCGGATGGGCAGGTGAATGATGGCGCTGAACGCTCCGATAGCGACGCCGATCCACCAAACCATGGTGTAATCACCGAATTGGTCGTACATGCGCCCGCCTAACCAGATGCCCAGAAAACTGCCGATCTGATGGCTCAGGAATACGATCCCGTAGAGCGTGCCCATGTACCGCAGGCCATAGAGATGTGCGACAAGGCCAGATGTTAGCGGTACGGTCGCCAACCAGAGCGACCCCATCACAAGCGAGAATGCGATCACGGACAAGGGCGTGATTGGGAACACGATGAAGGCACCTGCGGCAAGCGTTCGGCCGGTGTAAACCGCCGCGAGCAGGTACTTCTTCGGAAAGTGATTTCCAGCCCATCCGGCCAAAAGGGTTCCGCCGATATTGGCCAACCCAATCAACGAAATCGCAATCGCCCCCAAGGCTGAAGTTGTGGTGATCCCCATCGAATGTAAGAGGCCTCCGGGTTGGATCGGGCCGCACATCTCGGTGACGAAGGCAGGGAAATGGGCTGTGACAAAGCCCAGTTGATAGCCGCAACTGAAAAAGCCGATCGCAATCAGCGAATAAGACGGGTCGCGGAATGCCTTGGATAGGATCTGCCCCATACTCTCCTCTAGCTCCGTCCTGCTGATGGGCTGAGGCGCGCGCATGAATGGCAATGTCAGGATCAATGCAAGGATAGCCACCGCAAAGATCAGAAACACTTGCTGCCAGGGTAAGAAAGTCAGCAACCACTCCGCTGTGGGTGCGCCAATGACTTGCCCGAAACTGCCCGCTGCGGTGACAATCGCCAATGACATCGAGCGGTTCGCATCCGATGAGGCACGACCTACGACCGCAAGGACCACGCCAAACCCCGTCCCAGCGATCCCGAAACCCACGAGCCAGGCATACATCTGATGTTCAAACGGGGTAACGGACCATGCCGTCAGGACCATTCCCGCCGTATAGGTCAGAGCGCCCAGAATGATGGCGCGCCGATCCCCAATCTTTTCCGCAATGGCGCCAAAGATCGGCTGGCCGATCCCCCAAGCCAGGTTTTGTATGGCGATCGCCATCGAAAAATCGCTGCGTAGCCAGCCGAACTCATCCGCAATCGGTATCTGGAACACACCAAAAGAGGCGCGTACGGCAAAACTGACTGTAATTACGATGCAGCCGACGATCAGGATCGGGTTCAGCAAACGGGTGGATTGCGACATTAGGGCTCCGAAGATTGGTTCCAGCAGACGTTAGCGGTACAACTCGGCGCGTCAATTCAGGAGTTTTGTGACGCCAGTTCAGCAAAATTGATGTGTCTGGAAAAAAGGTTTCTTTTCAACACACGAAGCGATCGGTATGGCTCAACTCATGACGGATCTAATTTCACACTATGAAGATCTTATTGCTGATGGGACACTGACCCGGGACGACGCGCAAGAGGCTGTGCTGCCCCGGTTTGAGCGCATTCGGGCAGCCTTGGCCGAACCGGTTAAGCGTGGATTTTTCCGCAAAGCGCCGCCGCCACCCAAGGGTTTGTATCTTTGGGGAGGTGTTGGGCGCGGCAAGTCGATGTTGATGGACATGTTTGTCGAGACATTGGGTGAAATCCCAGTTCGACGGGTGCATTTTCATGCGTTCATGCAGGAAATCCATTCCGGTCTGCACAAGGCGCGTGAAGACGGCGTTGAGGACGCTCTGGTCCCTGTGGCCGATGCAGTCATCAAATCGGCGCGGGTGCTGGCCTTTGATGAGATGCAGATCGTCGATATCACCGACGCGATGATCGTGGGGCGGTTGTTTGATCTGCTCTACAAGGGTGGTGTCGTTATCGTTACGACTTCGAACAGACATCCGGATGATCTATATAAGGATGGGTTGAACCGGCAACTTTTTCTGCCTTTCATTCAGCATATCAAAGAGCAACTGGAAGTGTGGGAGTTGGTTTCACCCACGGATTACCGGCAGAACCGACTTGAAGGCTCGCCGGTTTACTTCACCCCCATCGGGCCCGAAGCGCGGGAAAAGATTCGTGAGGTGTGGAATGATCTGTCGGGTGGACCGGCAGAAGAGCTGGCCCTTCAGGTGAAGGGTCGCGAAGTTGTCCTGCCCGCCTTTCGCAACGGCGTTGCACGGGCCTCGTTTTATGACCTCTGCGGACGAATGTTGGGTCCAGGAGATTACCTGGCTATCGCAGAAGCGCTGAAGGTATTGGTTCTTGAAGACATCCCGCGTTTGTCACGCAATAACTTCAATGAGGCAAAGCGCTTCGTCACCCTGATCGATGCGCTTTATGAGGCGAAAGTTCGGCTGATTTGTTCCGCCGCTGCCGAGCCCGAGATGCTCTATGTCGAAGGAGAAGGAACCTTTGAGTTTGAGCGTACGGCCTCGCGCCTGCGGGAGATGCAAGACAAGGATTGGGGCAGATAGGGGGTGCTGCCCTGGCGCAGGATCTTTTTCATCAGGCGGAGGATCAGGCGTTTTCTCTAAGGATGTTTCCCGCAAGATAAAGCGACCCGCAGATCAGAATGCGTGCATCAGGGGTTTGAGCGGTGATTGCGGCGA
Organism: Ruegeria sp. H9; assembly: GCF_056532915.1. Classification (NCBI taxonomy): domain Bacteria; kingdom Pseudomonadati; phylum Pseudomonadota; class Alphaproteobacteria; order Rhodobacterales; family Roseobacteraceae; genus Ruegeria; species Ruegeria sp. H9. The sequence goes on along the minus strand of NZ_JBQFNX010000001.1, from coordinate 508,062 downwards.
GCGCGTCTGTGACGCTGTCTGCTGTTGTGGCGGTCAGATTCACCTTAGCAGCAGCGGCGGCGGTTTCGTCCGAGCTCAGTGTATTCTGCTCACCCGGGATCGATACGGCCGTCAAGCTGTCTGCCCTTTGGGCCAATGGCGCGAGATAACCGGTGACATCTTTGGTATTCAGCATACCACAAATCATATGCGTGGGACGTTCTGGTAGTGACGCTAAAACCTCGGCCAAAGCAGTGCCTGCAGCCGCGTTGTGACCGCCATCCAACCACAACTCAGCTTGAGGGGCCTGCTCAACCAGAGGACCGATTTTTAGCCGCTGCATGCGCGCGGGCCATTCGGCCTTGGCCACAGCGGCCTCGTAGGCATCATCACCCATTTGCAGGTGGCGCAACGCAGCCAGAGCCGCGCCTGCATTTTCGATCTGATGAGCACCCAGTAGGTTTGGCATAGGCAGATCGCGCAAACCGGTTTCGTCCTGATAAATAAGGCGACCGTTCTCAGTATGAACATGCCAGTGCTGCCCGTGGACCATTAGCGGAGCGCCCAGACGGGCTGCAGTATATTCGATGACTTCCAGCGCCTCATCTTGCTGCGGGCCGACGATGCAGGGAACGCCCGGCTTGATGATTCCGGCTTTTTCAGCGGCGATCTTGCCCAAAGTGTCGCCCAGGAACTGCTCATGGTCGATCGAGACGGGGGTGATGACCGTCAACTCGGGCCGTTCGATCACGTTGGTGGCGTCCAGCCGCCCGCCCAGCCCGACTTCGAGCAGCGTATAGTCAGCTTTGGTGCGGGAAAATGCCAGCAGCGCGGCGCAGGTGGTGATTTCAAAATAGGTGATGTTCTCACCGCCATTTGCGGCGTAACACTCATCCAGCACGGCGGTCAGGTCGGGCTCGGAAATCAGCTCACCTGCCAGTCGGATTCGCTCGTGAAACCGGGCCAGATGAGGTGAGGTATAGGCATGGACCGCATGCCCTGCCCCTTCAAGCCCCGCCCGGATCATGGCCTGGGTCGAGCCCTTGCCATTGGTTCCAGCGATATGAATGACCGGAGGCAGCTTAACCTGAGGATTGTCTAGTGCCGCCAGCAAACGCCATACCCTGTCCAAGGTCAGGTCGATGATCTTGGGGTGCAGCGCCATCATCCGGTCTAGGATGGCATCCGAAGATGGGGAGGTCATTTTTCGACCGCGTCCTCGGTGGGTGCCTCGGTTGGGGCTTCTTCCGGCTCGGGCGCAGGAAGGTCGCCTTTGACCGCAGGGGGCTGCTTCATCAGCATTCGGGTGATGGTGATCAGCTCATCCCGCATCTCGGTGCGTTTGGTCACTCGGTCGAGCATCCCGTGATCCAGCAGATATTCAGCGCGCTGGAATCCTTCGGGCAGTTTCTCACGAATGGTCTGTTCGATCACACGGGGTCCGGCGAAACAGATCAGGGCATTGGGTTCCGAAATATGAACGTCACCCAGCATCGCGTACGAGGCTGTAACGCCGCCTGTTGTCGGGTGGGTCAGGACAACAATATAGGGCAGGTTTGCTTCTTTGAGCATCTCCACTGCGACCGTCGTACGCGGCATTTGCATCAGGCTCAGAATGCCTTCCTGCATCCGCGCGCCGCCGGCTGCCGAAAACAGGATCAGGGGCCGCTGTAGCCTAACAGCCTCCTGTGCTGCAGCAATGATGGCATTGCCTACATACATGCCCATCGATCCGCCCATGAACGAAAAATCCTGCGCGGCAGCCACGATCGGGGTACGGCCGATTTCGCCAACGGCGACCAGCATCGCTTCTTTCTCGCCGGTCTTTTTCTGGGCCGCCTTCATGCGGTCAGGGTATTTTTTCTGATCCCGAAACTGCAGGGGATCGTCTTTCGGTGCCGGGACATCAACCTCGGAAAAAATACCGCCATCAAACAGATGTTGGAACCGATCGCGCGGCGTGATTGCCATGTGATGGTCGCACTGGGTGCAGACATTCTGGTTTTCCGCCAATTCGCGGTGGAACAGCATGGTTCCACACTCATCACACTTGTGCCAAAGGTTTTCGGGCACTTCGCGGCGCGAGAAGATCGAATTGATCCGGGGGCGGACGTAGTTTGTGATCCAGTTCATGTCGGAACCTTGATAATGCGGCGTTGACGTCAAATAAGACGCAATGCCGGGAAATGCAATCAGCGCCTGAGGACCAATCTTGCGGTGAGCCACCCCACGATCATCAGCGCAAAGTCGACTAGCAACCAAGGTCGCAACGCTTCGGCGTCCGATGCCTCATAAGGAAGATGGAACAAGGCCAGGCCACCAAGGTTGTCGGGAAGCGAAATGACAAGCAGAGCCGCGATGTTATTGAAAAAATGCAGCGCAATGGCGGGGCCCAGCGTACCCGCTCGCGCGGTCAGATCGGCGGTCAAAAGCCCAAATGTCAGCGCCCAGATGGCAATCAAGACCGCATTGTCTCCGACCGTCGCGGGGCTGTAGTGGCCAGCTGCGAACAAGATTGATGGCAGACCCATCCAGATCAGCGGAGACCGAAACCGCGCGGCGAGGCCCTGTTGCATATAGCCTCGGAACAGGATTTCCTCGGCGCTAGTCTGAATCAGCACCGCAACAGCGGATAAGGGAAGCAGCAAAAGCCATTTGGTTAACGCGAGATTCGCCACCAATGGTGCACCAAGGTCATAGGGGGGGAGTATGAATATGACTGCACCCAGCAGAAGCAATGCGCGAACAACGCGCCAAAACTGCCAGATTGCGATGGATTGTTCGCCCAGGACCGAGGCAAGTGACCGGTGCTGAAATAATCGTGCCCCCAACGCCACGCCAATAGTGACAAAAATAAAGCTGGAGAGCACAATAAGGAGCGCTGTTGGCGACGATCCATTCAAGAATGTGACCGCCGACCCTGATGAGCCAAGACTGGCAACGATTGCGAACAAGATTGCATTGAGCGTGACCACAACCACTGAGACCAGCGCAAGACCAGCCAACAAGCGCCATATCTCGGGATATCTGCGGGCGGCACCTAGCAATTGCTGATGACTTGAATAGGTACCCCGCCTTTCGTTAGTGCTCATCGGATTGCTCAGCACTTACAGAAGGCAGGTCATCCCCAATTGGAGTGTTGGGGTCACGCAACCGCTCGGACACCGTGGACAAATATCCGGCCACGGTTTCAAGCAACCTCATCGCAACGCCCGCGTCACTTTCTATCACAGCACGCAATTCCTCCGCGCCGATCCGCAGGAACGAGCAATCCGTGAGGGCTACCAAATCCAATTGTCGCGGCTCATTGGTGATAATCGCAAGATCGCCGATAAGGCGCCCGGGTTCTACTATCGAGAGCGAACGCATTTCACCGTGTTCATTCAGCCAATTCAGGCTCGCCGAACCCGAAATACACAAATACGCCGCATCGGGAGCCTGGCCACGTGCGAAAATGGTTTGACCTGCCGCGACCTCGTACCATTGGGCCGAAAACGCCAGAAGACGCTGGTTGCGCCCATCGACTCGTGAAAACAACTCGGTCGAAGAAATGATCTTGAGTTTCCGGCTCAGGTCGTCCGCCCCGGTGTCTTCGGCATCGGTGGACACGCGTGAGACACCATCGATGCGACCGTCCTTTATTTCAACAAACAAATCATAGGCTTCCGGATGGGCAAAATGATCCTCCATAAAGATCATAATCGAGTCGGGTAATAACTCGCGCAGCTTCAGACGGGTCCGCAGGCGGCTTTCAGAGTCGTGGCTGGCCAGTGCCTTGTCGAGTATCAGGATATCGGGGCGTTTGATCCCGGCACGAGAAAAGGCAGCACGCTCCTGAAATACTGTCGGAAGGTTGTTCCCACCTAACCCGGACGGCAGGTCGTAGATGATCGCGGCGGCCCTTCGGCGCAGCCCGGCCTCGTTCAGAACCTCCGCGACCAGATCTTCGATCTCCTCTGCATGAGCACCAGCCATGATGGATACCCGACCATACAGAGCGTTTTCCATTGCTGTCAGGCGGGGAACGTAGACATCCGGTGACACCGGCACGAACATCGCACCCATAGCGCCCCGCAGCCGTTCGGCCTGACTGTGACGAATGGAAAGGATTTTGTCCTTGTACTCCTCAGGGAAACTTGGGCCGATTTGTTCAGCGGTCAGCATAAATGGGACGGTCAACAGCAGCGCACGTTCCTGATCGCCGATGGCTTCCTCGCCCTTGGTTTTGCGGCGCTCTTCGATATCGAGCAGACGGTGGTACATGTCTTTTGACATGCCAAGCCGCAAGAACAACGGGTGATCGGCCCCATCTCGCCCGAAAGTCTGGTTTAGGGTTTCCAGAACGGCCTGAGCGATGCTGAGCGCGTCATCATCAAGGCCATTGCCCGTAAGCAACGACAGAAACCGGTGGTCCCCCGCCAGAATGTCCGGTGCGATATCATGCGTCGGTGAAGCGAACAGCAGGTTCCCGCCCAAGGGCACGGCGGGATTGAACTGGTCAGGATCGAACCGATAGACATACTTGTCCAACCCGCGCTCTTGCAGGCGTGTGGCAACGGTATCTCGCAGATCGACTATTTCTTTCGCCAGCACCGGGTGTACTTCCGGGTCGAACTGAGAGCGCAAAGTGCGCCTGAACATAAATTCATCAATGCCCATCGCTTCGACAAGCTGGAACCACCAATCGCGAATATCCTCGATGTCATCAAGACCCGCGAGGCTTGGATCGATCCATTCATCGGACAGTGAATCGGGTGGGTTCCCGGCGCGCACGGCTTCGATCTGGCGGCGTGAGGGGGCCTGCAATGCACCACTTTCGTGTTGAGGATGCGTGCGCAGCGGCATTAGCAGGTTATCACCCAATGTTCCGTCGAACAGGTAAGGGCGTGAATAGGCATAGCCGATCCGCGCCGCAATCACCGCCTGATGCAGGCTGTTGAGGTTGTGGCCAGCCATCAGAACCTCGCCTTGAACCGGGAGCACTTCGCGCGTCAGCAACTGCGCAAGCGCACTGCGTTCCGAAGCGTGTTTCGACTGAATCGCAACCCGGGCGCCTTGGGGAATGGTAAGATCAACATCCTCAAGGATGGTCTTGCCGTCATCATCACGAACGGTCACGTTGCGCAGCTCGATATCGCCGGTCAGGTGCGGGATTGCCTCGGGGACGCCCTCAAACAACTGTTCGGGTATCATATTCGATGGGGCAAACCGTTCGGTCACAATTTCCCAGCGCAGTGACATGTCCTGTACTTGGTTGTAGTAGGTCAGAAGATCCTTCCAAGGGCCGCTGAGGTCTTTATATGCACCCAACGCGGCGACCAATGCGCCCACTGTCACCTCGCCCGTGATCGCCAGATAGCCGCCTACTGAATAGAATAGGAAGGGTGTCATCTGAGTGATCAGATTGTTGAGGAACTTCATGAAGAACTTCTTGTTGTAGATCTTAAAGCGGATCTCGAACAAGGTTCCTAGCCGATGGCTGAATTGCGCCAGACGATAGCGCCAGCCGCCATTGGTGCGCAGATCGCTGATACCAGCAGCACTTTCGCCAATCTCAGAGCTCAGCCGCCGGACCTCCTGAATGCGATCCTTGTTCAGAAGGTTGATCTGACGCTGCAATTTGGGAATCAGCCAAGCCTGCAAAGGGATCAATGCAATACTGGCCAGACCAAACCACACGCTTTGCATGAAAAGAAACGTGACGATCGTCATCATCTGGCCGAACTGAAAAACGGGCTGCGCGATGGCATCTCCCATCAACCCGCCCATGGGTTCGGCCTCGGACGTGATCATCGATACCAGTTCACCTTGGCTGGTGGTGGCGAAATAGGATTTGGGAAAGCGCATCGAGCGGCTGATCAATGTAAAGCGCAGGCGACGCAACATCCGCTCGGCGAGAATGCCTTTCATGGTATTGATGCGCATTTTCATCACGCCACTGGCGATGACAGTTGCCAAAAAGGCAAAGCACAGAATCAGCAGGTACTGCACCTGTGTCACGGTGATACCGAGTACTGTCACGGTGTCTGCGGGCGCACCAATCGCGTCGTTGATGATCTGCTTAGGAAGCTCCAACGAAGCGTAAAGGAACGGAAATGACAGAACGGTCAGCAACAGCAGGACCAATTGCTGCTTTTTCGAATGCTTCCATATGAATGAAAATAGGGTGGGTTCCATTCCCCTGCCTCATGATGAGCCTGTATGATCCGGGACAAATGCCGATTGCCCGAGCGCCGACGGTAAGCCTCGGCCCGAGCTATTGCAAGAATGGCGGCTCTTTGCGACGCAGAAACCAGCTGGATAGGAGATCACATTTATGAATCGGGAAGATTTATCCGCTAATCAAGTAAGACTGGTTTGTCCCCTGCCCCGACTTTGACTAAAGAGGGGCTGTCTTGAAAGATGGGGCGATGGGCAGATTACTGGATCGATATATTCAACTAAAGGCTCTGGGGCGATGGCAGCGTGCCGCGCAGCAGTCTGACCACCTCGCATTGCCTGAGCTTCGCCGGCAACGTGATGACGCCCGGCGGTTGCGCGGCAAACTTGAACAAGCAATTCAAAAAGCTGATGCTCGCCTGATCCAACCCTTGATTGGGGCGACGCAGTTTCCAAAACCCCTGGGAACGGATTGGTCGTGGCGACCGGACCTGTGGCGGACGCCACTGATCCGCAAAGGTATAGCCTCGGCCCCGCGCAAGGCGCGGATGGATGGGCAGGTCATCCTGTTTCACGATTGCAGCCAGGTCGAGATCGGGCTGCAGCAAATCCGAAATCGGCGAGACAAGGATTTGGCGCCTTTCAGTCTGGCCGTTGAGGTATTTGATTTTCAGGGATCTTTCCTGTCGCTTTCCATTGATCTGCCCACGGATGCCGCCATAAATCTGTCCCGCCAGCATCTGATGCGGGTCGACACTCTGGTTGAGTGCGAGCGTTCTACTGTTGTCTTCGCCCGCCTGAACATTCAGCATGGCCCTAATACTGAGCAGGTTCTGCGCGAACTTGATCTTTCAATACCTGCGGCGACTGTAGATTTTGATCTGGCCCATCTGAACGTGAATGAGCGTCGAATTGAAAAACTCTGGCTGGATCTGATCATTGATCAACCCGCGATGAACCGTGTGGTGTTTCGTGACCTGACATTCTGCCGTTACCACCGGGCCGATCTGTAAAGGGTACTCAATGTCTCATACCACCCTGACACCAATCCGCTTCGAAAACGGCCTGTGGGAAGGCCATTTGACCAGCGAAAGCCCCCCTCAGATCAAGGTGCTGTTTCTTGGTGAGCCTTTGACTGATGTGGAGTTGGAACCAGCAAAAGATGGCTGGGCCTTGCGCATCCCAGTGCCGCCCGCCGCCCTGTCGGAAGGTGTCCATACTGTCGTGATTCACGATGGAACAACAGGCCATAAGCTGGGGGATTTCACCATCATCGCCGGTTCACCCGCCGCAGATGATCTGAGGGCCGAAGTCGCTTTGTTGCGCGCCGAGTTGGACATGTTAAAGCGCGCGTTCCGCCGCTCTCAGGCATCTCAAAGCGAAACCTGACCACAGTACCGATAGGATTGTCCCTATCTTTTCAGGTCCATACGTGCATCATTGGATTGGCCTATGGATCGCAACAGCATCATAAAGGTCATCGCGCTGATGGTGACGGGTTTCGGGATCGGGATCGATTTTACCGGTGCCCTGATGCTGGTCCCGGCAATCGAAAACAGCTTTGACGCCGACATCACCAGCACCCAGTGGGTTCTGAATATTTACGCTCTGTTCTTTGCAATGACGATGGTGGCCGGAGGTCGCCTGGGTGACATGTATGGTCATCGCAAGATGATGATCATCGGTCTTTCGATCTTTCTGTTTGCGTCGGTTTTATGCTTTGTCTCACCCGGTTTGGACTACCTGATCGGCGCACGCGCCTTGCAGGGGATCGGGGCGGGATGCGTGTGGCCCTGCACGCTTGCATTTGGAGCCACCAAAGTGTCGAAAGAAGAACACCGCGCATTGGTCATGGGGCTGATACTGGCGGGTGTCACCACGGGTAATGTCTTTGGACCGATGATTAGCGGCGCGGTGGTCAATCTGGGTGATTGGCGGTTGTTTTTCCTCGCCAATGTGGTGTTTTCCAGCATTTCGATGACGACTGCGATCCTGCTGATGGAGCGTGAGGCCGAGCATAAGAAAGGTGAACACATCGACTTTGCCGGGATGGGTATCCTGTCTTTTGCAGTTTTGCTCTTGCTTTACGGTTTGGACGTTGGTGCCGATTGGGGCTGGACTTCGCTGCCGCTTTTGCTGCTGTTTTTTGTCAGCGCCGTTTTGTTCTTCCTGTTTCCGAAAGTCGAAAAGAGGGTCAAGGAACCCTTGCTAATGCCTCAGTTGATGCAGAACCGAGAGTTTTTGATTACCTTAGGTCTGAATATGTTCAACGTCTCGGCAGCTTTTGTCGGGCTGCTTTATTTTCCGCAGTATATGCAAAAAGTCTTGGGATGGTCTGTGTTCCAATCGGCGCTGGGTTTGGCACCGCTGACGGTGTTGCTAGCGGTCGGATCGATCGTCTCGGGTACGCTGTATAACGATTTTGGGCCCAAGCGACTGCTGTTTTGGGGATATATTTGCGCCACAGTCGGGGCGGCAAGCGTTGTCATCATGCCCTCCGGGACCGGATATTTTCAGATTCTTCCCGGAATGGCGCTGATTGGTTTGGGCGCAACGCTGACGGTCGGGCCTTCGGGAACAGCCGCTGTATGCGCGGTCAAGCCGGAACGCGCCGGACTGGTTGGCGGCCTGAGTTTCATGACCCATCTGGTCTATGGGGCAATCGCGGTCGCCTGTGCGACGGCGGTCATGTATGTGACAAGCCTGTCCAGCCTGAAAACCCGATTGACTGCGTCAGGCATCAACATGTCCGAGGCTGATCAGAAAGCGATCAATGGTGGAACGCTGAACACAGACTCGGCAAAAGCAGTGCTTGAAAAGTTGAATTCAGGTGAAACTGAAAAGGTTCAGGCCGCCATTGCGGCGGCCTTTGATACCGGAATGAATATGGCTTTTGTATTCGCCACGATCTCAGTCGCTGCTGGAATCGTCCTAGCGCTGATGCTGGATGAGAAAAAGCTGCACAAGGTCGAAGGGTAACCCGTACAGGTGTAAGTATGGGGCCGCTGGTGGCGGCCCCCCTCCCCTTTATTGTGACGGTCCAGTCGGATCGAATGCGGACAGGCCCTTGAGAATATCGATGGCATAGGCCAGTTGATAATCCTCTTCCCGCAGCTCCGCGGTGGCTTCGGCCTTGGCGCGATCTTCTTCGATCTGGCGAATCTCGTCCTCGCTGAGGCTGTCATTGTTCAGGCTGCCACGCAGATCGGCCTCGGACCGGGTGCGGGTGTTTGTATCTTCCTCTTCCTCGTCAACCGGGTTGTTGCGTGGTTGTTCAACGATGATGTCCGGGCTGACGCCAAGCGCCTGAATCGAACGACCCGAGGGCGTGTAGTAGCGAGAGGTTGTCAGACGCATAGCCCCGTCACCCCGAAGCGGCATGACCGTCTGCACCGATCCCTTGCCGAAGCTCTTAGTGCCAACCACGATGGCGCGATTGTGATCCTGCAAGGCGCCCGCGACAATTTCCGACGCCGAGGCCGAACCACCGTTGATCAGCACAACGATGGGCTTGCCCCCGGTCAGATCGCCGGGTGTTGCGTTGAATCGCTCACCATCTTCGAGATTGCGACCCCGGGTCGAGACGATTTCGCCCTCATCCAGGAACGCGTCAGAGACCTTGATGGCCTGTGTCAATAGCCCGCCCGGATTGTTACGCAGATCCAGAACGATCCCATTGACGTTTTCGATGCCCCCGGCCTCTTCAATCTGTTCTTCCAGTCCTTCCTTAAGGTTCGGATAGGTTTGGTCATTGAAGGTCGTGACACGCAACACGACACTTGTACCTTCGGTACGTGCACGAACTGCGGTCAGCTTGATCGTGTCGCGAACGATCGTTACGTCGAATGGCTCCTGCTCGCCTTCACGCACGACTGTGATCACGATTTCCGATCCCACCGGGCCGCGCATCAGGTCCACGGCTTTATCCAGCGTCAGCCCCAAAATGCTCTCGCCATCCACATGAGTGATGAAATCGCCCGCTTCGATACCAGCAGCATCCGCTGGGGTGTCATCGATGGGCGATACAACTTTGACAAAGCCTTCTTCCTGCGTAACTTCGATACCGAGCCCGCCAAACTCGCCACGTGTCTGCACGCGCATCTGCTCGGCATCATCAGGCGACAGGTAGCTGGAATGTGGGTCTAGCGAGGTCAGCATCCCGTCAATCGCAGCCTCGATCAGCTCGTCGGTTTCTACCTCTTCGACATACTGGGCGCGAATACGTTCGAAAATGTCACCGAACAGATCAAGTTGTTCGTAAACGCTTGCCTTGTTCTCGGCCTCTTGCGCAAGCAAAGGGCCTGCGATCTGTGTTGTTGCGACTATCCCTGCCACGGTGCCGGCCAGTCCGGCCATCACAAATTTCTTCATACTCGTTTATCCATCCTTGTCCGTCCGGAACCATGATTCCGGGTCCACTGGGCTGTTATCCTGTCTTACTTCTATATAGAGCGTTTCTGACCAGTCAGTTCCAGTGCCATCACCGCTTGTTGACATAATAGCGCCGATTTCCGGAGTTTCACCCGGCATCAAACCTACCGGAGTACCCTCGGGTATCACTTCCCCTGTCAGACCATATACCTCTTGCAGACCTGAGAACACGAATAGCAATCCGGGCTGGGGTTCAAGGATCACAAGATTCCCGAGATCCAGCAAGGGCCCGCGGTAACGGATCGTGGCAGCCGTTGGCGCGGTGACCAATGCGCGGGGTCGCGTGCCCAGCACCAGCCCGGGGCGCGTTACCCCCGCTGCGTCCGTTTCGCCCGCCCGGTGCAGCATGACCCCTTGTGCGGGCAAGGCGATTTGACCTTTCCGGCCCGAGACATCTGCATTTGTATCTTCAATCTCACCATCGGTGATCTCGGATAACCCACTGGCAAACCCATCCAGCGTTTCGGTCGAGGATATCAGGATCGCTGTACGCACAGGATCTTCTACGAAACGGCGCGGCAGATCGGTCCGGTCCGCTATCGCCTCACTAAGCTGCGTGCGGGCATCCTGAACACCCTCCAACCCTTCGGTCAGCGTATTGGCAGCGTTTTGTTGAAGCTGTCGCAGTGTCTGTACCTCTTGCAATTCGTTTGCAAGCGCCTGAGCCTGCGCGTTCAACCCAGGCGTGACTTCGGACAACATCATACCAGTGCGCGCGGCCCCAAGTGGGCCGGACGGGTGCAGCATAAGTACTGGAGGCGCGGTGGTTTCGATCGTCTGCAGAACACCTAACAGCTGCGCCACCTCCTGCTCTTGAACCTGCAATTCTGCAGTCAATTGCGCCTCGCGCAAGGCCGCGCGGCGCAGGCCGTCGCGCATGGCGCTCAGACCAGCCTCGTAGGCTTTTATGGTTTCGGTCAGAGCTTTGACCCGGTCGCGGGCAGATTCAGCCTCAGTCAACGCGATCGAGGCTTGCTCCAGCATCTCGGCCGCTTCTAGTGCCGCCTTTGACGGGCTGGTTTGGGCGACGACAGGGGTGGCCCAAATCAGCGCTGCAGCAACGATCGGGCTCAATCTCATGTCAGCAAGCTTTCCCCTGTCATTTCAACGGGTTTCGGCAATTCCATAAGCTGCAACAAAGTTGGAGCAAGATCGGCCAAGCGCCCATCGCGCAGGCTTGAACCTTCGGGGCCGCCGACCAGAACAACAGGCACGGGGTTCAGCGTATGGGCCGTATGTGGACCGCCCGTCTCCGGATCGACCATCATTTCGCAGTTACCATGATCTGCGGTCACGATCATCGCACCCCCGACCTGCTTCAGCGCTGCAACCACCTGCCCCAGACCTTGATCAACAGCCTCACAGGCCTTGATCGCAGCTTTCAGATCACCGGTATGGCCAACCATATCGGGATTGGCGTAGTTGGTGACGATCAGATCATATCCGCCGTGGATCGCCTCGACGAACTTTTCTGTCACTTCGGCCGAGGACATCTCGGGCTGCAAATCATATGTCGCCACTTTGGGCGATTTGGGCATGAAGCGATCCTCGCCACCCTCAGGCTGCTCTTTGCCACCGTTCAGGAAGAAAGTGACATGAGGGTACTTCTCGGTCTCGGCCAGCCGGAACTGGCGCAGGCCTTGCTTAGCAACCCATTCGCCCAGCGTGTTCACGATATCCCGCTTGGGAAATACGGTCGTCATATAATCGTTATGGCCATCGGAATACTCAACCATGCCCAGTAACGCCGACAACTGCGGGCGCGGACCGGAGTCGAACTCGGCAAAACCGGGCTCCCCAATTGCCCGCAGGATTTCTCGGGCACGGTCGGCGCGGAAGTTCAGGCAAAAGAACCCGTCACCGTCCTTAATACCGGAATAACCAGCAAGAACCGTGGGCGCGATAAACTCGTCGGTTTCGGATTGGGCGTAGGCATGGTCGACGGCCTCATGGGCCGAGGCCACAGTGCGCCCCTGACCTTTGACTATTGCGTCATAGGCCTCGGAGACGCGTTCCCAGCGATTATCGCGGTCCATGGCAAAGTAGCGCCCACAGACGGTGACGACCTTTGCGCCATCGGGCAACCGGTCTTCGAGTTCGGCGATGTAGGTAAAGGCCGATTTCGGGGCCACATCGCGCCCGTCGGTGATCGCATGTAGCGCCACAGGCACACCCGCATCGGTAGCCGCTTTGGCGGCAGCTACGATGTGATCCAGGTGCCCGTGCACGCCCCCATCCGATACCAGCCCCATCAGATGCGCTGTCCCGCCTGCAGCTTTCACCTTAGCGATGAAGCTCTGCAGCGCCTCATTGTGAAAGAAAGAACCGTCTTCTATGGCTAGGTCAATCTGCCCCAGATCCATCGCAACCACGCGCCCAGCCCCGATATTGGTGTGACCAACCTCGGAATTACCCATCTGACCACTAGGTAGACCCACATCCGGCCCGTGCGTTATCAGTTGCGCATGAGGACCTTCAGCCATGAGAGCATCAAAGGTTGGCGTATTTGCCAGATAAGGCGCATTGGCCTTGGTGTCGTCGGATAGGCCCCAACCATCAAGGATACAAAGGACAACGGGCTTTGGGGCGGTCATGAAAGCTCTCCGATTGAGGCGGCGTTGCTGTCTTCTACCCCCTGCCCGCTCAAGGTTGAACCGTCATTAGGGCCGCGAATGAAGAATTAATCTGTCTTGTAGTCCCCAAAGGGTCGCGCTTTGCGGTTGCGGTATTTAACGGTCAGCTCAAGCGGCATCTCGTTTTCGTCGTAAATACCGATCACCACGCCTGTTCCTCGGCTTGATCCACGCATGTTTAGCAGTTGTTCTTCCGACCGGGTCGTGCGCTGCGACTGGCGCCGCGTCCAGGTGAACAGGTGATCATACATCTCGGCGATGATGTCTGCATGTTCATCGCTTTCGCCCAGGTCCGTCAGCTCGCTCGGATCATTCTCTAGATCAAACAAAAGCGGGCGATAGCCCCCTTCACAATGGATCAGCTTCCATTTCTCGTTTGCGACCATGAACATGACCGCATCCCGAACCGAGGCGTTCAGTGTCTGCGCAATGGGGGATGCGGAGTAGTCGTACTCACAAATCACCACATCGCGCGGAGTGCTTTCGGCCTGACCGTGCAGGATGGGCAGCAATGAATGCCCTTCCAGAAGGTGCCCTGCGGGTTCACCGCCTGCAACCTCCAGAAACGTGGGCGCTAGATCGATGGATTCGACCAATGCATCGCATGTGGTGCCGCGTGTGGCATCAGCCTCGGGCGATGGATCAAAGATGATCAGCGGCATTTTGGTCGAGGCGTCATGGAAGAAGGTCTTCTCTCCCATCCAGTGATCGCCCAGAAAATCCCCGTGATCCGAGGTCAGCACGATCATCGTGTCCTGCATTCGTCCGGTCTGATCCATCCAGTCAAACAGCCGCCCCATTTGGTCGTCAGCCTGCTTGATCAGGCCCATATAGGCTGGGATCACGGCCTCGCGTACATCCTGACGCGAGAAGGTCTGGCCGATTTTCGTTTCCATGAACGCTTTCAGCACCGGATGAGCGTTCTGCCGTTCAGCTTCGGACCGAATGACAGGCAGAATGTGTTCGGGACCATACATCGAGGCGTAGGGTTCTGGCACAATATAGGGCCAATGCGGTTTGATGTAGCTGAGGTGGCAGCACCACGGCCCCTCATGGTTTTCCATGAACTCCATGCCGCGAGAGGTGAGATAAGGCGTTTCGCTGTCTTCCTCGGCGATATTCGCGGCCTCTGACGAATTCTTCAGGAACCAACCTGAAAGTACATTGCCCTCTTCATCCAGCCCCGAATTGGCGAAGTCGTGCCAGGGGTTGTCACTCTCATAGCCTTTGTCTTTCAGATACTCGTTATACCTTTTGGCGCCATCCGGGTCATAAAACCCATCCGGCCCTTCGGGGCGCATCCCATCATCGCGCTCAAAGACATCAAACCCGCATTCAGCGACGCGTGCCCCGATCAGGCTGTCGGGCTCAAGCCCCAAACGAGCCATGCCCTCGGCGTCTGCGCGCATATGAGTCTTGCCAACCAACCAGCAATCCATCCCTGCCTTGCGCAAGTGATCGCCCATGGTGACCTCACCAACTTTCAGCGGGATTCCGTTCCATGACGCGCCGTGCGAATGCACATAGCGGCCGGTATAGGTCGACATACGGGAACTGCCGCAGATCGGAGACTGGATGTAGGCCCGCGTGAACCGCACACCCATCGAGGCGAGACGGTCAATATTTGGCGTATGCAGATGTGGATGCCCGTAGCAGCTGAGATAGTCCCAGCGCAATTGGTCGAACATGATGAAGAGGACGTTCTTGGCTTTGTTCATGCCAAGAGGGTTATCCTAGCCTTCCATCTGTTGCAGCATCTTTTTCGCACGCTTGCACTGCAACTGGTCGCGCAGAGGGCTGTCGGGATCGATATCCTTTTGGCAGACCACACATTTATCGGCACCCGAGATCGCGTTCAGGCCACCGCAGCTGCCTTTGATGGTTTTGCCCATCAACATCACACCCAGCGCCATGCCAACCATGACGATCAGCAACAGGAAAAAGGCCAGAATAAAGGTGCTCATAGCGGTTCCTACCGGTCAGTTGGTCCCCAGCGCATCCTTGAAGGCGCTGCTTTGTACGGTGATATAGGCTTCTTCTCCGCTTGTCACATCCCGCGAGATGAAGAACACGGCAAGTTTATGCTCTTCGGCCAGTTCCAGACCCTTTTCCAGACCCAATGCCAGCATCGCCGTTGCCCACGCATCCGCCATCATGGCGTTGTCTGCTATAACAGTAACCGAAGTGGTGCGATGAGTAATCGGGCGGCCCGTCGTCGGGTCAATGATATGCGAATAGCGCACCCCGTCCTGTTCGAAGAAGTTCTTGTAATCACCCGAGGTCGCCATTCCCAGATTGTCGAGCGGCACGATCAACTGGATTGATTGCGCGCCAGTCTCGGGTTTTTCGATCCCGATCCGCCAGCTTTCGCCTTTGTCATTCGCGCCCATCGTCACCAGATCACCACCGATCTCGACCATATAGTTCTCGATCCCGGCCTCGCGCAGCTGTGCGGCAACCGCATCGATGCCATAGCCTTTGGCGATCGCAGACAGGTTGATCCCGACTCCGGCCTCTGACTTGGCCAAAGTGCCCGCTCCGCGATCCAAGTCTAACAGCCGCGCTTGCCCCACTTGCCCTAGCGCTGTCGCGATCTCGTCATCTGCCGGAATTGGGTCTTCAGGTTTTCGCGGCCCAAACCCCCACAATTCGATCAGCGGACCAAGGGTAACATCAAACGTACCACCGGATTTCTCGTGAACCTCATTTGCGGCCTCAATGACGAAGGCAAATTCGTCTGACACTTGCATGGGGTCCGTGCTGCCTGAGGCCGAGAAGGTCGAGACCTCGGAATTCGGGTCCCAGTTGGACATCTTGGCATTGACCTGCGCCAGGGTCTCCTGAACCGCTTGTCTCAGCGCCGCTTCGTCCAAATCATCGCCGATTGCGGTGATGTTGAACGTGGTGCCCATCGTCTCGCCGGACAGGCGTACCACGTCAGACTCTTTGCCAAACAAGCAGGCCGAAACAGTCAAAAGTAAGGCCAGTGCGATCAGTGGGCGCATGGTGCAATCTCCCGGGAGTGTTCTTGCCCGGCATATGCCAGTGAGCCTGTTCAGAGTCAAACCGGCCTCAAATCTTGAGCGGCAAAAACGCCAATGTAAAAAGCCCGATTGCTGCCGGGACGCCAAACAGCCAAGCGCGCTTTTGCCAACCTTCCGGTTGCTGTTTCCAAGCCATGCGAAAATTATGGCCGCAGACCACCACGATAAAGAATATCAGCGCGGCAACTGGTGGCGTCAGATACAGGTTGCTCACAAGCAATTTCCTTTTGAAGTGGCCAAGTTACGCCGGTTTTCGAAATTGCACCCTATACAGGGCCGGTCCCTGCGGTAAGGTAGGTTGTAAGGACAATACCGGTGAAAGAGGAGACCGCCCATGGCCCCAAGCTCTTACCAGCCTCCGACACGCGGCGACAAGGCCGCGGCGACAACCCGCAGTCAATCAGTTGAGACCAATCTGTCGCATACCCAGACAACGGTTGCGAAACTGATGGAAGGTAAAGGGGATGCCGTTTTTTCGGTGCGGCCCAACGACACGATTCACTCGGTCGTGGATATCTTGCGCGAAAAACGCATCGGGGCTGTTGTTGTGACAGATCAGAATGGTGCCCTGCAGGGTATCCTTTCCGAACGTGATATCGTGCGCCGCATGGCGGAAACGCCCGGCCAGACCCTACCCCAATCCGTGGCTGATCTTATGACGACTGAGGTAAAAACCTGCAGCCCCGAAGATTATCTGAACGACGTGCTGAAAACCATGACCGAAGGCCGGTTCAGGCATATGCCCGTGCTGAGTGATGGAAATCTGCGCGGGGTGATCACCATTGGCGATGTGGTTCATTTCCGCTTGAAAGAACTGGAATACGAAGCACTTAGAATGAAGCAAATGATCGTCGGCTAGCGACTTACGCTGATACGCGCGCGATTCCGGTGTGCGCGGTCGAGATAAATCGGACAGAACCAGGCGAGATTTCCGCAGCCGTCAACTGATCGGTGATGAACGCACCTGTATCAATCGAAATGACATCATGCTCGACCCGAGCTTCGTCGACGATGGTATGGCCATGCACCACCCATTGCTCGTCTTTCCGGCGTTTCTTGCGGAACTGAGGATGCCCCCAAAGGCAAGTTCTGTCCTGTTGCCGATCGACCGGCTGCGAAGGATCAAGCGCGGCATGAACAACCGTTACATTCCCGCTCGTCCAGGTCAGCGGCCGATCATGCAGCCAGTCCAAAAGCGGTTGTCCCATCGCTTGCTGCAGTTGTTCGGCAACGGCTTGCGGGTTGGACTGGTCAATATCAGCAAGCCCAAACGAAGCCAAAGTCTGAGCACCGCCATTATACAGCCAGACACGCTCCATCCGTGTTGGATCAGACAAAAACCCAAGCAGCATATCTTCGTGATTGCCTTTCAGGCAGATCGCCCGGGTTTCAGGGTTCGTGTCGAGGTGGTGTAGCTGACGCAACACCTGCGCGCTGTATCCGCCCCGGTCAACATAGTCGCCTACAAACACCACCGGACAGTCGTTATCCAGCGCAGGTAGGAGCCGTTGTAAAAGATCCAACCTCCCATGTATGTCTCCGATTGCGTAGAATTTTTCTGTAGGCGCCAATGAATACAGATTCACCGGCTGATCAGACGGTGTTTGAGATGCGATAAGCCTTTTGATCCATCCGGTTAACATAAGACCTGCTGCCTAATGCGGAAAAATATGGAGCAGCATTCGCCAAATGCAGACGTTGATATTGGCAGCCTGCCCAACATCAGACCTAAAAATGAAAATGGTCGGTCCCAAGGGTTGGAACCGACCGATGCTGTTTATCCGCCGAAATCATCGAGCATGATGTCTTCGCGGTCCACGCCCAGATCCAGCAGCATGTTGATGACCGACTGGTTCATGATTGGCGGACCACACATGTAGTATTCGCAATCCTCGGGTGCGGGGTGGTTCTTCAGATATTCCTCGAACAAAACGTTGTGGATAAAGCCAGTGTAGCCTTTCCAGTCATCCTCGGGCTGGGCGTCCGACAACGCAACGTGCCATTCGAAATTGTCGAATTCCTTGGCCAGCGTGTCGAAGTCTTCGACAAAGAACATCTCTTTCTTCGACCGCGCGCCGTACCAGAAGCTGATCTTGCGGTTGCGGTTTTCAAGGCGTTTGAGCTGGTCAAAGATATGGCTGCGCATTGGGGCCATACCAGCACCACCACCGATGAAGACCATCTCTTTTTCTGTCTCGCGAGCAAAAAACTCGCCAAAGGGACCTGAGATTGTGACCTTGTCGCCCGGTTTCAGGTTGAAAATATACGACGACATCTGACCCGGAGGGATACCTTCGGACCCAGGAGGGGGCGAAGCCACGCGGACGTTCAGCATGATCATGCCTTTTTCATCCGGATAGTTTGCCATGGAATAGGCGCGTTCGATCGGTTCGGCGACGACGGATTTGTACTGCCATAGATTGAAGCGATCCCAATCCTCGCGGTATTCTTCTTCTACGTCGAAATCCGTATAGGCGAGCTGGTGTGCAGGCGCTTCGATTTGGATGTAACCACCAGCGCGGAAGTTCACGTCCTCACCTTCCGGGAGGTCCAATGTCAGAGCCTTGATGAAGGTCGCCACATTCTCGTTCGAGCGAACTGTGCATTCCCATTTCTTGACGCCGAAGACCTCTTCGGGAACTTCGATGTCCATATCCTGCTTGACTGCAACCTGACAGGATAGCCGGTCACCACAAGACGCCTCGCGCTTGGTGATATGGCTTTCCTCGGTCGGCAGGATCGAGCCACCGCCGGAATGCACGCGCACGCGACATTGCGCGCAGGTGCCACCACCACCACAAGCGGAGGGTACGAATAGCTTCTCTGCCGCAAGCGTCTGCAGCAGCTTGCCACCCGCCGGAACCGAGATTGTTTTCTCACCATTGATGGTGATGTTCACGTTACCGGTTGAAACCAGCTTGGACCGCGCCGCCATGATGATGGCAACCAAACCAAGAACGATAACGGTGAAAAGGGCTACACCTAAGCCAAAGGTTTCCATTCCGCCCTCCTTACAGTTTCACGCCCGAGAAGGACATGAAGGCCATCGCCATCAGTCCAGCGGTGATGAAAGTGATGCCCAGGCCTTGCAGACCATCGGGAATGTCCGAATACTTCAGCTTTTCCCGAACACCCGCCATCGCGGTAATCGCCAGAGCCCAGCCAAAGCCAGAGGACAGACCGTAAGTCGCCGCTTCGGCAAAATTGTAGTCACGTTCCACCATGAACAGTGAACCACCCAAAATGGCGCAGTTCACTGTGATCAGCGGCAGGAAAATCCCCAGCGCGTTGTAGAGTGGGGGGAAATACTTATCCAGCACCATCTCTAGGATCTGAACCATCGCTGCGATCACGCCGATATACGAGATCAGTCCAAGGAACGTCAGGTCCACATCCGGGAAACCTGCCCAAGCCAGAGCACCTGGTTTCAGCAGATAGTTCAGCAGCAGATTATTCGCCGGCACGGTGATGGCCTGCACCACCATGACCGAGATGCCCAGACCCAGCGCAGTTGAAATCTTCTTCGAAACAGCGATGAAGGTACACATCCCCAGAAAGAAGCTGAGCGCAAGGTTTTCGACAAAGATGGCCTTTACGGCCAGTGAAATCAGACCTTCCATCAGTGGGCCTCTACCTGCTGGATTTTGTATTCACGCTCTTCCACCTGGTTCGGCTTCCATGTGCGGAAGGCCCAGATGATCAGACCGATGATGAAGAAAGCCGACGGCGGCAGCAGCAGCATGCCGTTGGGCACATACCAGCCGCCGTTGTTGACGGTTTCCAGAATAGTGACGCCGAACAGTGACCCGGCGCCAAACAGCTCACGAATGAAACCTACCAGCAGCAGGATCAGTCCATAGCCCATTCCGTTGCCCATACCGTCGATGAAAGACGCGACCGGGGGGTTCTTCATGGCAAACGCTTCGGCCCGGCCCATCACGATACAGTTGGTGATGATCAAGCCGACAAAGACCGACAGTGTTTTTGAAATCTCAAACGCATAAGCCTTGAGGATCTGGTCCACCAGGATCACCAGTGAGGCAATGATAACCATCTGTACGATGATCCGGATCGAACCCGGGATTTGGTTTCGCAGGCACGAGATAAAGAAGGACGAGAACGAGGTCACGAAGATCACCGCCAGCGCCATCACCATCGACACCTGCAGTGACGAGGTCACCGCCAGCGCCGAACAGATGCCCAGCACCTGCAGCGTGATCGGGTTGTTGTCGACAAGCGGGTCGACCAGCATCTCTTTCTTGGTCTGAGACATCAAAGCTCTCCTGCCTGCAGTTTGGCCAGGAACGGAGCGTAGCCCGCGTCACCCATCCAGAATTTCACCAGGTTGTCGACACCAACCGAAGTCAGCGTCGCGCCTGCCAGCGCATCGACATAGAAATCAGGGCCTGCTGCGGGTTGCGACTTGGCAACGGTGATTTGCAGATCGCCTGCATCATCGCGCAGCTTTTTGCCATTCCACAGCGCCTTCCAGCGAGGATTGTCCACCTCGGCGCCAAGGCCCGGTGTCTCACCGTGCTGATAGAACTGCAGGCCGTAGATATCGTTGCCGTTGTTTTCCAGCGCGATGAAACCATAGAGCGTGGACCAGAGGCCATAGCCGTGAAGCGGCAGGATTACCTTGTCGAGCGCCCCGGCATCATCACGCAGCAGATAGATCACGCGGTACTTGGACTTGCGCCCGATCCCAGCCGGGTCATCGTCCAAAGCGACGCTCAGTTCTGGATCGCTGGCAGCAGCGATATCATCGAAGGTGGTCGCGTCGAACTGATCGTCAACGAATTCACCTGTAGACAATTCCAGTACATGCGGCTCAAAGGCAGCGAATGCCTCGGTCACATCAATGCCTGGTTCGTAGATGCCGGCAACTTGCAGAACGTTGACTTGCTTATCCTTCAAACGGTTGATTTCCTGCACCGGGCGCAGGCTGACCGCAGCAGCAGACACGACCATCGAGGCTACAAGGCAGACGGCAACGGCAACAAAGATAGTCTTGCCAACCGAATCTGGCGAAGCAGCCAGAAACTTGGCAATCGCTCCCTTGGGTTCATTGGATTGCGTATCAGACATGGCGACGCGCCCTCCGTTTGATGTTTGCCTGGACGACGAAATAGTCGATCAGCGGCGCAAAAACGTTTCCGAACAAGATTGCCAGCATCATACCTTCTGGGAAAGCGGGGTTAATGACGCGGATCATCACAACCATGATACCAATCAGCGCGCCATAGATGTAGCGGCCCATATTGGTGTGACTGGCCGAAACGGGCTCGGTTACCATGAACGCCAGACCAAAGGCGTAGCCCCCAAGAACGATATGCCAGTACCAAGGCATCGCGAACATCGGATTTGTGTCTGATCCGATCAGATTCAGCAGAAGCGTGAAGCCTATGGTGCCCGCAAGACAGCCCACAATCAGGCGATAATTGGCAATCTTGGTCGTCAGCAGGAAGGCCAGGCCGATCATGCAAGCCAGCGTCGATGTCTCTCCAAAGCTACCCTGAATTTGCCCGAAGAACGCATTGGCCCAGGTGATCCCGTCGGCCGCCAGTGCCTGAACGCCTTCAGCAGCGGAGATGCCCAATGCAGTCGCACCGGAAAATCCGTCCACCGGGGTCCAGACTGAATCCCCCGACATTTGCGCGGGATAGGCGAAATATAGGAAAGCACGCCCGACCAGCGCCGGGTTGAGGAAGTTCTTGCCCGTGCCGCCAAATACTTCCTTACCGATCACGACACCGAAAATGATGCCTAACGCGACCTGCCACAATGGCGCTGTCGCAGGCATAATCAGTGTGTAAAGCATCGAGGTTACTAGAAAACCCTCGTTGACCTCATGGCCGCGCACAGTGGCGAAGATGACCTCAAAAATACCGCCCGCAACCAGTGTGGTGATGTAGATCGGAAGGAAATACATCAATCCATGCATCACATTGGCGAAAATGCTGTCAGGGTTCAGCGAGATGCCGAACACCTGCAGGATCGCAATCCGCCAGCCTGTTGCCGAATCCGGTCCTAGCGTGGCGATGGCCGAGTTTGCCTGATAGCCAGTGTTATACATCCCCCAGAGGATTGCGGGGATCGTAGCAATCACGACATAGGTCATGATCCGCTTCATATCCACGTAAGAGCGCGCATGCGGCGCGACGGTCGTGACGGTTTTCGGAGTGTAGATAAAACTTTCCACCATTTCGTAGATGGGGAAATATTTTTCGTACTTGCCGCCCTTGGTAAAGTTCGGCTCGATCCGATCGAAGAAGCTGCGCAAACCCATGTGGATCAGCCCTCCTTTTCAATCTTGGTGAGGCAGTCGCGCAGCGCCAGCCCATATTCATATTTCGCAGGGCAGGCAAAGCCCACAAGGCCCAGATCTTCTTCGTCCAGTTCCAGTGCACCCAGCGCCTGCGCGGTGTCGGTGTCCATCACCAATAGCGCCCGCAGCAATTGCGTCGGCAGATAATCCTGGGGCATAAGCTCTTCGAATACACCCGTCGGCACCATCGCGCGGCGACCACCATTCAGGTTAGACGTGAATGAATAGAGCTTCTTGGCAAAAGCCGATCCCAAAACAGGCTGTACCGCATATTTCGAAGGCATAGGAAGAATCCAGCCCAGTGTGTGCTGATCATGATCTTCGCGAATAATGCTGATCTGGCGCGCAAAACGGCCCAGATAGGCGGTCGGACCATCGGCATGCTGCCCCGACAAGATCGACCCCGAGATGATCCGCGCGATCCCGTCGACGTTCACTTCATCCCGGGTCAGGTCATCCGTCGACGCGCCTATCACGGTGCGGATCAGGCGCGGTTGGCGCGCGCCCGGTCCAGACAGAGCAATCACGATGTTTGTATCCAGATGACCGGTCTGCATCAGACGACCGATCGCGATCACGTCCTGGTAGCCAATGGTCCAAACCTGCTTGTCCCCTCCCAGCGGCTCAAGGAAGTGAATATGAGTTCCAGCAAGGCCCGAGGGGTGTGGGCCGGAAAACGCAGCCGCTTCTATACCTGGCAGATCGGAACCGGGGATGGATGCCCCCTCTTGCTGGCACAGATAAGTCTTGCCATCGGTCAGGTTTGAGACAGCTGCGAGACCAGCCGCAAATGCCTCGCCCGCATCCGCAATAACCAATGCCGCATCACCTGCCAGTGGATCGCTGTCCATGGCTGTCACGAAGATTGCTGTAGGCTTGGAGCCTGGTACGGGCATCTTTGAATAAGGACGTGTCCGGAAAGAAGTCCACAGCCCGGCCGCGCATAGCTTGGCCGTAACACCTTCGGCAGTCTCGGCATCGCCGATGCCCGAGAAGTCTATGCCGGCGTCATTGGCATCCGAGACCTCTATCACCACGCTTTGCAATACGCGTCGCGCCCCGCGATTAATTGCCACGACCTTGCCGGTCAGCGGCGCGACCATCATCGCGTCGGGCGCATCCTTGTGGCAGAACAACGGCGTTCCTCGCTGGACCGCGTCGCCCTCTTGCACCAGCATCTTGGGCTTTAATCCGATATAATCACTGCCCAGAACGGCAACCGACGAGAATTCAGGCCCCGGCTGGATTTTCTGTTCGGGCGCGCCTTCAACCGGCAAATCCAACCCTTTTTTTAGTTTGAAAGTTTGCATGTTGCTACGTTCTTCCAAGCCTTTGTCCTGCGCCTGCTGCGCGCCATCTTACAATGATGCCAGGAAATAACACGAAATTTCCCGTCTGTCCGGTCGCGAAAGCGCCATTATCCGACCAGAATCCGCAGGCGTATTTCCGATCACGGCTCCTTTACGCGGGGATGAGTGCAAACGCAAACCTGTTACCGCCCAAAATCGAAAAGGAATGTCACATTCTTTTGAGCTTACGGTCGTTCAGAACAATTTGCCCATTTAATTTGCGTGTCGCACAGGCTGATCAACCGGTGTAAGCAACCACAATGGACAACAATGATAAATTCGAGATTTTTCTGATTGCCACTCCAGGGCTCGAAACGCCTTTGTGTGCCGAGGCCATCGAGCGCGGATTCTCGGGCGCCAGGATCGTTCCAGGTGGTGTCGTGTGCCGTGGCGATTGGCCGGAAGTCTGGCGCGCTAATCTGGAATTGCGTGGTGCCAACAAGGTTCTGGTACGACTGGGCAGTTTCCCCGCCGTGCATTTGGCGCAATTGGACAAGCGCGCCCGAAAATTCCCGTGGGCGAGTTATCTCAGTCCAGACATTCCCGTGAAGGTCGAAGCAACCTGCCGCAAATCTCGTATCTATCATGCAGGAGCGGCGCGACAGCGCATCGAACAAGCCATATCCGAGGGGCTCGGCACCTCAGTCTCACCCGATGGCAAAGTCCGCGTGTTGCTAAGAATCGAAAAAGACATATGCACGATCTCCGTCGACACATCCGGCGAGCCCTTGCACAAGCGCGGTCATAAGCCTGCAGTCGCCAAGGCCCCGATGCGGGAAACAATGGCTTCGATGTTCCTGCGTGAGTGTGGGTTTGACGGGTCTGAACCGGTTCTGGACCCGATGTGTGGCTCTGGAACATTCGTTATCGAAGCGGCTGAAATTGCACTTGGTCTGCCCCCAGGCCGCTCACGTCAGTTCGCATTCGAAGATTTGGCAAGCTTCGATCCAGATGTCTGGCAAAAAATGCGCACTCGTACCGGTCAACCCGAAACAGAGCTGAGATTCTTTGGCTCAGATCGCAATACAGGCGCAGTCGAGGCTTCACGCTCTAATGCCCGACAGGCACAAGTGGATCATGCCACCCGATTTCAGCACTGTTCGGTCAGTGATATCAAGCCGCCAGAAGGCCCAGCTGGGCTGGTCATCGTCAATCCGCCCTATGGGGCA
Source organism: Ruegeria sp. H9 (assembly GCF_056532915.1). Classification (NCBI taxonomy): domain Bacteria; kingdom Pseudomonadati; phylum Pseudomonadota; class Alphaproteobacteria; order Rhodobacterales; family Roseobacteraceae; genus Ruegeria; species Ruegeria sp. H9. Next base: position 482,970 of record NZ_JBQFNX010000001.1, on the reverse strand, counting down.
CGCATCGGTGATGAAAAGCGCCTGCGGTCGCTCTATGGCAGTTTAGGCAAGGTATTATCCAGTCGTTTCCAGCGATGGCGTGTGGGCATCATCACCACCACACCCGGACTTGCCCGCGCAACGCGATTGCCAATGCTTCCCCCCGGCCCAATCGTTGATCACGGCGGAACAAAAATCCGACTGTATCGAACCGATCCGTTGCAGTGACTCAGCGAATTCGCGGATCAGGCGAAGGGTTAAAACCACCCCTCGAATCCAGCGACGACATATGTGTGTACGCCCAAAATCCCTCTTGCACATCGATATGACGAGGTATAGGTCACACGCCACGGTCGGAGTGTAGCTCAGCCTGGTAGAGCACTGTCTTCGGGAGGCAGGGGTCGGAGGTTCGAATCCTCTCACTCCGACCAAAAACAAAGTTCCTAATGGGCCTCTTTGTTTTTCTGCGATATCCAGCTTAGCAAAAGTCGCTAGTCATCCCAGTTCAGTTCAAACTCTTCGCGAAAGGCAAACCGTTTTAGGTGATCGGAAATCACTGTCTTCCAACTGTCCAGGTCATCGCGTGGCTGCGCCGAGGCGCGAACTTCCAGTGCTACTGGCGTCGCCTTTAGTTCGACGGCATTGCCACTGTCAAAAAAAACGGTTCCAGTATTTGCATCGAACTCGACCTGTCCCTTATGTGACCAATGTTTGCACAATTGCTGTAAGTACTTGCTAGCATTTTCTGTTGTCGCCGATCCGATAGCGTTTTGTCGCGGCAAAAGCGCGAGGCCGTTTTGCGCTTTTGCGCGCATGCTTTTTGCGAAAAGGGTGACGTCAATTTCAGTGGCCAGAAAGGTCACGCCGATCTCAAGACACCTACGCTGCATTGCTGGGTCCAGTGTTAGGATACCCGCGGCTTTACCTACCGCGACGATGCGGGTCAGCGCGTCTTCAATGGCCTCCACAACATCTGGATGCCCGGCGTTGCCGATATGACCCATGTCGGCGGCCAGATCTGCAGGTCCGATAAAAACTCCGTCTACTCCATCAACCGTCAGAATGTCGTCCAGAGCGGCCATGCCCGCGTTGTTCTCTACCTGTACCAGCAGACAAATCTGCTCATCCGCCGTATCGAGGTAGTCCGGGATTTTGGCAAATTGCGAAGCCCGCGCAAGGGATGATCCCACACCTCGGACGCCGCGTGGGGGGTATTGCACCGCTCGCACCAGTTCGCGCGCCTGATCAGCGCTTTCGACCATCGGCACCAGAATACTCTGAACACCCGCGTCGAGATATTGCTTGATCATCCATGTCTCACCAATCGGTAGGCGTGCGACTGGCGCGCTGCCCGAACTTTCGATCACTCGCACCTGTTCAAGGGTCGAGCGCAGGTCGTTTGGTGCGTGTTCGCCATCGACCAACAACCAATCGAACCCTGCGGTCGCGGAAATTTCTGCTGCATATGCGTCGGCCATTCCGATCCAGCACCCGACCTGAGGCTTTCCAGCCTTTAATGCGGCCTTAAAGGTGTTCTTTGGTGCGGGCATGTCGCTGCTCCTTTAGGCAAAATTGATGTCGACGGATCCGAACGATCCGAAATCGGCGTGGATTTCCGCACCCGATGGGCATTCGATCGGGCGAATGAAGCTGCCGGACAGGATTACGTGGCCGGGTTCAATGCTCTGGCCGTATTGCGCCATGCGACGGGCCAACCAGACCACACTTTCGACCGGATCATTCAATACGCCCGCACCCAGGCCGGTTTCCTCGATTTCACCGTTGCGGAAGGTTAGGGCCCCTACCCATCGCAGGTCAAACGCATCCGCTGGGTGGCGTTCCGCCCCTAGTACAATGCCGGCATTTGCGGCATTGTCGCTGATCGTGTCGAATACAGTGCGTGACTTTCCAGTCCCAGGGTCTGCCCGCTTTATACGAGTGTCGAGGATTTCAATGGACGGAGTAACATAGTCGGTCGCTTGCAAAACCTGATCGCGATTCACATCCGCGCCACCAATGTCCTCCTTCATGACAAAGGCGATCTCGGCTTCGATCCGGGGTTGGATGAAACGACCTGCGGGAACGGTCCCGCCATTTTCAAAGGCCATGTTGTCAAACAGGATACCACTATCAGGAATGTCGATATTCAACGCATATTGCATCGCTTTCGAGGTCAGCCCGATCTTCCAGCCGATGACCTTGCGCCCTTCCGCCAATTTGGCACGATAGATGGCATTCTGCACTTCATAAGCGTCATCCATCGCCATTTCGGGATACCGCAATGTCAGTAGACCGATCTGCTGTCGCGTCCTTTCCGCGTTCAGCAGATCGGCGGCAGCGCGCGCATGGTCTTCGGGGGTCATATCTGCTCGTCCTCGATGGTGTTGCACAGGGTGCCTATCCCATCGACGGATACCTCAACCACATCGCCGGGAGCCAGGTATTTTGGCGGATCAAATCGTGCACCTGCACCAGTTGGGGTGCCGGTGACGATGATATCGCCCGGATGAAGCGTCATAAAGGTCGAGATGTATTCGATCTCGCGCCGGATCGGGAACATCATTCGGTTCAACGTATCGTCCTGACGCAATTCACCATTCACATGAGTCTGAATGCGGGCGTCATCCAACTGGGCAGCGCCAGTGAAAGGGACCAGCCAAGGGCCGATGGCACCCGAATTGTCCCAGTTCTTGCCTTGCGTGACGTTGAACTTGGCGTGCCGAACCCAATCGCGGATTGTCCCTTCGTTGCACAGGGTCAAGGCTGCAATATGGCCATAAGCATCGTCCTGCGAAATCCGGCGGCCTGCTTTGCCGATCACGATGGCCACTTCACCCTCGTAATCCAGCGTGTGATTTTCGGGCGGGCGGATCAGAGGGCGATTATGGCCGGTAAATCCACTGGCGAAGCGCGGAAACAGCGACATGTATTTCGGCTGGGCACTGCCATCTTTGTATTCCGCGTTGCGATCTGGAAAGTTCACGCCAACGCACAGAATACGGCGGACATCCGGCATCACCATCTCAAAGGTGAAATCCGTGTGGGTTACGGGCTTTCCTTCGGCAGCCTCGGCCAATTGGCCAAACGCACCAGCGGCGACAACCTCGTAGAGGCTTTTGAACTCGGCAAATTCGCTGTTTAGTGCGACCGCGCCTTCATCAGTGATCGCACCAAAAAATGTTTCACCGTTGGCAGTGTAGGTTGCAATGCGCATCAGGCCTCCTCGGCGTTATAGAACCCGCCCATACTAAGATGTTTTAGATCAAGCATACTTTGCTTACGGTGCGATGATGGGAGACGCAGACAGGTCTGGCTCGTTTACATCCACACCGACAAAGGATGTGCCGTGTTCAAACCAACTGCGCGGTGCCGGAGCGCCCCAGAGCGTCTGACGCTGCGGGTCCTTCAGGTCCCATTTGATCGGCTCCAGATCGGGGTCAACGGTCTGATAATCCGAGCAATAAATCTCAATCCGGTGTCCGTCGGGATCGAGAATATACAGGAAGAAAGCATTCGAAATACCATGTCGCCCCGGGCCGCGTTCGATGTTGTCCACATAGCCGGTGGTGGCCATTAGATCGAGCAAATCGATGATGTTCAGCGGTGTTGGCACCCAGAAGGCCACGTGGTGCATCCGTGGGCCTTTGCCATTGGTGAAGGCCATATCATGCACCCCACCCTTGCGGTGCATCCACGCGGCCCACAGTTTCTTGCTGTCTTCGTCTTCCGTATACTCGGTCACGCGGAACCCGAAATCACTATAAAACGCGACACTGTCATCGACATTGGTCGAGAAGCAGTTGAAGTGATCGATCCGCAGCGGTTTCACACCACGATAGAGTGCGTATTTCTGATGGATCGGCTCCAGGCGATCCATCTTGTGATAGAACTCCAGCGGTATGCCCATATTGTCCGAGGTTAACAGAGTCCGGCCCTGATAGGGGCGATCAACCCATGAGGTCGGTCGGCCTTTGGATATAAAATACGCCTCGGCCCGATCCAAATCATCCTCGTCGAATGTTTTGAAGCCCATGACCTCGACAGTCGCCGGCTGATCGGATTTCTGCAGGATCACACAATGATGTCCACGTTCCTCCATAGCGCGCAGGTAGACATGTGTGTCGCTTTCGTCCGAGACCTGCAAACCCAGAACCTCCGAGTAGAATTTGCGCGAAGCAACAAGATCGCTGACGTTCAGGCAAACATGGCTCAGCCGGATCGTGTTGAAGTCGGGGTACAGGTTGGGGGCTGGAACGGGCATTGAAACCTCCTGTTAAACGGGGAAGATGACGTTGGTCTGACCAGTGCCGGAGCTTGGGAAATACTCGGTCACAACCTCGCATTTTTTGTCATAGGCGTCCCAACCCAACGCTCCGTAGAGCATCGACGTGTCATGCATCGAGCCTTCGCCGCAGCAGAAATTGGCATAGTCGCCCAGCATTTTCAGGAACGTGGCGTGGTCGCCGTTCTTCCACATCTCGAGCACATGCAAGTCCATCTGACGGTTGAATTCCGAGCTGATGGTGAAAGTGCCGTTATTGGCGGCATAATCCTTGTTCGCCCAGATCTTGTGCGACAACGAGCCTGACGCGACCAGCAGCACCTTTTCATTGCTGGCCTCAACCGCTTCACGGATGGCCTCACCAATGACCCGGCTTTCGTCATGGCTATGCACCGTGGCCCAGGCCGCGACTGAGACGACTTTCATATCATGCTCGCGGCTCATGAAGCGCATCGGGACCAGCGTACCGTATTCCAGTTCGAGACTGTCCAAGTGATGCGCTAAAGTGTAGACGCCTTTGTCCGCCGCGATCTTTGCGATGGCATCACCCATTTCAGGATTGCCCTCATAGGAATAGGGCAGGTCCTGGATGAACTGCGGGAACTCGTTCGACGTGAACAGACCTTCGAATTTTTCATTGGCGTTGATGTGGAACCCGGCATTGATCACCCAATGCGTGTCGCAGATGATCACCGTGGTCGCCCCCAGCGCTTTTGCACGGCGCGCGATTTTGCGGTGACCATCAATGGCAGGCTGGCGTTTGCCTTTAACCGGGCCTTCCTGCTCAGACATGAGCAGAGTCGGCACATGGGTCATTTTGGCGGCAAGAACGATTTCTCCCATGGTCTCCTCCTAGAGTTAAGGTTTTTCGCGCGATTGTCGTCTGAGGGGCCGCTATAGCTTACCCAACTGCATGATGTTGTGTTGGCCTGTGGCAAAGCCGACATGCTTTTGTTCCATGTAGAACTCAAAGCTCCAGTCGCCGCCGTCGCGCCCGATGCCGGATGCTTTGACCCCGCCAAACGGTGTGGGCAGATGGCGCACGTTTTCCGAGTTCACCCAGATCATTCCGGCCTCAAGCTTGTCCGTGAAACGTAACGCGCGGGTCAGATCGTTGGTCCAGACATAGCCGGTCAGACCATATTGCGTGTCATTTGCGATCTGCAGCGCCTCCTCCTCAGTCGAGAACGGGATCACGGTCAGGACAGGGCCAAAGATTTCCTCGCGTGCGATGCGCATTTGATTGTTAGCGTTAGTAAACAGGGTGGGCCGTACGAAGTACCCCTCTTCGCCCACCTTGACGCCACCGGCCGCGACGGTCGCGCCGTCTTCCTTGGCGATGTCGAAGTATGAAGTGACCTTGTTGTAATGCTCTTCCGTTACAAGAGGGCCAATCTCGGTTGCAGGGTCCAACGGGTGGCCGACTTTGATATTGTTCACGCGCTCGATCAGCTTGGCTTCGAACTCTTCCTTGATTGTATCTTGTACCAGCAACCGCGAAGAAGACGTGCAACGTTCGCCGTTGATCGAATAGATCATGAAGATCACCGCATCCAGCGCGCGATCCATGTCGGCGTCGTCAAAGACGATGACCGGGTTCTTACCGCCCAACTCCAGATGCATCCGTTTCAGCGTGTCTGCGCCTTGCTTGGTAATGATGCTGCCCGTACGGCTTTCACCGACAAAGGCAATGGCTTTGATCAATGGATGTTCGGTCAGCCGCTTACCGGCGTCTGGACCAAAACCGTTGACAGTGTTCAGCACACCCTTGGGCAGACCGGCTTCTTCCGCGATTTCGACCAATAGCCGCGCAGACAGCGGTGAATCTTCAGCCGGTTTGTGGACGACCGTACAGCCAGCGGCCAGTGCCGGAGCGATCTTCCATGTCGACAGCATGAACGGGGTGTTCCACGGCGTGATGACACCAACGGGCCCGATTGGGACGCGGGTGGTTATGTTCATCAGTGTCGGTGATTTCAGGTGTTGACCATCCCGCGCCTGAACCACCTGATCGGCGAAATAGCGGAAATTCTCAGCCCCTCGCAGGGCGGCTTTGGACATGAAGCGCAGGGTCTGGCCGGTATCCCAGCATTCGCACAGCGCGATCTCTTCGGCTCTTGCCTCAATGCCATCTGCAACTTTAAGCAATATCCGGCGGCGCTCCGTAGCGGGCATGTCGCGCCAGTCTGCAAAGGCATTATGCGCGGCCTGTGCCGCCGTATCGATATCTTCCGCCGTGCCATGGGCAACGTCGCAGATCACCGATTTATCCACCGGAGAGATCGACTGAAACACCCCTGCTGACCCATCTTGATCTTCTCCTGCGATCCGGTTCTTTATCCCAGTCCTCTTGAAACGGGCAAGGAAACCATCAAGCCGTTCAATATTCTTGTGCAGGTCACTCATGGTCAGGCCTCCAGATGGTCGCGGATCGTGCCGGTTTTGGGGGAGAGGTCGGGATCGATGTCGCGCATCTCAAGCGACAGCGCGATGGAATGCTGGCTCATGGCGGGCTCCAGATAGGTTCGGGCCGCCTCGAAGATGCGCTGCGTTGCGTCCTTCTTGTCAGCCTGCGAACGACCGGCCCGCAGCCGGATCGAGATATCGATGAACCCATGCTTTGGATTTCCGTCTGCGATGGCATAGTGATCAACACGGATCGCTCGGACGCGAATGCCTGCTAGCGGAAAGGTGTCAATCTCAGCGGCCGTTGCACGGATGCAATCGCACAGACCGCCCATGTCGATCCTGTCTTCCAGATTCCAGGAATATTCGACGTGAAAATGCGGCATGATTCCTCCGTTATTAATTAACATGTTTAGCATTATGAGATTATGTCGTCAAGAAGTTGCGTTGTTAATCTTTGCATTTCCTGGGGCAGCACACTAGAAGGCGGCATGAACACTCAAAGCCATACCAAGAGCACCTCAAGGTCGCTTCCCATTGCATTATTGCGCGCCCGCGAAACGATCATGGCCCCCATCAGGGACATGCTGCAGGATATACAGATATCCGAGCAAAAGTGGCGCGTCCTGCGCGTATTGGATGAGCTTGGCGAGGTCGAGCAAAGCGCTATCGCCAAAGAAGCTTGTCTGTTGCTGCCCAGCCTGACGCGAATATTGCGCAGCATGGAAGCCGATGGGCAGGTCACACGTCGTCAGGACAGCCAGGATAAAAGGCGGACGATGGTGATGATTACAGATGCGGGTCGGCAGATTTTGAAAGACAACCTTCAAGCGTCATTGGCCATTTCAAATAGTATTGAGGCGCAGATGGGGCGAGAGAAGCTTGATGAGCTACTGGACCTACTTGAAGAGCTGCAAGCTGTTAAGGTTTGACCCCGCCAGTTGGCAAGCGGGGTCTGCGCGACGACTACAAACTCGACAATCCTGTATCCAGCGCTGACAGGATCTTGGCAACATCGTCGGATGTGACAATCAGAGGTGGGGAAATGATGATGTTGTTGCCAGATACGCGCACCATCACACCATCCTCATAAGCTGCCTTTTGCACCTGTATTGGCAGTTGTTTGGCAATCGGTGCTTTGGTTGCGCGGTCCGAGACCAGTTCCAGCGCGCACATAAGGCCCTCGCCCCCTCGGACGTCACCGATCACCTCGTGCTTTTCAGCCAGTTTCTTCAAGCCCTCGAACAGCTCATCCCCGCGTGCTGCAGCGTTTTCCCAAATCCGCAGACGATTGATTTCCGAAAGAGCTGCCAGTGCCGCCGCCGCGCCGACGGGGTGACCAGAATAGGTGTATCCCTGATCAACGGATGCCAAGCCGGTTGTGTCATTTTCAAATACCTCGGCAACTGCCCCCGAGATCATCGCGGCGCCAAACGGGAAATAGCCATTGGTGATCGCCTTGGCCGTCGTCATAATGTCAGGCTGGACGCCCCAATGTCTCGCTCCGCTTTCACTACCGGTTCGACCAAACGCCGTGATGATTTCGTCTGAAATCAGCAGAATACCGTTCTTCGAACAAACCTCACGCACCATGGGCATAAAGCTTTTGTGCGGCGGAATTACGCCGCCTGCGCCCAAAATCGGCTCCATGATGAAGGCGGCAACCGTGTTGGACCCCTGGAACGCAATCTCGGCTTCAAGCGCTTTGACGCAAAGCTGAGCCAGGCGTTCAGGGTCGGTTTCGTCAAACGGGTTGCGATAGGTCCAAGGCGCAGGCACATGAAAACAGCCTGGCATCATGGGTTCATACACGGCGCGGAACTTCTGATTGCCATTAACCGAAGCGGCAGCGAAATGGGTGCCGTGGTATCCCTGTTTGAGACTGATGAACTTGGTGCGACCGGCCTCACCCCGAACTTTGTGATACTGGCGCGCCAGCTTAAGTGCGATTTCCACCGAATCCGATCCGCCCGAGGTGAAAAAGGCGCGTGTCAGCCCATCAGGAGCAAAGAACTGTGCCAACTCGTAAGACAGCTCGATCGCCTTGTCGTTGCTCGTACCCCGGAAGGTCGAATAATACGGCAGCGCATTTAGTTGATCAGTGATCGCCTGTTTCACCGGATCGCAGGAATAGCCCAGATTGACGTTCCAAAGGCCACCCACGGCGTCGATGGCCTTGTGCCCGTCCACATCGATGATGCTAACTCCTTCCCCGCCGGTCAGTATGGTCGGAGGGTTGTTCCGGCTGTCAGCCGGGTGCGCCATCGGATGCCAGAAATGGCGGGCGTTGTTCTCCTTAAGAAAGTTGGAGTCTTTCATGTTGCGGTTCTCCGGGGTTGTCCACTTTCGCTCATGGGTGGAACTCGGTTGGAAAGGCCTCGGGCATCTGGCCGCCGAAATTTGCGGTCAGATCGCGCGAGAGGGATTGAAGGGATTTCAGAATCACGGGCAGGCGTTCACGGGTAGCTCTGATTTCTGGGACCGCGATCGAAATGGTCCCAAGGGCGACTTGGTCGATGCCAAAGATTGGGGTCGCAAATCCGAAAACGCCCTCTTCATAGCTGCCATTGCTGTTGGCCCAGCCAGCCCGCTGGATCAGAGCAACTTTTTCCTTGATCAGATCCGGGTCTGTCAGGGTGGATTCGGTGAAACGTACCTGCGCTTCCTGATCCAGACGATCCAGCAGGAAAGGTGGGCCAAAGCTGAGCATACATAGACCCGCCGCAGTCGCGTTGACCGGGATGATCTCGCTTGGATCAAGGCTGACGCGAACGCTGTGCTTGGTCGTCTCAACCACGATGGCGGTTTGCAGGCTGCCCTGTTCCAGCAGCGTTAGGTGCAGGCTTTCGCCAACCTCTTGCATGGCCAAGTGCATTTTCTGGCGCGCGCCTTCAAGACCGGGTTTGGCAATCTCGCGCAGTGCCGCAAGCCGCAGCGCAGCCGGTCCGATGGTATAGGTCTTTGACTGCGGGTTTTGTTCGATCAACCCGAATTCTTCAAGCGCTCGTAGGTGACGCAGGGCTGTAGCCTTGTTCAATCCTGACAGGCGCGCGGCCTGACTCAGGCCGATTTCGGCCATCGTGTTTGAGAATAAGTCCAGCATTTTTAGCGCATTAAGTGCGGCACCCATGTGTTTTGCCTCCTTCCGTTGATGTTATCCTTGACAGAATTAACTTAACAAAGCAAGATTATTATTGTTAACACGGTTCAAATAATGAACCATACACTGGGAGGTGTAAATGAAAAAGTTTATTGCGGCAGCCGTGATGGCCGCCTCTGCAACGGCCGCTTTGGCAGAATACCCCGAAAAGCCCGTATCCTTTGTGGTTCCTTGGCCTCCGGGTGATCTTGAAGACGTCCTGACCAGAATGATCGCAGATGAATTTCAGGCGATGTACGGGGTACCGGCAGCTGTTGTGAACAAGCCCGGCGGCGGTGGTGGTCCTTTCCCCGGCGCAGTCGAAGTCGCCACAGCACCGGCGGATGGCTATACGATCGGGTCGTTTGTGATTGGTGTTCCGGTCATCGGGCCCGAGATTGGTATTCCTGAATTGAACCCGAACCCGTTTGAACCGATCGGCATCTTCCTGACCTACCCGTTCGTAATCGCGTCGAGCAAAGACGCCCCGTTCCAAAGCTGGGATGAGTTGGTGGAACACGGCAAGTCAAACGACGTGGCACTCGGCCACTTTGGCTCGGTTCTGCCACCCACGCAGGTTACTTTTGCCGCCGCTGTCAGCAGCGGTTTCGACTTTGCCAGCGAAGCCGCGTTCGATGCGCTGGACTGCAACACCTTGGCGTCCGGTGACGTTGATGTCATCAACACCACGCTCCAGCTTATTCTGCCCTGTCTGGATGAAGTGAACGTGCTGGCCAGCATCGGCGGCGACCGGATCGCTCTGGTACCGGATACGCCGACAGTGGTTGAGCTTAACCCAGACCTGCCATTGGCGCTGTGGAACGGATTGTTTGTTCACAAAGACACGCCGCCCGAGGCTCGCGAAAAAATCACCGCCGCAGCCCAAAAAGCACTGCAATCGGACAAGGCTAAAAAGCTTGCCGAAGAAACCGGTGCGCTGATCTATTGGCAGGATCCCGATGCTTCGAATGCCCAGATCGAGCAAGATAAAGCGTCATTCGCCAAAATAGAAGAGATTCTAGGCGAGTAACACCCCGGATCGAGGCGCGGGCAGTGATTTCCGCGCCTTCTTCATAGGGCTGGGAGGATGAAATGATCGCAAGAACGCTTCAGGACATGTTCAAACGGTATCGCCGTCCGGGTGATATTGTCTTTGCCGTATTGTTCCTGGCTTTCTCGGTGTTTCTGCTGTCTCAGCTTGGGGAGCAGACGCAGGTCGTCAAGCGGACCAAATGGTTTGCTCAACCCGGTCTGTGGCCCACCGTTGCCGTGTGGTGCATGGTCTTGTTCAGCTTTTTACATTGGCTCAGCTCTGCCTTATCCGATCGGATCGATGGTCGTTGGGCCGAGGTCGGGTTTTGGGTCCGGTCTCTGGAATATGTGGCTTATTTCCTGATTTATGTCCTACTGGTGCCACAGCTTGGCTATCTGCCGTCCACCATGTTGTTCGCGGTGTTTCTGACGCTGCGCTCAGGGTTTCGAGGCTCGGGCGCGATCGGCATCGCAGCCCTGTTCGGCTTCGTCGTCACCATCGTGTTCCGAGCGTTTCTGCAAGTCAAAATCCCGGCAGGGGCTGTCTATGAATACCTTCCCGACTCGATCCGCGCCTTTGCGCTGACATATTTGTAGGGAGGCACGTATGGATACCCTTCTGTCCGGTGTTTCAATCCTGCTGCAATGGCAGGTCATCGTGGCCTTGTTCATCGGCTCGATCGGTGGTGTCATCATCGGCGCGCTGCCCGGTGTGGGCGCTGCCGTTGCCATCGCCATCCTGTTGCCCGCAACCTTTGCCTTTGAGCCCATCGTCGGTCTGACCTTGTTGTTGGGGATTTACGGATCATCCATGTATGGCGGCGCGATCCCGGCCATCCTGATCAACACGCCCGGCACGGCGGTCAATGCGCTGACGACCTATGATGGCTATCCAATGACCAAGCGCGGCCAAGGCCACAGGGCGTTATCGCTGGCTTATTCAGCTTCATTCTTCGGGGGGGTCTTTGCCATCATCTGCCTGATGGTCCTCTCGCCCGTGTTGGCCATGATCGCCCCGCATTTTGGCAGCCGCGAGATTTTTTTGGCCGCGTTGCTAGGTATTGTTCTGGTCGTTTTAGCCCATCGAGGACAGATCTTTGCAGCAGGTATGCTTGCTGCATTTGGCGTCTTTTTGAACACGGTCGGACTGGAACCCGTCAAATATACGCGCCGCTATACATTCGATCAAAGTTGGCTGGCGTCAGGCGTTGACCTGATCGTGGTTGTGCTGGGCCTGTTTGCGCTCAGCCAGGCTTTTCTTTTGCTGTTGGAAAAGAACCACGCTCCAGAGAACACCCATGTCAGCGGGAATATCTTTGCAGGTTTGAAGGAACTGTTGGGCCTGAAACGGATCGCTACCGTTTCTTCAAGCATCGGGGTATTCATGGGCATGGTGCCGGGAACGGGTGAGTTCACTTCGCAGTTTCTGTCCTACACCTATGCTCAGAAAAGCTCGAAAAATCCCGACAAATTCGGCGATGGCTCGCCCGAAGGGTTGGTGGCATCCGAAGCCGCGAACAACGCCGTGCCGGGGGCAGCGATGATCCCCCTACTCGCCCTCGGTATACCCGGCGAAGCGCTTACGGCGATGATGCTGTCGGTCTTCTATGTTCACAACGTGATCCCCGGCCCGCAACTGTTTGAGAACCAGATGGATTTCGTCATGGCCCTATATATGGCGCTGATCCTGCTGAATGTGATCGTTCTGGTCTTTCTGCTGTTTTCGACAAACCTGCTGTTAAAGATCATTCAAATCCCCACACGCTTCCTCGGCGTGATGATCCTGATCCTTGCTTTTGTCGGAGTATACAGCCTGCGCAATTCGATCACCGATTGCGCGATCGCTGCGGGGTTTGGCGTCTTTGGTCTGATCCTCAAACGGCTTGATCTGCCGATCGTCCCGATCATCCTGGGCATGGTATTGGGTGGAATCATGGAAACCAAGCTTCGCAGCGCAATGGCTCGGGTCAAGACGCCGCTGGACTTCATCGACCGGCCCATCGCAGCCATTCTGTTCGGCCTGATTGTGCTGATCCTGATCCTGCATTTCCGCACGCTGTACTACGAGTTCAAAAACAAGCTGCGCCCCGAACCCCATGTCCCAGCCGTGGATTCCGACCACCCGAACCAACAAGGATAGCCTTCATGGATCAGTCTTCCATCGATGCCTTGCGCGTGCAGGAGATTGCCCCACGCGGACATTTTATCAATGGCGATTTCCGTGCCGGTGAAACTGGCGCCCTGCATGAGGTGCTGTCGCCCATCGACGGCCAGCCTCTCGCTCAAATCGCCGAGGGCAGCCCGGCGGATGTGAATGCAGCGGTGCGCGCCGCGCGGACCGCGTTTGAGGATGGCCGGTGGTCGCGCATGGCCCCTGCAGGACGCAAGAAGGTTCTGCTGAAACTGGCGGATCTGATCGAATCCCGTACGCTTGAGATCGCGGTGCTGGGCGTACGCGACAACGGAACCGAGATCAATATGGCCTATAAGGCCGAGGCGCTCTCAGCCGCCGCCACCTTCCGCTACTATGCCGAAGCCATCGACAAGGTTTACGGTCAGGTTGCCCCGACCAGCCATGACGTTCTGGGCCTCGTGCATCATGCGCCTGTCGGTGTTGTCGGGGCGATTGTGCCCTGGAACTTCCCGCTGATGATCGGCAGCTGGAAAATCGCCCCTGCCCTTGCGGCGGGCAATTCCATCGTCTTGAAACCGGCAGAAAGCGCATCGCTCAGCCTGTTGAAAATCGCTGAACTGGCTGCCGAAGCCGGAGTTCCAGATGGCGTCTTCAACGTGGTGACCGGGCGCGGTTCGGTCGTGGGCGAAGCTTTGGCCTTGTCGATGGATGTGGACATCATGGTCTTCACGGGATCGGGCGCGACAGGTCGACGACTGCTGGAATACTCGGCGCGGTCCAATTTGAAACGCTGCTATCTGGAATTGGGGGGCAAGTCTCCGAACATCGTCTTTGCGGATGCCCCGGATCTGACCGAGGCCGCCAAGGTCTCGGCCGCCGGGATTTTCCGCAACTCCGGACAGGTCTGTATCGCGGGCTCGCGCCTGCTGGTGCAGCAGGACATCTACGAGGATTTTGTCGCCGAGATCACGCGCTACGCCGCAGCCTTTCGCGTTGGTGATCCGTTGAACCTGAACAGCCAGATTGGTGCCGTGCACAGCCTGCCCGAGTTAGAGGCCAATTTGGAATTCGTTACCAAGGCCGAAGCTGAAGGTGCCGAACGTCGTACGGGCGGAAACCGCATTCTGACCGAAACCGGGGGCTACTATATGTCCCCCACAGTTATGGCAGGTGTCAAAGAAACGGATCATCTGTTTCAGAACGAAGTCTTCGGCCCAGTCTTGGCCGTGACCCCGTTCAATGACGAAGCCGAGGCGATCCGGCTTGCCAATGCCACAGTCTATGGGCTTGCAGGCGCAGTCTGGACCTCGAACCTCAGTCGCGCGCATCGCATGGTGGCCGAAGTGCGGACCGGGGTCATGCATGTGAACACCTATGGCGGCTCGGACCTGACCGTTCCGCTTGGGGGCGTGGGTCAATCCGGGAACGGGCACGACAAATCTTTGCACGCGCTTGAGAAGTACTTTGAATTGAAAACCGCCTGGATAAAGCTCTGACTGCGGGGTGCCTGTACGACATGTCTTCACCGCTTTGTCTGGGGCCCGTAGGTCGCATGAATAGGAGGAACCAATGACCACAAAGACAATCCTGCTGATTGGGACCTACGACACGAAAGAACCCGAGATGCGGTTCATCGAGCAGGCGATCAAGGCGCAGGGCGCGGATGTGTTGACGATGGATGTCTCGGTATTGGGCGACCCTTTGGAGCCAACCGACATCTCCAAGCACGAAGTCGCACAAGCGGCTGGAATGACCATCGAAGATGTCATCGCACAAGGGGACGAGAACAAAGCCTTTCGCGTGATGTCAGACGGTGCCTCAAAGGCCGTTACCCAAGCCTATGCGGATGGGCGATTTGACGGGATGCTGGCGACCGGGGGCACTATGGGCACCGATCTGGCCCTGGACTGTGCACAGGTCTTGCCCATGGGGGTGCCTAAATACATCGTGTCGACCGTCAGTTTTTCTCCGCTGATCCCGCCGCACCGACTGGCTCCGGACATTCAGATGATCCTGTGGGCCGGGGGGCTCTACGGTATGAATTCGATCTGCCAATCATCGCTTGCGCAAGCTGCTGGCGCTGTAGTTGGTGCCGCAAAGGCTGCCACGATACCGGATCGTAGCAAACCGCTGATTGGGATGACCAGTCTTGGATCCTCGTGTTTGCGCTACATGAAAACGCTCAAACCAGCGCTGGAAGAGCGCGGGTTCGAGGTTGCCGTTTTTCATTCCACCGGAATGGGCGGCATGGCTTTCGAAAAACTGGCGGGTGAAGGGGCGTTTGCCTGCGTCATGGACTTCTGCATGCAGGAATTCGGGAACCTGATGGCGGGTTCCGTGGTCTCCAGCGGTGAGGATCGCGTGACAAATGCCGGGCGTCTGGGCACACCACAGCTGGTTGCGCCAGGCGCGCTGGACCTTTTGGACTTTGCCGGATGGCAGGACATCCCTGACCAGTATGCCGACCGTCCATTTCATGAACACAACCGCCTGATAAAAAGCTCGGTCTTCAATGGCGATGAACGCCGTGCCTGGGTGCGGGAGCTTGCCAACCGATTGGAGGCCGCAACTGGCCCGGTTCACTTTTTTCTGCCCGTTCACGGGGTCGAAGCCTGGGACAAGGAGGGTGAAGAGGCGTATGATCCCGAAGCCCTGGCGGAGATGATGGATGAGGCCCGTAAAGTCATGCCCGGGCGCGTTCCTATGACCGAAATAGACGCACATATCAACGATGCCGCGTTTTGCGATCATGTATTGGCCCAGTTCGACGAATGGGTCGCAGAAGGCGTGGTCGCAACATAAATTCAGGATTTACGCCCGTCTTTATGATATACACGCAGGTCAAACACAGCCTCGGTGGCGGTGAGGTCGGGCGCATTCTTCCACGTGCGGCCGACTTGCAGCTGGATGCATAACCTTCACCGCTTGGATACTTATTAAAGACTATTTTTCGGCGGAACCGTGTCACCGGTTCAAGGTGGCCAAAGACCTGCGCAGTAAGTGAAGAATTGAACTCAACAAATGCCCAGGATTAGCGACCCGTTCCGCCGGTGACGTTGCCAATATTGAGCGGCAACCAAACCGTTGGACCCGCATTTAGACGATCGGTCCAACCCATGAAAGGAGCGAGGAAATGCTAACCACGATTGCGATTTGGTATCTGAACCCAGAAACCCGGACCGAAGGTATTGCTGCACTCCGGCAGCTTGCTAGGGACGTCAAGAAAAACGAACCTGATACCTGGGGTTACCTTGTGCACTCAGGTGGCGCGGACTCGGTCCCGCCATGCGATGACGATAAGATTGTGTTCGTGGAAATCTACAAAAACGAAAAGGCATTCAAAAAACACCTGAGCAAAGGATCGGATTTTTCGAAGTTCCTGAAAAAAAGTGGTCACCTTTTTCTTTCTGCCCCAGGGAGCAAGAGCCCATTCTTTCAGGTCATGAACGTGGATCGCATTCAGGGATTCGTGCGCCCCGAAGCTGGGTCGAGCAACGGCTAAAGGTAGGTCGGGCGATCCCGGCCGCCCCAAGGAAACCCTGTAATTTTGTTGATCCACGGGGCTTTGCGCCGGGTAAAGTTGCAGCCTGGTTCATCCATCAGGAATTGTTGGGCGACGCATTGTTGATATTATGTTATAAGAAGCCGTGATTTAGTTCTATCGTTTCTAATTTTGACCTGATCTATCTAAACTTACGAAGGCGACCATTTTGGTAAGTCCTGACGTTAATTGCCCAAATTGTGGTTCGGCCAATCCTGCCGGATCGAAATATTGCCAAAGCTGTGGAAACGCCCTGTCCCTTACGTGTACAGCGTGCGGAGCCCCAGCTTTGCAAAAGGCAAAGTTCTGCACGGCCTGCGGTGCGTCTGTGGTCGGATCAGCGCCGGTCAAAAAGTCAGAGCAAGACAATTCACCGCCACTAACGCCCGCACCTGAAAATGTTGCGGAACGGCGGCAACTGACCGTCATGTTCTGCGATCTGGTTGGTTCTACCGCGTTGTCCGAAAAATTTGATCCCGAAGACTATCGTGAGCTTATCACCCAATATCGCGATCTGGTCGGTAGCACGGTTGCGAAATTCGGCGGTGAGATCGCAAACTATGCGGGTGATGGTGTTGTGGCTGTCTTTGGTTACCCCGTCGCGCAAGAGGCGAGTCACTACTCGGCCGCGCTGTGCGCGCTTGAAATTACCCAGATGGCAGAGGGTATTGAAGTTGGATTTTCCAGCCAGCCGGTTGCGACCAACGTTCGTATCGGAATGCACACTGGACCCGTTGTTGTTGGCACCGCCAACAGCTCGTCATTGGACGAAAAGATGTGGCTGTTCGGAGACACACCAAACGTGGCGGCCCGTATTCAGTCCGTTGCCGAGGTCGGGCAAGTCGTGATCTCCGAGGTGACGCGACGCCTGATTGGTGAACGGCTTGACTTTGTGTCTTTGGGCGCGCCGCAATTGGCAGGGATTAGCGCTCCACTAGAGCTGTTTGAGGCCCGGCAGAAGGTTTTGGGGTTCGAAACCGCGCGCAAAGACTTTTCACACGATAAAACACCAACCATCGGTCGGACCGCGGAAATCGCCTTGGTCCGCTCTCGGTGGGAGGGTGCGCTGGAAGGTGAAGGGCAAGTGCTGTTGCTGACCGGCGATGCGGGTGTCGGAAAATCTAAGATCGCCTTTGGATTGAGCGATGATCTGGCCGAAGAAGATGCGTCCCGGTTTATTCTGTTCGGCTCGCCACTTCATCAAAGCAGTGCCTTTTACCCGGTTAAAAACGCGCTCACGGCGTTGACTGGAATGTCCCCGGATGAGACCCCAGAACAGAACCGGGCTAAGATCATCGGGTTTTTGTCTGAACTCGGTCTCGATGATCCTGACTGTGTTATGCCCATTCTGCGCCTAGTGGCGCTGGAAGACACTTCAATCCCGGCTGAACCAATGGCGCCTGAACGGGAAAAGGGTGCGTTGATCGAAGCGTTGCTGCGGCTTTGCGCAGGATTAGAACAATCTTCACCGCTGATGTTGTTGCTGGACGACGTACATTGGTTCGATGCTTCCACGCTTGAGTTTGTCGACGGATGGGTTGAACAACTATCAAGTAGACGCTGCCTGGTCTTGATGACCGCCCGCAGTGAATTCCAGTCACCCTGGCGAAACCAGTCACATGTCACCACCTTGGAGCTGAACCGTCTGGTCCGGCGCGATATCTTCAAACTGGTTGAAAGCATTTCAGGGATCCGGCCTTCGGATGAGGTTCTGACCCAGTTGGCAGACCGAACCGATGGCGTGCCGCTGTTTGTCGAAGAACTGACCAAAATGGCAATGGAGTCCGGTCTGCTGGCAAGCCGGGGGCAAAGTAAAGCCGAGTTGTCCATGGCGATTCCGGAGTCTCTGCAGGATTCCTTGATGGCCCGGCTGGACCGATTATCCGCCAGCCGCGAGATCGTGCAGGTCGCTGCTGCAATCGGGCGCAACTTTGAAAGAAACCTGCTTAGCCACGTTTTGAAATGGAGCGACCAGGAAATCACCAGAGCGCTGGAGCAGCTACTTGAAACAGAGTTGATTGTTCCCGCCGGGCTGAGAGGCGTGGAAGACACATACCGGTTCCGTCACGCCTTGGTACAGGATGCGGCGTATCAATCCATGCTGCGTTCGACAGCGTCCAGATGGCACGGTCAAATCGCGGCGGTTCTTGAAGAGAACTACAAGGAAATTGTTAAACACGAGCCAGAGATTCTGGGCCATCACTATTGGCGGGCCGGTGATTATTTGGCGGCCGAGCTCAACCTTATGCGGGCCGCGCGCCAGGCATTGGATCATTCTGCAAATGTTGAGGCCATCACCCATCTACAGCACGCCTTGGATTGCCTGCAGGAACTGCCCGCGTCGCAAGACCGCGACAGGCGCGAGATTGATCTGCAAATCACTATCGCGGTTCCGTTGGCCTTTGTACGCGGATACGCACATAGTTCGGTCCTCTCCGCTTATGCCCGGGCGCAAACCTTGTGCCGTGAATACGGCGAAACAGAGCGGTTGTTCAAAGTTGTCTACGGCCAGTTCCGATCGACAATGCTGGGGGGCGAATATGCGGTCTCGAAACAGAATGCGGATCGTCTGGTGTCGCTATGTCAGGATCTGAAAAGCCCTCTTGCCATTGTCTCCGCCGAAAGATCACTTGGCTCGCTACAGACATATCTTGGCCAGCCGCAGGACGCCCTAACGCATCTGCAGGCAGGGATTGATGTCAATCTGTCGCTTGAGCACCGGTTCATGGGGCTGGATTTTGACGTCGTTGATCTATCCGTCGCGCTTCAGGGATATCGTGCGCTGTCTTGCTGGTTGTCAGGCGACACGAAGAGCGCTTTGGAAGCGATCGAAAAGGCCGTGCTTCACGCGGAAGAAACAGCGCATCCCTTCAGTCAATCCTTTGCAAATGCATTTCTGGGTTGGATCTCGCAGTTCCGCGGCGATGAAGACCTTGTACTGGAAAGCTCGGCCAATCTGATTGCGCTTTCAGAGGAGTACTCGTTTCAGTTCTGGCGTGGATGGGCGCGGATCATGAACGGATGGGCACGCCGGAACGAGTTGGGCGACGGCGCGCTGAAGGAAATCGAACTTGGTCTTCAGGAATGGCGGGATACCGGCTGCCGGCTGGGGTTGAGTTTCTTTCTGTATCTTTATGCAGACGCGGCCATCCTGCACGGACATCTCGAACTCGCAAAAGAGCTTTTGGACGAAGCCGAGCAGATCACGTTGGGTGGGGGGGAACAATTCTGGATTGTCGGTTTGACCCGGCTAAGAGGACGTCTGTCGCTTGCCCAAGGTCATGAAGAAGCGTGTATCGATCATTTCGAGCAGGCTGTCAGTTTGGCGCTGGACCGCGGGCATTTTGGTCCGCTGCTGCGTACGATCAAAGAGCTGGCAAAGCTTGATCCAACCCCCGATTGCCTGAACCGGATCAAAAAAGCGGTTGAAGAAGTCGCCGGGTTCGATGGTCCGGATTTGGCCGAGACACGCGCTATTCTGAGAAAACTTGGAACTGCAAAAACGGAGAGCTCATCACAGGACATTTGAAACATACGAGATAGTCAAAGCCAGTCGGGAGGACATAGCCATTATGACTAAGAAGAAATCAAAAGGTGACCGCTGCCATCAGACGAATGTCACCGGTGTCATGCCAAAACTGCCCAAGCAGTTTGATACGTTTCCCTTCTATTATGCCTCTCTGCAATGCCAATGGATGTATTGGTATACCTCGGTCGAAGCCGCCAAACCCTTCGTCAAGGGTACAGGATTGTGCGTGGCGGAGTTCCCCGATGAAAATGGAAAGAACAAAGCTGTCATTCTATTGAATTTTCAACGCTACACCGCCCACTATGACAATTCCTTGGGCTTTGTGAACGAGGTTGAATTTAACCTTCTGGCTTACCCTTCGAACCGGGTGCCCGGCGTTCCGAAGATGTCCCTGACCGAGTATCTGCACGGCCGCGATCAGACCAAGACCATCGGGCATCTGCGAATACACGTAGCCGCAGACAATGCGGTTGCTGTCAAGGCTGGGCGTCAGGCCTTTGGCGAGCCCAAGTTTCTGGGGCAGTTCAATTACAAGGTGCCGTCGCTGAACGCCAAGATGAAAGGCCATCCGCCAATCTCTCCGAAATCCTGGTGGATTCAGCTGGTCAACCCGGACGACCCGCAGACCATCGTCTACGATTTGAAAGCGGACTTGGGAAAGCTGAGCGGCAATCAGTGGACGACAACAAATTGCACTCCGATCCCGGAATTCGCGACCGGCCTTGGCCGTACTGTTTGGACCCGCTGGACAATCTCGGGCCTCTTCGAAACTGCAATGCTGGACAACAAGGACGGCAAGCGCATCGCCAAGACATTCAAACTGAAACTCGGCAACAACGATTTCCCGATGACACGGGACATGCATCGGTTGTTCACCGACTTCACCCCTGTCGCCGTACAGGTTTTTGAAAGCCCCCCCGCCTGCTTCGAGCCGCGCGGGTTCTACGTGGATGCCATTGATGGAGACCGCCATGTCACAGCATGACAACAGTCCCGCCCATCAGGCCTTCCTGACGGTCAGCGCGGCATTGACGGGTTACAATAGTGCCGAGTTGCAAGGGACCGGGTGCACCGGGGAATACTGGCATCAATTCCGACAGGTTCTACCAGAAGAGATTTTGAGCCGGTTTCTGTCTCACGCTCAATCCCTCGGGCAAGGGGACGATGATCAGATTATCCGCCAAACATACCTGTCGGACAGGTGCCTTGGCCCGATTGCACGTTCGCTGATTCAGCTTTGGTACACGGGTCAGTGGGTCCCGCTTTCGCAAGAATGGCGCGAAAGCTACGGCGCTTCTCGCTTTGATGTGGTCAGGATCATCTCGACACGCTCGTACAAGGAAGGGTTGGTCTGGGACGCCATCGGTGCCCATCCCATGGGGGCAAAGCAGCAGGGTTTTGGTGCTTGGGCGCTTGAACCTCCTCGGAAACGGGAGGCGGGCCAATGAACGCGATTACAGACGACGACAGAACCTATGATGTGGTCATTGTCGGGGCCGGATTTTCTGGTGCCATTCTGGCGAAAGAGCTTGTGTCAGCAGGGCATACAGTTCTGATCCTCGAGGCCGGTGCAGATCACGGTAAAACGTGGGAGACCTACCGATCCTATCTGGATCAGTACTACCTCTCGTTGGCGAAAACACCAAACTCACCCTATCCGGATCTGCCGACTTTGCCGTCACCTTCGGTGCTGGACATTACGGCGGTTCGCGGCACCGAACCGGACACGAACGGGTACTTTGTTCAACGTGGCCCGTTGCCCTTCGGCAGCAACTATCTGCGTGCCTATGGCGGAACCTCCTTGCATTGGCTGGGCACCAGCCTTCGGATGATGCCCGCAGATTTCGAAATGCAGAGCAGGTTCGGCCAGGGGGTCGATTGGCCATTTGGCTACAAGGATATTCGATCCGACTATGAAAGAGCCGAGTGGGAAATCGGCGTCTCAGCAGACGCCGAGGAACAGACACCCAGAGCGCTGGGAATAAAGACCTCGGGCAAGCATGATAACCGTGGGTACTTTGCCAAAGGATATGACTTCCCCATGCACTCGATACCCTCGTCTTATATCGACGGGTTCTTTGCCCGGGCAGACGGCATGCCCATTGAAATTGGCGAAGACCCTAAAGACACGGTCAAACTGAAAGTCTCACGCACGCCACAAGGCCGCAACTCAACCCCGCGTAAGCCAAAGAATGCCAATGGCATACCCGTGGGCCGCAAGATGCGGCATCAGTTTCGCCCGCGAGGATCGACCGGTCCATTTGCTTATATGGGCCAACGCTGCGAGGGCAACTCAAGCTGCATCCCGATCTGCCCAATCCAGGCAAAATACAATGCGATGAAAACGCTGGATGATGCCAGGCATCTCCGCAAACATCACATGAAGACAATCACGCAAGCCGTGGCGTCCAAGGTCGAACTTGCCGAAAGCGGTCGGGTTTCGGGTATCGTTTACAAGAAGTACCCTTTCCCCGGCGTCGCGCAATACGAACTGCGCCGTGCCAAAGGCAAACAATACGTCCTTGCCGGTGGAGCGGTGGAAAACGTAACTCTTGCGCTGGCTTCCGAGATTTGTCGGACCAGCGGCGAACTGGGCCGCAACCTGATGGATCATCCCTACATGATGACTTGGGGTTCCGCGCCCGAGCCGGTTGGTCCGTTTCGTGGGCCGGGATCGACGTCAAGCTACGCCAATTTCCGGGACGGGACCTTTCGTGACAGAACTGCCGCACATAGGCTCGAGATCGGAAACTGGGGCTGGAACTTTGCCACCGGGGCCCCAAACACGGATGTGGCGCGCTTTGTTGAACAGGAGAACCTCTTTGGCAAAGCGCTTCGTGACAAATTATATCACGATGTTCAAAGACAGGTTCGCATCGGTACGATGGTCGAACAACTGCCCCGCTCTACCAACCGAGTCACGATTGATCCCGCCTATCGCACTCCGATGGGTGAATATCGCCCTGTGATCAGCTATGATCTGGATGACTATTCGCGGGCCGGTTTGGCAACTGCCTATGACACTTGCACCCAGATTTTTCAGCGCCTGGGTATTCGAAACCACACGGCCTACAACCCATCTGACGCCGGATATTTCACCTATGACGGCCGGGGATACACGTTCTTTGGCGCAGGTCATCTTGTCGGAACCCATCGGATCGGAACGCACCCGCGCAATTCGGTGACTAATGACGTAATGCGAACCTGGGATCACGACAATTTGTGGATGGTAGGCGCCGGATCGATGCCAACAATCGCAACATCGAACCCGACACTCACGATGTCGGCAATGGCTTACCGAGCCTCCAGAGCAATATCGGATGCTGTTCGGAAAGGGGGTGCAAAATGACCTCGAAAGACAAACTGGAGAAAGAGCGCGCGACACTGTGTAAACTGTTTCAGGACGCGCTTATTCTTGAACTCACTACCATTCCTCCCTATGCGACTGCGTGTTATTCGATCCTCGAACAAGGCCAGTATGACCGGTCTGAGCCAACAATCGTAAACGCCGAACCCATCGAAGTGATCCGGCAGGTTATGGTCGAAGAAATGCTGCACATGGTTCTTGCGGCGAATGTCATGAATTCGATAGGCGGAACTCCGGAGCTGAACAATCCTAAGCTGCTACCCAAATACCCCCAGCCACTGCTAAACGGGCGCGGTCCAACTGTTTATCTGCGCAGGTTTACGCCAGACCAAATCAAGAGCTTTCGTGCGGTTGAAACGGCACCAAAAGATGAAAGAGCTGCGAAAAGCGGTGATTATCATACGATCGGAGGTTTTTACATCTACATCCGGGAAAGGTTGCGCAAAGCCTGTGATACTTATGGGGATGCCGCGATTTTTACTGGTAATGAGGCACGACAAATCACCGACGCCGACTATTTCGGTGCTGGAGGTGAGGTGATCGAGGTGATTGGCACCCCGTCGCAGCGCCGTAAGGCCGCGCTGAAGGCGATAAAGAAAATCATGGATGAAGGGGAAGGCGCAGACCTTGGTCACAGAGCTGGCGACAATGACATCATCCCTGGCCCTGACCACCGCGAGGATGTTGCGCACTATTTCAAATTCAACGAAATCCTGCACAGCCGGTATTATAAGCCAGATGATAGCATAGACGGCCCGCCCACCGGTGGCGACCTCATCGTCGATTGGAGCGCGGTATCCCCGATGCGGGATGATCCGTCCGAAAAGGACTTCAAAAACGCGCCAGAGATCGCAGAAATATCTGCTGAATTTAACGCGGCCTGGTCCGGCCTGCTTGATGGTCTGCACATCGCGTTCAACACGGACAAGACTGCGCTAAGGTCATTGGTCCCAGCAATGTATGACATCAAGTCTCTGGCGCAGAAATTGATGCGTATTCCTTTGCCGGATGGATCAGGGGAAACTGCCGGACCAACCTGGACGTATCTTGCAAAGAGAAAGAGTTGATCGCTCGTTTCGTTGCAAGTCGATTAATACGCGGCAGCTATTTGGTCAAATTCGGAAAGCAATAATTTGCTGTATTAGCAGCGGCATAGCGCAGTCCTGAATCGGCCAAAATGATCTGAGATAGCACTCGAATAGCGCGATTTATCGTGCGTTGTTTCTTGACTCACCCAGGATGCGTGAGGATTTGAATCCACGACGATGACTTCGGTCAATCGATATGAACCCACTGGGCGCGCATCACATGCCAGTTGGTGGTGAAACTGCGAAACTAACGCATCGCCGTCATCTCCCGTCAGCAATCGCTTTCAGAGACGCAAATGTGGGCACGCGAACGCAGACGCGAAGACCTAGGGTGTTTTCTGGACCGTGAATAGCTCAATCTCCGAGGGATTGGACTTGCAAAGGTCCAGAAAACCTACCCTATTAACCGCAATCAGCCGCCGCTCAGTCGTAAGCTGCCGTCACGATCATTTCGACCTTCAATACATCACGGGCGAGCTTGGATTCTCCGCAGGCGCGGGCGGGCGCGTGGCCTTCGGGCACCCAAGCGTCCCAAACGGCATTCATCTCGGCAAAGTCTGCCATATCCGCCAACCAGATTTCGCATTTTAGGATGCGGGTCTTGTCGCTGCCTGCCTTTTGCAAAAGATCCTCAACCTTGGCTAGAATGTCCTGCGTCTGATCTGCCACGGTCGGCGCGTCCGAAGTCTGACCGCACAGGTAGGCAACGCCGTTGTGTTTGACGATCCGGCTCATGCGCTGACCGGTTTCGATGCGGGTGATTGTCATAACTTGTACTTTCTCATTGTTGAATTTAGCAGTGATTTGAGCTGCCCACGGCACAAGCGTTGAAATGCCAATGGGAGCCATAGATCAGAAGCCGGCATTACGAGGCCGAGGTTCATTCAAGTCAGATTGTCCGCCAGTTCATTTTGATATCCAAAAAGGGCCGGCAGCCCGCCGGTGTGCAGCAGAATGACCTTCTGACCCGGTTTAATCTTCTGGCTTTCAACCAGATGCATCAAACCGGCGAATGTCTTGGCGGAATAAACCGGGTCGAGGAAAACCCCTTCGGTCCGTGCCATTTTTTCCAGTGCGGCACGCGTTCTTGCGTTCACTTTGCCGTAACCTGGCGGCAATGCATCGTCATAGACATCGATCCGCGCCTGCAATAGAGCGGCATCAACATCCAGCAAGTTTGCAAGTTTCTGTAGAACGATCATCATGCGGGCGTGTTGCTTCTCGCGATCTCTGCGCACGCATATTCCAAATACCGGGGCTGTACTGCCTTCCAGTGCTAGACCGGTTAGCAAACCGCCATGCGTAGCACCACTGCCTGACGGCACAACCACCGCATCGAAATTGGGCATCTGGGCGCACAATTCCTGTCCGCCAACGACATAGCCCAACGCCCCCAGAGGTGGATGATTCAAGCCCAGATGAATGACATATGGCGTGCGGCCTTGGGCCTTCAATTCGTCAGCACGCGCGTGCAATGCCGCGTCGGCCCCAGCTTCGTCTTCGCCCTCGGGATAGCTGATATGCTCGGCACCCAGAATCTGTGCCAAAAATACGTTCCCGGACCTGTAATACTCTTCGTCCATATCTGGGACACGCTCTTCTAACTGAAGCACGGATTGCATGCCCAGCTTAGCGGCCGCCGCGGCTGCAGATCGGACAAAATTGGACTGAACAGCACCGGTGATTAGAATGGTATCGGCACCTTGTTGCTGAGCATCGCCGAGGTAGAATTCGAGCTGCCGTGTTTTATTGCCGCCAAACACAAGCTCCGTCAGATCATCGCGCTTGAGCCAGAGATCGATCCCCAATTCCGCCGACAACCTGTCTAACCGTTCCAGAGGTGTCGGGCCCGACATAAGCCGGGCGCGAGGAAATCTCTCCAGATTGTCGTTTCGTTGCATCGTGTACCCTCCGGGATTATGCAATCATGTAGGCGCGCTGGAACAGGACACAGCAAGCGATGAAAGAAACCACGCGGATCGCGGCTATGACGACCGACTGCGGCAAGTAAGGGCCTCCTGCCCGTCCAAGCAGGCTGCCTACCAGCGTGATTATGACAAAGCCGAGCAGTTGCGGCCCGTATGTGATCGCCTGCGTTTCGGACAGGCTGTGCAACAGGAATGCAATGCCATAAGCCACCAGCGCGATGGGCTGCACCAGCTTGGCCACCTCTTTGGCTGAACGGCCCTTTGCGATCAAACCAAACACCATAAGCGGGCCCGGTGTTGCCGCCCAGACGGTTGCAAGCCCGGACAGTCCTGTAATGGCTGAAAACCCAAAACGCCCGATTGTGCCGCGCAAGGGAAGCAGGGTGGTGATTAAGCCGATCAACAACAAGCAGGCCGTCAAGGCCAGAACAAACGCCTCGTTCAACAACGGATAAACAGTAAGACCGGCAACTACACCGACACAACATGCGATGATCGCATTAAGAATGAGTGGCTTGTTGTTCTTTAGTACATGACGGTCCGTCGCGACTACTGACACAAGGGTATTCAGCAACAGCAATATGGGAACTGCCGTCGAGGTGCCGAGCAGTATCATCATCGGGGGACCCGCGATGATACTGAAACCGATGCCCACGCCAACCTGCAGCATTGCCCCGAGGCAAATGGCGGCCATCAAAATAGACAGATCAATGGTCACATAGCACTCCTGCAGCTTTGGCATTTTTGCAAGACCTCAGATATCCTGAGGTTACGGCCATGGTCTATGTCATTCCTTCATTCGAATTGATTGGCACGCACTAACGCTGCCAGGGCATCAATCCAGAGTATAGCTCGCGGGCCGCTACGGAATGTGCCATTTGCGCAAGTGTCGTCAGATCATACACGGGAAGGCGCAGTTCTTCCTGAAGGCGCGATGCGTAGGGCGGCAGGTCTGTACACTCCAAAACCAGTGAGCGGATATCAGGGGCCTCAAGCATCAGGCTACGGGCTGCGTTCAGGACCTCAGCCTCGATCAGGTCTGTGTCCATACGGGTGCGGGTATTCCGCAAGATCACTTCTGCAAATTCACTAGTGTCCTCCAGTCCCTTCACCGCCACCGGAACACCGGCGGCACCGACGCCTTCAAAATGCCGGGCGGTCAAAGCAGACGCGTCTGCAGTCAAAACACCCACCGGAGCGTTCGCGCCGGTCATGTGATAAGCCAGCGGCACCTGGATCAGGCTGGAAGCAAACACCGGAACTGAAACCGCTGCAGCCAGTTCTTTTTGAAACAGCGCAAGAAAGCCACAGCTGCCGGTAATGGCGCGCACGCCTTCGGCCTCAAGCCGTTTGGCACCTTCGATGAAGGGTTCAAGCAATTCCGGCGTAGGGTTGTTCAGAAGTGTCGGGACAGTCACCCCGTCGATCATTTCATACAGAACCGGAAATGGCAGGCTGGACGGGTTCTTGATATGGCCCGGTGGCTTTGGGAAATAGCTTTCAAGGCAAAGCACACCGATTGAGGCCCCGCAGATATTCTGGCCGCCTTGATAAATTGGCATTGTCATCAGGTCCTTTTTTGATTTGAAAGTTCAAAACCGGGTTGGTGTATACGGTGCTAGATCGATATTCGGGATGCGATCCGAGACGATATCCGCAACTAGCTCGCCGGTTTTCGGGGCCATCATCAGCCCGTAATGAGAATGCCCGAACGCTGCATAGAGTCCCTCTTGGTCTTTTACTTGCCCGATTGCGGGCAAGCTGTCCGGGAACGACGGGCGTCGACCCATCCAAAACCGCGCCTCACCTGTATCAAGCTCGGGCATCATGGCCTTGGCCTGTTGGGACAGGATTTGCTTCTTCCGTGGATCAGCGGGTGCATCGGCGCTGCCGAATTCGGCTGTACCGGCGACCCTAAGCCCCCCAAGCATCGAACTTGCGACCACCTTTGCATCCACATCCATGACCGAGTTGTTCAGTTCGACCGCAGGGGTTGGGAATTCGACATGATAGCCCCTTTCGGCCACGAGAGGCATAGGCAATCTCAATGGTTTCAACAGGTCGGCAGACCATACGCCTGCCGCAAGAACAACATGGCTGGCGGTTAGCGTATCCTGCGCAGTTGCAATCTGCCAACCACCCTCTTCTGCGGGGGTAAGCTTGGTGACTTCGGTTTGCACAATCTCAGCACCTTGCACTTGCGCCTTTTCGGCCAAAACCGCTCCCACACGTCCCGGAGCGGTTACACGCGCTTGCCCTTTGATCACGATCGCACCTTTGAACGCTTCGGACATAGCGGGCTCCAATCGGCGCAGTTCGTCACCGTCGACGCGTTCCAGATCGCCACCTTTTTCTCGGCGGATAAGATATCCAAGCCCGTCCAGATCAGCCTGTTCTGGTCGGCGAAAGGCGTGGATGTAATAGCTATCGGTGATCAGGTTCTCGTGCCCGGTACCATGTAAATGACGCCGGTACAGATCGACGGAGGGGCGACAAAGAACCTCCATCGCGTCCGAGACTTCGCGAACAGTTTTTTCTCCTGAGTTTCCGAGAAATCGCAACCCCCAAGGAATCATTTTGGGCCAGAAGCTGGGCCTGACTGACAGCGCGCTCTTTGGGTCAAGCAGCATTTTGGGCAGCATTTTCCAGATACCGGGCATTGCTTGCGGAATGATCGACCAAGGCGAAACCACACCAGCATTCCCGAACGAGGTTTCCTGACCCGGCTCACCTCGATCGATCAGCCGAACCTGAATGCCCCGTTCCTGCAGCGACAAAGCGCAACAGATGCCGACGATTCCTGCGCCGATGATGGTCACTTGTTCTGTCATCAGTTCAGGCCGGAGATTGACTGCGGTTGCGCGCGATCAATTGGGTGACGATGACAGGCGAGGCAACGGCCAGCGCGATCAGGTCTGCCGTCAGGCTGGGCGCGACAAAGATAATCCCCGCAAGGGCCATCAGAATCCGCGCCGCAACATTCATCGGTTTCAGCCAGTAGCCCACAACCGCAGCCGACAGGGCGATGACCCCGGCGATACAGCTGGCGGCGGTGTAAGTGAACTCCCAGAAATTGAAGCCGGTTGAGGATACGAACAGCAGAACTGGCGCATATACGAAAGCCATCGGCGCAATCACCTTGCCCAATCCAAGAGTGAATGCCGACAGGCCAGTGCGGAACGGATTCGAGTTGGCAATTGCAGCAGCCGCGTAGGCCGACGTACAGACCGGGGGTGTGATTTCTGACACCACGCCGTAATAGAGCACGAACAGGTGGCTGGCGATGGGAGGAACGCCGAGCTGCGCCAAAGCAGGCTGTGCGACCGATACCAGCATGATGTACAGCGCCGTGGTCGGAATGCCCGCGCCCATCAGGATGCAGACGATGGCGATGAAGACCAGCGAGATGAACAGCTGCAGGTCTTCCATGGCAAACAGCTGGAAGCTGCCAAACGAGATCATGTTGTAGAGGTCAGACGCCAGATTGCCTGCGCCCTGTGTCACCATGAAGCCGATGCGAAAGCCGATGCCAGTTGTGTTGATCACACCGACCACGATGCCGACCGCAGCCGCTGCCGCACCAACGGCCAGCGAGTATTTCACGCCCAGCTCGACCGCCTGCAGCATCTCGGGCACTTCAATCCGTTTCTGTGGATTAAGCGTGGCGATAAACGACAGGCCACAGAGGATTGCGGTCATCGTCAGGTCGAACCCGCCATCTGAGTATTTCCAAAACACAAAAGCCAGGAAAGCCGCGGCATAGATCAGCGTTGGTGGCTGTTTGATCCGCGACATGCCCGCGATGACCGCCAGCGAAATACCGCAGAAAGCGGACATGAACGGCGTGTAGCCCGTAAACAGCACCACCAGCAGACCGATTAGCGGCACGATATTGGCCCAGCCTTCCGCCCAAACGGCTTTGAGTTGCGGCAGCTGCTCTTTCGCCAGACCTTTCAGGTTCAGCTTGCGGGCCATCAGGTGCACCACAGCGAAGACGCCGACATAGTGCAGTATTGCTGGGAAGATCGCCGCGATCACAATGGTGGTGTAGGGGACCTCAAGGAACTCGGCCATGATGAAGGCTGCAGCGCCCATGATCGGCGGAGTGATTTGGCCACCAGCAGAAGACGCAGCCTCAACCCCGCCCGCAAAATGGCCAGGGTATCCGAGGCGCTTCATATTGGGGATAGTCAATGCTCCGGTCGATACGGTGTTGGCCACCGATGAGCCCGAGATCGTGCCAAAGAAAGCCGAGGACACCACTGATACCTTTGCCGGACCGCCAGTATAGCGGCCCGCAAGTATAGTCGCGTTGTCGATGAACAGCTGCCCCAGACCGGTGCGTTGCGCTATGACGCCGAACAAAACAAAGTGAAAGACGATAGTCGAAACTACCCAGAGCGTGACGCCGTAGATACCTTCCTGCGGAAAATACATCGACGATACGAAGGTTTTGAAATTCACGCCGGGATGCTGCAGCAGTCCGGGGAAGTACGGCCCCAGCAGGGCGTATGAGATGAAAACACAGATGATAAGGGGCAGCACCCAGCCCAGCGTGCGCCGCGCAATGTCCAGCACCAAAAGGATGATGACGACGCCCAGAAATACATCATAGTTGTTGGGGTTGCCCATCCGGAACGTTTGTTCCTCGATCCCAAGGAACGGAATGCCGCGCCAGGCTACGCCAACATAGAGCGCGGCAACGATGCCAAGCGCCATGAAAACCAGGTCATATAATGGGATGTTACCGATGCGGAACCGGCTGACCTTAAGGGCATAAAGGCTTTTGGCCCCGACAATCGGGATTGTGGCATAGACCAGAATGAACAGCAGGGCGAGGTAGATGCCCATGTGCCAGTGGTCTGCGGGCAGGCCGAATCCGGCCGTGAAGAATTCGTAAAATGCTAAAATCAGGGCCACAATACGGAGAACTTTTCCTGTGGTGGGCGTCACCTGCCGGACCGCGGCCCCTTCATCGAACTGTTCTTCGATGGCCGCTAGTTCCTCGGCTGTCAGTTCGTGGTCATCAAGTTTCTGGGTCTCGGACATGATGGCCTCCCGATTTCGCATAGTTCCGGTGTGCGGTGCCCCACATAGGGGCACCGACGATACAGTTCAGTCTGTTACGTTTACTGAAGAAGTCCGGCTTCTTTGTAGAACTTCTCGGCACCCGGATGCAGTGGAACACCCAGCGCCTCTACACCATCCAGCGCGGTATCGGGCGTGATCTGCTTACCCTTGGCATGGCCATTGTCCAATAGCTTGCGGGTGTTGTCGTTCCACAGCGCTTTGGTCAGCTGATAGACCAGATCTTCCGACAGATCCGAGGACACAACCAGCATAGCACTGACCGCAGGGGTCTTGGTTTCCGCGTCTATGCCTTCATAGACACCACCCGGAATGGCCGAAGGGATATAGGCCGGAATGATCTCGTTGATCTTAGCCAGATCTTCATCGCTGAACGAATGCAGGTTCATGCCTTTGGTCGACGACAGTTGTACCATCGCGGCAACTGGCCAGCCCGCAGCGTAGAAATAGGCGTCTAACTGACCGTCGGCCAAACGCTCGGCGCTTTGACTGTTGTTCAGTTCGGCTTCATCCATATTGTCGCGATTCACGCCCCAGGCGTCGAGCATCTGCAAAACTGCAACCTGCGTACCCGATCCGGCCTGTGCGATACCGACGCGTTTGCCTTCCAGATCGCCCAGGTCGTTGATCGTCTGACCGGCGGGCAGTACGAGATGCAGATCCTCGGGGAACAGATTTGCAACGATGCGGAGGTTGGGATGAGGTTTACCCTCGAACTTGCCTTCACCCAGATACATCGATCGGGTCACATCAGCCGCGGCCAGACCGGCCTCAAGCTCACCATTCTGCACGGCGGCGTTGTTGAATACAGACGCTGTTGTGGATTGCGCAATCGCGATCAGGCCCGGAACGCCACATTGGCCGCCTTCTTCACATGGACGCGATCCCGGAGGGGCGGAAATTCCGTTGGCGATGGTGCCGCCGATGGGGAAGTAGGTTCCGCCTGCGCCACCGGTCCCGATGCGGAAGAATGTTGGATCCTGCGCCAGCGCAGGGGCGGCAAGCGCGCCTGCCAAGGCCAGTCCGGTCAAACATTTCACGAATTTCATAATCATCTCCGTTGTTGGATCGCTGGATTCGGTTTTCCCGAATTCGATCTTCTCAGCGTAGAGACGATTCGCATAAATGCAAATTTTTTATACTTCACAAAACTAAGGTTTTATTTATACATTAACCATGAACCTTATACAGCTCACAGTGTTTCGCGAAGTGATGGAGACCGGCTCTATCTCGCAAACTGCCAAGAAACTGAATCGCACTCAGCCGGCGATTAGCCTTGCGTTGAAAAACTTGGAAAAAACGCTGGGACTGACCCTGTTTGAACGCAAGGGAAGACGCCTGGTTCCGGTTCCTGAAGCGCACTACCTTCTGGCCGAAACCACAGGCATTCTGGACCGTCTCGCCACCATCTCCAGCACAATGGAAGGGTTGATCAAAGGGCATGCAGGCAGCCTGAACATCGCAACGATGCCCGGCCCGTCCGCCTTTTTGTTCCCGCGTTTCATCAGCCAGTCGGTCGGAGAAAACCCCGATATTCGCATCACTCTTTCCACCCGCAGTTCACCTCAGATTATGGAGCTTGCAGGGACCCAGAACATCGACTTCGGATTTGCTGATTTCGAACATTCAGCGGGCAAAGAACCGCAGTACTCTGCCGAACTAATCAAAGCAGATTGCTTCTGTGCCATTGACCGCACCCACCCACTTGCTTCGCGTAAGAGCCTGACACTGTCTGATCTGAACGATACGCCCATGGGCGGCTTGCATGCGTCACACCCATTCCAGCGCAAAATCCGGCAGGAATTCGAGGAGGTCGGTGCTGAGTACAATCCGACAGTGACCTGCCAGTATTTTCAGCCGCTCATCCCCTTCGTCAGCTCCGGGCAATGTTGCAGCATCGTTGATCCGCTGACCGTCGTGACCGAGCAAGAATTGAACCTGTCCGACGGAAAGGTCGCTTTTTTGCCATTCAAGAAACCGCTCAGATATGAATACGCGATCCTTGAACCCAACCACCGGCCGCCGTCTCAACTGGCTTTAAAGATCAAAGCTGGATGGAAAGCCGAGGTCTTAAAAATGTTGGAAGACGTGAAGGCGAATCCTCACACAGAATGGATTTTCCAGGCCGGGCGTGAGTAAAACCGGCCCCAATGAGTTGATCTCTTGATCGCTCGAAGCGATTTACAGCGTCAAGTTGATTTGAGAAGAAAGACGGCTGGTCGCAATTCACGGATTTAGAGTAACGCAGTTTTCGGTCGACACCGATAACGCACCAACCATCGAGTATTCATACGAATTGTTTCAAAGTAGCGTTTCAACCGTTTCAGATGGCTCAACAATTACCCCTTTTGGACACAATTTTGTCCCAAAATAAAATGTAATTGCACTCAATAGTTATCAATGTGGCATGATCATGATGCTTGTCGTCCAAATACCGGCGCTTAACGAGGAGGAAACCCTTGCCGAAGCGATCGCGGCAATTCCCCGATCGATTCCTGGCGTCAGTAAAGTTGAAGTACTGGTCATCGACGACGGCTCCACCGATCGGACCGTTGAAGTCGCCTGGAACGCCAAAGCTGATCACGTTCTGGAAATGAGCAGCCATGTCGGCCTCGCCCGTGCGTTCAGTGCCGGCATCGAGTATGCACTTTCATTGGGCGCGGATGTGATCGTCAACACCGATGCAGACAATCAGTATTGCGCTGACGACATTCCGGCCCTGATTGATCCGATACTGAAGCGTAAGGCACAAATCGTGGTCGGCGCTCGCCCGATCAGAGAGATCGAGGGCTTCTCGCCGTTGAAGAAAACCCTTCAACGGCTGGGCAGTTGGGTCGTGCGACTGGCTAGCAAGTCAGAAATCCCTGATGCGCCCAGCGGATTTCGCGCCTATTCCCGAGATGCCGCTGCCCGACTCTGTGTTGTCAACACTTATACCTACACTCTGGAAACCATCATTCAGGCCGGACGCAAACATATCCCGATGACCTCGGTGCCTGTTCGGGTCAACAAGGTAACACGCCCGTCTCGTCTGTTCAGAGGTATCGGAGAGTATGTCACCCGCTCCGCAAGAACTATTCTGCGCGTTTTTGTGATCTATGCACCATTGAAGTTCTTCCTGACGCTTTCGGCAGTATTCGCCTTGCCTGGCTTAATCGGGGTTGGGCGATTTCTCTATTATTACGCGACAGACGGGGGGGCTGGGCATGTTCAGTCGCTGGTTCTGTCCGGTGTGCTGCTGGCAATGGCCACGATACTGTTCGCCGTTGGTATCCTGGCCGATCTTATCGCCACCAACCGTAGTCTGCTGGAAGACATCCGGGCCCGAGAGTTGCTGCGCGCGCCGATTAGACCTACTGAAGTAATTTCCCTCGACCCGGTCAGGGCGGTAGAGAATGGATAATCCGGCGCTAGGCGATCAGCGAAACGCCGGATTGGTAGGGGCTATCACTCTTGATCGAGTGGTACGTGCGAGCATTGTCGTTGTCTTCGTGTTTATGCTGGTGCTGGCGTATACTCATAATGTGAATTGGGACGAATTCTATTTCCTGTCACATGTCCATGCCTTCCTCGACGGTCGATTGGACCGTCCAATGCAGACCTTCTTCGTGCATGGTTTCACATGGCTCGATGCGCTGCCGGGTCATGAGATGGAACAGATATTTGCAGCCCGGCTTGTGATGGTTGCATGCGTCGGGCTGACCACAATTTCTGTGCACCGTATCGCCCTGTATTTTACCGAACAGCGATTTGCCGAT
This sequence comes from Ruegeria sp. H9, assembly GCF_056532915.1. Classification (NCBI taxonomy): domain Bacteria; kingdom Pseudomonadati; phylum Pseudomonadota; class Alphaproteobacteria; order Rhodobacterales; family Roseobacteraceae; genus Ruegeria; species Ruegeria sp. H9. Next base: position 447,699 of record NZ_JBQFNX010000001.1, on the reverse strand, counting down.
ATCGCTGCTCTGGGTTTCCTGACTTCGGGCTACGTTTTGGCCTATGGCGCCAGTTTCCGTGCCGATCCCATTGCTGCGGCATTACTGACTTCTTCGATTGCAATCTTGCTGACCACGCGCCTGTCTGTCTGGCAAACACTGGCGGCAGCGCTTCTGAGCGCTCTAGCCGTACTGGTTACGATCAAATCGGCACTCTATCTGCCCGCATTTCTGGCCGTGCTGATATGGAGGATCGAAGATCGAATAGCGGTACGGCGCATCATTATCACGGGTATATTGGCGGCTGGCATTTGCGTGTCATTCTACCTCTGGCATGCGTCTGGCCTCCGCGTCGCCGAAGGCAACGAGACGGCAAACAATGCAAAGGACGCGCTGAATACGACGCTGTTGAAAAGCGGCATATTCCCACGATCAACTGAATTCATGAGTTGGGCTATGCTCAGTCTCCCACAGATCATTCTTGTGGGGATCGGACTGTGTGCCGGTCGGAATGCTCGGCGGGTTCTGTTGATTGCGCTCTTTGCTGCACCGCTCCTCTCGGTGGTGATCTATCGCAATGCCTTTGTCTATTTTTACCCCTTCGCTACCCCACTCCTGATGGTAGCCGTCGCGATCGGAGCACAGAGGCTTGGATCATCACGACGCTCGGCACAACTGGTGATAGTGATGCTTGCGGGGCTTTTTGTCCAGGCAGCCCTAGCACTGCAAGATCGTGCAGGAAACCAACGCGCCACTATTGCGGAAATTCATCGCCTGTTCCCAGATCAGGTCGCCTATATTGATGACAGCCACATGATCGCAAGTTTCCCGAATCCTGGTTTCTTCATGTCAGGCTGGGGCGTTGCACGCTATCAGGCGGCGGGCCAGCCCGTATTTGCCAGAATCATCGCAGAACAGCAGCCACCTCTACTTATCGCCAACAAAACTGCTCTGACGCTGACGATGGACCCAAGTTCGGCCAATGGAGCCGAGCCTGTGCTGCTGCCTGAGGACCACAAGATATTACGCGAGTCATATGTGCACTATTCGGGATCGATCTGGCTTGCCGGAGGATCAGTGACGCTGACCGGCGAACCGGTTGAATTGGCACTTCCGTTCCCCGGGCGGTATCGGGTCGAAACCAGCCAGCCAGTACAGATTGATACAAGTGCCGTCGCATCTGGAGACATTCTCAGCATTGGGGCCGAGGCAGTAACAATCAACGGACCGAAACGTGTTGCTGTCAGGCTGATCTGGGATACTGGTGTGGCTCCGGTTGCGCCAGAAAGCTTGGATCGAGAGGTTTATACCGGCTTCCGGATGCTTTCGCCATGAATGCCGATATGCCTCTTTCCCCTCCGGTGGTCAGCACCACTCCGATACCATCTGAGCCCGGCAACAAGCGGGTGATTTTTTGGGGAACATATGATCTCAGCAAGCCGCGTACTCGAATTCTCCGAACTGGATTGCAAGAGCTCGGCGTAGAAGTAATTGAAATCCACGCAGAGATTTGGCCCAAACACGCGGATAAAAGCCAATTGAACATGGCTGTGATGATCCGTGTGTTGTTCAGCGCGCTCTTGGCCTATCCGCTTCTGATCCTGCATTATTTGCGTGCGCCTCGTCATGATGCAGTGATGGTTCCCTATCTTGGCGCGCTCGATACATTGGTGTTGTGGCCCTTTGCCCTGCTACGTCGGCGGCAGATCACCTGGGACATGTTCCTTTCGCTTTACGACACTGTCGTTAACGATCGAAGTATGGTTGGGGCCAAGTCACTGCCGGGCCGGATGCTTTGGGTCACTGAATGGCTGGCTTGCCGGGCAGCGCATCATGTCTTGCTCGATACGAAGGCGCATGCCGAGCATATTGCACGGATCTTCAATTTGCCTGAATCCAGGATTGGAGCAGTGCCGGTGGGAGCTGAGCCGGGATCCTTCCAGCGTCTGCCTCCTCCTGCGCGCCACGACGGTCCCACTAGAGTGTTGTTTTACGGACAGCTCATCCCGCTGCATGGGCTTAAAACGATATTGACGGCAGCTACCTCGGATCGAGGTCGCGATATCAATTGGCACCTGATTGGCACCGGGCAAGAGCGCCTATTGCTCGAGACAGCTCTGGTGGATGCGGGGCATAATCATATCTCCTGGCAGAAATGGGTTCCCTATGAGGAACTGAACGAGGCAATTTCAAATGCCGACATTTGCCTCGGCATTTTTGGCGCCTCTGGCAAGGCTGCGTCAGTGGTGCCGAACAAGGTTTATCAGGCGCTGTTGTCAGGGCGTTCAGTGATCACCCGAAGCTCACCTGCCATGATCGAAACTTTCGGCACCGAAGCTCTCGGAGTGAAGCTTATCCCTCATTCAAATCCCGAAGCGCTGCTGGATGCCATCGCTGAATTGAGGCACGAGGGCTATCCGGTAATGCCTGAAGACAAACTGAAAATGGCCCAGCCGCATGAGATCGCGCGGACTCTTTGCGGATACTTGTTTCATTGTGCACCTCAAGCCGGATAAAACTGTGGTCGACATGACTGATACCGCCATTAATTCCGCAGAGCATAGTGCTTCTGCCATCTATCACAGGCACTTTGGCCCGGCCCTGCCGCAATCCAATTGGGTGCCCGCGCCGCGGTATCTTCTAAGGCGTGATCGGGTTATGCGGCATCTCAAAAATCTGATGCCTTGCAGAGTGCTTGACATCGGGTGCGGACCGGCTGCGCTATTGTCAGAACTGGCAGAACAGGGTTTTGAAGCTTATGGCGTAGATCGTTCGCAGCAAGCCCTTGAACTGGCAGATAAACTCAACACTCAAGCCAGCCCTATGACACTCTTGGCCGAGCTTGACCCGGATTGGAAAAACTCCTTCGACCTGATCATGTCATTTGAAGTGATTGAGCACTTGGAGCAAGATATTGAGGCCATGAGAGAATGGCAAACTTATCTGAAACCAGGTGGAACAATGATCTTGTCGACGCCTGCGCACCCATCCCGCTGGAATGCGGCCGACGTTTGGGCCGGGCATGTTCGGCGCTACAGTAGAGAACTTATAATACACTCGGTTCAGGACGCCGGCTTCACCGTCGAAACTATTGAGTGCTACGGTTTTCCTTTGGCCAATATTATGGAGTATTGGCGTGCTCGGGCCTATGGGCAGATATTGGAAACCAACGCCAAATCTGGTAAAACAGCGAACGACCTTACCAACGAGAGCGGTAGCGATCGTTCCATTGAGCGGCGCTTCTGGCCTGTGTTTTCTTCCATACCCGCAGTCACGGTCATGCGGCTTTTTTTCCAGCTACAACGCCCGTTCCTTAACACCGAATTTGGAAATGGTTTTCTTGTAGTGGCGCGCAAAACGTAAACACATGGCTACCGCCCTGCGCTATATCGGCACCGCTGCTGCCCTGATCTTCATCGGAATCATTCTGGTTCGACACGCAGGAGACATTGCAGTGCTCGACCTCGGGTCAGGCCGCGCCCGTTATGCACTGCTAGGTGGGTTTACCCTTTATGTGCTGTCGCAGCTCGTAGGTGCTGTGGCTTGGGGGGTGACGCTAAACATCTATGACGTTGCCCTACCGCGCACACGCGCTGAAAGTCAGTTAATGGTATCGCAGATCGGGAAATACATCCCCGGCAATGTTGCCCACCTTTTGGGACGTTTCGCCCTCGCACGGAATGATGGAGTGCCATCCGCAATTATTGCGTCATCTCTTTTGCTCGAGATCGGTTTTCTGCTCGCCAGCGGTGCTCTGGTCGTCGGAATTGTGCTCCTGACCATGCCCGATCTTGTCGCCGCAGTAATTGCAGACCTTCCAGGATCCTGGCTCGATGGACAGATGACAATCATCTTCTTCGGAATTCTGGCCTGCATCATGATTGGCCAGATTGTAATCTGGCGCAAAGCGGGAAAACCGAAGCTCACAATTTCAAAATGCCTGATCCTGTTGTTTCTGCATAGCTTCAACTTTTTGATGCTGGGTTTGTCACTTTGGTGTGTCGCACGGGCGATCTACCCTCAGGGTGGTGCCGGTATATTGCAATGCATCGCAATCTTTTCGACAGCCTGGGTCATCGGTTTTCTGATGCCGGGCGCACCCGGTGGTATCGGTATTCGAGACGGAATTATTGCTCTCGGACTTGGCCTTTTCACTGATCAGGGAGTCGGTCTAAGCGCTGCGATCGCGCATCGCGCGCTCTCGGTTCTGGGGGATGTAGCTGTGTTTGGGCTTGGCGTAACCCTGCGCCGATATCTAAGCAGTGGTGAGCACGAAGCTGTATAGGCTTAATAATTTGGATCGGGTCAGCCAGACAACTTGAAACGGAGTCTATCGTATCTGAAGGTCGCCATGCGCTGCTTCAGGCGCTAGGGTGCCGTCTTCTATTCGTTTCCAAACATAGTGCGACTTCTGGTGCGTACTACATTCCTTGAGCGCACCCAGCATCGCCCAAAGCCAGGGTTGAGGTCGTTCAAGTTTGACCCAAACCTATCGTGAGTTTTCAGCAGGCAACCGATCAATGTGCTTTTTTTCAACATCGTTCGAGAGGGTCGCGTTCAATCGCCACTCACCTAACGGGATGACCGGCTTGTTTGCGGCCTGTGCGTCAGGTTCAAAAGTAACGGCAATGATTTCACGCTTGTCGCTTTCATCAAGATCAAGTTGGATCATGAGCCGTGTAACGTTTGAATTCGGATTCTGCATCGCACATTCAGAATTGAATGCCGTTTCGCAAGGATTGGCTGAAAGTTGAGAGAAGGTGGCGTTTGGCGGCGACAGTATGCGCGCGGTTAGTTCTTTCCCATCCTGACGCAATGTGGCCTTGGAGCCATCAACTGTTACCTGCGCTTCGGTATGCATTGCCCACGCCACCCGCCCCCGTTGATCAGGGCTAATTTCATCCTGAACCAACACTGTCGTTCCATCGACAAGAGCTATGCCTCGTCTGACCGTTCCCTTTGGCTTTCCATAGGCGTCTGAAAGATCGGCGATTGCAAAATCGAAACCCGGAAACTGCGCCAACTCCTCAACATAGGCCCGCCCCGTTTCGATTTGATTTGCCATGTCAAAGGTCAGCGTATTCTGCCCGATCGTGGCGGTTCGATAATAGTCAAAACGTTTGTCAGTAAAGTAGCCGGGCAATTGGTAATTTCCGAACCCAAGATCCACCCCCCAACGTACACCGTCAGCTTCAAGCACAAAGGTGCCCGCATCAAGGTCATTGTGATGGCTGCTAAGCGGCCCAGCCTTGAGGCCGATATAGCTGGCCTTAGGGTCATTCCAACCAGACCGCATGGTTACGATCCCAAGCCCTCCAGACCAATAGGATGTTGATCGGGCAGTGATTGGTTCACTATTGCGTCGCTGCTGCCAGATCAGCTCGAATGCTGGATGGGAAGACCGCATTTTGCTATTCATTTTAATGTCGTAGCCCGGGCGATTGAACCGCGACGCCAACCAGGTCAACACAACAAGGTCAGTGCTTGTATCGCTGTCTCCAAAGTTAAACAGCATGCCAGTTGGTCCAGACGCATGGATCAGAAACTCCCCGAATTCCTCCAAACCTACCATTCGCGAAAGATCAAAATCGTGCCCGAGGACGGAAACAAGCGCATCAAACGATACTGCCGCGTCCCGGGCGGACAAAGCCCCGTACATCGGTCCTTCTGGCCATGCACCATCCGGAGCAAACATTGCCAACCCATTTCTAAGTGAAACCTGAGCCTGCTCAATAATATGATCAGCCAGTTCCGGTTCTGTTTCTGACACAACCAGAGCAGCGACGATCATTCCTGCATTGCAAACGATGTTCCAGTTGAAGGAAGCAACGGGCCAGGCGATATCTGCGGTAGCCGTCCCATCAGGAAGCGACGCGGGAACAGACACTGGGTTCACCCAGCGTTGGGGGGCGATCCAACCCTTATCATAATAGAGCGTATCCAGATCGTAGATTTTTGCGGCTTCTTTCAGCCCCTTCTCAACAAGTGCCGATCGAATAGTCTGATGATCCTCTTCGTCCAGATTGTCACTAATCCAACTGTATCCGAGCGACACCGCCAATGTGACACGGCTTAATCCCAGAAAGTGTGCGGGCTGCCATGTTTCCAGTTCCGAAAATTGCAAGAGTTCGGTTCTGGCGCGATCGGCATAGCGACTGTCACCGGTCAATCGCCAAGCCAAAGCCAGTGTGGTGAGGCGTTCGACCGGACGTTGTCCAAATCCACGAAAAGCTTCGTGAAGCTGACCATCTCCATTCCGAACTGCCTCAACAATAGTAGGCGACTGCAAATGCGCTTCTGCACTGTCAATCAATGCCTGATAGTCAGCCGCGAATACCTGATCGGCTGCGCGCTGTGTTTCTATCCGCTGCACGATCTCATCCGTTAAAACGACTTGCGGCACTGAGTTTTGGGACAAAGCGCTTGTAGCGCAAAAACAAGCGAAGGACAAAACGAACAAAAAGAAGGCTTTAATCGGATTCACACTTCTAACGGTTGCGATCATGGGTTTCTTCCGCACTGGAAACGCCTGCAACCCGACTCTGCAGCGGTGGCCAAATTCTGTCAAAGACATCCGATTAGTTTAGCTTAGCAAATTGATATGCTAAACGCCCCGCCCGGCAGCCTATTGGAGTAATGTTTAAGTAGAGCCGAAAGGACAAACGATAAAAAAGCCAGCCACGAGAACCTAGCGCAAGCGATCCGAGCATTAATATTATGGTCGCATGGCTTGATCACGGAACCGAACCGGAAACGAGGCCAGTGCCCATCGATTTTTATGTGTTTGTTTTCGTTCCCGGCCTAGCGCAGACCGGGAACCACTAGTTGGAGTGCTTCAGGCGATGGACATTCCGAGCGCTTCAAGTTGGTCTGTCAGGACGCTTTCTGCTTCGGCGACCCTGTTCCAGTCATCAGCCGTCAGGTTGCCAAGATCCAGATCCTCGGCCTGAACATCCTGAAGTGTAACGGTATGGCCGCCATTTCCGACAACTTCAAAGATAAGATCGCCATCAATTTCGGTGACCGACACATCGCTTTCGCTCAAAGCGTTGAAATCGATGATATCTTCATCGGCATTAAAACCGATAATCTGGGTCTTTACCCCCCAGTTCCAGGAAAGCTCTGCCACATCCGCTTCAGCGCCGAAGGTCACAACTCCTGGTGTTTGGCTGTTTCCGGGTTCGTTGGTTCCACTACCGATATCTGGTTGGGTCGATCCCCCTATCAGATCTCCGACCCGTGTCTGATAACCGTCTGTCGTCGCCCCGACAGGAGCCTGTGGGGTCAGCAGTATGGTGCGATCAACCAACGTCACATCGTTCTGGTCAAAGCCAAATGGTACCTCGAGATTGTCTTCCATCACCTGATCAAAATGGAATTCGACCAGACCCGGGATCAGGTCAGCCTTGGTCACGCCGGTCAGCGTGATGCTTTGTCCGGTCGGCAAGGATGAGATCACCAGACCATCGCTACTGTCCTCGACGCTAAGCCGCTCGCGGGTTCCGAAATACAGGAAGCTGATCTTCATCGTTGAAGGATCAAAGCCGTCAATAACTTCGTGCACGCCATATTCGTGGCTGCGAACATAGACTGTGTCAGCATCGCGAGGTCCTACGCCCTGCTCCCAACTAAGAACGCCGCCCATATCCTGACGGAGGTGTTCGTTGCCGACCACACCAAAGCTGTCGATGGTCACGTCCTGGAAGGTGAAACCTTGCACGATTTGCGCCGCGTCCGACCATGGGCTGTCGATAACAATCTCGCCGGCCTTGGATTTGGTGACGATCATGCCGTGAACCGACGTACCGCCAAAGTCCAACTCGTCCACACCGGGGCGGAATCCGGTTATGTCGTCAGCGTTGCTATCGGCCCGGTATTTCACCCCGCCCGTGTCTGTATTGCCGGTGATCGCGGGCGGGTTTGACCCGTCTGCATCATAACTGAGGTCATAGCCCTCTCCGTCTCCCGGCGAGACGATAACTTGCCCCAAAGCTGTGGACACTTCGTTCAACACCGTCTGATCCGTGATAGAGAAATTGCTGAGCGAAAGATCGGACAGGCCAAAGCCAGTGAATACGATCTGCTTGGTTACATTGCCCGAGGTCAGCTCAATTCTAACGGTCTGCCCCAGAGCGTCCCCACTCTCTTCGAAAATCGAGAAGTTATCAGTCCCAATGTCCGGTCCGATTTCAATGACATCTCCCATCGCGGGCAGGAAGCCTTCGACCGTCTGTGCCTCGCTGGCAAGGCCCAACATGACGTGCATATGTTGGTGGCTATGGCCACCGCCACCACCATCTCCGCCACCATCGCCACCGCTGGTCGGCATTGAACCATCAGTGCCTATCAGCCCAAGCACTTCAGCTGCGGCGGTATTGTCCAGAATAGCGAAGTTTGCCGGGCTCAGCTCAGCAAGTGTCACACCGCTGAGGGTCGTGGCCTGGTTATTGGACGGGATCGAGAACACAACCGCGCCATCAACCTCGGCAACCTCCAACGCGTCGGCACCGACCCATGCGATGAAGATCGTATCTGTCGTAGGGTCGAAATCCGGGATCGTTGCATTCGTGCCCCAAGCCCAGTTAATCACCACATCCGCAGTATCTTCTGTGGTGTCAGCAGTCCCGTTGCCGGTCGGTTCCGTGGGTTCCGGATGTATAACCGGTGGGACAACGGGCGGCGACGTATTCCCGTTATCGGTGCCGCCATTTGTATCCGTGGGCAAGACACCGTCGGTGTATACCTTGATAGCGTCTTCGATACTCGGCGCGTCATAACCGCCGAATTGCGAGACATACCGCAGGATCGAAGTACCGTATTCATCGGTGGATACACTTCCACCCTGAAGCAGAGCCAACGTACCCCATGCCCCCCGCAGGTGCGCGGCGGCCATTATGCCAGTAAGACTGAGCGTGACAGAGACGGCCTGGCCATTTTCCAGATAAGTGCGTGTCGTGCCGAGATAGTCGGACAGGCTCTCTCCCTGATAGCCCAGCCCGGTTTCGATGACTTGAAGATTGTAGCCAAACGCTTCTTGAATCGCGCGCTCCTGCGCTTCGGCGGTTGTGAACTCTGCCAGCGAATTCACCCCGTTCTTACCGGTCCATGTGCCATCCCAGGTGTTCGAAGCCGCGCCATTCCCATAATAGACATCATCGGTGTAATACCCGAGGTCAATTAACAGCGCCTCGCCGAACTGATATCCAACAAAACCAAGCGAGTTCATCGAGCGATAGGACATCGCGTCCCATTCATCACTGCTTAGATCAGACCAGCTGGAATAGCTTGGATAGAAGTCAGCAACGGCCCCACCGGCCCATTGGTTCAGCTGCCAATCCTGAATGATTCCTGCGTCGTATCGATCTCGATCCCAACCAGATTCAAATGCACGCAAAGCGTCGCGAAATTCTTCATATGTTCCATTACTCATCTTGAAACAGACTCCCATCTTGTCGTTGTTTCAGCCCAAGTGTTTCGGCTTTATTAGCCCGATGAATTCAGGCCCAACTTGCGTAACAAGTCAGAAGTTCAGGACACGTTAAGAGTTCATTAACGAATTAATCTGAGCGGATGCGGGCCTAGGCCAACCTTTTGATGCGCTAAAAAACGCTGTACGTCAGTGGGTTATAGCGGGGTTTGAGCAAAAGATAGGTGCAGTTGCGCGAGTCTTCGCCAAATTTGGAATGTCGCAATAATTAACTTTGCATCATTGCCAGATCGAACTGTTAAGAAAGCCTCAGCCGATCCAGACCGGCTGAGGCGTTTTTTTTGTTATCAGGCGATGATCAGAGACCCCAATCCTGTGATTGCTGAGCCGTCAGCTCGCTGATGTGCTGCATGACATCGAAATGCTCATCAACACCCTGTACGCTGATCACCTTTTGGCCATTTGCCGTGACCCAGTGAGTGCTGGAACGCCATTCGATCTGAAGTTGATCCAGAGACGAGATCCCGAACCCTTCCAGATCGATAACAATCGAGTCGTCAGCCTCAAAATCCCGGATCACCTGACCACCATACTGGCTGCCCGGGCCGGTGATGACAAAAGTATCGCTGCCTTCGCCACCGAACATATTGGCAAACCCGGCTTCTGAAGACTGGTCTGCATCAAGGATGATGACGTCGTCGCCGTCTCCACCATTTGCATTGGTGATCATCGCGCCTTTGCGGATCAAGATGGTGTCATTGCCGTCGCCGCCGTTCAGAGTAGCGAACTGATTGAGCGCACCGCCAACAATGTAGTCATCACCAGCACCACCATTCAGGGTCAATCCACCACTGCCGGTGTCACCGATCATGTAGTCCCAACTATCGGTGCCATCTACGGTAACGAGCTCTTCGCCGACCTCGGCATCAATCCGGTTGCCATACTTCTCGAACCACTCCAGCGTGTTTGCACCAAAGGGCGGTTCGTAGACAACCTGATAGCCTTCTTCATCGTTGCCAACCAAGCTGCGCAGGTCGATGTATGACGGGTCAAATCCGTTCCCGTCATCGTCATAGCGCACGATGATCTCGTCTGTCAGCTTGTTGAACAGCACGATCTGGCCGTTTTCAATGCGGTGATCCAGATCGAACCAGCCGGTCATCCCGTAGGCGTCGAGGTCAATCTCGATACGGTCGCCTTCATTGGCATCGAAATCGGTGATCGTGTTCCCGCCGCCGTTCAGAATGAAGGTGTCAGCTCCTCCGTTACCGGTCAGCACGTCTTTACCATCACCCGAGGTGAAGACGTTATCGCCGTCGTCGCCGATGATCACATCATCATGGTCGCTGCCATAGATGTTCTCGACGCTCCAGAGCAGATCATAGCCTTCCTTGTCGCGAATCTCGTCATTGAGATCGAACGGATTGGCGCTGTTGCCATGCCAGGCCCAGTAATACTCACCGCTGGCATCTTCCGCCTTGTTGTTCATGTCGACATAGATGCCGCTCAGGCTGTCACCATACCAGGCCGTGTCATTGCCTTCTCCACCATACAGCTTATTAAAGCCGCCACCGCCAGCCATGATATCGTCACCGCCAAAGCCGTAGAGAACATCATTGCCGTCATTACGGATTTCGGCCTCGTTTCCGCCGTGGGTATCGCGCTCGGACGTATAGGCTTGCAGAACGTCGTTGTGGTTTGTTCCCAACTGACGATCCTCGTCGTGAAAGCCGACCATCGAAACACCGCCGAACGCCCCGAATGTGACGAACTTGCTGGTTCCAAGACCTGCAAGGTCTTCACTACTCAGGCCAAGGTCGATCTTTTGGCCCAAGCCATAATGCGCACCATCCGGCCCCGTGATCAGAGCAGTTTCTTTCAACCGTTGAATGAAGGCATCTGTGTTCTGCTGCGAGATACTTGTTGCGCCCGGAAAGATGTTCGACGCCTCATCCCAATAGAAGGTTGTAATCACCTTGAACTTGTTGTCGGCCGGATCAAGCGCAACCAGATCGAATGCCGCGCCATCAACGATCGATGCCTGCAGGTCCAGCGTTACTGGCCCCTCCACGTTGACTGGTACAATGATCTTGTCTTCAAGCGGGTTGAAGTCGAGGATCTCGACCAGAGACACCTTCGGCGGGTTGACGGTTTCGACAACCTGCTCCTCTGTCTTGAACATGTTCTTGATCCCGTCGATCAGGCCTCTGGCAAGGTTGATGAACAGCTTCGCGCCTGGCAGCATCTTGGCGAGTGCCAGATTACCTGCCTCTTCCAGCCACTCTTCGCCCAGACCATTCGATTGGTTATGGTTGGGATCATGAGTTGTTGGTTCAGGCACAGAGCCAATAACGAAGGTGTCGGCCCCTTTTCCACCGTAAAGCGTGTCGGCAGAGGTTTCGTCGATATGCCCGGTAAACAGGACATCATCACCGTCACCGCCAACAAGAAGGTCGTTACCAGTACCACCGTACAGTTTGTCGCCTTCATTCCCGGCAATCAGGATGTCATCGCCTTCGCCGCCAACAAGGATGTTCTTGCCTCCGCCGCCAATGATCTTGTCGTTGCCGGATTCGCCGAACAGCTGATCATCACCTTCACCTCCATCGATGTAGTCGTGGCCACCGCCACCATAGATGACATCATTACCGCCATCACCGAACAACTGGTCGTTCCCAAGGTAGGCGATGATGATGTCATCTCCGTCACCGCCCGAGATATTGTCCCGATGATGATAGTTGGAATAGTAATTCTTGATCGAGGTGCCGCCATCATAGTTATCCCAGTTTTCGGGGTTCCAACCGTGGATGACGTTATCCCCGTCATTCCCTTCGATACGGGTGTAAAGATATGTCCCCTTGCTTTGCCCACTTGAGAGACGGTGCATCAGGTTTTCAAAGCTCACCTCACCGTCTGCCATTTTGTATTCACCACGGGCTTTGACATCGCGGCCGACATAGGTGCCGCTGGTGTCATGCAGATGGGTCCCATATTTATCCCACCAACCGCTGTGGCCATCGCCAGGTGATTTACCACCGGTCCAGACGGGAATATCAGGTTTGTTGCTGGCCACAGTCTCGTCGTCCGAGGCTGAATCTTCCCAGACGTAGTCCTGCAATTCGCTGCTTTCTTCCGACAGCAGACTAACCGGCGGGATCACGATAGGATCGTCATCCGTTTCACCAAGACCAACCGATATGTTGAGCGTGCTCGCCGAGTTGGGCTGGAATTTTGATTTGCTAACATGTTTCATGTCTTTCCTCCTGTTTCCTGGATGGTCGACACCCGAGGTTCGGGCCCATACGCATCACAGATCATAGGAAAGATGTGGTTTTTCAGGCTGTTGATCTCAACAGGCGAAAGTCAGTTAAGTTGTTATAAAGTATGACAAAAATGGAATTCACGGCCTGAGAAAACCAGCGATCCGGCTGGCGCCTGTTTCAGGCCCCAGCCGGTGAGTTTGGTTTTCCCTTTGTTTGCCCGGGCGTCCGTTTCAACAGGAACTAAGACGCCCGGATTTTGGTTGTGCAGCGATAGATGATCGCTGAGTTTTCGCCCCACTTAGGCGACCATATCGACAAAGAAGCTGTCGGTCGGAACGGGGGTTCCGCAGATGTCTTCGCCGCCTGCAGTCGGTACGATTTCGCACAGCGGCGGAGGCGCCATTTCCGTCAGGTCATACTCATCCTCCGGTACTTCGGTGCCGCATTTGGGCAGCGGCAGGATCGGGGGTACAGCGATGACGTCATCACCCTGATCCAGAACGATCGGATCAAAGGGCAGCGGGTTCACTGCAATCAGATCTTCACCGTCCTGAGGCACTTCGGTGCCGCAACGGGGATCAGGCATGATCGGCGAAACTGCGGTCACATCGTCACCTTCACCAGCAGGAACCGCTCCATAAGGCAGCGGGGCTACTGCGATCAGGTCTTCACCATCCTGCGGAACCTCGGTACCACACCGGGGGTCAGGCATGATCGGGGAAACTGCGGTGACGTCGTCACCTTCACCGGCAGGAACCGCACCAAAAGGCAGCGGGTTCACGGCAACCAGATCTTCGATGGGATCGGCAACCAGCGGATCAATCGGCAACGGATTTACAGCCACCAGGTCTTCACCATCATTTGGCACCTCGGTTCCGCACTTTAGAAAAGGCTGAATCGGGGGCACGGCGATGACATCGTCGTTGGCTTTCTCGAAGCTCGTAGTGGTTACATGTTTCATTGTATTTCTCCTTGTTACACACTTTGTTTAGCACCCAAAAAATCTTAGAAACTTCCTCCTCGGGTATAACAAAAAGGTGGTTATCCGGCCCCTTCATTACAACGCGAAAAAGGGGGCTAAATTGTTACAAAGTATGACAAAAATAGGCTCTTAAGCCGGGCATCATCTCTTTTCAGACAGGACGCGCTTCCAAGATGTGGACCAGCACCCGCTCAGGTACCACCTGCGCCCCTCCTCGCCTTCAGGATCGAAAAAACCAGCGCCATTTCTGGCGCTGGTTTTAGCTGTTTCTTCCTATTGGGCAGCTCACATCATGCGGTCGATCAGACCTCCCGGAACGTGGTCCGGATTTGCTTACTGAGAGGATCAAGAAGGTACTGTAACAGGGTCCGTTCGCCGGTTTCGATGAAGACGTCAGCCGGCATACCCGGCAGCAGGCTCAACTGGCGGTCAGACAAAAGTCCGACAGCCTCCTCGCTTAGAGCAACCCGCGCCTCGTAGTAGGGTAAGCCAGTCATCTGATCTGTTTTCAAATCAGCCGAGACAAACTCAACGTGCCCATCCAACCGAGGGGCAACATGTTGATCGAACGCCCCGATCATCACGCTCGCAGCCTGGCCCAAGGCGACATTGTTGATGTCCTGTGGCATGACACTAGCTGTCACCACCAACCCGTCATCCTCGGGCACGATCTGCATCAGCGTTTCGCCCGGAGACACCACGCCGCCGATTGTATGTACACCCAATTCATGCACGATGCCATCCGCCGGAGCCCGAAGGTCAACCCGCGCCAACTGCAACGCGGCCGCGCTCCGACGTTCTTTCAAGCCATCCAGTTCGACCTCCAGCGAGGAGATCTCGTTCATCACCTGCTCGCGGAAGGTCTTTTCCAGTTGCAGGATATGGATACGCGTCTCGCTGATACGACCACGGGCGACTGCGATCCGAGAGGTCAGGCCGCCACTATTACCGACAAGACTGCTTCTTTGACGCTGCAAAGTCGTCACCCGGGTACCAGGTACTAAACCCTTTTCAAAGAGCTGCGTCAGACCCTCCAATTCGCTGTCGATCAGTTTGATCTCTTCTTCGGAAGCTTCGCGCTGCGCCTCCAGGCCCACAATTTCCTGCTCTGCCTGTTCAATTTTCTCTTCCAAGGCCGCGACCTCACCATCCTGCGACAGACGACGTGCTTCCATCACCGCGCGCTGCGTTGCGAGTGCGCGGTCAACTTTGTCTTCGTCTTTTCGGGCCGCAAGCTCCTCGGACAGTACGAGATCGTCCAGACCATCGCGCTCGGCCGTCAGACGAACTAACTGCGCTTCAAGCGCCACGAGCCTGTCATCGACCAAGGCTTGGCTGCCTGACAACAGCTGATCATCAAGTGTCAGAACAACATCGCCAGCCTCAACCCTATCTCCGTTTTTGACGTGAATGGCGCCGACAATACCTCCGTCGGGATGTTGCACAGCTCTGAGGTCGGACGAGACCACCACACTACCAGCCGTCACGACCGCCCCGGACATCGGGGCTTTCATCGCCCAACCACCGAAACCTATGGCGAGCACAGCAATTGCGACCAGACCAAAGCCGATGGATTGGGCAGAACAATCCCTAAACCCTTTGGTGTTCGTGCTGGAATTCTTGTTGGTATTCATGACTTCCTCCATTCATTCTGTTTACAGCGCGGGACTGGGTCAGCCCGTGGCGGCAACGATTTCTGTTTGTTGGGGTTGTTCGACGGTCTTCTGTTCAGCGGCAGGCTGTGCAGCTACGGCGGCGGCCTGATTGCGTTGACGCAACCGCTCCATCACTTCTGTTCGAGGACCAAAATCTCCGGCGCGACCGTCTTCCATGATCAGAATCTTGTCGACTGAACCCAGCACGCTCGCCCGGTGCGCGATGACGATCACAATCGCCCCGCGTGCCTTGGCGGCGAGAATGGCATGGTTCAGTGCGGCCTCACCCACGGCATCCAGATTCGAGTTGGGCTCGTCCAGAACCACCAGAAATGGATCACCATAAAGCGCTCGTGCAAGGGCAACACGCTGTCGCTGACCACCGGACAAGGCCGCGCCACGCTCGCCAACCGAGGTGGCATAGCCGTCTTTGAAGCTAGCGATCAGTTCGTGAACACCCGCTGCCTTGGCGGCGGCAATCACCATCTCGTCCGTCGCCTCGGGATCAAAACGCGCGATGTTCTGGGCGATCGTTCCGTCAAAGAGCTCAACATCCTGCGGCAGAAAACCGATCTGGGGGCCAAGCTCCTCAGGCAGGTACTGGTCGATCGGCACACCGTCGAGGCTGATGCTGCCTTTGGCCGCCGACCATGCACCAACAAGTGTGCGCGCCAAGGTTGATTTTCCGCTGCCGGTCGTCCCAATCACAGCCAGTGCCTCGCCTGCTTTCATATCGAAACCAACACCTTTGAGAACAGCGGCAGTGGCCATCGGAGGGGCAGCGATCAGGCCGTCAACGGTCAGCGACTTCTGTGCCTTGGGCATAGAAATACGATGGTCAGCTTCGTCACCAGAAAGAGTTTGCTTCAGCTGAGCCCATGCTTGCCGGGAAGCAACCAGATTGCGCCAACTACCGACCAGAGTCTCGATAGGCTGCAAGCCACGGGACATGATGACCGATGCCGCAACGATTGAGCCAGCCGATATATGTCCATGGATGGCAAGATAAGCGGCGACCGCAAGAACGGCGGACTGAAGTGCCAGGCGGAACACTTTGGTAAAGCTACCAGACACTCCGACAGTAGTGGCCGCCTTAGCACTCGCACCAAGGTGGAGATCGTTCACATCCTGCCAGATCTTGCCAAGATTGGACTGCATCCCCATCGCGCGAACCATTTCGGCATTCCGGCGGCCGGCTTCTGCCAGACGATTGCGCTTGGCTGAATGCTCAGACTGAACGCACGCGGCAGCGCGGACCTTGATATCCGTAACGATGGCAATGGCAACCAATGCCAGCGCGCCAATTACACCGACCATACCCAGCCACATGTGCATGGCAAAAACCAATCCCAGATAGACCGGGATCCACGGCAGATCGAACAAAGCTCCGGCACCCTGACCCGACAGGAAACCGCGAATTTTTTCGACATCTTGAATTGCCGCCGCAGGGTTGCCACCCGGACGGTTGCGCGACGGCTCGGACAAAGTGCAATCAAACGCTGTGCGGGCGAGCCTTTGTTCAAAGCGATGCCCCATGGCAACCAGCACACGGGTCCGCGCGCCGTCAATCAAGGCCATGAACAAGTACAGACCGGCGACAAGTGTGCTGAGCGCGACAAGCGTATTCACGCTTTGGCTAGACATCACGCGATCATAGATCTGAAGCATGAAAATCGGCCCTGTCAGCATCAATAGGTTCACAACACCGCTGAAAACGCCGGTGGCAATCAGATTGCCCCTCAGCGCGCGCCGGGCGCTGGCAAGTTGTGGATGAACGGATGAATGCTTTGACATAGCTGGCTCCCAATAAAAACTCTGTGGGTGATACTTGGAGACCAGCCGCCGATGCCCCAAGGGCTTGTCACACTTTGATTCAATTGACGAATTTGGCCGGTTGTTTGCCGAGCTGGCGAAACCGAGTGCCCCGAAATGCGGTGCCGGTGGGTGAAACCCCTTTGCGTCATCAGCGGCATGGTGGATGCAATTTCCGCTTGGGAATGCGGCGGTATTTGAACTAGCGTCCCAAGTGAGGGGGATGGGACAGGGAGCTTACGCGCAATGCGCTGGAATGATCTGACACTTCGAACACAAGTTATGAGCATCGTGCTTATCAGCTGGACGATTGTCGGCGTGTTCTCGGTAGTCACCGACGTTGTCCAGATCCGAAACTCTCGCGCTGAAGAGATCCGAAACAGGGGCGATGCCTTTCTTGCGCAGGTGGTTTCAACCCTGGCCCGCGTGCCCCCTGACAGCCGCTCCGAAGCAGCGCTTGGTTTCTTTCCTGCAGAATGGAGTGTCAGGGTCGGCACGCAGGATGCAGCAACCACTTTGGCCAATGGCCGCGACCGCCCGAATCTGGCTAACTGGCTGACGGCGCGGCTGGAACACCGTGGGATCGCCGTCGCGGAACTGTCCGTGGCAGACACGGTCGTTGACGCCAAACACGACCAAAGCGCGCTGTTGCAACTGTTCAAGAGCCACTCGGGCGAACCTATCGATGCAGAAAGCGTTGACGCGTTTCTGGTGAGCGTTTTTTCGGTCCGGCTCAAGGATGATGACGAATGGCTGAACTGCTATTTGCTCATGAAAAACAAGAACATTGTACCTTTGGTCATCGTTGGCTCAATCGACAGTCTGGTCGCGCTTACCCTGCTTTGCGCACTTGCGTTTCTTATTCAGAAAGTGATGCGACCGCTGAGCGCGATGGCCGTCAATGCCGAGTTGATCGGCCGGGGTGAAGAAGTCGGCCCACTCGTCGAGGCGGGTGCCATTGATATCCGCCACACAATTATTGCGTTCAATCGCATGGAAGCCCGGATTGTTCTGGCGCTTGAGTACAAGACAACCTTGCTTCGTAGCCTCGGGCATGACCTGAAGGGACCGATTGCACGGATGCACGATGCGATCCAGAAATTGGAACCAACAGCACCCAAAGAGCAACTGCTCAAGCGGTTGGAAACCATCAGCGATATTGTAAACTCCGTCACCAACCTCAACCGCGAAACGCATCACGATGGAGAGCTTGCACGCCTGGATTTGCGCTCACTGGTTGAGGCGCTTGTAGATGAACAGGTTGAGGCGGGTCGCGATGTGACCTGCACAATCGAACAATCTGCGGTGGTCAAAGGAAGACACAACGCGCTTACCCGGGTTCTTAGAAACTTGTTGGAGAATGCGGTCAAATACGGGGGTCGAACAAATGTCTCTTTGACTGCGTCGAACGATATGGCCGCAATTCACATAGACGATGAAGGACCAGGTATCCCAGCCGAACAACTTGAAACAGCGTTTGAGCCTTTCCAGAGACTAGGCGCCACCGAGCCCGGCACAGGCCTCGGCCTTGCTATTGTCCGGGCGATTGTTGTCGATCAGGGGGGCACTGTAACGCTTGAGAACCGCCTGAGCGGAGGCCTTAGGGCAAATGTGCTGTTGCCGCTTGATACCGGAGTTCAGCCGGGACGAAAGATGTAACCCTGCCCCCAGACCGTTCGAATATATTCCGGATTTGAAGGGTCGCTCTCAATCTTCGATCGCAACCGTTTGATCAGAGCATCAACGCTTCTGTCTCCTGCACCGCCATGCTGTCGGGTCCGGGCAACGGCAAGAAGGTCTTCTCGGGTACACAACACGTCCGGGTTTTCAGCAAAGAAGCGCATAACCCGCACTTCGCTTGAGGTGAGTGTGATGAGACGACCATCTTCACTTTTGAGATGTCGCTCGTTTTCAACAAGCTCCCATTCTCCGAACCGGGTAACCCGGGATTTTCCCTGCGTTCCACCAGCACGCCTGCGCAGCACAGCACGCACGCGCGCGAGGAGTTCCAACTCGTTGAATGGTTTAATGATGTAATCATCCGCGCCCAGTTCCAGCAGGGAAATCCGCTCGGCGTCGTCATCAATCGAACTGATCATGATGATCCCGGCATCTATGCGCGAAGCGATCTCGTGACATAACACCTTACCACTAGTTCCTGGCATCACGAGGTCCAGCAGAAACAAGCTGTAGGTTTCATCAGCCATCATCAACCGCGCAGCGGGTACATCTTGCGCGTGTTCGATTTTGTACCCTTTGTCAGTCAGAAATGCACAAACACCCTGAGCAAACTCGATGTCATCGTCACAAATCAGAATGTGCTCATCATAGCCAGCGGATTGATCCGCGACGTCTTGCATAGCTCTTCTCCTCGGGACGATGCCTGTCGTTACGATAACAACATTTGCTATTCGAAGCTGTCAATGTTGCAGAGAACGATCAAACTGTCTGGTACGCGGCGACCGCAATCGCCACTCATGGCTAAACCAGACAATCATCCACCGGGGCATTCCGGACGATTGAATAATTTGTCACTCCAAACAGCAAATTCCTCCAACTTCCGCCACCTTCCGCAGGTGGCTGCGTGCAACAAAGCAATCTTCGTCAGAGACTTGGTAGCAGGCTTTTTATTTGGTGTATCGCGTGTGCCCCGACTTAAGTGCAGTTTTGATCGCGACAGCAGGCTCTGAACCAGATTTGGGTGCTTCTGAAACCCTTAAACGTTACTGCTGCATCCACGCTACGATAGGGGCTCCAAGTCCGACAGAGTAATATCGTAGTCAGTTTCCGCCAGAGCTATCTACGGCCTTGCGGAAATCCGGCTTAGATTGCTTCGATTGTCTCCAGCCAGCGCAGCAGCGCCACCGTGGTTTGCTGCGGTTGTTCCAGAGTTGGCAAATGGCCCGCGTGTTCGACGACTTCCAACCGGCTTTGCGGCAACAGGTCATGCATCAATTCGTGGCGTTCGACTGGGCATAACGCATCATGACGGCCGCAAAGGACCAGCGCAGATCCCTTGAAAGCGCGCAATGTGTGACTTTGATCCGGGCGATCTCGTAGGGCCTTGGATTGGTTAACAAAAATCTCCGGCCCCAAGGCCATAGCCATATCCATGCATAGGTCCAGAATTGCCTGTCGATCAGGGCCATCGGTCAGATAGTTGGGCTTCATTTCCTCGGCCATCACATCGCTTAGCCGACCGTTTTTAACCGCCTCTATCTGGGGCTCACGCCTCGCCTTGACCTGATCCACCTCTGCCAGCGGGTTGGTGTCCATCAACGCCATCCCCGCTACACGCCCCGGTGCTTGCCGCAGCATTTCCATCGCAACAATGCCTCCCATGGAAAGACCGGCCAATGCGAACCGGTCGGGCGCGTGTTTTAAAACCTCGGCGGCCAGAGCCTGCATCGTATCATGCGCACCAATGGGGGCGACAAGTATCGGATATCTGCCAGACAATGCACCAATTTGCGGCGAGAATAGCCGAGCATCGCACATCATGCCCGGCAAAAGGACAAGTGGTGTCATTTGACCAGAGCAGCCCCTTCGGCCAGCGCACTCAGTTTGGCATAGGCGATATCAGGATCGACAGCGCCAAACCCCGCAAAAGTGCCAAAACCGCAATCCGATCCGCCAATCACCCGCTCCGCTCCCACGATGTTCACGAACCGCTCAAGACGTTGCAGGACCAATTCAGGGTGTTCGACAAAGTTCGTGGTGGTATCGACCACGCCCGGCACAAGTACCTTGTCATCGGGTATCTCGGACTTGCGGTCGCGGAACACCGTCCATTCATGTGCATGGCGCGGGTTCGAGGTTTCAAACAGCACATAGCGCGACTTGGTTGACATCAAAGTCGAGAACACCTTGTCCATTCCGATATCGCAGCAATGCGGACCTTCGTAATTGCCCCAGCAGATGTGAACCCGAACCTTGTCGGCGGGCACATCCTGCAATGCATGGTTCAGCGCTTCGACATGCATTTCGGCAATACTGACAAATTCCTCGTCAGAAAGATCGGTGAACAGCATATGGCGCGACAGGGCAAGATCGGGACAATCCAATTGAAGATCCAGGCCCGCCGCGACGATGGTTTCATATTCGGATTTCATCGCATCGGCCAGCGCGGCCAAATACGCCTCGCGCGTCGGGTAATAGTCGTTCTGCAGAAAAAGAGAGATCACACCCGGGCTGGCAGCATTCATAAATCCGCGCTCAATCCCGTGCTCAGCCATGGCTCTTTTGAGGTTGTCGATATCCTTCTGCAACTCGCCCTGCCCTTTCGAGCGCACGTCGCCTACGCACATGGGCCGCGCGTATTGCGGAGTTCCGCCATCATTCGCCAAACGTTGAAGAAAGCCCGGAAACATCTTCAGATCAGCCGGAGCGTTGCGCGGGCTGTCGCCTGCAAACCCGGTGTAGCGGTCCTTGACGTAGGTCGCGTAAGAGATTTTCGAAGTCTCGCCATCTGATACAATATCGATCCCCGCTGCAGCCTGTTTGCCTACGGTCTCGGACACCGCGTTCGTCATGCAGGCATCAAAATCTGTCTGATCGAACGGTTCCTCCCGCTCACGCGCGAAGATGAAATCGACGACTTCCTGACTACGCGGCAGACTCCCCACGTGGGTGGTTGAAATTCGGGTCATCATGTCATCTCCAATTCAATTACTTCCCTGTGCCGAGTCCAAAGCGAAGAACGGGTCACATACTGCGCGCCCCGAAGGAGATCGGAGCGCGCAACTTTGCCTTTAAGCACCGGTCCAGGTAGCACCGGCAGGATCGTCCGTTGCCGTGATACGATACAGACCGGCCTCTCCGGTCATTGAGGGCACGATACTGTAGCTTTCACCTGACAGAATCAGCGCTGTGTCGCCTGCGGACAAAGTTGTTTCATAGCCATCGACTGTAATCCGCCAATGACCACTCGCAGGCATGAGGACGACGGGCATATGCGCCGCGACGGGTTCGTTCAAACAAGAGCCGCGCCCGAGGAAATCGACCTCAAACCCCGGCTTATCCTTGATCAGGGCATCTTCGCCAATAACTTTGGCTGGCTTGTTAGCGGAAAGCGCCATCAGATCCCAATAGCGTGCCACATATTTGCCGATAACATCTTCGACCGGAACTTCCGGATAGCTCTTAAGCTCTTCTTCGGTCAGCAGCGGCATGGGGCGCACGTTGTGGGGCAGTTCCTGACCCTTCTTGCTGTCATACAGCACGCCATTGTCGCCCAGCATCAGCCCATGCGCCTGCGCGTCTTCGATCACCTGTGGTGCCCAGGTGACACCGCCACCCGCATCATCGCCGCCCAGGATCGACATGATCATCCCATAATCCTGCCCGACATTTTCGAAACCGCGAAAGATGCCAGTTGGAATGTTAAATATGTCACCTTCCTCGGCAATAAACTCACCCGCAGTGCCATAGCGACCCCAGAAGAACCGCCAACGTCCTTTGGCGACAAAGAACACCTCGGCCGTGGTGTGGCTGTGCAGCGAATTCCGGCATTTCGGAGGTTGCCCCGCCGCGCCAATATTGAAACCGATTTTGTCGGTGATGTGGACATGCTGATCGGGGCTTTCGGATACGCCACCGCCGACGATTGTAAAGTTTTCCTTCTGGTCCGAACCGGGCGTGTGCGCGTCAATAAATGCAGTTTTACAGGGCTGCAGTTCGCCGTAGCGGACAATGCGTTGTTGGATCGTACTCATAATGGTCTCCGTTCATTGAATTGGTACAAGAGGTCTCGATCCTCATGCACCCGGAGGGCGATTATTCAGCCGCCGCGCCCGCAAGGACGCCCGGTGGCCGTGGTACCGCCGGGTTCCTTCACTGGCATCCAATGCGACGCGCGTTTGAGGCATCAGAGATCCCCGGTTTCCAACAGAAGCTGTTTCCAGACCGCGGTTTCATCGAACAAGGTCCATTCGCGTCGCAGCCTGATGTCGCCTCCAACCAACTCGCCCCATTCGGCATGGCTGATCCCCAGCACATACAACTCAGCACCTGTTGGCTTGCCGAACACGCCCCAACCGTCATGCTTGCCATGCAAGCTCCAGCGCAGGGCCGAGCGGGGCGGCATATTCGGATCATCGCGCCCGATTTGATGATGGATGGTGAACGTTGCGCTTGGCATGGCTGCACGCAAAGACATCCAGAACCGATCAGCCGAATCCCAGCCATAGCCCGTGACACCGCCGGGATATTCGGTCTGCACGCCTCGGTCATACTCTCGTTCAATCGCGCCCATATCTGCATTCATTATCCGTGTCAGCAGATCCGCGTGGCGGCGTCCCCATTCATTGTCATTGCCGTGCCCCTTGTAGGGACCTTCGATGTCGTTCTTAGGTGACAGAGGCTTCACACTGGCCTCGGCCCCACCTTCACGCGTTATCAGATCGGCGGCATATTCCTTGGGATCCCAGCCCATTTGCCGGACAATCGCACCCTGATCTCGGATAAGCCATTCGTCATCGATCATGTTGTCGATGGCGTGGCAGTCGGCCAGAATTCGGTATCGCAAGCGTGTTCCGGTGGCTTTGCCATAGACACCATTGCCCCGATGCGTGGCGGTCGACAGGATACGATGCGAGCTCAGCATGCCTTCTTCCGGGGTGCCCGACCAGATCACATCCTCGCCCAGCAGCTGACGGTCGGGGAACTCGGCCAACGTGGCCATTGTTGCACCAATGACATTCTGGTTACCCAACACAACCGAACCGGGCGAGCGGACGACGATGTCTGGGCTGTAATATTGATGCAGAGTCGCAATGCCACGGTCTTCCCAAATCTCTTTGGTGATGCCGATGATATAATCCGGGAAATCTTTGAATTTGGGATCAAATCCCTTCATGTCTTCCATCCTTCAGGTATGCGGGCGGAGCCGCGAACGATCAAAGGTCCGTCAATCTCGGTGCGGCGCGGCGCGGCAGCGGGATTTTCGATCTTGCTAAGTAGAATATCGACGGTTTCGGCAACCATCCGATTGGCAGGCTGACGAATAGTTGTCAGATTGTAGGCTGGCCAAGAGGCAACGGCGACATCGTCATATCCCAGAACCGAGACATCGGCCGGAATTTGCAGGCCCAACTCGAACCGCAGCGTGTCCATCACAGAGATCGCCATGTGATCATTGGCCACGAACACAGCGTCCGGTGGATCGGACGCGAACATGCGTAGCGTTGCCTCACGCGCCTGTTCTGCGATGAAGTTTCCGGCTCCACGGGCGTGCAGTTTGACACCCGCCTCTTGCAGGGCCGCTACGAATCCCGCTTCACGATCGCGCTGGGTCGAAGCGCCCTCCCACCCGGCGATATATCCGATCTTCTCATGACCGCCAGCCAGCAGAAACTCGGCTGCCTTTCGGCCACCGGCGACATTGTCGGATGTAACCGATGACATAGTGAGATCATCCTGTGCCCGATTGAACAACACCATCGGTACACCCACGGTCCGACAACGTTCATACAAGGTCGACGACAGGGCCACCGATGCCGCGATTATGCCGTCGACTTGAAAGTCGAGCAATTCCTCAACCACGCTATCGACGTTTTCGGCCTGGTTCGACGCCATGAATATCATCACATGGTAGCCGCGCTCCTGCAGCGTATTCGTCAACCTTTCCAGTGCTTCAGGATAAAACTGATTATTCAGATACGCCACAACAAGCCCAATGATCCGGCTTTTGCCGGACACTACGGCACGCGCAAGGACGTTCGGCCGATAGCCCAGTTGCTTGGCGGCCTGACGCACCTTTTCAATCGTCTTCTTCGAGGCTGACGCCCCCGGAGTGAACACACGGCTAACGGCAGACTGGCTGACCCCGGCGAGGCGGGCGACCTCCATGGATGTAACTTTTTGCGCCGCCATCAGTCTGCTGTCCAACCTCCGTCTATCATCAACGCGGTGCCCGTCACCAAAGCCGATGCATCCGCTGCAAGATAAACCACTGCCCCCATGATGTCTTCGATCTCGCCCGGGCGGCCCAACTTGATCTTGTCCAATATCCATGCGCGCTTGTCCGGGTCATCAAAAGTCGACTTGGTCAAATCGGTCAGAATAAAAGTTGGGCAGATCGTGTTGACCCGAATTTTTGCAGGACCGAACTCCAGCGCCATCGCCTTGGAAAAGCCTTCGACTGCGAATTTTGACGCGCAATAGACTGCCCTTTCCCGCCCGCCTACATGGCCCATCTGGCTGGAGATGTTCATCAGCGATCCGGGGCGCCCAGCTTCTAACAATCCTTTTGCCACCGCTTGGGTCAGAAAATAGGCCCCCCGGACATTGACATCCATTACCGCATCAAAATCCTCGGGCCGTGTGTCCACGGCCCTGCTGTGTCGGGCCAGACCGGCTGAGTTCAGCAGGACATCAAATGGCCCGTTTTGCGCCACCGCATCAGCAGTGCCTGCAACGTCAGAAACATCCAGTTCAAGTATATTCGCCAACCATCCCCGAGCGTTCATCTCTGTTGCCAGATCCTGCAACGCATCCTTGCGCCGCGCCGCCAGTGTCACTTCGGCGCCATGCTCTGCCAGTGCTACGGCACAGGCCATGCCGATACCGGACGACGCACCCGCGACCAATGCGCGTTTGCCGTTAAGATTGAAACTTGGGGTGCTGGGAAATTGGGACATATCAGACCTCGCCAACCGGAAACGGAATGCGGCCCGGAACGCGCGCCTTGTTGAACTCTCGCAAACGGGCAAAGACGTCAACACCCAGCTGGCGATAGGTATCCAGCAGATCAACCAGAACCCAGTTCTCGCGAATCTTGCCATTTTCAAGCCGCCAGAAATCGAGGCTGCGCAGCGTGATCTTCTTGCCCGACGGTGCGATCCCCATCCAGCCATCATTGGTGACAGTCTGGATCATGTTGGGCCAACCCGTAACAGCCGCATAGTCACCGTCGCCAAAGAAATGACAGGTGATGTCATCTACATCCTGCCCGCGATCCGGCATTGCGTTGAGGAATGGAATCTGATGCCAATTACGGAACCCCGCAATACCCCGCCCTGTGCCGATCCCCGAGGGGCCGTACCAGTTCATCCGAGGATGCCAGAACCGCTCCATCTCCATCACCTCCGGACCACCTTCTACGGGATGTTTGGTCAGATGATCCAGCATGTCGACAATGTGCTGGCAGGTCTCTTTGCCCTTGGCCTTGTCATACGGGCCGGGCACCAGCCCGTCCTGCGTCGCGGGTCCCGGAACATGCCATTCCCGCCCCAAACCGGGTGCCATGGGCCAGGCCTGCGCTTGCATCATCACTTCGGGGATATCCCAAAGCGCCTGCACCTCGGCGATTTTGCCATTTTCGATCCGGAAAAACTCGTGAAACCGCATGGTGACCTGATGGCCTGTCGGCGGAATCTCCAGCCATGGCCCCGCGAAAGTGCCGGTATAGTACCCGCCGCATCCAACCCAATCAGCCCCGAATTCATCAGGGCCAGCCATGACGATATAATCGCGACGCTCAAGATCGGGCCATGCGGTCAGAAGATCGCGATAGCAACAATCGTAGTAAGCATTACTCCCATTGGTGTCGCCAAACGGATAGCTCAGATGGAACACAGCGTCGGGAGAACAAATCTGATCCAACGCCTGCCGGACACCGGCTTCGGTAAAGTCATACATCGCAGCCCTGACCTGTGCGATCAGGGTCTTGTGCTCAGTATGCCTGTCACTCATTCTGCGGCGTCCCTATAAGGTGCAGGCGCACCGTAGGGGACATTGATGCCGCCGTAACGCCGTACGCGGACGTTACATTGCTCGGCGTGCCCCACAAAACCTTCGAGCATACATAGGCGCGAGCCATATTCGCCGATCAAGGTTGCTGCCTCATCAGTCAGAACCTTTTGATAGCTATGTGTTTTCAGATATTTACCCACCCATAGACCACCAGTATAGCGGCCAGCTTTTTTGGTAGGTAGCGTGTGATTGGTGCCAATTACCTTATCACCGTTCGAGACATTGGTACGCGGGCCAAGGAACAGTGCGCCATAACAAGTCATGTTCTCAAGGAACCAGTCGTCGCGATCGGTCATGACCTGCACATGTTCAGATGCAATGTCATCAGCAACCTGCAGCATCTCATCATAGGTGTCGCAGACGATCACTTCGCCATATTCCTCCCACGATACTTTTGCGGTGCCCGCTGTCGGTAGAATGCCCAGCAGCCGGTCCACTTCGGCCATCGTGTCCTCGGCCAGTTTGCGAGAATTGGTCAGCAATACGCAGGGGCTGTTATACCCATGTTCGGCCTGACCCAGAAGATCGGTCGCGCAAAGCTCTGCGTCTGCGGCGGTCTCATCAGCAATCACCATGGTCTCGGTCGGGCCGGCGAATAGGTCGATACCGACGCGGCCAAATAGCTGACGTTTAGCTTCTGCGACAAAGGCGTTACCCGGACCGACAAGCATGTGGACTGGATCAATCGTCTCGGTTCCCAACGCCATGGCGCCGATAGCCTGAATGCCGCCCATCACGTAAATCTCATGCGCCCCACCCAAATACATGGCGGCGATCACCGCTGCATTGGGTTTGCCCTGAAACGGAGGGGTGCAGGCGATGATGCGTGGTACGCCCGCCACCGAGGCGGTCGCCACCGACATATGCGCCGAGGCCACCATCGGGAATTTGCCACCGGGCACATAACAGCCCACCGATTGTACGGGGATGTTCTTGTGGCCCAAAATGACGCCCGGCAAAGTCTCAACTTCGATATCCAGCATCGAGTCGCGCTGAGCTTGTGCAAAGTTGCGCACTTGTTCCTGCGCGAATTTGATGTCCGCCAGCTCTCGATCCGTCAGCTGATTGATCAGGTCGTCGATCTGGTCTTGAGACAACCGAAACGATGCTGGCGAATAGTTATCGAACTTCTCGCTTAGCTCGCGTACCGCAGCATCGCCACGTGTTTCGATGTCTTTCAGTGTCGCTTCGACGACAGCGCGTGTTTTGGCGTCATCCTCGGCTCGGTCAGCATCGGACTTACCACGTTTCAGATACTCGATTGTCATTGTCCTAATCCTTAGTTTCAGGCCGGGGCGGAGACTTCTCACCCCGGTCAAATGCTTCCCAGCCTTCGCCGTTAAACAGATCGACACCCAGCTGTGCCGCTACATGCGCGAAATCGACATTCACCCAATTGTCGACGATCTTGCCGTCGACCACTTTCCAGAAATCCATATATCGGATCTCGACCCGCTTTCCGGTGGGGGCGATCCCCAGGAACTCACCCGAATGGGTTGCTTCCTGTCGACCAAACGCAGCCGCCCATTCGCCCATGTAAAGGCGCGCTTCGTCGATGCAGGTCTTGTCCGAAAAAGCCGCCTGAAACGGGCGTTGCCAATTGTCCTGAAACTCTTTCAGGCCAGTTTTTGTGCCACAGCCCTCATTGCCCATCCAGCGGAAGCCTTCCGAGAAGAATTCGCCGATGTCATCTATGCGGTGATCGTTCAGACCATCCACCATGGTTTCAATCACACGGCGGGTGTCTTCTGTTTTGTCGAGGTCCGTATCACGTGTCAGCACGGCCTGTTCCGGGCGGGAACCCTTCATCTTTCTCATCCTTGTATTGGTGCCAATAGAAATTCTGTCTTCATCGGGTAGCTCAATCAGCTGACAGAAAATCCCTCGGCATCCGGTTGAGCGCCGGGTGGCGGCCAACGGCGTTATGTCTTGCAGAGCTGCTCATGCGGCTTGCTCGGCGATGTCGGCAAAAAGGTCATATCCCAGCTGCAACAACACATGCGGGATGTCGACGAAAACCCAGTTTTCGACCAACAGATCGTCCTCTCGACGCCACCAGTCGCAGACCCGCATGAAGACGCGTTTTCCGCTTGCGGGCTGGTCGAGGAAGGGTTTCACCTGGACACCGGTCAAGGAAGGCCAGCCGCCCGAGCATACGTAATTGCCTTCGCCGAAGCGGGTGAAATGCGCAGTCATGCCATTTCCCGCACTACCTCCGGACCAACCTTCGAAGGTGGCCTCGAAAGGCACCTGGAAGCTTGCAAAACTCTCGAGCCCGACGAAAGAACCGAAGGCGCCGGGGCCGTACCAGACCATGTTGTCATGCCAGAACGGGCGCCAGGCCTCGTTCTTGGTGGCAAGCTTGGCCAGCATTTCTGTGACCATACGATAGCTCTTGGCCCCCTCGACTGGGTCTTGCGGCGTGGTCAAGATGCCATCATGGCTTGCTGGACCCTGAATCATCCCGGTGAAGCCACGGGTCTTGCCCGGGCTATCGGTGATCGGCCATTGCCCTGCAGCCAGCATCAGTTCTGGGATATCGAAGAAGACATAGCTCTCCACCGCCTTGCCATCCTGCATACGGTGGAACTCGCCGAAGCGCAGATAGGCAAGCTCACCTGTGGCGCGGATACCAAGCCAGTCGCGCGAGAACCGACCGACGAAATAGCCGGTGGCGCTGATCCAGCCCTGTCCTTCAAATACACCGGCCATGACGATATCATCGCGCCGAAAAAGCCCATCGAAGGAGGCTGCGAGCGGGGCGATGACGTGATCGTGCAGCCCGAGGCCACCCGCGACCTCGTTGAAAGGATGCACCACGTTGACATGTGCACCGGGGGCGAAGAACCCCTCATAGGCTGGCCGGAAATTGCCTGGATGGCGTTGCGCGGCGGTGAAATTCAGAAAGGGTTTACGGTCGAGGCGTTCCATTAACTTTGTCTCTGTAGGATCTGTTCAAGGCGTCTGCGGAGAAACGCCCCGCATGGCCCTGCGCGCATCAAAGCAAAAGGAACTCGCCCTGGCCGCCTTGCCCGGCACGCAGCCATATTCAGGCTGGCTGCGTGCGCATGGGCAAATACGGACTGAGGATGCGTGCGTCCCATCAGCGTCAGCCTTTCACAGCCCCGGCGGTCAAACCGCCCACAATCTGACGCTGGAAGAACATCACCAAGATGAACAGCGGAACCGTCGCAGAAACCACGGCCGCAACGGCAAACATTACGTTGCCCTCGGTTTGCGTTGTACCAAGGAACGCAGCGATGGCTGGAACCATCGTGCGGTTGCTTTCTGACAACAGCATCGCCCCAACGGCAAAGTCGTTATAGGCCAGAAGAAACGAGAACAGCCCCGTGGTGATCACACCCGGCCACATCACCGGAATGATCACGCGGCGGAAGGCCTGAAACTGGTTGCAGCCGTCGACCTTTGCGCTTTCGTCAAGCTCGCTGGGGATGTTCTTGAAGAAGGCGTGTAGCATCCACAGGGTGAACGGCTGGTTGATCGCGACAAGTACGATAATTGTCGTCGGCAGTATCCCCCAGATATTCCATTCAAAGAAGGGCAACAGATAACCCGAAACCAACGTGATCGGCGGCATCGCGCGGAAGATCAGCGCCGTGATCAAAAGCCAGAATGTGTAGTTATAGCTCGACCGCGAAAGCGCATAGCCCCCCAGCGTTCCGATGGTCAGCGAGATGGCGACCACAAAGACGCAAACGATCCCCGTGTTCAGAACATTCCGCCAAAATTCTTCCTGAATCCAAGCCCCTTCGTAACCGGTGGTGGTAAAGGGTGAGCCATAAACTGCCTCGGTCCGCGCGCCGGTTAAGGCGTTGGTCCAATCGGCGATCGAGAAGAAATCCAGCTCTACCTTGAACGACCCCCAAACCGTCCAGAGGAACGGGAAAGCGGCCAGGATGAACCAAAGGATCACAAAAAGCGACGAAGCAATCCGAAGGCTTTTGGGCATTCTTTGCGCACGGCTGGCCATGTTATCTTGCTCCTTTGAAGTCACGCCAGGTGCGGACAAGCACGGGCGACAACAGAATGGCGACCCCGATAATCGTGATCACAGACGTAGCGGCCGCAGAGGACAGCTGTCGCGTTTCACCGCCGAGGTCGTTGAAGATGAAAGTGCTGAGCGATTGCGCATGGGCACCGGCGCTGAAGCCGATAATCGGTTCGAACACCTTGAAATTATCCATCAACTGGATCAGCGCAACAAACGTAACCAGTGGCATGAGATGGGGAACAACCACGAATTTGACCTGTTGCCAGCGGGTTGCCCCATCGATCTGGGCCGCCTCGATCTGATCTTTGGGCAAAGTTTGCAAACCGGCATAGAATACCACGAAGGCAAAGGGGGCCGAACTCCAGACGCCATAAACCATCAGCGCCACCCACATCAGCCCGGTCGAAGCCTTTAGACTGAAATCCGGATCTCCGGCCAAGTTTACAAGGGCGTTGCCGATGACGCCACGACTGTCAATCATCCAAAACAGAATGAGCGAGCCGATCAGCGGTGTCACAATCATGGGCAAGAGCGAGAAGAAGATCATCAAACCCTTGAGGTGCCGGTGCAGTGAGTTGACCGCCAGCGCAATCACCAGCCCCAGAATGATCGTGAGGGGTGTCACAATGAATGTGAAGGTCAGCGTAAAGGCCATGGCCCGATAGAAGGGCAAGTTTCCGACCTCTGAGAAAAGGTCACCCCACGTGTCACTCGCCGCCCAGATTTCGCCAACCTCCTGTATCGCCAGGTGGCCGCGATCAAAGTAGATATCCAGCCCGACAAATCTGCCCAATGGTTGTTCGGCACGAAGCGCTGCGGTGGCTTCCTGATCGATGGTGGTCTCGGTTGTGCACCCGACAAGCGGAGTACAGTTTTCGACTTCCACCAGAACCGCCGGGTGTGGGGCATAAATGGATTGGATCACCACCGAGACGATGGGCATTGCAATGAACAGCAGCATTGCAAGTCCTGTGGGCAGGAAAAACCAAAGGAATGTCTTATGGCGCATGTCGCAATTCCCGTGTCGGCTTGATTGGGCGGGTGCCCAAATTGGGCACCCGCGAGGGGCGTTTTACTGTAGGAAGCCCTGTTCGATTGCCGCGGCGCGATAGGCGGCCTCGACATCGGCCAGCGCCTGTTCAGCGCTTTCCTTGCCCTGCATGAAATCGGCAAGTTCATTGCCGAGTGCACTGTGCATCAAACCCATGTAGGGCAGCATCGGATAAGGAGTCGTGCCCATTTTGGCAGCGTCAAATACACCCTGCGCGTCGTCTGCAGGTTCGTACCCTTCGATCAACCAGACTGCCAGCGGCGTGGTTTCATCGTTCAACATTTCGGGGCGGACGCCATGCGTCATCGCGACAAAAGTCGCCTCAGCCTCTTCATCTGAGATGTTCTTGCCGACGGTCCATCCATCCCACCAAAGGGTCGAGGCCGGAGTCGTGCCGCCACCCACGGTCAGCGGCGCTGCAATGGCATGGCCATCGATTACTTCCTGCAAGACACCTTCGGTTGTGGTCTGCTGTGACGCCCGTGACCCCCACATATTCATGATCGCCACATTGCCCGCGCGGTATTCCGCGTTGGTGGCATTGGAATCATGGGTCAGAAAGTCGGGGTTCATATACTCGGACAAAGCCTTCATCATGTTCAGCGCTTTGACACCGGCCTCGGTATTGACGTTGGGCTCTGCGCTGCCGGGCTTGAAATGAGTACCTCCATAGCCAAGGAACATGTTGTTGAATTCCTGCGCCAGATTCCATCCCGCAGCATAAGCACCGCCAACCGGGTTTTGCATTATGCCCTGCGCGCGAATGGCTTCGGCCGCTTCGAGCAGTTCTTCATACGTGGTCGGCACTTCGACGCCTGCCTGTTCCAGAACGTCCTTGCGGTACATCAGGTGCTGAGCGTTGGCCATGAAGGCGATGGCCATGATGTCATCGCCGATCTTGATTAACTGTCCCGGCTGCAGGTTCTGACCATGTTTTTCGACCAGGTCATTGAGCGGTCGGATAACGTCTTCATTCATCAACGCCACAATCGAGCTGTTGGCGATGATGGCTGAGGTGTATTCCGACGGATTGCCCGACAGACCGGCCACGTTGATGGTTTGGTGTTCGGATGTCAGGTTGGATTCAACAGATGCGCCCGTGCATTCCTTTGCGGCAGCGGCCACAGCCTGAATGGCGGCAAATTCGTTGCCGACGATGTTGACCCGATCCGTGATCTCGCAGGCATAACCCGCGCTCGCAGCAAAGGCGGTCAGTGACCCGGCCAATGCGATTTTCTTTAGAAACATTTTTGATTCCTCCCTAGGTGATTGGGTGCATCTTCGAAGCCTGCACCCGAGATTGTCCCGTCATTGCGGGATTGGTTTTCGTCTCTCAGATCTCAAGGCGCGCGCCGGTTTGCGCATCGAATAGGTGGCAGTGATCGGTATGGATATGAATCGACACCTGATCGTCGATTTCTGCACGATAGGTTTTGTCGGCCTTGACCGAGACCAGCGCTCCGCCGATCCGAACCGAGACCATGGTGCTGTCGCCCAGCAATTCCTGCGTATAGATGGGCGCGTTAATCTCGCCCCCGCTTTCTACGACATTGGCGTCCTCGGCGCGGAAACCCAAAGTTATTGGGCCATCCGGAGCATTCAGACCATGCACTTCGGTATTCTGCGCGCGGAACACACCGCCCTGAACATCGCCATCAACCAGGTTCATCGCCGGGTTGCCGATAAAGCTGGCGACAAACGTGTTCGCAGGCTCGTCGTAGATCGCCGTCGGAGAGCCAACCTGTTGGACAACACCCTGCTTCATGATCACCACGCGATCGGCCAGTGTCATCGCCTCGATCTGGTCATGTGTCACATAAATCGTAGTCACGGCTAGTTCATGGCTGAGGTTCTTGATCTGCGCGCGTGTCGAAACACGCAGTTTTGCGTCAAGGTTGGACAACGGCTCATCCATCAGGAACACGTTGGGCTCGCGTACAATCGCACGCGCCAGAGCCACCCGTTGACGTTGCCCACCTGACAGCTCTGCCGGCTTACGATGCAGAAAGTCGTCCAACTCTACCATCGCCGACGCACGGCGCACTTTTTCGTCATGGGTGGAAGCGTCGATGCCACGTACCCTCAGCGGGAAACGAATGTTCTCGTAGACGTTCATGTTCGGATACAATGCGTAAGACTGGAACACCATCGCGACGTCGCGGTCTTTTGGCTCCATATCGTTGACGCGGGTACCGTCGATCAGAATATCACCCTCGCTTGCGTCTTCCAAACCTGCGATCATGCGCATCGTCGTGGTCTTGCCACAACCCGACGGGCCGAGAAGCACCAGAAATTCCTTGTCGGATATTGTCAGGTCGAAATTGTCCACTCCAACAAACGAACCCCAACGTTTTCCAACATTGCGCAGTTGAATCTCGGCCATACTGTCCTCCCAGTTGCACCTGAGTGCATACGTTTGCAAAAGCATAGACATCCAAAGGAACATCTGGCAAGTATTTTTTGCAAGCGAATGCAAAAGCGCCCGCAATCTTGCTAAAGACTGACGCTTCCCTCCGGGCAAAGCATTGAAAGTAAAAGATATGTCTTACGAAGCTGAGAAAGAAATTGTCCTGAACTTCTACAAAGCTCTGAGCGATGCAGAGGAATCAGCCCACTCTGATGTGATCGCTGAGTATTGCGCCGAGGACCTCCTGTGGCGCGGCTTTCACCCGTTCAACGAGCTGCGTGGCGCTAGCAACGTGGCGCAAAAATTCTGGCAGCCGCTGAATCACAGCCTAACTAACTTGCAGCGTCGGATGGACGTGTTCATGGCTGGTCAAAATGAAATCGACGGGTTCAATTCAGTCTGGGTTGTTTCGATGGGCCATCTCATGGGGCTGTTCGACAAGGACTGGCTGGGCATTGCGCCAACCGGAAAAATGGCCTTGCTGCGCTATTGCGAGTTCAACAGGATTGAGCACGGTAAGATTGTCGAAACCGCGATGTATTTCGACATCCCGCATTTCATGATTCAGGCCGGGTTGCAGCCCTTCCCGCCGCAGACCGCCGCACAACTTGTCCAGCCCGGGCCCATGACCCATGACGGCCTGATGTTCACGCCTCAACCCGCCGAAGACGGCCAAAAGACATTGGCCGCTATCAACGCGATGATCTCCGATCTTGGGCGGTGGGACAGCGGGCTCAGCCTTGAAGATGAGTTGCGCCGCACATGGTGCGAAGACATGATCTGGTGGGGGCCATCCGGTATCGGTGCGACCTACACAATCGAACGTTACGCCAAACAACACGCTGGCCCGTTCCGTGCTGGGTTTGCCGACCGGTCAAAAACCAACCATATCTGCCGCATGGCTGAGGGTCACTATGGCGGCTTTTTTGGCTGGCCGAACTTTACCGCCCGACCAACCGGCGGGTTCATGGGGATGCCTGCCACTGACAAAGCCGGTGAGTTCCGGGTGATAGACATTTATCGTCGCAAAGGTGATAAACTGGCCGAGAACTGGATTTTCATCGATCTGCTTCATTTCTGGAAGCAACAGGGTGTCGATATTCTGGACCGCATGACCCACGGTGGTTCTTAGATCATAGGCAGGCCGATCATTTTGGTCGGAATACGGTAAACGGACGTGCTGGCAGTGATGTACAGCATGCTGAACTCGGCTCCACCAAAGCAGAAGTTGGTAGATTTCTGCGGCGTCAGAATGACACCAAGGCAGTGCGCTTGGGCATCAAACAGATGTACACCGCCGGGACCATTGCACAAAATCTGGCCGTCGCGGGTGCACTTCATACCGTCCGGTACCCCTTCCCCATCGCCAACAACATCGGCCCAGACCACCCCACCGGTCAGCGAGCCATCAGCGGCGACATCAAAGACGCGGATATGGCCACCCCAACTGTCATTGACAAACAGCCTTGTTTCGTCAGCTGATAAACACAACCCGTTGGGTTGCTGAAAATCATCCGCGACAAGGTGTAACGTGCCGTCGGGATCCAGCCGGAACACGCCTTGCACCGGCAGTTCCTGCTCTCTCAGAATGCCAAGATCCTCTCGGATACGACCAAAACTGGGATCAGTGAACCAAATCCGACCGTGCGAGTCGCAGATAACATCGTTGGGGCTGTTTAGTTCTTTGCCATCAAAATGCGTGGCGATCGAAGTAACCCGCTTGCCGCCGTGATCATGGCGTACCAAATGCGAACTGGCGTGCTCGCAAGAGATCACTGCCCCGCTTTTGTCGAAGCAATTTCCGTTTGCTTGGTTGGATGGGGTGCGAAAAACGCGAACTCCCTCACCCTCGCTCCACTTGTATTGATGGCTCTCCTGAATGTCCGAAAATACCAGCCAATGCTCTTCGGGGTGCCATATTGGCCCTTCGGTAAACCCCAGACCGCTAGCGATTTCTTCCAGTTGAGCGTCAGAGTGCACCAGATCTGTGAAGCATTTGGAACGGATATCGAATACCATGTGAACACCTTTTCAGAGTTGCGCCTGCCAACACTACCGGCAAGCCTCGACAAGAACAGCGTTTCGGGTGAAAACGCAATAACGACTGTTCGATAGTCTGGCCCTGCCAACGTCAATGCTCTACGCTATGGCCGATGTTTCCAAACCGCTTGGCTGCCAATTGCCATGTGCCGCCCAAACAAAACCGTCAGGACTTTCCCATGAATTTCAAACAACGCATGCTTTCTGGCGAACCTCTCGTCGGAACGTTTCTCAAGACACCAGCCCATGAACTGGTCGAGATAATTGCCAAGTCGAAACTGGACTTCCTGTGCCTGGATGCGGAACACGCACCCTTTGACCGGGGTCGGTTGGATATCTGCCTCGCCGTCGCGCGCGCACTGGGGTTGCCGACGTTGGTGAGGGTGCCGACTGGGTCGGCGGACGAGATTCTCAAGGCGCTCGACAGTGGCGCGACAGGTATTGTTGTGCCGCATGTCGACAGCGCCGAAAAGGCCCGTCGCATTGCGCGCGAGGGTCGTTTTGGCCATGGTGGCCGCGGCTATGCCGGATCAACCCGGTGGGCAGGGTTTGCGACGCGATCTATGGCTGATGTCCTCAAGCAAAGCGAAGAAGAGACAATTATCATTGCCCAAATCGAAGAACCAGAAGGCGTCGCAGAAGTCGATGATATCGCCGCGACCGAGGGCATCGACGGGATTTTTGTAGGGCCTGCGGATCTTGCGGTGTGCTACGGCGTGACTGATCAGTCCGACCCACAGGTTCTTGATGCAATGCGACGCTCGGGCGATGCAGCCAAAGCACATGGCAAGACGCTGATGACCTTTGCAGCCAGCGCAGAAGCCGGACTCAAGCTGCGCGACTATGGGGTGACCATGATCTTCGTGGCTTCAGAACACGCCTTCATGCTTCGCGCTGCAAACACGGAAGCGGAGAACTTCCATGGCGCCGCGAGGACGTGAAACGCACAGGGTTTTTAGTGGAAAGGGTCTTGGGATCGAAGTGGTTCGCGAACCCTCGGATGGCTACTGGTCGAATGTCTGGAACAAGAAACCCTGGTCATTCTCGTACTGGTCGGGCCGCCCGACTGAGGACTGGATGTTTGCTTCGGCCTATACCAACGACACCAAATTGAACGAGACCGCCTGGCGCACAGGCGAAGCCGCCGATCGCTTCAACGCCATCGTGGTCGAGGCCCGTACAGAGCTGGACGACGCCAAACGCCGCACGCTGTATGCCGAGGCGCAGACTTTGGTTCATGATGATGGCGGTGCTATCGTTCCGATGTTCGCCAATCATATCATGGGTGTTGCCAAAACCGTCGCCCAGGGCGAGATCGCCGCGAAT
Organism: Ruegeria sp. H9; assembly: GCF_056532915.1. NCBI lineage: Bacteria > Pseudomonadati > Pseudomonadota > Alphaproteobacteria > Rhodobacterales > Roseobacteraceae > Ruegeria > Ruegeria sp. H9. The sequence goes on along the minus strand of NZ_JBQFNX010000001.1, from coordinate 409,992 downwards.
TGGGAAATGGATGGTGCCAAAGCCCCTGAACGCTGGTGGCTTGCCTGATCGCGCGCTCTCCGTCTGGTGGCCCGTGTCGGCAGATTTCTGGCCTGCAGAGACGATAGATGTCGCTTGCAGGCCTTTCTGTCGTAATCCAGCTTGCTGCCGCTATCTAGAAACTGCACATTTCGCCCATGACACAGACTGACATTCCGAATCCTACGGACCGCCGCGCAACCGGCTGTGATCTTGTGATCCTTGCATAAAGCAGGGCCTCGGGCCTTTTGCTTTACGCTGCGATTACAGAAATTTCGGAAGACCTCATGACAACTCAAACGCTGCGCCTGGCCATCGATATTGGCGGCACCTTCACCGATACGGTCCTTGTCTCTGGCGAAGAGACAATCCTGGCCTCCACCAAGACCCTGACCACCCATCAGAACCCTGCCGACGGCGCCATGGAAGGGGCCGCGCGAGTAATGCAGCAATCGGGCCGGACGCTGGATCAGGTGACCGGCTTTATCCACGGCACCACCCTGGCGACCAATGCGCTGATCGAACGTCGCGGCGCGGTGGTGGCGACGGTGACCACCGAAGGCTTTCGCGACATCCTGGAAATCGCGTATGAGCGGCGTTATTCGCAATACGATATCAACCTCGAGAAGCCTGACCTGCTGGTGCCGCGCGAGCGTGCTCTGACCGTGCGCGAACGCATGTCGGCGGGTGGTCAGGTATTGATCGAGCTCGAAGACTCGGCCATCGACGCACTGCTGGCCGATATCGACGCGAGCGGCGCAGAGGCCATAGCGATCTGCCTGATGCACGCTTATGCCAACCCCGCCCATGAACGCCGCCTACGCGATGTGCTGGCTGAGAAGCGGCCCGATCTGACCGTCTCGATCTCGTCCGAGGTCAGCCCCGAGGCGCGCGAGTTCGACCGGCTGTGCACCACTGTCGCCAATGCTTATATCCAGCCGCTGATGCAGACCTATCTGGCCCGTTTCGTCGACCGGTTCGAGGCCGAGGGCGTGACCTGTCCGATCCTGATGATGACGGCGGGCGGCGGCATGTGCACCGTGCGCACCGCCGCGCGTTTTCCGATCCGGCTGGTGGAATCCGGCCCCGCCGGAGGGGCCATTCTGGCCGCCCGCATCGCCGCCCGCACCGGGCTGGATCAGGTGCTGTCCTTTGACGTTGGCGGCACCACCGCTAAGCTGTGCCTGATCGACAAGGCCCGCCCGCAGACCTCGCGCCAGTTCGAGATCGCCCGCGCCGCGCGGTTCATAAAGGGCTCGGGCATGCCAGTGCGCATCCCGGTGATCGAGATGATCGAGATCGGCGCGGGCGGTGGCTCCATCGCCGGGGTGGATCGGTTGGGACGCCTGACCGTGGGTCCGAAATCGGCGGGGTCTGAACCCGGACCCGTGGCCTTCATGCGCGGCGGCACCGAGCCCACGGTGACAGACAGCGACATTACGCTGGGCTACATCGTGCCCGACACATTTGCCGAGGGGCATATCGAGCTGGACCCCGAAGGCTCCAAACAGTCGCTGAGCCGGGTGATCGGGTCGAAACTAGATCTCGATGCCGTTGGCTCAGCCGACGGCGTCAGCCGCATCGTCGACGAAAGCATGGCCAGCGCGGGCCGGATGCACGCGGTGGAATCGGGCAAGGATCTTGGACCGCGCACGATGATTGCCTTTGGCGGCAACGGGCCGTTACATGCCAGCCGGGTGGCACGATCCGCCGGGGTCAGCCGCATTGTAATCCCGCCCAATCCGGGCGTGGGGTCTGCCGTGGGCTTCCTGTTCGCACCCGTGTCGTTCGAAATCGTCCGCTCGCGCTATTCGCTGTTGGACAGCATGGACATGGATGAGATCAACGCTCTGTTCGACGCAATGATTTTCGAAGCCAAAGGCGTGGTTGCCCAGGGCGCGGGCGATGCCCCGACCGAAACCCAGCGCACCGCCTTCATGCGCTACAACGGTCAGGGTCACGAGATCGAGATCACCCTGCCCGACCGGCATCTGACGGCAGACGATATTGCACCGCTGACCACCGCCTTTGAGGAAGAATATCGCAAGCAGTTCTCACGCCCGGTGCCGGGGATGCAGATTGAGATTCTCAACTGGGCGGTGCGCGCCGCGACCCTTGACAGCGCCGTGCCACCAGTGCCCGCAACACCTGCATTGACGACCATCACCGCACCCGACACTTGCCCGATCACCTGCGATGTGGACGGGGCGCTGAAACAGGCCGCATTCGTGGCGCGGGCTGACCTGAACCCCGGCGATCACGTACACGGCCCCGCTCTGATCCACGAACCGCAGACCACAACGTTGGTCTCGGCCGATTTCTCGGCCCATGTGGATGCCATAGGAAACCTCGTCCTGGTTCAGGACCAGAAAGGAGGCGCATGATGACGACCGATCTTTCCCCCGCCCGCCTGCAAGTGATGTGGAACCGTCTGCTGGCGGTGGTCGAAGAACAAGGCCAGACCCTGATACGCGCCGCCTTCTCCCCCATCGTGCGTGAGTGCGGCGATATCTCAGCCGGGATTTTCGACGTCAATGGTCGGATGCTGGCACAGGCGGTAACCGGCACGCCGGGCCATATTAACACCATGGCCGAAGCGGTGCAGCATCTGCGCGCCGCCTTCCCGGTTCAGACCATGAAACCGGGCGATATCTACATGACCAACGATCCGTGGCTGGCCTCGGGGCATCTGAACGACTTCCTGTTGATGATGCCCGCGTTCAAGGATGGCAAGGTGGTGGGCTTTACCTCGTGCACCTCGCATCTAGTTGATCTGGGTGGTCTGGGCATGGGCCCCGAAGGCTCCGACATCTATGACGAGGGGCTGCTGATTCCGCCCTGCAAACTGGTCGAGGAAGGCACCCCAAACGCGCTGCTGCTGGACATCATCCGCGCCAACAGCCGCGAGCCCATCGCCAACGAGGGTGACATCTATGCCCTGATCGCCTGTTGCGAGGCCGGGGTGAACCGGCTGGTTTCGATGATGGAAGAGTTCGGCCTGACCGATCTGGATGCGCTGGGGTCCTATATCATCGACACTTCGCGCCGTGGCACGCTTGAGGCCATCGCCGAGGTGCCCGAAGGTATCTACAAAAACGTCCTGAAAATGGACGGCTATGAGAATGAGCTGGAACTGCACGCCGCGCTGACCGTCAGTAAATCGGGGATGCATGTGGATTTCACCGGCACCTCGGGCTGTTCGCGCAAGGGCATCAACGTGCCGCTGAACTATGCCACCGCCTATACGGTGTTCGCGCTGCGCTGCATCGTCGGCTCGGACATCCCCAACAATGCCGGATCGCTGGAGCCGTTCACCGTCGACGGCCCCAAGGGCTGCATCCTTAACGCACAGCGCCCAGTGCCGGTCGCGATGCGGCACACGCTGGGTCAGGTGACACCCGATCTGGTGCTGGGCTGTCTGCATCAGGCACTGCCTGATGCAGTGCCCGCCGAGGGCGCAAGCTGCATGTTCGACCTGCCCATGCGCCACGCCCCCGAGGTGGCCCGCGACGGTGGGCGCGAATTCGCAGTGGAACCGGTACATAATGGCGGCACCGGTGCACGGCCGCATGCGGATGGTCTGTCAGCCACCGCCTACCCCTCGGGCGTGTTCGGTTCGCAGGTGGAGATCACCGAAAGCGTCGCGCCGGTGACCATCTGGCGACGCGAGCTGCGCGCGGATTCCGGTGGCGCGGGCAAGTATCGCGGCGGGCTTGGGCAGCGGATCGAGATGACATCGGCCAACGGCGCGCCCTTCATCGTGTTCCTGTCGGTCGAGCGGCTGAAATTCCCCGCCCTGGGCCGCATGGGCGGTCAGCCCGGCGCGCCGGGGCGCATCCGGTTCCGTGATGGCGACAGCGACATTCCCGGCAAGGGAGAGCTGCGGGTCGAAGGTGGCGATTACCTGATCTTCGACACCCCGGGCGGCGGCGGTTTCGGCGACCCGGCAGACCGCGACCCCGACGCGCTGGCACTGGACCTCAAATGCGGTCTGGTCAGCGCCGAGGGCGCCAAAGCCTACGGAGGTGACGCATGATCCGTCCGGTTTCTCATGTCGGCGCCATGGGCGCCTATGCGCTGGCCGATCTGGGTGGTGAAGGCACCATCTCGCTGGCGCAGAACGAAAGCGCCTTTCCGGCCAGTCCGTCCGCCGTGGCGGCCGGGCAGGCAGCGCTGGCTGATCTGACGCTCTACCCCGATCCCGAATGGCCCGATATGCGCGCGGCCATTGCCGGGGTACACGGGGTCGACCCGGCGCGGGTGCTGTGTGGCGCGGGCTCGATGGAGCTGATCGGCTGCCTGATCCGCGCCTTTGCCGGGCCCGGCGATCACGTGCTGGGCACGCAATATGGTTATGCCTTCGTGGCCTCGGCCACGGCACAGGCGCAGGCCGAATACGTGGCCGCGCCCGAGGTCGATCTGACCGTCTCGGTCGATGCGGTTCTGGCCGCCGTCACCCCGGCGACCCGTATCGTGTTCGTCTGTAATCCGGGCAATCCCACCGGCACCCTGATCCCGAATTCCGAGATCCTGCGCCTGCGCAACGCGCTACCCGGCGACGTGCTGCTGGTGGTCGATCAGGCCTATGCCGAGTTCGCCGATGCCGCCAACGATCCGACTGAGGTTTTCGGGCTGGCGGACCGGGGAGATACCGTTATCACGCGCACCTTCTCCAAGGCTTACGGGCTGGCCGGGGCACGCGCCGGGTGGGGCTATTTCCCCACCGACATCGCCAGAGAGCTGCGCAAGCTGTTGAACCCCAACAACATCTCGATTGCCTCGCAGGCTGCGGCAGCGGCAGCGATGCGCGATCAGGCGCATATGCGGGACGTGGTCGCGAAAACGGCAACCATTCGCGATCGGTTCGCGCAGGACTGCCGCGATCTGGGGCTGATCGTGCCGGATAGCCACACCAATTTCGTGCTGATCCACTTTGCCTCGACCGAGCAGGCGCAACAGGCCGACGCCGCGCTACGGGCCGAGAAACTGCTGATGCGCGGTATGGGCGGCTATGGTCTGTCCGACTGCCTGCGCGCCACGATCTGCGACACGCCGGTGATGGATCGCTGTCTGGCCGTTCTGAGAAAGGTAACGTCATGAGCCACGAAACGCGTACCCGGGCCAAGATCGGCGTGCTGGTGCCCTTCACCAACACCAACCTTGAGGCCGACATGGCCTTGATGCGCTGCCCGGACACCACCGTGCATTTCCAGCGCATGGGTGGTTATGACGTGGATGAAATCCCCGGTTCTGACCAGATGGCGGGGCTTGGGGCCTCGGACATCAGTCACGATCTGCGGATGATCTCGGGCGTGCGGCCGGATGTGGTGCTGTATGGTTGCACCTCGGCCACACTGACCCATGGGCCGTCTTTCGACGCCGATCTGGCGCAACAGATCAAGGCCGGATCGGGGGCGCAATCGCTGACCGCCGCCGGATCGCTGATCGTCGCCATTCAGGCGCTTGGGGCAACGAAAGTGGGCTTTTCCTCGCCCTATCTGGGCGAGATCAACACGCAGGCGATGGATTTCATGGCCGCAAACGGTATCGAAACCGTGCGTTGCGCTGATGTGGGCCGCGAACTGGGCAATTACGGGCAGGGAGAGCTGACCCCGGACGAAGTTTATGACCTCGCCTGTCAGGCCGACCATCCGGACGCGCAGGCCATCGTGCTCAGCTGTACTGACATGCGCGCGGTCGAGGCGGTCGCGCGGATCGAGGACACGCTGGACAAGCCGGTCGTGACCTCAAATCAGGCGATGATGTTCTGCCTGATGCGGGCGCTGGACCTGCCACGCCACGAGGCGCTACCGGGCCGGTTGTTCGATCTGCTGTAACCGAACCGGGGCAACGGTCGCCCCCCCCTGCCCCGATTTTCCATCAGGGTTCGCCGCTGCCGATCTCTTCCTTGCGTTTGGCGATATAGGCATCCAGCTCCTCACGCACAGAGGGGTCCATCTCGGGCATCTGATACTCGCGTAGCGCCTGCTGCCAAACCTCGGTGGCGCGTTGCAGGGCGTCCTTGGCTCCGGCCGCCTCCCAGTTCTCATAGTTCTGCCAGTCGGACAGCATCGGTTTGTAGAACGCGGTCTCATAGCGTTCCATCGTGTGATCGACGCCAAAGAAATGGCCGCCAGTAGGCACCGATTTGATGGTGTCCAGGCCCAGTTCATCCGTGTCAAATTTCATCGGCTTGAGGAATTCCATCATGTTCTGGATGATCTCGATATCCATGACGAATTTCTCATAAGATGCGGTCAGGCCGCCCTCAAGCCAGCCGGCGGCATGATAGACGATATTGGCCCCTCCCAGAACCGCGCCCCATGTGGCCATCATCGTTTCGTATGCCGCCTGCAAATCCACCACGTTGGATGCATTTGCGTTCGATGTCCGGTACGGAATGCCATAGCGCCGCGCCAGCTGCCCGCCGAGAATATTCGCCTTGGCATTTTCCGGTGTGCCAAAGGCCGGAGCCCCGGATTTCATGTCCACATTCGAGGTGAACGAGCCATACATGACAGGCGCTCCCGGGCTGACCAACTGCGTCAGCACCACACCGAACAGCGCCTCGGCGTTCTGTTGCGCCAGCGCGGCAGGAAGCGTGACCGGTGTCATTGCCCCCATCAGAGTGAATGGCGTGACCGTCACAGGTTGACCATACTCGGCCATCGCGATCAGGCCGTCACCCATGGCATCGTCGAACAGGCGTGGAGAGTTCACCGAAATGATTGTGATCACCCCCGGATCGCCGCGCATGTCCTCAGGTTTCTGACCGCGCGAAATCGCCATCATGTTGATGCCATCCATCGCCCGCCCGCGCCCGATAGCGGTGCAGTGAAAGCTCAGGTCGCTATAGCTCAGGTTGGCGTTGTAGGTGTCCAGATGGCGGTTGTTGGCGGGCATTTCGATCGGGGCCATCACCTGATTGCCGATCAGATGGATAGCGTTGAAGTGATGCGCCAACCGGATGAAGTTGCAATAGTCATCGTAATTACCCTGACGGCGGCCATTTATACAGTCATGTACGTTCGGCGGCCCGGCAACCAAACCAAAATTCACATGATCGCCGCCCAGCGTAATCTGTTTCGCGCGGTTGCGAGAGGTCAGCGTGAATTCCGAGGGCACCGTTTTCAACGCTTCGGCGACAATGGTTTCGTCCATACGGATGGTCTTGGTGTCGCGGTCTACGATGGCCCCCGCGCATTCGAAAATGTCCATAACATTGTCGCCCATCACCCGGATACCGGCCTCGGACAGAATGCGCATTGAGGTTGTATGCAGCTGATCCATCTGTTCAGGGTTTAACAGCTCGAATGGCGGATAGCTGTTGCGCACCTGTTGCCAGGGCAGCTGTTCGATCCTCACCGCCGCGCGCCCGGATTTGCCGCGTCGCCCGCCGCTGCGTCTGTCTCGTGCCATTGACCTAGTATCCCCGTTGTGGATTTACGATGTTGTTCAGCACCTCGCCCTTGCGATAGCGCATCAGGTTCTCGGAAAACATGCGGACCGATTTCAGATCCCAGCCGTCATAGACCGAGCTGCAGTGCGGTGTGACGATCACGTTGTCCAGTTCCCAGAACCTGTGCCCCTGAGGCAGCGGTTCGGTAACGAACACGTCCAGCGCCGCGCCTCTGATCCGGTTCTGTTCCAGCGCGGCCAGTAGAGGTGCTTCGTCAATTACCCCACCTCGTGAGACGTCGATTATCACCGTCGTCGGTTTCATGGCGGCGAAGGCCTCCGCCCCGACCAGACCGCGCGTGCTGTCCAGCAGTGGTACGCAAACGACGATAAAGTCAGCGCGTGGCCAGAGATCAGGCAAAGCCTCCATCCCGTGTACCTCGTCCACGTTGGGGGTCGGTTTCGGGCGGGCCCGTACACCGATTGTGTTCAGCCCCATAGCTTTGGACCGTGCCGCAACAGCCTCTCCGGTTTTGCCAAGGCCGATGATCAGCACCGTCTTGCTGTCGATAGGCTCGACTTTGCCGCCGATCCAGTCCCGCCGCGCCTGCGCGGCACGAAAGCCCGGGAAATCCAGCGTGAAATGCAGCATCGCCCCCAGCGCATATTGTGCCATCATATCGGCGGCGACCCCGGCGGCATTTGTCACCGTCACCTCATCAGGGTTCCAAGGGTTCAGGTGATCGGTGCCCGAGCCGCCGACCGAAGCCCATTTGATTTGCGGGTTCTCGACCAGTGCTGCGCGTGGAAAGCCGGGGGTGCCCGCAAAGCGAACGGAATAGACAACTTCGGCCCCTGTATCCTCGATCAAACCCGTGAGCGCCTCGTAGCTGTCGCAGGTGTGGATCGGCAGATCGGGATGACCTTCAGCAAGAACCTCACGGGCAGCGTCGGGGTTATCGGTGTGCAAGATCACGGTGGGGGATTTCATGCGGGTACCTCCGGTTGGAACTCGGCGCTTGCAATGGCTACCGCGTTGGCGAAAAAAGCAGTGGCGGCGATGTCGAAAAGGACATCGAACCCCGCACCTTTGCGGTCGTTGCGCCATGTGATTGCCTCGACATAGCCCACGCGGGTCTGGGCGATCTTTCCCACTGGAAAGGCACCGGACGACAGGTCGACCGGGCAAATCTTGGCCAGCAGATCGAACAGGCGCGGGCCGGTCAGGTGCATCATGGCCCAGGTTTCCTCGCGCCAGGAATAATAGCCCTTTGGCGTGGCGGCGACCTGCCACCGGGCATACAGGTCGGCAGGCGCATCCAGTACCACCACCTCTTCCTGACCCAGACGCAGAAGGCCATCGGCGGTTTCGTTGACGTCTGGCACCTTCAGGCCCTGCGATTGCAAAAACGCCACGGTGCCTCGGCCCTTGAGGCCAAAACGCGGCGTATGGGTCAGGTCCTGCACGATAATCTGCCCGGAAACCAATAGTGTGCCCTCAGCAGCGCCCTTTGGATCAAGCGGATAGGTTCGCATCATCACACCTCCTGCCGTTTGTTTTCAGGATCAAAAAAGGTGTGGCCGCGCACAGTTGTTACGACGCGCTTGCCATTGCGGCACTTCACCGTGACCTGCGATCCTTGCGTAGCGTCATCGCCATGCACATATGCCAGCGCGATATGGGTGTTCAGCGTCGGCGACCACAGGACCGAGGTCACATGCCCCACCGGTACATCATTCCTCAGTACCAGACAGCTTTCCCCCGGTACATCTGGCCCGTCGAATGTCAGCCCGACCAGCTTGCGCGGCAGGCCTTTGTTTCGGCGCATCTCGGTTGAGCGCTTGCCCACGAAAAACGGCTTGGTCTTCGAGATCGCCCATTCGAACCCCAGCTCTTCCGGCGAGGTCAGCGCGTCGGTGTCCTGACCAATCAGGATATGGCCTTTCTCCAACCGCAGAATCCGGCTGGCTTCCAGCCCGTAAGGGCGCAACTCGTGCGCGTGACCCGCCGCCATCACCGCATCCCACAGGGTGTGGGCATAGCTGGTGGGGCAGTGCAGCTCGTAGCTCAACTCGCCGGTGAACCCAATCCGCATGGCGCGCACCGGCACCCCGGCCACCATGCCGCTACGCCCGTCGAGATAGGCAAATCCATCGCGCGAGAAATCGATGTCGCTGTCCAGCGCTTCGACCACGGAGCGCGCCTTGGGACCGGTAATGTTGAAGGCCGAGAAGGCCGAGGTGACGTTCAGCACATCCACATCCAACCGCCACTGCGCATTCCAGAACAACATATCCGAATAAACCCGCGCCACGGCCCCGGTGGTGGCGGTGACATAGAACAGATCCTCGGCCAGCCGATACGCCACGCCATCGTCGATCACCGTGCCCATTTCGTTTGTCATCAGGCAGTACCGGCAGCGGCCCACAGGCTGCTTTTTGTAGGCCATGGTGTAAATGCGGTTGAGGAATTCGCCCGCATCCGGGCCACGCACCTCGAGCCCGCCCAGAGTTGAAACATCCAGCACGCCGACCCCATTGCGCACCGCATGCACCTCTTCTTCGATGAGGCGCTTGGCGTCTTGTTTCGGGCCGTAGAAATAAGGCCGCCACCACGCTCCGACCGGGCGCATGTCCGCCCCCAACCGGATATGTTCGTGATGCAGCGCTGTGCGCCTGTCTGCCGGGTGATGATGACCGGACAGCACGCCCAGCGTTTCGGGGCCAAAGGGCGGACGGGCCGTAGTCACGCCGATCTGCCCGATGGTGCGGTCGGTCGCCTTGGCCACCACCCGGGCGGTGGCCAGCGCCGAGTGCCGCCCTTGTGACGGCCCCATACCAACTGTGGTAAAGCGCTTGATCAGCTCCAACTCGCGATAGCCTTCCTTAACCGCGTTTTGCAGGTCCTTGATTTGAATATCCTCGTCCCGGTCGACAAAATCCTTGCCCTTGGGATGCCCGGCGATTGCCGGTTCGAAATTCGTCAACGCAGCTTCGACATCTTCGACCTGCGCGATGTCGCGGGTTGGCAGCCCCAGACGAGTCAACGCCGTCTGTGCCGCGCGTTGCGCATCGGCCACCACCGCATCAGGCGCAAAGACCCCGGCAACACCCCCGGCAATGCCCAGCGGAGCGTCTGGCAGAGACAGGGAAAACCGCGCCGCCGTTTCATTGTACCCAAGGTTCGCGCCAGCATGACAGGGCAGTTGCCACATTGGCGCATAGCCGACCGAAATTACCAACAGATCGCAATCTAGCCAGTCGCCTCCGACCTTTACGCCGGTAACATGGGTCTTGCCACGCGCCTCGCCCACGGCGCCGTGAATGACACGCGTTCCCCTTGTTGCCAGTTTCTGGCCAAGCTCACTGCCGCTGCCGCCGGGGCGCGGATCAACCACAGCCGCCAGTTCTACGCCTGCGTCCAACAGATCCAGCGCCACCCGATAACCGTCGAGATTGGCGGCCAGTACCACCGCGCGCTTGCCCGGTTTCACACCATAGTGCCGCATAAGCCGTTGCGCGCCAGTGCCCAGCAAGATGCCCGGCAGGTCATTGTTTCGGAAGATCGCGGGCTGTTCGATGCAGCCGGTGGCCAGCAGAACCTCGCGCGCGCGCGTCTTGAACAGCTTGTTGCCCCGGATCAGCGGCAGCCAGTTGTCCTCGAACCAGCCGTTCACCACTGTATCGGTCATGATGCGAAGGTTCGGCAGACTTTGCACTTTCGCCAGTAGGTCGGACAGCCTGTCGACATCGCGGCCATAGGTCAGCGCGCCGCCCAATACCGGCTCCTGCTCGGCCAGGATGACGTCAGCCCCGGCTTCGGCGGCTTCGATGGCGGCGGTCAACCCGGCCAGCCCCGCGCCGACGACCAGCAGGTCACAAAACAGGTTGGCCTTTTCGTAGTCTTCATGCGGGGCGTTGATATCCAGAACGCCCAGCCCAGCCTTCTTGCGGATCAGCGGCTCCCACAGTTTCAGCCAGCTATTGCGCGTCGGACCCATGAAGGTGCGATAATAGAACCCCACCGGCATAAATCGCCCCAGCTTGTCCATGAATGCGTCGCGGTCTCGCGCCAGTGATCCGTTGACGTTCTGCGCCGTAACTTGCAGCCCTGCCGAAATCGGATGCCGGTCGGCCTGCACGTTCGGGTCCGAGGGCAGTTGCACCAGCGTATCGGCCTCGGTGCCCGCCATCGACATCGCACCGCGCGGTCGGTGGTATTTGAACGAGCGCGACAGTATCCACTTTCCCTGCCCGGCCAAAGCCGAGGCGATCACATCACCTTCGTATCCCTGAAACGCCTGCCCTTCAAAGCTGAACGATACCGGCGCATCTCGGTTGATCCTGTTGCCCCAGGGTGCGGGAAGTCGGGCCATCACCTTTGCTCCAGCTCTGAGGGGTCAAAAGTGCGGATCACCTCGTTCATGGTGGCGTTGCGCTCGGCCAGAAAGAAATAGTTCGAGGGCACGTGCCGCCACCATTCCACCAGCGTTCCGCGTGAATTGTCGGCGCGGAACAGGTGACGTGCCCAGTCCTGATCGCTGGTTGCATCCGGGTCGGGGTTGGCGCGCAGAGGGCCGAAGCTCTGGAATTCACTAATATTGCGGGGCCCGTTCATCGGGCAGATCAGGATCTTCATGTCAGTGGCTCGCGGCAGTTGCGCCCATTTCATTGAGCAGATCAAAGGTGGCGAAACGCTCCATTGTGAAGGGTTCGAGTATCGGCGCGACCTTCTGGTTGGCGATGGACTGCGCCATGTACTTGCCCGCCACCGGAGTGGCTTTGAACCCCCAAGTGCCCCAACCGCAATCTAGCCATAGGTTGGACAATGGGCTGGCACCCATGATGGGTGAGTAATCGGGCGTCATGTCGGTAATCCCGGCCCATTGTCGCAGCAGACGCACCCCGTGCAGGAACGGGAACAAATGTACCGCGCCTTCGGCCAGATGTTCTTTCATGTCCAGTGTCGAGCGGGTGGAATACAGCTGATAAGGGTCCGAGCCACCGCCGATCACGATCTCGCCTCGCGAAGACTGCACCAGATAGGTGTGCAGGCTGACCGAGCTGACCAGCGTGTGCAGCCACGGTTTCAGCGGCTGCGTAACCATCGCCTGCAACGGATAGCAACGGATCGGCAATTCTACCCCGGCTTTCATCGCCATGTCGTAGTTCATGCCCCCGACAGCAATCATCACCTGACCGGCACTGATATCACCGCGATTGGTGCGCACTTTTGTGATCTTGCCACCGGCAGTGTCGAACCCTTCAACCTCGGTACGTTGATGAATTTCCACCCCGCGCCTACTGGCTTGCGCTGCATAGCCCCAGGCCACCGCATCATGCCGCGCAGTGCCTCCATCGGCGTGCCACAAACCGCCGATGATTTCCAGCGGCCCGCCCTCATCCATATTCAGATGCGGGGACAGTTCCTTGACCGTCTGCGCATCAACGACCTCGATCCGGGTGCCCGCGTGTTTACCCATCTCGGCCCGCAGATGGAACGAGCGTAGCGTCGCCTCGGTATGGGCCAGCGTCAGTTGACCGCGCTGGCTGAACATGACGTTGAAATCCAGCTCTTCGCTCATCTCCCCGTAAAGCTGCACACCTTCCTTGTAGAACGCGATGCCCTCTTTGGTGATGTAGTTCGAGCGGATGGTAGTGGTGTTCCGCGCGGTGTTGCCGCCCGCCAGATAACCCTTTTCCAGCACAGCCACATTGGTGATGCCGTGATACTTTGATAGGTAGTGGGCACAGGCCAGTCCGTGGCCGCCACCACCTACGATGACCACATCGTAACTGGATTTAAGCTCTGGCGTGGCCGGAATGTCTCCGGTGACAGGGTAGTCGGCGGATAGCCCGTATTTCAGCAGCCTTAGCGGCATTTTTGTTGTCCTGATTTCAGCGGTTGTCAGCGGCGTCATAAATCAGCGCGCCGAGATCCGAGAATTTGGCGTCCGGCGACTGCAACCCCAGAACCGCGTCGCGTATGGCGGCGGCACGGCTGACCCCCAGCGGTGGAGTGGCGAACTCCATGAACTTGGCAATCACTTCGTCACGGTCCATGGGTGCCTCGGGCCCGCCGCGCGCGTGGACGTCGCCCGACGCCAGTTCCCGCCCATCCGTCAAGGTCATGACGACATCAGCAACGCGGCTTTGAGGAAAGCGGTCGGAATGGCGCGCGGTCTCGGCCACCGAGATGCGGTCGACAATCGCCGCGACCAGCGGATCGGAGAGGCCCGCGCCGGTGATATGCTCGACCCCGATACGGCCGTGCGCCACCATCGTCGCCACAGCGAAGGGCAGCGAATACTGCGCCTTCGAAGTGTCATCCGGCATACCCTGAAACAGGCAGGCACTTTCGTGGAAAGTGTTCACCTGAATCGCGGCAATGTCCTGATGAGACAGGCCATATTCACGCATCAGCGCCCTGGTGGCGTCGATCGCTGCATGGGCCCAACGACAGATCGGATAGGGCTTCACATATTGATGTTCCATCTGCCAGAAGCTGCCCAGATCCCGCCAGTGATGCGCGACCTCATCCGCCTCTATGGTGATCGCCGGCGCGCCGGTAAATCCCTTCTCGGCCAGCACTGCCGAGGATACACCCACCAGCGCGCCCCAGCCCGAGCCGTCATGCAGCATGGTGGGGTTGGCAATCTCGCGCATCATTTGACTGCGCGGCCCGTGATATTCGGCGATGCCCATGGCCTGCCGCATCTGTTCCGCGCTCAGCCCGCGCAGACGGGCGGCAACGGCCACAACTCCCAACGCGTTCCATGCGCCGGAAGTGTGGTAGTCGCTGACTGTGTCATGCAACGAAATCCCGGCGCGCCCGGCGATTTCGTATCCAATAGTTACGGTCGCCAACGCCTCGGGGCCGGAAAAATCCGCGACCGTTTCCGCCAAAGCCGCCAGAACCGGCACAACGGCAACACCGATATGGCCCTTGGTGGGGTTATAGCCGTCATGGCCATCCAGATTATCGGTCTGAGTCGCAGCGGCATAAGCCGCGCCGGCAACGCTAACCTTGCGGCCATCGAACAGCATCCGTGCGCTGAGGCCCGGATCGCCCGCACCGTAAAGCGCCACTGCGCTGTCACGCGCGATCTGACCGGCCTGCATCGGTCCGGACCCGATGGTGATCCCCATCGTGTCCAGCAGCATCAGTGCCGCCGCTTCGAGCGCGCTGTCGGGGAAATCCTGCACCCTTCGATTTAGCGCAAACTTTGCGATAGTTTGAAATGTGTTGGTCACGATGCCCTACAGATGAGGTTTCGGGTTCGGCCAAAACCTAAGTGTGTTTGCCCATCGCAGCACGAAAACAATACGAGGGCAATGGCCCCGGAAAATTTGTGGCTTTGGCTCCGCTCCATTGTAGCATATGAACCAGATCAATTCCCGCCGCGAAACAGGATTCCCGGCGCACCACCTACCCGCTCGCCCAGGAACCTGTCGCAATGATGAACCTGCCCCACCTGATCTTCCTGCGCTCCTTCGAGGCCGCCGCCCGGTACCTCAGCTTTACCAGCGCGGCAGATGAGCTGAACTGCACCCAATCCGCCGTCAGCAACCATGTGCGTTCGCTCGAAGAGTTTTTGCAGCGGCCTCTGTTCGTGCGCCATGCCCGGTCATTGTCGCTGACCGACGTGGGCGAGGCGTATCTGCCTTCAGTGCGGCATGCTCTGCATGAGATTGACGTGGCCACACAATCGGTCATCCAGCGGTCACACACCCGCAAAGTCGTCGTGTCTTGCCCGGTCAGCCTGGCCGAGAATTGGCTACCGGACGTAATCCGGGGCTTTAGCGACCAGCACCCGGATATCGACCTGACGGTACACGGCACCGTCTGGATTGATGTCGAGCCGAACGTCTCGGACATTTCGATAACGGTCAATCATATTGACGATGTGACGGTGGGCGCGCGGCAGCTGTGGGCCGAAAAGCTTGCGGTCGTGTGCGCGCCCGAATTCACAGTCAATGGCGCGCAGCTGACCGATCCGGCGCAACTGCAAGAGGCGCCTCTGATCCATATTCTGGGTCGTCCAGCTTATTGGGAACGGGTCGCACGTCATTTTGATCTGGCAGACCTGAACCAGAAGGAAGGGCTGCGGACCAACGCTTCAAATCTGGCAATGGAGATGGCGGCGCAGTCGTTGGGCTGCGTCGCCCTGCCCCGCTCTCTGGCCGGGTCTTATGTGGACCGGGGGCTGCTGATCGAACCGTTCGAATTCGATTTGGACAGCCCCTGGGCCTATTTCGTGCGTCTCAAGGAAAAACCCGTTTCACCGTCGGTCAGGCTGTTTCAGGACTGGCTGCTAAACGCCGCCGCCAGCATGAACCGCTGACCTGCAACGGGGCTGCTCAGGCAGCCCCTTCCAGTGCCGGTTTAACATCACGCAGGCGGTTTCCATCCGGGTCAAAAGGAGGCTCGGACAGGATTTTCGCTTTATGGGGCTTGCCAAGGATGAACACTTCGACCGTATCACCAGGTTGTGCGAACTCAGGGTTTATATAGCCAAGCGCTAGCGATTTGCCGACCGAATAGCCGTATGCACCGGATGTCACGCGGCCAACCGGGGTACCATCCGGGGTAAAAATCGGCTCACCGCCGGTAGCGTCGGCATCCTCGGAGACTTCGACCTCGAAGATTGACAGCATTTCGCGTGCGGCGTTGTCCTTGACCGACAGATACGCATCCTTGTGCAGGAAATCCTTGTCTAGCTTGATGAGGCCCGCCAGCCCGACCTCTTGCGGCCAGTATTCCTGCGAATACTCACGGCCCCAAGAGCCATAACCTTTTTCGATCCTCAACGACCCCAGCGCGCGGCCGCCAACGGGGCCGCCATCCAGCAGCTTGGCCGCATCCAGCAGCGCAGCGTAAAGGCGGGTCTGATCTTCTTCGGCGCAGTGCAACTCCCACCCTAGATCGCCGGTAAAGCTGACGCGGATGGCCAGACAGGTGACACCCGCAACCTCGATTGTGGCCGAGCGCATAAAGCGGAACGCCTCGTTCGACAGGTCTGCATTGGTCAGCCGCTGCAGCAGGTCACGCGCTTTCGGACCGGCGACGTTGAACCCTGCTATGCGGTCGGTGGCGACTTCGAAGGTTGTGTTCTTTGGCAGGTCGATCATGTTGAAGAAGCGTTGATGATAGCGCTCGGCCATGCCCGATCCGATCATCATGTATTCGTCATCGGCCACCTTGGTTATGGTGAAATCGCCAGCCACGCCGCCACGGACAGAGATCAGCGGCGTCAGGCAAGACCGCCCAATCACGGTCGGTACGCGGTTGGCGACCAAGCGATCCAGCCAATCTTGCGCACCGGGTCCTTTGATGATGTAGTTCGCAAAATTCGATATGTCGATGACGCCCACATTCTCCCGCAGCATCTGTACCTCACGTCCCACCGGCTCCCACCAGTTCTGGCGTGTGAAGCCGTTGGTTTCCTGCACGCCGGGCTGATCGGCGAACCATAGGGGATGCTCCCAGCCGCAGTTCAGACCAAAGACACAGCCCATGTCTTTCTGCATTTCAAAGGCAGGGCGGACTCGGGCGGGGCGACCTGCACTACGCTCCTCGTTCGGGAAGTGGATGGCAAAACGGTGGGTATACTGGTCCTCAACCCGTGCCTTGGTGAATTTTTTGTCGGCCCAGTCGCCGAAGCGGGCCAGATCCCATGCAAACATGTCGTATTGCGGCTCGCCCTCGATCATCCACTGCGCCGCCAGCAGGCCCAGACCACCCGATTGCGAGAAACCCGGGATCAGTCCGCCGCAGAGGAAATAGTTCTTCAGTTCGGGCACCGGACCCCACAAGGCGCTGGAGTCCGGAGACCAGATCATCGGCCCGTTGATCACCCGTTTGACCCCCGCGGTGGCGGCAACTGGCACACGTTCGGTAGCGCGGATCACGTTTTCCATGATCCGATCCAAATCGTCGGGGAACAGGTCATGGGCAAAGTCCAGCGGCGTACCGTCCTCGGCCCAGAACTTCATGTCCTTCTCATAGGCCCCGATGAGCAATCCGTTGCCTTCCTGACGGAAATAGTACTCGCCATCCCGGTCTGCAATTGACGGAAGGCGACGGCCCAGATTGGCAACTTCTTCGATGGATTCAGTCACGAAGTACTGGTGCTCGGTCGGTTGCAACGGCAGAGTCAGCCCCGCCAGCGCCGCAACTTCGCGGCCCCAAAGACCAGCGGCATTCACCACCCATTGCGTGTGAATATCGCCCTTTGCGGTACGCACGATCCAAGACCCGTCGGGTTGCTGATCCGTACCTAGTACCGGACAGAACCGTTCTATGGTTGCTCCCATGGCGCGGGCACCGGCAGCATAGGCGTGGGGCACGCCCGAGGGATCCACATTGCCGCCATCGGGTTCATACATGATGCAGCGGATATCGTCGAACTGCGCCAGCGGGTGCAGTTCCTTGGCCTGCTCGCGACTGACCTCGTGGAAGTTCAAACCATAGAATTTAGCCTTGGCTTCCTGTAGGCGCAGCTGATGCTCGCGTTCTTCGGTTTGCGCTAAATAGAGCGAACCTGGCTGGAACACGCCGCAGCTCTGACCGGTTTCCTGTTCCAGCTCTTTATATAGATTCATCGTATAGTGCTGGATGCGGGTGATATTGTTGTTGTCATGCAGCCCATGAATGTTGGCCGCCGCGTGCCAGGTCGAGCCGCTGGTCAGTTCGTCCCGCTCTAGCAGGACCACATCGGTCCAACCCAACTTGGCGAGATGATACAGAATTGAACAGCCGGCTAGGCCACCGCCGATTACAACCGCTTGCGCATGCGTTTTCATGTGCTTCCCCTCTCAAATGCCTCAGGCGGCGATGGTTTTCATTGCACCCAGAAACTGGGCCACTTCGGCGACGCTGTTGTAGTGGCACATCGAAACACGCACGCAGCTGTCCATGCCAAGCGGTGTCAAGATGTTGCCCGAGTAGTGATCGGCCTTGCGCAAATGCGTACGGATGCCTTGTTCGTTCAGTTGCTTGACCACATCGACCGACGGCACGCCCTCGACCTGCAGTGACACCAGCCCCTCGCGTGCAGGGTTATCGACACCGCCCAGAATGGTCACCTTCTCCATCTCGGCCAGCCCAGGCAGGTTGCCGGTTCCGCGGATCATCGCATCAGTCAGCGCTTTTTCCTGCTCATGGATCGCCTCTCCGGCAGCAACGAATTTTGCGCGCCGGTCGGTGGCGTCGCTGACCTGTGCGCCCAACCATTCGAAATAGCTGATTACGTCAGACATTGTAGCGTAAGAGCCGGTATCGCGTGTCCCCATTTCCCAATTGTCGGCGGGGCCGTCGATCAAGCTGTTATGTGGCAGCTTGGTCAGCCGGTCAGAAATCCAGGCCACCCCGTAACCATGGCGCGAGAACACCTTGTAGGGCGAGATCACATAGCCATCGACATCATAGGCGGTCAGGTCGATCCGGCCATGCGCGGCGTGCTGGATACCGTCGATTATGATGAAGCAATTGGGCGCAACGACGCGGATCTCGGCAGCCACAGCCGCTACATCCACGCCCATACCGGTCACCGGCGAGGTGTGCACGATAGTCGCAACCTTTGTGTCCGGCGTTACCTGCGCCGCATAAGCATCTGCGGTGACGGTGCCTGTGGCGTCGTCATGGACCACCAGAACATGATCTTGCCCGGCCACCCCGGCCCAACGCGCGCAAGCGCTTCGGGTCGCGGGATGTTCCAATGTTGTGCTCAGGACCCGACCGGTGGCGGTGCCCAGACAGGCGTTCATTATCAAACGAAACAGCAGCTCGGTCCCGCTTTCGCCGACAAAGAACTGGCCACCGGGGGCGTTCATGAACACGGCCATATCTTCTTTGGCCTTGTTGATTACCCGCACCAGTTCGTGACTTCCCGGGTTGTCGCGGCCCTGATTGTCAGGGATCGCAGCATAAGCCTGCGAGGTGCCCACAACCGAATTCAGCGTCAGCGCCCCACCCGCGTTTTCAAAGAAAATACGCGGTCCCTGCTGCGGGCAGTGGTCAACCTGCGCAAATCGGGCACGGATTTGTTCAAGCAATTCTGGAGTGATCTTGGTCATCGGGAACCATTCCTGCGAAAATGTCATTCTGGCAAGATATATGCGCCCTTTTGCAAAACTACTCACAAAAAAACTTGGGGCATTGTGGGTGGAAATTGAGACCATCGAGCCAAGAGAACTCAGCCACAAGAACGATATGGTTCGCGAATTTCAATTTCGTCGGCCCGATCACACCCTCACGCATGCCTTCGCTTGGTTGAGAAACCGCTGGTCAGGCCGACGGTTTGTAACCTGAGCGTTGTTCTAGAGACATCGCTTTGCAGGACGGTGTTGAGAGAGTGACGATCCAACCTCATTGGCGCAGCCTGTACCGCCATCACAAACCAGACATCGTAGAAGCGGGCATGCATCCTGCATCCCGTTATTCCCATATCGGCAGGGGTATTTAAATTGATAGCGATTCATGCATTTGTTTACAGCAGTTTGGGATTTCGTCACGTCTTTCAGACCTGACTAATCGCCATTGTAAGAGATCACGAACTTGCCTTCGACGCGGCGATACCGCGAACCACTCACGCGCTGGTGGCGCATTCGTCGATGGTCAATAGCTTGTAACATATTGGTGTTTAGAGCTCGCTGCTTGAAAGCTGAAAAGTTAATCGTCTGCAACAGGTTAGCTTATGTCCAGACTTCGAGTATTAAATCAATTTGCCAAAATTTCTGCTAATTAGGCTTAAACCCATCATCGACGCACCAAGGACATACTCAGAGCAGCGACAGACCGGTGTTGCGACCCAAACGCCGTTGCCCCGCAAAAACTGACATAATTCACCTGAACGATGAACATTGGTTGTCCGGCCCACCAAAAAGGCAGGCCGAACAGTGTTAATAAGTACTTTTAGTCGTACAGAACGGCCGAGATCTTCGGGTCGTCAATATTCGAGGCATCGTAGTAGTAGAAGCCTGTGTCGATCAGACCTGGAACCTCTTCCCCATTCAGAGCCGCAACCGCTGCTTTCACAGTCTCATAGCCGATGCCTACAGGGTTTTGCGTGATCGCACCCGCCATTAGACCGCTCTTGATTGCGTCTTTCTGGGCCTTGCCACTGTCATAACCGATGATCACCAAACCCTCGGTGCCCAGCTCCTGAACACCGTTTACAACACCAATAGCAGAGCCTTCGTTGGTGCCAAAGATACCATTTAGATCAGGGTTAGCCGTCAGGATCGCCTTGGTGACTTCGGTCGATTTCAGGTGGTCGCCCTGGCCGTACTGAACCGTGACAACTTCAATATCCGGATACTTCTCAGCCATGCGATTGACGAAACCGTCGCGACGATCAATACCTGTGCGGCTTGTCTGGTCATGGGCGACAACAGCAACCTTCCCTTTGCCCCCGATTTTTTCAGCCATCTTGTCTGCTGCCAACCCTGCTGCCGCCAGGTTGTCCGTTGTCGCGGTTGAAAGCGGAATATCGCTATCAACACCACTGTCGAAGGCGATGATCGGAATGCCCTTTTCGTTGGCCTGCTTCAAAAGCGGGATTGCAGCTTGGCTATCCAGAGCGGCAAAACCAATGGCTTTGGGGTTGTTGGCCAGAGCGGCAGCCAGCATGTCGATCTGACGGTCCACCATGGTCTCATTGTCCGGGCCTTCGAATGTGATGGTGACATCAAATTCGTCAGCCGCCTGCTCCGCACCCGACTTCACGGCCTGCCAGAACTGATGCTGGAAGCCTTTGGATACCAGCGGGATGTAGATCTCTTCGGCTGCCGCCATCGAGGCGGGTCCTGCCAGGGTGGCTGCACTCAGCGCACCCAGAATGAAACGACGTGATAACATGTTTTCTCCTCCAGTTGGTCGTTTTGGTCTTTGAATTAGCTGCTTGGTCATCCCGATTTCTTGCGCCGTGCCATATCGGCATAGACGGCCAGGATGATGATTGCGCCGGTCACAACGGTCTGCCATTCCTGCGCAACGGACAGCACGCGCAATCCGTTGGTCAGCACGGCCATGATAAGCGCACCGATCAGCGTACCCAGGATCGTCCCGCGTCCACCGGACAAGGAGGTGCCACCGATCACTACGGCTGCGATCGCCTCCAATTCGTATCCCAAACCCAATGCCGGTTGCGCCGAGTTCAGGCGCGAGGCGATCAGGATACCGGCGATGCCGCAGATCGCTCCGGCCAGCGCATAAATACGCATCTTCCACATGTCGGTGTTCACGCCTGACAGGCGCACCGCTTCCTCGTTAGAGCCAAGCGCAAAGGTGTAACGACCCAGAACTGTGCGCCCCAGAATGTACGAAGCCGCGATGGCAACCAGGAACAGGATCAGCACACCGTTGGGGATGGGCAGTGACGGGAAAACCTCACCGATCAGCGACCCGCGCGAGATCTGGTCAAAGCCCGGCGTGTCATTGAAGTAGATTGGCCGTGTCCCAGAGATCACCAGCGACAGGCCTTTGAGAATCAGCATCATCCCAAGTGTGGCGATGAAGGGCGGGATTTTCATCTTGGCGACGAAAGTACCGGAGCAAAGTCCGCAGAATGCTCCAGCTGCAATGGCTGCGGCCACGCCTAACAGCAACGGCATTCCCAAATATGTCAGCACCACGCCGGCGATCACCGCGCAAAAGGTCATCAGTGTGCCGACAGACAGGTCGATCCCACCGGTGATGATAACCAGTGTCGCGGCGACGGCCAGAACGCCATTGACCGATGTTGCCTGTAGGATGGCAATCATGTTCGACGTCTGCATGAAGTTGGGTGAAGCAATGGAAAAACCGATTAGCAGAACGATCAAACTGGCAAAGGCCAACAGCTTTTGATACGCGCCGCTGTCCGCAAGACCCGAGAGTGGCTTTTTCTTTTCGATGTCGGTTGCTGTGGTCATTGGACTGTCCCTGTTACCTGCATCGCCGCTGCACGTTGCGTGGCCAGATGCATGATGTCTTCCTGAGTGGTGTCTTTTCCGCCGGGCAAAATGCCGGTCAGCCGCCCTTCGCACATCACCGCGATGCGATGGCTGAGGCGCATGATTTCGGGCAGTTCAGACGAGATCACGATGATCGTCTTGCCCTGCCCTGCCAGTTCTTCCAGCAACTTGTAAATCTCGGATTTCGCGCCGACGTCGATACCGCGGGTCGGTTCGTCAAAGATCAGAATATCGCAGTCGCGCAGCAGCCATTTGGCGATGACAACCTTCTGCTGATTGCCGCCTGACAGCAGACGAACCTCCTGCACATCCGATGGTGTTCGAATGCCCAATTGCTGGATGTAGCTTTTGGCGGTGTCGCTGATTTCACCATCGTGCAGAACCCCGCCTGCGCCGGTGAACAGGTCCATCGAGGCAAGCGCGATGTTGTCGCGTACATTCATACCAGTAGCGAGGCCGAAATGCTTTCGATCCTCGGACAGGTACCCAATCCCCGCTTTGACGGCGTCAGTGGGTGATTTGATCGACACCACCTGACCATGTACCCGGATTTCTCCGCTATCCTTGGGGTCGGCCCCAAATATGGCGCGCGCGACCTCGGTGCGACCTGCGCCCATAAGACCGGCGAAGCCCAGAATTTCACCCTTTTGGACCGAGAAACTGACGTCCTGAATTTCGTTGCTCCGGCTCAGCCCGGTGATCTGCAGAGACATCTCCGCATCACCCAGATCGGGCACGTCCAGCGGTTCTTCCTTGACCTCTCGGCCCACCATCATGGCGATGATCTGGCTGATCGGGGTTTCAGCAGCCCCAACTGTTCCGACATATTCCCCATCGCGCATAACCGTCACGCGATCCGAGATCTGCTTCAGCTCGTCCATCTTGTGGCTAATGTAAACGATGCCTACACCTTCAGCCTTGAGGCGGCGGATGATCACGAACAGCTCAGCAATCTCGGCGTCATTCAGGGCCGCTGTTGGCTCGTCCATGATGAGCACCTTGGACCGAAAGGACAGTGCCTTGGCGATCTCGACCATTTGCTGTTTTGCGATGGTCAGGCTGCCAACCAACGCCTTGGGATCAAGGCTGAGGTTCATCGAAGCAAAGATTTCGGCAGTCTGCGCATTCAGCGCCGCCTCGTCCAAACGGCCAAAGCTCTTACGCGGTTCGCGTCCGATAAAAATGTTTTGGGCTACAGTCAGGTCGTTCATCAGGCTCAGTTCCTGATGGATGATCCCAATACCTAGATCCTGCGCCTCGCGCGGGGCTGTCGGACTGACTTCGCGCCCTTCTATCTTCAAGGTCCCACCGTCACGTTGATAAATACCCGACAGGATTTTCATCAACGTACTTTTACCGGCACCGTTCTCGCCCATCAGCGCGTGAACTTCACCCGGTTCAAGATCGAATTGCACGGATTTCAGCGCGTGCACGCCGGGGAAAAACTTATCAATCCCCGTCATTTCGACCAGTCTATTTTTATTGCCTCCCATTTGCCCCTCTCCCCTTGGGCCAACGCGGTTTACATCACCGCACCAATTTGCCAGGGGACGAATTCAACGCCCCCAAATCCAAGTTCCTCGCTTTTGGTTTTCTTGCCTGAGGCGACACGGATCAGTATTTCGAACAGTTCTTCGCCCTTGCTCTCGATGCTGATCCCGTCTGTCACGATGTCACCGCAGTTCAGATCCATATCCTCGGCCATGCGGGCATACATTTCGGAATTGGTGGCCAGCTTGATGCAGGGCGTTGGCTGATATCCAGACACCGAACCACGCCCGGTGGTAAACACAATCAGGTTCGCACCCGAAGCGACTTGCCCGGTGACCGAACACGGATCAAAACCGGGGCTGTCCATGAAGACAAACCCGCTCTTGTCGATCATCTCACCGAATTTGTAGACGTCTCGCAGTGGCGCGGTGCCTCCCTTAGCTACGGCACCAAGCGATTTCTCAAGAATGGTTGTGAGCCCCCCGCGCTTGTTGCCTGGGCTTGGGTTGTTGTCCATCTCACCGCCGTTTCGGGCCGTGTAGTCCTCCCACCAGTGGATGCGTTCGATCAGTTTTTCACCCACCTCAACCGTCTCGGCCCGCCGGGTCAGCAGGTGTTCGGCACCGTAGATTTCCGAGGTTTCCGACAGGATCGTTGTTCCGCCATGGCGCACCAGTAAATCCGACGCATACCCCAGCGCCGGGTTCGCGGTTATCCCAGAATACCCGTCCGAGCCGCCGCATTGCATACCGACCGTGATGGCACTGATCGGAGCCGGAGCGCGTTCGGCTTGATTGGCCAGATGGGCGATGCCGCGCAACTCCGCCAGCCCCCGTTCGATAGTGCGGCGTGTTCCGCCCTCGTTCTGAATGGTCATATAACGCAGCGCGCCGTCAGCGCGGATTGGTCGACCGCCGACAAGATCTGCCACCTGCATGACTTCGCAGCCCAGACCGATCAGCAGAATACCCCCGAAATTCGGATGCTGTGCATAGCCGGCCAACGTCCGAAACAGGGTGGCATAACCCTCATCCTTGCTGGACATTCCACATCCGGTCCCGTGCACAATCGGGACCACACCATCAACATTGGGATAGCTTTCCAAGAACCCGGTCTTTTCCGCTGCGTCGGCGATAAAACGCGCTACCGAACCCGAGCAGTTCACGGTGGTTAGAATCCCGATGTAGTTTCGGGTTCCCACTTTACCGTCAGATCGATGGTATCCGTCGAATGTACGCTTTTCAGTCAGAACAGGCAGCGGGGTGTTGGCGCTGGCATGTGCATAGTCCTGCTGATGCGCCCCCATGCCAAGGTTGTGCACATGGATATGTTCGCCAGGCGCTATATCGCATTTGGCCTGCCCGATGATCTGACCGTAGCGGACAATATTCTCGCCAGTTTGGATTGATGACACGGCTAGCTTGTGGCCGCGGGTAACGGGCGCAGCCAATTGCACGGGAACATGTGCCGGCTGCTCACCCGCTTGCAAGTCACGCAAAGCAATAACGATGTTGTCCTGCGGATTTAGCTTTACGACATCGCGAGCCGCCTCTTCCAAAACGTTTATGCTGCCGTTCGCTCGCATCTCTTCTCCACTTGCTTGGTCAATGTTGCTAAATCCAATATCTCTACTTGTCAACTAACATGTTAGAATGCTAACTTATGCAGTATGAACAAACACCAAGATATTGATGCCGAACTGTTGCCCGAGATCACAACGATCGAAGGACCGCTCGCTCAGCGGGTTCACCACTCATTGAAGCAGGCGATTCTCTCACTGGATTTCCCACCCGGAGCGAACCTCAGGAAGGCACCTGTGTGTGAAAGATTGGGTGTGTCGCGCGCACCTGTGGCCGATGCGATCGCGCGTTTGGCCTCGGAAGGTCTGGTGGATGTAGTGCCGCAATCAGGCACTCGCGTATCCTACTTTTCGATGGACGAGATCCGCGAAGGCGTATTCCTGCGTGAAGCGCTTGAACTCGCAACTGTCGCCAAAGTCGCGCGCGACATAACCGACGTTCAGCGTAAAAGGTTAAGCCGCAACATGCGTCTGCAGGAACTGTTGATTATGGATGATGATATCCCAGGCTTTTATCAGGCTGATGAAGAGTTCCACAGTCTTCTGATGGAATTTACAGGCTTCCGCCGCCTCGCCGACGTTGCCCAAACCGTTTCCTTACAGGTCAGTCGCGCACGCATGCTATTGCTGCCCACCCCTGGCCGGATCGCTGAAACACTGGCAGAACACAGGGCCATTTTCGAGGCAATCAGCAATCGCGACGAACAGGCCGCGCAGGTCGCTATGCGCGCCCACCTCGGGCAGTTGATGCCGCGCATTGAGCAGTTGGAGCAACTGAAGCCGCATCTGTTCAACCTCACCCCACAGCTGAATAGCGAGGCAGGATGACCGTTTCCCAAACAGAATTACTGAACAACCGGACCACGCGGCCCGTTCCCCTGACCCGCATGGGGTTCGGTGGGGCACCATTGGGGAACCTGTACCGAAAAGTCTCGGACGAGGACGCGCAGGCGGCATTGCAGACCGCCTATGACGCAGGCATCCGTTTTTTCGACACAGCGCCGCAATACGGGCTTGGCCGATCAGAGCATCGGTTTGGGCAGGCGATTGGTCGGTTCGGGCGCGAAAACATCCAGCTTTCAACCAAGATCGGTCGCCTGTTACTGGATTGCGAACCGCATGAAGTAACGCCCGAAGCTTTCGTCGATGTACCGCAGAAACGGATCGTGTTTGACTATACCTATGACGGCGTAATGCGGTCTTACGAGGCAAGCCGCAACAGGATCGGTGTCGCCAATTCTGACATTCTTCTGGTCCATGATGTCTGTGTCTTCAGCCAAGGCAGCCAAGAGGTTTCGGACGCCAAGGTGCGTGAACTGTTTGATGGCGGAGGTTACAAGGCTTTGACCGAGCTGCGCGATGCGGGTGAAATCGCAGCAATCGGCGCAGGTGTAAACGAATGGCAGGTTTGCGAGAAACTTCTTGGGCTGGGCGACTTCGACGGGTTCCTTTTGGCTGGGCGCTATACATTGCTTGAACAAGAGGCCCTCGACAGTTTCCTGCCACTCTGCGAGCAGCGCGATGTCGGGATCATCCTCGGAGGACCTTACAATTCAGGCATTCTCGCGACCGGAGCAGTGCCCGGCGCCAAGTACAATTATGCTGACGCGCCCGAAGACATTCTGGACCGGGTTCGCAAAATCGAAGCCGTTTGCGCGGCGCACGACACTCCGTTGATTGCTGCAGCACTGCAATTTGTTCTGGGTCATCCTTGCGTCAAAACAGTAGTTCCCGGAGCCGTAAACGCATCCGAAGTCCAATCCAATGTGGCATTGATGGAGCGTGACATTCCCCCGGGCCTGTGGGCGGACCTACGATCCGAAGGTCTGATCCGACCGGATGCGCCTCTGCCAAGCGAGACTGCAGATGCTGCGTAACATCGATCCGATCCTGTCGCCGGAGTTGCTTTTCACCCTCAGGGCCATGGGCCACGGGGATGAGATTGTTATCGCAGATGCGAATTTTCCGGGCACCAGCATGGGACCAGACTGCATCAGGGCCGATGGGTCTACAGCCAGTGAAATGTTGAAGGCCGTACTTTCTGTGATGCCTTTGGATACGTTCGTTCCTGATCCGGCGTTGACCATGCAGGTTGTCGGCGACGCAGAGGCGGTTCCCGACGCAGTCGCGGACTTTCAACGCATCATCGACACGACCGCCGACAACCCGGCCAAAGTTCAGGGCTTGGAACGGTTTGCATTCTACGAGCGTGCGGCCAACGCGTTTGCCATCGTTCAAACGGGCGAACGCAGGCTTTATGGCAACATCATCCTGAAAAAGGGTGTGATCGCATGAGGATCGACGCGCATCAGCATTTCTGGGCTTTGGCGCGCTGCGACTATGGCTGGCTGACGCCCGATCTGGACACGATCTACCGGGATTTCACGCCGGACGATCTAATGCCCCTGCTTAAGGCTGCCGGGATCGATGGCACAGTCCTTGTCCAGGCGGCGCCCACTGTGGCTGAGACGGAATACATGCTCTCGCTGGCCGACCAGAATGCGTTTATCAAAGGTGTTGTCGGCTGGGTTGATTTTGAAGCCGATGATGTTGGCTCACAGATTTCTGCGTTAGACGCCCATCCGGCACTGGTCGGTCTTCGTCCGATGATACAGGACATCGCTGACCCTCTGTGGATGCTCGGCGACACGCTGCCTCCAGCTTTCGAGGCTGTCCAACGGCATGACCTGACATTCGATGCATTGACCTTGCCCCAACATCTGGGCCCGCTCAGACAACTTCTGGAACGCCATCCGAAAATGCGTGTAGTCGTCGACCATGGCTCGAAACCGCTGATCAAAGACGCAATCTTGGGTGACTGGTCCGACAACATGACCGCATTGGCCCGAGATACAACTGCATGGTGCAAGCTTTCAGGCCTTGTGACTGAGGCTGCTAAAGACTGGACGATCGACGATCTGCGCCCGTACGTGGATCACCTGCTGAACACCTTCGGTCCATCGCGTCTGATCTGGGGTAGCGATTGGCCAGTTTGCACCTTGGCCAGTAGCTATGAGCGCTGGTGTGAAACCACCGACATGTTGCTGAAACATCTGAGCAGCGCAGAACGACAGGCAATAATGGGTGGCAACGCCGCCCGCGCCTACAACCTCAGGAATTAAAATGACCATAGGTACATTGGATTCGAACGGGCTGTGGCTCGGCCGTATTGAGCGCGGTGGAATCGGCCCCAGCGTGGTGACCCTGCGCAATGGGCGGATTATCGATATCACGTCAAAAACGGCACCAACTGTCAGGGACATTCTGGAACGCGACGATGAAGCAGATCATGTGCGCAACGCTCAAGGTGAAGATATCGGCCCTTTGGACGCCGACCACCAATGGCTGGCCCCGTGTGACCTGCAGGCGGTCAAGGCCTGTGGTGTCACATTTGCCGGGTCCATGGTCGAACGCGTAATCGAGGAACAAGCCGCCGGTGATCCTGCCAAAGCCGACGCGATCCGGGCGCGCATCGGAGACCGGATCGGAGACAGCCTCTCGAACATCGTACCTGGATCGGACGCGGCCGCAGAGGTCAAAGAAGCACTGATCGCTGAAGGCCTCTGGAGCCAGTATCTGGAAGTCGGGATCGGCCCCGATGCCGAGGTGTTCTCCAAAGCACAAGTTTTGTCTTCGGTCGGGTTTGGTTCAGAAATCGGTCTTCACCCGATTTCGACCTGGAACAACCCCGAGCCCGAAGTCGTTCTGGCCGTTACTTCTAAGGGCGAGATTAAGGGCGCTACGCTGGGGAACGACGTCAACCTGCGTGACGTTGAAGGTCGTTCGGCTTTATTGCTGAGCAAAGCAAAGGACAACAATGCCTCTTGCGCGATCGGACCGATGATCCGGTTGTTCGATGATGGGTTCACACTGGACGATGTACGCCAGGCTGAACTTGCGCTGACCGTGACCGGATCGGATGGATTTGTGCTGAACGGAAGCTCATCTATGTCCCAGATCAGTCGCGATCCTGCAGACCTTGTGAAGCAGACTATCGGGCGCCATCACCAATATCCTGATGGGCTGATGCTTTTCCTTGGCACCCTGTTCGCCCCGACCCAAGACCGTGACACACCTGGCGGTGGGTTCACTCACAAAATTGGCGATGTCGTCACTATCTCCAATACACGCCTTGGAGCGCTGACAAACACCGTGCGCCTGTCGACGGAATGCCCCGAATGGACCTTTGGGGCATCACACCTGATGCGAAACCTCGCCCATCGCGGCCTGCTGTAAGAGAGAACGAATATGTTGACCGGAAAACACCTGATAGCTGGCGAATGGATCGGCGCAGACACCACTTTTGCGTCAGAACCAGCGCATGGACCAAGCCATGACTTTTCTGTGGGGACAGCGGCGATGATTGATAACGCGGTGGAGGCAGCAGAGTCGGCATTTGCCACTTTCGGGTGGTCCTCTCGTACCGAACGTGCCGCGCTGTTGCGCAAGATCGCAGATGAGATTGATGCCCGCGGGGATGCCATCACCGAAATCGGCACTCAGGAAACCGGCTTGCCCGAGGCGCGCCTGCAGGGGGAACGTGGCCGTACCGTCGGCCAGCTGCGCCTCTTCGCCGATCACATCGAAGCGGGTAATTATCTGGACATGCGCCATGACCCGGCCATGCCGGATCGTACACCCCTGCCCCGCCCCGACTTGCGCATGATCCAGCGCCCGCTGGGTCCTGTTGCGGTGTTCGGCGCGTCGAACTTCCCATTGGCCTTCTCGGTTGCTGGGGGCGATACCGCCGCGGCACTGGCCGCAGGATGTCCGGTTGTCGTTAAAGGCCATTCGGCCCATCCCGGCACGGGCGAGATCGTGGCGCAGGCCATCGACGCCGCCATCAAGGCGACCGGAGTTCATCCCGGAGTGTTTTCATTGGTACAGGGTGGCAAACGGGATGTGGGCACGCGATTGGTGCAACATCCCTTGATCCGGGCGGTTGGCTTTACGGGCAGCCTCGGAGGTGGACGGGCGCTGTTCGATTTATGCGCGCAACGCGATGAACCCATTCCGTTTTTTGGCGAACTGGGTTCAGTCAATCCGATGTTCATACTGCCGCAAGCGGCGGCCGCGCGCGGTGCTGAAATCGGCAATGGCTGGGCCGCGTCCCTAACCATGGGCGCTGGACAGTTCTGCACCAACCCCGGTATCGCCGTGATCATCGACGGTCCTGATGCTGACGCGTTTCAAGCAGCGGCAGAGGCTGGCCTGTCTTCGGTGGCCGAGCAGACAATGCTGACCGATGGAATTGCGGAGGCATACCGAAACGGAGTTTCGCGTGTAGCTGCTGGTACCGGTGTATCGAAGATTATCGGCACAAGCTGCAAGTCACGCGATGCGGCCCCATACCTGTTCACTGTTTCAGGTGATGACTGGCTCGCCAATCGGAAGCTGCAAGAAGAAGTCTTCGGACCATTGGGCATCATCGTACGCGTGAACGACAGCTCTCAGATGCAACAGATCGCGCGGGCCATCGAAGGGCAGTTGACCTGCACACTACATCTGGACGCTGGCGACAAACCCGACGCTCAGGCACTGCTACCGCTGCTTGAACGAAAGGCTGGGCGATTGTTGGCCAACAGCTTTCCGACCGGGGTCGAAGTTTGCGACAGCATGGTTCACGGAGGCCCCTACCCCGCCTCAACCAACTTTGGCGCAACATCCGTGGGAACATTGTCGATACGCCGTTTCCTGCGGCCGGTTTGTTATCAGGACATCCCATCCGAGCTTCTACCCGAGATATTGTGAGGTTGTTCATGTCGACAATCAACCCATCCAACCGGCTTGCAGATAAGACCGCTCTCATCACAGCAGCTGGCCAAGGCATTGGCCGTGCAACCGCCGAATTGTTCGCTGCCGAAGGCGCACGGGTGATAGCCAGCGACATCAACGATGCTGCGCTTGCCGAATTGGGCGGTATTCCGGGTATCGAACCGCTGCAACTGGACGTAATGGACGATAAGGCCGTTACAGATGCAGCGGTCAATCTGCCGCAACTGGACATTCTGTTTAACTGCGCAGGTTATGTAGCGGGGGGATCAATTCTTGAATGCACTGAAAAGGATTGGGATTTCAGCTTTGACTTCAACGTAAAGGCCATGTTCAGACTGATCCAACTGACTCTACCCGGAATGCTGAAAGCAGGCGGAGGATCGATCATCAATATGTCGTCGGTCGCATCGTCCATGAAAGGCGTGCCCAACCGATTTGCGTATTGCGCGTCAAAAGCAGCGGTGATTGGCCTGACCAAGTCTGTGGCAGCCGATTTTGTGACCCAGGGCATTCGGTGCAACGCGATTTGTCCAGGTACGGTGGACAGCCCCAGCCTGCATGACCGGCTTCGCACCACCGGGGATTATGAGCAGGCAATGACTGATTTCATCGCCCGTCAACCGATGGGCCGTATTGGCACAGCGGAAGAGATCGCTGAACTGGCTCTGTATTTGGCCAGTGATGCCAGCAAATACACTTCGGGCCAGCCCTTTGCCATAGATGGCGGCTGGACGATCTGAGCAGGAAGGACCTGACAATGAAACTACTACGCTATGGTCCGAAGGGCGCTGAGAAACCCGGCATTTTGGCCTCAGACGGCTCGGTTCGCGACCTTTCCGGTGTGGTGGATGATATCTCAGGCGATACTCTTGGCGATGTCGTTCTTGAAAAGCTCCGCGCACTAGATTTGGCCAGCCTGCCATTGGTAGACAGCAACCCGCGCATCGGTCCTTGCGTTGGCAATGTTGGAAAGTTCATATGCATTGGCCTGAATTATGCTGATCACGCAGCAGAAAGCGGCATGGAATTGCCTGCTGAGCCCGTGATCTTCTTCAAAGCCACCTCGGCCATCGCCGGCCCCGACGATACCGTAGAAATCCCGCGCGGATCGGTCAAAACCGATTGGGAAGTTGAGCTGGGCGTCGTTATCGGCAAAAAGGCCAAATATGTCTCTGAGGCGGAAGCCATAGACCACGTCGCCGGCTACTGCGTAGTGAACGATTTGTCAGAACGTGACTTTCAGCTTCATCGCTCTGGCCAATGGGTCAAAGGAAAGTCTGCGGACACGTTCGGCCCAATTGGCCCCTGGCTGGTAACACGAGACGAAGTCCCCGACCCGCAGAACCTTCCGATGTATCTTGAGGTAAACGGGCACCGATATCAGGACGGATCAACCAAAACGATGCATTTTGGCGTAGCGACGGTCATCTCGCATCTGTCGCAATTTATGTCTTTGCAACCCGGTGACGTAATTTCTACAGGCACACCCCCGGGTGTTGGTATGGGACAGAACCCGCAGACCTACTTGAATCCCGGCGACAAAATGGAGCTTGGTATTCAGGGTCTGGGCACGCAACGTCAGAACGTCATCCAGGGATGAGATCGCGCTGTTGGCAAATGCCATATGTAGCCTTGAAGAAACAAAAGTAAGCGAGAAGGTTTTGTCTCAGATAACGCCGCCCGTATACTGATTATCTATCAGGCCAGTATATATTCTTATAGGCGCTTCTCGCGCGATTAATCCGGTATTTGTAGTATCGGATCAGGTTACCGAACATCTTTCTGGTTGCTTCGGGCGTTTCAATACTGAGAAGAGTCATTGTTTTTTTAGCAAGCTTTAACAAAGCCTGTCCTTAAATCACGATTCAGCAGGCCCCTAAGCCGGCTAGATGGGGCGCCTTCGCATTAAAGTAGGCAGACCGATACAGCTCTTAATAATACTTATTAAAGTATTTTGCACACTACGCCCAAATGACCTTCTACTCGGTCAATCATTCAACCCATCGCCGCCCTTTCTTTGGCTAGCCACAGCGCAATCATATCCCTCATTGATAGGTGCTCACGGCCAATCCGTTATATGCTCACGCGCCTCGAATATGTTTCGGTACGCTATGTTGGTCTTCCCGTTGAAATGTAGTGCCGGGGCGCTCGAAGATAGAAGCGATCGCGTCGTCCCTGCCCTGCCGCGAAAACTGTGTATCTGTTCAGCCGCGACTAACTACATAAATTGTAGATTATCTGCCCTAGTTCCATATCAATACGTTAAGAAACCTTCTACTGATGGCCTGAACTTTTAGTCGTCAACTCTGCTCGGAACATACCTGCCCGAACTACAAAACAAGAATTTGAGGCCGGGCGGTAAAAGCTAAGCGTTTAGATGGTCTCCCAGGGTACCGTATTACACGATTGGTCTGTTTGTGCAAAAAAACGGCGCTGAAATTAACCAGCGCCGCGCTTCGGATCTATCTCGCTAAGCCCGTCTTACCCGTGGGTAAGATCGTCTTCTTCTCGCAGATCCTCGATCAAGGTGGCCACAGCACGTTCTAATTTCGCCCTATCGACACGGGTAAAATCGAGATCATAGCGAAGTTCGATCCTTCCGCTGGATGCAGAACACTTTGCAATCCCTGCCCTGCCCCTTACCTGAAACGTTGTCTTCGCGCGGCGTGGTTTACCAACGGCTTCAGCCTTTGGCTTGGCGGCGGTCGCATTTTCGATTGTGAGAAAATCGCGAAGAATGGCCACTTCGCGCACGCTGTCGCGATTTGGTTCATTCACCAAAGCCGTACTGACTCGTCGGATCAATCCGGGATCAGAGTCGAGCTTTCGTTTGAGCTCAACACCCACATTCCGTGGAATATCGTTTGGGTGCATAAGAACCTTTTCCAACATGGCCAGCAAACTCGCAAACGCCCGAATATAGCTGCGCTTGGTATAGCTTGCAGATTTGAACAAGGTTGAAACCGCTTTGTCGACATCCGGACAATCATTGGCCGGGTCTTGCGCATAGGCACGTGCGAGCGCGCCCATTTCCGCAAACGAGATATCCTTTCGGATCAGGTTTTCATCGACCATGCGACGATAGCTTTCATCCAGCTCGGCGACGTCAGAAACACCGGCCGGTATCGTCGCAAATCGC
Organism: Ruegeria sp. H9; assembly: GCF_056532915.1. Classification (NCBI taxonomy): domain Bacteria; kingdom Pseudomonadati; phylum Pseudomonadota; class Alphaproteobacteria; order Rhodobacterales; family Roseobacteraceae; genus Ruegeria; species Ruegeria sp. H9. The sequence continues at coordinate 375,634 of NZ_JBQFNX010000001.1, read as the reverse complement.
GCGTCGCCAGTTTCCTCAAGTAATGCGCGAAATGCCGATAATCTGCGCATTCCTTGAATTAACTCAAAGCGTCCATCGTTGCGGCGCTCGACCCGGATCGGGTTCGAAAGACCTACATCCTGAATAGAAGCCTTCAACTCATCCAACTCAGGATCAGGGCCAGGCTTGCGGTCGCGCGTCAGGCGCTCGGTAACAACATCCGCCAATGCGATCTGTTCAGTAACATACCCTTCTGAACGTAGTCGCACAAGCTCGTGCGCTAACCTGTCATTTTCGACTCTGATTGCATCTTCGGTAGTTTGCTGGTCGCGTAGCGCATTAGCGTTCTCGGAGATTGCAGTGGCCATCGGTCCGCGCCTTTTCTCAAGCGCTTTATCCGGAATCTTGCCAACCGGGATTTCTTCCATCGCTGGCATATCGATATCGAACATTCTGCGTTTTCGGCTCATACGTCATCCTCCAGCTTGTCCCAGGCCGATAGCATGACGCCCCGGAATTCATCATAAACATTATCAAATGTCGAACGCGCACGACGCCAGGTTTCCCTCGTCATCTCACGGTAATCCATCTCATAAACTGAACTCAGGAACCGACCAGATTGCTCGACCGCACGCGTCATCTCGACCGGGTGCTCGGCGAGGTGCTCACCAAAGACTTTGCGGAATGCGTCATACATCGCTGTGTGCAGTGCATTCCCCGGTTCATAGCGCGTAAGCAAAAACCGAATTTCGCAGAATGTCTTGGGTAAACCAATCTTACCCGTGGGTAAGGTCTTGTCGAAACCATAGGCCAGATCTTCGAGGGCTTCAGCCAACTGTCCAATGAATGAGGTGGTTGAATCGTATTCCCAGTATCCGGGCCCCGACGGGATATACAACATGTCTGCTGCGAACACCGCATTCATCGATTGGTATCCTATCGCAGGCGGGCAATCGAACAGGATCAGGTCATAAGCATCATTCGGTATTTGATCCAGATAGCGGGACACAGCTGCAAAAAAAGACCACTCAGGATTCAGGTGCCGATATTGTGCTGATGCGAATTCGACGAAAGCAGCGTTGGCGCAAGAAGGTATCGCATCAATCGTTGACCACGAGGTCTGCTTGACAAAATCAGAAATGCGCAGTTCGCCGAGGCCCATATCCGTTATAGAAGGTGGTAATTCTCGGCGGGGCAGGGCGGTTCCTGACTCCGCAGCCGCAGGGCGGTTATTCATGCGCTCGGTTTCACGGATTAGATCCCGCGCCATGATACCCCAGACGGTGAAATCTTCAGCGACATCGGTCAGACCCATCGAATGGCTGAGCGTCGCCTGAGGGTCAAAATCCACCACTAATACTCGGTAGCCGTCCAGAGCAGCGGCGTGCGCAAGATGCAACGCCACGGTCGACTTGCCAGCCCCCCCTTTGAAATTGGCAACAGCGGCCCGAACCGCCCGCTTGCCCGCAGGGCGTGGGGGAGTGAGCGCTTTGCGATTAACCTTAAGCCGCCGCCTGAGCTCATTTACCTCTTCCAGACTAAACCAACGCTGCCGCCCATCAGGCTCAACCTCGCCTCCTGGCAATGAAGGATCGGCGGCCAGCTTTCCTCGGAAAGTCGATTGGTTCACCTTAAAGATCAGCTCGGACACCTCCCAGCTTGAGAACCGCCTTAGCGTCTTCTCCATCTCAGGGCTGAAAGTCTGCTGGCGAATCCAGCCCTGCAATTTCAGGGACTGGGTGCGCAATGCATTCAGGTCTTCGTGCGTGTACATGCCTCAGTTCTCATTCTTCTGGACGTTATTTTTCTCTCTTTTGTTATTTACGCCCGATTTGCATATTTGGCAAAAGAAATTATTGTAAGGTTGTGATGTTACCCACGGGTAAGAAAATATGGCCGTATCTAGTGTTGACCGATTCGGAACGCTGCTTCTTTCTGCGATCGTCCTGAATTCGGATATCGTACCAGATTTAGGGGGACACAACTCAAGCAAATACGGCATATAGGGGGACATTATTGCTCGATAAGGGGACACCCAGTATGTCCCCCATCACCATAAATTCACCTATTTCTTTTATTTTTTGATAGCGAATAGCAGCTACCAAATAGCGTGTTCTCAACGAACTCTTGACAGAATCGAAGTATTGGACGCTAATCAGTGAACAATCACGAAAAGCGTTGGGAAACGGCGCGATTACGGCGGGATCAACCCGCATGAGGCAAAAAAGAGCGGTGAGGAAACGGATGCAGGTTGCGAAACCGGTCGGGCGAAATGCGCCTGCACTGAAGTACGATATCTTGTCGGCGCTCGCCGTTCACGCCTTATCAGGTGACAAGCATCGTCATCGCAGTGTTCTTCGCATCATGACATTAATTACCACGCGCTATAACTGGCGCTCCAATGAACTGTCGATTGGTCGGGAAGAGATCGCTCGGTTGTGGTCCGTGAACGAACGCACAGTTAAACGTGAGATGGCTAAGCTGCGCAGCGCAGGCTGGATTGCGGTCAAACGACCCGCCGCTCGGGGTCGGGTTGCGGTTTATGAACTCGACCTCAAGCAGATCATGCTGGACACAATGGAAACCTGGCCCGTCATCGGGACGGATTTCCAAGAACGAATGCAGCAGAAGCCAGAGCGCGATACCAATGTTGTGCCATTTCAGTCAAAGCCATCGATCCCGCCCCCACAGGGTGAAGACGTTTGGGCACAGGTTCAATCGATCCTACATGAGCGTGACCCAGAACTTTGGTCCAGTTGGTTCAAGCATCTGAACGAAGCCGAAAGGGCAGGGGGCCTGGCGACTCTGATTGCACCAACGCGTTTTATGGCGGATTACATTGCACAGAAATGGTCGGGGAGGGTTTTGGCCGCTTATTCGCGTGTAGACCCTTCGGTTCGAACAATCCGCATTGAAGCGGCAGAATAGGGCGCGGGCTTGCTCAACTGGCAACAGGCGACTATCTAGCGGAAACTGTTTATGAGCGCGTCAAATGTGACATAGCTCGATCCTGATCACAGTGGACATGTGCATTGCAAAAGATCAAATCAAAATTTGCGGCCGTATTGAGTGATTCCGTCCTGTGGCGACTGCTCTCCGAAAATATGCGCGAGCAAGTGGTCCCTTATACGATCGCGATCATCGCGATGGTATTTGTTGCGGCAACCACAGCAGGTATCGCCTTTATCATGCGTGATGTGGTGGATTCGCTGTTTGACAGTGAAAACTCAGCCAAGATTTTTGGCGTTTCGATGACCGTGTTCACGATTTTCCTGGTCAAAGGCATTGCAACCTACGTCCAGATTGTGGCCCTTACACGTGCTGGGAACCGGATTGTCTCGAAACAGCAGATCAAGCTTTACGACAAGCTTTTGCGGCAAGGGGTGTCATTCTTCAATTTGACCGAAAGCTCGGATCTGTTGTTGAAGGTGACGCAAACGGCCCTTGCTGCGCGCACTGTGATCGAGATCATGGTTACTACCGCTGTTCGTGACATGCTCACCCTGATCGGATTGCTCGCCGTGATGTTCTATCAGCAGCCAATCTTGTCGCTCTTTACCCTGATCGTCGGCCCTTTGGCGATTCTAGGCGTTCGGAAGCTTCTCCGCAAAGTTCGAGAGATTGCTGATATGGAACTGCAGGGGATGGGAACGATCATGAAGGTCATTCAGGAAACCTCGGCAGGTATTCGCGTGGTTAAGTCCTTCGGGCTGGAGGAACGCATGGCCCTCGAGATGAATTCGGCGGTGAAAAGCGTTGAGAAGCGCCGCAACAAGCTTGCGCGTCTGCAAGCTGCGACGAGCCCGCTGACGGATATATTGGCCGGTTTTGCAATCGCCTCGGTCATCGGATTGAGCGCTGGCAAGCTGTTTGGCGCTGCAGCGTCCACTCCGGGTGAACTGATGTCATTCGTGACAGCTGTGATGATGGCTTATGAGCCCGCGAAGCGCTTGACCAAAGTGCGGGTTAAAATGGAGCTGGGTCTGCGCCGGGTGCAAATGCTGTTCAATATGTTGGACGAGCCGGATACCCTACCGGAAGAGGCCAATCCCAAAAGCCTGCCCGACGGCCCGCGAGAGGTCGTGTTTGACGACGTTACATTCGGGTATCGCCGCAGCGATCCGATTCTGAAGGGTCTTTCGCTTACATTCGAAGCCGGACAAACCACCGCTCTCGTTGGTCTGTCCGGCGGCGGCAAGTCGACCATTCTGAATTTGGCCCTGCGCCTCTATGACCCGACCAGTGGTTCGGTATCGATCGATGGTCAGGATATCAAATACGCCTCGTTCAAATCACTGCGCCAGAACATGTCGTTCGTCGGGCAAGAGACGTTTCTGTTTTCGGCCTCAATCGCCGACAACATCCGATTTGGCCGTGAGGGTGCCTCGCAAGACGACGTGATCGAGGCTGCCAAGGCCGCGAATGCCTATGACTTCATCATGTCGCTTGAGAAAGGCTTTGACACTCTGGTTGGTGAAAATGGTGCCTTCCTGTCCGGTGGTCAAAAACAGCGCCTTGCGATTGCGCGCGCGCTTCTGCGCGACAGCCCGATCCTGCTGCTGGACGAACCAACTAGTGCGCTGGACTCGCGGTCGGAACATCTGGTTCAGGAAGCCTTGGGCCGCCTGACCGAAGGGCGTACGACAATCATCGTGGCTCACAGGCTTTCAACCATCATGCATGCGGACAAGATCGTCGTGATTGAGGCTGGTGAAGTTCTTGAGCAGGGCAGCGCCCAACAGTTGCTGAAGAAACCGGGGCCATTCAAAACCCTGTATGACCATCAGTACTCGAACGCCGTCAATGCCGAATGATCCCGACGTGATCCAACGGCCTGACATTACACAGGCGCGTTCGCCCCTGAGCGCGTCAGTGATCATCCCGACCTATCAAAGCTGGGACCAATTGCAGCTTTGTCTGGATGGGCTCGCCTCTCAGACACTGAACACAAACCAGTTCGAGATACTTGCAGTCAACAATGACCCGACCGACCCCATGCCCAACGGGTTTCGCCTGCCCGCCAACGCCCGCATTCTAAGTGAGGCAAAACCCGGCTCATACGCAGCGCGCAACCGAGGAATCGAAGAAGCCGCCTCGGAGCTGCTGTTTTTCACCGACTCCGATTGTCAGCCTGACCCGCTCTATCTAGAGGCCGGGTTGAAAATAGCCGAAGACCACCCCGAGGTTAATCGCTTTGGCGGCAATGTTGTGCTGATCCCGAACGGGCAGGATTGGAAGACGACCGAACTCTATGATGTTCATTTGGGGTTAGAGCAAAAAAAATGGGTGGAACGGGGGCGTGCGGTTACGGCCAATCTGATCGTACGGCGGGAGCTTATGGATCGCATCGGTCGGTTCAACGACACGGTGTTGTCCGGCGGGGACATGGAATGGAATGATCGTGCTCAATCTGCGGGCGAAGCGATTGTGTTTGCCGAAGACGCCATCGTCCGTCATCCGGCGCGCGACAGTCTTGAGGATCACATCACCAAAGCCCGTCGTATTGAGGGGGCTAGGCTGCGCCGCAATGCCAAGCGCGGCATCGTAAATTACATCCCGCCTGTGCAGAAATTGATCCCTTCCTTCAAGACGTTGAAAAACCTTCTGAGGAATCAGGATCTGTCAACCAAACAGGCTTTTGGTGTGTGGGGCGTTCACTATGTGATCCGCGTCGCAAAAATTACGGAAACCATTCGACTTCTCTGGATGCGGAGGCCTGACCAGCGGAAGTAGTGGCCACTGGCAATGATAAACCACCTTCAGACCATGACGCTACGCGTTCTGGTTCGGTTTAATTCAAGTTGATCCTTAAGGTAGGACTCTTGGACAAGTGACTGCGGCACACTTTGTGTTCGCCGCTCGACCAATTAGCTTTGTTTAACATGACGCTCTGGAAATCAATGTACTCTAGCATTGAGCTCTTTCATCACAGCTGGTGGCACGATTAAATTCGATCTCCGCGTTCGCGTATACTGATGGTCAGTACTTTGTTCATATCTGATCACGCTGATCCAGGTACCGATTGCACAGGGAGTTGACCGTTGCGTGCAGGATGATGGTAAGTACCGCCAACACAATCAGCGCGGCGAACATCAGGTCGGTTTTGGCACGGCCATTGGCCAACAACATCAGATATCCCAGCCCACCCGACGCTCCGACCCATTCACCGATGACGGCACCGATGGGAGCATAGACAGCAGCCAGACGCAGGCCGCTGGCAAATCCGGGCAGAGCAGATGGAATACGGATGTGCCACATTACTCGGGCGGGCGACGCCCCCATGACCCGAGCCAGATCCAGCCAGTCGCGATTACTGCGCATCAGTGCATCAAAGAAAGACGAAGTGACCGGGAAATAAATGATCAGCAGCGCCATGGCGATTTTGGCCTCGAGCCCGAAGCCAAGCCACAGGGTCAGAATCGGTGCCAGAGCAAAGACGGGGATGGTCTGGGAAAACACCAAAATTGGTCGCACCAGCGCGCGTGCTAGCGCTGAGGCGGCAAGGCCGATGGCCGACAGCCCGCCCAGCACTGCGCCAAGGGCCAGCCCGATCAGCACTTCGGTCGCGGTGACCAGCCCATGCTCCAGCAGAAGGTTGCGGCTGTTCCAAATGGTTTCGGAAACCAGCGCTGGCGGGGGCAAGATAAAACGCGGCAAGCCGGTGGCCCAAACCACCAGTTGCCAAAGCGCTACTGCCATTGCGGTGGCGGCGATACCCGCACGCCAACCTGTCATCGGGCTACCGGGAAGCCTGTCCATGCGGCATCGAAAAAGGCACGCTCAAGGGCGACGGCCTTGCCGAAGGTTGCAGCGACCTCGGCCTGTGCCTGGTCCGAAAGGGTCGACCAGATCGCGTCCAATTGTCCACGTAGGTAGGCGACCACACTTTCGAACCCGTCGCCTGAGTGCAGAGTGATCCATTCCCCCAGCCAGAACGGCAGATCTTCGGCGCGGGCTTCGACCGGGCTGGCCCAATCCAGATAGACCCATTCCGCGACCACCAACACCGCCAGCATCCGCTCGTAGCGCCCGGATGTGCGGGCTTCGTCCATCAGGGCCTGAAACGCCAGGGTTTCGGGTGCGGCTTCGCTTGCCTGGGGCACGTCCAGCGCGTCTAATGCACGCAGGAAGTACGTGTTCTCTGGCCCGCAGATCTGGCCCAGAAAGCGCGCGCCCGGCACAGCATCGGCGAGGTTGGGTGCATGCGCCACTGCTGAGGCCAGCAGACGCACGAAGCCTTCCACGAAAAGGTAATCCTGCTGTAAATAGCCAGCCATTTTGCCGTGATCGAGCGTTCCGGTAGCCAGCGCATTGGTAAAGTCATGTGTCGTGGCCGCTGTCCAGTTGTCCTGGTTCAGCGCCCTGAGAGTTTCGCTTGCGCTCATCTGTCCGTCCTGAGTTGTTGAAGCAGCGCGGCCTGGATGCCCAGCACGCCCGGATCATCAACAGGGCGCGGGATGCTGCCCATTGGAGTTTCGACCGGGTGCAGCCCGTCGCGCGTCATGATCATGATGTTCTGCCCCAGCCGCGCCACTTCGGCCGGGTCATGGGTGATAAGCAGCACCGTACGTCCCTTCAGCAGCTGTGCGGTGAGGTCCTGCATATGCACCCGAGTCAGGGCATCAAGGGCTGAAAATGGTTCGTCCAGCAACACAATGGGGCGGTCTTCCATCAGGGTTCGGGCCAAGGCCACGCGCTGTCTTTGCCCACCGGAGAGCTTTCCCGGTTTCTTGCCCAGATGTGTGCCTAGCCCAACTTGCTCCAGTACCTGCTCGGCCCGGCCCCGATCGAATCTCTCGCCGCGCAATCGTGCCCCTATTGCCACATTGTCGAGCGCTGATAGCCAAGGCAGCAACAAATCACTCTGCGCCATTAAGGCCACCCGCCCGGCCAGCGCGCCACCGTCCGAGGCCCAGATTTCACCGTCCAAAGAAACATGGTCTCCCAGTCCGGCCAGCAGCTTGAGCACTGTGGATTTGCCCACACCACTGGCCCCCAGAAGACAGGTCCACCGCCCTGCATCAAGTCGCAGATCAATGCCGCGCGCGATGGATGTGTCGCCAATCGACAGTGATCCGCGCAGATATAGGGCGGGGGCCGGGCTCATGGCTGCGATGCCATGCCCCAAAAGCCGACCTCAAGCTCGGTCGCCTTGTGGAAGCGGTCGCAAAGATTTGCCCAACGTGGGCAGTTTTGCGGGTCATCCCCGATGCGCCGCGCTACCACGCCATCGATCAGCGCGCCAACATCGCAGCAGACCTGTTGGTAATCTTCCCCGCCATAAGTGTTGATCCAATCGGCATAGGTTTCCGAGGTCTTTGTCGCCGAAAGCTCTGCCCCGATCACACCATAGCCCATGACGCAGGGGGCCAGTGTGGCCAGAAGATCAAGCATATCCCCGGAATGCCCGGCATCCAGTACATAGCGTGTATAGGCAAGATTAGCCTGACGCTCTTGCGTTGCAAAAAGTTCTTCCTCGGAAATCCCAGCCTCGGCGCAGATGCCGATATGCAGGGCAAGCTCGTCATTGATCAGTGCATTCACTGTCCCCGCGGCGAGGCGCATATCCGCGACGGACTCGGCCTTGGTCACCACCAGCGCCCAAGCGCGGGCGAAATGGATCAAAAAAACGTAGTCCTGTTTGAGATAATGCAAAAACGCCGCGCGCGGGAGGGTTCCATCACCCATGCCCCGCACGAATGCGTGGCGGGTATAGGCAGGCCAGGTTTCCCCGGCCGCCGCTCGCCACGCCTCAAATGAGGTGCCGTAGTTCATTGTGCCCCCAGATCGACCGCGATTTTCGATACTGGGCGGGTGCCCTCGACTAGGCCGCTTTTGGCCAGAAATTCCTCGAAGCGGATATAGCGGCCTTCGTCCAGCGCCTCAGGACGCAAGGCAAAGCGGGGTAGGGTGTCGACCCAAGCCTTTGCATTCAGCTCGTCGTCCAGCTCTTCCGCGTAGCTTTTGAAAACCTCCCAGCTTTCATCCGGGTTGTTGACGATGTATTGCGTGGCCAGCTCGGTGGCGCGCAGGAAGCGGCGCACCTTGTCCTTGTCCATCAGCTCAGGGTTGGCGACATAGATCAGCTCGTCATATGTCGGCACGCCTTCTTCTTCGACATAGAAGCATCGGCCTTCGACGCCTTCGATTTCCATCTGATTCAGCTCAAAATTGCGATAGGCACCTATCACCGCATCGACCTGCCCCGACATGACCGAGGGGCTGAGCGAGAAGTTGACGTTGATCATCTCGATCTCGTCCAGCGCGACGCCGTGCTTGCCCAGCATGGCACTCAGCACCGCTTCTTCTACGCCGGCAACTGAGAACCCGATCTTGCCGCCCTTTAGCTGGCTGATTTCCTGGATTGGGCCGTCCTTCAGCGTCAAAAGGCAGCTGAGTGGTGTCGCCACTAACGTGCCGACACGCATCAGCGGCAGACCTTCGGCTACCTGTAGGTGCTGGTTTGGTTGATAGCTCACGGCGATGTCACCCTGCCCGGCGGCTACCAGTTTCGGTGGGGCCGAGGGATCAGCAGGCGGCACAATCTCGACCTCAAGATTCTGGTCTGCGAAATAACCTTTTTGCTGCGCTACGATGATCGGACCGTGATCAGGGTTTACGAACCAATCCAGCAGCAGAGTCATCTTGTCTTGTGCCAGCGCCGGTGTAGCCATCAGCATCGCCGCTACGGTCAGAAAATGTTTCAATTCGGTTTCCTCGTTTCAGTTGTTGTCACCAAGGGCCAGAAGCTTGATTTCGGGCCCGTTTTTCGTGGAAATCCGCATCGCCGCCTGCCAGGCCCGAAGACCGGAACGGCAGGCAAGGATGAGGCGTCTGTTGTTTTGCAAAAGGGGGTCACGCGGATCGATTTCATCGACACTGAGGCGCTGAGCCCCGGCCAGCTCCGGGCCAGTTTCATCTGCGGCGCGTAGGTCGATTACCAGATCGTCGGCCCGAAGCATCTCTTGCGCTATGAAGTCCGGCTCTGGTGCGGGATCCGGCGCGCCGTCAAAGCGAAAACCGCCAAAGCGCATGCTGGTGGCCTCATAGGTCACCAGACGCCCCATTGGCGTAAGGTCCCCGCTCAGCACCGCAACCGCGATCTGCGCTTGCAGACTGCCGATCATACCCACCGTCGGGCCAAGCACGCCATCGGCGTCACAGGAACCCAGCCTTGCAGGCAGATCCGGGAACAGCGCGCGCAGACCCGGAGCCTTGTGGCAGAAGCCCCCGACATAGCCCTCCGAGCCCACCACGCTGGCGCTGATCAGCGGCAAATCGGCATCAAGGCAAACATCCGAGGCCACATAGCTGGCGGCAAAACTGTCGGCACAATCCAGCACCAGATTGATGCCCTGACAAAGTTGCGAGGCATTGGCCGGATCAAAGCGGGTTTCGACCGGTTCGATCCGCACCTCATCATTCAGCGCCATCATTTCACGTGCTGCCACCTGCACTTTGGATTGCCCTATGTCGCGTTCACGGAACAGCGTTTGGCGGTGCAGGTTCGACAGGCTGATCTTGTCAGCATCAACCAAACGGATACGTCCCACACCGGCCCCGACCAGATATTGCAGCACTGGTGCGGCAAGCCCTCCTGCGCCAATCACCAGTACATGCGCGGTGCGCAGGTTTTCCTGCCCCGACGCGCCAAAGCCAAGTACAGCAATCTGGCGTGCATAGCGGCTCATAGGCAGATCCTTAGCCATTCGCGTACACGGGCTTCTGGGTCGTCCTTCAAGGTGATGTCGGTCACGGCGGACACGATGTCGGCCCCGGCGGCGAACGCACCCTGCGCGCGCTCGACCGACATGCCACCTATCGCCACAAGCGGAATAGGTCCGATCCGCGCCTTCCAGTCGGTCAGCTTTTCGACACCCTGCTGGTGCCATTTCATCTTTTTAAGAATGGTCGGATGAACGGGCCCGAGTGCCACATAGTCAGGCCGCAAAGCCAGCGCACGCTTAAGCTCTGCTTCGTCATGGGTTGAGACTCCAAGTTTCAATCCAGCAGCTCGGATCGCGTCAAGGTCAGCGGTATCCAGATCTTCCTGCCCTAGGTGCACCCAGTCGCAGTCTAGCTCAATCGCCAGTTCCCAATAGTCATTGACCACCAACAGCGCGCCGTGGTCGCGGCACAAATCCCGCGCCTCCGCCAACTGCGCGCGCACCGCATCCAGGGGATGTTCCTTGATGCGCAGCTGCACCAACCGCACCCCGAGCGGCAGCATTCGGCGCAGCCATGAGATGTCATCGAAGATCGGGTAGAACGACGGCAAGATCACAACATGGCCTTTCCAAAAACAGGGGTCGAGGGCGCGGCCATGTCGCGTGGTTCCATCGCATCGGCACCGAAGGCCAAAGCCCCCGCTTCGACCGCGCGCGCAAACGCTTCGGCCATCGCCGCCGGATCACCTGCCTTAGCGACCGCCGTGTTCAGCAGCACCGCGTCATAGCCGATTTCGATGGCCTGTGCCGCCTGCGACGGCAGACCCAGCCCTGCATCGACCACCAGAGGCACCTCGGGGAAATGAGCCCGGACCGAGCGCAGGCCGTAGAGATTATTCAGCCCCAATCCGGTGCCGATCGGCGCACCCCAGGGCATCAGTACCCGGCAGCCTGCCTCGATCAGTTTCTCGCACAGCACCAGATCTTCGGTGCAATAGGGGAAGACGTCGAACCCATCGTCGGCAAGGATGCGCGCCGCCTCCACAAGGCCGAACGGGTCGGGCTGCAGAGTGTCGGCATGGCCGATCACCTCAAGCTTGATCCAGTTGGTCTCGAAAAGTTCGCGCGCCATCTGCGCCGTAGTGACCGCTTCGCGTACTGAGTAGCACCCGGCGGTATTGGGCAACACCTCGACACCCAAATCACGGATCAGAGACCAGAAATCCTGCCCGGCCCTTTCACCACCCGCCTCGCGACGCAGCGACACCGTGGTAATGCCTGCGCCCGAACGTCGAAACGCATCGGCGAGCACTGCGGGCGACGGATACTGCGCGGTGCCCAACATCAGGCGCGACGCTATTTCCTTGCCGTAGAATTCCGGCATGTCAGCCCCCCTGCCGCGGCGAAACCAGCTCGATCCGGTCCCCATCGGAAAGCATTTGCGCCGCACGTGTTGATGCCGGAACGAACACCTCGTTCACCGCCGTGGCCAGTTTGTCATTGCCTTTGCCTAGTTCGACCAGAAGATCGGCAAGGCTGGGGCCTTTGGCCTCGACGGCCTCACCATTCACCATCAGTTTCATGTGGTTCTCCCCGGTGTTTTGTGTGCGATTTTCGTGTTTTGGCAGTTCTCGTACCAAAGCGCGGGCTGCGTGCCGCAGGTCACCAGATCTGCCACCATCCCTGCCAACGCCGGAGCAAGCAGATAGCCATGGCGGTACAGCCCGTTCACCATGATGCGATCGTCGAAATGGCGGATGCGTGGCTGATTGTCCGCAAAGGCCGGGCGGGCATCGACTCCGATTTCCAGCAGCTCGGCTTCACCAAAGGCTGGATGCAACGCGTAGGCCGCATTCATTAGTTCCATCACGGATCGCAGGCTTGCGCGGCTGCGCTGCCCACTTTCGATCTGGGTTGCGCCCAACATGAATACGCCATCGCCGCGCGGTACGATGTAGAGCGGGAAACGAGGATGCAGCAGCCGCACGGGACGCGATAGCGACACGTCCGGGCAGCGCACGATGAGCATCTCACCCTTTACCCCGCGCAAATCGCTCAGCCGATCCTGCGCGGCGAGACCACGGCAGTCGATGACCTGACCCAGCGTTTCGCCTGCAGTCAGAAACTCAACGCCCGAAGCCACCAGGTGTGCATGCAACCCGGTCAACATCGGGCGGGGATTGAGATGCGCTTCATTCGCGATGAACAACACCTTGCCGAATTGCTCGGCCAGATGCGGCTCGTGGAGCGCGATGCCCTCGCGGTCCAGCCAATCCACGCCTTCGGCGCGCCGTGCAAACGTCGTCAGCTCGCTCTGATCCCGGCCCAGAGCGACAACCAAGGTACCGTTCCGGGTCACATCCAGACCGAACTGCGCCCCCTGCTTTTGCCACCAATCCGCTGCTTTACGCCCGTGTTCCACAACGGGCTGTTCGGCGACTGCGCCCTCGCATTCCGGCGACAACATGCCCCCGGCCCACCAGCTGCAGGAATGCGTATTCACGGGACCTGCCGGGTCGATCATCCGTACGGAAACACCGCGTGACACCAGCTCGGCTGCAACGCAAAGCCCGGCAACCCCTGCACCCAGTATGGTGACAGCGCTCATGCCCACATCTCGTGAAAATGATGCACCGGGCCGTGGCCTTGTCCAATCTCCAACCCGTCGGCACGTTTTATTGCGGCGTGCAACCAGCCATGCGCCCGCCGCACCGCAGTCTCAAGATCCATGCCCCGCGCAAGGCAGCCCGCAATTGCTGCGGAATAACTGCAGCCAGTACCATGCGTGTTGCGGGTCGCGATCCGCGGTGCCCCCAGCGTGACAACGAACCCCGACTTTGCCAGCACATCAAGGCACTCAATGCCATCGGCATGGCCGCCCTTGATCAGAACCGCCTTAGGACCTAGCGCCAGCAACGGCGCAACCAGTCCGGCACTGTCGCCCTTATGGGTTTGTCCCAGCAGCTTGTCCGCCTCGGGCAGGTTCGGTGTCAGCAGGTCAGCGCGCGGCAGAAGATACTGCTTCAGCGCGGCAATCGCTTGATTTTCAAGCAGGGCGACCCCGGATTTCGCCACCATGACGGGGTCGAGGACGACAGGTCCGGAAAAACCTTCCAATGCACGGGCCACTGTTTCGACCAATGATGGCGTGCCCAGCATTCCGATCTTGATGGCGTCTATGCGGATGTCGTCCAGGACCGCCTTGATCTGAGCCGCGACCACATTGTCGGGTACCGGATGTACTGCGGTCACGTCACAGGTATTCTGCGCGGTTATCGTGGTGACCACGCTGCAACCGAACACGCCCATTGCGCCGAATGATTTAAGATCTGCCTGAATTCCCGCGCCGCCCCCACTGTCGGAACCGGCAATCGTTAATGCTGTCGCAACCATGGCACATCCCTCATTGTCATGGTCAGGATGTGCGTGGAAAGACCCGTAGCCTGCGTTGTGACACGAGTTGTGACACGGGGCGCCCGGTATGCCTGTTTCCTCCGCCGGTCCTAACCGGGTCAGGTTCAATGGGTTTGCAAGTCAGCATCTCAGCCCCGAGGGGCACCCCAACAGATGGTTACCGATTATTGATGAGATCAGGTCTCGTCAACAATTTTGTTGCACACAGTTTGGTGGTTGCGACCTCCCCTTGAGTATTTCGATTAACTCGGGGTTTTGGTGGTGTCGCAAAATGCTGGCGTTTCCAGATGCAATGACCGGAGAACGACACAATAAGACGGGGACATACAGCGCCGAAACCGTGGTCGTTTCATCAGCCCCGCGATCCGAGATCGAAGACAGAAACAGTTTTTTGAGATTCTGTCACAAGTTACTGCTCATAGATGCAGATAGTTGCAGCGCGTGAATTGCGATGGGCAAATTCAGGTCACAAGCCGGCCGACGTCTAATGTCAGGGCGCTCAACTGCCTTGGCCAATTCACCTAACCCGAAAAATGCCCATCGCAATGAAGAGGGCTCAGCCAAGATCTCGCGTGCAGGTCCAAACGACCCTCCAAGACAAATCGTCCAGCCGTAGAAAACCCGCGTTAGAAAGAATCCTTTTTCAGGCCCGAACACCTTTGTGCCCATAAATGAGGCGGTGAAATTCAATAACAATGGCTCGAATGCCCGACAGGTCCGCATTCCTCAAGAAATCCAGTTCCGCCCCCTCAATATCCATCACAAGAACCGTCGGAGCGAACTCTCGTTTCACCGCTTCGAAGTCCGCTTTAGCTACGCGCACTGATTTTGTTGATTCACCTTCATTATCAAAAACTGAAGACCCTAGATATGAAGCGTCAATATGAAACGGAATAGAGTCGGGATCCTTTGGATTGGCGCTTAGTATCGCATTCCGGACTTCGATCCGGTCTGAAAGCCCATTTAGGGCATGTAAACGACGGATGTGTGGAATTGGATTTGGATTGGCTTCAAAACTGAGAATAGCCTCTGGTTTGTTCTCGAGCGCGACAACACCACTCACGATACCCAGCCCGGCGCCCATTTCCAGAATACGATCCTCAGGTTGAACGACGCTCAAAGCGCCATCCATTTCCCAGCTTTCATAATTGTCCTGCTCGATCAGATTCATGATCGTCTCGTCCAGAAATGGCGATGAAGGTATCTTCAATCCACGGTACTGGATCGCAACATCAGGGTTCGTTTCGGTCATTCTTGCTCCATTCCAAGGATGAGCCGTCGGTAGAGCATGTTTTGCATAAGGTCAGACTATTTGCATCAAACATCATGTCGGTAATCTCGCATAGAGGTCCGAGATATTCGTCTTCAGAACCTCGTTGAACCACTCAACCGACAAGTCAAACTCGTGGTCATGATAATAAGTATCCAAACGCCGGAAAGGGCGGACCTGCACATCATCGAGAAGACCATTACCCCTTAGTCTTTCTTCGGTGTCCTTGTCGTATTTTCAGATAATGTCATGAAGCTCTTGAACAGCGTTCATAGACGATAAATATTTCAGGAATTGGACCTGTTCATAGCAGAAATCGTTGCTGCCCTTCGGTGATTCATATGTGCGCATATCATGATATCTCAGCAATTTGAGCATCCAGTGGATTTCGGTCAGTCCGTCAAGGTGACAAATGACCGATTGTTGAGAAACATATCGCTTGATGTTAGCTCTCCACCGCTGTGGCGCATGAACACCCAATTTGATGTTCTTCCCCGTTCGGGTGGCGCTTTTTCCGAAACGATGCGCACAAAATCCTCTGTCGCTGTACTTGAGTCGTTCTTCTCCGAATAAGCTTCGGGCGACATAGCCGCGGGTGTGCTTAGGCTTCAGTATAAGACCACCAAATAGTCCGGGTGTGGTGTCCTCGGTTGAAAACACACGCTCGCCATTAGGAATTGAAATCGTATCAACATCCGAGGGCAGGTCAGCAAGCTCTTGTGCAAAATCATCGGCTTGCAGATACTCATCCGCATCGAGGAAAAGCATCCAATCGACTTTTGCTTCTCGATAGGCTTTTGTCGCTATCAGCCTTTGGCGTCTGAAACTGTTTTCTGGATAAGTACAGTCCCAGTTCCTTCGAACAAACGTGTCATCCATCACTTCAACGCGACAGTTCGGTATCTGAGCCAGAAGTTGCCGCGCTTTCGGATCATCACCATCCAGAAAGATAAAGATCTCTTGCGCGCCGAGTGACGCATAATAGGAAGCAAATATAGCCACCAGCTCTGGCGGCTCTTTGACCATGGTAACGACACTCCAGGTGGCCATCTTCAAAGGAGTCCTGTGTTTGGGAAGAGCCAAATTCGCTGATTGCACGTCTTTAGAGTCACCGGCTTCCTCTATTGCCCAGTAAGTCTGGATTTGTGGCAACCTTGATCGGTGAATTTTCCGCCTTAAGCAAGAGCATCCTGAGGTCTTATTGGACGATCCGATTTAAGACAGTTTGGGTGATCTTGCGACCTTTGTCGGGGAGGACTGAGAAAACTGGACCAAAGTTGAGGTAACCAAACAATTACTGCTTATTGCGAGCCCCTAAAGTTTGATCTTTACCGCTCGTTCTTTTTCGCGAAACACAAAGGTGCGAGAATTCTGACTAACGGACCTGCGCTACAAACAGTTCATATTGGACGGTTGGGTCACCATCACAATTTCGCTTGTATCGGGATCATTAAACCAGTGGATCGAATACCGGAGCCATGCTAATGCGGAGCAAGCGAAAAATATAACGGGCATCGATCCAGAATGGATATTTCTCCAGTAATTTCATCGTTTTGGCATGGATCCAGTCTGACTTTTTTCGAGCAACTCTGCCTCAAAAGCTTTGTGGATCACGGCCATAAGGTCAAGTTGTACTCTTTGAATGAAATCACGAATACGCCACCGGGCGTTGAAAATGCGGATGCACGTATTTTCTTACCTGACCACCTGAAAATATGGCGAAACGAAAAGCGAAACAGCGCTTATGCCCCGTTGTCGGACTTTTTCAGGATCAACATGCTTCGGGAATCCGACGAAATCTGGATGGATTGCGATATGTTGTGTATGCAGCCGATCCCCGACATTCCGTATATTTTCGCAAAAGAGAAACGCTATTTTAACAATGCGGCTCTCCGGCTGCCGCACAGTTCTCCAACATTGCAGGGTATGCATGACTTTATGAACGGGTCCGAGATCGTGATCCCCAATGACTGGCCGTGGAAAAAGAATATTGATGTTTCCATCGGCAAGTCCAATGAAGACGGCTCTTTCTCGGTACCGTTGGAAAACCTGTCGCAGCTGCCATTTTATACGTTCGGGCCTCAGGCTATCTCGTATTTTCTGGGCAAAAACACTGAAGTTAAACACGCCCTGCCACCCGAGTCATTCTATTCCCAAGAACCTACGGCCATGCGCTTGAATTATTTTCGGCCGCGGTTTTCCCGCATATCGCTCGATGAAAACGCGTTGGGGGTTCATCACATTGGCGGCTCAAGCATGCGCAAGAAATACAATATGGACGGTGGGTTTCCTTTGCCGCATCCCAACAGCCAGGTCGCCAAGCTATGCAAGAAACATGACATCGATCCCTCTAAGGCGATGCCACAGGATGTGCTGAAGTCTGTTGACCAAGACTAAAGTGTCCGGGCAAGTCAAAAGCGCCAGTCTGTGTCCAATTTTCGGACGATCGCAATCAATAACACTAGGTGTCATCTGCTAATACCGTAGTGCCAAGTTGTTTGGCGGACGGTTTCCCAACCGGCCATTGCATTGAGTACAACGGACAATAACTTGGCAATCAAAGTAGTGGCGGTCGCTTCAGGCAAGGATGATAAACTGCGACGCTGTCAACATATTCGATTGTCTTTCTACGGATAGAGCCTTTACTTTTTCTGGCGTAGAAATTTCACTACGATTACTTGCAGCGGCGCAGGTACGGCCATATCAGAATACTGGGGTGAATAGGGCCGAATGTTATGAAGCCCGAACACAGATCTTGGATTAATCTGGGGTCCAGTTTATGGGATAGGCGAATGTCAAAGAAGCTGGCTACAGATCACAAGGATATTCGCCGATCATCTATCCCGGCCTTTAACACCAGAAGACCGACTAAAAGCATGTCTTTGTCGACCCGGTCGCTCTGACCGGGTGTGAACAAAGATGTCTACGCTTAACGATAATGATCTGAACCAACCTCCTCAGCCTGATCAAGGATGGTCACGTGAACTTGTTGCACTTGAGCGGGCTATCGTGGTTCCGCCCGCAGTCTCCGATACGGTGCAGGAAGCCGGTGTTCTGACTGAAGACCGGGAATATTGCGCGCATGGGGCGCTTTGGCGGGGAAAGCGTGCCATGACCACCCAACCGGTATCGCCAACAGTCCCTTTGCCGCAATTGTCAGGTCGCTGGCTTTATGCCGGGCTGTTATGGGTACACTTTGGTCATTTCCTGGCTGAAAGCACCGCACGTCTTTGGCCGTTGCCGGCAATCGCGAAGGATATTGATGGGGTCCTCTTTACCCCCAAGCGACCCGCCAATGGGGATGAAACACGCCCTATGCAGCATAATTTTTTTACGCTTCTGGGTATTGATCTTCCAATCAAAGTGGTGACCGAGCCAACTCAGATAGAATATCTGCATGTGCCCGGTCAGGGGTTTGGGCTGGGCCCGATTGTGGCGGGAACGCCTGAATATCGTGCCTTGATCCATCAAAATTTTGGCGCCGACGTTCCCCCTGATGGGCCGGAGCGGCTTTATATCTCGCGCGCAGGTCTTGGAATACGGCGGGGTGGCGTTATCGGAGAAGAGTTTCTCGAAGAGAATTTGCGCCAGAACGGGTACGAGATTTTCTATCCGGAACAACACCCGATGGAAAAGCAGATCGCGCGTTACAAAGCCGCCCGTCAGATCGTTGCACTAGACGGGTCGGCACTGCATCTTTTTGCTCTGGTAGGCCGTCCAGATCAGCAGGTTGCAATGATCCCGCGCCGCACTTCTTCGGTGCATCACAATATCTCAGCTCAGCTAGCGGCCTTTTGCGGGCAAGAGCCTTTAGTCGCCAATGCCATTCGCACCGATTGGGTATTGGCTTCGCGCGGTCGTCCCAACCGCCATTCACTTGGAGAGCTTGACATGTCCAGATTGCATAAAATGCTTGCCGATGCAGGATTTGTCTCACCTGATCTGGCCTGGGAAGAAATGTTCTGGCGGCAGCGGCGGCGAACCATCCGAAAACTGGAAAAAGCCCTTGGCGACCAGCTGGTTCCCATCCATCAAGAGCCCGCTGACTAATGCAGCTAATCCTGGATATACGCGACACAGCTCGGGATCAGGCGCGCCAAGCCAATGGGGTTGCGTCTGTTTTGAGTATCGATAATGCGGATTTGCAGCAGCAACTGGTTACGTTTGCGCAGATTACACGGCGAAGACGTGCAAAGGCCGAGCCGCCCGAATTTTTGCCCGCACTCGCTAGTGCGATTGCTAATGAGCGACCGTGGTTCATGCTTTTGGCCATGCCAGGGCTAGCAGAAAACCTCACCACGGAAGTCTCTGTTAGTCGAGTCCACGAAGTTTTGGGGCAATTGGCGGCCGACATCCTGATTTTGACTGATCTTGATTCAGGATCTGATCGCGCCAGAATTTGGGCCACACAATTTGGGGCCGATGCGATAGTTAACCGGATTGACTGGCCAGATGATCTGACTGCGCAGCCTCCTGCATTCTCTACCCTGGCCTCCTCTGCAAAAGAAGAATCCACTCCAAAAGAAGTGCTGCCATTTGCCCGTCGCTTCTTGCCGCGCAATGACCTGACCAGTTTTGATGAAAGTCAACCCATGGGTGACACGGTGCCGGTGGACCTAAGGCCGCCAGAGGGTACCAGCGGCACGGTGCTGATCGGTTGCATGAAAAACGAAGGCCCTTTCCTATTGGAATGGATTGCATACCATCAATCGATCGGTGTGCATCACTTTGTTATCTATACCAATGGCTGCGAGGATGGCACGGATCTGATGCTAGATGCGCTGGCCAAAACCGGTCTGGTCACGCATGTCGACAACAACAAATGGAAGGGCAATTCCCCGCAACAGTGGGCTCTGAACCAGTCTGCAAAGCTCAAGGTGGTCAAACGTGCCGATTGGGTTATTCATATTGATGTGGATGAGTTTATCAACATCCGCTTTGGTAACGGGACACTGCCGGAACTTTATAAGCGCCTGCCCGAGGGGGTCAGCAATATTGCAATGACCTGGCGGCAATTTGGGTCGGCCGGGATAAAGACCTACGAGGACAGGCCGGTCCTGGCGCAATTTGACCGATGCGCTGCGTCATATCTGCCCAAACCGCATACCGCTTGGGGCTTCAAGACCGCCACCAGGAATATTCGTGCCTATCGTAAACTAAGCTGTCACCGGCCCAATAAGCTGAAAGAAGCAAAAGCCGAACAGGTGCTATGGGTCAATGGATCGGGTCAGGATATCACGCACAAAGTGGCAAAGAATGGCTGGAGATCCGATATCAAGACCATCGGTTATGAACTGGTCCAGCTAAACCACTACGCACTAAGATCTGCGCAGTCTTTCTTGGTCAAGCGTCAACGCGGACGGGCCCTGCATGTGGATCGCACTGTCGGGCGCAACTATTGGATACGGATGGATTGGAACCAGTATCAGGACGTCACTATCCAACGCAACCTGGCCAGATTGTCAGTGGCGATGGAAGCGTTGCTAGACGTTCCTCAGATTGCGCAGCTACACGAAAAAGCCGTCGCCTGGCACCGGGCTAAGATTGAGTTTTTGATGGATGAGCCCGAGTTTCGCAACCTTTATGACGAGATCACCAGCATCGAACTTGAGGATTTGCAACGGATCCGCGCCATCATAGATGCGGATATGCATAGCTGACTTGTCCTGCCGCGATGAACAGATTCATAGAACGGCCCCGGCTGTCGCAGATAGCGCGCGGCTTGATATTCATTCGCCAACTAAAAGACCGCCGATAACCAAAAGTTGGTGAATAACCCTTCAAAGTCTTAGCGAGAGACATGACATGCCGCCATCCAGCTTGGCGCAATCGGTGTTGTCAATTTCTACGATCTCATACCCTTCACGATCCAACATGTCTGCTGTGCGCGAGAAGCCTGCGGCCATCAGCACCAGATTGTTGAAGCGGATCGCGTTGGCAGCAGCTTCTTCCCCATCAGCAACATGAAGCACTCGGTAGCCCTCAAAGCAGCCTGATGCATCAAGTCTTCGGGTAGACAGGATTGTTTCGGCATCCATCAGTGAACAATCTGTCTTGAAGTGCAAAACGCCTTCCGGTGTAAACACTTCGCGCAGTTTGTGGCCCCACGCGGAGGTGATTTTAGACAGCTCGGCGACACCTTCAGCGTCCGTGCGGTCTGATCTGCCCACCAAAATTTCGCGACCGGTTACAAGAATATCTCCGCCCTCGATATGGCCGGGGCCGTTGATTTCCAGAACCGTCTCGTAGCAAGCGCGAAGATTTGGCGCCATTTCTGCCACCTCACCCATCCGCGATGGTGCGCCTGGCCGCATCAGCACAGCGCCTTGCGGCAGGCAAAGGGCCGTATCCTCGACAAACTGCGCGTCGGGGAACGCGTCGAGGGGATCAAGTTCGATTACTTCAGCCCCGGTGCTTTTCAGTGCAGCCACGTAAGCCTTATGTGCCGCCATCATCCCTTCGAAATCGGGGTTTCCAATATCCTTTGCACGCAAACCGCCGGCAATGGTCGCAGCCGGGCGGCGGGTGATTGCGCGGGAGAACTCAAAGGTCGGGTCTGACATGTTTCAATCTTTCTGAGGTTCACATTTCGGAGCGATGACTTCGATCATTGCAGGCCCATCTAAAGCGACAGTTTCGCGCAACGCCTGCGCGACAGCCTGTGGTTCGGCCGGAACCTTGGTGAATGGAATGCCAAAAGACTTGGCTGATGCAGAAAAATTCGGGGGCGAAGGATCACAACCTATGACGGTCACACCCACATCCCGCATCGACGCGGCAATTTCCTGATATCCATGATTGTTCCAGATCACGAAGGTGACCGGCAGGTTTTCATCTGCTGCGGCCATGATTTCAGGCAATGAAAACTGTGCACCTCCATCGCCGACAATGCAGATCGCCCTTGCTGTCGGATCGGCGATCGACGCGCCGATGGCAGCGGGTATCCCGTAGCCGAGCGCGCCATATCCCGTTGCTGCGTTGAACCAACCTCCGGCCCGGTCGTGGTCGTAGAAAAGATTGCCGGCATAAATTGGTTGGGTTGAGTCTCCGACCATCAATGCATTCGGAACTGCCGAGCGAATGGCGTTCAGGATTTCGACCTGATGGCGATAGTCCGGACCAATTTCCTCCCAGGCGGCGCGGCGTGTTTTGCTGGCGCGTTCGGCACCGTCGTCTTGCTTTGCCTCATTGGACAATGCCCCAAACAGCGCCGGTACAACCAAATTGACGTCACCTTGAATGGTAAGCGCTGCCTCATGTCGCGCCAGTTGATCGCTGCAGCGATCCACCCGGATCAGGCCTGACCTTCCTGCAAATTGTTCGGTGGCGTACATGTCATAGTCGGTTGGCCCCAATTCGGTTCCCAAAGCCAAAACGCAATCAGCGCTTTCTATCAGCTCGCGTACTGCTTTGAGGCTGGGGCTGGCCGGAACGGTCAGTGGATGTCCGTGCATCAGGCCCCGTGCGTTGACGGTTTGCACGACGGGGGCATCGAGAGTTTCAGCCAATGTCTGTAAATCGGTTTCCGCTTTTTTCGCGCCACCACCCGCCAGAATGACAACTCTATTTGCTTCAGCCAGTTGCCTTGCCGCTTGTGAGATTAAGTCTGGATTGACCGGGGGTGCTGGATCGAGCGTCTCGACTGGTGTTTTTTGATATTTTTCTGCTGCTACATCCAACGGGACCTCTATATGCACCGGCCCTGGGCGACCGTTGGTAAGGTCGTGAAAAACACGGTCCAAGACCGGGTCCAGAGCGTTGGAGTCGGGAACTTGTTCTGACACCAACGCAACTGTTCTGGCCAGCCCCAGTTGGTCTGGCAATTCATGCAGATGTCCCAAGCCCTTGCCAAGTGAAGCGGTTTTATTGACACCAGAGACCACCAACATCGGAATTGAATCAGCGCGCGCCTGCGCCATCGGTGTCAAGGTGTTGGTCAATCCGGGGCCGGTGATCACAAAGGTCACACCCGGTTTCCCCGAAACACGCGCGTAGCCATCAGCCATGAAACCAGCACCCTGTTCATGCCTGGGCGTGATATGACGAATGCCCGAAGCCGCAAGACCGCGGTAAAGTTCGACCGTGTGAACGCCCGGAATTCCGAAGACGCAGGTCACATCTCTTTGGCGAAGCTTGGCAACCAAAGCTTCACCGATTGTCATTCCGCTCATGCAACCTCGCGTGATTTGCTGTTGGCGTGATCAATGATGCGAGAAACCGCTTTGGCAAAATCGGCGTCACTAATCGTCAGCGCGACCCGGACCCAGTCTTTCAGACCGTTGCCAAAGGCGGACCCTGGCATGACAGCCACCCCGGCCTGCAACAGATCCCACGCATAATCTTCGCCATCAAACCCGGTGGCAGAAACGTTGATGAGGGCGAACATTCCCGCCTCTGGGCGATGAACCGTCAAATCCGTTTCTGCTTCAAGACGATCGGCCAGCAGGGTGGCGCGGCCAGAGAAGCGAGCGGCCATGCCGGGGGCAACCTCGGACCCGTCGCGGATTGCCTTTTCGGTCATGTCCGCGATGAAGGGCTGATTGCCAAAGAGCATTGTTTCGGAATACGGCAGCAGCGCTTCACAAAACGCTGCTGGTCCGACACACCAACCGCTACGAAACCCTGGGGCAGCATGTGATTTCGAGATGGATGATACACCTACGACACGATCCGCCAGTTTCGGGTCTGCCAATGGTGAAGCAAATTCGGCCTCGTCAAAGATCAGTTCTTCATAGACCTCGTCCGAGATGATCCATAAATCGTGCGCCATGGCGAGCTGCCCGATTTCGGCAATTTCCGCGGTAGTCAGAATTGCACCTGTCGGGTTGTGTGGCGTTGTCAGAAGAATGGCGCGGCTGCGTGGAGTGATGCGTGCAGCAATATCTTCGGCTTGCATGCGAAACCCGTGCTCTGGCCGAAGCGGCACAGGCACCATATCCGCCCCGGATGCACGCACGACTCCTTCGTATGTCGCGTACATCGGATCACCAACCAAAACCTCGTCTCCGGCCTCTGCAATCCCGGACATCACTGCGAAAAGGGCGGTTTGCGTCCCGGGAAAGCACAAAAAGTTCTCGGGTCCGAAGGGCCGCCCACGAGAGGCTGAATAGCGAGAAGCAAGCGCGTCAAGCAGTCCGGCTTCACCGCGCCCGTTGGAATACCCTGTCCGTTGTGCCCGCAAGGAGGTTACGGTGGCTTCTACCAATGCGGCTGGCACGGGCACATCCGGTTCTCCAATCGTCATTTCGACGATATCCGCTCCGGCTTTGATAAGGTCACGTGCTTTCAGGTGTACACCCCATTTGGCACCACCCAACCCCGCTAAACGCACAGTCACAGATGTTGTCTTCATGGCTGCTCCGCCTCTTTGTTTAATGGTATCCCTAAGATGGCGCTTACCGAGTCCAAGCCGATCTGCGCCAATTGCCCTTCGGAAAACGCGTCCGGAAGCGCACCACCTTCCAGCCAAAGGCCGTCGATTACCGCGTTGCAAGCAATGGCCAGTTGCGTTGCCTCCGTTGCAGCAACTGAACGTCCGGTTTCCAGCAATGCGGCGACGATCAGCTCCTCGAGGTGACCCCGGAAATAGTTATAGGTCTGCTGGTGAATGCGCTGCATTTTTGAATCATGTTGCACCTTGTTCAGAAAGCTGGCCCACAACGCCACGGCGCTTGGATCAACGATTGGTGGTCGCAGCGATGCGTCAACGAAGTTGGTCAACTGAGATACCGCGCTTCCCATTCCTGACGAAGCTGCTGTCTGATCGGTTAGCGTATTCATGTGGTGCTCATACGCCGCCTGGACCAACTCTTCCTTTGAAGAGAAATAATGACGGATCAACCCTTGGGTCACGTTCGCGCGGGCTGCAATCTCACGCACCGTGGCACCGCGGACGCCCATCTCGACGATCAGGTCCAAAGTCGCCAATATCAGCGCCTCGCGCCGAAACTCAGCAGACTCACGTTTAAATTTGCGGCTGTCGTCCTGCACGTCAGTGTCATCCATGGCATGGAGTTATTATACACTTGCATAATTGCGAGATTCGAGGCTTACTGCAAGCTGAAATCAGAAGATTGTTAGATATGGACACAGCCGAAGCAGCATCACCCACACCCGAAGCCACTGCGTCCATTGAGGCGATAAAGATTGAGGACCTGCACAAATCCTTTGGTGCGCTAGAGGTCCTGAAGGGTGTGTCCCTGACTGCCAACAAGGGGGACGTTGTCGCAATCATCGGGGGGTCAGGCTCGGGCAAATCCACCATGCTGCGCTGTATCAACTTCTTGGAAACGCCGAGCTCGGGAAATATCACCATAGGCGGTGAATTGGTTGAAATGCACGCCGATGGTAGCCCCGCGAACCGCCGCCAGATCGAGCGTATCCGAACGCGGCTGGCAATGGTTTTTCAGCAGTTCAATCTGTGGACGCATCGCACGCTTCTGGAGAACGTGATCGAAGTGCCGATACATGTCCTAAAGGTGCCAAAGGCAGAGGCTATCTCGCGGGCGCACGACCTGTTGAAAAGGGTAGGGCTTGGTGACAAGGCCGACACCTTTCCGGCCTATCTATCTGGCGGTCAGCAACAGCGCGCCGCCATTGCCCGTGCGCTTGCCGTAGATCCTTCGGTGATGCTTTTCGATGAGCCCACATCGGCGCTGGACCCCGAGTTGGTCGGCGAAGTTTTGAACGTGATCCGTGATCTCGCTGGTGAAGGACGCACCATGCTGCTCGTCACCCATGAAATGAAATTTGCGCGCGAAGTTGCCAGCCACGTTGTCTATCTTTTCGAAGGCCGCATTGAAGAGCAGGGTCCACCTGCCGAGGTCTTCGGTAATCCAAAATCAGAGCGGTTGAGGCAGTTCCTCAGCTCGGTCGCCTGATTCAGTCAAAACAAACTAATGAACCAAAAGGGAGTAACAAAATGAACCTTAAGAAACTGCTTGCGTCCGGAGTTGCCGCCGCCATCCTTTCAGTTGGTGTCGCCAGTGCCGAAGAGGTCAAGATCGGTATCGCGGCTGAACCTTATCCACCATTTGCTTCGCTTGACAGCTCAGGCAACTGGGTTGGATGGGAGATCGATGTTATCAATGCTGTCTGTGCAGCTGCCGAACTGGACTGTGTTATAACGCCTGTAGCCTGGGATGGTATCATCCCATCGCTGACCGGGCAGCAAATCGACGCCATCATGGCCTCTATGTCGATCACCGAGGAGCGGCTGAAAACCATTGATTTCAGCGATCCTTACTACAACACACCCGCTGTAATCGTTGCGGACAAATCGATGGATATCGAAGCGACACCCGAGTCGCTGGCGGGTAAAGTTGTCGGCATTCAGGCTTCGACCATCCACCAGGCCTATGCGCAGGAATATTTCAAGGATGCTGAACTGCGGGTTTATCAGACACAGGATGAGGCCAATCAGGACCTGTTCGCAGGCCGTATTGATGCAACTCAAGCAGACAGCATCGCAATGGCCGACTTTGTAAACTCGGATGCGGGCGCTTGCTGTGAAATTAAAGGCGCCGTTGCAGATGATCCCGCTATTCTGGGACGCGGCGTTGGGGCTGGCGTGCGCAAAGGGCAAGATGACCTGCGTGAGGCGCTGAACAAAGGCATCGCCGCAATTCTTGCCGATGGCACGCACGAGAAGATCACATCGAACTATTTCTCGGCCAGCATTTACTAAGCCGCTGCTGTGAACGGACTGTTGGATTCACTTGGATTGGCGCAGAGCGCAGAGCTTTTGTCGCTCTCGCCGCCGGGATGGGGGGCCAATCTGCTGCGCGGATTGGCCCACTCATTGCAGATCGCTTTCGGCGCTTATGCCCTCGGTCTCGTGATCGGATTGTTCGGAGCTTATGGCAAACTCTATGGCGGGAAGGTCACGCGCGATCTTCTCGCCATCTACACGACGGTGATCCGGGCTGTGCCCGAGCTGGTCCTGATACTGATCCTGTATTACGTGGGATCTGACATCATAAACAAAATCTCCGCCGCAATGGGCGGGGGTCGGGTTGAGGTCAGTGGTGTTGGCGCAGGCATATGGGTGCTGGGTGTTGTCCAGGGTGCTTACGCGACCGAGATTTTGCGCGGCGCAATTCAGGCGGTTCCGCCCGGTCAGATCGAAGCCGCCAAATCCTACGGGATGCCCGCCTTCATGACCATGCGCCGCGTGACAATCCCGGCCATGATGAGCTTCGCCGTGCCAGGTCTTGCCAACCTGTGGCTGATTGCAACCAAAGATACCGCGTTGCTCGCTGTTGTGGGTTTCAACGAGCTGACACTGGAAACCCGCCAGGCTGCAAGCAGTACACGCGCCTATTTTACTTTCTTTCTGGCAGCGGGATTTCTTTATCTCATGGTAACGCTGTGTTCGGGCGGCATCTTCGCTCGGATTGAGAAATGGGCGCGTCGCGGCCAACCCTCCCTTAATGGAGGGGGCAGATGATTGATTTCAGATCGTTGATGCAACCACATCGCATTGTGATGATGCTGATATTCGCTGGAATCGTTGTCTGGTGCGCCGTCTCTCTTCAGTGGGACTGGATCCCGAAATATGCGCCGCTCGCCCTTCAGGGCATTTGGACGACAATCTGGCTGTTGGTGGTCACCGTAGTTTTGGGTTTCCTACTCGCCGTTCCACTTGGATTGGCACAGGCGGTTGGGCCTTGGTATCTTGCCGCCCCTGCCAGGGCATTTTGCACTATCATCCGTGGCACACCGCTGCTGCTGCAACTCTGGTTATTGTATTATGGGCTTGGGTCTTTGTTTCCGCAGTTCCCCTGGATACGCTCTTCCGAGTTGTGGCCCTATTTGCGACAGGCCTGGCCATATGCAGTACTGGCGCTGACGTTGTCCTATGCCGGCTACGAAGGAGAGGTGATGCGCGGTGCCTTCAAAGGGGTCGCCAAGGGTCAGCTTGAGGCAGCCAAGGCTTTTGGCATGCCACGTTTCACCATGTTTCGCCGTATCTGGTTGCCGCAAGCTATCCGCAACGTCCTGCCGACATTGGGCGGTGAAACCATATTGCAACTCAAAGCAACTCCATTGGTTGCGACCATCACTGTCGTCGACATTTACGCAGTGTCTTCACGTGTGCGCTCCGACACTTTCATTATTTACGAACCGCTCATCCTGTTGGCCGTATTCTATATTCTCGTCGCGGGCGTGATCGCATTTGGTTTCCACTGGCTGGAAGTAAAGGTGCTTGGGACTGGAAACCGCAATGGCGGTATCAGTTAGTATCGCCAGCAGCGGAGGGGATCCATGTGCTGCGTCAGCTCCGACCAGTGCTTTGAGTTCATAGCAATCTGAGCTGCAACTTGCATTCAGCTTGGCTGAGTACTGATGGTCGATATCAATATCAGGCCATACTGGAATGGTGCGCAATTATATCTCTGCGCACCAATCCCGACTGGTTCCGTTCACAGCTCTACAACAACTTTTCCGACCGCCGCTCCATTTGTCAGGTGCTCATAGGCTGTATCGACATTGGTCCACCCAAACCTCTGTTCGTCAACAATTGGTTTGAGTTGGCCCGCGTCCGCCATTTCCGCCAGAGTTTTCAGGATGTCACCATGGGATTGACGCCCGACATCATACATCATCGGGATCAGCATGAAGACGACGTGCAGAGACAGACCTTTGAAATGCACAGGTGTCAGATCAATCTCGACCATCGCGACGGTTGAGGCGACTTGGCCATTGAGCTTGGCCGCTTCGAACGAGTTCGTCATGTTAGGCCCACCCACGCTATCAAACACCACATCGAAGCCCACGCCATCAGTGTGTTCGGCCACGTAGTCCTCGACCTTTTGGGTTGTGAAATCCAACGGGCGCGCACCGAGACCCTCGATGAGGGCTAACTGATCCGCTCCGCGACCTGTTGCCGACACGGTTGCGCCAAGGTGGCGCGCAACTTGAACGGCAACATGACCAACGCCACCGGCACCGCCTTGAACCAGAACGGTCTGCCCTTCGCCGACACCGGCGCGCGTCAATCCTTCGTAGGCGGTGATGCCTACGAGAGGCAGCGCCGCGGCTTCTCGCATGCTCAGCGTCTTGGGTTTGTGTGCAATCAGGCGGGCATCCGCATTGATGTACTCGGCTAGCGAACCAGGGAGGTCCATCATACCACCGGCGCAGCCATACACCTCATCGCCTATGGAAAAACCTGTAACACCTTCGCCAACGGCTGTGATTGTGCCAGCAAAATCCATGCCAAGGACCGCGGGCAAATTGGGGGACAGAGGTAGATCCGCGCCCATGCTTCGGATCATTGTATCGACGGTATTGACGCTGGTCGCGGCCACTTTGACGACTACATGCCCAGACGTTGCGACCGGTTCGGGCATTTCTACAAGCTCGAACGGAGCATCGGGTCCGTAGTCGTTCAGAACCATTGCTTTCATTGGGATATTCCTTTTTTTGACGAAGTGTCAGGCGCGGCTTTGAACAGCGCACGCCTGACGTGATCATTGTGTTGGAGGACGGATCAGTTGATATCCTGAACCTGCATAACCAGATCGCCCCACTTGCGCTGGTTTTCGATGTCGTGTTCCAGACCCTGTTCATCCGCGATGGTGAACCGTTTGACCGCCGGGGTTTTGCTTGTGGCCTGATACAGCCAATAGGCTTCGGCCTTCAGCGCTTCATCAATTGGTTTGTCAATGGATTCATAGACCATCTGCTTGCAGGCATTGATCGACTCTGCCGGGAATTTTGCGATCCGCTCGGCGAGCGCTGTCACATACGGGCCAATCTCATCTGGCTCCAAAGCCTTGTTTATGGTGCCCAGACGTTCTGCATCATCCGCATCGTAGTCTTGTGCGCTCAGGATGATCTCAAGCGCTTTTCCAAGGCCGGTTTGACGTGCCATGCGCGAAGCACCGCCGCCGCAAGGCAGGATGCCCATTCCAACTTCCATCTGCATGAACTTGTACTTACCCCGCGCCGCAAATCGCATGTCGAGCGCCAACGCCAACTCGTGTCCGCCACCACGTGCGAACCCTTCCAGCTTTGCGATGGTGGCTTGTGGCACCTTGCTGATCCGCTCGCAGACCGATTGAAGGTCCAAAAGCTGTGCGTCCTCCCGGGATACGGCCTCAGTCGACATATCCTTGAGCAGCTCGGTATCGTAGTGGCAGACCCAGATTTCCGGGTTGGCGGACTGAAAGATCACGACCTTGGTTTCGCGGTCTCGCTCTAGCCGCATGGCCAGACTGTTGAGGTCGGCCAGCATTTCCTGGCCTTGCACGTTTACTGTGCCAAAGTTGAATGTGACTGTTGCGATGCCGTTTTCAACAGCAACGTCAAAGGTTTGAAAGTTCTCATATTTCATCAGACAGTCCTTTCTTGGGCCTCGACGCGGCACACGCGAGGGGTAAGGGAGGTTAAAGTTGGAAGCGCGTCTGGATTTAGTGCAGCGCGGGTCAGTTGGTCTGGTTAATCAAACCTCTGATCGAGTTCATGACGTCGGCAACATGTGCTTTGTCCAGTGCTGCGGCATGTGGATTCGCGAAGGCACCGCTGTCATTGTCAAAATAGGCACCTGACGCATCAGCGAACCGATCACCCAATGCTGCGTCAATCAGGATATCAGCGCCGATGTTCATATCGTTCCCGGCTAGGCCGAATCCTTCTTTCACCATCTTTGAGGCCAACAGCGATCCCGGATTTACCGCGACCATGACGGGTGCATCGGACAGAGATTTGGCCCATTCCCGGGTCCAGATGGTGATCGCCAGCTTGCTTTGCGCATAAGCCTCCATATCAGCCAGCGGGACACTACCTTCCAGTGCACTAATATTCACCGGGGCCTGCGCTGCCGATGACAGGTTCACGACGCGCCCGGCGGCGAGAATGATCGGCATCAGCAATTCTGTGAGCAGATAGGGTGCGAGTGTGTTGACGACAAAGCGGATGTCCTGCCCATTCGCAAGCACGGTTTGCGGAGCTTTCAGCACACCTGCATTGTTGATCAACACGTCCAGTTTGTCATGTTTGGCCTTTACGCTCTCAGCCAGTTCTCGCACTGCGGACAGATCGCTCAGATCAGCGGTATAAGTTTCGACATCGCCACCGACGTCGGTGGCAGCGCTGTCCAATTTGGAGGTACTGCGTCCATGCAGAAGTACTTTGTGTCCATCGGCGGCCAGCTTCTTTGCCGTGAGCAAACCAATGCCGTCGGTTGAACCTGTAATGAGTATAGTCTTGGTCATTGATCTGATCCTTTAGGAAAAGTCGGGCAGTACGGTATCCGCCAGGTGTTCGAGGGTCGTATCGATGGGCGCTTGATTGAACCGTAGGTTCAGTGCAACGTGATTGACCCCAAGCGTTTCTATTTCACGTAGATAGCTACGCAGGAAATCGGTGCCAGACTGAAACCCAAGATGGATCGGGCGCGGTGGTGCGGCGTGATCGGCAACGACATCGATATACAGGGATTGCATGACAGGCTTGTCTGGCTGGCCCGCTTCCTTCCCGCGCCTCCGATAGTCCGCAATAACCTGCCTTTGGGCAGTCGCATTGCGCGGATAGGTCATCCAACCATCGCCGTTCTGCGCCACCCAATCGGGGTATTGCTGGCTACCACCCGTAATAATCATCGGCAGGCGGGTCCCATGCGGCTTTGGCAGCAGGTCAATCCCGCCAGACAGCTTACCCTGTGCACTTTCACGCTCGGGATAGTCCAATCCAACGGCGCGGATGTAGTCGAAGCTGTCGCGGAAACGTGCCCCGCGGTCATCATAGCTCTGGTTCATAGCCGGATACTCCTCAGGCCGGTCCCCGGAGGCTACACCCAAGAGCAACCGTCCGCCCGAGAGCACATCCGCGCTCGCCGCCGCCTTGGCTACATGAGCGGGGTGACGCAATGGCAGGATCACGCTCGACGTTCCAAGGGCAATTCGGTCCGTAACCGCAGCAAGCGCACCCAGATAGACAAATGGATCGAAAATCTGTCCTGCATCACCAAAGCTTGGAACGTTGAATGGCACGTCGCGCAGCCAAAGTGATGCAAACCCGAGGTTCTCCGCTTTCCGAGCCGCTTCCAGATGATCCCGAAGCGTCGGCTCTGCACCGACTGCATATGCTTCGAGCGGCAACACAAGGCCAACGCTCAGCCGTCCCGGTCGAAATACCCGGTTATAGGCCACGTTGATTTGGGCAAAATCAGCAGGCTGCATTTTATCCAACATGTCCGGCTCTCCTTTAATAGCGCACCAGTGTGCGGCTCTCGATGCTTTTGCGAATGGTGTTGACGTTTGAGTCTTCGACCATATCAAGCGCACTATGCGCGATCGACGGAGCACCTTGATTGTCATAGATGTTGAAGATCGCGACCTCATCCGGCGTCATCTTCGATTGATAAATCCATTCATGCCTGGGGTTTCCTACCAGCCCCATTATTTGCCCATTGCGGTCGGGATAGATCAGGTCCAGCAAAATCCAATCAGACGGTTCAACTGATGACGGGCGAACAAAGCCCAGGGGTGCTGAGTTGATAGGATGATCCACAGGGCGCCACACATTAACAAAAGCATAGTGACCGCGCGCCCACTCCGCTGCGGCCTCGGCACCCAAAAGATCGACAAGCCGCTGTTCGGCTCCGTCCTTGCTATAGTCACTGTGGACGTTGCGCGCGGGTTTGCGCGTCGCTCCTGGGTCATCTATCCGAACCGTGTGATCAAAAACCACAACCTCGCGCGCACCTAACTTGTACGAGAGCATTGCCGTTAGTTCCGCATCGTATGTCGGTTTCCAGAC
Source organism: Ruegeria sp. H9 (assembly GCF_056532915.1). Taxonomy (NCBI): domain Bacteria; kingdom Pseudomonadati; phylum Pseudomonadota; class Alphaproteobacteria; order Rhodobacterales; family Roseobacteraceae; genus Ruegeria; species Ruegeria sp. H9. The sequence continues at coordinate 342,538 of NZ_JBQFNX010000001.1, read as the reverse complement.
CTCGCCGGTAAAATCTTGTACCTGCGTTTCCAGCAGCGCGAACTCAACAGCATCAGACGCAAATGTAACTGTGTTGCTCGTGGTGCGGGCATCTGTCAATGCAACAGCCGTGCTGGCCAGTTCGGGCGAAATCAAATTACCAGCAATCCCGCCTGCATCTAGTTCAAAGGCTTGCCGCCAGGGCTTGTGAACGTGGTAGTTGACTGTGGCTGTCCGCGTCATCTGCGTCTCCTTCCCATGCCGAGTTGCATCCATGAAGGGGATTTAACGCTAATCTATTTGCGTATAAACTGCCCATTCATGGATTGATAATTCGGGTTTGCGATATAATGGGGCTTGATACAGACACGCTGAGATTGTTTGTAGCGGCGGCAGAAAGGCTGAACATCAGTGCGGCGGGGCGCGCTTTGGGCATGGCTCCAGCTGTCTCGAGCGCAAAGCTTGCCAAGTTGGAGCAAAGCCTGGGTTCCGAACTGTTACATCGCACAACGCGCAAAGTGTCGCTGTCTGTTGAAGGTGCCGATTTCCTGCCCTTCGCCCGAGAGATTATTGCGCAGGAAGAGGCGGCACTTACGGCGTTGGGCAAACAAACAGCGACCATCCGCGGTACATTGCGCTTCGCTGCACCCAGCACCTTTGCTCAGCTCTACATTGCACCAATCCTGCCGAAATTTCTTCAACAGCACCCCGATCTGACGCTCGATTTGCGCCTGTCGGATGTGCAGTTTGATCTTATCGAGGGGAGTTACGACCTTGCACTAAGAAATGCGCCGCTTGTCGACACCAGCCTGAAAGGCCGAAAATTGGCTGATGACCGACGCATACTGTGCGCCGCGCCGCACTATCTTGACACATACGGCACACCCAAAACACCTGCCGATCTGAAAAGCCACCACCTGATCGCTTTCCAAAATCGCCAATTGCGCACGCTAACGGGAAAGGCAGGTGAGAAAGCCACATTTGATCCAGCGATGGCCAAGGGTCAATTGATCATCGACGACGGCCAAAATCAGGTCTGCGCCACTCTGGCCGGCGCCGGAATATCCCTAAACGCACTATGGAGCGTGTATGATCACCTGAAATCGGGCCGGTTGATGCAAATTCTGCCAGACTTTGAGGCTACGGAAGACAATGTTCTATGGCTTATCTATCCCAAGTCCAACGTATTATCTCCCAAAGTTCGGGTATTCATGGATTTTCTGATCACAGAGATTGGCTCAAATCCACCTTGGGAAACATGATCCCAATATTGGTCAAGCGCGCCTTAAGACATCACGGCGCCAGTTTGGAGAAATGCACGAGGCGGACACGCCTTTTACAATTGCAATAGCCTGATCTGTTCCGCGATTTTTGAGTTCCCGTGAATGCGGCCATCGCTCCCGTAGCGAGTGGCTAGTTAGACAGGCTGCATCGCAGCATCTAAACGGTTTATCCAAGGCCGGTTCCGGTCGTTCTTGCGTGAACCCAAAAGAGGGTTTCAAGACCTTAGTCGATCAAGCCGAAGCCGCGAGTGCAGGAAAGGTGTTTCTTATTCGCCCGCAGCGACGGCCTCGCCTGTCGAGAATAGCGCGGCAAGCATCGCCTCACTTCCAGCCAGCGCGCCCTTGCGCACGGTCGCAAGAACAAGTTTCCGAGCCGACGATTGTGGAAGACAAATACTTTTGACGTCGTCAGACCGATACCGCAAAACATCGGGGACAGGCAGAAGCGTAAAACCCAACCCTGCCGAAACACATTCCATAATCGCTTCAAGGTTATCAAGGACAATGGTTTCGGAACCCTTTGGTCTTTTGTGCTTAAGCATCTCTCCAGCAATGAGTTTTCCGATCCCGGTGTCGGGCATAAAGTGAAAGAAGGGCTGCGCATTCAATAAACCCGCGAGGCCGTCTTTCAGCAATTTCTCATGGGCTGCAAAGGCAAAGGGTTCCTCTCGAAGCACCTTTTCCGCAAGCGTGTCGGGAACACCTTCTGCATCTGTAAGAAGGGCGGCATCAAGCTGACCGCTTACAACCTTTTCTTGTAGAACCTTGGACAGGCCGGTTTCGAATGAGAAGGTCGCTTGCGGTGCTTGACGTTTTGCGTTGTTCAGGAAGTTCGGCAGCAAGCGAACGGCAGCAGTTGTGACAAATCCTATTCGGAAATGCCCAACAAGCGTGTCCGTCGGGCGACAGATTTTGAGAAGGCTGTCTTCGTGCTGCAGGAGCGGGATCGATGCCTCGACGATGCTCCGGCCGATTGGCGTAAGTCGCGGTGGTCGTACGGTGCGGTCAAAGAGGTCGACGCCAAGCTCCGCCTCAAGCGCCTTCATCTGCATTGAAAGTGCAGACAATGTCATGTTTTGCTGCTCGGCCGCTTTCGCAAAGGAGCCGACATTCGAGACCCGTATGAGGGTTCTGAGAGAACGTGTCTGCATAAGTTAAAGTATACTGGATTAGATATCCAATTTTATTCGATTGTGTTGTATTACTGCAAGCGTATTCTGTTAAAAAACAGAGACGAGGGACACGCATGCCGCATCCGCTTGTGAACGTTGCGAAAGAACTGGCCCCAGAATTTGAGAAACGTGCCGCAGATTGGGACAGATCGCGCAGGTATTGCTGGCAGAATGTTGGCGAATTGGCCGATGCTGGCATCATGGGTATGACCATTCCCAAGAAATATGGTGGGCAGGGCGCGAGTTTTCTGGATGTCACCATGGTGGTGGAAGAGATCGCAAAAGCCTGCACCCTGACCGCCCGCATCGTTGTCGAGGGCAACATGGGCGGCATCAGTGCGGTCATGGGGTACGGCAATGATGAGCAGAAGGCTTTTTGTGCTCAGCATGTCCTGGCAGGAGATAAGCCTGCGATCTGCATAACCGAACCTGACTCGGGAAGTGCCGCGACCGAAATGCAGACTACCGCGCGGAAACAGGGTCGCACATACATCCTCAACGGGTCCAAGCATTGGATCACTGGTGGAGGGGTCTCGAAGCTGCACCTGATCTTTGCCCGCGTGCTCGATGAGGCAGGCGTCGATCAGGGGATTGGCGGTTTCATTCTGTTTGCCGAACCGATGTCAGGTGATACGCCCAAGGGGTTCACCGTGGTGGGTCGCGAATACACGATGGGCCTTTGCGGTATGCCCGAAGCAGAATTGCGGTTCGAAAATGTCGAGATCAACGAGAAATGGCTGGTCAAACCGCCTTCAGGATTGAAGCGTGGCTTTGCCGACCTGATGAACGCTTACAATTCGCAACGCGTCGGTGCGGGAGCAGTTGCTATGGGTGTTGCGGCAGGGGCACTTGAACGTGCAAAACGCTACCTCGTTCAACGTGAACAGTTCGGGCGCCCGCTTGCAGAATTCCAGGGGCTTCAATGGATGCTGGCCGATATGGACACGAAAGTTCATGCAGCCAGGCTGCTGCTCCATGAAGCGGCACGATCGCGTGGCCCAAACGGCAGTCAGTATCCCGATATGACCATGGCCGCCCGCGCCAAGCTTTTTGCGTCCGAGATGGCTATTAAGGTGGTCAGCGATGCGCTGCAGATGTTCGGCGCGCGCGGCTACAGCGATCGTGAACCTCTGGAGCGGATGTATCGCGATGTGCGCATGTTCACTATCGGCGGCGGGACCGCACAGATTCTCCGGACCCAAATCGCCGGAAATATTCTAGGCATTAAAACACCACAGACGCGGGACGGATACACGCGCCTTGCCGACATGGAGCGTTACGCTGCTGAATAGAAGACCCTATGAAAATTGAAAAAGGACTTTCGGGCCGCCGACTTTCTTGTGCCGCAGCCCTACGCGGCTGCGTGCCGTCACGCCTTCGGCATGCTCGGCCGACGGTTTTTTCGCGTTAATCTAGTTGCCTATTTAGCCAACTTAGCTGCGCAAGAAAGGCGCTGCATTCATGCGCCAGAGAAGTTTGCGACCGAGCCAGCGAAACAAATGCAATTTTACGCTGCGTAAAATGGCGGGGCTATTTTTCGACAATCGTAAACTTCCTAAATGAGATTTGCCTAGGCAGGCAAGTTTAGCGTGTACGCCAAGCAATTACTTCGATTCCCGAAAGGAAAACTGCGATGAAAAAGTTCATTTTTGTTGCTCTCATCAGTCTTACCGCATGCACTCAGTACCCGATGCAGAAGCCACTGATGGTTGACGGAACCAGGAATGCGACCTTCTACACAGATGAGGCTGAATGCCGATTGATGGCCGCGAGTTTCAATCCCGGGCAGCGTAAAATGGATGCTACGTTCGGCGCTATTGATGGCGCGGTCACTGGTTGGGTCGTTGGCGAGAAGGAAGATGTCATCGGGGGTGCGATCGCAGGTGGCATAGTCGGATCTGTGCGCGGCCAGTACAATGACGAAATGGCGCGGCGTCATGTGCTTGTGAACTGCATGCAGGTGCGTGGTCACGGTGTGGTGGGCTAGTAATGGCTGCAGATTACTCAGTGGTTTATCGAAAGGGGCCTTGGTCTTGACTCAAAAAAGGGCCCGAACAGAGTTCGTAATTTGGGGTAAATTCTGACCAGAGAAGGAGTGCTCTGATGCCGAATAAACGTTTCAGTTGTAACAGTTAAAGAAACCTGCCTGATTGGGTGGGTGAACAGTGTCGCGCAGATAATCCAAAGATGCGTCTCGATTGCCTTGCATGTTGGCGCATCGAATTGACATATCCCACCCAGATGCGCGCTTCTTTCAGGCTACAGGTGATCAACTTCCGCATGTTGAGCACCGATGAGCAAAGTGTTTTGCAATGCCGAAACTATGTAAAAGGCCGTCCCAAAAAAACGCCAACTCTGACAAACCATCCCAGATATGGACCGGCAGCGACCGTTGGCCCGCTTGCGTGAAAGCTAGAAAATCGAACGACGATCTGATGATATAAAGTCAGCCATCTGACGTGGTTTACTTATTGCTGCGTACAAGGGTGATGCGATTCCAGATAACTGTGAAACCCACCGATGAATAGGTGTGCGGAAACTGGATAAGCCGGTCAAGAATCTGACAAACCAGCCTTCTGGAGGCTGGCCAACAGGTTCTCCTTAAAAGTGGCGTCAAGTTGCCAAATGGCAAGTATATCCGATGCAACAGATGAAAAATCTGGGCGTAGAACCAACAAGCTGCGTAGATCCGCCTGGGCCTGTTCCCCATTTCCCAGTTTGCTGTGTAGCGCGGCCTGCCATAGATGGGTCCAGAAGAAACCTGGCATATCGATTTGTTCCAATTGTGCCAGCGCCGCTTCATAGTCGCCCCGGTCGAACTCGTAAAAAACCCGCGGAAACAGATACCACTGAGGATGCACAGGGTTCAGAGCGATTGCCCGGTCTACAATAGCAAGTCCTTTGTCCCATTCGCCACTGAACGCCAGACGCATCCCGTAATGGGCCAGAATGTCGGTGTCATTCGGATTCAGGTCAATCGCCCGTTGCCCGGCCTCGCGGAACCCAGCAAAATCACCGAGCACGAACCGAATATTGGCCATCATCAGATGTCCCGCCGCCAGATTTGGGTCGATCTCGACCGCCCGGCGTGCTGCGGCATCGGCTGCGGCCAGAATCTGTTCGCGATTTCCGCCCAGCCCAAAACGTATCTGTTGCAGATACAGGTTCGACAGCACCGCCCAAGCCTCGGCATAATCCGGAGCCTTCTCAAGCGCGTTCAGGATGCAGGATTTGATTTCGGCATGGCGATCCAGATTGATGGTTACCTGATAGCTGTAATAACCAAGCACACATTCATAAGCATCGCGATTGTTGGGTGGAATTCTATCGGCATCTCGCATCGCGCCAAGCGTCAGTAGCCCGTATTTCCCGGCCAGTTTACCCATTACATCTCGGATAATGCTGTCCTGTACCGCATAAATCTCCTTGGAGGTATTGCTGACCTCGTAGCTTTGCGACCAGATATATCTTCGGTCTTTCAGATCAATGAGGCGTGCGGAAAGGCGCAAGGTGTCGCTCCTGTCCATCACATTGCCTTCCAGCGCGAAATCGGCGTTGAATTCTGTACGCAAGCTCGCCGTATCAATCTCGGTTTCACCAGAATGCAGTGTGCTGCCAAGGGGCAAGACCCAGATGTCCCGGAACCGGATCAACTCGGTCGTCAACTGCCGGGTAAGACCAGCGGCGAGGTACTCGGGGCCCTCTCCCAGAGTTTCAAAGGGCAGTACAGCCACGACGGGCCCTTTGGGCAAGCTGTGATTTGCCTGTTCCTCAGGCGTCCCTGAACGGGTCAATCCCCAGATCAGCCCAAACAATGTCAGGCCAAAGGCGGCAGCCAGTCCAATCTGAGCGCGTCGTCGCCTCCTGAGCCCGGCCTTGGGCCGGGCGTCAGCAGGTGCCGGAACAGGGCCGGGCAGTGAAGATTTTTCGAACCGCGGCGCGTATCCTCCTTTGGGCATGGTGAGGCGTATCGGATCGCCCCGACCGGGCCCGGCATAATAGGTGTCAATCTCCTGCCGTAGTCGCCGCGCCTCAAGTCGGACAATCGGATCGACCTGCTGGTCGAAGCTTTCGTCGCGGTCAAAGACCGACATGGCAATCGACACGCCTTTGATCTGATCTGAACGACCGGCCAGATATTCCTCGATGATATAGTTCAGAAATGCGCGGCGTTTGGGGCTGGCGGTGAAATCCGGATGATCCAGGATACGTTGCATCTGTACCCGAATTTCGCGCTCGGTAGTATCCACTTCAATATCCCACTGCCTCGGGAAAACCAAGGAAAACCATTATGTTGGCCTCGTTGATACATGTGTTTTTCGACAGGTGGCAACATGTTTGCACTTCTCGGGAAAAATTCTGCGGATAAGAGGGCCGCACTGCTGGTCGTACAGGCAGGCACCCGGCTTCCAAAAGATCGCGCATCTCGGCACTTCTGGACGTCAATGCACCGGCGGGACGAATTTCAACCTCGTGGTTCGTCCCGTCAGACCTCCTGCGCTGCGACCTCTTTTGAAGCGTTCATGATAGGAACCGATTATATATGCCACGCCGAACCACCTTACTCTTGACCGTCACCTTTTTGACGCTGACCTCAGGTCTTGCCGTCGCGCAGGATGATAGTCCTCAGCACTTTGACCCGAAGGGCAAGCTGCCCTCGGATTACACGATCGAATTCCAGCAAACCCAACGCAATAACCTGCCGTTCGATGACGAGCGTGACTTTGAAGAAAGCCGCAAGGGGCTAATTGCGGTTCCAGAATACCGCCAGATCAAAACCGAGGATGGCACCGTCGCCTGGGACATCGGCAGCTATGACTATCTGCTCGAGGGCAAAGAGTTCGACTCGATCCACCCGTCGTTGCAGCGTCAGGCGATCCTGAACATGAATTTCGGCCTGTACGAGATTCTCGACGACAGCATCTATCAGGTGCGTGGCTTCGATCTGTCCAACATCACTTTTATTCGTGGCGATACCGGCTGGATCATCTTTGACCCGCTGGCCTCCAAGGAAACTGCCGCTGCAGCGCTGAAGCTGCTAAACGACACCGTGGGCGAACTTCCTGTCAAGGCGGTTGTCTATTCGCATTCCCACGCCGACCATTATGGCGGTGTGCGCGGGGTGATCACCGATGAGGACGTGGCAAACGGCGTGGAGGTGATCGCGCCCGAAGGTTTCATGGAACATGCGGTTTCCGAAAACGTCTATGCGGGCAACGTGATGAACCGCCGTCTGTTTTTCCAATACGGCGTATTGCTGCCACGCAGCCCGTTCGGCCATGTGGATCAGTCCATCGGCAAAAACATCTCGGCTGGCACCACGGGCCTGATCGAACCGACCCGCTATGTCTCGGACGCGTATGAAGAGATCATCGTAGACGGCGTGCGTATGATCTTCCAGAATACACCGGGTACTGAAGCACCTGCTGAGATGAATACTTATTTCCCCGACCTCAAGGCATTCTGGGCGGCGGAAAACATCACCGGGACAATTCACAACATCTATACCTTGCGTGGCGCACTGGTGCGCGATGCGCTGAGCTGGTCCAAGCATGTCAATGACGCGCTGTACAAGTTTGGGCAGGATGCCGAGTTGATGTTCGCCTCTCACTCTTGGCCCCGTTACGGAAATGAGCGCATTCAAGAAGTGATGCGTGCGCAGCGTGACACTTACGCCAATCTTAACAACGGGGTGTTGAATCTGGCCAACAAGGGCGTGACCATCAATCAGATTCACAACGTCTATGACGTGCCGGAAAGCCTGCAGCAGCAATGGGCCGCGCGCAGCTATCATGGCTCGGTCGAGCATAACAGCCGGGCGGTGATAAACCGTTATCTGGGCTACTGGGATGCCAACCCCACCACGCTCACACCTCTGTCGCCAGAAGACAGCGCGCCGCTGTTTATCGAGATGATGGGCGGCGCCGAACCGATCCTGTCGAAAGGGCAGGAATTGGTCGACACCGGCAAATACCTTGAAGCGACCGAGATTCTGAACAAACTGGTCTACGCCGAACCACAGAACCAGGCCGCCAAGGACCTGTTGGCCGACGCGTTCGAGCAGATCGGGTATCAGAAGGAAAGCCCTTCGGTCCGCAACTCGTTCCTTGGTGCGGCGTTCGAACTGCGCAACGGTATTCCGCAGGGCGCTACCATCGAGACCACCGGTCCCGATACGATAAAGGCGATGCAGACCACGATGTGGCTCGACTTTCTGGCCATTCGCGTCAATAGCGCCAAAGCCACCGATATGGAGTTCACCATCAACCTGTCGATCCCCGACCGGGACGAGAACATCGTTGTCGAGATGAGCAATGCCACTCTGACTCATATCGTCGATCAGGTGGCGGAAGACGCCGATCTTTCGATCAGTCTGAGCCGCACGGACTTGGAAAAGGTCATGACCGGTGAGCGCAGATTGACCGAGATGCTCGCTGATGGCACCGCGCAGTCTGAGGGCAACGCCGAGATCGTAGCGCAACTGGCTTCGACCCTGGATCAATTCGATTTGGGTTTCGAGTTGATGCCCGGCACCGGTGCGCAGGATTTGACACCACCCGCCAATGATTTTGCCCAGCCCGGGTTAGCAAACTCGAGTGGCGGCTGAGGCGGGACCGTCCGATTGAAAGCTGGCTCAGGGTTTTGCTGCCCTGGGCCTCTCTCTTTCTGACTATTGGACCGGGAGAAGTTTTCGACCAGTAGTGCTGGTATCGGAGCAGCAGAATGCCCCGCCCGAACGACTGCTGGATTGTTACCGCCGTGCGCGGACTCTTTCATCCGTGGTGTCAATGCGGGATCAGAATCTTCAGCCTAAGAAAGTCAAAGCGCATGACGCAAAAATCAAACTGGGTTGTTCTGAAACTTGCAATTTGTGAACATCAGCCAAGATATCAAACTACCTAGAGGTCCCGATCCGTAGATTTCAATTCACTCCTGGACCCCGTCCCGTACAACGATTCAAAGAACTGGCTGCTTAGCGCCGCGGGTCGGATGGGTATCTTCGAACTGGAGGAAGCTTCACAACCCAACTGTCGAATGTGAAGTGGTCAGACCTTAGCTGCGAAATGCTATGATCGCTTCCAAATTTCGATAAGACACTGTGTGTCGCAAATCGAAGTATTTAGTGTAATCATTAATGTCTTTGCGGAAACGGCAGCCTTTAAAAAGATCATACGTAAGACCGGTCTGAGAACTACTTTAGCGAAACGAATACCTCAAAGGGCTGTTTGGTCAGCCCGAACCCATATCTTGCGACACTGCTCAAGTCGTGAGACGAAACTGTATTTCAGGTTCATTGGACCGAAAGTAGTAAGCTGATGTTAGAACAGTGGGACGATTAACTGGGCCAGAAATGCTTGTTCTCTGAAGAAGCACCCGTCACACTGTATTTTTCTTCAAGCCAAGGTACTAAATTTGGGTTAGAACGCACATTCTAACCAACGCTTCGCGACATTCTACAAACAGGAAATTCCTTGCCAAGTGGACTAGCCCCTGCCGAACTGATCGCAATCCTAATCGCCGTGACTGATGATCAGCCGCGTGTCATGACCTTGCGTGGAGGTAACGCGCTACCTTCGGGACCGTTCGAATCTTCACACCGCAGCTTGCAAAGCGGCTTGCGGGCCTGGATTGAGGCGCAGACCGGCCATCCGGTGGGATATCTTGAACAGCTTTACACCTTTGCAGACAAGGATCGCGATCCACGCTCGGGTTATGCCGAAAACTCTCAGCGTATCTCGATCAGCTATCTCGGTCTGGTGCGGGAGCAGGATACTACTGGTGCTGGACGTCCGGCATGGCGTAGCTGGTATCAATACTTCCCATGGGAGGATCATCGTGATCGCAGCCCAGAAGAGCTACCGCAAATTATCAAACGTATCTCAGCTTGGGCAGGAAGTGATCCGCTAAAACTGCAGCGTGTGGACTATCTGTTTGGTCTGAATGGGAAGACCTGGAACGAAGAGCTGGTTTTGCAACGTTATGAGCTTATGTACGAAGCAGGGCTTGTTGACACTCCTGAATTCGGTCGTCACATGGAAGCGGACAACCGTCGCATTCTCGCCACCGGCATATCTCGCTTGCGGGCCAAGATAAAATACTCTCCGGTTGTGTTCGAGCTCATGCCCGAAAGCTTCACCTTGCTGCAGTTACAGCGCACAGTCGAAGCGCTGTCTGGTCTACACCTGCACAAACCCAATTTTCGCCGCCAGATTGATCAGCAGGAATTGATTGAAGATACCGGCGAAATGTCCAGCGGCACCGGTGGTCGTCCGGCACGCCTGTTCCGATATCGGCCGGCCATTCTAGAGGCTCGCATGCTGTCGGGCGTCAGATTACCTCTCTCCCGGTCCTGAACCTCGCTTGACATAATCTCGAATCGAGAATAAGCATGGCTCCAATATACTCGATGCGAGTATAAATGGAGAAGCCAATGAAAGATTTTCGCCTTCCAGACCTCTACGACCGGGTAAAGCAGATCATCCCGCAACCCGAATGGATGCTGTTTGAAGATGATCTGGAAGCCATCCTTGATCTCAAGCGTGAGAGGAATGCGGTCATCCTCGCCCACAATTACCAAACGCCGGAGATCTTCCACGGAGTTGCCGATATCGTGGGCGACAGCCTTGCGCTTGCGCGCGAAGCTGTCGAGGTTGATGCCGATGTCATTGTGTTGGCTGGTGTACATTTTATGGCGGAAACTGCCAAGCTGCTGAACCCGGAAAAGACGGTGCTGATCCCAGATTTGGGCGCGGGGTGTTCACTGGCGGATTCCATCACACCCGAGGATATTGCGCTTCTGCGTGAAGCCCATCCCGGCGTTCCAGTGATCACATATGTAAACACTTCGGCAGCGGTGAAGGCGGCATCGGATATCTGCTGCACGTCGGGCAACGCAGTAAAGGTGGTGGAATCCCTCGGGGTGTCGCGCGTGTTGATGATCCCGGACGAGTATCTCGCCAAGAACGTCGCCAAAGAGACCGATGTCGAATTGATCGCATGGCATGGACATTGCGAGGTGCACGAACTGTTTACTCCAGCCGATATACGTGAAATGCGCGAAGCGTGGCCGGGTGTTACGGTCCTGGCCCATCCTGAATGCCCGCCCGAAGTGGTTGCCGAAGCAGATTTTTCTGGCTCTACCGCAGTCATGTCGGATTTCGTCGGCGACAAAAAACCGACGCGGGTTTGCCTGCTGACCGAATGCTCGATGAGCGACAACGTGGCGCTGAACCATCCTGAGGTGGAATTCGTGCGCCCCTGTAACCTGTGTCCACATATGAAGCGCATTAGTCTGCGCAACATTCGCAACGCATTGGAACTGGGCCATCACGAAGTCACCGTCGATCCGGCCATCGCTGAAGATGCGCGCCGCGCGGTAGAACGGATGCTGGCAGTGAAATGATCGGGCTCGAAGGGCTTCATGGTCGAACTGCCATCATCGGTGGCGGAATCGCCGGGCTGACGGCTGCGCTGGAACTGGCTCCACAACCCGTAGTACTAATCACCCGTGCAGGGCTGGGCCAGGAATGTTCCAGCGCTTGGGCTCAAGGAGGGATTGCCGCCGAACTAGGCACGGATGGTGATCCTGCGCAACACTTGGCCGATACTTTGCGGGCGGGCGACGGGCTGTGCGACGAAACCCTGGCGTCGGCCATTCTCTGCGAAGCGCAAAAGGCGATCACTGGTTTAGAGAAACATGGCGTTCGTTTCGATAGAACCGCCGACGGCACATATGCCTTGGGGCGCGAGGCCGCGCATTCCCGCCGCCGCATACTGCATGCAGGCGGCGACCGCACCGGAGCCGAAATCACATCGGCCCTTGCGAGTGCCGTGTTGCAATGCCAGTCGATCACTTGCTTGACCGGAGTCGAAGCCCGACGGGTGTTGACGCTAGACGGACACGTCACAGGCGTTCATCTGCAAAAAGATGCCCAAGCAGAGGTATTGCGCACATCTCAGGTCGTTATGGCGACAGGCGGTTGCGGCGGTCTGTTTGGTGTCAGCACCAACCCTTCAGGTAATTTCGGCCAGGGTGTCATGATGGCCGCCCGCGCCGGGGCAGCGTTGCGCGATATGGAATTTGTCCAGTTTCATCCCACAGCGCTGGATGCCAAGCAGACACCACTGGCATTGGTCAGTGAAGCCGTCCGGGGCGAAGGCGCAATTCTGATTGACCAAACCGGCAAGCGCTTCATGTCGCATATTCCGGGGGCTGAACTGGCCCCGCGCGACGTGGTGGCTCGTGCCGTGCATCAGGTCATATTGGAAGGTGGGCGAGTGTTTCTTGATGCTCGTGCCGCGCTTGGTGCCGAATTTGTCCAGCGGTTCCCTGGCATCCATGCATTGTGCGCAGCAACCGGAATTGATCCGGCGCGCGATCCCATACCGATACTTCCGGCTGCGCATTACCACATGGGCGGTATCGCCGTTGATGAGTATGGAAGAAGCACTCTGTCAGGCCTTTGGGCCATAGGTGAATGCGCGGCCACTGGCCTGCATGGTGCCAATCGCCTTGCTAGTAATTCACTGCTGGAGGCGGTGGTGATGGGATGCCGCGCCGCAAATGATGTTGCCAAGGCAGAAATGAGAAACCTGCCATTTGTTCCTACAGTTACCGCTCTGCCTCGTTCTGACCCTAGCTCTGTCCGGCCTTTGGCTACAAAATTTCTGGGTTTGATCCGCGACGAGGTGGGATTGCGTCAAGTCATTTCAAAGTTGTCTCCGTTGGTCGAAACCGCTGCCTGCGCTTCTGACCCGGCACTGGTCGCGCTTTCGATCGCGGTCTTTGCCGATCTGCGCCGAGAATCGCGTGGCGGACATTACCGAAGTGACTTCCCTAATCCTGAGGCGAACGCGCAATCTCTTTTGATGACTCTGACCGAAGTACTTGCTCATGCGAGTTTGACCAGTCAGGAACCCTTTTTGAGGACTGCTTGAGAAATGACTATCATGCCCCTAGCCCCGTTGCCCCGAACGATGCTGGAGCCGGTGATCCGCCGCGCACTTGATGAAGATTTGGGCCTCGCCGGAGATGTCACCTCTTCGGCTGTTATTCCTTCGGATCATGTTTCCGAAGTTGTGGCTTGCGCGCGTCAATCCGGATGTATTTCCGGTCTGGATTGTGCTGAATTGGCTTGTGAGCTGATAGATCCGGCGATCAAAGTAATCCGTCATGTCGAGGATGGTGGGACAGTCGCGCCCGGCACAGTGATCGCCACTTTCAAAGGGCCGTCGCGCAGTCTGCTGATTGCCGAACGTACGGCGCTCAACTTCTTGGGTCATCTATCGGGTATTGCAAGTGTGACTGCCGATATGGTTCGCCGCGTCGAAGGCACGCGTGCTGCCATCGTCTGTACCCGAAAAACAACGCCCGGTTTGCGGGCTTTAGAGAAATACGCTGTGCGATCAGGCGGCGGCATGAACCATCGCTACTCCCTAAGTGACGCGGTGCTGATCAAGGACAACCACATCGCTATAGCCGGGGGTGTCCGCCCAGCCTTGACTCGGGCCAAAGAGACGGTCGGTCATATGGTCAAGGTCGAGATCGAGGTCGACACGCTGGAGCAGCTGGCCGAAGTTCTGAAAATCGGTGTTGATGCGGTGCTTCTGGATAACATGGATCCAAGAACCTTAAGCGAAGCTATAGGCATGATTGATGGTCAAGCCATTGCTGAAGCTTCAGGCGGGATAACCCCAGATAATGTGCGGGCTGTGGCGAACACCGGTGTTAATTTGATTTCTATGGGCTGGATCACCCACAGTGCACACTGCCTCGATATTGGTCTGGATTTTGTGCTCTAACGGCACCAAGAGTAAACCAACAGTTACGAAGCTCATTGCCCAAATTGTTGAAATCAACGGCCTTTCCAAAAGATTGCCAAAGGCAAGAGCATCGCCGACGCAATAGGAAACAAGGCAATCAAAAGGTGCGCGGCGGCGCAGCCTGCCCGTTCAGTCTTATCACTCCGTTAGTCAACTAAGCTGGGCAATTATTAAGTCGCATTCATACGTCAGAGAGTTGGCGACCGAACCTTTCGTTCTCGCCCACACTCGATTTCTTATGCTGCTCAAGTAAGCAAGCCATGACATCTCAATTCGGAGAAACTGCATCGTCGGCGTGATTGCCTCCGGATGTTTTGCCCTCATGGCCGAAGAAAGTCGGATCAGTCTCAAAATCAGGCGCAAGGAACTCGGACATCTGGTCAGGGCTGTCTGTTTCTATATTATATATCAATAATTTATCCGGTTGGTCCTTAAAAAATTCGGGCACCTCCTGATGATGCCGGTCCCATTCTTCTGACCAATGATCAATTACCTGATCAACCGACTCGAAATTCATACCCTTACGATAACGCTCAGCATAAAACCCATTGCCATGGTTTCGGCGACTTGCGATCCACCTGTCTTTGTCTCGAGTGTTCAATATGAAATAGGAATTGGGATAATATGCCGCGAGTTGACGAAAATAACGGCAACCTTCAATCACGCGTGAGCCGCTCACCATCTGCATGTCGGTGTAGCCGACCCAACGGTCAATGCCATTGAGCGGCGCATAACCATACTTAAGATTGTTAGCGAGCGCGCGGGCCAGATTGCCACGCTTGAAGTGAACCGTCGGAATGCCGTTGTTATCTAGAAAGGCGGAAATCGACCTTGTGCCGCACTTGTTGAAACCGACCTGAAATATCCGCCGCGTACGGCCTGCACGAGTAGACAGATATTCAGGATGGGTTTTTGATGATTGCGGCACGAAGGAAGGCTCCTACTCGGACTCTGCGGCGGCTTTCTGGTTCGCGCGCATGGCAACTGAAATAAGCTGACGGGCCGTATGCTCCGTCAGAGGTGTGGATTGGCCAGCCATCATCAGGCGAGCAAAAAACGCGCGTTCAGGTTCTGACTCCAAAAGTTCCTTAAATCGCTTGTGCCGCCATTCGCAGGCTTTGTCATGTAGCTTCTTCAGTGTGGCATCTGATTTTAGCTCGGTAACCCGAGCAGCCCGTGCCGATTGGTAGCGGGAAATAGAGACGTCCTGATCGCTGTTAAAGTTGTAATCGACCCAATAATCCATGCCGATTTTCTCTTTGAAATGCACCCCACGTCCACGCGCACGTTTGAGCAGAAAGGAGTCCATCGCGCCCAAAGCATAATGGTTAAGCTGAACCCTCATGGTCGTATCTTGCGTATAGTTGGAAAATACCCGCTGGCGGCGATGATCGCCACCAAGCAAACGGCCTGATCCATCATACCAGCGCGCCTCATCCACGCGGGTCTGATCAGGCGAAATTGGCCGATGAATGCCTGGTTTACGGTAAATCCCGTTGTTGCGATAAAGCGTTTTGAACATCGAGGCGCGCCACGGCCAAAGGATGGGTTTGGGGGCGCAGGAAGTGAACTGTTCGGTCACCGGCGCATCTTCAAAATAAACGATCCCTGCATTTCCGAATAGCCGCCAGGTGAGCGTGATCGCATCCGCCTCGGGGAGGCTATGGATGAGCGCGTTTAATGAGCCGTCGCCAATATGGATATTTACAAACTCATCAATATCGAGCGCCAGTATCCAGTCTGCTTCTTTCAATAGAGGATGTTTGGCGGCTTGTTTCATAGCCTGCCACTGTACGCTCTTATCGGGCTTGGCTTCATGGCTGACATGAGTGATTTGCCCCATCTCTTCGAGTCGGTGCAACATCAGATCGGTGCCATCCGCGCAATCATTCGAGAAGATCAGAAAATCAGTGAAACCAACCATCTGATGATGGGCGAGCCATTCCAACAGGAACGCGCCTTCATCTTTGACCGTCAGGATCGCTAGCTTTCGTGTCATTCTATTCCTTTGATCCGACGCTTCAGTCTGGTGATCCGCCAGACCGCATGTCATGTGGTGCTCATTGAGAATAACGGTTTTGCAGATGTTCTGAACTGCGAATTTCGCGTAGGAACGAAAAAAGTACGGCGCGGCATCATGTTGCCAACTTGGGTGATTTCCAACTCGGTGGTAGGTGGATCTAAAAGGCTGAGAGTGAACCGGATAGAGGCACTTATTGTTCAATTAGCCGTCGTAGCCCGACAGCTCCGTTTGCAAGTGCAGATCGGCGGTAAGACTTCAGTGCTACCTGCAGATCGCTGAGTTCTGCATCACTCGCCCCTGAAATGCGGGTCAGGCTTGCCTCCAACCCATTGTCAGCAATCAGCATTGGTGGTCGGTAACAGGCCTCTGACCAGCGGTCCATGACGATCGGCACACAGAATCCACCCGAAGAGGACAGGGCAGATGTGATCTTGATCCGTTGATATTGTTCATAGTCAAATGGCATGAGCGGATGTATCACCTGAGCGCCCGCCAGTGCGTCAAAATACGCGGCGTGCCCGACCTGCCCGCTGTTGTCCAAAGGCACGCACGTAAAACGCGCGTCAAGCTTTCGGTCCTGGATCTCACTTTCAACCTTGGCGCGATCTCCGCCTCCTGACGGCAGGATGAAATGCAGATTCTGAAAGGCGTCCGGTCGATTGCCAAGAAGATTCAGCAGGCCAGGGTAATCACGTGTCCGCATGTTAACGTTGCCGGGGATCACGACCTGACGCGGCTGGCCCAATTTTGGTTCCGGATCATCGATCCAATAAAACGGCTCCAACGTCGCGATCCTGTCCATATGGGCTTTGCCCACCCGGCTGATCCATTCAGCCGTGACATGTGCACTCAGGCTGATGTAGCGCGCATTTGGCATCTGAAGCGTCTCGCGCAGGGGTGCCATCTGGCTGAACTGATCCAGATTATGCAGGACCATGATCAATGGCTTCTTCACTCCACGCGCCCAGCTTGCCGCTTTTGGACGACTCAAAGAGGCCATGAGGACGAAGTCATGTTCGGCCGCTTCAATTGCAGCCATAGTAGACTTGATATGTTTTGGTGCATCCGCAGCCCGGTAATCCGGCGTGCTTAAAGGCACATACTCAACATCAAATTCCAATCCCGGGACCAAGGCCATGATATCTCCGCGCAGCTTTAAGATCCGGCGATGCAGAAAGATTCGTGGTCGGTACCCGTTGGCATTACAGGCGGCCACCAAGCTGGGGATGACTTCTTCATGGCGCGGTTCAAATTGTACAATTGCACAGCGCTTCATAGTTTCTTCCTGTTGCCTGGGTTGCCTCGGGCCCTCGTTTTCGGTTTGACCCTGTGGAAGTTGTCTATCGATAGCTACACTTGCCGTCTACATCCAACGCCGAACAGGCCGGATCTCAGACCAGATTGTTTGAGCGGAGGTATCCGGTCTGATGGTATTTCCCAGCGTTGCGGTTTCGTTCACTATTCGGATAAAAAGCGGGTTTTAGCAAATCATCACAATCTGGGTCTGTAACTCCGTGGGTCTCGCGTAGTTGACTGGCGTGTGATTTGGGGAATGAGGGCTCAAGACGCGCTATATGTGCGCCAGCCAACCAATATAAGTCAGACATATTCACCGCTCGATTTTGAACCGTGAATCGCGCTAGCAAGGTCCGTTTGCTGGGTCGGGATTTGCCGCAGGGTTGCTCTATCAAAGCTTGGTCGTAATGGGTTTGGGTTTCTGCCGAACAGAAACGGTTTAAGCCCTATCTTCTGTCGATTTGAAGCGAAAGATGAGGCGGCATTGTCAAAACGTGAAGCGAGAAGTTTCCAATCTCTTAGTTTATGAGCGGGATCTCAATGCAGTTTCTGCGCCTGCTATGTCGATTGCGAGCTGCGATGCGGGTGGGAAATCAATGGTTTCTGGTTTTGGGTCCACGTGTTTCGATACGGCGTTTGCCTGCGATGTTGTAGTAGGGGATCTGGTCCAGATCGCAGAGAAAGGTGCCTGGAGCGGCAACGGCTTTCACGTCGCTTGCGATGGGTTGGAAATCCGCCCGGAAATGTGTGGTGCTTTTGACACAGATCACTGAATAGGATGTGGGATTCAGGCCGATATGGGTGAAATGAGCGCGGTCTAGGCATTGGTTGCGCACACTGGTGACGACCAAGTCTATCTTCGCGCCAGACTCTATCATCCTCAGAGCGGCCGTTTTGCCAAGCGTCGCGATGCCGCCTCCGTACATCTCACCTGAGTATCGGCAGATGCCATCTCCGATGGCCAGAACTTCGAACTTTGCCTCAACGGGGTGGTGCCCGGGCAGACCTGATTTTCCGCCGATGGCAAGGTTCAGTATTGCGCCTTGGCCTGCACGATGCGCTTTCTCTGCGCTTTCGGCGTCGTGGAAGAGACCCATCAAAACCTCCTGCGCGTCCCCCTCGATCAAAGCGGCCAGTAGTCCGGTGGTATCGGATGTGCCGCCTGCGCCTGCGTTGTCCTGTACATCCGCTAACACGAGCGGTTTGTCGCGATGCGAACGACAGGCCAGAACGGCTTCGTCCAACGACAACATAGAGCAGTCCACATCAGGTTCTCGGGCCAGAAAAAGGTCGACAATTTGATCTACTGCGGCGGTCGCTTGCGCGGCACTGGTCGCGTAGGCAACGCAGGACGGACCAGTATCGGGATAGTCTGCCGCTGTAAAACCCAGTGCGATTTCTGCATAGACATGGGCCTGTTCAAACCGGGTGGGCAACTGATAAATCTCATCAAACGGTGCGGCCCAAGTGTATTGCGCGTGCAATGGGATCAAATAGGGCACCTGCCGGAAGGCTTTGTGCAGTTTCTCTCCGGCCAGTAGCCTTTGCAGAACCGGCACACATCGCGCGCCGGTTTCGCCCATATCGAGGTGCGGGTAGGTGCGGAAAATTGCCAGGTAGTCCGCCTGCGAGGTCATCTGGTCAGAGATATTGGCATGCAGGTCCAGGCTCGCTACGACCGGAACATCCCGCCCTACCAGATCACGTACTCGGCGCAACAGCTCTCCCTCACCATCGGCAAGGCTTTCAGTCACCATGGCACCGTGCAGGTCGAGATACACTCCGTCCAGCGGTCCCGCGCCGCGAAGGCCATCCAAGATCATAGTACATATCTTCTCGAACGCGTGATCCGTGACATGAGCGCTAGGTTCTGCCGCACACCACAGGATCGGGAAAAGCTCGAAACCTGCCTGGTTCGCGGCGGAAGAAAACCCGGCGATGGGTAGGTTCATGCCTTTGGTGTCTGCGATGACACGCGCGCCATGCAACATTTCGGGCCAGGAATCTGCCATCTCGAACTCGGGCAGACCCGCTTTGGTCGCTCCGAAGCAGTTGGTTTCGTGTTGAAATCCGGCAATGGCAATGCGTTTGGCTGTCATTCTAAAATTCCAGTTCTTTTCTGGATTTGGTGGCGCCAAACACAATCTGTCCTCGCCGGATGGTTGCAACAATCGATGTGTCGAGCAGCCGTTCAGGATCATCTAGGGGATTGCGAGAAAGGATGGCGAAATCTGCCAGTTTTCCGGGCTCAATCGAACCGCGCTGATCTTCTTTAAACACTTGCCACGCCGCATCGATAGTTTGTGCCCGAAGCGCAGACAGTACGCTGATCTTTTCCTTTTCACCCAGTTGCCGGCCGGACGCAGTCAGTCGATTCACCGCGCAATGCGCCAGATGGATTGGCCGCGTTGGCGTAACCGACGCGTCATTGTGGATCGTATAGCGTACACCGTATCGTTCCGCAGTTGCGGCTGGCGAAATCCGTTCAGAGCGTTCCGGGCCGAGGAAGGTATCGTAATGTCGGTCCCCCCAGAAATGCACATGTGCTGAAAAGAAGCTGACAGTTATTCCAAGCCGCGCCATGCGGTCCAGTTGATCGTCGCGCAGAACCTGGCCGTGGATGATTGTATGGCGGTGATCGTCTCGCGGATGCGCTAACAAGGCCTTGTCCACCGCATCGATGAACATCTCGGCCCCGGCATCCCCGTTGCAATGGCAGTGGATCTGAAACCCCATAGCGTGTAGGCGGAGAACCTCGAAATCCATGTCGACCTGCGTGGCATAGATCATGCCACAGGGGTGATCGGGGTCCAGCGACTTGTGGTAGGGCGCAGACAGATAGGCAGTCTGTAACTGGAACGCGCCATCGGTAAACAGCTTGCGCGCACCCAGCGTAAAATTTGGGTTGCCGGGCCAGTTATCGTCGATCCAGCCCTGGCTCAGAGCCGGTTCCAGATCGGCAATTGGCAACAATTCCAAATCAATGCCGGGATCCTGATCGGCAGGAAGGCTGGCAAAGTGGTCGAGCATAAC
Source organism: Ruegeria sp. H9 (assembly GCF_056532915.1). NCBI lineage: Bacteria > Pseudomonadati > Pseudomonadota > Alphaproteobacteria > Rhodobacterales > Roseobacteraceae > Ruegeria > Ruegeria sp. H9. Next base: position 321,929 of record NZ_JBQFNX010000001.1, on the reverse strand, counting down.
CTGCGATGCCCAAGCGTTCTGTGCATAAGTTACTCCGTGGGACAAATACTCATCACGGCAGGCGTTGAACCCTTGCCAGAACCTGTCCCGGTCGATCAGAAAATCAGTGTCGCCCATTTCGCCCATGGCCGACAGCCCTTCGACCAGCCCCGTCAGGGCGCCGGTATCGGGGTCGCGGCCATAACGCCCTCCGGCCGGGTCCGGGGTGTCGCGATTGACGCCATGCAGCTTCAGCGCCATCGAATTGGCCACGCCATTGTGACCCGAAGCATGCAGAACCCAAATTGGATGCGCCGTTGAGACATCATCCAGTTCGGCCCGGGTAGGCATGCGGCCTTCTGCAATGGCGGTGTTGTCGAACAATACGCCCATCACCCAATCGCCCTCGGGCGTCTCTTCGGCTCGGCAGCGCAGCTTTTCCAAAGCTTGCGCCATATCCATACACACGCCGCGCGGAGGTGATGCAAGATCAACCCGAAACAGCTGGATGAAGCCGGGATCGGGGAAGTGGCCGTGCGAGTCGAAGAAGGCCGGGATCAGGGTCTGGCCAGCTAGGTCATATACACCCGCATCGGATGACATCTGCCGCCGCAGCGTTGCTTCGTCCCCCACCGCAATGATGACATCGTCCCGCACCAACACCGCCTCGGGTCGGGAATTGTCGGCGTCCATCGTCAGGATGGGACCGCCGAAATAGAGTGTTGCCCTCATCCTTTAGTGACCCGGAGCAGGCGCACCCGACAAGGGTGCGAGACAGCGCAGCCCGTGGCCCGCCGCAACCTCCCATTGCGGTGTCTGTGTGCAGATGTCTTTGGCAAACGGGCATCTTTCGCGGAACTCACAGCCCGACGGACGTTGCAAGAGGCTGGGCGGCTCACCTTTGAGCGCGATCCGTTCAAGGCGCGCATCGGGGTCCGGCTCGGGGTTGGCGCTGAGCAGGCAGCGGGTATAGGGGTGGCGCGGATCGTCGAAGATCGCCTCTGTCTTGCCTTCCTCGACCAGTCGACCCAGATACATAATGCCCATGCGGTCTGCCACGTGGCGCACCACGTTCAGGTTGTGGGTGATGATCACCATCGCCAGGCCCAGGCGTTCCCGCAGGTCATTGAGCAGGTTCAGCAGCTCACCCTGTACCGAGACATCCAGCCCCGCCGTTGGTTCATCCGCCAGGATCAGTTTCGGCTCCAGCGCCAAAGCGCGGGCAACACCAACCCGTCGTGCCTGGCCACCGGACAATTGATAGGGGTAGCGGTCCGCGAAATGCACCGGCAGGTTCACCATTTCCAGCAGACGCTTGGCTTCGGCATCCAGATCGCGATCTTTCATGCCCTGAATGCGATAGGGTTCCGTGATCAGGCTTCGAATTGTCAGGCGTGGTGACAAGCTGCCCACAGGGTCCTGAAACATCATCGCCATGTCCTTGCGCAGCGGACGCATTACCCGTTCCGGCGCGCCTCGTATCTCTTGCGTGTCAAACACGACCGAACCGGCCTGCGCCGGGGCCAGGCCCGCAATCGCACGGATGACAGTTGTCTTGCCCGAACCGCTTTCGCCGACAAGCGCATAGGTTTCGCCAGCTTCGACCTCAAAGCTGACGCCCGCCAGCACGTTGACCGGGCCATAGCTGGTTCGCAGGTCTTGGACATTCAGCAGGCTCATGTCACGGCCTCCTCATGGTTCAGCCAGCAGGCGGCGTGATGCCCTTCTTTCAGACGATCCAACGGCGGAACGTCCGTTGCGCAGCGTGGCATCGCCTGATCGCAGCGGTCGCGGAAAATACAGCCGCCGGGCAGGTTGGCCAGATCGGGCACTTCGCCCGGGATGGTTGGCAGGACCCGTGCGCGTTCCTTGATATGGCCCGGGTCACAGTCGATTAGACGGCGTGTGTAAGGGTGCTTGGGATTGTGAAAAATCTCGCGCACTTCACCGCTTTCGACAACGGCGCCTGCGTACATCACAACCACTCGGTCGCACAATTCCGCGATCACACCCAGATGGTGCGAGATAAATAGGATGGCGCAATCGAACTCGCGCTGCAGCTCTTGCAAGCGCTCAATGATTTGCACCTCAAGCGTGGCGTCCAGCGCGGTGGTCGGCTCATCCGCGATCAGCAGGTCGGGTTCTGAAATCAACGCCATGGCAATGGCGATCCGCTGTCGCATTCCGCCAGAAAACTCGTGCGGAAACTGCTTTAAGCGCGCTTCAGGGTCCGGAATTCCAACAGCCCCCAGCATCTTTGCCGCATTGGCCAGTTTTACCTGCCTGCTTGTCTTTGATCGATGCTGAATATCAACCATCTGCTGGCCAATGGTCAGAACCGGATTGTGGGTCTGCATCGGGTCTTGAAAGATGATCGAGATATCGGCCCCGCGCAGATCCCGCATCCTGCGTTCAGGCACTTGCAACAGGTCTTGCCCCTTAAAGCGTATTTCGCCTAGCCGGAACCGCGTGTTCGGTGCGGTCAGCCGCAGGATCGACGAGATCAAGGTTGATTTTCCGCAACCAGACTCACCGACAATACCCACGATCTCACCTTTGCGGATGTCAAAGGTGATATCCCGCAATGCCTTGAGATCTCCGCGTGCCGTTTCATAATCGACGCTGAGGTTCTCGATTTCCAGAAGAGTTTCGGTCATCGCTGTTTCCTCAGTTTGGGATCAACCACGTCGCGCAAGGATTCCCCTAAAAACGTAAAGCCCAGGGTTGCCAGAATGATCGGCAGACCGCCGCCCACCACCAGCCAAGGTGTCTGTCGGATCAGGGAATACCCGTCCTTCAGAAGTGCGCCCCAACTGGGGGTTGGGGGCTTCACGCCAAGCCCGAGAAAGGACAGCCCCGCCTCAAGCGCGATCACCGTCGGGATGTCCATAGCAGCCAGGACGGCCAGAACCCCCACGATATTTGGTAGCATGTGCACACCCAAGATGCGGGCCATGCTGGCACCCATCGAACGCTCGGCCAGAATGAACTCGGAATTGCGCAACGTCAGGGTCTGCGTTCGCGCCACACGGCCATAGGTTGGGATCGAAGTCGCCATCACCACGAACACAACCGTTTGCAAACTGGGACCGACCAGGGCCACAACGGCCAGTGCGAACATCACGGTTGGGAAGGATCGGATGGTGTCAAAGAACAACATCAACAGGTTGTCGAGCCATTTTGGCCCATACCCCGCAATCATTCCCAAGGTTAGGCCAATTACCATCGCACCAAAGACCGCAGGCAAGGCGACTTTCAACGCAACCTGACCGCCGGCAATCACGCGGGAAAACGTATCGCGGCCAAGTTGGTCCGTACCCAGAAGGTGCTCGGCAGACGGGCCTTGCAACCGGGCTTTGATATCCATGGCCACAGGATCATAGGGCACAATCCAATAGGCGAAAATCGCACAGAAGACGATGGTGCCGACAATGACCAAACCAATCAGACCCAGAGGGTCGCGGGCGACGCCGACAATGATCTGACCAAGTTCAGAACGAGATTTTTCCATTTCGGCTTTCCTCAATGCGCTTGTCTAGCGCGTGGGTCGAGCCACGCATTGATCAGATCCGCCAGTGCGGTCGACACGACGAACAAACCGGTTGAGATCAGAACCGAGCCCATGACAATCGGGTAATTGCGAGTGGTTATGCTGTCGATCACCAGCTTGCCCAGACCCGGGCGCGCGAACACTATTTCGGCGAATACGGCCGAGCTCAGCAGGAAACCCATGCCGACGCCGATCACCGTGACAACCGGAAGAATGGCGATACGCAAGGCATAAACCATCACCACGCGGCGCTCTGCGATACCGAAGGCTCGTGCGGTCCGAACGTGGTTTTCGCCTAAGACTTCCAACATCGAGGCGCGCACCAACCGCGCGATGTAGCCCACCCAGCTTAGCCCGATGGCAAAGGCGGGCAAGACGAGGTGATCAATGCGGCCCCAGAAGCCTTCGCCCGCGCCGATGGCTGGAAACCACTGAAGATGCACGGCAAAGACCAATAGCGACAGAAGTGCTACGACAAAGGCGGGTGCTGCAACAAAACTGACCGAAATCGCCGCCGCAATGCGATCGATCAGAGTGTTTGGATGGGCAGCGGCATATGCCCCAAGTGCAATTCCCAAAGTGGCGGACCACAGGATCGACGCAAAGATCAGTTCCAGAGTGTAGGGTAGCTGCTGGAACACGATATCTGTCACTGACCGGCCCGAGAATACGTCGATTCCCAGATCGCCACGGGCCAGGTTTCCATAGAATATGACCAGCTGTTTCCAGATTGGTTGATCCAGCGCCAACGCAGCGGTGAGCTGGGCCTGAAGCTCAGGTGTTGCGCGTGGCCCCAACATGATCTGGACCGGGTCCCCGGGGACGGCGCGGATCATCAGGAACATGACGGTAACCGCCACGAAGAGGATAAGCAGCGCTAGCCCGAAGCGGCGGGTTGCAAACTTCAACATGAAAAGCTGGCTCCTTGTGGATGGGTGGCGAGCTGTTTTGTCCGGCGGGCGTCAAATCCCGCCGGACGTAGCCGACCTTTGGGAGGTCAGGTCGCCTTGCCGAAGTACCGCAGCAGTGCCAGACCGTCGGGTCTTAGCGCGGGGGTGACACGCGCCGAATGAATCACCGGTGTCGCCTCGTGGGTGATAAAGCGGTAGGCACCACTTTCTTCCATCAGATCCTGCGCCCGCTGATACATCTCAGCGCGTTTGGCCATATCCGCTTCCTTGAATGCCGAGTTGTGAATTTCGTCAAATTCAGCGTTGCTGAACCGCTCCCAGTTCCAGATGCCGACCTGTTCGGTGGTGAACCAGGCCGTCGCATAATATGGATCGGGGGTCATCGAGAAGCGGTTCAGAACCAGTTGCAGGTTCTCGTTGTCTCCGCTTGCCCAGAATGCACCGGATTCCAGTACGTTGACTTCGACCGTGATCCCGATCTGCGCCAGAGTTGCCTGAATGATCTGAGCCGTCGTGGTGAAAGTGGTCTTGTTCAGCGTGTCCAGCGTAAGCGTCACATTGGTCTCGCCAGATTCCGCCAGCAATTGCGCCGCTTTCTCGAAGTTTGCCGCCGGAGGGACCAGAGATTGCGGGCGGTGGCCCGCAAGGCCAGGTGCGATGATGCCTGTCGAGGGTTCAGCGGCTCCAAAATAGGCCGCCTCTAGGATGCTTGGTACGTCGACTGCATGTTGAATCGCCTGACGCAGTTTTGGGTTCTGAAGCTTGGGGTGATCCAGATTCATGCCCAACCAGACATAGAATAGTGAGGGTTTTTCGACCAAAGATCCGCCATTCGGAACACCGGCCCGATAGCGTTCGACCGATCCCAGCGAAACCCGAGTCATGTCCAGTTCGCCCGCCTCAAAGGCGATCTCGGCGGTGTTTTCGTCGTCGATCGGCAGGATTTCGATTGTGTCCCATGTTGGTGCGTCACCCTTCCAATCCGGGTTGCGCTTAAGCACGGTTTTCTCTTTGGGTGACCAGCTGTCCCGCAGATAAGGGCCGGATTCAGCGACCGGATCAGCCCCGATGCGGCCCCCTGCGGCCTCGACCGCAGCTTTCGAGACGATGTTGCCGGTTATGTAGGGCAGGGCGATCGACCAAATCGGAGCAAACGGCTCGTTCAGAACGATGGTACCTTCGCGTTCGCTGCTCACTTCGACATGGCTGAACGGACCCAAATCGGGCTTGTTCGGGCTTTCGGTCGCATCGTCCACGATACGCTCCATGCTGAATTTCACGTCTTCAGCGGTCATCGCACCGAAGCCATTGGTGAAACCGATATCATCGCGTAGGGCGAACTTGATATGGGTCGGGTCAACCTGCTCGATCATCGCCGCCGCATCCAGCTGCCAACCCCATTCCTCGCCGGGCTTGTATTGGATCAACTTGTTGTAAATCGAGGCATGCACTTCTTCTTCGACAACACCGACGGAATGTGCGGGGTCCATGTTCTGGGCATCACCGTAGGCGCGCACCCGCAACACCCCGTCATCAGCGGCGAAGGCGCGATTGGCCCAGCTTGCAGGCAGCGCGGATGCCGCCCCAAGCGCAGTTGCCCCTTTCAAGAAGCCCCTGCGCCCGACATTTGCTTTTGTCCATTCGATTTTCATGATGTTCTCCCTTGGGTCAGATCGTTTACAGAAGCCTGCGCGGGATGGTTTCGTTCCATTCCTTTGTCAGAACTTCTGTTTTGTCCGCGCCTTCGGTGGCGCGCAGTTTTCGATGCAGATAGAAATTCTCGACGTCACAGGTCATCGCGTTTTCGGTGCTGATCTCGACCTGCCATTCGTCCCTCTCGAACGTGAAACGCCAGCCCGCCGTGAATTGCGCGGTCGCTGGGTCATCAGGATGGATCGCATAGCGCATGGCGACGTGGCTTCCGACGATCAGGCCGTGGCCGGGGTCCTGTGCTTTGCCGTAGTCGTCGAATGTCTCAAGTATGACGGTTCCGTCCGCTTCGATGCGCCGTTCGGATCGGCCCGACGGCGCGCGCAGCTCGGTGCTTTGCAACGTCGGATAATCCTGCGCTGGTCCGGGATGTGCAGGATCAGCTTCCTCAGACATCGTCCGAACCGGCAAATACAGCGCCGAACCTTGCAGTTGCAACGTCACCTCTGCTGCTTCTGGCGCGGGCCAAACGATTGGCCAGTAAGAGGTAGACAGCGCAAGACGCAGGATATGACCGGGTTTCACGCGATGCGCGCACTCATTTAGTGCAATTTCCGCACTGTAGACCTGACCGGGAACCAACGCTTCAGGGGTCTCGTGGCTCTTGTAGTGCGTCAGGTTCAGCGCCCGATAGGTGATCCGCTGAGAAACCCCATCCGGGGCGACATCACACAATCGCGCAATCAGTTGGGCTACCGGTCTGTCCACGGTGAAGGACAGTTTCAGTCGCGCCCGTCCAAGCAGTTCAAGCGGCTTGTCCAGCGGTGCCGTATCGAAACAAAGCGACATTGCGTCATCGGCTGCTTGATCTTCGGCCAACTCATTGTCGATCCGCATGCCCGGGCAGAAATACCCGCCAGCCTGTCCGATATGGGCCGGATTCGATACGGCTGTCTCGGCCGTAGTGGCGACGTCGGAAAACCCACCCAATCCCAAATGCCAGACTTCATCGCTGACATTGGGCGACGGCCATTCTGTCTCGGCGATCCAGCGGCCCTGCCTGGGTTTGTTCTTTTTGCTCGGGCCAAAATGATCCTGCATATAGGTTCGGTAGGCGGGCAGGTCTTCGGCGCCATTCTGCTGCCCCTTCAGCCAGCGATCAAACCAGCCGATCACCTCGGAGTGGAAATCCCCAGCCTCTAGTTTCGAGATATGCGGATAGCGGTGCTCCCACGGTCCGATCAGCGCTTTTGACGGCACGGCCAGATTTGCTGCCAGCGCTGGCGGAGCGTTGACATATGCATCCGACCAACCCGTTATCGCAAGAACCGGAGCTTGAATCGCCGACCAATCCTCGCAGACCGAGCCATGTTTCCAGAACGCGCTGCGCGTTGGATGACGCAACCAATCGGCTGCTGAGAATGGTACATTCTCAAGTCGGGCAAGCCAGTCTTCTCGCCAATCAGATCGCAGCTCGGGGTCTGCGGGCCGTGTCAAATAGGCGAACATTTGACTGCCCCAGTTGATATTGTCGCTTAACAGGCAGCCGCCCATGAAGTGTATGTCATCGGCGTACCGATCCACGGTCGAGGCGACACTGACCACCGCCTTGAGCTCGGGCGGATGGCGAAAGGCCAGCTGCAGCCCATTGAACCCTCCCCAGGAGATACCGATCATCCCAATGTTTCCGTCGCACCAGTTTTGTGCGGCGATCCAACTCAGAACGGCTTCACCATCGCAGAGTTCCTGTTCCGAATACTCGTCGTCGAACTGCCCCTCGCTATCACCGGTTCCGGCAATGTCGACGCGGATGCAGGCGTATCCTGCCTCGGCAAATACTGGATGAGTGGTTGCATCTCGCGGCGCAGTTCCATCCCGCTTGCGATAGGGGAGGTATTCCAGAATGGCGGGTGACGGCCCGGTTTCGGGCAACCAAATTCGTGCAGCCAGTTTCCGACCATCCGGCAGGGGGATCCAGGTGTTTTCGATGATTTTTGTGGACATTCGGAGCGAGGTCCCGTTGTTGCGTTTGGTACAGCCAACCCGCATTCCGAAAATTATTGAACTGAGCTACTTTACGCGCTTTTATTCAATCTTTAGCATTATAGCGTCAAAACGCGAAAGAAATGACACTTATGTCCGAAAGTTTTTCCGCAAATTTACGGTCTTTGTGCGCCGAGCGAGGCAATATCTCGCAAGTCTGTCGAGAAATCGGCCTGAACAGGCAGCAGTTTAATCGCTACCTCAACGGCGAAAGCTTGCCATCAGCCCACAACCTACGCCGTATCGCTCGGTATTTCGATCTGCCTGAGGCGCAGCTTTTTGCGCCTCGGGCGGATTTCGAAGAAACATTGAAAGACTCGATCGTCCGTCGGAAAGAAACTCCTGCCAGCTTGTTTGTTAAGCCGTACAGTGATCAGGTGAAGAATCTCAGACGCTATGTGGGCTTCTATCATTCTTTCTTTTGCACCCCGTCTTGGCAGGGGCGCATTTTTTGTTCTCTGATCCGACTTAAAGAGGTGGATGGCGTGGTGACGATCCGCTCGCACGAAAACGCCACGTCCCCGGACAAAAGCGTTCGGCAGATTTCGCGCTACGAAGGGCTGGTTGCCCTGCGCGGTAACAGGATCTTCGCCACGGAACATGAATGCGGCAAGGAAGGAAGCATTGCGCAGACCATCCTTTATTCCGCGCATCGCCAACAGCTAAAATACTTGCGTGGCATGACAATGGGTGTGGCTTGGCGGCCGTTTCCACACCCTTATGCGGCGAAAACAATCTGGAAACGGCTTGATGAGCGCATTACCGCCCGTGAAGCGCTCACTGCCTGCGGTGTCTATTCAGAACAGAGTAAATCAATCGACCTGGCGGTCCGAAAGTACCTTTTGGGATCAGGCGATGCCCATTTTTCTGCGATACCGACAGAACTTGCCAATTGAGTGATGCATTTTGAAATCGCCGTTTAGTGGCGCCACTTTCGCACGGGGCGGATCCTGTTTGTGACTCAGAACCTTGTGATGACCGTCGCACCGATTGAGGTAAACTTATCCATCCCTATCAAGGCCTTGGGTGCGTCTTCCAGGCTGATTTTTTCCCCCACCAACCGGGCCGGATCCAACTTGCCATTTTCAATCATGTCGAGCATCGTGTCATAGCGATGCGCCTGCATCCCGTGCGAACCAAGCAATTCGATCTCTTGTCCTACGATCTTTGGCATGGGTACTGCTGGCGAAGCGTGATCACCCAGCATCAGACCGACCTGAATGTGCTTGCCGCGCGGACGCAGGCAGAGGATTGAGTTGGTCATAGTGACGGGATGACCCAAAGCGTCGATTGACACATGGGAGCCGCCTTTGGTGATTTCGCGGATCGCTTCGGGAACATCAGCATCTGTACCGTTAATGATCGCAACTGCACCCAGTTCTTGCGCAAGTTCGAGTCTGGCTTCGTCTAGATCAACCCCGATGACATTGGCCCCGACGGCGGCAGCAATCATAACGGCTGACAGACCGACCCCACCGCAGCCATGCACGGCAACCCATTGACCGGCCGAGACCCTTCCCTGATCGACGACCGCGCGGAATGAAGTGGCAAACCTGCAGCCAAGGCTGGCGGCGGTTGCAAATTCCATGGTTTCAGGCAGCGCGACCAAATTAAGGTCAGCCTGATGAATTGGTACATATTCCGCGAAACTGCCCCAATGGGTAAAGCCGGGTTGCTCTTGATGCAGACAGACTTGCTGATGCCCTGCGTGACATTCGCTGCACGTTCCGCAGCCGCAGACGAAAGGCACGGTTACTTTGTCGCCAACTTTCCAGTTCTTTACATCCCGTCCGACGGCTTCGACCACGCCAGCCAACTCATGACCGGGTATGTGAGGCAGCTCGATATCACTGTCATGCACCATCCACCCGTGCCAATCGCTGCGACAAACGCCAGTGGCTTCGACCTTCAGAACAACGCCATGAGTATCGGGTGCAGGGTCGTCGACTGTGACAACCTTGGGGGTTTGTTGGAACTTCTCGAACAGGACAGCCTTCATAGTGTGCTCTTTCATTTTTTCGAAAAGTTGTGTGAACCTAAACCAACTCAGCCGAACTGATCCAGCCTTAGGGATGAACCCAGGTTGTGGCATTTTAGCACTATTTTAACCAAATCCAGTTTTAGACAAATTTAAGAAATCCACTCTCCTTAAACTTGCGCATATCTTTCTTTAGGTGGTGATGGGGAAATTCCCAAAAGCAATGTGTTGCTTTTGGGTGCAGCTCTTCTTTGCCTTCTGTGCTGGTGAATTGGGTTGTAGGGTCTCAAGGTGTCAAAGTTTTCAAACCTGCTGTTTGCGCTTTCTATTTTTCTATTTAATTCAACACCTTTGCTTGCCGCGCCGACTGCAGATTCAATTGTTGGAGACACTGTTAACAACCCTGTGACTGGTCTGGATACGACAGTCACCGCACTGATCGTGGATCCCGCTTCAACACCTACAGCCGGGGCGACGGCTTTTGTTGAGACGGCGGATGGCTATGTGTTTCTCGTCAAAGATGCCGGCGATACAATTTACAACTCCGACAATCCCCCGCTGGCATTTGAGATTGTATCCATAACGGGAACAACGGCTCAGATCAGTAATTCTGGTGCGACCGGAACGGCCAGCTTGTCCACTCAGCTGACCCTGTCTCAGTACAACAGCAACTTCAACAGTTCGGGTACTCCTGGCTCTGTCACCCCGCCGGTGAACGTCTCCGGACCTAACGGTGTGAGCCAGGTCGTTTACGGGCGAGATGGCAGCAATGGGCGCGATGGTGCGCTTGTTGTGCCACCAAGTTCAGGTGGAAACGGTGCCGATGGCCCAACCCAGACACAAACCCTGAGCGGGAATGTCAACGCAACCAGCAATGTTGGTTGGCAAGTGGGTAGCGTTGGCGGTGACGGTGGTCAGGGCGGCGACTCGTATCTGAGCTTTTGGGACGGGCGCGATGGCGGCGACGGCGGGGAAGGCGGCACGGTAAACGCAACACAATCCTCCAGCAGCACGATCCAGACATCGGGCGACGGCTATGACGGTATATTTGCGTTCAGCCGCAGCGGCGAGGCTGGTGATGGTGGCAGCGGCTTCGCGGCTCCGGGTGGGGGCACCGGTGGCCACTCGGCAGATGGTGGCGATGTAACCGTTACGCAGCGGGGTGACATTTCTACGTCCGGCGACTCGGCTGATGGCATCTATGCGCTGAGCGTTTCGAACAACGGCGGTAATGGTGGGTCACAATGGGGGCTGGTTGGCTCGTCCGGTAACGGAGGCTATGGCGGTAGCGGCGGCACAGTAACGGTAAACACGACCTCAAGCGGTAGCATCTTGGCGACCGGCGACTATGCGAACGGTATTTACGCCCAATCCATCGGCGGTTCGGGGGGGTCAGCGGGGACAAGTGGCAACTTGTTGGTTTCGCTCATTGGCGGGGCCGATAATGGCGGAAATGGAGGCAGGGTTAACGTCTCGCATGGTGGCGCGATTGAAACACAAGGTGATTTCGCACGCGGTATTGTTGCCCAGTCCATCGGCGGCGGCGGCGGTTCGGGCGGAACTGCAGGCGGCCTGGTATCCCTTTCTCTTGGTGGTGTGGGCTCGAACGGCGGTAGCGGGGACGCGGTAAATGTCACTGTGCAAGGTTCGGGAAGCATCCTGACTTCGGGCATTGGTGCCGATGGCGTCATGGCGCAATCCATCGGCGGCAGCGGTGGAACCGGTGCAAACTCCTATGGGCTTGTTGCGATTGGTGGCACAGGATCTCGGGGCGGAACGGGCGCTGCGGTGAGCGTCAGCAACTACGGGCGTATTGTAACCGAAGACGACAACGCCCGCGGGATTATCGCGCAATCCATCGGCGGCGGTGGCGGTGACGGCGGCTCGTCCGGCGGAATGGTCTCGGTCGGTGGCAATGGCAGCGGCGGTGGCAGCGGGTCCACTGTGACGATCGTGAATGACGGGATCATCACCACTTCGGGTGATGATGCGATGGGTATTCTGGCCCAGTCGATTGGTGGCGGTGGCGGCAATGGTGGTTCGTCCGGTTCGGTAGGTGCGTTTGTCGGGGTAGCCATCGGTGGTGATGGCGGGGCCGGAGGGACCGGTGGCAATGTCAACTTAACCTTATCCAACACCGATGGCAGCCAGCCGTCGGCTATCCGGACTTCGGGCGCGCGCTCGGCAGGTGTATTTGCACAATCCGTCGGCGGCGGTGGCGGCAACGGTGGCGGAGCGGTCTCGGTTGCGGTTGGCGCATTCGGCGCGGCATCGGTCTCGGTTGGTGGGTCCGCTGGCAATGGTGGCAACGGTGGGACGGTCACGCTTAGCGGCAGCGGTTCAGCTTCTGTACAAACCGGTGGTGACGACTCGGTTGGGGTGATGCTGCAATCTGTTGGCGGTGGTGGCGGCAATGGTGGCTATGCCGTATCTGTCGCAGCGTCAGGCGGCCCGGTATCGGGTTCGCTGGCTGTTGGGGTTGGCGGTGACGGTGGTACGGGCGGCACGGGTGGTCCGGTCACTGTTGGCCAGTTCGATGGTAGTGGCGTCGCAACGGCAGCTGGGTTTGAAGGCACTGTCGTCACGACCGGAAACCGATCGACAGGCATGCTGTTCCAGTCCGTCGGCGGGGGTGGTGGCAATGGTGGTTTGGCGGTCGCTGCGACCGGTGGCGCCTCGGCACTATTTTCGGGCAACGTATCAGTTGGAATTGGCGGCAAGGCCGGCAGTGCGGGCAATGGTGGACTTGTTCAGGTCTATACCAATGCTGACGTGACCACGACTGGCACAAGCTCCAGCGCGATTATCGCGCAATCCGTTGGCGGCGGTGGCGGTAATGGTGGTGGAAGCATCGCGGCCGGTATCAGCGCAAGCGGAGGCGCTGCGGTCGGGATCAACGTCGGTGTCGGCGGAGATGGTGGTGGTGCCGGTATCGGTGGCAACGTCACTTTGCGCGCCGGTGGGACCTCAATCGAAACCAGTGGCGCATTCTCCAGCGGTGTCGTTGCGCAATCCGTTGGCGGCGGCGGTGGTAATGGTGGTTATGCCATCGGTGCCAGCGCCGATATTGCGGGCGGCGCTGCCGGGTCCATCAGTGTAGGCCTCGGCGGCAAAGCTGGCGGTGGAGGTGCGGGCGGTACAGTGACGGCCCAAGTTGATGCGGATGTCACAACCCGTGGGGACGATGCCGGTGCGGTCGTGGTGCAATCCATCGGCGGTGGCGGTGGCAATGGCGGTTTCAGCGTCGCTGCTGGCTTGGCGGCCGGCGGTGGCGGTGCCGGAACGATTGGAGTCGGACTTGGCGGCGACGGAGGCAGCGGCGGCATAGGCGGTACGGTAACCGGCGTGCGCGTCAACGGCGAGGTTCGGACCGAAGGTGCACGCTCGACGGCTGTCGTTATTCAATCCATCGGCGGTGGCGGTGGTAATGGTGGTTTCAATGTCACTGCCGGTGTGGCAGCGGCAGGAGCCGGTGCTGGGTCAATTGGCGTCGGGCTCGGCGGCAACGGCGATACAGGCGGCAATGGCGGCGTGGTTGAAGGCCAGGTTGCTGGAAACGTCACAACAGTGTCCGAAGGCTCAGGCGGCGTAGTTTTCCAATCCATCGGCGGCGGTGGTGGCAATGGTGGCTTCAACGTGACGGCCGGTGTTGCTGGTGCGGGGGCAGGTGGCGGTGCCGTCACCGTAGGCCTTGGTGGCGACGGCTCAGGAGGTGGAATCGGTCAATCGGTGACAGGTCGAGTCACAGGCACCGTAAGCACCGGTGGCGCGGACTCTACTGCCGTTCTGGCACAGTCCGTTGGCGGAGGCGGTGGCAATGGTGCTTTTAATGTTAGCGCGTCACTTGCAGGGGCTGGGGTTGCGAGCGGTGCAGTTTCAGTTGGCCTTGGCGGCGACGCTGGTACGGGCTCGACGGGTGGCACAGTCAATCTGACGACTACAAATACGATTGTAACTGTCGGGGACCGTTCTTCAGGCGTCGTCGCCCAATCCATCGGCGGTGGTGGCGGCAATGGTGGGTTTAATATCTCGGGGACTGGGGCCGGTGCAGGTACTGCAAGCGGTGCGGTCAGTGTCGGGCTTGGTGGAACGGGCGCAGGTGGCGGTAATGGCGGGTCGGTTACGCTAAGATCCAGTGGGACAATTCTGACGCAAGGCGACTCGGCGACGGCCTTCCTCGCGCAGTCCATCGGCGGTGGCGGAGGTAACGGCGGGTTTAACGTCAGCGCATCGGTTCAGGGATCGGGCACTGCAGGGGCTGGCGTCTCGGTCGGATTGGGTGGCAACGGCGGCGGTGGCGGCGATGGCAGCACGGTCGATGCCACATCGAATAATGCGGTTGAAACGCAGGGGGATCAGTCCTCGGGCGTCGTAGCGCAATCCATCGGTGGCGGAGGCGGAAATGGTGGGTTCAACGTAGCCCCGGTTCTGTCGGGCGCAGGTACAGCCAGTGGTGCGGTGAGTGTAGGACTGGGTGGTTCAGGTGATACCGGCGGCAATGGCGGCATTGTCACGCTGACTTCGAATGGCACCATCCTGACGGATGGCTTCGCCTCAAGTGGGTTTGTTGCGCAGTCGCTTGGCGGTGGCGGTGGTAACGGCGGGTTCAATGTCTCGCCCACCGTGTCCGGGGCTGGAACGGGTGCGGGATCAGTTTCGGTTGGTCTGGGCGGCTCAGGGTCCGCCGGGGGTGACGGCAGTTTGGTGGCGGCCAGCACAACAGCTAACGTGGTAACCCGAGGGGATGCTTCGGTGGGTATCCTCGCGCAGTCCGTTGGTGGCGGTGGTGGTAATGGTGGCTTCAATGTCTCACCGGCTTTGGCTGGGGCCGGCACCGGATCGGGCGCGATCAGCGTTGGCCTGGGTGGGTCCGGTGGCAGCGGCGGCACGGGGGGTGTTGTTGGCCTGACGGTTGCCAATAGTGTTCAAACCGAAGGTGCGCAGTCCAGCGCAGTTGTGGCGCAATCAATCGGCGGCGGCGGCGGCAATGGCGGGTTCAACGTTTCTGCTTCCGTCGGTGGCGCAGGTACGGGTTCTGGCGCTGCGGCAGTTGGCTTGGGCGGTCGTGGAACTGGCGGCGGTGACGCCTCGGCGGTCACGGCGAATGTAACCGGGAATCTGATCACGCAAGGTGAAACCTCCAGCGGTCTCTTGGCACAATCTGTCGGCGGTGGCGGCGGTAATGGTGGCATGAACGTCTCGGTTGCAGTGGCCGCGGCGGGCACCGGCTCGGGTGGGGCATCCGTGGGTCTTGGTGGGGCGTCCGGTACCGGCGGCAACGGAGGCACAGTTGAAGCCACATTGAACGGAAACGTCTCGACACAAGGCGATGAATCCGGCGGGGTGATCGTGCAAAGCCTTGGCGGCGGTGGGGGCAATGGAGGCATGAATGTTTCCGCCACAGTCACTGTCGCAGGAACCGGCAGCGGTGGTGCGTCTGTTGGTCTTGGTGGCAGCGGTGGCGACGGGGGCGACGCGGATACGGCCGAAGGCACGGTCGTTGGCAATGTTACCACTACCGGTGACAATTCTGGCGGCGTCTTGGTGCAATCTGCTGCAGGCGGCGGTGGCAATGGTGGGCTGAATGTATCAGCCGCCGTGAACATCTCGGGCACCGGAGGCGGCGCCGTTGGGGTTGGCATCGGTGGCTCGGGTGGCGATGGCGGTGCTGCGAGCGCGGCGACGGGGTCGGTCACCGGCGATGTCACTACAAGTGGTGAGAACGCGACGGGCGTTCTGGTCCAATCCGTTGGCGGCGGCGGCGGTAATGGCGGCGTCAACATTTCGGGCGCTCTGAGCATCGCACGCACTGGATCGGGTGCGGCAGGTATCGGCGTGGGCGGCTTCGGCGGCAGTGGCGGGACCAGCGGGGTAGTCGACAACACGTTCTCTGGCAATGTGAGCACCTCGGGTCCGCGGTCGGCTGGTATTATCGCACAAAGCCTTGGCGGAGGTGGCGGCAATGGCGCCACAAACATTTCCGGGGCCATTTCTGTAGCCAGCAACTATTCCGGGGGTTTGGGGATCGGCGTCGGCGGCTTTGGCGGGGACGGTGGTGCGGCAGATAACGTCACGCAGCGGGTCACCGGAGATGTCATGACAACCGGTGATGACTCGGTCGGCATTCTGACGCAAAGCCTCGGCGGCGGTGGTGGCAACGGCGGCGCCAACATCTCGGCAGCGTTGTCTCTGTCCCGATCAGCCAATGCGGCGGTCGGCATCGGTGTGGGCGGCTTTGGCGGCGGCGGCGCTGATGCCGGAGCGTTGGTGCAATCGACAATCACCGGCGGAGTGACCACGACCGGCGATCGCAGCACCGGGATCCTGACACAGAGCCTTGGCGGCGGTGGTGGCAACGGCGGCACTAATATCTCGGCCTCGTTGGGTATCAGCCAGGAAAATGGCGGCTCGGTCAGTCTGGGCGTTGGCGGCTTCGGTGGCGGGGCGGGTAACGCTGGTGAAGTGAACAGCACATTGCGCTCAAGAACGGACAGCAGTGGCACAACTTCGGTGGTAACCACTGGCGTAGACAGTATTGGTGTCATAGCCCAGTCGGTCGGCGGCGGCGGCGGTAACGGCGGTCTGAACGTTTCTGGCGCTGTCAATCTCACCGGCAAATCCGGTGCAGCGGTTGCCCTGGGACTTGGTGGCTTTGGTGGCGGTGGTGGCAATGCCGATGCGGTCACGTTGGATGTTCAAAGCGATGTAGTGACGGCGGGTGACGGGTCGCATGGTCTGTTTGCGCAAAGCCTTGGTGGCGGTGGCGGTACCGGGGGCGTGAATATTTCGGGCACTCTGGCGCTGACTAAACCATCGGGGTCGGACACGATCTTTTCGGTTTCAGCGGGTGTTGGCGGCTTTGGCGGGGCTGGCGGTGACGCAAGTGACGTCGATCTGGACTATACCGGCAATGTGCAGGCCGTTCCGATGGTCGAGCAACCGGATGGAACATTCGCTGTTGATGAAAGCAAAGGAGCCAGTGGCATCATTGCTCAGTCGCTTGGCGGCGGCGGCGGTGACGGTGGTACGAACGTCTCGGGCGGCCTCGCGATCAGCGGCAAACCCGGCGCAGGCCAGACAGATAGCAGCAAATCCTACGCGGTTGTCGTGGGCGTCGGGGGCTTTGGTGGCGGCGGTGGAGACGCCGGAAATGTCGATGTGAACATTGGCGCAGGCAGTACGATCACAGCTCACGGCACTGGCCAATCCGGCCTGCTGGCCCAATCCGTTGGCGGCGGCGGTGGCAACGGTGGTCTGAACGTGTCAGGCGGGATCGTATCCGACAGCTCTCTGATCGTGGGCGTCGGTGGTTTCGCAGGCGATGGCGGTCAGGCCGGAGACGTCACGGTCACCTCGCAAGCGGATATTACGGTTACAACGAACCCGGACGATATATCGATCCCCAACACAACGACGTTCGAAGACAAACTGCGTGATTTCCTGGGCGACTCGATCGTAGATGAGACCGAGGAATTGGCATCGAACTTCGGGTTGGAACGCCTGTTCATCGACATGGGTGTCTTCAACGAAGAAAAGCCGGATACTGACGGTTCGGCGGGTCTACTGGCGCAGTCCATCGGCGGCGGCGGCGGCAATGGCGGTCTGAATGTCTCGGGTGGAATCGCGCTCAGCAAAGATGGCAAGATCCCTTCGGTTACGTTTGGCGTCGGAGGCTTTGGCGGTGACGGCAATGTCTCGGGCAATGTGGGCGTCAATCACGCGGGAACTGTGTCAGTCGCCGGCAACTGGAAACATGGAGTTTTGGCCCAGTCGATCGCAGGCGGCGGTGGCAACGGTGCTTTGAACGTGACCGGGCAGCTGAACTATGGCGACTCCAACAACTCGGACGGCAAAACGGATCTGAGCATTGTGGGCGGCCTTGGCGGCCACGGAGGTACTGGTGCGGATGCGGGTGACGTGTCGGTCACTCAGACCGGCAACATCGCAACAAATGGCTATCACGCGCGCGGAATCTTTGCCCAGAGCATCGGCGGCGGCGGTGGTACCGGCGGCATTAATGCGACCTTTGTTGGTACCAAGGACAGCTCACCTATCGCGATGGGGATCGGCGGCTTTGGCGGCGGTGGCGGCGATGCGGGTGACGTGACCGTCGCGCGTGGCACAGCGGCCCTTGCTGCGGGGACAATCACGACCGATGGCGTTGGATCGCACGGTATCGAGGCGTCGAGCATTGGCGGCGGCGGCGGCGATGCGGGGATCAACGCAGTTGTGGGTATCAGCAAGACCACCGGCAACCAAAGCAACGGCGGCACAGGCGATTCATCCGATCGTAAGACACCGACCAATACCGGCGTCGATGACTCGGTCATCGCCAACTACAACGCGGTTTTGGATGAGCTTGAAGGCAAGGTGAACCCTGCAGATTCCTCTGGCAATAAAACCGGTGTGTCAGCGGTGGTTGCCATCGGTGGCGATGCAGGTACGGCAGGGGACGGTGGCGAGGTCGATGTTGATCACTATGGTGATATCGTCACCTTGCAAGATGGCAGCCACGGTGTGTTTGGGCAATCCATCGGCGGTGGCGGCGGCAACGCCGCCTTGAACCTCGGCATGACCTATGAGCTTGCCTCCGACGCGACCAACAAAGGCTTTGGCTTGGCTATTGGCGGCGGCACGGGTGAGGGCGGCATCGGTGGTTCGGTGGATGTGCGCAATACAGGCGACATCGCGACCTCGGGCGCAGATTCCCATGGTCTGTTTGCGCAGTCCGTTGGCGGCGGCGGCGGCAATGCTGGCTACAATTCGGCATCGACGTCGGTTGATGGCGGCAATGTAAACATCCAGATCGGCCGCACGGGTGGAACCGGGGGCAGCGGCGGGGACGTCTATGCCAGCTCGAACGGCGCGATCAGCACGACGGGCAACCGGTCTTATGGCTTCTTTGCACAGTCCATCGGCAATGGCGGGGGTAACTCGTCATCAACTTCGGTCAGCATCGGCACCCCGAAATCCGGCGACAGCAAAGGCAACAAAGCCAGCCTGTCAGTCGGGCTTGAAGGCGGTACGGGTGGCGCGGCAGGCGATGTGACTTCTGTGGTGGCGGGCACCGTCGTCACGCAGGGCGATGACGCACATGGCGTATTTGCGCAGTCAGTTGGCGGCGGCGGAGGCAATGGCGGTAAGGCCAGCAACTCGGCTGGCAAGGGCACGTCAATTGCCTTGTCCATCGGTGGTACCGGCGGCACCGGAGGCGTTGGTGGCACGGTGGACGTGACCAACACTGCCCAGATCGCAACGTTCGGAGATCGCTCGATTGGGCTGATGGCGCAATCCATCGGTGGCGCAGGCGGAACTGGCGGCATGGTACAGGCCGGACAATCGAACCTCGATACCATCAAAGCTGTGGTCAACCCGTCCACAGTCGGCACCACAGCATCGATCAACATAGGCGGTACAGGTGGGGACGGTATGACCTCGGACATCGTGACCGTTGTGAGCGACGGAATAATCAGCACAGCAGGCACCATGGCCCATGGTATCTTTGCGCAGTCCGTCGGAGGCGGCGGCGGCATGGGTGGTGTCGTGGAAAACCGCATCATCAGCCTGCGTAAAGAGATTGGAAACACCGCGACATTATCCATCGGCGGCAACGGCGGCTCGGGTGCGATGTCGGCGGCGGTATCTGTGACCAACCGGGACGTGATCCTGACCACGGGCGACAAGTCGGTGGGTATCTACGCGCAATCGGTCGGTGGTGGCGGTGGTGATGCACAGCAGGTTCGAAACATTATTCTGGGCCGGTCCTCGGAGGGGTCTACGACAAACGCGATCCTTATTGGTGGCACCGGCGGCACCGGTGGTTCTGGCAGTACAACCACTGTTGTGAACGAAGCCGATGGTACGATCGTGACCAGCGGAGCGGAAAGCCACGGTATCTTCGCGCAGTCTGTCGGCGGTGGCGGCGGCAATGGCGGATCGACAATCTCGGTTGATGGTCGCTATGGCGGGGCCGAGGCGAGCACTCGGCGGGCGTTGCTGTTTGGCCTGGGTGGCTCGGGTGGTTCCGGTGGAACCGGAGGCAACGTGGCCGTCACAAATGCGGGCACGATCATCACCATTGGTGCAGGTGCGCATGGCATCTTTGCTCAATCCGTTGGTGGCGGCGGCGGCAATGGTGGGAGTTCGATTACTGGGACGCTGCGGCTAAAGACTGGGGACAACAGCTCTCCGACCGCGCAGTTGAACATCGGTGGTTCGGGTGGCAGTGGCAATGCTGCCGGAAACTCGGTTGTCACCAATACCGGCGACATCCGCGTTGATGGCGAAGGGGCCTACGGTATCTTCGCGCAATCCGTTGGTGGGGGCGGCGGTAACGGTGGTTTGGCCGTCGCGATGGATGTGAACGACCTCAAAAACACCATGACCGGCCAATCATACTCGAAGATCGCCATTGGCGGTTCTGGTGGCGACGGGGCGGATGGTGGAGATGTCACGGTCAACCATACCGGTACGATAGTCGTGAACGCCGAAAACGGGTTCGGTATCTATGCCCAATCCGTAGGTGGCGGCGGCGGTAATGCGGGATATTCGGTATCGTCGCCCTTAGTCTCGGCGCTGGATTACACGATCTCTCATGTGTTGGGCGCGCGAGAAGGGACCACCGGATCGGTGGGAACCGCGACTGTCAATTCAACCGGTGACATTCTGGTGAATGGTGCAGGCAGCGAGGCCATCTTCGCACAATCCGTTAACGGCGGCGGCGGCAACTCTGAAACATCGGTCGACTTTACGACTGCGACGGCAAGCGCGGGTGGAACCGGCACTGTTTATATCAGTGACATCTCGCTGGGCGGTGATGATGTTTCGGGCACAGCGGGCAGCCAGGTTGCCCAGTCGCACGCCGGTAACATAGCGACCACCAGCGACCGCTCGACAGGTCTGATGCTGCAGAGTGTTGGCGGCGGTGGTGGCACATCGGCCAACAACATCAGCCTTCAGGATGGCGACGGTATCGAGATTGATGCGCGCCTGGGCGCGATTGATACGAATGATGCAGCAGGTGGCGATGTGTTCGGCAGCCGGACGGGCGATGTCGGCACAGATGGTGCGTTTTCCTCTGCAGGTACGGCGCAATCTATTGGCGGCGGCGGCGGTAAGCTGGTGCTCAACAGCACGGGCACGGCTGATACCAACAGGTTTGCTTCGGTAATCCTGGGGTCCGATCCAAGCTTCCGCAACAACGGCGGTGATATCGATCTTGATCTGAATGGAGATGTCTTCACCAGCGGTGACCGGTCCTTTGGCCAAAGCGTTCAAAGCATCGGCGCGGGCGGTGGTGAAGCTGTCGTTGCTGGTCTTGGAGGCGTCGATGTGACCCTCGGGGCGCAGGACGATTCAACTGGAGATGGCGGCAACGTCGATTTCACCAATACCGGTGACGTAAACACAAGTGGTACCGGATCGCATGCGTTCGTGATCCAGAGCATCGGTGGCGGCGGTGGTCTTGTCACGACAGACCTGGACCCCAGCCAGGTGACCGTAAATCTGTCAGCTGCAAATGGCGGGGACGGCGGGGACATTCTGTTCTCGCAAACTGGTAACACGGTCACCAGCGGAGAGAACGCGATCGGTGTCGCCGCGCAGTCGTTGGGTGGTGGTGGCGGCATCGTCGATTCCATATTCCGGGGTGCCGCAGGTGGCGCCGGGTCGGGCGGTGCTATCGACATGACCCTGACCGGCAATGTCTTGTCGGTCGGCGACGGTGGCATTGGCGTCTTTGCACAATCCGAAGGCCGTGACGGTGCAGACGCCATTATGCTTGGGTTCGATGGTGTTGTCATGGGCGGCACCGGGCAAGCGAACTCGGTTGCCTCGATCATTGTCGAAGGAGGTACCGACAACACGCTGACCCTATCAGAAGACGCGGTGCTGATCGCGGGCAATAACCAACTGGTGAACGGCGGCGATGGCAATGAACAAATCACGCTGTCCGGACGCGCGCTTGGGAACCTGAACCTTGGTGACGGGACGAATGGCCTGACCGTGGAAGATGGTGCAACCTTCTATGCATTGGATACCGTGAATCTGGGCGACGCCGGGCTCATGCAGGTGGATGGCAACTTGGTTCTGGGCGCAAATTGGGGCGTCGACGGAGGCCTGACGGCTGCTGTTCAAGCGGATGATTTTTCCTTCACCGAAAATGTCAGCCAGACCACGAACGTGACCGGAAGTCTGGCCTTTGGCGGCACTGCGACTTCAACGTTCGACGTGTATTTCCGAACCACTGGCATATCGGGTGGAGACAGCGATCTGATCAATGTCACCGGGGATGCCACCATTGGTGGTACATTGGTGCCGCGGTTGAACACGCTCGAACGCGCATTGCCGCTTGTCATCATCAATCCCGATGGAACGGCCGCAGATGCTGGCACGACCATCCAGGACACTGTGGTTCTTGATTACTCCATTGGTTTGAGCGGGGCGACGTCGGACGGCAGTTCGATCGATCTGGTGATCACACCAGACTATTCGACGCCTAGGATGAACTCCAACCAGACCGCGATCGGTGACTATATCAATGATGTCCTGAATGGGCGGGGAACGTCCGACCAGGGCGAGCTTTTGGCGCTGATCGGGAACATGCAATCCGAGGCCGATGTGATCGCGGCCATTGAGAGCTTGTCGACAGCGGACTACGCCGCAGATGCGGTGGATGCGTATTTTGGCACGCGGGTATTCGCGGATACGCTGCAAAACTGCGAACGCTACACCAATTATCAAGCCGGGGATGATCCGCGTAACTGTATCTGGTTTACCGGCGGCCGCTATTTCTTCGACCGCGAGCAGACCGGGATTTACAACGATCTGAACGTTAATAACACCAATTGGTCGGCGGGTGTCCGTCTGCCGGTGGGGGATGAGTTGTATGCAGGGTTTGCCCTGGGCTACGACCAGATCAGCCTGCAGAACGGATCGCAATACAATGCATCTGGCGATCGGTTCAATCTGGGTGCATCGCTGACCAAATACACAGGCGCGTGGGAGTTTGCGGCCATGCTGTCGGCAGGTTGGTCAAACTACGATACAAGCCGTGCAGGTGGGATCCGGGGCGTTTTGCCCAATGGCACAATTGTGGACACCGTTGGTGTCAGCGAGATCAAGCACAAGATGAACCACCAGAACCTGCGGCTCAGCCTGGCGTATGATCAAAGACTTGGCGCTGGTGGAGCGTACCTGCGCCCCGAACTGGCCATCGATGCGACGCGGTTGGCGACGGAAAGCAATGGCGATGCCACTTTGTCAGGTATCGTCTTGCAGGACGACAACGAGATGATCTATTCGCTGACGCCGTCGATTGAGATCGGGACCGAGCAGATCCTGAGCGCCTCGCAGAAACTGCGTGCGAGCCTGCGCGCCGGTGCCATCCTCTCGTCTGACGACACGGTGTCGGTAACCGCTGGCTTCAGTGGGGCCAGCGCCGCCGACGGAGGGTTCGTGAATACCAGCTATATCGGTGACGCCCACGGCGTCGTGTCCGCGCGGTTGGGATTGTTTGCTTTGGATGACAGCAGCTTTATCAACCTGAGCCTGGACCATATGTTTGGAGACTCAACCGAAGCCCTGCAGGTTGGCATTGGCCTTGGGATACAATTCTAGTTTATGAGGAACAGCAGTATGAAAACTTGGATCTACGCTTTGGTGGCGTCGTTCGGTTTGACAACTCAACTTGGCGCACAGGAAAACGAAGCGCCATTGTGGTCGGTCAACTGCAGCAATCAGGTCAACGGAACTGAATTGATTTGTGAAATGACCCAGACCATTATCTTAACCGAGAACAATCAAAGGCTTGCCTCGATTGCGTTCGTCAAACCTGCCGGCAGAGACGAGATCGAAGCGGTGCTGACACTGCCATTTGGCCTGCTGTTCTCTGAAGGGCTGATTGCTAAAGTGGATGATGCCGAGATCGCGCGGCTGGATTTTCTAACCTGCGAAGCACAGGGTTGTTTTGCCCGTTCTCCTGTCTCTCAGGACTGGATGTCAAAGATGCGCGCTGGCAATCTGTTGAGTATTGAAAGCGTAAACCGGGTCGGCGATCCAATTTCCTTTGGTTTCGATCTGGCGGGATTTAGCAGAATATCCGATATGCTGCCGTGATTGCCTGGCCTTCCTTCCAGAAGGCCGCACAGGCCTTCTTGGTTAGCAACGCGTAGAAGGGTCTGACCAGAGCGTTCATTTTGTGATTGCACTCGCAACGAGCGGAGGCTGCGGCATAGGGCTATGTGATGGCTTTGGATTTCCGAGATGCGAGCGTTCGCGCCGACTAGTTCTCAGAGACACTCCCGGTCGGCGATGTCGAGGGTGCGGTCCAGAATCGCCAGCCCTGTAATCAGGTCGTCTTCACTGATGTTGAGCGGTGGGGTCAGGCGGATCACGTTCGAGAAGAATGACAGGTAGAGGCCTTCGTTCATCGCAAAGCTCATCATCTCGCTCATGGGTCTGGCGTCTTCGCCTTTGGCGGCAAATGGCACCAGCGGTTCGCGGGTGTCGCGGTTCTTGACCAGTTCGATGCCATTGAACATGCCCTTGCCGCGAATATCCCCGATCGAGGGGTGTTTCTTTGCCAGCTTGTGCAGCTCTGCGCGCATCTTCTCACCCATCGCGGTGGCGTGGGCCAGCGTGCCTTCTTCCCGCATGGCGCGGATCGCGGCAACGCCAGATGCGCAGGCCAGCGGATGGCCGGCATAAGTCAGGCCTCCGGGCAATGGGTAATCGCGCAGCCAGTCATGCAGC
Organism: Ruegeria sp. H9; assembly: GCF_056532915.1. Taxonomy (NCBI): domain Bacteria; kingdom Pseudomonadati; phylum Pseudomonadota; class Alphaproteobacteria; order Rhodobacterales; family Roseobacteraceae; genus Ruegeria; species Ruegeria sp. H9. The sequence continues at coordinate 297,067 of NZ_JBQFNX010000001.1, read as the reverse complement.
TCGGTACTGACGGACATGGTGCCAAGCGGCACGTAACCCGAGTTGATGCCCTTGGCCGAACAGATGATATCCGGCTGCACCCCCCAGTGATCGACGGCGAACCATTCTCCGGTGCGGCCAAACCCGGCCATGACCTCATCCGCGATCAGTAGGATGCCATATTTCTCGCAGGTTGCCTTAATAGATTGCAGATATCCGTCGGGTGGCACGATGATCCCGTTTGTGCCGACAATAGGTTCCAGAATGACAGCGGCCACGGTGTTGGGGTTTTCATACATCAGGATTTCTTCCAGATGCGGTCCACCTTGGGCGACCGGGCACTGGGCGGGGTCTTTGTGGCCCGTCGGCAGGCGGTAGACGTAAGGATCAAGCATCCGCACGACGCCCGGCATATCGGCGCGGGTCAGATGGTGACGTGGATCGCCCGTCAGCGACAGCGTGCCTCCGGTTGCTCCGTGATAGGAACGGTAGCGGGCAATGATCTTTGTCCGACCGGTGTAATGCCGCGCCAAACGGATCGCGGTTTCATTGGCCGCTGAGCCTCCGGTCGTAAAGAAAGTCGACGAGATATTGGCAGGCGTAATCTCGGTCATGATTGCCGCGAGTTCGGAACGCACGTCCGAGCCCATGGCCGGGCCGATATAACAAAGCTTGTCCGCCTGATCCTTAATCGCTTGTACGATCTTGGGGTGCTGATGACCCATATTGGCGTTTACCAGTTGGGATTGGAAGTCGAGGTAGCGTTTGCCGTCGCTGTCCCAGAACCAACTGCCCTGAGCACCTGTTATGACGCGCGGGCGGCTGCCCTGCTTTGACCAGCTTTGCAGGTAATGGTCCGCGTGCATGTCTTTGACCCACTCGGGATCGTGTGAGGGGTAGGCGTTGCTGAAGTCTTCCATGACAGGCCTCTTGGCGTGCGGGGTTGGGATCAATCGATGATGGTTACTGGCTGGCCCAAAGCGTCTGCATCAGGCGTCACGCCAAGGCCGGGGCCTTCGGGTGGGGCGATGCGACCGTTCCGGCGGCTAGGTGCATTCGGATCGAGACGCGGTTTGACATAGTGGGACAAATCGCAGGTATTCATGATGCCGCGCGCTGGGGTTGAGGCTGCAAGATGCAGCGAGGCGGCCGTCGTAACATCGCTGCCCCAAGTATCCTCGATGCACATCTGCGTGCCTAGTGAAAGGCAGAGATCGCGGATTTGGCGCATTGCCGAAAGGCCGCCCATCTTCGACAGTTTCAGCGCAGCAGCATCCATGCAGCCAGCGCGGTGTCCTGCCAGAACCGAATGAATGTCACAGGCGCTTTCGTCCAGCTTCATCGGCAGACCAGTCGCGGCGCGGACATGGGCGCATTCCTCGATCGTGGCGCAAGGTTGTTCCAGCATTATGTCCAGATGCGAGACAGCGCGGCCAACTCGTGTGGCGGTCAGCGTATCTGACCCGCAATTCCAGTCTCCATAAACCAACGGGCCATCACCAACAGCCTCGCGCACTTGAATCAAACGAGCAACGTCGGCTTCCCAGTTGTTATCTGCACCCAGCTTCACCTGAAACTGTCGCATGCCCTGATCAAAGGCATTGCGCGCCATGCGCGCCATTTCTTCCGGTGCGATACAGGTGATTGAATGATACAGCGGCATATCGGCAACGGCGCGCCCACCGAGCAAAGCATATAGCGGTAGTCCCGCTGCCTGTGCGGTCAGATCCCAAAGCGCTGTATCAATGGCTGACTTGGCGTAGCCATGCCCGATCAGATGCTTATTAAGGCGCTCCATCAGCGCTTCGGGACCAACCGGGTTAGCGCCGATGAGAACGGGTGCCATCTCTTCAAGCGCTGGAACCACGCCCTTGGCATAGGCGGGTAAATAATGCGGGATCGGACAAACCTCTCCCCAGCCCGATGCGCCGGTGCCGGTATCCAGGCGGACGACCACTGAAACCGTCGTATCGCAGGTCTTGCCCTCGGCCATGTAATAGGTGTCATGCGAGGTCAGCGGGACTTCCCAGGCGGTGATGCGGGTTATCTTCATCAGGCGGTTTCCATCAGGCGCAGGATTCGTAGGTTGCGACAGGTGGGCCAAGGCTGTCAAAGTCCGGCGTCACCCCAAGCCCCGGAGTATCTGTGGCATAGAGTTTACCGTCCCTTACTGTGGGGCCGCCAATCCCGGTGTTACGGGTGTTGTAGTTCATCAGATCGGTTGAATTGATCAGCATCTCTTGGGGTGTTGAGGCCGCAAAATGGCCGACCGCAGCGGTGGTGATCTGCCCGCCCCATGTGTCCTCGGAGACAACCGGAATACCGTGATCAATCAGGAAATCACGCACCCGGCGGGCTTTGGACAGCCCACCAAGGTTTGAAATCTTCAGACAGCAAATTTCGGCACCCCGATCGTTTACAATACGCCGGGCCATGTCGATCCCGGTCACACATTCATCCAGCTTCATCGGTTGCTCGGCTACGCGGCGCACCTGCTGGCATTCGTCATAGCTGTGGCAGGGTTGTTCAAGGATAAAGTCCAGATCTCGGGTTGCCCGGGCCACACGGATGGCGTTGTCAACGCGCCAACCCTGATTGGCGTCTGCCATCGCCTTTTCACCGGGTTTCAGCAGGGGCACTCCTTCGCGGATACGGTCGATATCGGTCACCCAGTCGCCACCTACCTTGATCTGGAACTGCCGGTATCCCGCTGCGCGGTGCTGCTCCATCTCGGCGATGGCTTCTTCCAAGACAGGCCTTTGCGGCACAACCCGGTACATCGGCGCACCATCGGTGAGTTTGCCGCCCATCAGCATCCAAACAGGTTGTCCGGTGGACCGTCCCAGAATATCCCAACACGCTGCATCAAAGGGCGCTTTGGCGTAGCCGTGACCTTGGACCGTGCCATCCATCAACCGTTCGATCTTGGACAGCTGGCGGGGGTCCTCACCCAGCAAATGCGGGGCGGCAAGGCGGGCAAAGGCCTCGACCCCTTCGGAATGGGCGATCATGTAGTTCTCGCCGCAAGGGGCAAACTCGCCGCAGCCCTGCAGCCCTCCATCCGTGTCGATCACCACTACCGAAGACATCGACGTTGTGATCGCGTTGCCCGCCCCCCAGCCGTATGAGCCGCCGATATATGGCAGGGGGGTCTTGAAAACTCGGATGCGCGTAATCTTCATGGTTTCACCACAGGTCTCCTGCGATGGCCGCCATGCGCTGAGGAGCAATCCCCGGCGCACTGACATTCAGATCACGCCAATTCACGAACCGCATCCGTACGTGGGCGCTCAGATTTCGGATCATAGGCTGCTTCGCCGAGGACACGCCCTTTGCGGGGTACACCAGCGATAACTACTTCGATCTCTGTGCCCGGAACATTCACGTGTGGCTTGACGTAAGCAAAGGCGAGGATTTTGCCGACGCTGTGGCCATAGGCGACCGAGGCTGTTGCACCGACAACCTCGCCGTTGATCCGAATAGCCTCGCCCCCATGACCATCTTCGACCCCATCCGGTTCGATCTCCAAATAGGCGCAAATCCAAGGCATCTCGCCCGCCTCAGACTGAGCGGCGCTGGCGCGCGTTGCTTCGACACCCAGATACTCTTTGTCCAGCTTGAAGAACCGGCTGACATTGGCCTCTGGCAGCGTGACCTCGTTGGTCAGTTCTCCAGCACCGGGGAATGCTTTTTCCATGCGCAGGCTGTTCATCGCAAACGAGCCGTAGTTTTCGATGCCAAATTCCTCGCCGGCAGCCCACAGTGCGTTGTAGACGTCAACGCAGGCTTCATCCGGCATGTGGAATTCCCAACCCAACTCGCCCGCATAGGACATGCGAAAGGCCCAGACCTTGTGCCCCGCGATGGTGATTTCCTGAGCCGACAGCCAGCGGAACCCGGCGTTGGACAGGTCCGCGTCGGTGCATCTGGCCAGCACCTCGCGGGAATTTGGCCCGTTCAGGGACAAAGCCGACCAATCTTCGGAGAGCGTTTTGACAAAGACTGTCTCTCCCGTGAGGTTCTGGTTCAAGTGATCGACAAGGCGCTGTTCAAAGAACGCCGCGCAGACCAGATAATAGCGGTCTTCCGCCATGCGAACGATGGTCGTCTCAAGCTCGATACGGCCCCGGCGGTTCAGAAAGTGGGTCAAGGTGATCGAGCCATCTTTCTGTGGCATCTTGTTGGCCGTCAGACGGTCAAGATAGGCATAGGCATCGGGGCCTGAAACTTCGACTTTGGTGAACGCGGTCACGTCCATGATACCAACACGCTCACGCACGGCTTGGCATTCCAGCGCAACCATGTCGAAGACTTCGTTGCGGCGGAACGAATAGTGGTCACGCTGTTCAACACCATTGCGCGCGAACCATCGCGGGCGCTCGTGGCCAAAAACCTCTTCATAGACCGCGCCCTTTTCCTTGAGGATTTCATAAAGCGGCGAGGGTTTGATCGGACGCCCTTCAAGACGATTGAAATGCGGAAAGGGGATCTCGTGCCGCAGCTTGTAATCCTCATGCGCCTTGATGACCTGCCAGTCTTTCTTGGCATAGCTGCCAAAGCGGCGCGGATCATAGTCACGCATATTGATATCAGCAGCACCGTGTACCATCCATTTGGCCAGTTCACGGGTCAGACCAGGCCCCCAACCGATGCCGATCTGCGTGCCACAGCAGCACCAGTAATTCTTTACGCCCGGTGCGGGGCCGACCATTGGGTTGCCATCTGGCGGATGGCTGATTGCTCCATGGACTTCGCGGGTGATGCCCAGTTCAGAAAAGATCGGCATCCGTTCCAATGAGTTTTCCAGCCATGGCATGACACGGTCATAATCCGCGTCGAACAGCCAGTTTTCGTACTCCCAAGGGCATTCATCATGCCAGACAGAGTTTGAGTTCTCTTTTTCGTAGATCCCGATCAGGCCTTTCTTCTGTTCCATGCGGATATAGCCCGAAACCATCTTGTCATCGCGGATCACCGGCAGCTCGGTCTTCAGGTCTCTGAATTCAGGCACATCTTCAGTGACAAAATAATGATGGGTCATCGAGGTCATGGGTAATTGCAGGTTCGACCATTCGCCCATCTGACGGGCATAGGTGCCGCCTGCATTAACGACGTGTTCGCAGGTGATGGTGCCTTGTTCGGTTTCCACCACCCATTCACCTGCATCGTTCTGGGTGATGTTGGTCGCGCGACAGTGGCGGAAAATCTTCACACCTTTCTGACGGGCCCCAGCTGCCATCGCCATAGTCACGTTCGAAGGATCAACGTGACCGTCATCTGGCGTATAAAGCGCACCAATGACACCGTCGAGGTTATAGTAGGGGTGTTTGTCAGCTATGAAGTCAGGCCCTACCAACTCGATATTGAACCCCAGCGCTCGGCCAACTGATAATGTGTGGCGAAGCCAGTCCATCTCATCCTCGGTATAGGCCAGACGGAATGAACCGCAGCCGTGCCACGTGACCGCCTGACCAGTTTCTTCCTCAAGTGTCTTGGAATAGAGGCCAATGTTATAGTCGACCATCTTGCCCAGCCCGTGGGAACTGGTGGAGTGAGTGATCTGACCAGCGGCATGCCAGGTGGAGCCCGAAGTCAACTCGGCCTTTTCTAACAGTACCGTGTCTTCGCCCCAACCTTCATGGCCCAGGTGATAGGCCAGTCCGCAACCCATGACGCCACCGCCGACAATGACGACATTTGCGCGTGCAGGCAGTTCCTTTTTAGACATCGCAACTTCCTGTTTCCGAGACATGGAATTCTGTGGACTTCCTATTGCTACATATGTACCACTGTCAATTAAAAATGGCACAAATGTACATACCGAGGTAAGCAATGTGCGGTACAGATGTTTCAAGTGGTATTGTGACGCGTACGGATGTTACGAATCCTGACGCGATCTTTTTGACTGAAACACCAGCTCGGTTTGTATCAGGAGAAAAAATATGACTGTCCTGCCAACCCACTCGCTCGAGGCCCGGTACTATACGGATCCTGACATATTCGACAAAGAGATGAACGGCCTGTTGTGCAGAACTTGGCAATACGCAGGTCATGCGGCAGATATCCCAAATGTAGGCGATTACTTTGCGTTCGAAATCGCAGGTCAGAACCTTTTTGCCATTCGCGGACGCGACAATCTTGTCAGGACTTTCTACAACGTGTGCCAGCATCGTGCGCATGAAATGGTGACCGGAACCGGAAATACCCGTGTAGTGGTCTGTCCCTATCATCAGTGGACCTATGAGCTTACCGGCGGCCTGCGGTCTGGACCGAACATCAAGAAAGTTCCCGGTTTTGATCGCGCGAAAATTTGTCTGACCGAAGTACGGACCGAAGACTTCCTTGGGTTCATCTTTGTCAATTTGGACGATAACGCGGCAACGATGGACGAATGGTATCCCGGTGTCCGGGACGAGTTGTCTGAGTTCGTGCCGAACACTAACGCTCTGGCCCCCTTAGAGTGGGTGGAAATTCCCGAGAACTGCAATTGGAAGGTTTCGATCGAGAATTACTCGGAATGCTATCACTGCCCAACTAATCACCCGACCTTTGCAGAAGGCGTGATCAAACCGGAAACCTATGACATTCAGCCCGATGTGTCGGGAGGTTACGTGCTGCGTCACACGACCGAGTGCCAAAGCCTCGAAAAGATGACCTATCCGATTGATCTGGAAAGCAACAAGCACGCGGGCGACTATCAAAGCTGGTTCCTGTGGCCGATGTTCTCGTTCCAATGCTATCCAGGAAATGTTCTGAACACCTATCATTGGCGGGCAAATACAGTGGACAGCTGTACCGTCTGGCGCGGGTGGTACACAGAAGGCGGTCATGAAAGCGACGTGATCCGTGGCCTTGCCACTCAGGATCGCGAAACGACTGTGGCCGAGGATATTCGGTTAGTGGAATCCGTTCACCGCGGCCTGAAATCCAAAGGGTACAAACCGGGACCGCTGGTGCTTGATCCGGCCTGTGGCGTCATGAGTGAGCATTCCGTTGCGAAGCTTCAACAATGGATGCGCGAGGCGATTGAATAACGTTACGTGCTGTGGATGGGCCAGATAAGACATCACCGAAGCCAACGCTGTGCCAAAGGGCATACCCGACCAGAACGACGCGATCGAGCCCCTTGCCTTCGGTGGTGGGCTTGGTTGTAAGACAGGGGCGGCGGCTTTAGCGGAATATCGAGCCAGGACCGACTAAGTTGCAGATCGGTCGTTTCACCTGAGGAGAGAATGATGGACGACAACCTGTTTGAACATGGCCTGAAGCAGCGCAAGTCGACGCTGGGCGCCGAGTATGTTGAGAAGAACCTGGCAGCGGCGGATGATTTTACCCGCTCATTCCAAGAGAACATGACTGCTTGGTGCTGGGGCTTCGGCTGGGGGGATGACACGATCGATCACAAGACCCGTTCGATGATGAACCTCGCTATGATTGGGGCACTCGGCAAGATGCATGAATGGGAAATCCACTGTAACGGCGCGTTGAACAATGGTGTCACCAAAGAGGAAATCCGATCAATCATTCATGTGATCGGCATTTATTGTGGCGTCCCGCAGTCTCTTGAATGCTTCCGTGTCGCTCGCAAAGTCCTGACCGAACGTGGGCTGCTGGACTGACCTGATCCCTTCGCGAGATCTTCAGAAGGAACAACACAATCAGCGAGATTGCGCGTCTGCAGTTCGCGCGGTCTGCTGACACCTGCCTAAGCCGGGTCTGGCACCTCACCTTGCTAATGGTCCCCCATCGCGACGATGCATGAAGTACCGTTGGCGTAGTTCTGAACGATCATCCAGTCTCCGCTTGTACGTTTGACCCAAACCTCCAGCATCGTTTCGGGATCGCGCAAACCCATGCCCTGACGTTCGGCCCCCAGAACCTGTTTCAGTGTCTGTGCCATCCGCGCGCTGTCATCACAGCTGACATCCGCCATTTTAGACTGCGCAGTAGAAGGCACCGCAAGGCATAGAAGAAGAAGGCTGGCATGAAGACGGGTCATAGGTGAAGGTTAGTTCTTTCTGCGCTCAAGCGTAACAGTTCTGTGACGCCCTGTGGATAAAACTCGAGTGGAGCCCTGCGAGATACGACACTCGCTGCAGAACCAGGCAATCATCGCGCCTGTCACAAATCTTTCGCGTAGATGTAAACGAAACGATTCAAAAGCGTCACGAAGCTTTTGTTTTGACGTTCTATCCGCCTCGCAACGATGGGGGCGATATGCTGAGAATTGAAAAGCTGACCAAAAAGTTTGGTGACAAACGGGCCGTGGATTCGGCGAATATAGTCGTCGACAAGCCAACCATGATCGGGATTATAGGCAGCTCCGGGGCTGGAAAATCCACGCTTTTGCGCATGGTCAACCGTCTGAGCGATGCAACGACCGGCACAATTACTTTTGAAGGCGAAGAGATCTCTGCGCTTCGCGGCGCTGCCAAACGCGAATGGCAATCGCGCTGTGCGATGATCTTCCAGCAGTTCAATCTTGTACCGCGCATGGATGTCGTCTCGAACGTTTTGCATGGCACGCTGAACAGGCAATCGACCTTTTCGACGATGTTCAACCTGTACCCGCGGTCGGATATTCATAAGGCGATTGAAATTCTGGATCGGCTAGGCATTGCCGAGCAAGCACCCAAGCGAGCCGAAGCCTTATCAGGCGGCCAGCAGCAACGCGTCGCCATCGCCCGCGCGCTGATGCAGGACCCGAAGATCATTCTGGCGGATGAGCCGATCGCCTCGCTGGACCCAATGAATGCACAGGTTGTGATGCAGTCGCTGCGGGCCATTCACGAAGAAGACGGCCGTATGGTCATTGCGAATCTGCACACATTGGATACCGCGCGTCGCTACTGCGACCGGGTCATCGGAATGCGTGATGGTCGGATTGTGTTCGACGGCACCCCTGCGCAGCTGACCACGGGCGTAGCGCGCGACATCTACGGTGCAGGCGCAGACTTTTCCGAGGCCGCAACCTCGACCGAGATCGAAACACTGGACAGGCCCGAGGTCCGCGAAGCGGAAGCCTACGTCTGAGCCAGTTTCCCCCCGCGTCCGTCGCGGGCCACCTTCATCTAACCGAACGGAGAAAACGATGAAAAAGACCCTCGCACTGGCGTTTGCCGCCACGACCGTTTTGAGCACTGCTGCTCTTGCCGAAGAAATCACCGAGTTTCGCATTGGCATCCTTGGTGGTGAAAATGCCCAGGACCGCATGAACTCGTACCAGTGTCTCGCAGACTATACCTCTGAGGCGTTAGGCGTTGAGACCAAGCTATTCGCCCCGGCGGACTACAACGGTGTGATTCAGGGCCTGTTGGGCGGGACACTCGACATGGCTTGGCTGGGTGCCTCTTCTTACGCAGCCACCTATCTGCAAGACCCCGAAGCAGTTGAGCCCGTTCTGATCAAGGTCAATGTGGATGGTTCAATCGGGTATCACTCGATTGGGTTCGCCCGCAAGGATAGTGGCGTCACCTCACTGGACGACATGAAAGGCAAAGTGTTTGGGTTTGGTGATCCGAACTCGACCTCAGGTTATCTGATCCCATCGATCGAAATCCCCCAATACAAAGAAGGTGTCACCATGGAGTCGGGTGAGTATTTCGGTGAGGTCAAATTCACTGGTGGCCACGAGCAGACGATCGTCGCTGTGAATAATGGCGACATTGATGGTGGTGTGACCTGGGCCGATGGTCAGGGCAACTGGGAAGATGGATACAATTCTGGTGCCCTGCGCAAAGCGGTTGACGCAGGTCTTGTCGACATGAACGACATGGTCCAAATCTGGAAATCGAACGTTATCCCCGAAGGCCCTGTGGTTCTGCGCAAGGCGTTGCCTGCCGATGTCCGCGCGACCATGACAGATCTTGTCGATGGCCTGCACGAGCGTGACCCCGATTGCGCATATGGTGTGGCGGCAGGCGAAACGCTGGGTTTCCAGCCGGTATCGCATGACACCTACATCTCGATTGTTGAGGCCCGCAAAGCCAAAATCGGTGGCTAACGCGCGCACATGACGTTTCCGGCAACCCATTGGGGTTGCCGGTCTTTATTCATTCGGGGCTCGGGATGGCAGATTTATCAATCGGTGCGGCGCCAGGCGGCGTTGAGACCATTCAATCCAGCTATATGGCACAAGTTCACAAGCGCAGGCTTTATGGCGGGCTGACGCTGCTGATCTTTGTGGTCCTGATGGTATCAGGTTTCAACATTGCGGATTCCCGAAACGCGGGTGGGTTCTGGGACGGATTGTATCAGATCGGTGATTACCCGGCGGATGTGCTGTCTGAAGCTTGGGAAAAGCGGGCCGATCTGCCTGGCCTGATCGTGAAGTACTTCCCTGCACTGGTTGAGACGGTGAACATTGCCGCAGTTTCCACGTTGATCGGGGCCATCGGTGGTCTGATCCTGTCGCTTCTTGGCACACGCGGGCTGGCGAAATGGCCGGGTTTAATCCCGGTCTTCCGGCGTATCTCGGATGTTATGCGCGCAGTGCCGGAAATCGTTATCGCGCTTGTGCTGATCTTCGTCCTTGGGGGCGGTCCGGTGCCGGCGATGATCGCTATCTCAATCCACACCGCAGGGGCGCTTGGTAAAATGTTCTCGGAAGTATCCGAAAACGCTGACCTGAAACCGGTTGAGGGGTTGGCTTCGACCGGGGCGACTTGGTCGAAACAGATGATGCTGGGTATCCTGCCACAGGTCGCGCCAAACTATATCAGCTACACGTTGCTGCGATTTGAGATCAATATTCGCGCTTCTGCCATCCTGGGCTTCGTCGGCGCGGGAGGGTTGGGTTACGAACTGCGCAATGCCATGGCTTGGGGTCCGGGTCGTTTTGACGAGGCCGGCGCGATTTTCATCCTGCTATTCAGCACCATCGTATTCTTCGATCAGGTGTCCAGCCGCTACCGCAACCGTCTGACCGAAGGGCAGGGCCAATGACCACAATTGATTGGAACTTCGGGCTGGACGAGGCCAAGCTTGACGCCGAAAAGCTATTTCAGCGTAAACGATTGATCGGCTTTAGCATCCCCGTCGTGATCCTCGTTTATCTCACCTACATCTTCTTCGCCTTCGACCTGCCGGGCCTTGCGCAACGTGCCAATCTGGACAACGCCGTTACACTGGCTTCTGATAGCTGGTCACACAAAGTGCATGTCACACGCAATAATCGGAGCGGTGAGGTGACCTATGCGGTTGAGGGCGAGCGTAAGGGCACTTATCCCGTGGGTAAACGTCCCGACTGGGTATCGGGTGAAGAGGTGACGACGATCGATCTGGGCCGCAATCATATCGTGCGGTTCCTGCCTGACAACCGGACCGAGATTGAAATACCCGACTTCCAGCTGATCGAAGTGCAGGCCAAGGGACGCCGCCTGACGACAAATCTGCCCTCTGAACTGCCCGACTGGATTTCCGCATCTGAACGGCGTGTTGGCGTCACAACGCCTGAGGGCCGGATCACCATGACGGGCGCTCGGACTGAAGTGTTCAACTATTTCCCGGGTTGGGAGTTGTTCTGGTTCACGCTTGACAGTCCCTACCACGGCCATGGGCTTGGTGAAATCCTGTTTGGCGCGCAGATCGATCCAAGCCGTTCGAATATCGCAGGCGCAGTCTCTGACTGGTGGAACAACGCGATGTGGCGGCATAAGGATGTGGCCTGGGCCATCGGAGAAACGATCCTGATGGCATTTCTGGGTACGATGGGTGCCGCTATGATCGCGCTGCCATTGGCCTTTCTCGCCGCCAAACGGTTTTCGCCGATCATGTTGCTTCGCGCCGCAACGCGCCGTCTTTTCGACTTTGTGCGCGGTGTGGACGCATTGATCTGGACTGTGGTTCTGGCTCGGGCCTTTGGCCCCGGACCATTGACCGGCGCGTTGGCGATTCTGATTACCGACACGGGCACGTTTGGCAAGATCTTCTCGGAGGCGTTGGAAAACGTTGATCAGAAACAGATCGAGGGGGTGTCCTCGACCGGGACCAAACCACTGCAGCGATACCGGTTCGGGGTGATCCCGCAGGTTGTTCCCGTGCTGCTGGCCCAGATTCTATATTTCCTCGAATCCAATACACGTTCAGCGACGATCATCGGTGCGATCACCGGTGGCGGCATCGGACTGATGTTGACGCAAGCCATCCAGACGCAGAAAGATTGGGAAGAGGTCGCCTATTACATTGTCCTGATCATCATCATGGTGATGTTCATGGATTGGGCCTCGGGCTGGTTGCGCGGTAAGCTGATCGGGCGGAAAGACTGATGGCGCGGCTTTCAGCGGAACAGCCCTGCATTCACCCCGAATGTGAGATTACCGAAAGCACGTTCGGGGCCTATGTTGAAATCGGCAAGGGCAGCCGCGTCGTACATACAAAAATGGGCGACTACAGCTATTGCGATCGTTATGCCGACATCGCCAACGCGAAGGTCGGTAAGTTCGCCAACATCGCCGCGTTTTCGCGGATCGGCGCGACTGATCACCCGCTGCACACGGCGTCCTGTCACCATTTCCTGTATCGCTCGAACGATTATTGGGACGATGCGGATCGGGACGAGGTGTTTTTCAGTCACCGCAAATCCCGAATTGTCCATATCGGGAACGATACATGGATTGGCGCAGGCGCGATGATAAAGCCCGAGGTCACACTGGGTGACGGGGCTGTTGTGGCTGCGGGTGCCTTGGTGACGAAGGTTGTAGACCCCTACACAATTGTTGCCGGTACTCCTGCAAGACCCTTGCGACTGCGTCAGCCACGACACATCGCCGATCGGTTGATCGCTTTGGCCTGGTGGAATTGGTCTCATGACAAGTTGCGGTTGGCGCTCGACGATTTCCGTGCTCTGACGGCGGAAGCGTTTCTGGAGAAATACGAGCCTTAACTCTCAAGGGTCAGTGTCACCCGATCTCCAACAAACCAGGTTCGGCCAAATTCAACCGGTTGTCCCTGTTCGTCAACATTCACTCCGGATGATCTAAGCAGCGGATCACCTTCCGAAACCTGCAGATGCAGAGCTTGAGTGGCCGTGGCGCGCGTGGCCGTCAGACGGGTTGAGGCCCGAGTATAGTCAGTGACACCCGACCTGTTTAACGCCTCGGTAACGCTGCTGGTGTCTTGTAGCGCTGCGCAGATGCCTGGCAGTCGATCAAGAGGAAACATGCTTTCGAACACGGCAATCGGGTGCCCGTCCGCCAATGAGAGGCCGTGATACGCACAGATCTGATCACCGGGTGAAACAGTCAGCGCGGTGGCCTCGCCCTCGGTCGCTGCCCGTTCTTCAACATGAAGCACCCTCTTTTCTGGTCTGCGACCAGCAGCGATGAGGTTTTCATGGAATCGCACCCGCGACCCGATGGGGTAATCGGTGGGCGTGGCCGCCACAAAAGCGCCCGCGCCCCGGCGCGTTCGGATTAGGCCCTCATCCACAAGGGCCGAGATGCCGTGACGCACCGTATGGCGGTTCACACCGAACCGCTCTGCCAGTGCCGCTTCGGTTGGCAGCTTATCACCCGGGCCATAGCGCCCTTCGGCCATATCGCTGCGAAGTGCGTCGGCGATGGCCTTCCAGATCGGGGTTTTGGTGGGAGTGTCACGCAAGTTTCACAAAATTCCTCTGTCTGACGGCGGCAAATATGATAAGATGTGTATAGTTGTATAGTAAATGGAAAAGTTGTCGAGATGAAAGACACTTTTGATGAAAACGCGGACCGGAAGGCTTGGATGAGCCTGCTGGCCAAAGCGCCGGAGGGACGCGTGGCCGCCCTGTTGGATGCAGCGATGCCTCGCCCCGGCTTCACATGGCTGCGTGCTCCTGAGATTGGCAGCACCATGGTTCGGGCTCGCGCAGGTGGGACTGGTGCGCCGTTCAATCTGGGCGAAATGACGGTAACACGCTGTGCGCTGACTCTGGGAGCGGGCGAAGTCGGACATGCCTATATACAAGGCCGTCGGAAAGAAGATGCCGAAGTCGCCGCGCTGGTTGATGCACTGATGCAGACAGATGTGTCTGATCTGTTGCGCACAAAAGTGCTGACCCCTTTGCGAGATGAGCTGACCAATGCAAAGGCCGCGCGTGCCGCCAAAGCCGCAGCCACTAAGGTTGATTTCTTCACCATGGTACGAGGAGAGGATTGATGCAGTCAGAAGCCCTGATCGGCGGTTTCAAGGATCCCGCGATCCAATCTGCCCACGCCTTTCGCAGCGTGATGGAAGCAATGGCGCGTCCCGGTACCGTGCAAGAGATTTCTGGCGCAGTTCCTCCGGCCCCAATGTCACCAGCAGCAGGTGCGGTGTTGTTGACGCTTTGCGACACTGAGACGCCCGTTTATCTGGCAGGTGCGCTAGATTGCGACGCCGTACGCAGCTGGCTTGCATTCCACACCGGCGCACCGCTGACCGGCCCGTCGCATTGTATGTTTGCCATTGGTGCGTGGTCGGATCTGGGACCATTGAACGCATACCCGATCGGGACGTCTGAATATCCGGATCGTTCTGCCACGTTGATCATGGAATGCCCCGAACTCATCGCTTCAGGGGCGACTCTGACAGGTCCGGGAATCAAGGATAAAGCCGCGCTTTCATTGCCCGAGCTTGAGGCGTTTCAGCATAATCAGACGCTATATCCACTGGGGCTCGACTTCATCTTCACGAATGGCAACCGCCTAGCGGCTTTGCCAAGAACGACCGAGGTGTCCTGATGTATGTCGCAGTAAAAGGTGGCGAGCGTGCGATTGAAAATGCCCACACTTGGCTTGCCGAAGAACGCCGTGGTGATACCGATGTGGCGGAACTGAGCATCGCGCAAATCCGCGAACAGCTGAGCCTGGCGGTCAATCGTGTCATGGCCGAAGGCTCGTTGTTCGATCCGGATCTGGCCGCGCTTGCGATCAAGCAGGCGCGCGGCGATCTGATCGAGGCGATCTTCCTGATCCGCGCCTATCGCACGACGTTGCCACGCTTTGGCGCATCCGAGCCTGTTGATACCGGGGCAATGGCTTGCGACCGGCGCATTTCGGCAACCTTCAAGGATTTGCCGGGCGGGCAGGTGCTTGGGCCGACCTTCGACTACACTCATCGCTTACTGGATTTCAAACTGGCTGCTGATGGTGAGGTGCCCAAAGCCCCAGCGCGCGAAGCTGAACTGGGCGATGTGCCGCATGTCACTGATTTCCTCAATCGCGAAGGCCTGATCGAGGAAACGCCGAATGACGATACGCCGCCACCTGATCTGACCCGCGAGCCGCTTGAGATGCCCGCCGATCGCGCCCTGCGCCTTCAGGCGCTGACCCGCGCGGATGAAGGTTTCACCCTCGGTCTGGCGTATTCCACACAGCGCGGATACGCGCGCAATCACGCCTTTGTTGGAGAGCTTCGGATCGGGTCCGTGCCGGTTGAAATGGAGATCCCTGAACTCGGCTTTGCCATCGAAATCGGTGAGGTCGTTCTGACCGAATGTGAAACGGTTAACCAGTTCAAGGGCTCCAAAACCGAGCCGCCGCAATTCACCCGAGGTTATGGGCTTGTGTTTGGTCAGACGGAACGCAAGGCGATCTCGATGGCTTTGGTCGACCGTGCGCTGCGGTGGGAAGAACTGGGTGAGGATAATGTTGGCGCACCTGCTCAGGATGCCGAGTTTGTCCTCTATCACGCGGACAACATACAGGCGACGGGGTTTCTAGAGCATATCAAGCTGCCGCATTACGTCGACTTCCAGTCTGAACTGGAACTGGTGCGCAAACTACGCCGCGAGGCTGGCGCGGATCAGGTGCAGGAGGCTGCGGAATGAACGCCTATAACTTTGCTTATCTGGACGAGCAGACCAAGCGGATGATCCGCCGTGCAATTCTGAAAAGTCTGGCGATCCCGGGCTATCAGGTGCCGTTTGCCTCGCGCGAAATGCCTATGCCGTATGGCTGGGGTACGGGCGGTGTGCAGGTCTCGGCCGCTGTGTTGACCCCGGATGACACGTTCAAGGTGATCGATCAGGGCTCGGACGATACCACAAACGCGGTCTCGATCCGCACCTTCTTTGAACGCACTGCAGGGGTTGAAACAACCACAACGACAAGCGACGCCTCCGTGATTCAGACTCGCCACCGGATTCCCGAGGAGCCGCTGCAAGAAGGTCAGATTCTTGTCTATCAGGTGCCTATCCCTGAGCCGTTGCGCTTTCTGGAACCGCGAGAGAGCGAAACCCGCAAGATGCACAGCCTTGAGGAATACGGGCTGATGCATGTGAAGCTGTACGAAGATATCAGTCGTCACGGGCATATCGCGACGTCGTATGCTTACCCGGTGAAGGTCGAAGGCCGCTATGTAATGGACCCGTCGCCAATCCCGAAATTCGATAACCCAAAGCTTGGTGATATGGCTGCGATCCAGCTGTTCGGAGCTGGGCGTGAACAACGGATCTACGCGCTGCCACCCTACACGCAGGTTGTCTCACTGGATTTTGAGGATCATCCGTTTGAGGCGTCCAAGGCCGACCAAGCCTGCGGCTTGTGCGGTGCAGAGGACAGCTATCTGGACGAGGTAATCATCGATGACGCGGGTGGGCGGATGTTCGTCTGCTCGGATACCGACTATTGCGAGGCGCGCCAGGCGGCGGGTCACAAAGGAAAGGACGCCGCATGACACCTTTGCTGTCTGTTCGGGACATCACAAAGCGCTATGGCCCAAATATCGGCTGTGCCGATGTGTCATTCGACCTCTATCCCGGCGAGGTCATGGGGATCGTTGGCGAAAGCGGGTCAGGTAAGTCGACACTGCTGAATTGCATGGCCGGGCATCTGACCCCGGATGCCGGAGAGGTTGTGTTCGACACCCGCGCAAAAGGTCCGCAGGACACGGTAACGATGTCCGAGCCCGAGCGCCGGATGCTGAGCCGTACCGATTGGGCATTTGTCCACCAACATGCACGCGACGGGTTACGCATGGGCGTCAGCGCCGGTGGGAATGTAGGTGAACGGCTGATGGCCGTTGGAGAGCGTCACTATGGCGACATACGTGACAAGGCCACGGATTGGCTTCAACGAGTGGAGATCGATGCCTCCCGTGTGGATGATCGCCCGACGACATTTTCGGGTGGGATGCAGCAGCGCCTGCAGATTGCACGAAACCTCGTGACCGGTCCTCGGCTGGTGTTCATGGATGAGCCAACGGGCGGTCTGGACGTGTCCGTTCAGGCGCGGTTGCTCGACTTGTTGCGTGGGTTAGTTCGCGACATGGGCTTGTCGGCGATCATCGTCACGCATGATCTGGCCGTGGTGCGCCTGCTGGCAGATCGGTTGATGGTGATGAAATCGGGCCGCGTGGTCGAGGCAGGCCTGACCGATCAAGTGCTTGATGACCCGCAACACGCTTATAGCCAACTTCTTGTCAGTTCCGTTTTGCAGGTGTGAGCAATGATTGAGCTTAACAACGTCTCAAAGACTTTCACTCTCCATAATCAAGGTGCGGCCGTGATCGAGGTGCTGAGCGATGTATCCTTCTCGGTCTCTCCGGGCGAATGCGTAGCGCTGACGGGCGCGTCTGGAGCGGGCAAGTCCACCCTCATGCGTATGATCTATGGCAACTATCTGGCCCGAAGCGGAGAAATTCGCATCGGTGATGTGGATATCGTACAGGCAGAGCCTCGGACAGTTATCGCCCTGCGCCGCGAGGTTCTGGGTTATGTCAGCCAGTTTCTCCGCGTGGTTCCGCGCGTGCCTACCGTCGATGTCGTGGCCGAGCCCTTGCGGGCTGTGGGCATTTCCGCTGCTGACGCGAAGGCGCGGGCTGAAGCTCTGTTGCGGCAACTGAACATTCCCGAGCGGCTCTGGACCCTTTCACCGACTACCTTCTCGGGTGGTGAACAGCAGCGTGTCAACATCGCACGCGGGTTCGCCCATTCCTATCCCGCGATGCTGTTGGATGAGCCGACTGCCAGTCTGGATGCGGCCAATCGCGAGGTTGTTCTAAGGCTCATCGAAGAGGCAAAGGCGCGTGGTACTGCAATCATCGGCATTTTCCATGACGAAGCGGCTAGGGCGCGCGTTTGTGATCGCGAAATCGACGCCAGTCAGTTTTCACCCGAGGTCGCGGCATGACCCGGGGTCGCCTCATCGCTGTGGTTGGCCCGTCGGGGGCTGGCAAAGACAGTGTGATGCTAGGGCTTTGTGACTTGTTGCCCGATTTGCATTTGGTGCGCCGCGTCATCACCCGTGCACCAGAGTTGGGCGGGGAAGACTATGACGCCGTCGAACTCGCCGAATTTGAAGAAATGGCGGTGAATGGTGCCTTTGCGGTGCATTGGGTTGCTCATGGGCTTTGCTACGGGATACCGGTTGCCGTCAAAGATCGGCTGAGTGATGGCGCAGATTGTCTGGCAAATTTCTCCCGTAAAGCTCTGCTCGAGGCCGCAGAAAAATTCCCGCGCTTCATTGTCCTGAATATCACCGCGAAGCCGGAAACTCTTGCTCGGCGTTTGGCGACTCGCGGCCGAGAAAGCGATAGTGAGATTGCAAATCGGCTTGCTCAGGCAGAAAAACCCTTGCCCGATGGGTTGGACGTTATCACCATCTCCAACGATGGCCCACTGGCCGAGACGGTTGCGCGCGCCGCAGGGGTCCTTCAACCAGCGAGCGCGTACCGATGAATAAGCTCGAAACGCCCATCAATGCGCTCGCCGCACAAGGCAATTTGGTCGATGACGAAGGGCTCGGGCAAGGCTGGCAAATGGCGGCGCAGCGCCTCGGCCCATACAGGAATATCACCATTCGGCAGCCGACCCGTCAGCGTCATGTGAAACCGAAACTCGTCCATCACATAGGGATAACCCCACTCGATCAACAGTGCGTCTTGACGTGGGCTCAGCCTTGCACCGCGCCGCCGCTCAATTTCAGCCTCATTGGTTGGGGCGCGAAACGGGTCAAGCTCACGTACACAGGCCGCAGCAATTCTTTGCAAGCCGCTCACATCGCCCTGTGGGGTCAAAGCGAGAAACCGGCCCAGCCTCGTCAGACTCAGCCCTTCACAGCTCGAAGGCGCCAGGCCAGCGGCCATCTCAGACGCCGCCGCTTTCAGGGCTTCAAGCGAATAACCTCCGGCCAGTTGAAAGGGTGGTTTCAGCGTTCCGTGAAAGCCGTATTTGCGCGGTGTCATCGTAACGTCATGCAAATCGGGCAGATCGGGCTGAGGCACCTCGCAGCCCTGCACGACATCCCATCCCAGCCAGCGCGCGCCGAACTGTTCCAATGGTCCTTCGGGCGGCACATAGTAGATTGCAAATCGAGAGTATGACATGAATTCCCCTTTTCCCGCGCCCTCTTTGGCAAAGGCTTGTGACAGCGATATGTCAGATAATCTGTGCCTTGCGAATGCCCAGCTTGTGATGCCCGATCGGGTAGTAACCGGTTCGGTGACAATCGAACAGGGCGTCATTTCCGAGATCACCGAAGGGGATCATGTTCCGACCGGCGCAGTCGATTGTGCAGGTGATTACATCCTTCCGGGACTGGTCGAGCTGCACACCGACAATATCGAACGTCATATCGAGCCTCGCCCGGAAGTGGACTGGCCTCATCTTCCGGCCCTGATCGCGCATGATAGCGAGCTGGCCTCGACCGGAATCACAACCGTGTTCGACGCCATGCGAGTAGGTTCCATTCACAGCGGCAAGGGCCGTTACATCGATTATGCCCGCAAACTGGCGGACGAACTGTTGTCGGCGCGCGCCGCAGGCTATTTCAAGATCAGCCATTTCCTTCACCTGCGGGCCGAGATCTGCTCGGAGACACTGCTTGAGGAATTGGCGACCTTCGGGCCGGAAGACAGGGTTGGCATTGTCAGTCTGATGGACCACACGCCGGGTCAACGCCAATTCAGCGATCTGAGTGCATTGAAGACCTATGTCGCCAAAAAGCGCGGTATGACCGACGCCGATTTCGTTGCACATGTCGAGAAACTGCGTGGTCTACAGCAGCGTTTCGGAGAAAAGCACGAAGCCGGTGCAGTGATCGAGGCCGCCCGTCTTGGCGCCGCGCTGGCCAGCCATGACGATACCACGGCGCGGCATGTCGAAAAATCGTCCGAAAATGGTGTGGCTTTCGCCGAATTCCCAACCACGTTCGAGGCGGCCGAGGCCTGCCGTACCCGCAACATCGCCGTCATGATGGGTGCCCCGAATCTGATCCGTGGCGGCTCGCATTCCGGCAATGTCGCGGCTGAAGATCTTGCAAAGGCCGATCTTCTGGAAATTGTGTCTTCCGACTATGTGCCCTCTGCGCTACTGCTGTCGGCTTTTCATCTTGCCAGTGTTTGGGACGACCTGCCTCGTGCTGTGGCCACGGTTACACGTAATCCTGCAATGGCTGTCGGTCTTGATGACCGTGGCATCCTGAATGTGGGTCTGCGCGGTGACGTTCTGCGTGTGCGTCGCATGGGTCAAACACCAGTTTTGCGCGGTGTCTGGAGCCAAGGCAACAAGGTTGGATGAGTTGTGATTGGTTGAATCAAACTTGCCAAACAGAACATGGCTGGCGGCCGAAAGCTCGCGGATTATCAGATGGGATCTGCGCCCTTGCTCCGCTTGATTTTTCTGGACCCGCATCTTGATAAACTGATGTCGTGCCAGAACATTAAACTCGTAAAGAATATGGTTACTTTTTTACCGCACTTTCTCCTGTAACGCAAAATGCGGGCAGCAAGTTCCACGATTAACTGACTGGAAATTTGTTGCTTATCTCAGAGTTGAAATCAGGAGCTTTGGCGGGATGAGGGCATGGTTGTCGGTTGTGATAGCCACTATTATTTTGGCGGGCTGCAGTCAGGATTTACAGGGAACCAAGTCCTTTGATCCCGGGGCGACACCAGCCCTCGCCCCCTTATCGGGGGGGAATAATCTGAAGGGAAATGTCGTACGCACTGAATTCGCTGAGTTGGTGCGAAGGTCTGTCGCGACATCGCCCACCACCGCAGCCGGAGCCGCCAGCGTTCTGGCTTCGAAATCCCGCATTGATGCCGAGCAAGGCGCGTTCCTGCCGCAGATCGAGGCCGAGACATCCCTGACGTCCGATGGGGATACAGTACCGATCCTGCGGCTTAGCCAGATCATCTATGATGGTGGCAAAATCTCGGGTCGTGTGGGTTTGCGTCAGATTGAAGCCCGGCAGACCTGGTTAAACGAATTGTCAGAGCTGAGCGCGCTGAGCTTCGAGGCCATCGAAACCATAATTGATTTGGATCGAAATCGCCGCCTCGAAGAACAAGCCCAGCAGAATCTGGATCGTACGGACGTTTTGGTCAGCGACCTCCAGTCCCGTTTTGATGCCGGGGCCGGGTCGGTGGCAGATTTGCTGGCGGGGCAGGGGCGGAAGTCTAACGCCGAGACAGAATTAGCGCAGGCTCAGACGGATGTGGAACTGGCGACGGCAACATGGGTCGAAGTCTTCGGAACGCGACCCGGTGCTATTCCGACCATCCCCCCCGCACCCATTCTGGCAGCGGCCACCTCGCAGCAAATGGTTGCACGCAGCCCGCGTCTGCGTACTCAGGTCGCCTTCAGTCAAGTGCGTGCGCAAGAGGTTGTGGTTGCCGAACGAGCGACCCGCCCAACACTCTCTGCGATTCTTGAGACAGATTTCGACCAGGGCAGTATCGACGACGGTGTGCAGGCCCGATTGGGTGTAACGGTCCCGATTTACCAAGGGGGATCCGCGCGCGCCAATGTCGAAACCGCAAGGGCGAATCTTCAACAAAGCCGGGCTGAGGAAGAAGAATTGCGGCGCGAGTTGCAACGTAATCTCTCCCAGGCCTTGGAAGAGACCAATTCAATCCAGCGACGGCTCGCCACAGCCCGGCGCGCTGTCGAGATCAATGAGCAAGCGCTGGATGCAGCTCGTGGACAGTTTGATATCGGGCGCAGCACGCTGGTACAGATATTGGATGCGTTGCGCGAGTTGAATCTTGCGCAGGTTCGGGTGATCCAGCTTGAGGCTCAGGCACGTCGTGCAGAATATGCCGTGCTGGCGGTCACGGGCGATATCCTGGACGCGTTGGGGGTTGCACAGCCGACCGATCCAACCTTGTGATATCCGTCGTGAACCCGACTGCGACTAATCCGCTGAATACGCACCTCCGACTTCTGACCGAGCATTTGGGTTCCGGTTTGTCCGAGGTGGATATCTTTCGGGTGTTCTAGGGCATTGAAGTCGCATATGCGGTCAGCGCAGTGGAAGCGGTGGGCTACAGTCAGGTTTTGGGAAAGCGCGGTTACTGAAACTGGACCTGAACTTGTTTCTGGTCCTGGCGTTTGCCCCAGATGTTCAACCTTTAGTGGTTCTGGATCGAGAAGACACCGACGCTTTCTTGTGATCGATGCCAGCAGCGGATTCAGCGAACCTCAGATCTGGCGGCGACAGGAAACACGACTGCGCAAGACGCGCAGGATATTGCGCGCATAATGCTCGCGCCGCTGGAACGAGAATCGTTTAGGCCGCAAGGTCATCGGTTTTGGTCCGCGTTCAGCGATCTGCGCGGGGTCTACATTCAGATCATATTGGCCGCGATGGTGACAAGCGTGCTTGGGCTGGTGACGTCGCGATTCACCATGGTCGTTCAAGACCCCAATCTGCCAAACGAATTGGTTGATAGCTTGCTGGCTCTGGTCGTCGGGGTTGGCCTTGCACTGTTGTTCGATTTCCTGATCAAGAACCTGCGGACACGGTTCATCGATACAGCGGGAAAATGGGCGGACCTGAAGATCACCGAACGGCTGTTCAATCAGTTGATGGTGCTTAAAATGTAAGCCCGGGGCGGGCAGAATGGACGCATGGCCTGGATCCTTCGGGATTTTGAGGTCGTCCGGGATTTCTTTACGTCTGCCTCGCTGGTTGCTTTGGTCGATCTGCCCTTCCCTTTCGTATTCGTGGCGTGATCTAGGCGATTGGCAGGCCGCGACAGGCGATTGCGATCGCGTCGCGCGCGAGACTTGAGGCTCAGATATCCGGACAAGAATTTGATCTTCCCGACCGTACAGGTGTGGAGGCGGCGTTTCTGGCGGAATAGATTGGCGTGATCCAACCTCTGGTCGAGCGCGGCATCGAAAGTTCGCTGGCGATGATTGACTTGCGCCGGCAGCTTAGCCGCCAAATTGGACAGCTTAGAGACGCCGGTAGCCGAATACTGATGACTTTGTTGGAACGATGAGCGGAGAACTTTGTCTGATTTCAGCCTGGCCAGAACCAACTCCCAACCAGGCTGTTGATTGAGTCAAAGGCACTCAGACAGTGTTTTGGCCAGATTGCGGATGAGTTGCGGGTACAGATTTACTCCGGGTTCCAGATCAGATCCCAGCGGGTCCATGATGCCGGTTTTAGCTTCGGTGCCGTCGAGAACGGTTGCGACAATTCCGGGGTTGAACTGGGGTTCAGCCATGACACAATCCACACCTTCGTCGCGGATACGCCCCTGAATTTCGGCGATCCTTGCCGGGCTTGGATCGGTCGCATCGCTGAGGGAAATTGCACCCGAGGCCGGGAAGCCAAAGGCATCTTCGAAATATTGATAGGCATCGTGGAACACGATGAAGCTGCCACCTTTGACCGGCGCCAGCGTTTCGGCCACTTCCGCTGACAAAGCAGCCATTTCTTCACGCGCAGCTGCCGCATTTGCAAAATAAGCACCTGCGTTGTCTGGGTCAGCCGAAGAAAGCTGCGCCGCGATCGTTTTCAGCCAGATTTCTGCGTTGACCGGAGAGAGCCAGGCGTGCGGATCATGTTCGCCATGCGCGTGGCCCTCATGGTCGTCATGTCCGGCGTGGTCCTCATGATCATCGTGGTCATGCTCATCCGCATGCTCTTCGTCATGATTATGATCATCATGCTCTTTGTCCTCGGCATGATCCTCGTGATCGTGGTCATCGTCTTTTGCATGATCGTCGTGGTCGTCGTGATCATGACCATCATCCTCAGCATGGTCGTGATCGTCATGATCGTCATCCCCATGATCTTCGTCGTCGCCATGGTCATGCGCTTCGAACAAAGCACTTTCACGGAAATCGAGCAGAACCGTTCCGTCCGACTCAAGCAACACCGTAACAGTCGCCCCGTCGCTGAGCGTCTCGACAGCGCCTTCCATCCACGGGGTCAGGTCCTCGCCAATCCAGAATACCAGATCTGCCTCTTGCAGTGCGGCTGCTTCTGACGGACGAAGGTTGTATTCGTGTGGCGAGGCACCGGGCTGCACTATCAATTCAGGCGTTCCTACCCCCTCCATCACCCGGGCCACGAGTGAGTGAACGGGTGCGATGTCAACCGCAACCTTGGGTGCATCCGCCATGGCGGTTCCGCCCATCAATGCAGCGGTAATCGATAGTGGGAGCAGCTTTCTGGACATCAGACCCTCTGTGTGATTTTATAACGTTACGAGCGGCATATATGATATGGTATAACATGACAAGTGAGATGCGCCCCATTTCGGTTGGTGAAGATGCGCCGGTAGGATTTCAGGAGCATGATCACAAGAATTGCGTCGAAACGGCGTTGGCCACAGCGGATGTTCGGTGCAGGGAAGAAGGGTTGCGGCTAACCCCTGTGCGGCGAAAAGTTCTTGAAATGCTGTTGCAAGATCACAAGTCGCTTGGGGCTTACGCTATACTTGATCGTTTGCGCGAAGCCGGTTTTGGCTCGCAGCCGCCGGTGGCTTATCGCGCGCTGGATTTTCTGGTCCAGTACGGGTTCGTCCATAAGATTGAACGTTTGAACGCCTTTGTGGCCTGCTCTCATCCCGGAGAGGTCCATTCCCCGGCCTTCATGATCTGCAGAAAATGCGACGCTGTCGCCGAAGCTCAGTCGGCACCGTCCAATGGCGTCCTCGGCGCAGCCGCGCGCGCGGCGGGTTTCGAAATCGAGCGAACCGTTGTAGAAGCCGAGGGACTCTGCCCAGACTGCACCGAGAAGGCGTAGACATGACCCTGATCACCGTTGAAAATCTCAGCGTGCGTTATGGCGCGAATACCGTTCTGCGCCATGTCGGCATGACGATTGAGGCTGGTGAAATCGTGACGATCGTTGGTCCAAACGGATCGGGAAAGACCAGCCTGTTGCGTGCCGTCATTGGCGCGACCAAGCCTGCGGAAGGTAAGGTTACACTGAAGCCTGGGCTAAAAATCGGGTATGTCCCCCAAAAACTGCACATTGATCCGACCCTGCCGATATCAGTGGAAAGATTCATGCGTCTGACGGATCGTGTCTCTAGGCTTCAATGTACAGAAGCGCTTGAAACTGCTGGGGTGCCGGATCTGCTAAAGCGCCAAATGTCGCAATTGTCAGGCGGACAGTTTCAGCGCGTCTTGCTGGCGCGGGCGTTGATCAATCGGCCCGACGTTCTGCTTTTGGACGAAGCCACTCAGGGTCTCGACCAACCGGGGTCTGCGGCGTTTTATCGTCAGATCGAAGAGGTCCGGCGTGAAACCGGATGCGCCATACTGATGATCAGCCATGAATTGCACGTGGTCATGAGCGCGTCGGACAGGGTGATCTGCCTCAATGGTCATGTGTGCTGCCAAGGGTCCCCCGCAGTCGTAGCTTCGGCCCCGGAATATCGGGCCCTGTTCGGAACGGGTACCGGAGGCGCACTGGCCCTCTATCGCCATGATCACGACCATGATCACGATCACGGTCACTGTGAAACCTCTCAGGAAGCCGCAGAATAATGCTGGATGATTTCATGACGCGCGCGACGCTTGCAGGTGTTGGCGTTGCTTTTGCTGCGGCACCGCTGGGGTGTTTTGTTGTCTGGCGTCGAATGGCCTATTTCGGGGATGCCACCGCCCATGCGGCAATCCTGGGTGTCGCTTTGTCGCTGACGTTTCAGTTGTCCGTCTTTACTGGGGCGCTAGCTGTTGCGCTTGCGATGGCACTTACCGTGACACTGTTGTCCGGACGTGGTTACGCGATGGATACACTGCTGGGTGTTCTGGCCCATTCCGCGCTTGCCTTCGGTCTAGTCGCCGTATCTTTCCTGTCCGGTGTTCGCATCGACCTGATGGCCTATCTCTTCGGTGATATTCTGGCCGTGTCACGCACCGATCTGGTTGTGATCTGGGGGGGCGCAGCGCTTGTCGTGGCCCTGATCGTATGGCGCTGGTCGCAGCTTTTGACGGCGACCATGAATGAAGAGTTGGCCTATGCCAGCGGCTTTGACCCCAAGCGAGAGCAGTTGATCCTGACGCTGTCTCTGGCAGTTACGGTGGCCGTGGCGATAAAGGTCGTAGGTGTTCTACTGATTGCTGCAATGCTGATCATCCCGGCGGCGGCGGCGCGCAGTCTGGCCAGATCACCGGAAGCGATGGCTTTGATTGCGGCGGCGATTGGTGCATTTTCCGCAATCGCCGGGCTACGGGCTGCTTACATGTTTGATACGCCTGCAGGGCCATCCATTGTTTGTGTTGCTGCAGTAGTGTTTGCGTGTTTCAGCCTGATCGGATGGCAAACGCGGCGTGGAACCTAGGACATCTGCAAAGATCAATGCGGTCGCGTCGACACGGTCACGAATTCAATTTCGTCTGACAGGATGTCCCGCACCCCATGTGGGAGCTTGGCGTCGAAGCTGAGCGTGTCACCTTCTGACATCTCGAACTCTTCGGTCCCGCAACCATAGATGGCACTGCCTTCAATCATATAGATGAAGACGTAGCCTTCGTGCTGATAGTTCGGCAACTTGCGTTGGTCTTGTTTTGAGATGCGAATGCGTGCGGATTGGAATGATCCGCTAGGCCCGCTGTGTTTGCCGAGCAGTAGATAGTCATGGGTATGGTCTGGTGTGATACGCCGCGACGGCAACCCGGTTCCCGCCTGAACGTGATGCACATCCGAGGTCGTGTCGGTATGGCTGAACAGCGCCATCAGAGAGACAGACAGTGCATCTGCCAACGCGTGTAAGGTACCAAGGGACGGCGACACATGACCATTTTCGATCCGGCTGATCATGGGCGCGGAAACCTTTGACTGCGCAGCGAGTTCGGTCACCGTGAGCTGACGTTCCTGTCGCAAACGCTGCAGGGTGCGCCCGATCTCAAGTTCTGGTTCTGTTTTCTTGTCCTGCATCGGGCCGCTTTGACATTCCTTCTTCCAGTTAAAGTAGCTGTGGCCTGAATTGCAGGATAGTAAAAGTGTGTTCTGACAAAAAACAAGCTTAGCTGAGCGATTGGCGCAAAACTGCGCCAATGCGATGAAGGCAGCGGTGTTTTGAACTTATTTTCCTTTCCAGACCGGATCACGCTTTTCAGCGAAGGCCTTTGCGCCTTCAAGCTGATCCTCGCTGGAATAGAGGATATCGACGGTGCGCAGCTGGCGCTTGGTGATGCGGTTCATGGCGTCCTGAAATTTGCTGTCTTCAGCTTCGCGCACGACCTCTTTGATTGCAGCATAAACCAGCGGAGGACCCGAGGCGAGCAGACGCGCCAATTCCCAGGCACGATCCATCAGTTGATCGGCAGGCAGGACTTCATTGACCAAGCCCCAACGCTGACCTTCTTCGGCATCGAACCAGCGTCCAGTCAGCAATAGCTCCATCGCGATGTGGTAGGG
This sequence comes from Ruegeria sp. H9, assembly GCF_056532915.1. Lineage (NCBI taxonomy): Bacteria > Pseudomonadati > Pseudomonadota > Alphaproteobacteria > Rhodobacterales > Roseobacteraceae > Ruegeria > Ruegeria sp. H9. The sequence goes on along the minus strand of NZ_JBQFNX010000001.1, from coordinate 269,519 downwards.
AATGCGTTTGGGTAGCTTGACGCTCGCCGCATCTGCAACGGTTCCGGATCGAATCTCAGGTAGGGCAAAAGTTGCGTGTTCAGCGGCCAGGATCATATCGGCGGAAATCGCAAGCTCGAGTCCGCCACCACAGGCAATACCATTGATGGCCGCGATGACCGGTTTGTTCAGATCGCGTAACTCCTGCAAACCGCCAAAGCCACCGACACCATAATCTCCATCTACGGCATCGCCTTCGGCGGCTGCCTTCAGGTCCCAGCCAGGGCAAAAGAATTTATCACCTGCTCCGGTCAAGATCGCGACGCGCAGTTCGGGATCATCGCGAAACTCGGCAAATACCTGCCCCATGATGCGGCTGGTAGCTAGATCGATTGCATTGGCTTTTGGCCGATCCAGCGTCACTTCGAGAATTGCGCCGTCACGGCGGGTCTTGATCGGGTCCATTTCTCAGGCCTTTCTGATGAGCGCATCCACCGCCACCGCCCGGGTGGGCGTGCAGAGAAGCGGGTTGATTTCGACCTCGCCGAGCGTTTCGGCATTTTGGATTACATAGTCTTGAACGGCCTGAATGGCGGCAACGATTTCATCCATATCAGCCGCTGGTTGGCCGCGATAGCCTGACAGCAGCGGCGCGACTTTCAACTCGCCCAGTGCCGCGCGAATACTGCTGGACGTTGCCGGGATCAAAAGCGAGGTGGTGTCGCGCAGTATTTCGGTCAGGACACCTCCGGCACCCAGAGTCAGCACAAAGCCGTGGGCAGGATCCCGCACGACGCCGACGAGTATTTCTGCCACCGCACCTGTGATCATCTCTTCGATCAGAATCTCTTCGGTTCCAATATCCGCTGCCACACCCGCCACATCGGCAGCCTGTACCCCCAGCCGTACAGCGGAATGTTCAGACTTGTGGGCAAGGCCGACACCTTTGACGGCAAAGGGCGCTTCCATCTCGCGCGTCGCGCTTAGGGCTTCTTCGGCGCCTCGGACAGACCTGTTCTGAGGAATGCGCAAACCATGCGCGGCCAGAGCCTGCTTCGCCTCGGCTTCGGTCAGCGTCTGCGTGGCATCTAATGTGCCCGGCAGGCAGATTGGCGTGTCCGAAGGCGCGGCGACTTGAGCCGCCGCGCGTGTAGCGGCAAGCGCTTCACGAAGGCCAATGAAGGGAACTACACCGCCTTCTACCAGGGATTGCGCAGTGTTTTCAGGGAACAATTCGGGCAGTGTAGAAACCACTGCGAAGCGCGCGCCCGTTTCTGCCCGCACCTTTAGTGCCGTGCGCGTCGCGGCAGCCCAATCCGTTGGATCGGTGGTCGGGTAGTCGACGATCGAGAAGGTCAGATCCAGATCGTCGCCTGTCATCCCGGCCCAAGCTTTCGCCATCGCATCTTCATCGCGCCAGATATAGGTGTGGTAATCGAGTGGATTGCTTAGTGCGACCATCGGACCAAGCGCATCGCGCAATCGGGTTTGCTTGTCTCTGGACAGTTCTGGAAATCTGAGGTCAGTGCCGATCGCCATATCTGCGATCAGGCTGGCCTCGCCGCCCGAGCAGCTGATCGAAGCAATGTTGCCCCCCGGCAAAGGCCCATAACAATGCAACAATTTCAGGGTTTCCAGTAACTCGGGCAGCGAGGACAGGCGCGGGATGCCCAGCCGGTTTAGCAAAGCCTGCGCACCCGCATCGCTCCCTGCCAGTGAGGCGGTATGAGAAACTGTTGCTGCCTGCGCCTGTTCGGATGCACCCACCTTAAGTGCGATCAGAGGCACGCCTTTCCGATGTGCTTTGGCAGCAAGGGCCTCCCATTCGCGGATATCCTTGAAGCCCTCGATATGTAAACCGACGGCAGTGACCCGTGGATCATCGATCAGCGACATGGCAATCTCAGCCTGACTGGTCTGCGCCATGTTCCCGCAAGTCACCATATAGGCAATCGGCAGGGCTCGTTTCTGCATAGTCAGGTTGATCGAGATGTTGGAGCTCTGGGTCAGAATGGCAACGCCTCGATCTACCCGAGCGGCTCCATGCTGATCGGGCCACAATAGCGCACCATCAAGCGCATTTATAAAGCCATAGCAGTTCGGCCCAAGAATGGGCATGCTGCCTGCTGCATTGATCAACTCTGATTGCAAATCTCCTCCTGCCTGATCCTCGGCTGCAGCTTCCGAGAAGCCAGAGGCAAAGCAAACTGCGCCGCCGCTGCCCATGTCTGACAGAACCTGAACGGCCTCAACGGTGGCGTGACGGTTGATGCCAACAAAGGCCGCGTCCGGGGACGATGGCAGGTCTTCAATCCGTGCGTAGGCGTTGTGCCCGGCAATTTCATCCGCCTTGGGATGGACAGGCCAGATTTTCCCTGCGTAGTCCATGCGTTCCGATTGCAGGATAACCTGCTTGCACCACGCGCCGCCGCCGATCACCGCGATGGATTCCGGGCGTAGAAGACGGGAGATATCCTTGCTCATTCGGGCCTCAGGCACCCAGAGGCCGCAGCAGATCACGACTGATGATATGCCGCTGGATTTCACTCGTACCATCCCAGATACGTTCTACGCGCGCATCCCGCCAGAACCGTTCGATCGGGAAGTCGTCCATCAGACCCATGCCACCATAGATTTGCAGCGTCGTATCCGTGACCTTTGCCAGCATTTCCGAAGCATAAAGCTTGGCCGAGGCAATCTCGCGATTTGAGGGCAAGTCCTGATCCAGACGCCATGCGGCCGCGAGCGTCAGCCAGTCAGCAGCGTCGATCTCGGTGATCATGTCGGCGATCTGAAAGCCGACACCCTGAAACTTACCGATCGGCTGGCCGAATTGCTTGCGCTCAGCCGCGTAGTTCAGCGCATAATCAAAACAGCGCCGCGCGCGCCCGACCGAAAAAGCAGCAACCGTCAGGCGCGTTGCATAGAGCCACTCGTTCATCACGGCGAAACCGCCATCGACCTCGCCCAGAACCTGTGTGTCAGGCAGGCGGCAATTGTCAAAATACAGGATATAGTTCTTGTAGCCTTTGTGGCTGACTGAATTGTACCCCTCGCGCACTTCAAAACCCGGCGTACCACGATCTACGAGGAATGTAGTGATCCGCTTTTTAGGGCCTTTCGGAGTTTCATCCACACCTGTTGCGATGAATACGATGAAGAAATCCGCGTGCTCCGCGCCCGAGATGAAGTGTTTCGAACCGTTGACGACCCAGTCACCGCCATCGCGTACGGCCTGACATTTCATGCCCCGAACATCTGAACCCGCGTCAGGTTCGGTCATAGCCAGAGCATCCATCTTTTCGCCACGCACGGCAGGCAACAAATAGCGTTCACGTTGGTCGGCGTTGCAGGCCATCAGGATATTCTGCGGGCGACCGAAGAAATGGGTCAATGCCATCGAACCTCGGCCGAGCTCGCGTTCGACAAGAGTGAAATCAAGATGCGAGAGACCTGCGCCACCAACTTCTTCGGGGAAGTTACAGGCATAAAACCCCAGTTCGATGCATTTCCGCTTGATTTCGTCTCCCAGCTCTTGCGGCACCAGTCCGGTGCGTTCGACCTCAGCTTCGTGGGGGTAAATCTCGTTCTCAACAAAGCTCCGCACTGTTGAGACGATCATTTCCTGTTCTTCGGTTAAGCCAAATTGCATGACGCGTTCCCCTGATGTCTGATTGGCAATGAAACGTAATTGCCTGACACAATGACATGCAGTAATCGTACGATATCATGCCGAGTTAGAAAAATTTGACCCAGATCTATAACTTTTTGCTGTTCGACGGGTTCTCGAACCTTTGCCTCGCCAACATGGTTGAGCCATTGCGCGCGGCAAATACATTGGCGGGTCAGCATCTCTATGCCTGGCAGTTCTATTCACCCCATGGTGCGCCTGTCCAAAGTTCCAGCGGGTTGCAGGTCGCGCCGCATGGAGCGATGGGCATTGAGGCGGGTGATGCTTTGGTTGTCATGCCGTCTTATGGGTATCTGGAACACTCGGTTCCCGATACTCATCGCGCTTTGCGCAGGGCCGCGACCCGTCATCGCAAACTGGCTGGTCTGGACACAGGGAGTTGGTTGCTCGCGCGCGCGGGACTGTTGGAAGGGCATCGCGCGACCATTCACTGGGATGAACTTTCCCGGTTCGAAGAAACTTTTACCGATGTCGAGGTCGTGCAGGAACGTTTTGTGATCGACCGGAACCGGATCACCTGTTCGGGCGCGATGGCTGCTTATGATCTGGCGACTGCGCTGATTCTCGCGGATCACGGGCCGCTGTTGTCGATGGAGGTGGCGCATCTTCTGATGAACCGTGGTGAACCAAGTGCTGCTTCACCACAGATGAAATCCGAAGACAGGCTGGTGAATCGGGTGCTGGGCGTCATGCAGCGCACGTTGGATGCGCCAGTAATGATAAAGGATATCGCTCGTCAGCTCGGGTGCTCTCAAAAGAAGATTGAGACCCGGGTTTTGTCCGAGCTGGGTGTAACACCGCAGGCGCTCTATCGTCGCCTGCGTCTGAATTTGGCGCGTAAACTTGCGGTCGAGACCCAGCAATCCGTGGCCGAGATCGCCAGCCGCTGCGGGTATGAGAACCCAAGCGCAATGACGCGGGCGTTCCGGATGCAATTCGGGCAGACACCAACAGCCTATCGAAACGGGGAGTAACTTTGGGATTAGCCTCGCACGCGTGAGAGGTCCGGGTCATACGGGGACGGCGCAATCACCTCGGCAGCGATCATTTCTCCGCACAGGTCAAGTTGCATTCGGCTGCCGGGTTCGGAAAATTCCGGATTCACAAAGCCGTAAGCAAGGTTTAACCCTGTTCTGTGGCCCCAGTCACCTGACGTGATTGTGCCAATAACCATGTCGTCCAACATCAGGGAGGCTCCACCATGCGCCGGTGCTTTGGTTGCTTCGATTTTCAGGCTCACCAGTTTCTTTTGAGGCCCGTTCTCAAGGCGTCTCTGCAACGCGTTTCGGCCAATGAAATCGCCTTTGGTCAGTTTCACGAACCGATCCAAACCGGTCTCAAACGGGTCGAACTCTGTGAGCAGATCGGCTTTCCAGTGCAAGAACCCTTTCTCCATCCGCATGGACTCGACGGCGCGAGCACCAAATAATTTCAAGTCATGCGTCTCGCCAGCTTTTCTGAGCGCCAGATAGGCCGCGTATAGTGAGGCGTTCGGGACATGTATCTCGTAGGCCAGTTCCCCTGAGAAGCTGATATTCAATACAGTTGCTGGCGCGAACCCGACAAAACACTCGCGAACTGACAGCCAGGGAAAAGCTTCTCGCGACCAGTCTCCTCGAGCACAAGCGGACAGCACGTCGCGCGATTTGGGTCCGGCCAGCACTAATATTATCTGATCATTGGTGAGTGAGCGGATTTGCACATCTTCGCCACCATGCAGATGCGCCTTTAGCCAGTCCATATCATGGTATTCGCTGGCGGCGGCGGACCCGTACCAGACCCGTGCCGGGCCGCGATCACTCGCGGGAAGGTTGGCGATGGTGGCCTCGGCTTTGACCATCCCGTGGTGGTTCAGCAGATAACCAAGGCCGACCCGCCCGTCGCGTTTTGTCACCGCGCCGCACATCATCCGATCCAGAAACCGATGCCGATCGGTTCCAGTGATTTCCAGCCGGTTGAAGCCGTTCACTTCGGCCAGTCCGACATTTTTCTGAAGGTTTCTGATTTCCGCTGCCACGACGTCAAAGGTCTCATCAAAACTGAAACTCAGCGTTGGGTGAAAATCTGGTGCAGGCTTGATGTAGTCGACCCGCTCCCAACCGTTGACCACTGTAAATTCAGCCCCTTCTGCTGCGAGGATCGGGGTCAGCGGTGTGGTTTTGGCGGGGCGACCGGCAGGCCGGTGTTCGTGCGGGAAATGAAAGCGGAATTCATTCTGGTAATCTTCGATGGCTTTCAGCGCGGTCAGCTCCACATTTGTGTGGCCGGTAAACCGACGCGGATCAAGGCACCAGGTGTCATAACAGGCCTCGCCGTGAACGATCTGTTGGGCCAGCAGCCAGCCATGGCCACCCCCTTCGCCCAAACCCGCGCGCAGACCGATGATGCAGAAAGCATTGCGCTTTCCGGGGATTGGCCCGACCAAAGGTGCGCCGTCAATTGTGTAGGTGATCGGACCATTCACCACTGTATGAATACCGACATCCATCAGTGCAGGCATGCGTGCGAAGGCACCTTCCAGCACATCCGTCACGCGGTCCAGATCGTCAGGGCACAGCGCGTTCACAAAATTCGGATCGATCCCGTCCATGCCCCAGGTTTTGCAATCCTGCTCGTAGAAGCCGACCAGCAAGCCGTTCTTCTCCTGCCGACAATAATAGTCGCTGATCGGACAGCGCAGCAGGGGCATCCGATGGCCTGCGTCGCGGATCGCTTCGATTTCTTCTGTCAGAAAATACTGATGCTCCATCGAAGCGACAGGGTGGTGCACGCCCATCATCGCGCCCACTTCGTTGACCCGATAACCACAAGCGTTAACTACGATATCGCAATCAATATCGCCGTGTTCCGTGCGAACCGTCCAGGTATCGTCCTTGTGCTGTGTCAGTCCTGTGACCGGAGTATTGCGATAAACCTCGGCCCCGGCTTTGCGCGCACGGCGCGCCAGAGCTTGGCACAGTTGAGCCGGATCGATGTCGCCATCTAACGGATCCCATAGCCCACCGAGAAGGTTGTCGGTGGAAATCAACGGGTGCCGGCGGGCGCATTCCTCTGCATCTATGACCTCGAAATGCACATCCATTCCGCGCGCCATAGACGCAAAATGGTGGTACCCCTGCATCTGCTCAGGCGTATTTGCAAGCCGGATGCCGCCGTCACCGTGATGGTAGTTGATAGGATAGTCCGGATCCTCGGCCAGTTCCTTGTACAAGTTGATCGAGTGGGTCTTCAGACCAACCATGGTCTGGTTCATGCCAAAATTGGTCACCTGCGCGGCCGAATGCCAAGTTGTGCCGCTGGTCAACTCATCGCGCTCGACCAGCACCACATCGGACCAACCTTCACGGGTCAAGTGATACAGAGTCGAGCAGCCGGCGATACCGCCGCCAATGACGACCACTTTAGTGCGCGATTTCATCAAGGACCCTCCGGTACGTAGTTTTTGGGGATTAGCCTGTTCTGTCAGTTGGTTCACAAGCGGCTGGATATTGTCACGTAAAAAATCGAAAATAAAAGCTCATTAACTCATAGTAATTCGAATGCGGTTGAAATTGGCTTTAGACGTTTAGTTGAATTGATCAACCTGATGCGGTTGGAGGATCACAAATGGCTGCGCCGCAGGCGAAAAGGTCCGGTCGAAAAGGACGTATCGCACAGCGGGCTGAAAAGCCTGCGCTCGACCCCTGTCCGCCAGGTCAACCGGGAGGCGCTTACAAACCCTTGACTGGGGTTGAGCTTGAGCGGATTTACAACACGGCTCTGGATCTTCTTGAGAAGCTGGGGATCGGCGAGGTGCCGGATCGTTTGCGTTCTGATTTATTGGCGGTTGGGGCGCAAGATAGCGGGGAGGGGAGGATACTTTTTTCGCCTCAACTTGTGGAACAGGCGATTGATCAGGCCGCCAAGACCTTCGTTCTGCACGGGCGTGATCCAGCCCGATCCATCAAAGTTGGCGGTAATCGCGTCTATTTCGGAACCGGAGGGGCGGCGGTTCAGACGCTTGATCTGCGCAGTGGTCGCTATCGGCCTTCAACCTTGCAGGACTTACATGATTTCACGCGTCTTCAAGATGTCTTGCCAAATGTCAGCTGGTTCACCCGCTGTTGCGTTGCAACCGATCTGGAGGAAACCTTCGATCTGGATGTGAACACCGTCTATGCGCTGTTGAAGAATACCTCCAAGCCCACCGCGACGTCTTTTACATTGGCGCAGCACGTTGCGCCAATTGTTGAGATATTGGATATCGCAGCCGGGGGACCCGGTGAATTCGCAAAACGCCCGTTCATGAAAGCACATATAAGCCCGGTGATCTCGCCGATGCGCTACGGCGAAGACGCGGTGGATGTGGTCTACGCCTGCATCGAACACAATATTCCGATTTCTTGCATCACCGCTGCTCAGGCCGGCGCGACTGCACCAGCGACCTTGGCTGGTTTTCTGGCGCAGTCATTGGCAGAAACTCTTGCGAGTCTAGTAATGGTCCACGCGATCCAGCCCGGGTTTCCTATGGTCTTTTCGAATTGGCCACTGGTGATTGACCTTCGGACCGGCGCGTTCTCAGGTGGCAGCGGAGAGACGGCTGTCCTGAATGCAGCATCAGCACAATTATCAAATTGGCTTGGGCTGCCTTCAGGTGTGGCCTGTTCGATGTCTGATGCCAAGGCGATCGACGCTCAATACGGGATGGAAAAGGGACTGACCTCAATGGCGGCGGCGCTGGCAGGTGGTAATCTGATCTATGAAAGCTCGGGCATGACGGCCTCGTTGCTGGGTGCAAGTTTTGAGGCGTTCGTGCTGGATGATGAGATGCACTCGTACACCTACCGCGCTTTGAGGGGCATAGAGGTGACACACGAGAATCTGGGCTTTGACGCGATCTGCGAAGCAGTTCTGGGCGAGGGCCATTTTCTGGTTGGTCAGCATACTTTTGCGGCCATGGAACGGGATTACTTTTATCCCTCACTCGCAGACAGGGACGAGCCGCGAACCTGGGCAGAAAACGGAGCGCAAGATGCCTGGAGCCGCGCGCGACATCGGGCGCAAGAAATTTTGCAGACCCATACGCCAAGATACCTGTCAGACGAACAGGATCGGCAAATCCGAGATCGCTTCAAAATTCTTTGAAGGCTGATCCAGTGCTATTCGATCAGTTTGAAACTATCCGCCAGCCACGGGATATCATCGCGCAGTGGGGAAATGATGCGGTCATTGATCAGTGATCGGGTTTTGGCATCCACAAGCTCAATCACTGATCTTGAACAATCCGGCGTCGCGACCAGTGCCAGTGTGCGTGCAAAGCTCTTGCCCGGAAACGGGTGCATGCACAGCTTTGATTGGAACCGCTTTGCCCGAGAATACAGCAGCGGCGTCGTGATGGTCCAACCCGCACCGGAGGACACCATCGACATCAGCGTCTGATTGTTGCTGCATTCAAACCTGTGAGAGGACGAAATCCCCATCCGGCGTAATTGGGACTCGATCTGGCGCGCGATGATCAGATTGCTGGAATATCGTAGAAACGGCAATTTAGTTCGACCCTCAACAATGTCTTGCAAAGACTTGTCACTCACCGCAGGCAAAACGATCACAAATGGATCGCGCAGAAGGGGGCGATCCTGCAGATCGCGCATACGTTCGCTAGGAGTAGTGGAAATCCCCAGATCCAACTGCCTGTCGCGCAGCATGTCGATAATCGCGTGGCTGGAATCCGTGTGGTACATGAAATCACAGGCGGGCATATTCGCGAATAGATAGACCGCCAGCTCTGGAATGATGTCGCTGTCGAAGTCTTCGATCGTGCCGAAACGCAGATAGCTGGCCTCGGTGATGCTTCCTGCAGACGCTTCGGCCTTGGCCTTTCGGATCAGGTGCAGCGCATCGTCGATATTGCGCAGGAAGACCCGGCCCTTTGGGGTCAGAACCATGGGTCTGCGGGTGTGGTTGAACAGCTCAACGCCCAGATGGTCTTCGAGATTGCGCAGGTGATGGGAAACGGTGCTGATCGTCAGCCCTGTTTCCTTGGCGGCCGCCTGTAGCGAGCCCTTTTGCGCACATATCTGAAACAGTTCCAGCCATTTGAGACTGAGGTCTTTGGGAGCAGACTGACGCGGCATTCCGGTTCTTTCGTGAGATCAGGGCGGTCCTGACAAAAATACGCAGATTTTGAAAGCTTTGATATCAGAATCTTGGAATTCTGGCTCAATTGCCGAGCAATCAGGTTTCAGAGCTTTCCAAAAAGCCGCGCGCGGTCTGTGCAGCATCCGCGATATGGCTTTCGACTGCTTTTCGGGCTTTGGCAGGATCACCACTGAGGATGGCATCATGGATGGCAGTCATGTGGCTCATCCCAGAACGCTCTCGATTCCGCGCTGCGAGGGTCAAGGCCCGCAGGCGGCTGATCCGGCCGTTCAGACGTTGCACGACATCCCAGGCGATGCTGTGCCCAGCCTGTAGAAAAATCAGTTCATAGAAGCGAGTTGTGGCCTGTAGCAGATTTGACCATTCGGTGTCATTCTGCGCCGCGCCCACTGCTTTCAATGCCTTGCCCAGATCGTTTGCGAAACCTGTCTCATGCGCTTGTGCACAGGCGGCGGCGGCTGAGCCTTCTAGCTGTAAGCGGATGTCATAGATTTGCCGCGCTTGGTCCCAGCTGAGGGTCGAGACGATTGGCCCGCGGTTGGGGATAATCTCAACCAAACCTTCGGCTTCCAGAAACCGGATCGTCTCGCGGATGACGGTGCGGCTGACACCAAGCTGATCGCAAAGCGGGCGTTCAACAAGTCGCTCACCGGGGGCAAAATGCCCGGCGATGATCGCTTCGCGCAGGCGCGCTTGCACGATATCCCGCAAGGTTTGCGGTGCTTTTTCGATCTTTTGTAGGGTGGAGTCGGTGTTCATCATCGACGCTTTCATATCTGTGGTACGGATCCGGAACAAGTATGATTGACATATCGTATTATGGTATACCATATTCTCGACCAAAGGCTTGCCAAAGGAATCACCATGTCCGCCGAAATTCGAAAAACGCTTCTGCATGTCGAAGACACTCTGATCGAGGGTGGTAAGTTGGCGGACACTCCGCTGAAGCTAATTGCCGCAATAGCTGTCATTCGGAACCCTTGGGCTGGTCAGGGTTTTGTCGAAGATCTTGGCCCCGCGATCCGCGATTGCGCCCCCGGATTGGGGGAGTTGCTGACCAAAATGATTTTGGATGCTTCAGGTGGCGGCGACCGGGTCGAAGCCTATGGAAAATCCGCGATTGTGGGCTTGAACGGAGAGGTTGAGCATGCGTCGGCCCTGATCCACACGCTGCATTTTGGCAATCATTATCGCAAAGCAGTTGGAGCGAAATCCTACCTTTCCTTCTGCAATACGCGCGGCCCGGCCAATGCGCCGCTGCTGATCCCCTTGATGGACAAACATGATGGCGGTCGTCGCTCTCACTACCTTACGATCCAGACTTCGGTCGCAGATGCACCTGCGGCAGATGAGATTCTGATTGCACTGGGTGCATCGATTGGAGGGCGGCCGCACCACCGGATCGGGGATCGCTATCAGGACATCGAGGAACTTGGTCATGACGTTGACAACCCTGCAGCTGTCTAACTCGGGCCGATCAGTCGCGTTCAGAGAGGCGGGCGAAGGGCAACCGGTCTTTATGATCCATGGCGTTGGCATGCAATCTGCGGCCTGGGGCCCTCAGTTTGACACGCTGAGCCAGCATTGCCGTATAATTGCGGTTGATCTGCCGGGGCATGGAGGCAGTAACCGTCTGCCATCTGGAAGCCAATTGCCGGATTTTGTTGGCTGGATGCATGATGTTGTCGACGCATTGAATCTGGCTCCGGTCGCAATCATCGGGCATTCAATGGGGGCACTGATTGCCGCCGGCTTTGCGGCAGAGTACCCCGATATCACTAGCCGTGTTGCTATGTTGAACGGCGTCTTCTGTCGCGACGCCTCAGCCCGCGCCGCAGTCATCCAGCGGGCCGCTGACATCAGCGCGGGTCGAGTTGATCTGGAAACGCCGTTGTCGCGCTGGTTTGGTGACAGTCCGGGTGATCTGGCTGCCCGTGCGCAGGTGGCGTCGTGGCTTGGGTCTGTGGATCAACGAGGCTACGCCATCGCCTATTCCGCTTTTGCGCGGGGCGATGCCACTTACGCCAGCAAGATGAATCTGATTTCGTGCCCGTTTCTGGCGCTCACCGGCGACGGAGACTCGAACTCAACCCCGGCTATGTCACAAGCTATGGCCGCAGCAGTTCAAAACGGTCGGGCCGTTGTGATCCAAGGCCACCGACATATGGTGAACTTGACAGCACCCGATGAAGTAACAGCGCATCTGGTTGAATGGCTCGGCCAGCCCGCCGAAGAAAGGATTGCGCAATGACCTCGCTTGATCCCCGCACGCTGCGAAATGCATTTGGAGCGTTCATGACGGGCGTCACCGTGGTTACGTCGCATGATACCCAAGGTAACCCGATCGGGTTTACCGCGAACTCGTTCACATCCGTCTCACTAGACCCGCCGCTTGTGCTGGTTTGTCTCGCCAACAGTTCAAAGAACTATAACGCATTGATTGCCGCTGACGGGTTTGCCGTCAATATCCTGTCAGAGACACAGATCGAGGTATCCAATACCTTTGCCCGGCCCGTCGAAGACCGGTTTGCCAGCGTCGAGTGGCGGCGTGGACCTGCGGGATCGCCGTTGATCGATGGGTCGTCGGCTTGGTTTGACTGCTCTATGCACAAAACCGTCGAAGCGGGGGATCATGTGATCCTGATCGGCGAGGTCAAAGCCTTCGACAATACTCCGGCACCCGGTCTCGGATATGTCAGGGGGGCCTATGTAACACCATCAACAGCTGCTGGTGCCTTGATGCAGGACACCGGCCTGATCGTCTCAGCCTTGATCGAACGCGCAGGTGAGGTTCTGTTGATCGATGCCGGTGACGGCGCGCTTGCACCGCCCGAGGCAGTGGTTGGGTCAGAAGGTGTTTCAGCGGCATTGGAACAATTGATTGAGGCCACCGGGCTGACCGCAGAGCCGGGCTTTGTTTATTCGGTTTACGAGGATGCTGAGAAAAAGCGTCAACATATCGCGTTTCTGTGTCAGGCCGCAGATGGTGAGCCGAAGAAAGGTAATTTCGTCCCGCTGGACGTCGTATCCTTTGGCACTGTAACCGACACGGCGACCCGAACCATGCTGGAACGATTGTCCGAGGAATCCCGGCTGGGAGATTTTGGCATTTACTACGGAAACAAGAACAGCGGCGAGGTTCGCCCGATTACACGAGGAGGTCACTGACATGCGGTTTTCGCTTTTCGTTCATATGGAACGCACCTCTCCCGATCAGGACCAGCAGGAGCTGTATGAAAACTTCATAGAACTGGCCAAGATCGCTGATGCGGGTGGTATGCATGCGGTCTGGACCGGCGAACATCACGGGATGGATTTCACCATCTCGCCGAACCCGTTCCTGAATATCGTCGATCTGGCACGCCAGACCAACAATGTGCGTCTGGGAACCGGAACCGTTATCGCTCCGTTCTGGCATCCGATCCGGCTGGCCGGAGAGGCCGCAATGACGGACATGATCACGAATGGCCGTTTGGATCTGGGCATCGCGCGTGGCGCCTACAGCTATGAATACGAGCGGATGGTGCCGGGGCTGGACGCCTGGGAGGCAGGCCAGCGTATGCGCGAGCTTGTTCCGGCAGTGCGGGGTCTTTGGGAGGGCGATCATGCGCTGGACGGAGAGTTTCATTCTTTCCCGGCAACCACATCTTCGCCCAAGCCTCTGCAACAAAACGGTCCACCGATCTGGGTTGCCGCGCGCGATCCCAACAGTCATGAGTTTGCGGTATCGAACGGTTGTCACGTGCAGGTCACCCCTTTGTGGCAGGGCGACGAAGAGATCACCCGGCTGATGGATACGTTCAACGCAGCCTGCGCCAAATTCCATGACGTCCCGCGCCCCGAAATCATGCTGTTGAACCACACCTACATCGCCTCGGACGAGGCGGATGCCCGTCGCGCGGCGGAAGAGATCAATCGCTTTTATTGCTATTTCGGCGCGTGGTTCAAAAACGAACGCCCTGTGTCGCAGGGTCTGATCCAGACGCTGAGCGATGACGACATCGCTAACCATCCCTTCTATTCGCCCGAGGCGATGATCCGGGACAATGTGATCGCCACGCCCGACAAAGCAATCGAACGCATCAAGGGCTATAGCGATCTTGGATATGATGAGTATTCTTTCTGGATCGACAGTGGGATGAGCTTTGAGCGCAAGAAAGCGTCGCTTGAGCGGTTCATTGCGGACGTCATGCCCGCCTTCGCCTAAGGAGAGAAAATGCGGCAGTTTCAGCACTATATCGGCGGCACGTTTTCGGATGGGACCGCGCATTTCGACAGCCTTGATCCCGCGACGGGCACCGTTTGGGCGAAAATGCCTGAGGCCAGAACACATGATGTGAACGCCGCGGTTGAGGCTGCGTGTTCAGCGCTGAATGCCCCCGAATGGGCGACCATGACAGCAACGGCGCGTGGTAAACTGTTGTACCGGCTGGCCGATCTGGTCGCCGAAAATGCTCAGACCTTAGCCGAGCTTGAAACGCGCGATACCGGCAAGATCATTCGCGAAACCTCTGCTCAGATCGCCTATGTCGCGGACTACTACCGTTACTATGCCGGATTGGCGGACAAAATCGAAGGGGCGCACCTGCCGATCGACAAGCCCGACATGGAGGTTTGGCTGCGCCGCGAACCAGTTGGTGTGGTGGCCGCCATAGTGCCGTGGAATTCGCAACTGTTCCTGTCTGCGGTCAAGATTGGCCCGGCGCTTGCCGCCGGTTGCACAGTCGTTCTGAAAGCATCCGAAGATGGTCCGGCCCCGATGCTGGAATTCGCGCGTATTTTCGATCAGGCAGGCTTCCCGCCCGGAGTTCTGAACGTCATCACCGGCTTCGGGCCGGAATGCGGCGCCGTTCTGACCAGTCACCCGGATGTCGATCATGTTGCCTTTACAGGCGGCCCGGAAACCGCGCGCCATATCGTGCGCAACTCGGCTGAAAACCTCGCTTCGACTTCGTTGGAACTGGGCGGAAAATCCCCGTTCATCGTATTCGAAGATGCCGATATCGAAAGTGCTGTGAACGCGCAGGTTTCGGGGATCTTTGCTGCTACCGGGCAAAGCTGCGTGGCGGGATCGCGATTGGTAATCTCTGATAAGATCAAAGATGAGTTTCTGGCCCGGCTCACCGAAAAAGCGGGTGAGATCGTGATCGGGGCGCCCGATGACCTAAAGACCGAAGTTGGCCCGCTATGCACTCAAGCTCAGCTTGTGACAGCTGCAAATTTGGTTGCTGAATCCGTCTCGGCAGGGGCTACCGTGATAGCGGGTGGGCAACCTTTGGACCGTGAGGGGCACTATTTTCCACCGACAATCATTGATTGTACGGACGCGCCTGATGCGCCCTGTCTGACGCGCGAAGCCTTTGGTCCGATCCTCTCGGTCGTCAGTTTCGGGACCGAAGCGGAGGCGATACAAATAGCCAACAACACCGCGTTTGGGCTGGCGTCGGGTGTCTTTACCAAAGACTTGACCCGCGCACATCGAATGATCCGCAGAATTCGGGCTGGCATTGTCTGGGTTAACACATATCGCGCGGTCAGCCCGATTGCTCCATTCGGAGGTCACGGACTGTCGGGCCACGGGCGCGAAGGGGGCCTACAGGCGGCGCTTGATTACACACGGGTCAAATCGGTCTGGTTGCGCACAAGCGACGATCCGATCCCCGATCCGTTCGTGATGCGGTGAATCTGACTAATCAACAGCATCCTTGGGCCAGATTTAGCACACTTTAGACAATCGCATCTCTGCCGCGCGTGCGTGGCCTTCCATGCCTTCCATCCGACTGATCCTAGCAGTGCGTTCAGCAAGCTCGTGCGAGGCTTGCGCTGAGCAGCGCTGCCATGTCACCGTTTTGGTGAATTTATGCACTGACAGACCGCCGGTATATCGGGCCGCTCCGCTTGTCGGCAAAACATGATTTGGCCCGGACGTCTTGTCGCCGAAGGGTACTGTTGTTTCGGCACCCAGAAACAGCGATCCATAGGTGGTCAGTTGGTCCAGCCACCAATCCAGGTCCTCGGCGATCACCTGCAGATGTTCGGGCGCGTAGTTGTTGGCGACCCTGGCAGCCTCGTCGCGGCTGTCGCAAAGAATGATCTCGGCCCGGTCGCGCCATGCCGTGCGCGCTGCACTAGCGTTCGGCTCGGGAAGACTTTCGATCAGGGCATCGGCGCGTGCGATAACGCCCTGGGCCAGAGCTTTATCAGTGCTGACCAGCCAGACAGGGCTATCGACGCCGTGCTCGGCTTGGCTCACCAGATCCCAGGCGACGGTCTCGATCGATGCTGTGTGATCGGCAATTACCAAGGTATCGGTTGGACCTGCAAACATGTCGATGCCAACCTTACCAAACAGCATCCGTTTCGCCTCGGCGACATAGGAATTTCCGGGACCGACAAGAATGTCGGCAGGAAGCGCACCAAAAAAGCCATGGGCCATCGCAGCAATCCCCTGAACTCCGCCCAAATTCAGGATCAGATCTGCACCGCTAAGGTCCATCGCATAAACTATTGCATCGGGGATGCCCGCACCGGGACGCGGTGGCGAGACCGCCGTGATGTGGGACACCCCAGCCACCTTTGCCGTGGTAATCGTCATCAACGCACTTGCGATATGGCTATACCGACCACCAGGAACGTAACATCCCGCACTAGCGATCGGGATCTGTTTCTGACCTGCGATCAGGCCGGGCATCACCTCGATCTCGCATTCGCTCACCGTGGTCATCTGCGCTTCGGCAAATCGACGGATATTGGCATGGGCAAAGCGGATGTCGTCTTTGACCTGTTCAGGCACGCGGTCACATGCGGCTTTGCGCGCTTCATCAGTCAACACGAACTCTCCCGTCCAGCCATCGAGCGTTCCGGCATAGCGCCGAACGGCCTCTTCGCCCTCGCGCTCGATATTGGAGAGCATGATTGCGACGATATCGCGGATATCCGAATTTTCTGCATTGGGGCGGGGCAGGGCGGTTTTCAGATAAGAGACGGCCATGGGAAACCTCAACGCGTCAGAGAGTGGGAGTGGATAGCGCCCGCCAGAATATCGACGGTGTCGATGATCGGAACGCTTTTGGGCAAGTCGCGGGTGAGCAGAGAGAATTCGGAGCAGGCCACAAACAAAAGCGCGGCACCCCGGCCCGAAAGGGCGTTAGCAGCGTCGGAAAGTGTGCTGAGTGCAGCGCCGGTTGGCCCTTCAGATTTGATGTGGCGGATCGTGCCGAGCATCCTATCTTCATCCTCGGGCCAGATTGCGGTAAATCCGGCGCGGTTCAGGGGGGCGTCAAAAATTCCGACCTTTCGCAGGGCTGGGGAGGCAAGAATTCCGACCTGGCTGCCAGAAGGCAGGAGCTGCGCCGCTTGATCCACGGACAGGTCTACCATGTTCAGAAAGGGGATCGAGACGGCGTCCTCTATCTGCGCTGCATAGTGGTGTGCGGTGTTACACGGCATCGCAAGCGCGGTTGCCCCTGATTGCTCCAATCCTCTCGCCATATCGGCCAGAACCGGCCCGGGATCAGACCCGTTGCCCTCGATCAGGTGCGCGATGCGGGAAGGCACCTGTGGGTTCATGTCAATCAATAGTGGCAGGTGATCGGCATCATCTGCCGCCTGTACCGTGGATAACACGCGCTGCTGCAACAGAATTGTCGCCTCTGGGCCCATTCCGCCCAATATGCCGGTGACGCGGGGTTTCATGCAAAGACCTGCTTGCTGGAACTTATCACCGTGATTTACAGATTGACCCAGCGGTCGGTGTGATCGAAAGCGAAATCATAACCGAACAGGCCAACCGAGCCTCCGGTATGCAAGAACACCACACGCTCATCCTTGAACGAGCCTTTGCGCGCCAGATCGATCAGACCGGCGGCCCCTTTGGCGGAATAGACCGGGTCGAGCAGAATGCCTTCCAGTTCGGCAAACATGCGGATCGCCTCAATGCCGCTTTCGGTCGGCAAGCCGTAGCCGTCGCCTACATAGTCGGTATTGGCCATCACATCCTCGCGCCGCACCACGTCTGGGCAACCCAATTTCTCAGCCGTGTTGCAGGCTAGATCATAGACCATCTGCTCTTGTTTGGTCTGCGGCGCGCGGGTGCCAATGCCAAGAACCGGAATGCCCGTATTCATGGCGCAAAGCCCGGTGACCAGCCCGGCTTGCGTGCCCGAGGAGCCCGTCGCATGCACCACGCGATCGATTTTGAGACCGGCGTTATTGGCCTGGCTCACAAGCTCTAGCGCGCAGTTTACATAGCCAAGCGCTCCGATCGGGTTCGAACCTCCGCCCGGAATGACATTGACGTTGTGACCTTCTTCACGCTTCTTCGCGGCCGAACGCTCCATCTCGGCGGGCATGTCGTGGCCGCCGGGAAACTTCTCGGTGGTTGCGCCATGCAAATGATCCAGCAGAACGTTGCCGTTGTTGTTGTAGTTGGCGTTGTTATAGCTGGTGCGGTCTTCCAGTAGGATATGACATTTCAAACCCAGCCGGGCAGCGAATGCAGCGGTTTGACGCGCATGGTTCGATTGCGTTGCCCCTTGTGTCATCACCATGTCTGCGCCTTGTGCGAGCGCTTCGCCGAACAGAAACTCTAGTTTGCGGGTCTTGTTGCCACCCGTCGACATGCCGGTGCAGTCGTCTCGCTTGATCCACAGATCGATTCCCAGAGCCTCGGACATACGATCCATCCGTTCAAGCGGTGTTGGCAGATGGGCAAGAAAAACACGGGGAAAACGGGAAAGATGCATCAAGCAGTCCTGATCTGAGCCCGGCACATGGTTCAAGACCGGTAGGTCTTGCCAACACGGGCCGCTGGGTAGGTTTCTGGGTTTAGAATGCCGCCTGTAGTCAAGCCGCAAGGTCAGGCCTAATCACAGCGGATGGGGCGCGTCGGTCAAGCGCACTGTACCCGGTTTCGAAAAAGCCGGAAAATAACTTCGATATTGCGCTCAGATTACCTGGTTGCTCATTCGGGGGGTGCGGGAATGGTTCGAAAGTCGTCATTCAACCACGGAAACCGCGAATTCATAGGCTCGGTCACATGACGACGGATCAGGTTTTGCAGTGTGTTGTGGATCAGTCGTGTGGTTGTCGACGGATAGATATTGGTCGTGAACAACGACACGGTGCGCGCAAAGCTTTTGCCCGGGAAAGGTAATGCGCGTGTATCTTTGTGGAATCGTCGTGCGCGATAGTAGCTGGCAGCAGTCGTGATCGTCCAACCACTGCCCCCGGCGACAAGTCCGATAATTGACTGATTACATTCAAGTTCGAACCGGTTGGGCAGGTTGATCTTGCTACGGGTTAGCTGAATTTCGATGAGTCTGCCTATGGTGTGATCACGCGAATATCGTAAAAGCGGAAGCGGACTGTCTGATTTGGTCAGTTCCTCGACCGGTCCGTCATATGCAGGCGGAAGAATGACGATAAACGGATCTCGAAGTAGCGGGAATTCGATTAACCCCTCAAAGTGCTCAGGAGGTCGGGTCGCAACGCCTGCATCCAGCTTTTGAGACTGCAGTTTGTCAAGAATCTCATGGCTGGGGCGGGTAAAGTGGCGAAAATTGCACCGCGGCAGGCTTGCAGAGAGATGACGGAAGAGTTCTGGCGCGACCCGGCTGTCAAAATCGTCAATCAGGCCCAGACGCAAATCTGTTGCATGTTGCCAACTGCCCGAGCGAAGCTCGGCCTCGCCCCGTTTCAAGGCGATCAGGCCGTCATGCACATGTCGTGAGAACACCGTGCCTGCGGGTGTCAGACCCATGGGTCTGCGGCTGTGGTCCACCAAATCCACATCCAGCGCCTTTTCAAGACTGCGCAAGTGATTGGAGACCGTACTGATTGACAAACCGGTTTCAGCTGACACCTTTTGGATTGAACCCAACTTGGAAATAAGTTGGAAGACCTCCAGCCACCTGAGACTGAGTGCTTTCTTTGTCATCGGGGGCTCCCAAACCAGCGAACTATCAGTCAAAAGCGAAACAAAGTTTCGCTTTTTACGCAACCAGTATTTTGATTTACTAATTCAACGCGTAAGGACTATGGTTTTTCTACTGTTCCAGAGTTCGGACGTTTCAAGAGCCGACAAGTGGAACCAGCAGGGAGAAAATAGTCAAAATGATCAAGAAATATCTGCTCACAACAGCATATGCCGGGATTGCGGCCGTCACCGCTTCACAAGCCGCCGCGCTTGATGAACTGACGGTTGCATATTTCCTCGAATGGCCGATGCCGTTCCAGTATGCAAAAGCAAACGGAACCTACGAAGAAGAACTGGGCGTCAAGATCAACTGGGTGTCTTTCGACACCGGTACCGCCATGTCAGCAGCGATGGCCTCGGGTGATGTACAGATCGCGGTCAGCCAAGGGGTACCACCGTTTGTGGTAACCACTTCGGCCGGTCAGGACATCCAGATCGTCGATGTGGCGGTCAGCTATTCAGACAACGACAACTGCGTTGTTGCCGAAGCGCTTGAAATCGACAAGGGCAATGCGGGTGAATTGAACGGCAAGAAGGTCGGTGTTCCGATCGGCACAGCTGCGCATTACGGTTTCCTGTCGCAAATGTCTCACTTTGGTGTCGACATCGGTTCAATGGAAATTGTTGACATGGCTCCGGCCGATGGCGCCGCGGCATTTGCGCAGGGCAACCTCGACATGGTTTGCGGCTGGGGTGGCGCGCTTCGTCGTATGACTGAGCATGGCAACATCCTGCTGACCGGTGCTGAAAAAGAAGAGATCGGTATCCTGGTGTTTGACGTCACTAGCGCTCCGGCAAGCTTCATCGAAGAAGAGCCTGAGCTTCTGTCGAAGTTCCTTAAGGTTACCGCAGATGCCAACGCCAAGTGGAACGCAGGCGACAGCAAAGATGAAATGCTGCCGGTGATTGCCAAGGATGCTGGTATGGATCCTGCAGACGCTGAAGCCACAATCGCGACTTTCACCTTCCCGTCAGTTGAAGACCAGCTGTCCGAGAAGTGGCTGGGCGGTGGCGCGCAAGACTTCATGCAGGGTGTTGCAAACGTGTTCGTGTCGGCAGGCAGCATCGAATCCGCTCTGGATTCGTATGATGGTGCCGTTAATGCAGGCCCGCTGACAGCTGCGAATAACTAATCACGCAGGACATTTCATGCGACCGGCCCCGGTTTCGGGCCGGTCGACAGCTATGAAAGCAGGAAGGAGGCAGGATGCCTGAACTGGACATCGTAGAATTGTCCATGCGCTTTGACTTACCCAACGGCTCCTCAGTACAGGCCCTACAAGATGTTTCACTCAGCCTTAAAGAGGGTGAGCTGATGTCTGTCCTTGGCCCGTCGGGCTGTGGTAAAACGACGTTGCTGAACATCGTTGCAGGATTTCTGGCGCCGACATCTGGCAAGATTGAACTGAACGGCCATCTGGTCAAAGGCCCTGATGCTGAACGCGGGATGGTGTTTCAGAAGGGCGCGTTGTTCGAATGGATGAACGTGCGGGAAAATGTCGAGTTTGGCCCGCGTATGAAAGGCATGCCCAAAGCCGAGCGTGACCAGATTTCCGACCATCTGCTTGAGGTCGTGGGGCTGCAGGATTTCAAGGACAAGGCGGTTTATGAACTATCGGGCGGGATGCAGCAGCGTGTTGCGTTGGCGCGGTGCCTGGCAAACGAGCCGGACGTCATCCTGATGGACGAACCGCTGGGTGCTTTGGATGCACTGACCCGTGAGAAAATGCAGGGCCTTGTCCTGAAGCTTTGGAAAGAAACGGGCAAGACGATCATCCTGATCACCCACTCGGTCGAAGAGGCCTTGTTGCTGGGTGAGCGTTTGATTGTCATGGCCCCCAGACCGGGGCGCATTCACCGCGAATACAATCTGCCTTTTGCTGAACGCGGTGTGAATGCCGATCTGCGTGATGTGAAGAAATCCGAAGGTTTTGCGGAAAAGCGCGATGAGATCCTCTCGATGATCTGGGAGATGGAAGAAGAAATTATGGGTCGGACGGAGCAGGCATCATGATTGTACTTCTCTTCTATATCGGCCTGTTCGGTGGCGCGTTTTTCATCGTCTACGCGTTACGCCGCGGTTTGCAATCGCGTCAGGATTTCACAAGCTTGAAAACTGTGACTTTCGGCGACGAAAGTGCCGTACGAGCGGATAGGGCTGCATCGATAATCTCAGTTCTCGTGATCTTTGTAATCTGGGCGGCTTTCACCGGCTCGAAGTTGTTTCCGATCCATGTGCCGGGCCCATTTGTAGGTGATACGCAATTCACCTATACGCTCGAAAACGCGGATGGCAGCACGGATGAAGCCACGATTTTTGTTCGCGTTCCAGCCTTCGGTGAGGAAGCAGAGAAATTCGAGGTCGAGCCCGGCAGCGGATTTGCCAAAGACGATGCGGTTGCTGCTGCTGCGGGCCGCTCATCGACGATCCTGTTCGACAAGAACGATGATGCCAAACGTAATGAGGGTGCAAAGATCGTCGCGATCAACGGCACACCTATAGGTGAAGGCCAAAAGGTTGATACAGGCGATGGTACCGTAACGCTGACCGGGAAAGGGGCGATCAGTTTCACCCCCAAACAGGGCTTGCAGATGAACCCCATCTGGCTTCCAGCCCCTGAAACCGTTGTGGCCCGGTTCTTTGAGATTGCGAATGAAGGCTACCAGAACTTCTCGCTTTGGGAGCATCTGGGCTGGTCGCTGTTGCGCGTGATTGCTGGGTTTATCGCAGGTGCGCTTGTGGGGATTCCGCTGGGTTATGCAATGGGCCTATCCGGTTGGTTCCGCGGCTGGTTCGATCCGATTGTCGAGTTCATGCGACCGGTGCCGCCACTTGCGCTGATCCCACTGGTGATCATCTGGTTCGGCATCTGGGAGACCGGCAAGATCGTTCTGCTGTTCCTTGCGGCCCTTTGGATCATGACCATCGCCGCGCGGGCTGGTGTGTCCGGTGTGAACATCTCGAAAATCCACGCAGCGTATTCTCTGGGGGCGTCGAAATGGCAGATCATGCGCCATGTGATCGTGCCTAACTCGCTGCCCGAGATTTTCACCGGTGCACGTGTGGCTATGGGTGTCTGTTGGGGAACTGTTGTTGCGGCTGAACTGGTTGCCGCACAAAAGGGTGCCGGCATGATGATCATCGCCGCATCCAAATTCCAGCTGACCGACATTGTCATTATGGGGATCGTCCTGATCGGGGTGATCGGATATGGAATCGATATCCTGATGCGCAAGGCCGAGAACTGGCTGGTGCCATGGAAAGGCCGCAGCTGATCGGTCTTTCCGATACTGTGGTAACAAAGCGGCCCCCGAGCAATCTCGGGGGCCTTTTGTTTCAGCTGCGATTAAGAACGCGGCGTTGGACCTTGCTGCTGTCTTAGCTTGAACACGGCATCGGTCTGTATACCTTCAGAGCTCCTGTGCCCAAGGCGGGTTTGCCCCCGCTCGGGATACGGTGACGGCAGCGACCTTTGCACCGTATTCAAGCGCGTCGCGAAGACTGCTTGTGGGCAAAGTGCGCAAGGCGGGTTTGTTGAGATGACCGGTTTGGCTTAGCGCGGCCAGCACACCTGCGTTGAACGTATCGCCAGCACCAACTGTATCCACGACCTTAACCTTCTGGACGGGCACGGAAACGTCCGTTCCATCAGAAAGATAGCCTGTCGCGCCATCCCCCCCTTTGGTCACGATTGCAATCGCTGGTCCTGCACGAAGCAGCAGGGGAATTTTCTCGGCATGGCTTTCGGGTCCCGGTATAATCCAATCAAGGTCTTCATCGGAAACT
This sequence comes from Ruegeria sp. H9, assembly GCF_056532915.1. Classification (NCBI taxonomy): domain Bacteria; kingdom Pseudomonadati; phylum Pseudomonadota; class Alphaproteobacteria; order Rhodobacterales; family Roseobacteraceae; genus Ruegeria; species Ruegeria sp. H9. Next base: position 245,948 of record NZ_JBQFNX010000001.1, on the reverse strand, counting down.
TTGATGATGTCGGTCTTTGCGATCATACGGTTCAAGCGGGTCCGGTATCGGGTCTGATCCTTGATAAAGCTGGGTCGAATATTGGGATCCAACATCACTGCATGATCCGCGCCATGACGATCAAGTGTGGATGCATAAGCATCAGCGCATGGTTCGCAAGCCAGGCTGATCCCTCCGAAATACAGTGCGGAAACGCCCGGTAGTTGATCCGGCATGTCTTCGGGCCGCAGCATCCGGCCCGCCGTATTCTCATCGACAAAACTGTATGTGGCGTGCCCATCCCGCAACTGCACGAATGCAAGTGTCGTAGGACGGTCCGAGCGGATAACGTGCGAGGTCGCGACATGGCTGATCTGCAAGGCGGCGATCAACTGTTCTCCGAACATATCCGTAGATAGCCCTGACAGAAGCCCCGTTTGAATGCCCAAACGACCCAATGCAATTGCTGTATTGAAGATCGCGCCGCCGGAATGTGGCACAAACCCTTTGCTGCCAGAAACCGTTGGTTCGGCAATCATATCGATCAGAGCTTCTCCACAGCACAGGATCATTCTGCTATCCCTCGGCCTGCTTGAAAATGCGCGGCCAAATTACCGTGCCAAGGCATTCTTACAGAAATTGTTAGCGCCAACAATGCCAAACTCATCCTGTTCTGACACATACAGGTTCATCGATTGCCGCAATTCATCGAACCGCCCACCCGCGTTGAAGGCACGCAGAAAATCCTGACCAAACAGCCAGCGGTTCTTTTCGGCCACCCCGCCAACCAGAAACACACCTCCGGAGGGGATAAGAGCAACAGCAAGATCGCCCATTATGGCGCCCAGATGCTCGGTAAACATTCGCGCCGCTTTGACAGCGCAGGTATCCGAGCCGTCCTGCGCATCCTGCAGAATGTCTTTTGCCGAACGTACCACACCCTCGGGCAGACCCTCGGCCATCCCGATCGCCTGATAGAGGACCGGCAGCCCGGTTCCGCTCAGGAACATCTCGGCCTCGATGGTGAGCGTATCGTCAAAAAAGCACTCGGGTATGATCTGGCGCGCTGCGCTGAAAACTTCGACCTCGTCAAGATGGCGCGGGGACAATCCAACATGGCCGCCTTCGCCGGAAACGGTGTGAAAATGTCCTTCGGAGTAGAGCAGGGCGCCCACGCCCAGCCCGGTTCCCGGCCCAACAACTAGCCGTGTCCCCAATGGTGGAGCGGCTGAGCCCTGCAATACCTCAACATCATTCTCGGTAATCTCGGCGACTGACCATGCGGCAGCAGTGAAATCATTGATGACATAGGTATGGTGCGCGCCGGTCGCTCGGGCCAGAGCGTCTTCGGAAAGATCAAGATTGGCATTGGTCAGGCGAATGGTGCCGTCCTGAACCGGCCCCGCCCCGGCCGCGACCACAGCGCGCGGCTGAGTCCCGACCTCGTCGCATAAACTGTGTAATGCGTCTTGCAGGTCGCTTACAGTGCCCGTGGGGTGTTTGCGAAGATCGGTCAGCGCCCCCTCGGTTACGACGCCCAATCTTGTATTGGTGCCGCCGATATCGGCCACCAGATTCCAATGTGCGTGTAACCCTCCCTTGGGTCTAACCCATGGGGCCGGCTGGGCGTCACTTGTTTGGATTGTCTGCAACGCCTCGACGTCGGTCCCGGACTGAACGAAAATGCCGTGTACCAAGGTGTCGGATTCAAGCGCGTCATGCACGAGCGCCAGCGAATGCACCAAGTCATGACCCGCATCGGCGGCTACGGTCACGAATGAAGGCAGCGATTGCTCATGTGTTGTGCGCATGAGTATGTCTATGTCAGCGCCCTCTTTCACGACTACGCTGCACCAATCAATCGGCTCGGCGATGATGGAAAAATCATCCCGCCAATTTTCGGGAAAGTGGCGGGCCAATCGATCCAGCAAAGACTGCGGGTATTGCCCGTTGGTTATCGTATCAAGGATGAGCGGATCGACCTCTACACCCAGATTGGCCATCCCATAGCTCCGCATTTCCTGACGCGCCGCGCCCTGTGCAAGCAATTGATGGTGCAGGCTGCGGGCATTAGTGCGAGGGTCGCGTTCGATTCCGACGGACGGGTTCAAGGTAGAGATGTTGAATATCCGATCACCCATCCGAGCGACGACTGCCTCAGAAAACGCTGCAAAATAGTCGGCCATTACTCGATTGCGCCACCCGCCGATATCCTCCAGCGCTGGGGGGATATCGTTGTGATCCAGCACAATGCATGGCCGAATGCTGTGTGCCAAAAGCTGATCAATCCGCTGCTCGCACTGATCCAATGCGCGTGCATCAGGAATGCGACCGTCTGGCATGATTTGCTGCCAACGGACTGTAAAGCGGTGCATGTCTAGCCCAGTTGCCGGTTCTGCAGGGGCAGCCGCACCAAACAGAAAGCCATTGGGAAAGTCAGAACGGGTATATTTCATTGTCGCAACCTGTTGGAGCCATGACCAGCGTCACGCCATCTAACAGGTTATGTTAGCGGTATCTAGATTAACGTTTATATGAACCGCGCGTCCTGAACAGGACATCACATCCCTCGATCTGCTGGCCGTCCCATGTCACTGAATGCGCATTATAGTTGATCAGCACTTCGTGCGACTGCGTCTCGCGCCGCCGCAGCCCTTTGGGCATCGGATGGAGCGCCAGATCCGTTTTCTGGGCCGCCATGGCTATGACGCGATCCCAAAGGGCCTCATCGGGGAACCCCGCCAAATACCAAAGACCGGCACCGCCATGCAACGCCGCAGTGCCATCTGCGAAAGAAAGCAATTTTTGCGCGGAGCCTGACAAGCGCTCAACCCAATGTTCCGCAGCACCGCCCCCTTCGACAATGCGGGTTACGCCGGGTGGCAAAGTCTCGATCAGATCGACATGGCTGCTGAGGCCATCAAGACCTGGGCGCCCCGAATCAGGGATCTGAAAATCTGCGGTGATTGCCCCGCTGCGCGGTCCCAGAACAGCAAGATTACACCCTTGTATTAGCCTTTGTTCAAGATCGCCTAAGGCAGCCAGGCCTGGTGCTAGGATCAGATTATAGTGCTCCTTGCCGACCTCGTCCTGAGGCACGAAATCCACCGACAACCCAGCGCGCCGCAGCGCGCGGTAGGCAGAGAATACGAGCCGGAAATAATCGAACCCCGCGCCCTGAGGCTGCGTTGTCCAGGCCCAATCAGATGCATAATCGAAGACGATAGCAACCTGCGCATGGATAGGCTGAACCGTGTCTATCGCGGCCAGATCATCGGAGGTCTGACGCGCCTCTGCCAAACCGGGTGCTTCGTCGCCATGCGGGGTAAGTAGACCGGCATGCATCTGTTCCTGCCCAAATGGCGCTTGCCGCCAGCGGAAATAGCTGACCACTTCGGCCCCATGGGCCACCGCCTCAAGCGACCAGAGGCGCACCATGCCGGGTAGGGGTGCCGGGTTGTAGGGGGCCCAGTTCACTGGACCGGGTTGCTGTTCCATGACCCACCAACGGCCTCGACCGACGGCGCGGTATAGGTCGTGGTGAAAGGCCTGCATGTCCGGATCACCCTGCTGCAGAAATGCAGTCTTGTGCGGCTCGTCCACTTCCAACCGATCCGACAGGAAGCCAATCGGATAGCTGTCCCACGTCGCGATGTCCAAATCCCTGCCTACATCGAAATGATCGAATTCCAGCACGCGCCCCATGTAATTGTGCAGCAATGGTTGATCCGTTAGCGGCCGCAGCGCATCGACCTGGGCCTTGTTGAACGCCACCACCTGATCCGAACTGAACCTGCGAAACGCCAAGACGTGTGCCGGGTTGGGCTCGGTCACGGTCTGGTTCGGCAGCTCGATCTGATCGAAGCTGTTATATTCCATCGACCAGAACACATTCCCCCAGGCATCGTTCAACGCGTCGATCGAGTTGTATCGGTTCGCCAGCCAGCGGTGAAAAGCATACAACGCCGCAGCACTATAGCTGAGCGTCGTATCGTGACAGCCATATTCGTTATCGATTTGCCAAGCAGCGATATGCGGGTTGCGGCCATAGCGCTGACCCATGATCTTCGTGATCCGCTTGCATTCGTCGATATAGCCGGTGTGACTAAAGCAATAATGTCTGCGTGAGCCGAACTTGCGTAGATTGCCATCAGCATCCACAGCCAGCATGTCGGGATGCTTGTCCAGCATCCATCGCGGAGGTGTTGCCGTCGGGGTGCCCAGCACAATCTTCAGCCCTGCCGCACCCAAGGTTTCAATCGCGCGATCCAACCAGTCGAATTGCAGGCCTCCAGCAGTGGGTTCCATTCGGCTCCAGGCGAATTCGCCGATCCTGACCCATTTCAAGCCAGTCTCGACCATGCGCGCGGCGTCCTGAGCCCAGTTTTCTTCGGGCCAGTGTTCAGGGTAATAGCAAACGCCAAGTTCCGGCTTCATAGTATAACTCTGTGTTCAGCTTGACCTTGCGCCACATTTGGCGCGGTCAGTGTCATGCCATTCGTCGGCGTTCTTGCAAGGGTGTCCGCGTCCAGCCCTTGGCGGGCGGTGGTGCAGAACAGTGTAGTCAGCTCATCACCACCAAAACTCGGGCACGAAGTGTGTTTGGCATCGAAGACGACAGCTTTCAGGAACTGACCGCTGGGCGTATAGGCTGCGACCCGGCTGGCACCCCATTGGGCGATCCAGATGTTTCCGTAGCGATCAACCACAGCGCCGTCCGGGTTCAGATCTTCGCTGCGCAGGTCAAGGAAGACCGCCGCTTTGCCTATGGGCCAGCCTGTCTGCGCGTCCAGTTCCCAACGCATGACCAGCTTGGTGGTGGTATCGCTGTAATAGCCGCAGGATCGGTCCGGCGCAAAGCAGATTGCATTTGAGATAGTGATATCTCGGACCAATGGCCGTAGCTCGCCATTCCAATAGCGATAGATCGAACCTGCGCCTACTTCTGCCTGTTTGCCCATGGTGCCAATCCAGAACCCGCCCCAAGGATCGGCGCGCCCATCATTGGATCGAGTCACCGGATTGTCGACCTCAAGCGGGGCGATCAAATCTTTGGCTCGACTCTCAAGCCCAAATCGCCACAGGCCGGTTTCCGACGCGATCAGCAAAGTGTCACGGTCTACCCATCCTGCGGCTGAGACATGTTCATCGAACGCCCAGCTATGCGCTTGTTCATTTTCTCGCGTCATCAATCGCTTGCCGATGATATCGAACCAGAAAAGCTGTTGCCGTTTAGGGTGCCACAATGGCCCCTCGCCCAATTCGCAGGGGCGGTCGTCATAGACCTGACTCATCCAACGGCCTCATCATAGGCAGCAACGATTTGCCGGGCACGGTTTGCTATTTCTCCAACTGCCATTCCGGGCTTATAGAGCGCAGATCCAATTCCGAAGCCGTCGGCGCTGGCCTCGATCCAGGTTCCAAAGTTCTCGGGGCCCGCACCGCCCACCGCAAAGACCTGAGCACCCGGCGGCAAAACAGGGCGCAGCGCAGCCAACCCTGCAAGACCGGCAAGCGAACCGGGGAAAAGTTTTAACCCCGTAGCCCCGGCCTGGAGCGCAGCGAAGGCCTCGGTCGGGGTGAACACACCCGGCCAGCTTTGCAGCCCAAGTGCGACAGAGCGTTGGATCACTGACACATCGCAATTTGGCGAAACGATCAGTTTGCCCCCGACATCGGCAACCGCGTCAACCTGATCGGGGGTCAATACAGTACCCGCCCCAATAAGCGCGCGGTCCCCGATTTCCGAGGCGAGAACTCGGATACTTTCCAGCGGATCGGGAGAATTCAACGGAACCTCAATCCGGTCTATGCCCGCTTCCAACAGGGCGTGACCGACGGGTATTGCCTCGTCAGGGGTCAGCCCACGCAGGATGGCAATGATGGGGCGGCTCATGCGGTTTGCCTCGTTAATGTTCGGGCCTGCGACAGACCCGCAAGTGTTGCGATTGTGGCGTCTGCGGTTTCGACCATGGCACCTTGTTGCTGCAGGGCGGTTGCGTAGGCGTTGGATAAGCTTTCCGAGCCGATGATCGCCAATTGCTGGCCCAGCCAATAGGGTCGCGATGCGGCAAGCTCGGCGCCAATCAGGAACCCTGAAAGACGGGCGCGTGCAACGCTCTTGTTTTGACCGTGCAGCAAATCAGCAGCCCGTAGCCCGAATAGGCGCGCTGCCAGCTGCTCGGGTTTCGACAGCATGTCGGCAACCGCTTCAGAAAAACTCGCGTCGTCCCAGCCCTCGTCAATTGAATGCTGCAGAACGGATTGCCCGCGCAGCAGATCAAACAACTCACCGGTCATGAAGGTTCGGAAACTAACGACCTCACCCGCACTGATCTGGGCCCATTTTGTATGCGTGCCGGGCAGGCAAATCACACCGTCCCAATTCTGATGCGTGCTGAGGAACCCCGCGATCTGAGTCTCTTCGCCGCGCATCACATCGGGAGGGCTGGGCTGTTTCAGCCCAGGGACAACGAAGGTCCGAATGCGCGGATCGGTGTTTGGAACACGGAATGGTACGACCGGGATTGGTTCGGACGGAACAGCTGAATACGGGGCCTCGACCCAACCTTGCCGTGCCCCAACCATTCCGCAGGCGATCACATCTACCGGTTGCCCGGGCAGCCAATCTTCGATCAAAGCCAGCAAGGCTGCCTGAAAACCTCCGCCGGTTGTGCGGGACATACCATCTGACGACGCGGCCTGTGCCAAAACGCTATCACCTTGCATGGCCCATGTCCGCAGATGAGATGTTCCCCAGTCAACAGCGATCCACTCGACATTCATAGCATCACCCCGTTCCTACCACGCCGCCGTCAACCACCATGCACTGCCCGGTCATTGCACGGCTTGCGCTTGAAGCCAGAAACAGGGTTGGTGCTATCATGTCTTCGGGCGTCAGATGCTCTTTCAGGCTCTGGCGATCCATATGCGCAGCCAGATCTTCGGGTGTGGCCCACATGTCCAGCTGTTTCTGTGTCAGAACCCATCCCGGTGCCAGCGCGTTGACGCGAATTTTATGTGGCCCAAGTTCACGCGCCAACGAGCGTGTCATGCCGGTGATCGCCGCATTTGAACTGGTATAGATTGGATAACCTGCGTTCCCCATCAGGTAACTGATCGAACTGAAATTGATGATCGAACCGCCTTTGTCCTTCATCTGTCGCGCGGCTTCCTGACAGGCAAAATAGTAGGCCTTTAGGTTGACTTCGATCATCCAGTCCCAGAACTCGGTTGTAGTTTCTTCAAGTGAGTGCCGCTTGTCATTCGCAGCGTTGTTGACCAGCACTTTGATCGGGCCATGGGCTTCAGCTGCTTTGGCCATGGTGGCGTGCAACAGCTCGGTATCGGTCATGTCACCCTGCAAAAACAAGGGGGCGCGGCCGTGCTTGTCACGCATCTGTTCGACAAATTCACCGGCATCTGACCGACCGATAAAGGCAACTTTAGCCCCTTGGGCCATGAACCCGTCAGTCAACGCTGCACCAACGCCCGAACCGCCGCCGGTTATATAAACAGAGGCTCCGTTGAGGTCTTGAAATGTAGCAGGTTGATCCATCAGTGGCTCTCTCTCGTCACTAAGCGCGTGTCTTTGCCCACAAGGAAATCAAGGTCCGCGCCGCGATCAGCCTGCAACACGTGGTCGATATAGAGCTTCGCATACCCGCGCGAGTAATGCGGATCGTCCGGTTGCCACAGGGCGCGGCGGGCGTCCAGTTCCTTTTCGTCGACCAGCAGCTGCAGCTCGCCCTTGCTGGCGGACACGCGAATACGGTCACCGGTTTTGACCAGCGCCAACGTACCACCGGCCTGAGCCTCAGGGCTGACATGCAGGATAACTGTCCCGAATGCAGTACCAGACATACGCGCGTCCGAGATCCGGATCATGTCGCGTACGCCGTCTTTGACCAGCTTGGCCGGGATCGGCATGTTCCCAACCTCGGGCATCCCTGGATAGCCCTTGGGCCCACAACCTTTGAGGACCAGAATGGTCTCAGGTGTTACTGGTAAGTCGTCGCGGTCAATATTGGCTTTCAGATCTTCGATGCTCTCAAAAACGTATGCTTCGGCCTCGGTTTCCAGCAGTGCATCTGTGGCCGCCGAAGGCTTCACGATGGCACCGTTGGGCGCAAGATTGCCGCGCAGAACCCGCAGGCCTGCGGCGGGTTTTATCGGATCGTCAAATGGGCGGATGACGTCTGTGTTGAAACACTCAGCCCCTTCACAGTGGGCCGAGATGTCCTTGTTCAGAACTGTTCTTGCCGGGCGCAGGAAAGGTTTGAGTTCGCTCAGAACCACTGGCACACCGCCTGCATAACAGAAATCCTCCATCAGGTATTTGCCAGAAGGCATGCAATTGACCAGCAGGGGGATTTCCGATCCGATTTCAAAGTCTTTCAACGTCAAGTCGACACCCACGCGACCTGCAAGTGCCAACAGGTGGACCACTGCGTTTGTCGATCCTCCGACGGCCGCATTGGCGAGGATGGCATTCTCAAACGCCTCTCTGGTCAGGATATCTGATGGCTTGAGGTCCTCGTCCACCATCTCGACAATGCGCTTGCCGGTCAGATGCGCCAGTGCCATGCGGCGGGCATCAACGGCAGGCAGGGCAGCGTTGGTGGGCAGCGACATGCCCATCGCCTCAACCAATGAGGCCATGGTACTAGCGGTGCCCATAGTCATGCACACACCCGCGCTACGCGACATGCCTGATTCAGCGTTCATGAAATCCTGAAGTGTCATTTCTCCGGCACGAACAGCCTCGGAAAACTTCCAGACATCTGTGCCCGAGCCGATATCCTGACCCCGGTATTTGCCGTTCAGCATCGGGCCAGAGCTAACCACGATGGACGGCAAATCGACCGAGGCTGCGCCCATCAGCTGCCCCGGGGTGGTCTTGTCGCATCCACCCAGCAGGACAACGCCGTCGATACCATAGGCGCGGATCGATTCCTCGACATCCATCGCCAGCAGGTTGCGAAACAGCATGGCGGTGGGTTTCATCTGGGTCTCGCCCAGCGACATAACGGGGAATTCCACTGGAAAGCCGCCTGCCTCCCACACGCCTCGTTTCACGCCTTCGGCGAGATCACGAAGGCCCGAATTGCAGGGCGTCAGTTCCGACCATGTGTTACAGATGCCGATGATGGCGCGCCCGTCAAAAGCGTGATCCGGAAAGCCCTGGTTTTTCATCCAGGACCGGTGAATGAACCCGTCCTTATCGAGTTTTCCGTACCAATGCTGTGAACGGCGTTTCTTGGTCATTATTGGCTCTGTCTGTCTGGCGTTGGAATTGAGTGTTTTTTGAGAAGACGAAGATCAAGCTGCGCGGGCAGGACGGCACCAATCTGGCAGCCAATCGCCATGGGCAGAAAGCAGATCGGTGACGAGGCTGCGAATTTGGCGCAGATCCAGCTCGGCCGCAGTATGGGGATCCATCATTGCGGCGTGATAGATGTATTCGGGGTTTTCTTCGGTCAGCGCGCGAACCGTTAGCTCTTGTACGTTGATCTGGGTCCGCATCAACGCGATCAGTTGTGGCGGGATATCCGTGACCACGGAAGGTTGGACGCCATTCGAGTCAACCAGACACGGCGTTTCAACCGCTGCACCTAGGGGTAGTTGCGGAATCTGACCCGTATTTGGCAGGTTGCCGTAAGCTGTGTACGGCGTGTCTGTCACGATTGCGTTCATAAGGTCGGCGGCGAATTCATGGCTTCGGGTTACTTCAATGTTCCGACCATCTGTCAGGGTCTTGGCCTGTTCCTTCCAATTGGCCACCTGCTCGACACAGCGGGTCGGGTATTCGTCCAGCGGTATGCTGAACTGTTCGATCAGGTCATTGCGACCGTCTTTGATGAACCAAGGAACGTATTCTGCAAAATGCTCGGAACTTTCGGTGCAGAAGTATCCAAGATGGTCCATCACTTCGTACCGGACTTTGTTTGGACAGCGCGGCATTAGCAGCGGAGGCTTGGGTAAATGCCCGGCGCGATAGCCCTGACGCAAAGCCGGATACAGATCGCGGCCTTCATGCTCGAGCTTGAGGAAGAACGCGACGTGATTGATACCGGCAACTTTGTAGCGAAAGTCCGTCTTGGGCAGGTCTAGATCATGCGCCAGTTCTTCGACCGTGTTCTGGACAGAATGGCACAGGCCGACATGTTTCAGATTAGGGAAGCGCTCAGCCAGAGACCAGGTGTTGATGGCCATCGGATTCACATATTGCAGCAGCGTTGCGTTGGGGCACAACTGCATCATGTCCTGCGCGACGCCCCACAGAACGGGCACAGTGCGCAGGCCGCGCATAATGCCACCAACACCCAGCGTATCGGCGATAGTCTGACGCAGGCCATATTGTTTTGGGATTTCAAAATCTGTCACCGTGCAAGGCTCATACCCGCCAACCTGAAAGGCAGTGATCACGAAATCTGCGCCGTCCAGCGCCGCGCGACGATCCGTGTGGGTTGAGACGGTTGCACCCGTGCCGACTGAGCGGATCATGGCCTTGGCCACAGCTTCGCTTTCGGCCAAGCGCACCGGATCGATATCCATCAGCGCAAAGTGGCTGTCTGCAAGGGCAGGGGTGAGCAGGGCGTCGCCCACGATGTTCTGCATGAAGATCGTGGAACCTGCACCTACAAAGGTGATCTTGGTCATGAGGTAAGCCTCTGGTTTGACGTTATTTTACGGCACCGAGGGTCAGGCCCGCGATGAAGTGTTTCTGCATCAGGAAGAACATGGCAACCGGCGGCAGGGCTGCCACTATAGAACCGGCACTCATCAACTGATAAGCAGCGCGAAATTGCGCGTTAAAGCTGGTGATCCCGGCTGTCACGGGCTGGCTTTCGGCCCCTTGGGTCAGAACAACAGCCCAGAAATAGTCGTTCCAGATGAAGGTGAAAATCAGGACACTGAGTGCGGCGATGGCCGGTTTCATCAGTGGTAGAACGACGTACCAGAAGATTCGCCATTCGCTAATGCCCTCGACCCGTGCGGCCTCGATCAGTTCGAATGGCAGGGCGCGGATGAAGTTGCGCATGAAGAGCGTGCAGAACCCGGTCTGGAAGGCGATGTGGAATAGCACAAGCCCTGTTTTGGTGTTGTAAAGGCCCAACTCCAGCGTGAGATCGCGCACAGGGACCATCAGGATCTGGAAGGGTACGAAATTGCCCGCCACAAACATGAAGAAGATCCAGAGGTTCGATTTGAATTTGTAGATCCCCAGCGCGAAGCCTGTCATGCAACTGAGTGCAACGGCCCCGATTACCGTTGGTACGGTGATCAGGAACGAGTTCATCAAGTAACGTGGCATATCCGAATTGAAAAAGACCTGACCATAGTTGAACGCGCCCTCAAAACTGGACGGCATCCCCCAGTAATTCGCATTGGTGAAGTCTGCGGCTGGTTTGACCGAGAAAAGTGCGACCGCCAAAAGGGGCCCCAGCCATAGTAGCAGTGCCAGAGGCAACATCGCCTGATAAGTGATCTGTGCCGCACGGGGTTGTTTTTCGATCGGTTTGGGAAACATCTCAGTGCCCCCTTTCTTCGCGGTACATCGACCACAGGAAGTAGGCGATGAAGCAGAGCATAATCAGGAACAGGATCACAGCGATAGCTGCGCCATATCCCATGCGGAAGCCGTATTCGGACAGCGCGACCTCGAACATGTAGTAGGCCAGCACGCGGGACGAGCCAAAAGGACCGCCCTGTGTCATGATCGAGATCAGGTCAAAGCTGCGCAGCGCGCCGATGATTGTCACAACGAATGCGATGAATGTTGCCGGGCGCAGCTGCGGCAGAATAATGTGCCACAGCATTCGCCCACCTTTTGCGCCGTCCAGACGCCCGGCTTCGATCTGTTCGGGGTCGACGGCGTTCAGGCCGGTGAGGTAGAGGATCATGCAATAGGCCGTTTGTGGCCATAGACCTGCGAAGATGATGCCGTAGGTTACGAAGCGCTCATCCCCCAGCACGTTCAGTGGACCTAGGCCAAAGAGGCTTAGGAATTCGTTTAGAAGGCCAAAGGTTGGGTCGTAGAACCATGTGAATACTAGCCCAACGACGACCTGAGAGATGACGAAGGGAAAGAAGAACAAAGACTTGTAGAGGCGGATGCCCCAGACCGTCTGGTTCAGGAACAGTGCAATAAACAAGCCTGCAGGGATTGCGGCCAGATACAGGATCAGCCAGATCAGGTTGTTCTTGAGCGAGATGTAGAAAGCGTCGCGGTCCACCCATTCCCAATACAGATCTTCATAGTTTCGAAAGCCGACATATTCAGCTGCACCTAAACCGTCCCATTCATAAAGAGACAGATTGAAAGACTGAAAGACCGGGATGATCACATAGACCATGAAGAACAACAGACCCGGAGCCAAAAACAGCCAGGGCGCGATGCGCTGTTGGTTTCTGTGGAACCAGCTTTCTTGCTCGGGGGCGTCAACGGCAGCGGTCATGGGCATCTCGGATCTGGTGGGTGAAGGCGGGCTGAAGCCCGCCCTACTATTGTGCAAGGTGTAGGCCGGGCTTCAGCCCGACCCTGGACAAGATTTAGTTGTCGTAGATGCGCTCGCGCGCACGTTCCAGCTTGGCCAGAATCTTGTCAGCGTTGTCCGGCTTGACCATGAATTCCTGGAAGCCTTCCATCGACACTTTTGCCATTTCCGCTGGTGCGTCGCGGTCCCAGAACTGTGCAACACCGCCGGGGCTGTTAGACGATAGCATGACAAAGCCCTGCTGCAGGAACTTGTCGTCGTCCACTGCAGATTGCGCGTTCACAGGCAACTGGCCGAGGTTTGCACCGTTGTTGATTTCGGTCTGTTCGTTCGCAGAGACTGCGAAACGCAGGAACTCACGCGCGGCTTCCTTGTTCGAGGCATTGGCCGGGATATGGAACGTATCGGTCGGCGCGTCTTCAGCCAGTTCAACATCGGGGTTGATGGCGACAAACTGATAGAAGTCCAACTGATCGTCGGTTAGGCCTGCTTCACGCAGCGGAGCCACAGCGAAGTTACCCATCAGATAGGCGGCGGCCTCACCGTTGACCATAAAGGGCAGGGCTTCTTGCCAGCTATAGGTCTGGTGGTTGTCAATGAATGCGCCCATGTCGATCAGCTGTTTCCAGTTGGCGAAGGTCTGCTTAACCCGGTCGTCTTCCCAGCTGATCTCGCCATTTGCGAGTTGATTGTGAAAGTCGAACCCGTTGGTGCGCATGTTCAGGTAGTCAAACCAGCCACCTGCTGTCCACAGGAATTTGGTGCCGATGGTATAACAGGCGCGGCCGGAATCGACGATCTTCTGGCAATTGGCCAGTTCTTCTTCCCAAGTGGTCGGCTCGGTCAGACCCAGCTCATCAAAGATGTCTTTGCGGTAATAAACGCCCCATTGATAGTAGGTGTACGGAACACCCCACTGTTTGCCATCAATGGTCATCGCACCTTTGGTCGAGGCCAGATTGTCGGCGATTTCAGGTTCAGCCCACAGGTCCGAGACGTCTTCGAAAAGACCCGCTTCAACATAAGGCTTCATCCGGTTGGCTGCATACCAGGTGGCAACGTCTGGCGTGTCAGCCGTCAGGAAGTTGCGAATCTGGGTCTTGTAGGCCTCACGGTCGATCACGGTGGTTTCGATTTCCAGACCGGGATGTTCGGCCGCGAATCGCTCGATCATCGCTTCCATCGTCGCGCGCGGCGCCGGGTTGGACGTATCGAGGAAGATTCGCAGCTCGCCGGTCAGCTCTGCCGCGACGGGCGCAGCAAGTGCCACACTGGCAGCCAAAGCAGCCGCTGTGCGCTTGAACATGGAATGCATAGTTTCCTCCCTTAAGCTTCCATATTGGTCTCAAATATTGAAACCTTGTTTTATATATTGAAAACTACACATCGACTCGGCTACTCTTGTCAAGACCCTCGTGCCCAAAGCCGAGGGAAAGTGGAGGAGAACAGGCACCCGTGGCAGGTGACGGAACAATAGGAAAAGCATGTGACGTGCTGGAACAGGTCGCGGCCTTCGAACGCCCGGTGCGGTTCGGGGAATTGCTGGAACGCAGTGAATTTCCCAAGGCGACGCTATACCGTTTTCTGCAGTCGCTAACCAATCAGGGCATGCTGCACTACGAACCGGAACGGCAGACCTATTCGCCAGGTATGCGATTGGTGCGACTGGCGCATTCGGCATGGACGCATAGCTCATTAGCTCCAATTGCGCGGCCTTTCCTGGACGCTCTCAGCGCCGAGACAGGGGAGACCGTGCACTTGGCGCAACTTGATTCCGGGCAGGTGCTTTATGTGGATAAGCGCAACGCGCAACGACCAATTGAGATGTATTCTGAGGCCGGCAAGGTCGGCCCGGCCTATTGCACAGGCGTTGGCAAAGCGATGATGGCCTATTTGGACGAGGCACAGTTGGAAAAGACGATCTCGCAACAAAGCTTTCATCGGTTCACTGACAAGACCTTGGCCTCGGAAAAGGCATTGCGGGCTGATCTCGTTAAGATCCGCAGCCGTGGTTACGCAGTTGATGATGAAGAGCATGAGCCTGGCATCATCTGCATTGCCTGCCCGATTCTGACTAACGGGGGCCGCATGTTGGGGGCCCTCTCGGTGACAGGATCGACTGGGCGAATGGATTTCGAACAATTGCAATCTTGGGTGCCGCGCGTCCGGCGCGTCGCTGAACAGATCGGCACAGAAGCACAGGCGTGGCGGTTCCCCGAGGGCCAACAGAATAGGATGCAAGCAACATGACAGGTGTAACCCTGAAAGGCGCGATCAAACGGTATGGCCAGACGCAGGTCATTCACGGGATTGATCTGCAGATTGAAGATGGTGAGTTTTGCGTGTTCGTGGGCCCCTCGGGCTGCGGTAAGTCGACGCTGTTGAGGATGATCGCGGGTTTGGAAGAAACCTCGGACGGGGAAATCCATATCGGCGCACGTGAAGTCACGCATGTGGATCCGGCCAAACGCGGAGTGGCGATGGTTTTTCAAACCTATGCGCTCTATCCCCATATGACCGTGGCCGAGAACATGGGATTTGGTCTGCGGATGAACGGTGTTGCCAAGGCCGAGATCGATCAGAAAGTTCAGGAAGCGTCAAATATTCTGAAGCTCGACCAATATCTGAAACGCAAACCCAAAGCGTTGTCCGGCGGTCAGCGTCAGCGGGTCGCGATCGGGCGTGCCATTGTGCGCGGCCCCGAGGTGTTCCTGTTCGACGAACCGCTCTCGAATCTGGATGCAGAACTTCGCGTGGAAATGCGGGTTGAAATTGCGCGGCTTCATCAGGAAATCGGCGCGACGATGATCTACGTTACGCACGATCAGGTCGAGGCGATGACCATGGCCGACAAGATTGTGGTATTGCGCGACGGTCGGATTGAGCAAGTGGGAGCCCCTATGGACCTGTATCGCGACCCCGACAATAAGTTCGTGGCGGGTTTCATCGGGTCTCCTGCAATGAACTTCCTTGAGTGCGATATCGTGGACGGCATGGTGCGGCACCCTGCACTTACTGATGATGTCCCGGTCACCGAGAGCGTTCCCAAAGGAGCGACGAAAGTAACATTGGGTATTCGCCCCGAGCATATTCAGGTGGATCGAAACGGTGACACCTGCACAGTTGATCTGACCGAAGCGCTCGGTGGTGTTTCATATTCTTATCTGCTGACGCCAAATGGCGATAAGCTGATTGTGGAAGAACGGGAAGACCAACGCAGTACGACCGGTGACCGCATCGGGCTTTCGGTTCGTCCTGAGCGTGCGATGCTGTTCGATCCCGAGACGGGTCAGCGGCTGCGATAGGGCTTGCCAGACCGGATCTGTTTTGCATGACTGCGCATTATCCATCGGCTTTCCGGAGGCTTTATGCGCAGTTCCAAAACCATCCATGTGATCTCGGCCCATGCTGAAGGCGAAGTGGGCGACGTTATCGTCGGCGGCGTCGCTCCGCCTCCGGGAGAGACGGTATGGGACCAAAGGACCTTTATCGCTGAAGACCAGACATTGCGGGATTTCATGCTGAATGAACCTCGCGGCGGTGTCTTTCGCCATGTGAATCTGTTGGTTCCACCAAAAAACCCCGAGGCCGATGCAGCGTTCATCATCATGGAACCGGAAGACACGCCACCGATGTCAGGCTCCAACTCGATTTGTGTCTCAACGGTTCTGTTGGACAGTGGCATTCTTCCGATGCACGAGCCTGAAACCCATCTGACATTGGAAGCCCCAGGAGGGTTGATCCGCGTCCGCGCCGAATGCCGCAATGGCAAGGCCGAACGTATCTTTGTGCATAATGTACCAAGTTTCGTCGACAAGCTGGATGCCCGGATCGAGGTTGAGGGCATCGGGACGTTGCGCGTGGATACCGCGTTTGGTGGCGACAGTTTTGCAATTGTCGATGCCGCCGATCTGGGTTTCGAGCTTACCCCTGATGAAGGGGCTGATCTTGCAAGGACTGGCGCGCGTATCACCGATGCCGCCAATGAGCAGCTTGGCTTCGATCACCCTACTAAAGACTGGAGCCACATTTCGTTCTGCCAGATTGCAGGCCCGCTCGATCGTCAGGGCGATATTCTCATCGGACGTAATACTGTCGCCATCAAACCGGGTAAGCTGGATCGTTCACCTTGTGGCACCGGTGCTTCAGCCCGGATGGCGGTTTTGCTGGCCAAGGGAGAAATGACGATGACCGATCGCTACCACGCGCGTTCAGTCATCAACAGTGAATTTCGCTGCCGTATCGTAGAGCGGCATGATCTGAACGGCCGCGTGGCGATCACCCCGGAAATCTCGGGGCGAGGCTGGATTACGGGTACGCACCAGCACATGCTGGACCCCGATGACCCATGGCCTGGCGGCTATCGCCTAAGCGACACTTGGGGGGCATAAGCCGGGGCCAAATTCGACCCCGTACTTTTCTTAGGTTTCAGCGTTCGAGACTGAACATCAATCGTGCGGTCACCGGTACGGTGCGGGTGATGCTGGGTAGTTGCGCCAACTCCATCAGCTTGTCTACGCCTGCCGAAACGCCCGCATCCTCGGTGCTGATGAACACCATGTCGTTGGTTGAAACCATGACGGTATCTTCGGCCACACGCAGGACAAACATATCGGTGTAGAATTCCACCTCGGTCCCCGCCAGAGCCAACTTCGCATCCACCTCAATCGTGTTACTGGCCCCCACATCCAGCTTCGACACTTGGTCCATATCAATATTCGCGCTCAATGTCGCGGTCGCGGTCTTGCGAAACACATACTCGATCATCCTTTCGTTGCGGATGTCGATATTCGTTTCGACCGACGACAGATCGATATCGATATTAACCTTGCCATCTTCGCTGACATGACCCGAAATGTTGGTGAAAGAATTGACCTCTCCAACATCATCGATCTTGACCGTTCCATAAGCCAGATGAGACGCATCCGGGTTTAGTGTCCAATCTGCAGCCAGTCCCGGGCCTGCAATAATAGCCGACGCAATCGTGATTGTTTTGAACAGAAGTTTCATTTCTTTCCTCCAGGATCTATGACAGTTCTGACCAAGCGGGCCCGGTCCCATGTCAAAGCAAACACACACAGGTCGCGTTTTATTCGATGAGTGTTGAGATGAGCACCGAACAAGCCGTGCGCGGCGCGATCCAGACCCACTCGAAACGGGTCTGGCGGTTTGGGCTGGCTTTGTCGGGTGCGTCGGATGTTGCGGATGATCTGTTGCAGGCGACGGCATTGCGTGCGTTGGAGAAGCACCACCAAGTCACCTCGTATGAACGGCTGGACAGTTGGCTGATGACGATCTGCCGTTCAATCTGGCTGAACGAGATACGGGCGCGATCCGTAAGAAAGGCGCAGGCGCTTTCGGTCACGCCCGAGGCGGAATTAGTCGCGACAGGGCCTGAACCAGAAACGAATATTTTCGCCGCTCAGGTGTTTACTCAAGTGATGCAGCTGCCAGAGGCGCAACGTGAAACGGTGATGCTTGTGTTTGTCGAAGGCTACAGCTACCGCGAAGCTGCGGATATGCTGGACGTACCCATCGGCACAATCATGAGCCGGCTTTCCAATGCCCGGCAGAAACTGAAAACCGTTATGCAGCACGATGCGGCTGACACCGTGCAACGGAGTGGCAAATGAAGTTTTCCGACGAAACACTTCTGGCCTATCTGGAAGGCAGCCTCGATGAGGCCGAAGCCCGCGCCATCGAAGACGCGGTGGCCGAGGATTCTGCACTCGAACACCGTCTCATGGCGCTCGACCCATTTGCCCAGGTTGTGCAGCAGGCTTTTGAAGGCATTCCAACTGAGGCGCCTTCGATCGATCTGCCCATACCAAGCGCTCAACAGTCCAATGCCGGACCGCTCCGTTTGCTGGCGGTCGCAGCCTCAGTTGCTGTTATTGCTGCGTCTGCAACATTCTGGGCCACGCGACCACCGGCATTGGGCTGGGCGGAGCAGGCTGCGATCTATCAATCGCTTTATTCACCGGACACGATTGCCGATCTGGACAATTCTCAGCAAACGCTGGACGCGCAGTTTGTTCAGGCCGAGGCTCAGTTGGGTCGTTCACTGAACCGGGACGTGTTGGAAACTCTGCCGGGCCTTGATCTGAAACGTGCTCAGGTACTGTCGTTCAAAGGTAAACCTTTGGTGCAGGTGGTCTTTGCTGACGCCCAGGGCAATCCGGTGGCGTTTTGTGTGATCCGGCAAGGCGCGGGAGCACCGGTCAAGGATGTGAACCTTGCGGTGCTCAGTGGTCTTGCGACAGCGACATGGGCGAATGATGGCTACGGCTATATGCTGTTGGGTGGAGATGCGCAAACAGACCTGAGTGGAGAACTAAGTGTTTTGACCGAGGCGTTCTCAGGCTGAGCGACAAGAATCCGCAAAACCACTTGTGAACCGCGGTAAATGCCCGAAGAATACCCGACATGAAGCCGAACCCTCAGATACCGGACCCGGATGATGAGGCCTTGGAAGAAGGGCCGCGCAGCATCTATGACGCCGATCCGCCGGAAGACGACGATTTGTGGTTCCTTCCGCCCGACGGCGAAGAAGACCCGGGAGAATTTCTGCCCTCTGTACCGAGACCGGACCAGCGTTTGCTGTTTGACCCAAGGGACTGGCGTGCGGCCCAATCCGAGTTATCGGCTGAACTTGCCGATCTGGCCGTCACATTTGGAGCTCTGGATGAACGTTTGCGCGCGGGTCCCAAGGGGTGGGGTCACCGTCTGGCCCTGATGGAGGTCTCGGATCTGGGCTGGTGGACGGGCGACCGGATCAGCGTCGACCGCCTTGCGCTTTGGACCGGTTTGCGGATCGGAGCAACCGGTGATGATGTGCAGGCTTTGTATCGGGCGGGATGGGCAGTGAGGCGGCTGTCGTCGGGTGCTGCGCCATCAGAGGGCGGCTGGGATGCGGGGCTGACCGCTTTTCTAGACCGTCAGGCCCAAGGTTTCGAAGATACACCCGAAGCAGTGATTGATCTGGCGGAAACCATGCGAAATGTCGCCGGTTTGCACCCGGTTACCCAGGCCGCCATCGGATTTCACGCGTGGCGCGCGTTGTCTCCTGGCATCGGACAAGATACCGAGGCCGCGGTCATCGCGGCCCGCCATGCCGCCGCGATGGGTCGAGGTGGCGCATTGTTCATGCCGCTTTCTCTGTCGGGCCCAGGTGCATTGCGGGGGGCAGGATCGTTGGACGAGAAACTTTCGGCCTGGATTCAGGGGGCAGGCCAGGCCTCACTTGCGGCTTTGCTGCATTTGGACCGGATCAGCGCTTGGGAAGAGCGCGCCCGCGACGCCATTTCGGACCTAAGCGGTCGAACCCCACCCGTGCTGATTGATGCATTAACGGCTTGGCCGATGGTTTCCGCCCCGCTGGCCGAAGAACTGACCCATGCCTCGCGTGCAGCGGCACAGCGAAATCTGGACAAATTCAGCGATAGGGGGCTGATCCGTGAAGTAACCGGGCAGGGTCGATATCGCGTATGGACGGCGGCCTTGTAACTGGCATTGATCTGTCGCTTTCACAAAGAGTGAAATGATTGGGTTGTTAGCTGGGTTCCTGGTATCGATCTTGGTACAGGATAAGACAGATCTTTGCGTGTTGTCTGGATCGGTCAGAAACCAATTTGCAAGAACGATAACCGTCCGGGCGATGGCCCGAACGGTCTTTATTCAGTACCAACGTCCGACTGCGATCACTGTTGGCGCTATACTGGTAGCGTCCAAGGATGGAGCCATCACCTGATACGTCGCTTGAGTTTCTGAAGGTGCGTCAAACCCCATAAATCGGCCAATACCGCCGCCGTTCCCGCTGAGAGCGGGAGAACTGCTGTCAGCAAAGGCAATAGGGAAATCCCAATTGGCGGTACCGCTGGCGAACATACTACCAGTTGCGGTCGTGCAGGCCACCGCACTTAGAACGGCGGTGCAAATCTGGGTTCCGTCAGCAAAGCGCGTGTAGTCACCATTTGCATTGCTGCCCCTCTCGATCACCGCTCCGCTGGGTACACCGCTGCTTTCGGATACGGTGCCCAGCACATTGCCCGGTCCGTACCCGAAATCTGCCCGCATCAGGCGACCCGAGGTGGTGTCATCGGCGCTGCTTTGCACAGCCGCTCCGCTTGCTGTTCCGGTTGTGGCGTCAAACCGCAAAGCATCGACCCAGCTTCCGCCATCCTGCGAGACCTTGATTGAAAAATTTGTATCGCCGGATAGGCCCATTTCGGCATGGCCGGTCCAGTTCGATTGAAACAGCAGCGAGGCAGTATCACCGGCACCAGCCTTGTTGATCTTGAGTTGGTGGCCAGCGCCCTCATGCGTCAACAAGGTGGCAGGGCTACGTACGGCCAGACGGTTTGTGCTGTCTGATCCGGTTGCGATGCCGATCCCGGAAAGGTTCTGTGTATTGACCGGCGGGTCGATCCACGCCGACCCGTCCCAGACTTTCAACAGCCCTGCATTTTGATCCCAAGCCCGCCAGCCCATGCCGGGCGTCAAGAAATGCCACCCGTTGTCCAACCAAGCCGCCAGTTTTCCATCCTGTCCGGACCATGCCGCGGTCGGAGACGTGCCCAATGCATAGGTTTCACCCTGATCAGGAGCAGCTGGTGGGATAGTCGCGTTAACGGACGCAACGCTTAGCTGCACCACCAGATCTAGCGCACGCAGCGCTTCGTTATGGGTCACATGTTTTTGGGCCTGCGCGGGTTGCAGATAGGGCAGATTTAGACGGGGAGAGTTCTGTGGCATGGGCATCCTCCTGTGGTGTCGGTCCGATGATGATTGCGCGCCACACTGCCGTGATGTGCGTAAATCCCGCCTGACCCAGCCGAACGCCCAGGTTTCGAATTTTTAAGATTTGGTCTCAGATATATGGAGACATCTGCCTTGCAGATGCCCCAACTTTGATCAGTTCTTGAAATCAGATCTCAGTCACGCGCGTAGACATCTTCGTAGCGAATAATGTCATCTTCACCCAAATAGGTCCCGGTCTGCACCTCGATAAGAACCATTGGCACTTTGCCTGGGTTTACCATCCGGTGCACGGCCCCGAGCGGCACATAGACGGATTCATTCTCAGAAACGAGCTGTACCTTGTCGTCAATAGTCACCTCGGCGGTGCCTTCCACGACAATCCAATGCTCGGACCGATGGTGATGCGATTGCAAGCTCAGCGAAGCGCCGGGATGGACGTGAATGCGTTTGACCTGAAACCGATCGCCGATGACGAGGCTTTCGAACCATCCCCAAGGGCGATGATCAACGGGCAATGCTTCCGCCTGCTTGGCGCCTTTTGCCTTCAATGCTGCGACGGCCTGCTTGACGTCTTGCGCCCGGTCCATGCTGGCGACCAAAACCGCGTCAGGCATAGCCACGGTGATTACGTTCTCTAACCCCATTGCAACAACTTCTTGCGCGGGCGATTCAGAACGCACCAGCACGTTGCGACAATCTATGGCGGTCACTTCGCCGGCAGTTGCGACGCCGTCCGTATCGGGGTTGCTCAGCTCTTGTACGGCAGACCAGCTGCCCACGTCTGACCACCCGGCGGCATAAGGGACAACGCTGAGATTGTCGGCCTTCTCCATAACCGCATAGTCGATAGAGATGCCCTGAACCGTCGCCCAGGCCTCGGGATCTAACCGCAGGAAGCCCAGATCACACTGCGCCTGTTCAACCGCCTTCTTAACGGGCGTTATTAGATCATGTGCATGCTGGTCGAACGCCTCAAGGATATCTCGGACCGCGAACAAAAAGATGCCCGAGTTCCAAAGATAACTCCCTTCAGCCACCATTGCCTTGGCGTTTTCAAGATCGGGTTTTTCAACGAACCGGTCAAGTTGCACAGAAGCGCCTGACGAGCCCGGTGCTTGAGCGAGCTTAAGGTAACCATATCCGGTTTCGGGTCGGTCGGGTGTGATCCCAAACGTCACCAGATCTCCACGCTCGGCTATTGTGCGGACCCCTTCAGCGACGGCCACATGAAAGGCCGCACTGTCTGGAATGACGTGATCCGACGCGGCCACCAGCATCATCGCGTCGGGGTCAGTGGATGAAAGGTGCAGGGCAGCGGCCAGCACTGCAGGTGCAGTATTGCGTCCTTCGGGTTCGATCAAGATCGGACCCGGATCGACTCCGATGGCCATCAATTGTTCAGGGACAACAAAGCGGAAAGCCTCGTTGGTCAGGATCAGAGGTTTGGCGTAAGGCGTGTCGGTCGGGCCTTTCAACCGCTCGGCACATTGCTGCAGCAGGCTGGTTTCACCGATCAGCGGAACAAATTGTTTAGGGTAGCTTTTACGCGACAACGGCCAAAGCCGAGTGCCGGATCCGCCACACAAAATTACAGGATAGACCATGCTCACGGTGCCTGCCCCTTCTGAACCTTTTAGCTTAAACTATTGAATTGAAATCGGAATAGCTGACACAACTAGGCCTACTGCGCGGCCCGATCAGAGGCCACGACTTCATGCAGATATTGGTTCAGGTCGTCGCGCAGATCATCGCGAGCCAATGCGAACGAGACCGTTGCCTGCAGAAAGCCAGCCTTTGAACCACAATCGAACCGCTGTCCGTCAAACTTGTAGCCAAAGACAGGGACACCATTGCCAATATCCTCAGCAATTGCGTCGGTCAGTTGGATTTCGCCGCCACTTCCCTTCTTTTTCTGGTTCAGATTGTACAGAACCGAAGGACCTAAGATGTAACGACCGATCACCGCAAGATTGGATGGCGCGTCCTCTGGTCTCGGTTTTTCCACCATTCCTTTGGCACGGACAACCGTTCCAACATTCTGGCCGGTATCCAGAATACCGTAGGAGCTGGTTTTTTCGTTGGGAACTTCCATCGCGGCGACCATGTTGCCGCCGGTTTCCTCATAGGCTTCGACCATCTGCTGTAGGCAGGGTTTGTCGGCGGCAATCACATCGTCGGGCAGCATCACGGCAAAGGGTTCATCCCCGATCAGTCGACGGGCGCACCAGACCGCATGCCCCAATCCCAAAGCCTTGTGTTGACGGATATAGGCAATTGCTCCGCTTTCCATATTGGTTGCGTTCAATACTTCAAGCAGTTCGTCTTTGCCCTTGGATTTGAGGTCCTGCTCCAGCACGAGATTGTGATCGAAATAGTCCTCAAGCGCTGATTTTCCGCGCGATGTCACGAAGATGAATTCAGTGATCCCGGCCGCACGCGCTTCGTCGATGGCATATTGGACCAGTGGACGATCAACCAATGTCATGATTTCCTTTGGCACCGACTTTGTCGCCGGAAGAAACCGAGTGCCCATTCCCGCTACGGGAAATATCGCCTTGGTGACTTTGCGTACCATACTACCTCACTAATTCTTTATATTGCCGACGACTCTTGGTGATGCCGGAGCCCCACATATAATCTAAAATCCTACCAATCAATCGCACCCGGCTGGTCAGTTACGGGTTCGCTGGAATCTGCCATTAACTTAAGGGCAGAGTCAAAACGAAACACGACCGAAAGCTGGATCAATGAACCAATCCACTAATCACTTGTTCAATAAAGTTTAAAACGCGCCCGATAGATTGGATCGGGCGCGTAAGCTTATGCATTGGCCATAATCGCCTCAAGCGGATCGTGTTCGGCGACGAAGTGATCCGGGGCAATCTCACTGAGTTGAGGTACATAGTCGGTCTCACCCATAGACAATCTGCTGGGCAAAAAGCGCAAAGCTGCTTTCGGATCCATGGGAGAAGGCAATTCTCCCGGTAGTTTAAGCCTTTGGCGGCTGCGCTCGACATCCGGATCAGGGATCGGAACCGCCGAGATCAGGGACTGAGTGTAAGGATGTTTCGGTTCGGAGCAGATCACTTCACCATCGCCCAATTCAACGATGCGGCCCAGATATAGAACCATGATCCGGTTCGAAACCGCACGTACCACAGACAAATCGTGGCTGATGAAGATCATCGATAGGCCAAACTCTTGTTGCAGTTCACGCAACAATCCTACGATCTGGGCTTGAATGGACACATCCAGCGCAGAGACTGCCTCGTCACAGATAATCAGTTTTGGTTTGTTGATCATGGCACGCGCGATTCCAACACGCTGGTTTTGCCCCCCGGATAGTTCGTGCGGATATCGGTTAATCATGTTGGCCTTCAAGCCAACACGCTCCATCATCTCGGCGACCAACTCTTTGCGTTCCCGCTCGGTCAGATCCGGGCGATAGGTTTTCAGCGGTTCCGCGATCGAGGCCGAGATCGTCATCCGTGGATCAAGGCTCGCCAGCGGGTCCTGAAACACGATCTGCAGGTCCTTGCGGTACTTGTTCAACTCGGCCCGTTTCAGCCCGACGATCGGATGCCCCAGCCAGCTGACATTACCCGCGCTGGGTTCGATCAATTGCAGCACAGCCCGGGCCAGCGTGGATTTGCCACAGCCGGATTCTCCAACAACACCCAGGGTCTCGCCCTTTCGGATGTCGAAACTCACGCCATCAACGGCTTTCAGCGGTACCTTATGCCCAAAAAGACCGCCCGAGACATGGATCGGGAAATGCACCTTGACGTCATCCACTTTCAGCAACGGTTCTTCCGTCTGCGGCAAAGCTTTCGGTGCATCCCCTGCATCAATGCGTGGCATCGCCTCAAGTAGCGTCCGGGTGTAGTCATGCTGAGGAGCGCGAAAGACTTCGCGCGTGTCACCGGCTTCGACGAACTCGCCCATACGCATGACCTGAATATTGTCGCACATGCGCGCGACAACACCCATGTCGTGGGTGATCAGAGCGATGGCAGTGCCTTCGTCCTTTTGCAACCGTACCATCAGGTCCAGAATGTCGGCCTGAACGGTCACATCCAACGCGGTTGTTGGCTCATCCGCAATCAGCAGCTTGGGATTACACAGCATCGACATGGCGATCATCACGCGCTGGCGCATGCCGCCCGACAACTCGTGCGGATACTGATCCAGACGCCGTGCCGCTTCGGGAATGCGCACACGGTTGAGCCAGTCAAGGCAACGTTGGCGGGCAGCCGAGCCCTGCAATCCCTCGTGAACTTGCAGCACCTCGCGCATTTGCTGGCCAACTCGCAGATGTGGGGTCAGCGCGGTCAGCGGATCCTGAAAGATCATGCCGACGTCTGAGCCACGGATCTTGTTGATTTTGTTCACAGGCAGATTCAGGATTTCCTGACCGTTTAGCATTGCGGAACCGGTCGCGTGGCCAGCGGTGGGCAATAGCCCCATCGCTGCCATGAACGTCTGGCTTTTGCCCGAGCCACTTTCGCCGACGATGCCCAGACATTCGCCGGGGTCGATGTCAAAACTGATGCTTTTTACAGCCTCAACCACGCCATCGGGCGTATCAAATCGGACGCTCAGGTCCTTAACGGAAAACAGACTCATATCAGCGATCCTTCGGGTCCAAAGCGTCGCGTAGCCCGTCACCGATGAAGAACATGGTGATGATGATGGCGACATAAAAAGTAAGAGGGAACATCAGCTGCCAGAGCGTACCATACGCCATGGTGCCAGCCCCTTCAGCGATCAGGCGGCCCAACGATGTGTAGGGTTCTGAGATTCCGAGGCCCAGGAATGAGATGAAGCTTTCCGTCAGGATCATCTCGGGCACCAGCAGCGAGGCGTACACGATCACAACACCCAACAGGTTGGGCAGGATGTGTCGGTACATGATGGTGAACTCGCTGACACCGGCGGCGCGCGCGGCTTCGATAAACTCGCGGTTTTTCAGGGTCAGGGTTTGCCCCCGGACAATCCGCGCCATCGTCAACCAACCGACCGCACCTAAGGCAATGAACAGCATAAAGAAGGACCGTCCCGCCACGACAAGCAGCAGAATTATGATCAGTGTTGCCGGGATTGCCAGCAGGATGTCCACGAACCGCATCATCGCACTGTCGGTGCGCCCGCCGATATATCCGGCGGTGATGCCATAACAGGTGCCGACGATCAGAGCGGTCGCGGCCCCAATCAGACCAACCAGCAGCGAAGTGGTCGTGGCCTGAATAACGCGGCTGTAAAGATCGCGCCCCAGATCATCGACGCCGAAAAAGTGTCCGGTTTCGATGGACGGCATACCCATGCCGCGCACGTCCCCCATGACGTTCCAGTCGATCTCTTCATTGTTCCAGACTGCGAAATAAGGGCCAACAATCGTGAACAACACGATCAGACCCAGAATGAAAACGCTGGCCATTGCGGCCTTGTTGCGGACAAAACGTATCCGTGCGTCCTGCCAAAGCGAGCGCCCCTGAATGACCGTGTAATCAGTGATTTCCTCGGCCAGATGGGCGGCTTTTTGTGATTTTCCAAGCATTGCCTGCCCCTCAGTATCGGATTTTTGGATCGAACCAGGCATAAGCCAGGTCGGTCAGAAGGTTCACAACCACGGTCAACGCGCCGTAAAGAATGGTGACCCCTAGCAGCACAGCATAGTCGCGAGACAAGGCCGAGCCGACATAGGCCTGCCCCAGACCACCGGTTGAGAAATAGATGTCGACAAAAACCGAACCGGTCAGAACGTAGACAAAAACCGGCCCGAGGTACGAGACAACGGGAAGCAATGTCGGCTTAAGCGCATGGCGCCAGATCACGGTTCTTGTCGGCAATCCCTTGGCCCGTGCAGTTCGAATGAAGTTCGAGTTCAGAACCTCCAGCATCGATGACCGCGTAATCCTTGCGATCGATCCCATGTAGGACGTCGCCAACGCAATCACCGGCATCACCAGATACTGCCATTGACCGCCATGCCAGCCGCCACCCGGCAGCCACCCCAACCACAGGGTAAAGGTCAGGATCAGGATCGGCCCCATGATGAAGTTCGGAAGCGCCTGAGCGGCGATACCCAGACCAACCGCAAAATAGTCAATCCAGCTGTTGTGTTTGATTGCAGCGGCAATTCCCAGCGCGACGCCAACGGAAGTTGCCACCAGAAAAGACAACGAACCATAGGTCAGCGAAATCGGGAAACCCTGCGCGATGATGTCGTTCACATCCCGATCCTTGAATTTGAAGGACGGTCCGAAATCGAAATGCACCACGATGTTATACAGATAGTCCCAAAGCTGTTTCCACAGCGGTTGGTCCAATCCATAGCGCGCCTCGATATTGGCCAGAACCTGCGGCGGCAATGGCCGTTCCGAGGTGAATGGCCCGCCAGGCGCGATGTGCATGAGGAAAAAGCAGGCGACGATCAATAACAGGATCGTCGGAATAGCGACCAGCAGCCGCTTTAAACTGTAGGCAAGCATTTCATGCCCCCGTGTTTATTGGCCCTGCCCCGGATGTCTCCGGGGCAGGGCGTGGTTCAAAGACGATTATTCAGCGAGCTTGTAGAGGTTCTTCGAGTACCAGTTCTGCTCGACGTTGTTCACCGGCCAGTTGCCTACATCGCTGTCCATCATATAGACGCCTGCGTAGTGATAGATCGGGATCACAGGCGTTTCTTGGGCGATGATGCGTTCAACTTCGGTGTAAAGCGGAGCCGGATCGTCCGAGGTTTTGGCCTCGGCCAGCAGCTCATCAACGCGCGCGTTGGCATATTTGCCGTCATTATAGCCCGAGTCCGACTGCAGCAGGTCCAGGAAGGTCGACGCCTCGTTGTAGTCTCCGCACCAAGCACCACGTGCCAGCTCAAAGTTTTGGTTGCCGCGCTCCTCGAGGAAGACTTTCCACTCCATATTTGCCAGTTCGGCGTTCACGCCAAGCTTTTGCTTCCACATCTGGCTCAGCGCAACGGCGACCTTCTTGTGGTTTTCCGCGGTGTTATAAACCATCTGGAAGCTCAGAGGGTTGTCAGGCCCATAACCTGCTTCTGCTAGAAGCTCCTTCGCCAACTCGTCGCGTTCGGCTTGGGACATGGATGCCATTTCAACGGCCGGTACGGTGAAGCCTGCGGTTGCTTCGGGGGCGAAAGTGTAGGCTTCGGGCTGACCGCCTGCCATCACTTTTTCGGTGATAATCGCACGATCAACGGCCAGTGACAGGGCTTGGCGGACGTTCGGGTCCTTGAAAGCCTCGGGGCCACCATCAGATAGGTTGAAGGTGTAATAATAGTTGCACAGGCGTGGGAAGCTGATGGCTTCTACAGGGTGCTCTTCCTTCAGACGTGGGTACTGGCCGGCTGGAATTTCGGTGCGGTCCAGTTCGCCAGCCAAATAGCGGGTCAGGGCGACGTTTTCATCATTGATGACCAGCGCCACGACCTTGTCGATGATGGTGTTATCGTTGTCCCAATAGGCGGTGTTGCGTTCACGTACCGAGCGTTCCTGCGGCAGGTGCTCGGTCAGAACATAAGCGCCGTTCGAGACGATGTTTTCCGGTTTGGTCCAGGCGTCACCAAATTCTTCGATCACTTTCTGCGGTGCCGGGAAGGTTGTCGAATGTGTGGTCATCTGCGGGAAATAGGGAAGGGGGGCGCTCAGGCGGACTTCCAGCGTTTTGTCGTCGATGGCTTTGACACCCAACTCATCTACCGGTTTTTCGCCCGCGATGATCTCGGCAGCGTTTTCGATCGACATCAGTTCCATGAACCACGCATAGGGCGACGACAGTTCGGGATCGACGGCGCGCTTCCAGGCATACACAAAGTCACCTGCGGTCACCGGATCACCATTCGACCACTTCGCTTCATCGCGCAGGGTAAAGGTGTAAACGTCCTTGGTATCGTTGACCGAGAATTCGGTGGCGACACCAGGAACCAGGTTACCGTCCTCATCCTGATTCATCAGGCCTTCAAACAGATCGCGAACAATTTCTGCACCCGACACATCTTCTACGACTTGCGGGTCGACCGAGCTGTGTTCATCGAGAATCCGATAGGTGAAGGTCTGATCGTCGGCCAGGGCTTCTCCGGTTTCGGGATGTGTACCGGCAGCAATTGCAGCACCGGTAATGATGGTCGAGGACAACAGTCCTGCCAAAGAGGTTCTGATTATTTTGTTCATGTGTTTACTCCCATTTTGTATGGTTTCGAACGTCCAAACCGCATTCGCGGTGGGCGCTTGTCTGCCATTTTGTCTCCGGCAATTGTCTGGACTTTACCTTGATCTAGATCGTGCCAAGATCGATAATTTCGGCATTCATGCATCAGGCAATGTCGGAGATCCGAATGCGAAAGCTATCTTTCACTGCCCATGAACCTGTCAGTTTTGAAGCAAAGGTAAAGGGTTTTGCGGTGGGTGAAGACCACAAAGGCTGATTAGAACCGCAGCCGGCGGAGGTGTTAAAATTTTATTTTGAAACGCTTCGTGGCAGTGACATTTTCGTGAAGCTCAACATATCACCGTGGGTGAATGTGTTTGCAGTGATGCTCGTAAATGGCGAATCAGTACGCTGCTACGGCTTCAGAACGGCCTTCAATGAGGCATCGGGGAAGCAGGTTGGTGTGCTTCCAGAAGCCTCTTGCCAGCGCCCGATCGAGCGTCGGGTTTTGTATCCGGGCAGGCCATCGACGCCACCGACGTCATGACCCTGTTGAACAAGCACCTGCTGCATGCTGGCGACATCTGAACGATAGAGATTGCCGACATCGCCCCAACGACCCCGAAAATCGCCAATTCCGTATTGGATGCGATCGCCGACATGACCCACAAACAGCGCATAAAGATCGCTGGTGTTATAGTCTTTGAGGACATAGAAATTGGGCGTTACGATAAAGGCCGGACCGCTACGACCGGCAGGCATCATAAGATAGCCCTCGGCATCAAGTTCATGTGCCGGAAAAGGTTTGCCGGAAACGCGATTTACGCCCATGGCGACCCAATCGCGGATCAACCGCCCCTGATCAGGGCCCTCCAACGCGCAAGAAACGGTCGTGGGTAGGATAACTTCGAACCCCCAGTCGCGGCCTGTCACCCATCCGTGCTCGTCAAGATACGCGCCGATCGATGCAATCGTGTCCGAGGCTGAGCCCCAGATATCAGTTCGGCCATCCCCATCGCCATCGCGCGCGTAAGTCAGAAAATTTGTGGGCATGAACTGAGGCTGCCCCAAGGCACCCGCCCAACTGCTTTTCAGTGCGTGGCCTTGGCCGTGACCGGATTCAGCGATCTGTAGCGCAGCAATCAGTTCAGCCGTGAAATACTCTGCCCGTGTGCTCATGAACCCTTTGGTGCCCAGCACCTGAAACGCATTATGGCGGATAGGGACTTGTCCGTATCCGCTTTCGCGGCCCCAGATGGCCAGTATGATACGGGCAGGTACGCCGGTTTCTGTCTCGACACGTGATAGCGTGTCCGCGTGGCGCCTAGCCATCTTGCGACCGACGGAGGTGGCACCCTGGACTGATCCGGCATTGAAATATCGACCAGGTGAGCCGAACTCGGCCTGCCGTTGTTGCTTGGGTGTCTTTTTGGGGCTGCCCGGCGGAACCAGGTCAGGAAGGTCCCAGTTTAGCGTTACCCCGTCAAAGGCACTTTGGAACGTGCGTTTCGAAACGCCCTTGGCTTTTGCCCGAGGCCATATGGCTTGTTGCAGCCAGTTCTGGAACTGACGTTCAACCTCAGCGCGATCTTGCGCTACCGAGGGGGCGGCAAGACAAACCAGGGAGACTATAGCAAGAACCAAACGCATATGATTGGTCTCGCGCGCGCTTGACCTCATGTCAACAGCGCCGCCGCAGGGTGATTTTGGAAAAGTTCTTGAGAAAATCCGTGACTCTGCCGATAGTTGCCGGGAAACCCCGCCGCAAGAGGATCATCAGGTGTGACCTTGTCTCGGATACATTCAGTCGCTGTGCCAGCCTTGGTGATCTTTGTTGCTCTGTTGTTGACGGCTGAGTCTGCCGGGGCGAGTGATAGCTTCATGGACCCCCAAGGCCCGATTGCAGCGGTGCAAAAGACACACCTTTTGCGCGCGACGGCTCTTATCCTGATCGCTGTGATACCGGTTCTGGCTCTGGTGCCGCTGATTGCCCTGCGTTATCGCCGACGTAAGGGTGGAAATGCTGCATACACGCCGCATTGGGATTTTTCGGCGAAGCTTGAATTTGTGATGTGGGGCGTCCCGGTCGTGATCGTGATGATCCTGTCTTTCTATCTCTGGAAAGCGACACATCGTCTTGACCCTTATTCGGCCCCTTTTGGAGAAGAGCCTGCCCTAAATGTGCAGGTGGTTGGCCTCGATTGGAAATGGCTGTTCATCTATCCAGATCATGGCATCGCAACGGTGGGAGAACTGGGCATACCGATCAAACAGCAAGTTGCGATGACGCTGACCACAGACACGGTGATGCAGTCGTTCATGATCCCGGCGCTGGCAGGGCAAATCTATGCCATGCCGGGGATGACGACTCGGCTACACCTGGTGGCAGACTCGCCTGAAACGATGCAAGGCGAGAACACACAGTATAATGGCCGAGGATTCACAAAGCAGAAATTCCTGGCGCAAGCGATGCAGCCCGAGGATTTTCAGGCATGGGTCGCCAGTGTTAAAGCGCATGGCATACCGTTGACCGAAGGCACCTATCGGACGTTGGCGATGCGTACGGATCGGGATGAGGTACAGGCGGCATTGGGCACCGAACTCATGCCGCTGAATGCGCTTTATTTCACGCTGGAAGAGGGCGACCTGTTCCATTCGATCCTGCGTCGTTATCACAGCGGAGAGCCTCTGCAGTTGGATCAGCAACCCGGAACGGCTGAATACGGGCAGGAGGCAAGCCAATGACAAATGCCGAGACCGGCTTCTTCGGTCGCCTGAGTTGGGATGCATTTCCCATTGCTGGACTGATCCAGAATCCTGGCGCAAATGAGATCATTGCAAACGCTGCTGCTGCCATTGTGATCGTGGGCGTAGTGGTAGTGATTGGCATCCTGACGTGGTTCCGGTTGTGGGGCCCACTCTGGCGCGATTGGCTGACCAGCGCTGATCACAAGAAGATCGGCATCATGTACATTGTCTTCGCCATCGTCATGCTGGCGCGGGGCGTCCTGGAAGGTGTGGTGATGCGGGCCCAACAGGCGGCGGGACCGGGGGACGGATTTCTGGAACCCGAGCATTTCGCGGAACTGTTTAGCACTCATGGCACCATTATGGTGTTCTTCGTCGCGGTACCTTTTGTCTTTGGCGTCGCTAACTACATAATTCCACTCATGATAGGCGCGCGCGACGTGGCCTTTCCGGTGATGAACCAGATCGGGCTTGGTCTGACCGTCTCGGCCGGACTAATGCTGATGGTCTCGCTGGTGGTGGGCGAATTCTCAACAGGTGGTTGGACCGCCTATCCGCCCTATACCGGGGCCGCGTTCAATCCCGGCGTTGGGCCGGATTACTGGATCTGGGCCATCGTGGTCTCTGGCGTGGGCACAACACTGACTGGCATCAACTTTGCCGTCACGATCTACAAGCTGCGTGCGCCGGGGATGAAGTTCATGCGGTTGCCTATGTATTGCTGGACGATAATCTGCAGTTCGATTCTGATCATCTTTGCCATGCCCCCCCTTGGCGTAGCTGCATTGTTGCTGGCCGCTGACCGATATCTCGATTTCCACTTCTTCACCAATGACCTTGGTGGCAACATGATGAACTATGCCAACCTGTTCTGGCTGTTCGGTCACCCCGAGGTCTACCTGCTGGTCCTGCCCGCCTACGGCATCTATTCCGAGGTCTTTGCCACCTTTTCGGCCAAGCGGCTTTATGGCTACAACTCACTGGTCATCGCAACAATGTCGATTGCGGTCATGTCCTTCACGGTTTGGTTGCATCATTTCTTCACCATGGGGCAAAGCGCTCTGATCAACGCGGTGTTCGGGATTGCCACGATGCTGATCGCCATTCCGACCGGGGTAAAGGTCTATGACTGGATGGCGACTCTGTACCGTGGGCGGATTCGATTCTCGGTCCCGATGCTTTATGGCCTTGCGTTCTTGATGTTGTTCGTCATCGGCGGCCTCAGCGGAGTGGTTCTTGCCAATCCAACCGTCGACTATCAGGTCCACAATACGCTGTTTCTGGTTGCGCATTTCCACAACGCGTTGCTACCCGGTGTGCTGTTCGGGTTGCTCGCCGGCTATAACTACTGGTTCCCCAAGGCCTTTGGGTTCCGTCTAAACGAGTTCTGGGGCCGCGTTTCGGTTTTCTGCTGGACAGTTGGGTTTCTGCTGACCTTCATGCCGCTCTACTTCGTTGGTCTGATGGGCATGCCCCGCCGGTCGTTCAGTTGGGAGGATCCCAGCTTTCACCCCTACATGATCACCGCCGTCATAGGATCGCTGGTGATTACTTGCGGGTTGCTTTCGATCCTGGTCCAATTGTGGGTCAGTATACGCGACCGAGAACAGACCCGCGCACCGGTCGGTGATCCTTGGGATGGGCGTACGCTGGAATGGTCGATCCCGTCTCCGCCGCCACCCTACAACTTCGCTATTATTCCGCAGGTTAGTGACCGCGATGACTTTGCTGCAGCTAAGGAGCGCGGACAAGCCTACCCTGCACCCGCGGCCTACGAAGATATCGAGATGCCGCGCAACACCGGCATCGGGTTTATCCTCTGCGTGCTCAGTGGCATCTGGATGTTCTCTCTGGTCTGGTGGATCTGGTGGCTGGCAGCACTGATGACCATCGCGATGATCCTCGCCATTATCATCTGGAGCTTCGACACCAGCACCGAGGTCATCATCCCCGCCGAAGAGGTCCGCAAAGAACACGAGGCGTGGTTGGCGCTGGTCCACAGCACCGCCGCTGTGGATCGCGATCATGAAAGTACACCGGAAAATCGCGGCCTCGCCCGCCCGGATATGGAGGCCGTGATATGAGGCGCGCACCCAAGCACAGCTATCCGGGGATAAACCTCGGTGAGGACCACGCCAGCGCTCACAAGGCGACCGAGGTCGTCACTTTCGGCTTCTGGGTCTTCCTGATGAGCGATCTGGTCTATTTCGGCCTGATGTTCGCGATCTATATCACCATGATAGACGCGCAGGCCGGCGGTCCGGGCCCGCATGAGCTGTTCGACCTGAAAAGCATCTTTGCCCAGACTCTCATTCTGCTGACCAGCAGTTTGACCGTCGGGCTGGCGATGTTGGCGCTGAAATACAACCTGCCTCGGGCACGGATCGTGCTGTGGTTCGGAGTGACACTGCTGCTGGGGCTCAGTTTTCTGGTTTTGGAGATCCGTGATTTCATGAACATGGCAGCCCAAGGCGGTATCCCACAGCGTAGCGGGTTTTTGTCGGCCTTCTATGGTCTCGTACCGCTCCACGGCTTGCATGTTGCAGCCGGGTGTCTGTGGCTAATCGTGCTGGGTATTCAGCTGCGTATGTTCGGGCTGACCGATCTGCTGATGTCGCGTATGGTGCGGTTGGCGCTATTCTGGCATTTCCTCGATCTTATCTGGATCGGCATAATAACCATCGTGTATTTCGGAGGGCTGGCCTATGGATAAACGATCCGAGATGCATCACCGCGAACGGCGGCGTTACGTGATTGGCTATGGTGGGTCACTGCTGCTCACGCTGGTGGTATTTGTGATCGCCTATCATTTCGGTATTGAAACACCAGGCGTCTATATGACCATAGGCCTTCTGGGGTTGGCACAACTGGTTGTTCAACTGATCTATTTTCTACACATCGACCGCCGCCGCAGCAGCCGAGAGGATCTGGACCTGGTTCTGTTCTCGACACTTGTTCTGCTGATTATCATCGGCGGGACAGTTTGGATTCTGGGCAATCTGGCCATGCGCATGCATATGCAGGTGATGTGAGGTCGCTCGCTTAGGCACCAAAAAGGAAGCTGCTTATGAAGTCATTCAAGGCAATTGCCGCCGCAGGGATCCTGGTCACGATTGCTGTTGGATTGTTCCTTTTCTGGCGGCATGAAGAGCGGTATCCGTCAACAAAAGACGCCTATATCGGCGCGAATATCATCTATGTGGCCGCACAGGTGACCGGGCAGGTTTCAGACGTTTCGGTGGTCGAAAACCAGCCGGTCAATGCAGGCGATTTGCTGTTCTCGATTGATCCGACACAGTTCCAAGCCTCGGTCGATCAGGCCAAAGCTAATCTGGACAGTGCCATTCAGCAGGCTGACTCCTTCTCGAACCAGATCACCGCTGCACAGGCCGCTGTCGAAAGCGCCAACTCTTTCTACGAAACGGCTCAGAGCAATCTTGAACGCGCCCGAGCTTTGTTTTCGGACGGGGACCTCGCGCAGGCCTCGCTGGACCAAACTACATCCGAATTCGCACAGGCTTCGGCCCGGTTGACCACCAGCCGGTCCGAGCTTTCCGCATTGCAAAGTGGTCTCGCGGCCCGGCAGGACAATGTGTTGTCCTCGCAGGCTGCGTTGGAAATCGCGCAGGCCGATCTTGTCTGGACCAAGGTCTATGCCGCGGCCGATGGCTGGATCGCAAATCTGACGCTGCGGCCAGGGTCGTCTGTCTCGGCCAATGCGCCGCAATTTTCCATTGTCGAGTCGTCTGACTGGTGGGTCGATGCAAATTTCAAGGAAACATCACTGCCACGCATCCGACCCGGTCAGCCGGTCACAGTGCAGGTGGATATGCTTCCAGACACGACCCTGACCGGCAAGGTTGCGTCGATCGGTCGAGGCTCGGGCGATACGTTTTCGTTGTTGCCGTCCGAAAACTCCAGCGGCAACTGGGTCAAGGTCACTCGACGTTTCCCGGTGCGGATTGAGCTTGATCCAACTGATGCTCCGCTGCGTGTAGGAGGCAGCAGCAAAGTTACGGTGGATACAACCGGACCCAGCCAATGACTGATGCCGGCCATATCAATCGCGTGATTGTCGTGGCCGTCGTGCTCAGTGCAATTCTCGAAGTTCTGGACAGTACCATCGTCAATGTTGCGTTGCCGCATATTCAGGCGGCTTTTGGGGCCACAACCGATCAGGCGACATGGATTTTAACCAGCTATATCGTCTCAGCCGTTGTGGTCATGCCGCTGACCGGGTTTGTCGCGCGTCGGGTCGGGCGGCGCAGGCTGATCCTGACTGCGGTCACGGGTTTTGCCACAATGTCTGTCATGTGCGGCCTGTCATGGAGTCTTCAGACTATCGTCGCGTTCCGCCTGGCGCAGGGCATGTTCGGCGCGTTCCTGATCCCGTTGTCGCAGTCCATCCTGTTTGACGCCTTTCCACGTGAAAAACGGGGGCAGGCCATGGCGGTCTTTGGCTTGGGCGTGGTGGTCGCACCGGTGTTGGGCCCAACTGTAGGCGCAGTCCTGACGGAGTATTTTTCGTGGCGAATGGTGTTTTTCGTCAATCTTCCGGTCGCTGCCATGGCCCTGCTGCTTTTGGCGGGCGAGTTGCCGGACGACAAAACCGAAGAGGTGCGCATCGACTGGAAAGGCCTGGCGCTGCTGGCAGTTGGCATTGGATGCCTTCAATTCATTCTTGACCAAGGTGAGACCAAGGACTGGCTGTCATCGAGGATGATACAGCTGGCGCTGATCGCTTCGGTTCTTGGGGCGCTGGGGTTCATCGTCCATTCTCTGACATCCCGGCATTCTGTCGTTGATTTGCGCCTTTTTGCGGATCGCAACTTTGCCCTGTGCAACCTAGTGATAGCGGGGTTCGCGATCTCATTGTTTGGCGGGATCGCCATACTGCCAACCTTTGTGCAAAGCCTGCTCGATTACCCCGTGATCGAATCCGGTCATTTGTTCATACCGCGCGGGATCGCCGCAGGTGCATCGATGGTGCTGACCGGGGCCGTACTGGTCACCCGGTTTGATCCACGAGTTTTAGCCGGGTTGGGGATGCTGTTGACAGCAGTGGGGAATTTCATGTTGGGCACGCTCAACCTCGACGCCGGTTTCTGGCAACTGGCTTGGCCGGGCTTTGTCAGTGGTCTGGGGATGGGGCTGGTGTTTGTGCCGATGTCTATTCTGGCATTCGAGAGCATCAGTAAATCAAGGCAGGATGAGGCCTCGGGCCTATTCAACGTCACCAGGCAGCTTGGCTCTTCGGTAGGTATTTCATTGGTGGGGACTTGGGTCGTGCGAGGCCTGCAAACCAATACGGCAGTGCTCAGCCAGAATGTGACACCCTACAATCCTGCTGCACAGGCTTATCTTGCGCCGCTGGGGCTGACACCCGATAGCGCTCAGGGCGCCGCCATTCTGGGGCAAGAGATCGCACGGCAGGCCGAGATGATCTCGTACCTTACTGTATTCAACAATCTTGGACTGCTGGCGTTGGCCACGATCCCACTGTTGTTCTTCTGCCGCGCGCCCAGGCCCGACCAAAGGGCTGCAGCACCCGTTCACTAGCGCGTCAGAACAAGGCCCAGCCATAGCGCGAACCAGCACAATGCGAGGCTGAGAGCGATGTTCCCGGCGGCAAATACGATCGTCCGTTCACGGTGCAATTGCAGCGATTGATAGGCGAAGCTTGAGAATGTGGTGAAGCCGCCGCAAAACCCGAATACAAGGCGTTTTTCCTCTTCGCCCATTTCTGCAGAGCCACCCAGATAACCAATCCATAGACCCAGCAGAAGGCTGCCCAGAACATTCACGATCAGGGTCGAGTACGGCAGATCATGCGTCACCCGAAGTGCCAGCCAATGCCGCAGTACAGCCCCCAATCCTCCGCCCAATGCGAACATGGCATGCAGATACAAGGTCGTCATTCCGATGTTTCCCGGGAATGATGCCGCCGACCCAGCGCTTCCCCAAGAACCGCCGCCGTAAGACCAAATGCGATCTCCGCGCTTACGGCGATAACCACAAACCAATTCCCGGTTTCTGCCAGTCTTTCCAGCTCGGCGACGAATGAGGAAAACGTCGATAGCCCACCGCAAAATCCGACGGCCCCTAGATGCAGGACGTGGGCGTGGACAAGATTTCGAATGGCATAGAGCCAACCTAGAACGAAACAGGCCGCAACATTGATGCCGAAAGTCGCGGTCAGGAACGGAGCGCCGGGGATCTCCAGCGAAAATAGCTCGCGCAGCAACGACCCTGCAGCACCCCCCACAAAGACGGCTGTATACATCAGGGCGCGATGCCCGAATACAGGCGCTGTTTTCGACACTGCGGTTGATCCTGCTCTGACCAGCGTTTCATTTTGCATACAGACTGCTTTTGCTTGGTTCAACCGGCCTCGCTAACCCAACCGTTATCTTTGTTTGATTAGCAAGGGCTTGCGCAAACAGGTCAATTTGTTCCACGTTCTGGATGAAGAGCAGGGTCATGGACCCAATGTCCATTCAAGGTCACGCTGTCACAGCGCTACTCAGGGAGATAGGAAATGATTGTTCGCAGGCTTTACTATTTCCTCAGCTATGTCTGCTTGCCTTTGACTTTGCTTTGGGGTTTTTTCTGGCCACCCGCCCACTGGTTGCTGATCATACTGATCCCCTATGCGGTTGTCGGTCTCTACGATATGCTGACAACCAAGCATAATGTGCTGAACAACTACCCGGTACTGGGTCACTTCCGATATATGTTGGAGTTTGTCAGCCCTGAAATCCGGCAGTATTTCGTTGAAACCAATGAAAGCGGGCGGCCCTATAATCGGATCATCCGCAGTCTGGTCTATTCCCGCGCCAAGGGGCAGGTGGATACTCAGGCGTTTGGCACTCAGTACGATATCATGACGGTAGGTTATCACCGCGCTGATCACTCGCTATCCCCCAAGCACGTTGAAGAGAGCGAAGAACGGGTGATACTGGGCGGCCCTCAGTGCGACAAACCCTACAATGCGTCGCGTCTGAACGTATCAGCAATGAGTTTCGGTGCACTCAGCGCCAACGCAATCCGTGCTTTGAATGGCGGTGCAAAAGATGGGGGTTTTGCGCATAACACGGGCGAAGGCGGACTGTCCCCCCACCATCTGGCAGAAGGTGGAGACATCATCTGGCAAATCGGAACAGGATATTTTGGATGCCGCACGCCTGAAGGTGGGTTCGATAAGGACCTGTTTGCCGAAAAGGCCAAGAAAGATGTCGTCAAAGCGATCGAGATCAAACTATCGCAAGGGGCGAAGCCGTCTCATGGCGGGGTCCTACCGGCAGCAAAGGTGGATGAAGAAATCGCCGAGATTCGTGGGGTTCCAGTACATCAGGATGTGATTTCCCCACCTATTCATTCGGCCTTTGATGGACCGACTGGATTGATGCATTTCGTTCAGCATCTGCGAGAGATGTCAGGTGGCAAGCCCGTAGGCTTCAAACTGTGCATCGGTCGTCGATCCGAGTTTATGGCGATTTGCAAAGCGATGTTGGAAACTGAGATTCTGCCTGACTTCATCACGGTGGACGGCGCGGAAGGGGGCACTGGCGCTGCCCCGGTCGAGTTCACCAACCGATTGGGGATGCCGCTCAACGAGGCACTGATATTTGTAAACAACTGTCTGCGCGGTATCGGGGTCCGCGACAAGGTGCGGGTGATCTGTTCGGGCAAAGTGGCCACTGGGTTCGATATGGTCGAGAAATTCGCTTTGGGTGCGGATATGTGTAACGCGGCGCGGGCGATGATGTTTGCGGTGGGGTGCATTCAGGCGCTGCATTGCAACACCAACAGGTGCCCCTCGGGGGTAGCGACGCAAGATCCGATCCGTGGGCGGGCAGTGAATGTGCCACAGAAACGACAGCGCGTGCATCGGTTTCATGACGCGACGCTTGAAAGCTTCCGCGAGATATTAGGGGCTATGGGCAAAGCAAAAGTTTCCGACCTGCGCCCTGCCGACATCCGGCGCCGAAATGCGGATGAACGAGAGCGGTCTTATGCCGAGCTATACAGCTTTCTGGATGACGGCTCTCTGTTGGGCAAGACCATCCCTGAAGAGTTCGCCGCTGACTGGCAAGTCGCCTCGGCGAGCCAGTTCTAGCGACCGCTAGCTAGGTGTTGATCGCGGGTTATTGAGCGTATGCGTATGGATTTTGCGGATGCTCCATTCTACGGCATCCCGCATTGTCTTGCCCAAGGCGATATCAAAGGCCTCAACCAGTTCAGGTGTTTTATCGCTGGTCGCCAGCACTGCTTCCTGGAATGAGCTTGAAGCGATGATCTTGTCCTCATACTCATCGATAATCTTGATATTGATGCGCACTTCTACGCGGACCGTCTTCGTGTCTTCGGTTTCGCTGATGACGATGCCCTGAAATTCGCGCAGATCAGGCGCGATCACATAGTCCGCTCTCAGGCCTACGGTCGAACGTCCTACGGCCGCGACCTTGCCCGAATTTTCGTAGCTTTCGACCATCAGCGCCTGCACAATTAACGGCGCGCGATCCACCCATCGGGCCCGCGGCAGATACTGAACCTGAAGCAAGGTGGGCTGCACGGCGATCTGATCGGTGTTCACGGCCGCCGTCGCTGTGGGCTCTTCGACAACGATCTGTTTTTGGATACGCGGCAGCGATGACGAGAACGTGCTTTTGGGTGTCAGCAAATACAAATCATTGGGCTTAGAAGCCTGCCGCAGCGTGCCCAAGCCCGTGCAGCCTGTTGATGCGGCCAAAACCAGAGTCAATATTAAGGGCCGTATCATTGACGAAACTCCGATGCTTGGGTGCCTAACAAAAAGCGGGCCGGGTCGCGTTCGACCTTGTCGACCAATCTATCCAGACTGATGACCAGACGCTGTGATTCCTCGATGAACCGGATGAACTGAGGCAACCCAACGCGCAAGAAGTCCGAAACCTGACGGCGGTTGTCCTGAACGATCCCGTCGATGGTTCCCAGCAGATCCGACGCCGATTGGGAGGCGCTGAGAACATCGTCGGAAATCTTGTCAATCTTTTCGGTAATATTCGAGACGGTTTCCGCAACCTGATTGGCCGCCTTACTCACATCTTCAGCGACAGGTGAGATATCCTCGTCCATCACGCGGTTTGCCGAGTCAAACGCCCTCTCTGCTGAATCGAGCGCCCCTTTGGCTGAATCCATAGTCGATGTAACCGATTCAAGGGTGGTGTTTGCATTCAGAACAGTCTCGCTGATTACCTCAAGCGTAACGCTGCCTTCATCTGACAGCCGAGTCAGCCTTTCGGCCAGGATTGACCCGCGTTCGATAAAGGGCCGGATATCTTCCTGAATCACGCTTTCAGCACTGGCAATGGCGTTATTTGCAGTCTCTAGCGTTGTTTTGGCGGATTCTGAGGTCTCTTTGATGCTCTTCAGCGTGTCCGTTCCTGTGCTCAACGTCGTCTCGGCCGTGTTCGCCAACGTATCCAGTCTCTTGGTAAATTCTCCAACGTCTTTGGCCGCACCGCCCAAATCGGACGAGAGCGACTGGAAATCCGTCAGAGTTTTATCCAGCTTGCCCGACGCTTCTGCCAGATTGTTCAGGATATCCGACACCGCCTTTCGGTTTTTGTCATCAACAACCGAATTGAGGTTCTCCAACAGGGTGACCGCCTTTTCCAGAACCTCTGGCGCACCCTCAAGCAAGGATTGAATCGAACTGCGCTTGCTTGGGATGACACTATTCTGGGCCAGCCTTTCTGCGGTTGGGGACCCGCCGGAAAGCTCAACATAAGCAACCCCTGTCACACCCAGAGATTGCAACTGTGCGATGGTTTCTTTGGTAACAGGGATGTCGGCATCAACCTCAAGCCGCACTCGCACCTTTGACGGGTCATCTTTGTCCAAGTCCAGGGAAACCACCTGACCCACAGGCAAGCCGTTGTAATTTACGCCACCTGCAGCCGACAGGCCCGAGACATTGTCGAACAACACATCATAATAGGCGTATTGCCGGGTCACTTCGAATTTGGCGAGCCACAGAAAGAACCCGAAGGCACCAAGGATGCCCGCCAGGGTGAACGCACCGATCAGGATGTAATTCGCTCGGGTCTCCATCGCCTCTACCTGTCCTGCCCCTTCTGTTGTGCCGCACGGGCGCGGGGGCCTGTGAAATATTCCTGAACCCAAGGATGGTCGACCTTGGTCATCTCTTCTATCGGACCTTCAACCAGCACGCGTTTTTCCGCAAGTACCGCAACGCGATCACATATGGCATAAAGGCTGTCCAGATCATGGGTTACCATGAACACGGTCAGCCCCAACGTGTGCTGAAGTTCCCCGATCAGTTCATCATATGCGGCGGCCCCGATCGGGTCCAACCCGGCAGTTGGTTCGTCCAGAAAAACGATTTCAGGGTCCAGCGACAGGGCGCGGGCCAACGCGGCGCGTTTACGCATTCCGCCGGACAGTTCCGAAGGGAACTTGCTACAACTTAGTTGAGGCAAGCCAACAAGACTGATCTTCAGACCACCCAGTGCGGCCATCAATTTTTCACTGATACCCGTGTGCTCGCGCAGAGGCGCCATCACGTTCTGCAATACAGTCAGTGAGGAAAACAGTGCACCGTCCTGGAATGCCACACCCCAGCTTCTTTCGATCCGCTGACGTTCTTCTTCGGGGCCATTAAGAACATCGACGCCAAGAACCTCAATACTTCCCGACTTGGGCTTGTTCAGCCCGACGATCGTACGCAAAAGCACGGACTTC
The DNA here is from genome assembly GCF_056532915.1 of Ruegeria sp. H9. Lineage (NCBI taxonomy): Bacteria > Pseudomonadati > Pseudomonadota > Alphaproteobacteria > Rhodobacterales > Roseobacteraceae > Ruegeria > Ruegeria sp. H9. Next base: position 203,052 of record NZ_JBQFNX010000001.1, on the reverse strand, counting down.
CCAGTGCCCGATCCACCGACAACACCCAGCACTTCACCGCGCCAGACATCGAGGTTGAGGTTGTCGTGGACCACTTGCTCGCCGAATTGGTTGGTTAAATTGCGCACACGAATAACGGCTTCGCGTTTCGTGTCGGATTGGGGCTTGTCCTGAAGCGCGGCGCCATCCATGTCAGATCCCCAACTCTGAGAAGAAGATCGAAAACAGGGCGTCGATGGCGATGACCATAAAGATCGATTGCACGACCGAGGCTGTCGTCCGCTGACCAACGCTTTCGGATGAACCTTTGACCTGCATAGCCTGCCAGCAGGCAATGACACCGATCACCAGTGCAAAGAACGGTGCCTTGATCATCCCGACGGCAAGCTGTGCGACGCCGGTATTTTCCTTCAACCGGGTCAGGAACATGCCGGGGCTGACACCGAGGTCGATCCAACTCATCAACGCTCCGCCGATCAGGCCAGCCATATCGGCAACAAAGCCAAGAATGGGCAACATGATCAACAGCGCCAGAACACGGGGAATGACCAGAACTTCAATCGGATCCAACCCCAGGGTGCGCATCGCATCAATCTCTTCCTGCACCTTCATCGAGCCAATCGAAGCCGTAAAAGCCGAACCGGAGCGACCAGCGACGATGATCGCTGTCAGCAGGATACCAAGCTCACGCAGGATCGAGATGGAGATCAATTCGACAACAAAGATCTCAGCCCCGAACTGTTTCAACTGCGTCGCGCCCTGAAAGGCCAGAACGACGCCGATCAGGAAACCCATCAAGGACACAATCGGCAGCGCCTTGAAGCCGACTTGCTCCATCTGTGACACCAAGGCAGCACGACGCAGTCGCCATGGCATGATCAGAGTCCGGACCAATCGATGCAGAGTAAGGCCAAGAAAGCCGATGATTGATAATGTGTCCTGCCAGGCGCCAAAAGTTTTTTGCCCAATCCGGGCAACCCAATTCACAAAGCCATGCGGCGGCAGTTCTTCTCCTGTAACCTCGGGTATGTTGTGCGATACTGTTTCGATCAATGACGAATGCGCAGGGGCCAACCCTTCGAGCTGGACCTGAGCGCCCTCGCTTCCCATCCGCTGCACCAGATTGGCGACTAGCCAGGCCCCTCCGGTATCCAGCGATTCCACCTGCGACATGTCCACAATGACATCTTGGCCGTTGGGCTTTTGGGCAGCAAAACCCGCTTCGACACGATCCAACGATTGAGTGCGCAGATCTCCGGCAAGGCGGATACAAACGCCGGTTGCGCTGGTCTCGGAAATAATCGTCGGCCGTGTCATAGCGGTATGTGATGGCAAACACCGGGTCGCTGCAATGGATTTGTTCGAACCCCTCAGGATTTTGCGCCCGCGCATTGCGGTAGAGCGACAGTGAAGCCCATGGTTCCGGTTCTGGAGCAGGCAGAGCGGGCGAGCCATGCGTTTCGCGTGTTTGCATTGTGGCGCAGGCTCAGTCAGGGTGTTCTGAATGAGGGCGGACAAGCAGAACTATTAATATTCAGATAATTATAGACAAATGTCCTTTGTAAGGTATCGTGAGGCCGAAGTTTTCCTGTTGCGGTTGTGTGTTCGAACAGGCGGCTTGGTCGGGCAGCAAGTGGGCCAATTGGGCGCTTCTTCACCTTGTCTCCGGCTTTTGCCTCAAATGCCTGTCAGGCGCGGATTGAGAGGTGATTGATGGTCGATTGGCTGGTGCATATTCTTCAAAACTACCCTGAATTGGCGGTGTTCCTGTCCATCGGTATCGGCTTTCTCGTTGGTCCCTGGAAACTGATGGGGTTCAGTCTGGGCACGGTCACGGCAACGTTGTTGGCGGCGGTGGTGATCGGGCAGGCCCAGATTGAAATCGACTCGGCGGTCAAATCGACTTTCTTCATCTTGTTCATCTTTGCTGTGGGCTACGGTGTCGGACCTCAGTTCATCCGCGGCCTGAAAGCAGACGGCGCACGCGAGGTGTTCTTTGCGCTCAGCGTGCTCGCACTTTGCCTTGTAATCCCGATCATCGCAGCCAAGGTCGCGGGTCTGGAACTTGGCTATGCCGCGGGGCTTTATGCCGGATCGCAGACGATTTCAGCGGCGATCGGCGTTGCGACCGACCAAATCGGCCAGCTGGGCCTGTCGGCGGAACAGGCCAAAACCTATGCGAACCAGATTCCGATTGCCTATGCGGTGACCTATATTTACGGCACAATCGGGTCGGCCATCATTCTGGCCAAGATCGGCCCGCGTCTGATTGGCGTCGATCTGGTCGCGGCCTGCAAGGAATATGAGGCTAAGCTGGGTGGCACGACGTCGGTTGAAACCGGTGATGGCATCGTCTCGGCATATCGCGCGATCGAGGCGCGGGCCTTTGAGATCCCAGAAGGTAGCGATTTGCTAGGGCAACCGGTCAAAGATCTGATGCCCGGTATCCGCATCTATGCCGAACGCCTGAGACGCGACGGGAAGATCATAGAGGTAGATGATAACACCGTATTGCAGGCCGGAGATGTTGTGATGTTCTCAGGCCGCCGCGCTGATCTGGTGGGTTTGCTTGAGACCAATCTTACAGAAGCTGACGCGCCTGATCTGCTGAGCATACCGTCGGAAAAACTGGATGTGCTGATCACCAGCAAAGAGGTTCATAACAAGACGCTTGAAGAGCTAAGCAAACTGTCGATCGCGCGGGGCATTTATGTCTCGAAACTGATGCGAAACATGCAGGATTTGCCGCTGCTACCCGGGACAGTCGTGCATCGTGGTGACATCGTCACAATTCAGGGCAGCAAGCGGCATGTCGAGGCCGCAGTTGCCCAGATTGGCTATGCCGACCGCCCGGTAGACACCACAGATCTGGCCTTTGTAGGCTGGGGGATTTTCATCGGCGGCATCATTGGAACACTGTCAGTCATGATGGGTGGTTTCCCGATCAGCCTTTCCACTACCGGAGGCGCGCTGCTGGCTGGGCTGGTGCTGGGTTGGCTGCGTACGGTGCACCCGACCTTTGGGCGCATCCCGGGTCCGGCGCTTTGGTTGATGAACACTCTGGGTCTGAACGTGTTTATCGCGGTGATAGGGATCACCGCAGGGCCGGGATTTGTCGCGGGACTGCAACAGGCCGGTATTGCGCTGCTGCTATGGGGAATCGTCGCGACTTCGCTACCAATGATCTTTGCAGTTTACGTCGGGCATTACGTGTTCAAATTCCACCCGGCCATTCTGTTTGGTGCCTGCGCAGGTGCGCGCACCACGACGGCGGCGTTGGGTATGATCCAGGAAGCCGCGCAAAGTCGCATCCCGGCGCTTGGCTACGGAATGCCGTATGCGATCGGAAATACATTATTGACCATCTTCGGGATGGTCGTTGTTTTGATCCTAAGCTGATTTGGAGAGGTTCACGTTATGGATAGAGTAACGCTGCACGATTACGAAGCACTCAGCCCGTTTCAGATCAAGGATGAGCTGATCAAACTGGCCTCGGCCGAGGCGCGTAAGGCCAATAGTGCTTTCCTGAACGCGGGGCGCGGCAATCCTAACTGGGTTGCCACCCGTCCGCGTGAGGCGTTCTTTGCCCTTGGTCAATTTGCCATAACTGAATCCAAACGTGTGATGGACCACCCCGCTGGTTTAGGCGGAATGCCGGCGCAGAAAGGTTGCCATGGACGGCTGCAGAGCTGGGCGTCTGATCATTCCGACACGCCGGGCGTCGATACGCTGCTTGAGGTCGTGGCGCATGCCATATCCGCATTTGATTTCGATGCGGACGAGTTTGTGCATGAACTGACGGATTCGATCATCGGTGATAACTATCCGGTGCCTGACCGCATCCTGAAACACAATGCCACCATTGCCCATGAATACCTGATGTGGTCCATGTGCCGAGGTCACCGGCCTGACGCTCAGTTCGATCTGTTCGCAGTCGAAGGCGGCACGGCGGCGATGTGTTATATCTTCAAGTCTCTCAAAGCCAATCGGCTGCTGAACCCGGGTGATACGATCGCGTTGTGTACACCGATCTTCACGCCTTACTTGGAAATGCCTGAGTTGGAGGATTACAGCCTTGAATCCGTGCATGTGGAAACCGATGAAGAGGATGGTTTTCAACTGACCGACCAAGCAGTGGAAAAGTTGAAAGATCCCAAGGTAAAGGCGTTCTTCCTAGTCAATCCCGGCAATCCGTCTTCGGTCGCGCTCAGTACCGCGTCACTTCGCAAACTAGCGGATCTGGTTGAAAATCACCGGCCTGATCTGATCGTGCTAACGGATGATGTCTACGGCACCTTTGTGCACGATTTTACCTCGGTCATGGGCCATCTGCCGCGCAACACAATCGGTGTGTATTCCTACTCGAAGTATTTTGGCTGCACCGGCTGGCGTCTCGGCGTGATTGCCGTGGCGCAAGATAACATCTTCGATCTCAAGCTGGTGGATCATCCGGATGAGATCAAACAGTCCCTGGACAAGCGCTACGGCACGCTCAGCCTGACACCGAGTGACATTCGCTTTATCGACCGGCTTGTGGCCGATAGCCGCGATGTGGCTTTGAACCACACGGCGGGCCTGTCGCTGCCGCAGCAGGTGATGATGACACTGTTTTCACTCAGTGAGTTGGTCGACAGCAAGAAAATCTATCAGACCGCCTGTATGGAGTTGGTTCATCGCCGTTTCAAACTGCTGACCGAAGCGATGGGCATCGAGGTGCAGGCAGGTGAGCATTACGACGCCTATTACGGCATCATCGATTTCGAATACTGGTTGCGAAAATATGTCGGTGAAGATGTCGTGGCTTGGATCAAGCAGAATGTTCATCCATTGGATATCGCGTTCAAGCTGGCCGAAGACTATGGCATCGTTTTGCTGAACGGCAGCGGATTTGATGCTCCGGGCTGGTCGGCTCGCGTGTCCTTTGCGAATCTGCCGGACGAGGCATATTCGCAGATCGGAACAGCCGTTCGATCAGTGGCACGCGGCTATGTTCAAGCCTACCGTGCCGCGAACAATTTGCCGCTGCACGGATAGATAAATCTCCCTACACCTGCGCCTGAACTGGTGATACCCATGGGCGCAGGGGAGGACGAATTTGGACATTTCCGAACAGCGCATCAAGGCGATGACCACGGCTGGCCTGAACCTGATCGGTCAGGCGCTGTCAATTTATGACAGCCAATTGCGTCTCGTGGTCAGCAACCTGCGGTTTCAGGAAATGTTCGACCTGCCAAACGAACTTGTCGAGCCGGGGGCTCTGTTTCGCGACACAATTTATTTTCTCGCTAGCCGCGGGGAATACGGTTCGGTCGGCGATGTTGACGAGATGGTCGAGCTACGCGTTTCACAGGCCCTCGCGTTCGAGCCGCATTATATGGAGCGCACACGGCCTAATGGTCAGGTGATCTCGGTCGAAGGTGCACCTTTGCCCAATGGGGGTTGGGTGGCCGTCTATACCGACATAACTCGCACGAAGCGGGTAGAAGATTTGCTGCGTGCCCGTTCAGAAGAACTGTCTGGCCAACTTCTGAGCCATGCCGAAGAGCTTTCCGCAACCAACCGCAAACTGGCCGCGACCATCACCGCGCTGGAAGAAGCCAAGCGTCAACTGACAGAGATCGAGGCCCGCACGCGGATGACGACCGAGATGATGCCGGCTCATATCGCGCATCTGGATGCCGATGGACGATACGATTACTCAAACCGCCGCCTCAGTTCGGTCATGCCCGGCCGTCCGTCTGACATTCTGGGCCTTCATATATCAAAGGCTTTGGGGTCATCTGCCTATGACCGGGTAAAGCCACATCTGGAACAGGCCTATGGAGGCCAACCTTCGGTTTTCGAGTTTACCGAAGATCAGGATTCACGCCGCATTCGGGTATCATTCACCCCGGATAAAGCGGGTGGTGTTTATGTCATGTCGGTGGATATCACCGAAGAAACTCAAGCCCGTGTCGCCCTTCAGCAAACGCGGCGCAGAGCCATGGCGGCGCAGATGACAAGCGGGCTTGCCCATGACTTTTCTAATTTGCTGACCATCATTCTGGGCATGCAGGCGCGATTAGAGAGGATGGATCTACCCGAGGAAGCCGATCAGCTAGTCACGGCTACGCAACAAACTGCCCGACGCGGGGGGCAACTGCTGAATCGCATCGCAGACATGACCGGCAATCGCACGCCGCAACCTCAGGCGACGGATATGCGCGGTTTACTTGAGGATTTGCGAATCCTTGCCACCCCGTCCTTGCCGCGGGGCATGGGGTTGTCGGTGGTCAATACTCTACCCGACAAGGCGCTGATGCTCGATCCCGGCATGGTTCAGGATGCACTGCTGAACCTGGTTCTGAATGCGCGGGATGCTTGCGGCACATCGGGCCAGATCACGATCACTGCGCATGCAATCGGGACAATATGGGTTGAGATCACGGTGTCGGACACTGGCCCGGGGTTTACCGGGGAAGCATTAAAGAAAGCGTTAAACCCATTCTTTTCCACCAAAGGCAGCGATGGCTCGGGGTTGGGACTTCCAATGGTCTACGACACGGTAAAGCTGGCGGGCGGTGACCTTAATTTGCGCAACACGCCTTCTGGTGCTTCGGTCGTGATACGTTTGCCCTACCGTCCTGCCCCGTCCGCGCAAGCGGGTCTCGTATTGTTGGTTGAAGACAGCGATGACCTGCGCAGTCAGTTCCGGGACATGCTGGTCGATTTGGGGTGTTCGGTGATCGAGGCAAGCTCGGTCGATGAAGCTTTGACCTTGACGTCGGAAATCGGTGATATCGCGCTGGTTCTATCAGATATTAAGCTGGAGGGCGAAGGCACTGGGATCGACATTGTCGACCGCCTGAATGGTGCGTTGCCCTGTATACTGATGACGTCGCTGCCGCTAAATGACCCGCTACATCATCAGGCATTGACCCGTGCACCTGTCCTAAGCAAACCATTCACATCGTCGCAATTGTCGGCGTTGATCCGAACCAAGGCCGCCTGAATGACACAACCTTTGGTGACCATTCTCGATGACGAACCTGAAATCCGCCGTATCCTAACGGAAGCGCTGGAAGATGCCGGGTTTCAAACTCAGAGCTTTTCACGTGCCCGTGAATTTGAAGCTTCGCTGAAAAGGGTCACTCCGGATCTGTGTTTGGTGGATTTATCATTGCCGGATACCGACGGTCTTGCACTTGTGCACAAACTTGCGCTTGAGCAAGGTGCTGCCGTCATCATCATTTCAGGCCGCGCTCAGGTACAGGACCGGGTAACGGGATTGGAGCTTGGCGCAGATGATTACATCACCAAACCATTTGATCCAGCCGAAGTAATTGCTCGGGTCCGCGCCCGGCTACGCTCTACTGGACCAGCAACGCCGAATTCAGACATAGCCGAATTCAATGGTTGGACCGCACAGTTTGATCGATATGTCTTGATCAATGCCGATGGCGTCGAGACACCTTTCAGCCACGCCGAAGGTGAGGTTCTGCGATTGTTTCTTGAAAGTCCCAAACGCCTGATCAGCCGCGCGCGCATGCAGGACATGTTGGGTGGCGGGGCAGGTGACAGCTTTGACCGCGCTATGGATGTTCGGATTTCCCGCTTGCGAACGAAGCTGGGCGAAGATCCCAAAAACCCGCGCCTTATTAAAACGATATATGGTGCGGGATATATCTTTCTTGGTGACGTGACCTGGTCTTAGTCGTCGGTCCCCCCCGACGCCTAAGATGTCTATCGGCTGGCGCTTTGCTATCTGCTGCCCATCTGTCGTTCTCTTCAATCGCGCAGCGCCTCGTCTTTTATTTTCAGAACAGGTTGGATCAGATAATCCAGAACTGACTTTCGGCCTGACAGAATATCGACCTGAGCGATCATTCCTGGGATGATTTCAACCGCTGTACCACCCGCATCCAACATCGTGTCTGAAGTCTGAATTTCGACGACGAAAACCTCTTCTTCACTTCGTTCCGAGCGAGTGATGGTGTCGGCACCGATGCGAACGATCTCGCCATCCAGACTGCCGTACCGCGAAAAATCGTAGGCCGTGATCTTGATTTTGACCTTTTGCTCTGGGTGCAGGAAGGCGATGTCCTTGGGCCGGACATAGGCTTCCACCAACAATCTGTCGTCCAACGGAACAATCTCAATCAGTTCCTCACCGCTTCGGGCCATCCCGCCGATCGTCGTCCGGTGAATCCGGTTTACGACACCCCGTACGGGGGCCCGGATCTGCGCGCGAGACGCACGGTCACGCAAAGAGGGTAGGGCAGGTTGCAAGGCGGCAAGCTCTGCCGAAACCAAAGCCAGATCAGTTAGTGCGGCACTACGAAACCGACTGCGCGTCGCGCGGACCTTGTCATCCACTTCATCCAGCCCAGCCTTCAACCGGTTGATCATCGCCTCTGCTCTGACCTTACGGCCTTTCCATTCCGCCTCGCTACGGCGCAGGGCCAAAAGGGTTGTTGCCGGTTCCATCTTCTGTTCGACCAATGGCACCATCATAGCGCGCTCATCGGCCAACACATTCAGGGTCTCGGTTGACGTGACCTGGTCAACCAATCCCTCTTCGTACTCGCGTTGCCGCTGTTCGCGCTGTCGAGAGAGAATTGCAATCTCAGCTTCAAGTTCTGCTTGCCGACCGTGGTACAGCGCAGTCTCCGACCGCACGACATCTGGCGCGCCAGTCAGAAGATCGTCGTCAAACTCAAGCTCAGCCCCATCGATTTCGGCACGTAGTCGTTGTGCGCGGGCCATCAAACCAAAGGCACGCTGTTGCTCTTGGCTCAACTCTCGTTCGATCTGAGTAGTATTCAGCTCCATCAGCAATGTACCAGCCTCAACCACCAGACCCTCGCGCACGTGAACGGACCGCAAAACACCGGGTTCGGTCGCTTCGATCACCTGAATATCGCCGGATGGCACGATACGCCCATCTGCCCTCACGACATCGTCGAGTTCAATTAAATGAGCCCAGGCGACGGCGCTTATCAAACAACTGAGTATCAGGAGCAGCAGCAATGATCCCCGCAGCGGTGACCCGCCACGCATTTCACGGGCGAGGCTTTCCAGATCAGGATGCCGCGACATTCAGATGCCTCCCGTGTTTGCGAACTGTCTGCGTCAGGATGTTTTTGGGTCCGTCCATCGCAATTTTGCCATCCTCAATCACTATGACCCGATCAACCAGTTCCAGCAGGCTGGTTCGGTGCGTCACGATGATCATCGTGGTATCTGGCGTGGTCTTTTTAAGGCGACGTATAATTTCGGATTCGGATTTGACGTCCATCGCGCTCGTAGGCTCATCCAGCAGCAGGACAGGAGGATGCCCGATAAGCGCCCGGGCCAATGCAATCGCCTGCCTTTGACCACCTGACAATCCTTCTCCTCGTTCGGCTACAGGCTGATCATAGCCCCGTGGGTGCCGCGCGATAAAATCTTCGACACCTGCAATGCGCCCTGCACGGATCAGTTCATCATCACGCGGGCGCACCGACCCGCTGGCAATGTTTTCCCGGACGGTACCGGAAAACAGCCAGATGTCTTGCAAGACTGAACCAATATTTCGCCGCAAGTCGCCGGGATCAATCTGGCGAATGTCCAGCCCGTCCAACATCACCGAGCCCACGCGCGGTTGGTAGAGGCCCAACAATAGTCGCGCAATCGTACTCTTGCCCGACCCGATCTGGCCCAGGACAGCGACTTTTTCACCGGGTTCGATTGTAAATGAAACACCTTTCATCGCGTCTTCCGATTGATCGGGATATGCGAAATGAACATTGTTAAACGTTATCCGCCCGGAAAACTCGGATCTGCTGATCCAAGATTTGCCTTCAGGCCGCTCATTGCTTGCCTGCATTAACGTGTCCAGATTGCGGTAGGCACTGCGTGCCTGATTGACACGTGTCAGGGTTTGCGCCAATTGTCCCAGCGGTGCCAGGGCACGGCCGGTCAGCATCACCGACGCAACAAGTGCCCCCATGCTCGTCTGGCCATCCGTGATCAGAAATACACCATAAAAGACGATAAGAACTTGCGCGGCCTGCTGAGTAAATCCAGTTAGGTTCAGGGCAAATTGAGTAACGGCCCTGCTGCGTGATCCGTAGTTTGACTGGCGTGCAATTGCACCTTCCCACCGCATTCGCATCTGCCGACTGGCGGCGGTTGTCTTGATGGTTTCCAAGCCTGATACAGCCTCAACCAGAACAGATTGCTTGGATTGTCCGTCTGCAAAACTTTGTTCAGCAAGACGCGACAGGATCGGTTGAACAGCCAGTCCGCTGAGAAGAACGACTGGTACAGCGAGTGCCGGAACAAGCGCCAGCGGGCCGCCCACCATATAGATCGCGAATATGAATACCGCGATGAATGGCAAGTCTACGACAGCGACGAGTGTGGCAGAAGTGAAGAATTCACGCAAAGTTTCGAATTCGCGGATGGTACTGGCCATTGCACCCGTTGAGCCCGTTCGGGACGACATGCGAATATTCAGCACCTGGTCAAATACTCGCCGTCCCATGGACATGTCAGCATTTTGGCCGGCGCGATCTATGAACCCCGCGCGAAGGAGCTTCAGCGCGAAGTCAAAAAGAAGCGCCAACCCCACGCCAAGCGTCAAAGCAATCAGCGACTCGGTCGCCTCGTTGGGCAAGACCCGGTCGTAGACGATCATGATAAAGACTGAGGTCGTAAGCCCCAGAACGTTTGCCATTGCCGCAGCCAGCGCCACCTGAACGTAAGACCAGCGGTTTGCGGAAAGTGCCGACCAGAACCAATGACCCCGCTGATCAGCCTGATCGGCGTTACCCTCGTCGCGGTGCAAGGGTCGAAACAACAATGCATAGCCCGTGTAGATTTCGCCCACGCCGCTTTCGGGAACCTCTCCGATACCGTCATCCAAAGCGGGGTCGTAAAGCAATAGATCGCCATTGCGCGTACGCCCGTGGTACACAACGGCGCGATCGCCTTCCAACAACAAGATCGCAGGTGCCAGCGGTGCATCAAATGCCGACAGCTTTCGCGCACCAAACCCGACCTGCAGGCCTGCTCGTTGTGCCGCGTGCATCGCATCGCGCACGGTCAACTCATCTGTATCACCAGATTGGCAGGCGTTCAGTGCTGCAACTGTCAATGGCCGCTCAAGTGTCGCCGCGACATTCAACAAGCAAGCTTCCAATTCGGTCAGAGTTGCACGATCAACATTCATAGCGACTTATCCAGCGTGTCCATCGTGAACCCCGGAAAACCCAGAATGGTCTCGGTTCGGATCGATGAGGTGTAATTGGCCAAAGCGAAGTTCTGTTCTGCCAGAATCAGCCGTTCCTGTAGCTGCATGTCGTTGCGTTTCGCACCCGACACTCGGGATCTCGCAGTCAATACATCCATTCTAGGTTCATGACCTTCCGATACCCGCCAGTAAGGGGGCGCTTCACTACTATTGGAGTTCGTCTGAACGGGCCGCGCTATCAACCCCAATAAGGCCTGAGCCAAGAATGCACCGCCAGCGGCATTCTGGTAAGCTTGGATTGTCCTTGTTTTGGACCCACTTCGTGCCACAATCGAACTGCTCTGAACAGCCTGTCGCACTTGTTGGTCAAAAGCGTTCTTTGAAAGTTGTTTTGATCGTGCTGTTGCGCTTGCTCCGGTCGTTCCTCGCGTTAAAGATGTCTCGACATCGGCTAGGTTGGGCGTTGAGGTGCAGGCTGAAACTGACAGTAACCCCGCTGTTATGCCAAGGATTCCAAGCCCGAGCTTAACCCATTGCATGGATCGCGCCCTCCTTGCATTGTCCGTGCCGAACCTCTTCAGCAAGTGCAGTCATGAATCCGCCAAAGGTGTCGTTTTGTTCTGAACTCCTCGTGCCTGATTGGCTCTGTGCACTGGACAGCCAAACGCAATGCGACAGGGATACTTGATGAGCGTGAATCAACCGTAGCGCGCCGCTGGAAAGCAGGGCCAATTTATAAGACTCGGGCAATCGTTCCAGCAGAATTGGATCAACGCCCCAGTAACCCTCGGTCAAAGTGACGCCATTCTGTTCGTCCAGTGGTACAAGCAGACCCATTTCAGCGATCAAAGAGCAGACTTGGTCCGTTTTGTTTGCCGAGGCCAGGCGATTTTGCAGAAAGCGGCGCACACGGCAGAGATCCTGCGTCAAAAGCCCGTCCACTGTAAAAAATGGTTGGTCCTTAGGGTCATGTGTTACCAACCCTGAATCCTCGTCGACAAACAGACGTGACCGAGAGTCGCCCTTTTTTGAGGCTTCTGCCTGGAATGGAAAGCAACGCAACGCTGAGGGCACATAAGGCGCAAGCCAGCGACCGTTTTGGTCGACGAAAGGCGGTGCCATTTCCGGGATGACTGAGAATAGTGCGACGGGAGAAAAACCTGTTTGGTTTGACAGGAACACAATCGGAAAAGATGTGGCAATTTGCGGAACTTCTGAGATGACGATAGGACAGGCGTCCATCTCTGCAACAAATTGGTATGATGTGAACCGGCGCCAGAATCGATTCCTGTGCCGTACAAGGCTGACTGGGAAAAGGCCGTTCTCTGCCATGTGATCCTCTTGTTCTGAAGAGGCGAGGCTACATTTGTGCATCGCCCCAAGCTACGTGAGCCGTTTAGGCTGAAGCGCCAGTTGGGTCAGTGATCAGGATGTTGTCGTCGGACAAACTGCTCAGATTGGAAAGGCCATCGAACTGTGCAAGCGCTTCGACCGACGCCGAATCTGGGCCAGAGTAGTCAACCTTGACCAGAATGCTGTCAGTGCCGTCCGTTGCCAGCAGATACATCTCATCACCTGATTGAGCACCATTCAGGTTTTCGGCTGCGCTAGTGATTGTATCCAGATCAAGGTCCGAAAGCGTGGTCTCCAGCCCGACGAACCCGGTGTTGGCACCAATTGTGCTGCCGGCCACCAAGGTCTCGACACCGGTCCCGTTGCCGCGAAGCGATGTGGTATTCAACCCCTGGAACATCAAGGCGTCAGAAACGCTGGCTGCTGGGCCCAGTGTGAAACCATTGATCGTATCAATGCCATTTGAAGATGGGTCAGCTTCGAAAACGATGACGTCTCGACCTGCCCCGGACACATCTATGGTGTCGTCGCCCTGGTTGCCGCGGATGACATCATCAACATCCGAGCCCGTAATGGTATCATTCCCACCGGTGCCGAGATGGAGCTGTGATGGCCCTCCGTCTGGAGTGGTCAACGTCAAGACGATGGGTTGGTTCGCGTCCTGAACTGTCATGGTAAATGTCACCACAGGCTGCGATAAATCCCCATAGCTCGTGGCCGCGCCCGCGAAACTGATTGCGGAACCTCCATTCGGGTTAGCCAGAAAGAGATTGAAGTCAGGGTTTTCTGACTCGGAGCCGCTATCGTAGGTCGCCACCGAAGGATCGAACCCCAGCTCGGCGGTAAAGGCCAGACCGCTTGAGATATCGCGATCGGAATCTGCGTAGACCTCGAACGTCACTGTCGTTCCGCTGCGACCGGCTTCAACGATGGTGTAGGCCGCCGGAACATGAGCAATTGCCTGTTCGGACACCGGGTCAGGATCGGGGCCGCCTGCGACTGTCGCCTGTGCTTCGAAATCGAGGGCGTCTCCCGCTTCAATCGAGGCAAAGCTTGCAGCAGGCGCGGACAGGGTCCAGCTCCCATCGGCTGCAACTGTGGCCGAACCAAGCGAGACCGAGTTAAGCGTGAGATCGACCGCTTGTCCGGCAGACAGGCCCGCGGAACTGCCTGATACGGTCATTCCAGTGTTTTGTGCATCGATCAGCGACACGGCACTATTGGCACCCACATCATCGATGTAGAGGATAGGTTTGAAATCCGTGGCCAACATGGTTGTCGCATCGGTTGCCGGGTTTCCTGCGGCGTCTTGAACCGATGCCGTGACCGCAAAATTGCCTCCATCGGCCAAACTGGCCAAATCCGCCGAAGGAATGCTTGTGCTCCACAAGCCACCAGAAACCACCGCACTGTAGGTCTGGCTATTAAGGCTAATCGTTACAATCTGCCCGTCCTCGGCATTTGTTGTCCCCGACACATTGAGGTCTGTTCCCTGTTCAACGATATCCAGAACCCATCCAACCGAAAGCGGGTTCAATGCAATTGTTGGTGCGCTGAGGTCGGTGCTGAAACTGGTCGTCGCAGCATTCGTGTTGCCAGCCGCATCCGTGATTGAGGCGTTCACGTCATACGTTTGCCCGTCCTGCAGGCTGCTCAAATCTGCAGCAGCCGCTGTGAATGTCCAGATGCCACCATTTACAGTGGCGGTTCCGCCGGTCAGAACCGCACCTCCGGATTGGATGATCTGTACCGAAACTTGCGTACCATTGGCCGCATCAGAAGTTCCCGAGACCACCAGATCCGTTGCTTGTTCGGTCAGGTTGACTACTGCTCCATCTGAGAGTGATGATATGGCGAGCGACGGGGCGGAGAAGTCCGTGTCGAAGCTGTTGGTCGCCTGTATCGCCGGATTGCCGGCGGCATCCGATACATCCGCTATCGCGCTGATCGTAGCTCCATCGGGTAGCGTCGCCAAATCCGCCGAGGGGACACTCACCGACCACCCCCCGGTTGAAGCCTGTCCAGTGTAGGATTGGCCGTTCAGATTTACGGTGATTGTCTGACCATCTTCGGCGGATGTAGTGCCCGTAATGGTCAAGTCCGTACCACGTTCCGCAGCATTCAAAACCGCTCCGCCCGAAAAACTGTCGATACTCAGAGTTGGGGCGGTGACATCTTTGGATAAGTTGACGCTGACTTGCGGTGCGACAAGGCCGTCGGCATCCGTCACGTCGCCCGTGATATTGAAGTCTCCACCATCGGCAAGCGCTATGAGATCGGCGCTGGGGATTGTCACACTCCAACTGCCGCCCGAGACCGAGTCGGTATAAGTCTGCCCATCAAGGGTTACTGTTACCTGCTGCCCGTCGGTTACGTTCCCTGTTGTCCCGCTTACGACCAGGTCAGATCCGGTTTCGACCGCATTCAGGATAGCCCCGACCGACAAGGGAGTGATTGCAATTGATGGGCCCGTAAGATCGACCGGAACGGATACCGATATCGGTGTTGCCGAATTGCCTGCTGTGTCGCTGACGGCAACTGAAACGGATGCGGGCACACCGGTAGTCAAACCAGACAAATCGGCATTCGGGATCGTCACTGACCAACTGCCGCCCGATACAGAACCCGTGTAATCCTGACCGTCGAATGATACATTGACCATCTGGCCGTTTTCAGCTGTGGTCGTGCCCGACAAGACAAGATCCCCAACGACATCGGCCAGATCTATTGAACCGCCACCCACTGGGTTTAGTGTCAGATCAGGCGCGGTCAGATCAGTGTCAAAACTTCCATTGGCCTGAGCTGCTGGGTTCCCAGCGCGATCCGATACATCAGCCGTCACCGTGACGCTTGACCCGTCTGGCAGCGTGGTAAGATCTGAAGCGGGCACCGAAACGCTCCAGCCGCCGCCCGAAACGGTGCCACTATAGGATTGTCCACCAATCGCTACCGTTACGGTCTGCCCATTCTCGGCATCCGTTGTGCCAGAGATTTCGAGATTTGTGCCTTGTTCTGCAGCATTCATTACCGCACCCGCCGAGAATGTATCGATGGTCAGGACCGGCGGAATGGTATCAACATCGAACCTTGCGGTTTCAGCCGATAGCTCCATCCCGCTACCATCCAGATGGCGCACGGAAACATCCGAGATCCCCTGAGGCAGGGCCGCTGCCTCGGCCTGCGTCAGTGAAACGCTCCAGCTTCCGTCGCCTGCAGGAGTGACTGATTTTGTCACCGATCCGATGGTAACTTCGACAGTCGTTGTTCCATCCGGCGCTGTTGTTTGGCTGCTGAGATTGCTCAATGCGTTTGATTGCAGCTCAGCCAGGTTCAGGCTGGGCGGTCGAGGAGGTGAGGGGGTAACGGTGGGTTCGGCATCAGTTTCATCGTCGCTGTCTCCACCGCCGCCGCCTCCGCCACCGGCAGCTGCAGCACCGGCTATTCCCAACCCGCCCAAGGCCAGCCCGGCACCGCTTACGCCACCTGCGGTCGCTGCGGTCGCACCTGCGGCCTCTGCGGCTAGACCTAATTGTGCAATTTCGCCGACGACTTCATCTGCAACCATTATGGTGCCGTTTTCCAGAATCTGTACGTTCTCGGCAGAGACAACAATCGTCCGCCCATCTGTCAGTTTCAGCTGCACGTCGCCATTCGAAAGCAGCTTTGCCACCCGAACGCCCGGAATTGACTCAGCAAACTGATGAGACGCAAGCTGTTCATTGGTGGCCTGCGCAAGAGCTGGTAATGCGAATAGTGTCGAGCCAAGGCCGCCAGCAACCCCGCGTCCTACCCATCGCTGAAGTTTTTTGTCGAACCATTTGCGGATATGGCGCGTACGTTGCGCATCGGGCCCGGCGTCCGTGGTCGATTTATTGGTCGAAACGGTATCTTTGGTCATTTTGCCCTCTCATTAGATGGACGCTGGTCGTTGCGTGATATGCTGTTTTCGGCCGATCTGGTCTGTGGTTTGATCTTCTGAGCCATTCGACCGCTGCGAAAAATTTGAGTTAATCTGGAACTGAAGTCCTTGTTTTCACCACATTTCTGTTCTGGTTCAGAACCGAACATCGTTTCATCCTGTATGTGTTGCCAGGGGTGGCAGGGGGTAACGGGCGATGATGCTTCAGTTCGAAAGAGTGGTGGCAACGGGGACCGCAGCGCTCGATTCAGGTATCGGCGATACGGCTTTAAAAACGTTTAACGGGGAAACGTATCTTTACAGCACGAGCGGATCCGGGGGAGGGCTCGTGTCTTGGCGCCTTGTGGAGGGGGCTGGCCCACAAGAACAGGACCAACAATATTTCGATGCCTCGATTGCCCATCAGGTCGGGCACAGCGGAACCCCGATTCATCTGGCGGGCAATGATCAACTGGTCCTCGACGTCGATACTGCCACAGGGCTTGTGGGTTATCAACTAAACGCGGATGGCACTATCGGTGCCTTGCAAGAAACCAATGCCTTGACTGGCGGCGGGGATATCGCTGCAGCGGTTCAGGTGACGATTGGCGCTGGCGACTTGCTTGCGCTTGCGCATGAGGACACAGGCCAGATCGGCACCTACAGTATTAATGGTGATGGATCGCTGAGCCCGGCGCATAGCATCAACGCGTCTGCCAGTACGCTTCAGACCCTGCAATCGGGGTCGAATCATTTCATAGTCGGCGCAGATGCAACCAGTGGAACAATCTCGTCATATTCGATCGATCAAGGCAGCGGCGTGCTCTCTGAGGTTGCCGGTAATGACGATATCCAAACGCTGGGCATCAGTTCTCCTACGGCGGTTGAGGCAATTCAAGCCTATGGAAAGTCATGGATTGTTGTGGCCGGATCGCAAAGCAATTCGCTAAGCGTTATGGAATTGGGCGCCAGCGGGCAGTTAAAACCGACGGATCATATTCTGGACACCCTGCATACCCGGTTTGGGGCCGTACAGGATCTTTCAATTCTTGAAGTTAATGGTCGGGTTTTCGTGGTGGCTGGGGGCGGGGATGATGGGATCACGCTGTTTACAATGACGCCGGACGGGCAGCTCATCCATATGGATAGTTTTGCTGATACCCTGGACAGTGGATTGCAAAATGTCCAAACGATCAGCGTTGCGCATATGGGGGATGAGCTGCAGATATTTGTATCATCTCAACAGGATGCAGGGCTCACTCAGTTGAGCGTATCGATTGCCGACCTTGGAATTGTTGTCGAAGGCTTCGGTACAGTAACCGGTACCGCGCAGGACGACATGCTAAAAGGCGGTGTACTGGACACTATTCTGGACGGCGGAGCAGGGGACGATATGCTGATTACGGGCACTAGTTCCACGACCATGACGGGTGGTGCTGGCGCGGACATCTTTGTGATCCGTCAAACAAGTGGCCCGACTGTGATCACGGACTTTCAGGCCGGCACCGATCGTTTGGATCTGACCGATTATCCTTTTCTGCGCACCCCAGCGCAGTTGGATTTCACTTCCACCGCTCGAGGCGCCCAAATCGCTTATCGCGACGAAACGATAGAACTTGTTTCAGCTAATGGCACCTCCCTGACAACTGAGCAGGTATTCGGCGCAGGGTTTGGTGGTCCCGATCATATTCCTGTCAATCTGGGTAGCGGGCCGGATAACAACTCATCAGACGGGGTAGCTGGTGGGTTCACGCTGAATTCGACGACTCCAAACGCAGCGTTGGGAAATGCTGAAATCCGGTTCACCCCAGACGGAGGGTCTGCAATTGTTGCGCAGGCAAATGCACAAGGTGAATTTGATCTGGATCTACCAGACGGCGCGTTTCCCGGCCAATTGGACATCATTAAATCGTATTCAACGGCAAGCAGCGAGATAACAGCGCTGGATGCATTGCAGGTTTTGCGCATGTCGGTTGGACTTGATCCGACATGGGGTCCGGCAACGGCCGAAAATTACATCGCGGCCGATATCACCCGGGATGGATCGGTAAACGCGTTGGATGCACTGGCAATTCTTCAGGTTGCGGTTGGCCAGCCTTCTGCGCACAACGCTGAGTGGGTTTTTCTGGATGCAAATGCGGATCTATCCGGAATTTCACGCAGCAACGTCACCTACGAAACCGGAGCAGAGGTCACTATTGTTGATAGTGATCTGTCGGTCGACATGACCTCAATACTGCTTGGCAATATCGAGGCAGTTTGAATGAGACTGCGTGACCGGTGCTATTCTCGAAACGCGCGGTAGAAGTAATCTGCCAATGGTTTGACCAGGTAAGAAAGCGGAGTGCGTTCATCAGTTTTGATCATGGCTTCGACAGGCATACCCGGCAACAGTTCCTGGCCATTCAAACGGTCCAGTTGTCCTTCGTCAGGCACAACTTCAGCACGGTAGAAGGTAAAGCCGCTTGTCTCATCTGTGAATGAATCTGCTGAGACATTGATCACACGGCCATTCAGCTCGGGCGTGTCGCGTTGATTGAATGCGGGAAAGCGCAGGGCGACTTCCTGTCCGCGATGTAACTGATCCACATGCAACGCATCCACCCGTGCTGCGACCAACAAGGGCGTATCCTGCGGTACTACATACATCATCGGCTCACCCGGCTGGATCACAGACTGGATGGCAAAAACCTGACTGTCGTAAACTGTGCCAGCGACGGGTGCACGGATGTCTAGACGCGACAAACGCTCGGAAAGGGAAAGACGACGTTCTGCCAGTTCTACAACGCGAGACTGCACATCCCGAAGCTCGGTGATGGCTTCTTCGCGCCGCGTGGCCTGCAATTCAACAATTTGAATTTCGGTCGTAGCGATCTGGCCTGTCAGTCGCGCAACTGTGGATTCGAGGCTGCCAATTTGCCCTGTTAGATTTGCCTCTTCCCGCTGCAATGCAGAAACGCGGCTGGCCTGTGTCAGGCCGCGATCAAGCAAACCTTGCTGATCTTCGAGCTCCGTTCTGATCAATTCGACCTGAGTATTCAGTGACGCCAATTGCGCCTGCGTCCCCTCAATCTCGTTCTGGATCTGTATCTTCTGTTTCCCAAGCTGGTCGATCTGCTGGGTCAGCGTTTCCAACCTGGCGTTGAACAGACGTTGTTGGCCTTCCAACAGATCGTCGTCGATCGATTCGCGGGCTTTGAGCTCTTGCAGATTTTGCTTTAACGTATCTGCGTTCGCACCATCCCGTTCAGCCTCTAGCCGGGTCTTTCGGGCAAGTAACTCAAATAGCTGAGATTCCACGATCGTTTGCTCCGAGGCCAAAAACGTATCGTCAAGCCGCAGCATCATGTCCCCACGCGCCACTGCGTCACCGTCACGTACGAATATCTCGCCTACAACGCCACCATCGGGGTGTTCGATGACCTGACGATTGCTCTGAACTTCGATCACACCTTGCGAGATAATAGCACCGGCCAGCTCAGTGCGGACGCTCCATAATCCCAGTCCCAGGATCAAAACTGCCAGAGCCAAAAGGCCGACAAAAGCGGGCGCTTTAATACTCCAAACGGGACGTGAACTCTTGTCTGCCATTATTCACCCACCTTGTTCAGGTGCCTTTTGATAACGTTGGCATTTTGGACCATCGTGTTCAAAACTTCATCGCGCCCACCGGATTTGACGATCTGGCCCTTCTCGACAACGACAAGATCGTCGCATTCCGAGATCGCCTGAGGCCGGTGCGTCATGATGATCGTGGATTTGCCCGCGCTCTTGAGCTCGCGGACCGCGTTGTTCAGGGCGAGGGTTCCGTCTGCATCCAGGGCCGAGTTTGGCTCATCCAGAATCAACAATACCGGATTGCCATAGAGAGCGCGCGCCAATGCAATCCGCTGTTTCTGCCCACCGGAAAGCTGGCTGTCATTGCCCTCAAGGAAGGTATCGTATCCTTTCTCAAGCCCCAGAATCAGCTCATGCGCATTGGCTGTTTTCGCTGCGGCAACTACAGCTTCGGGATCAGGGGTTTGTGACATCCGGGCGATGTTTTCAGCAACCGTTCCGTTAAAGAGGGTCACTTGCTGTGGCAAATAGCCAATATGTTGCCCAAGATCATCAGGGTCGTATTGATCAAGTGTAGCGCCGGCCAAACGGATTTCCCCTGCCGCCGGTTGCCAAAGGCCCAACAACGCTTTGGCTAGGGTTGTTTTGCCAGACCCACTTTTACCAATCACACCCAGAGCTGTGCCGGGGCGCAACTCAAGTGCCGCATTCCGTAGCGTCGGTGTCTTCGCGCCCGGAGGGATCACCGTCAGGCCCTTTGCGACAAGATGTGCTTTGGGAACGGGCAGTTTGGTGCGCGACGCCTCGGGGGGCGTTGAATCAAGAAATGTGTTCAGGTTAATCCATGCCGTGCGCGCGCGTTCGATCATCGACCATTGACCCACCGCCATTTCGACCGGAGCCAAAGCGCGACCTAGAAGGATCGTGCCAGCAATCATAGCACCGGGCGTCATTTCGTTGCGCAGAACCAGCAACGCGCCAAGCGCCAGCATGGCGGATTGCAAAAACAGCCGCAGAGACTTGGTCAACGAAGTAAAGCTGCCGGTCCAGTCGCTTGCGGATATGGATTGAGAAAGCGCCTCGGTGCGTTGGTTCAACCAGCGTTTTGAGACATCTTCCTGCATGCCCTGAGATCTGACGACCTCGGCAGCTTGTCTGGCGTGTTCAGAAAATGCATTTGCTTTGGCAGAGGCGATTTGAGCATCTGCCACTTTGCGATGGGTCAACGCTTGGTTTAGTAGGGCGATAACAACCAGAAGCGTTCCGCCTGCGACGGCCAACCAGCCTAGCAACGGGTGGAACAGGAAAATTGCAGCCACAAAGATTGGAGTCCAAGGGATGTCCATCACCGCCAACAAAACGGGCGAGGCACATAGTGCACGGATCGATTCTAGATCTCGCAATGCAGTCGCAGGTGCTGATCGAACCTGTGGGAACAATGCGCGTCGCATGGTCCCTTCAAACACGCGTTCATCGAGTGCTGATTGAAATCGCGCTCCGAACCGAGCCACAATTCGGCCGCGCGCATAGTCCAACATCGCCATCAGCGCATAAAGCAGCGCGACAAGCAGAAATAGCGCTGATAAAGTCTCGACCGAGCGTGACCCAAGGACCCGATCATACACTTGCAGCATGAACAGCGGTCCGGTCAGCATAAGCAGATTGACAAAAACGCTGAAAATGAAGGCAAGCGCCAGGAAACTGTTCCCCTGATTACGCACCTTTCGCAGCTCATGGCGCTGAGGCGGGGTGTTGCGGTTTTTCAAGCTCACGCGTTTTGGCCCTTGATTGCTCACAATTGGAACTCGTCAACAGCCAATCTTCCTGTACCCGAAGGCGGCCTGACATTTCCCGCAACTATATCTGCCTACCTGCACCGGAACAACGCGCGTTTCATGCGCCGCCAATTGTTTAGGCGGTGTTCGTACCGATGAATTGATTGGAATGGCAGGAAAGTGCCGACATTTTTGCCTTGCGGGTCCAATTCTAAGCGCATTCATCCAGCGCTTAGGACACCGTCAAACCATTCAGAGTTTTGGTCCCGCGTAAGCGGTCATACGAGCGACAGCCGTTCCTAAGTACCATCCGCCAGGTGTTCCGGCCCTGCTCGGCAAAGCCGGTCGCAGTTTCATTTAAGCACGAACAATATTTTGCTCAGAGGTACGGTATTTACCGCGGGTGTCGATGAGGAGCTTCGCGTGATTTTTGATCAACTCATAATCAAAGGCATCGTGATTGGTCGCCAGAATAACTGCATCCTGCTCCGACAGAACCTCAGGGGTAAGGGTTTCAGATGACAATTCAAAGAAGTGTTCCCGCATCGTGGGAAATTCGGGCACATGGGGGTCCGAGTAGCTGAGGTCTCCTCCATTGTCTCGGATCAGCTCCATCAAGGTGACAGAAGGGCTCTCTCGCATGTCGTCGACATTTTTTTTGTACGCGATGCCCAAAACCATGATTTTACTGCCACGAATCGCTTTGCTGCGATCATTCAGCGCATTGGCGAGTTTGCCAAACACATATTCCGGCATCGCCGTGTTCACTTCACCGGCCAATTCGATGAAGCGTGTGTTGATGCCGTATTCACGTGCTTTCCAGGTCAGGTAAAATGGATCGATAGGGATGCAGTGCCCTCCAAGTCCCGGACCCGGATAGTAAGGCGTAAACCCGAAGGGTTTGGTCGCGGCCGCGTCGATAACCTCAAAAATATCGATCCCCATGCGGTCAGCAACGATTTTCATCTCGTTCACGAGGCCAATGTTTACCGCCCGGTGGATATTTTCCAGAAGCTTTGTCATCTCGGCAGTCTCGGTCGAGCTTACCGGTACGAGCTTATCAATCGCGTGCTCATAAAGCGCGATGCCCGCCCTCAGGCAAGCCTCTGTATGTCCGCCGACCACTTTTGGGATTGTATTAGTCGTAAAATCAGGGTTGGCGGGGTCTTCGCGTTCGGGTGAGTAGACAGCAAAAAGATCCTCACCAACCTCAAGTCCATTTTTCTCAAGCCGAGGCAAAACTTCTTCTTTGGTTGTGCCTGGATAAGTCGTGCTTTCCAGCGCAATAACCTGACCCGGACGCAAATGATCTGATATTTGGTCACACGTATCGGTGACAAAGCTCAGATCTGGCTCGCGATATTTGTTGAGTGGCGTTGGCACGCAAAGCATAATGCCATCCGCCTCAGCGATACGCGAAAAATCCGTGGTAGCCTCGAACCCATTTTCCCGTGCCGCTGTGATGCGGGCATCGTCGATATGCTCAATCGAACTGTGACCGGAGTTTAAGTCCTGCACCTTTGTGGCATCCAGGTCGAAGCCAATGACCCGGTATCCAATTTCGGTATATCTGAGGGCCAGGGGCTGTCCGACATATCCCAGTCCAACAATCCCGATCACAGCCTGCTTCGCATTAAGTTTGTGTAGCAGGTTGTCCAGTGATGTCTGTGTCATGACAAAATCGCTCATTATCTAAGTCTGCGCAGGAAAGTCAGAGGGGGCCCGAATACGAAGTCGCGTCTCTACTAGTTGCTTTGGTGGAAAAGGCAATGGGTATTTGCTTTGCAAACAGTTTTGGCCATTGTAACTTCGTCAAGTTCGGAATCCATTCACTTGCAGCTTTCACTTTTTTCCCGATTGGAAAATTGAACTGAAATCATGATTGAGTTCATCGGCTGGCTGACGCGCAGATAGCACGCCTAGACCCTTCATCCCGAAGTCGCCTAGAAAGCCCCGGTTCGACGATAGGTGTGTACTGAGAGAAATAGTCTTTTTCATTCACAATGATATGCGCTGACGTGCCGCTCCTGCCGATTATGGTCCGCGCAAGACCCCGGTCAAATATGACAAGCGTCGGTACAGACGGCAAAACCGCGTCGAGATCATGTCCGGCAGGCTCAAGGGTCTAATGCGCGTTGCGACGCGCTTTGACCGCTGTCTGTCTCTCAGCCATCGCTCTCGCGGAAACCGCCATCCATCGGTTGGAAGGCCTGACGATGCGGGCAGTTCACTGCAATCGCCTTTGGTGCGTAAAGTGGCTTGGACTGTGCAATTCAATACAATAGGCTTTTAGGATCCTACCCCCAAGTTCGGCATGTTTGATGCAAAGATCTTCACTGTCATACCCTTGTTGTGAAAAGCATCCAGAACACGCGTCGAATAACAAACCTGAGAGGTGCCTTATGTCCTATTCCAATCGTAGTTTGATTTCGCGCCGTCAGTTTCTTGCCACTACGACCGCCAGCGCTGCTGCCATCACCTTGCATCCCTTTTCGGCGGCGGCGGCCAACAATCAGGCGCATCTGAGGATCATGGAAACCACTGACATCCATGTTCACGTGTTCCCATACGATTACTATGCGGACAAACCGCGCGATACTGTCGGGCTGTCGCGGACCGCTTCGATCATCAATGAGATTCGTTCCGAGGCGACAAATTCGCTGCTCGTCGATAATGGAGATTTTCTGCAAGGCAATCCGATGGGCGACTATATCGCCTATGAACGTGGCATGAAAGAAGGCGACAGCCATCCGATCATCACTGCCTTCAATACTGTTGGTTATGACGCTGCCACTTTGGGCAATCACGAGTTCAACTATGGCCTAGATTTCCTTGAAAAAGCGCTTGCTGGTGCAGAATTCCCTGTTGTTCTGGCCAATGTTGCAAAAGAGACTGGGGCGTCCCCCCGCGATGATACGACTCTGGTGAAGCCCTATGCCATCCTTGAGCGTGAGATTGAAATGGGGGATGGCAGCAAGCATCCGATCAAGGTTGGTGTCATCGGATTTACTCCGCCTCAGATCATGAACTGGGATCGCAAGCATCTGGAAGGCAACGTGCAGGCGCGTGACATAGTCGAAACGGCGCAGGCTTACGTACCCGAGATGCAAGAACAAGGGTGTGATCTGATCATTGCCCTGTCGCATTCCGGCATTGGGGATGCGGATCACGCTGATGGAATGGAAAATGCGTCGGTCGTTTTGGCAGGGGTCGATGGCATCGACGCGCTGGCGACCGGGCACAATCACCTCGTATTCCCGTCCGCTACCTTTGCTGATCGTCCCGGCATTGATGTCGACAAGGGGACCTTGATGGGCAAACCGGCGGTGATGGGCGGATTTTGGGGGTCACATCTTGGCCTGCTGGACATGCTGCTTGAGCGCGACGGAAACGAATGGCGGGTTGTGACGACAACGTCCGAGGCGCGCCCGATTTCAAAGCGAAACGAAGACCGTTCGATCACAGCACTTGTTGGCGACGATCAGAAGGTGCTGGACTCGGTCGCGAAAGATCACGACGAAACACTGGCTTATGTACGCAGGGCGGTCGGCAAGACATCGGCCCCGCTGCACAGCTACTTTGCGCTGGTCGCAGATGACCCATCGGTACAAATCGTCTCGATCGCGCAGAAATGGTACGTCGAAGAGATGATGAAGGGCACCGAACATGAAGGTCTGCCCATTCTATCGGCTGCAGCGCCGTTCAAGGCCGGGGGTCGCGGCGGCCCGGACTATTACACAGATGTTCCGGTGGGCGATGTTGCGATCAAAAACGTGGCTGATCTTTACCTGTATCCCAATACCGTGCGCGCGGTACGCGTGAACGGTGCTCAGGTTCGGGGTTGGTTGGAACGCTCGGCGGGTATGTTCAACCAGATCGAGGCGGGATCCGAGGATGCGATTTTGCTAAACCCGGACTTCCCTTCCTACAATTTCGACGTGATGGACGGTGTGACCTACCAGATCGACTTATCGCAACCGTCGCGCTTTGGACCCAAGGGGGAAGAGATCAACCCGGATGCAGCCCGTATCGTAGATTTGGCCTTCAACGGTGAGGCGGTCACGGACGACATGGAGTTCATCATTGCCACCAACAACTATCGTGCTTCGGGCGGCGGCTCTTTCCCGGGCGCAATGGGTGATACCGTCGTGTTCGAAGCCCCTGACACCAACCGCGACGTGATCGTGCGGTATATCGTCGAGCAAGGAACAATCGATCCCAAGGCCGATGCAAACTGGTCGTTCGCGCCGCTTTCTGACACTACCGTGTTGTTTGAAACTGGTCCAAAAGCGCGCGACTACATGGGCGAAGTCAAAGGCGTCACCATCGAGGATGCCGGTGAAGGCGCTGATGGGTTTGCGGCATTCCGCATCAGGCTCTAGCAAGGGTAAGGTCCAAATTATAGTGTGAGCGGCCGTCCTAGATCATTCATCTGACGGCCGTTCGAAGGTGCTATGTTGCTGGGCCCCGTTCAGTCTTCGTCTTGAAGCGGAAGCCTATCGCGCACGAGATTTGCCCAGAATTCCGCGCCGATCGGCAGTAACGCATCGTTGAAATCGTAGTCGTTCGAATGCAGCGGTTGACCGTTGGAGCCGGATTCACCGTTGCCCAATAGGATAAAGCAGCCGGGTACGGCTTTGCAAAAATGCGCGAAATCCTCTGAAAAGCTCATCGGTTGACGATTGGGAAGTGTGTCCAGCCCGGATAGCTGCGCGACGCGGATGGCAGCCTCGGTCGGGATCGGTGCGTTGACTGTTTCGATGAATTCGGTTTTGAAATCCACTTGGACTTCGACGCCATGGGCGGATGCGATGCCATGTGCAATCTTGCGCATGTGTTCTTCGATCTTGTTTCGATCTTCAGGGCTGCGAGCCCGCGCATCACCCTTTAGCGTTGCCGTTCCAGGTAGAACGTTGCGCTGCCCGTCGGTCAGAAATTCGGTCACTGACACAACCGCCCCGGCGCCCGGGGCCAGCTTGCGTGCGACAATTGTCTGAAGCGCCAGAACGATTTCTGCCCCCACGGTTAGCGCATCACGTCCAGACTGCGGCATGGACGCATGGCCGCCTTGCCCATTGATCGTAATTTCGAAAAGGCTTTCCGATGTGCATATTAAACCGGTTCGGGTCGACATCTGCCCGACGGGTGCCCCAGGCAGGTTATGTATGGCGTAGACTTCTTCGATTGGAAATCGCGTCAAGACATTCTCGTCCAGCATCGCTTTGGCCCCCAGTCCAAGCTCTTCATTCGGTTGAAACAGGAACACCACCGTGCCGCTGAAACCGGGATTCGAGGACAAAGTCTTTGCTGCGCCCAACAGCATCGTCATGTGACCATCATGGCCACAGGCGTGCATAATGCCGGGATTTTGTGACACGTAATCATGATCGCTGGCTTCCTGAATGGGTAGCGCGTCCATATCTGCGCGTAATCCGATCGCGCGGTTGCCTTGATCGGCCCTGAGGATACCCACCACGCCCACGCCTTCATGAACTTCAAGCCCGTATTGACGCAGCAGCGCCGCAACTTTGGCTTTGGTTTTCGTTTCATTGAAGCCCAATTCGGGGTGTCTGTGGAATGACCGCCTAAGTTGGCGCAGTTCGGGTTGGTTCAATTCCATGGCGGTTAATGTTCCCAGATTACAGGTGCTATCCGAGCGGGGCGAACTCAGACTCTAGCCCTGATTGGTAGAGTACGATCGCAGCCGGGTCCACCGGCACGGCATCTCTCAATCGTTCTGTCCCGACCAGCCTCGCCTGAATGAGGTCGGCGCTGCGCCGTATCGTTTCTTGAACCGAACTGTCAGTTGGGTCGCGCTGCCAAAACCCGTGGCGGCCGCAATTTCAGCAACGGTCATTTCTGTTTCGCTTAGCAACGCGTAGGCGCGCGCCACACGCAACTCGATGTAGAATTGTACCGGGGAAACCTCGACATACTTTTGAAACAGCCGCTCCAACTGTCGGCGAGAAATCTGAACGATCTTGGCGATCTCAGAGATATCCAGAGGCTCTTCCAGATTCTCATGCATGATCTGGATGGCGTTGATCAGGTATTGGTTCCGACTGCCCAACGCGACAGAAAACGCGGATTTCTGGAGCGTTTTTTGATTGTTGGATCGTGAGTGGATGCACATGTCCGAGACGATGATGGCCAGATCCTTTCCGAAGTCGGTTTCAATCATGTCCAGTACCATGTCGGTTGCCGCGTTACCTCCACCGCAGGTCATCAGATCATTGTCAATCTCATACAGGTTAGCCGATGGTGTCAGGTGTTCGAAGTGTTCAACAAAGGCGGGTTGGTTTTCCCAATGCAGTGTGAACCTCTTGCCGGTCAGCATGCCTGCCTTGGCCAGCGTAAATGCGCCGGTACAAATTCCACCAAGCTTGCAGCCAAACGCTTTCTGACGGCTGATCCACGAAAGGATCGTTGAATTAATGCTTTCCGATGGTTCGATCCCTGAACACACAAACAATCTGGATGATCGCGGCAAATTATGCAGAGCCAAGTCAGCTGCTATTTCGACTCCATTGGAGCATCGAACAGGGTTCCCATCCTCAGAGATCAGAAACCACTTGTAGAGCTCTTTGTTGGTGACCTGATTGGCGATCCTCAGCGGTTCAACCGCTGCGCTAAAGGCAAGCATGGTGAGTTTCGGCAGCAACAGAAAATAGATCTCGTTGGATGATCCGTCATAATCGATGTCGAACGTCGCGGCCCCTTTCGGAACGAAATTCCTAGGTTTCATGCTCTCTTTTCCCAGTGCGGACCTGGATGGATAACCGGCCCGTACAATATCGTATCGATCGAAACACCAGCGTATCAACTTCGCAGATCACAAGCGAGTGGTCCTACGACAACAATTGGCCAGCGAGTAGCTGCGAGCTTGTCTGTAAGACGGCAATTGAGGATGTGGCCGGGTCATTAATTGAACCGGTGGCAAAGCATTGTTAACTGGACTAACAATCGTATCTGTCGTCAACCTCATGAGTGGTGAATGCCAAAAGTTCAGGCCCAGTGTGGTATCAACCGCATTCGACTGCGCTGTCGATTCACACGATCAAGCTAAACAGCCTGAGTTTTGCCTGCAAATCGCCGATTTCGTACACTTTCAGGCGATGCATCATAGTGATCCCGGAACGCACGCACCAATGCACTTGTGGAAGAAAAGCCCGTAGCGGTCGCCACTTCAAGATAGGTCATCTCGGTAAATTGAAGCAGGCCATAGGCCCGTTCTAGGCGAAGTTCCCGATACGTTGTCAGCAGTTTTACACCCGTTCTGTCCAGAAACCGCCGCTGTAACTGGCGCGTTGATGTACCAAGCGCCATCGCAAGTTCCGGTATCCTAAGCGGATCCTCTAGATTGTTCTGCATCTTTTCAACAACCTGTCGCACCATCGGGTCGGCTTTTGAACGTCTGATCAATCGAGATGCCAGTTGGCTTGCGCATGTAGTTTGCCTGTCGGCCAACCCGATATAGCTGCGTACTGACTCGGCAAGATGCTCGCCGTGATCAAAGGCAACAAAATCGGACAACAAACGCAACGTGCCCAATCTGGTTGATGCGCTATGGGTGCGGCTATCTGAGGACCAGTATGTACCCGAACCGACGTCGATCAGTCCAACCTCTTGCGCTGCGGCAGAAAAGTTGGGGTGAACCGATGCAATCCGCTTGGTTGCGCGACTAGTCTGGGCGAGAAGAAACACTGCACCGCCAACGAGAATTGATCGGTAGGACAGGTTCAATACTTGGGCGATCCAGGTTTTGTCCGACGGTGTCAGAGGCCAGCTTTTATAGATATCCCCCCAGAAAATCGCGGTTCGCCCGGCCCAGTGCAAGGGTCCGCCCGCAGCACCGTCGGCAATGGGGCGGATATTTGTAATGTATGTATGGCCTTCGTTCAGTTCATTCAGGGCACGATAGAAATCAACCAGCATATCTGCCGATGCTTCCGCTCCGCCCTCGCAAAGAATGATCTCGATCTGATGGTCTCGTTTGGGTCGTGCCAACGTGGTTTCGGTCAAATGCGCATGGTCATTTACAGGGACATAATGCTTCATTTCTCCTCCACCTTCTTTAGCGCTTCGGCCGCGAGCAGTCGTTCCCGAATTCGGATTGAAAACCCCCGCCAGTTGGCGGGGGTTTATTGATTGAGGTTTATTCAGCTGCGTCCATGTATTCGGTCATTGGCGGGCATGTGCAGATTAGGTTTCGGTCGCCGTATGCGTTGTCGACGCGGTTGACGGGGGACCAGTATTTGTCGACGCCCATGGAGCCTGGGGGGAAGCAGGCCTGTTCACGGGTGTAGGGACGGTCCCAGTCGCCGACCAGATCGCGCACCGTGTGGGGAGCGTTTTTCAGCGGGTTGTTTTCCGCGTCGATCTTGCCGTCGATGATGTCCTGTGCCTCGGAGCGGATGGACAGCATGGCGTCGCAGAAGCGGTCCAGCTCGTCCATGGGTTCCGATTCCGTAGGCTCGACCATCAGGGTGCCGGCCACCGGCCAGGACATGGTGGGCGCGTGGAAGCCGCTGTCCACCAGACGCTTAGCGATGTCATCGACGCTGACATGGGCCGCTTCGTCCAGCGGGCGGGTGTCGAGGATGCATTCATGCGCCACGCGACCCGTTTCCGAGGTGTAGAGGATCGGGTAGGCATCCTTGAGCCGCGCCGCGATGTAGTTGGCGTTCAGGATCGCCACTTTCGTGGCCTGCGTCAGACCCGCGCCGCCCATCAGCAGCACATAGGCCCAGCTAACCGGCAAGATCGAGGGCGACCCAAAGGGCGCCGCCGAGACCGGACCCACGGCAGTGCCGTATTCCGGGTGGCCGGGCAGATGCTCGGTCAGATGCGCTTTGACGCCGATCGGACCCATGCCGGGGCCGCCGCCGCCATGGGGGATGCAGAAGGTCTTGTGCAGGTTCAGGTGGCTGACGTCACCGCCGATGTCTCCGGGACGCGACAGACCCACCATGGCGTTCATGTTGGCGCCGTCGATATAAACCTGACCGCCATGATCATGGGTGATCTGGCAGACCTCCTGCACGGTGGTCTCAAACACGCCATGGGTCGAGGGGTAGGTGATCATGCAGGCGGCCAGATGGTCCGAGTGCTTTTCGGCCTTGGCGCGGAAATCATTCAGATCAATGTTGCCCTTCTCATCCGCCTGCACAGGCACAACCTGCCAGCCCACCATCTGGGCCGAGGCCGGGTTGGTCCCATGCGCCGAGGTCGGGATCAGGCAGACATTGCGCTGCCCTTCGCCCCGGGCGAAGTGATAGTTGCGGATGGTCAAGAGGCCTGCGTACTCACCCTGCGCGCCCGAGTTGGGCTGCTGGCTGATCGCGTCATAGCCGGTGATCTGGCACAACTTGTCGTTCAGATCATCGATCATCTCATGATAGCCCTGCGCCTGATCTTCGGGGCAGAACGGGTGCAGGTTGCCGAACTCGGGCCAGGTGACCGGGATCATCTCGATCGTGGCGTTCAGCTTCATGGTGCACGAGCCCAGCGGGATCATCGCCCGGTCCAGCGCCAGGTCGCGGTCGGCCAGACGGCGCATGTAGCGCGTGATCTCGGCCTCGGCCCGGTTCTTGTGGAAGATCGGGTGGGTCAGGTACTCGCTTTCGCGCAGCGCGTAATCCGGCAGGCGATAGGCCACGTTCGAGCTGTCATCCTTGCGGTCGATGCCGAAGGCCCCCCAGACCGCCTCGATGGTCTCGGGCCGGGTCTGTTCGTCCAGGCTGATGCCCACTTTCGTGTCGCCGACCTTACGCAGGTTGACGCCCCGGGCCACAGCGGCCTCCATGACCGTTTTCTGCAGATGGCCAACCTCAACCGTGATCGTGTCGAAGAACACTTCCGGCTCCACAGCAAAGCCTGCCTCTTCCAGACCGGCGGCCAAACGCGAGGTCTTGCGGTGCACCGATTGCGCGATGGCCTTGATGCCGTCGGGGCCGTGATACACGGCATACATCGAGGCAATCACCGCCAGCAGCGCCTGCGCGGTGCAAACGTTCGAGTTGGCTTTCTCACGCCGGATGTGCTGTTCGCGGGTCTGCAGCGCCAGGCGGTAAGCCTTGTTGCCCCGGCTGTCGATGCTGACACCGATGATCCGGCCCGGCATCGAGCGCTTCAGCTTGTCGGTGGTCGCCATATACGCGGCGTGCGGGCCACCATAGCCCATCGGCACACCAAAGCGCTGGGTCGAGCCGATGGCGATATCCGCGCCCATCTCACCGGGCGACTTCAGCAGCGCCAGCGACAGGATATCGGCGGCGACGATGGCAATCGCCTTGTGTTCATGCAGGGCCGCAATCTCGGCGGTGAAGTCGCGCACATGGCCATGGGTGCCGGGGTACTGGAAGATGGCGCCAAAGACCGCGCCCGCATCCAGCGTGTCCGGATCAGCCACCTGCACCTCGATGCCCAGAGGCTCGGCGCGCGTTTTAATCACCGCGATGGTCTGCGGGTGGCAGTTCTTGTCGACAAAGAAGGCTGCATTGTTGGCCTTGGACCGGCCGCCGCGCTTGGCCATCGCCATGGCTTCCGCCGCAGCAGTCGCTTCGTCCAGCAAGGACGCGTTGGCCACGTCCAGCCCGGTCAGGTCGCTGACCATGGTCTGGAAGTTCAACAGCGCCTCAAGTCGGCCCTGGCTGATCTCGGGCTGATAAGGCGTGTAGGCCGTGTACCAGGCCGGGTTCTCCAGAATGTTGCGCAGGATCGGCGCCGGCGTGGTGGTGCCATAATAGCCCTGACCGATCAGCGAGGTCAGAACCTTGTTCTTGCTCGCCACCTCTTTCATGTGAAAGAGCGCATCGCGCTCGGTCATCGCCGGACCCCAGTCCAGCGGCTCTTTCTGCCGGATCGCGGGCGGGACGGTGGCGTCGATCAGCTCGTCCAGCGTCTTGAAGCCGATCACCTTGAGCATGTCGCGCATCTCGGTCGGGCTGGGCCCGATATGGCGGCGGTTGGCGAAGTCATAGGCTTCGTAATCGGTCAGTTTGAAGGCCATGTGTGCGCTCCTCAAGGATAGGTCAGGCCCGGCGGAGACGGCAGGAGCCTCCGGCGGAAGTATTTGGAAACAGATGAAGGGGCGGGGCCGCGCACGGACCCGCCGCCTGAGTTAACCGATGAAGGCCTTGTAGCCGGCCTCGTCCATCAGGTCTTCGAGCTGCGAGGCGTCCGCGATCTTGATCTTGTAGATCCAGGCCTCGCCTTCGGGGTCTTCGTTCAGCGCGCCGGGATTGTCGGCCAGTGCCTCGTTCACCTCGGTGATCTCGCCGTCGACCGGTGCGTAAAGCTCGGACGCCGCCTTGACGGATTCAATCACGCCGATCTCGCCGCCTTTTTCGAACTCGTCGCCTGCTTCCTGCTGTTCCACGAACACCACGTCACCCAACTGCTCGGCGGCGTGTTTGGTGATGCCCAGCGTGGCGGTGTCGCCGTCAACGCTCAGCCATTCATGCTCTTCGGAATAATAGGTTGCCATGTCTCTCTCTCCTGACTTCAACGCTTGTAATTCTGTTTGACGAAGGGCAGCGCCACGATCTCAGCCGGTTGCGGCTTGCCCCGGATGATCAGGTTCACCTTCTCGCCCGGCTCGCCATGGCCTTTGCTCACATAGCCCATCGCCACCGGTCCACCCACCGTGGGGCCAAACACGCCCGAGGTGATCTGACCGATGCTGTTGCCCTCAAGGCACTGCACTTCCACGCCCTGACGCGCTGGCGCACGGCCTTCGGGCTTGATGCCCACCAGCTTTTTGGCGGGACCTTCGGCCAGTTCCTTTTGCACGCGGTCCGCCCCCGGAAAGCCGCCCTCTTCCTTGCGGCGTTTCTGGATCGCCCAAGCCAGCGAGGCCTCGATCGGCGAGGTGCTCTGGTCGATGTCATTGCCATAAAGGCACAGACCTGCCTCCAGCCGCAGGCTGTCGCGCGCGCCCAGACCGGCCGCTTCGCAATCCTCATGCGCCAGGAAGGCTTTGGTGATCTCAATCGCCTTGTCCTCGGGGATCGAAATCTCGTAGCCATCCTCGCCGGTATAGCCCAGCCGCGAGATACGGCATTCGACGCCGTTGATATCCGCCACGGTGGTTTCCATGAACTTCAGATCCCGCGCGGCGGGGCACAGTTCGCCCACAACGTTTTCCGCCGCAGGGCCCTGAACGGCCACCAGCGCACGGTCGAAAATCTCGATCACTTCGACGCCTTCGAGGTGCTCACGCATATGCGGAATGTCCTGATGCCGCAGCGCCGCATTCACCACCACAAAGTAATGATCCCCCGCGTTCGACACGATCAGGTCATCCATGATCCCGCCTTCTGCGTTCGTAAAGAACCCGTACCGCGCCTTGCCGTCCTTCAGCGTCGCATAAGCCTGCGGGCAAAGCGCTTCCAGCTTCTCACCCACATTCTCGCCCCGCAAAATCACCTGACCCATATGAGACACATCAAACACCGCCGCCTTCTCACGACACTGCTTATGCTCCCCCATAATCCCCAAAGGATACTGAACAGGCATCTCCCATCCCGCAAAATCAACCAACTTACCCCCCAACTCAACATGCAAAGCGTGAAGAGGCGTGCGTTTTAAGGATGAAGTCATGGTGGCCACCTGCTTTGTATCAGTTACCCAGAAACGTTCCTGTCAGTCTGACCCAAGCTGCACAGATTGCAACGATTCAGCCCAGGATTTCAGCAGATCGCCTCGATCACGGCAGAACAGTATACGGGTGCATGCATCAATAATGTTCCTATAGGAAACTTTTTTCCGTTAGGCAACACTCCTTGTTCGGAGTCAGTAAAACTGTGCCGAGCACCCGCCCATAGCTGGTGGACATCCCCGATAGTAACTTGGTTTCGCGTGGAAAATCATGAAATGGTCTTCAACTTACCTTCATTCCTCAAGGGAATGAACTGCGCGATCAAGCACCCTGAGACCCGCAACCAAATCCTCTTCGGCTGTGTCTTCGGCAAAATCGTGGCTGATTCCGTCAATCGACGGGACAAAGAGCATCGCAACCGGCATCAGGCGCGAGACATTGGTGGCATCGTGGAGCGCTCCGGATGGCATATTGCGCCAACGCCCAGGCGCAATGGCCTGCGCGCCGCTTTCCAGCGCACCGCGCAAAACCGGGTCCATGCTGACGGGCTCTAACCCCAGCATCGGGCCGTAGGTTAGTGTTATGCCCTGCTCTTCGGCAATCTGCTGTGCGGTCGCGCGAATGATGTCTTCCATACGCACCAGACGCTCAGGATCGCCGTCGCGCCATTGCATCGAAAACCGCACCCGTCCCGGCACGATAGAGGACGCATTGGGGTGAACATCAACACGCCCGATGGTCCAGACAGTTTGCGGCGTGACCACATTACGGAACCGGTCACTGAGGCGCGTGTTGAACAGCGACAGGGCCTGAAACGCGTCACGTCGCAAGTGCATTGGCGTGGTTCCAGCATGGTTTTGCTGGCCTTGGAAGGTGATGACCATATCGCGGATGCCGACGATATCGGTGACAACGCCGATCTGTTCACCGGCTGCATCCAGTGCCGGGCCCTGTTCGATGTGCATTTCGATGAAACCGCTGAACCGAGCAGGATCAACAAAGCCTTGCGACTTCTTTGCCATTTCAGCCCGCGCGCTGCCAAAGGTGACGCCTGAGCCATCAGTCAGCACGTCCGCCTGTTCCAAAGATAATCCACCTGACCAGACCGCCGATCCGGTGGTGACGCCGAACCGCCCCTCTTCGTCCTGAAAACTGACGACCGAGATGGGTCGGTCACTGGAACGCCCGATTTCCAGTGCCGCAATGACGCCCAGGGCTCCGTCCAGCCAACCGCCCTCGGGCTGGCTGTCGGAATGCGAGCCCATCAGCAGCGAGGGTCCATCAGCCAACCCGAACAGGTTTCCAACCGGGTCGACATGCGGAGTCAGGCCAGCCTCGGCCATGCGCGCGGCGAGCCACTGGCGCGCGGCGATATCAGCTTTGGAATAGGCGGGGCGGACGACGCCCTTGCCGACGCCCGAAGCCCCGAATGAACGCAGCGTGTGCAGATCGGTCAGAAATCGTGTGTGATCGACAGCCATGGGTCCTCCTTGTCGGGGTGACCATAGCGGTAAACTGCGCCTGATATAGGAGTTTTTTCGGGCCCGCGTGAAAGCCCTCTGGTCCCGGCCCCGAACCTGCCCTAAGACGTCAACGCAAGAGGGATCATCATGTCACATATCACATTAGTGCGCCACGGGCAGGCCAACACAACCGCACGGGATGAGCTGAGCTATGACCGGCTGAGCGAACTGGGTCACCAACAGGCCCGTTGGCTGGGCGCGCATCTGCGCGATACCCGCCTGCATTACCCTCGGGTTTATTGCGGCACACTCAACCGGCACGTGGAAACTGCGGCCAGCATGGGGCTGCCGCAGCCAACTCGGGATGCGCGGCTGAATGAGATCGAGTATTTCACCCTTGCCCAGTTGTTCCAACAGCAGCACGGGGTTGAAATACCAACCGACCGCGAAGGCTTTGTCGAGCACTTGCCCCGCACCTTTGCCGCCTGGTCCCGGGGCGAGATCGAAGATACGCCGGAAACCTTCGAAGAGTTCGAGACTCGCGTTCGCGACGCTCTGCGAGAGATAGGTACCGAAGGCGGTCCGGCAATTGTCGTGACCTCGGGCGGGCTGATCTCGATGGTGGTGCGGCAGGCGATGGGCTTGGATATCCCATCGATGGCGCGGGTGGCGCTTGCCATCATGAACACGTCGATGCATCGTCTGCACCCGATTGGCGCGCAGTTAAGTCCGGTTCTGTTCAACGCAGTGCCCCATCTGGAAGCGCCAGACCGTCAGTTCGCGCAGACCCATCTGTAAGGAGGCTACAATGCAACTTTATTATGCCCCCCGCACAATCTCGGTCGCCGTGGCAATTGCGCTGGAAGAGGCCGGGCTTGAGTATGAGGCCATCCAACTGGACTTTGCCGGAGGTGAGCAAACCAAACCCGCCTATAAGCAGATCAATCCAAAAGGTCGGGTCCCGGCACTGGTTGTGGATGGCGGCATTCTGACCGAAACCGGAGCGTTGTTGGAATACATTGCCGCTAAAGCGCCCGAGGCGGGATTGGTGCCATCAGATTCGGTTATGGCGGCGCGGATGCGAGAGGTGATGTTTTATCTCGCCTCGACCATGCATGTGAACCATGCCCACAAGATGCGCGGGCCCCGTTGGGCAGACAAGAAATCCAGCTGGAAAGACATGAAGGACAAAGTCGCGCAAAACATGACTGAGTCCTGCGCATATATCTCGTCGAACGGGTTGCGTGGGCCGTTTGTTTTGGGCGAGGCGTTCTCGCTGGCCGACGCGTACCTGTACGTGGTTTGCAGCTGGCTGGAGGGCGACGGTGTTGACGTCTCGGCCTTTCCAAAGATCATCGCCTTCCGAGAAGCGATGGAGGCACGTCCCTCGGTACAGGCGGTACGCGCTGCCGGTATGCTCTGACAAAAGGAATTGGAATGACACATCTCTGGGTCCGGGCAGAACAGCGCCCGAACGAGGAACGGGTCGGGCTGACCCCCGAAGGCACTGCCGCGTTGATCGCGGCAGGCATCCGCGTGACGGTCGAGGAAAGTTCCGTCCGCGCCATCGCAATTGATGGCTACAAGGACTCGGGCTGTGAAATCGCGGCTGAGAATTCCTGGCCCAATGCCCCGCTGGACGCGATCATCTTTGGCCTCAAGGAGCTGCCCGAGGACGGCACGCCCCTGCCCCACCGCCATATCATGTTCGGCCATGCCTATAAGGGGCAACATTCAGGACGCGCGCTTTTGCAGCGGTTCAAGGCTGGCGGCGGCACACTTTATGATCTGGAGTATCTGGTCGAGGAAAACGGCCACCGGGTTGCCGCTTTCGGCTATTGGGCTGGATACGCGGGGGCTGCCGTGACGCTCAAGACATGGGCGGCCCAGCAACGAAATGAAGAATGCCCGCCGGTTGGTGTTTATAAGAACAAAGACACGTTGAATGCCGAATTGCTGGCCGAGCTGGACTCCACCGGCGCCGACCGTCCTCGCGCCATCGTCATCGGTGCGTTGGGCCGTGTTGGCACAGGCGCGGCTGATCTCTGCGAGGCAATGGGCGTCAGCGTTACCAAGTGGGACATGGCCGAAACCGCCCGCGGCGGACCATTCCCAGAAATCCTCGACCACGACCTGTTCTTGAACTGTATCTTCGCTCGTCCCGGCACACCGGTCTTTGTCCCACGGTCAGCGCTGACCACCTCGCGGAACCTTACAGCTATCGGCGATGTGGCCTGCGACCCGGATAGCGATTACAACCCAGTGCCGGTCTATGACCGCGCGACCACATGGGATGCCCCCGCCTTGCGCGTGGCCACCGATCCGGTGATGGATGTTATGGCGATCGACAACCTGCCGTCGATGCTGCCTGTCGAAAGTTCCGAGGACTACGCGGCGCAATTACTTCCGTCGTTGTTGACCCTCACCGATCTGGATAGCGGCGTCTGGGGCCGGGCAGAAGCAACTTACGAAACTCATATTGAAGGGATCTGAGCGATGACGATTCACTGGTGCGGCACCGGCCTGTCGGCCATCCCCGGCCTGCGCCGTCTTATTGAAGGCGGGCACAAAGTCACTGTCTGGAACCGGACCATTGAGAAGGCCAAGACAGAGGTCGGTGACCTCACCGACGACATCCGCGCCTTCGACATCGACGCATTGGGTGCGGTGCTGGAAAAAGGTGACGCCATCGTATCGATGCTGCCTGGTGACTGGCATGTACCTTTGGCAGAATTGGCAATCTCGAAAGAAGCCAACTTTGTCTCTTCCTCATATATCGCACCTGAGATGCGCGCGCTGGACAGCAAGGCCCGCGAGGCCGGAGTAGCGCTGGTTAACGAAGTTGGGTTGGACCCGGGCATCGACCATCTGATGGCGCATGCGCTGGTTGCCGATTACCGCGCCTCGGACGCGTTTGATCCCCAAAACCACCTGAGCTTTATCTCTTATTGCGGAGGCGTTCCCAAGAATCCCAACCCGTTCCGCTACAAATTCAGCTGGTCACCTCTGGGTGTGCTCAAAGCGCTGCGCTCTCCTTCCAAGTCAATCCGGGACTACGCGCCGCTGGATGTCGCCCGACCTTGGGACGCGATCACCAGCTACATCGCACCGCTGCCCACTCCGGAAAGCTTCGAAGTCTACCCGAACCGCGACTCGATCCCCTTCAAGGCCGAGTACCAGTTCGAGGATCACTGGCCGGTCAAGGAATTTGTCCGTGGCACCCTGCGCCTGAACGGCTGGGCTGAGGCGTGGTCGGATGTGTTCACCGAAATCGAAACGCTGTCCGGCCCCGAAGG
Organism: Ruegeria sp. H9; assembly: GCF_056532915.1. Taxonomy (NCBI): domain Bacteria; kingdom Pseudomonadati; phylum Pseudomonadota; class Alphaproteobacteria; order Rhodobacterales; family Roseobacteraceae; genus Ruegeria; species Ruegeria sp. H9. The sequence goes on along the minus strand of NZ_JBQFNX010000001.1, from coordinate 163,914 downwards.
CGATGCGCGCTTGAAAGAGATGTCGGATCAGTTCTGGGCCGAGAACGCCTATGACGAGGGCGAGCCTGACCGCGTGGTTTTATGTGTGGGCCTGAAGGCGGAAAAGGACGGCGTTGAAGTTTGGCACAAAACCTATGTCATGGATGCCTGGGGCGACGCGCGCGGGACGGCGATGGCGCGGCTGGTTTCGATCCCGGTTTCACTGGCCGTCGAGGCCGTGCTGAACCGCGCTATTCCCGCAGGAGTTCACGCTGCACCCAGCGACCCGAAGCTGGTGCAGGACTGGATGCGCGAGATCGACACACTGGCGCAGCACCTGCAGATCGTGGACCACACGGCTTAAATCACAAACAGCCGCTCCGGTACCTTCGGAGCGGCTGCGTTCTTAATGCGGCTTAACCCGCTATCGTCAGATGTATTGCGCAATCACCGCTTCCACATCGCAGCGGTTGATGCCCAGTTCTGACAGATCGGAATCAGAAAGCCGATTCAGTTCCTGGGCGGCACAAACGATATCCGCCCTGATCGCGTGTATTCTCATCGCCCGGTCAAACAGCATCAATGCGCTTTTTGAAGGGGTTTGTTTCGGGATTGGGTTGGCATCCAGCATACTCGTTACCTCAGCAAAATTTACAATGGACCGATATCCGTACAGCGCCGGAAAGGCTTAAACGCCGTTCAGATAGGGTATGTTCTGATAGACGTTTCGATATACGCGCCGCCTGATCTCACCACGCGGAATGCCGATATCAAAAAGCTGACGATCGCTGAGTTCTTCAAGCGCCCGGATCGTGTTCTTGTAGACCTTGCGGCGCTGCCATCCTGACTTTGGCACTGTTTGGTTCACAAGTTGGCCAAAAAGCAGATCCCGATGATCTGCTCCGGTTGCATTGACATGTGCCATGACGGTTCCTCCTCGATTCATCGCTTTGTTTGATGAACCTGATCAAAGAACTCGACATTAACCCCGACGGAAGGCCGCATTAATTTTGCTTCATAAGCTAGGATAAGCTGACCCGTCGCCAGATCACCGACTACATCAGATCGTTTTCAACGTCCTCGGCTGAAATCCCCAGCGCATCCAACCCGTTTTCCAGATGGTCCGACAGATGCGGTGTTCCGATCAGATAATCCGCGCAAGGCGTCGAGGCTTCGGACTTAGCCGTCGCGATCGCTTCGGCCAAATCCTCGGCAAAAAAGCTTTCTCGGCCGATCCACATGACGGCTACCAGCTCTGCTTGCTCATCCTCACTCATACGGTCGATGAATGCGCGCAATTCGCCCTCGGCCCGGTCCAGTTCACGCCCCATCATGGCGACCTGGGCGATCTTTCTTGCCGAGATTTCCAACATCTGTCTCAACTCCTCGTGTTCGCGGTCCAGGCATTTCTGCACGATCCCACAGGTGACCGTCTTTGATCTTGCGCAAAGCGGAGGGCTTTAGTGCCGCGACCGGGATACAGGCTGATCGGGAACCGGCGCGGTACGAAACGGGCTGAACCGCGCCCGTTTGAACCACAGCTTCACCGCCTGCCAGTGGATCAGAAATACCGCCCGGCGCGCGCCGAACGGACGCCGCCAGAGAGACTTTAGAATGATCCGGTTGCTGTACGGCTGGCGCGGACCGGTCAGCGTGGCAATCAAACCGCCTCGGGCACGCCCATAATCGATCCAGACACCAACACGTTCGTCCTGATAGTCAAAGCGGAAGGTATAGGTGCCCTCGATCTTCTGAAACGGAGAGACATGCATCAGCTTGTCCGCAAGTATCCGATCGGTAGGTGCAATCGGTGAAAAATCGGGTTTGTGGCACAAGTAGCTATGGCGTGTGCCATAAGTGTTGGTCACCTCGGCCACCACAGCATAAAGCTGGTTATCTTTATCAAAACAGAACCAGAAACTGACCGGATTGAACACATGCCCTAACACACGGGGTTGTGTCAGCAAGGTCATCCTGTCCGGTTGTGGAATATCTTGCGCCTCAAAGCATTCACGCAGCCAGATCGCCCCGCGACCCTGACCAGGTTCACCCCCATGATCGCAATCTCGCCAGCTTGTCAGGTTCGCGCCATTGATCGAAAACAGGTATGGGGTCTTGGGGTGGGCCTCGGGGTCTAGCAAGATGTAATCGACGGAATAGCGAAACGCATTCTCGACCGCACCTTTGCGCCCGTGAAAGGTATGGCCCGCGATATAATCAATTCTGTTCATAAAACAGATTTTCCGTCCTGCCCGCAAATCATTCAATTGACATGCATTTCCGCATATCTGGTATCTCACAATACGATATTCAGCCGGTTTTGGATGAAATTTATCCAACCGACTGATCCACCTTGGGTGTCCCCACGTATTGTGGTTATGTTTACCGAGACTGACACCGCGACAATGGACGAACCGACGGCAGAAGCTGCTGGAAGAATTGTTTGGCGCGGACCTAAGCGTTTTAAGGGCAACTCGGTGAACGGACAGAATAATACTTGTGGCGCCAGAAAGGATTGGGTGGAACACGTCCGTCGAATCCGAGACGCTCAGGATCAGGCGTCCTTCGCCGAACTGTTTCAGCATTTCGCGCCTCGTATCAAGGCGTTCCTGATCAAGTCCGGTTCGGATGCCGCCCTGGCTGAAGAATGCGCGCAGGAGGTCATGGCGACCTTGTGGCACAAGGCGCATCTGTTTGACCCGACAAGGGCAACGGTTGCGACCTGGGTGTTCACGATCGCAAGGAACAAGCGCATTGACGTATTGCGCAAGCAACGCCGCCCCGAACCCGAAGACCTCGGGTGGGGGCCGGAGGCGGAGCCGGAACAGGAAGACGTTCTAGCGCTGCAACAGGAAACCGCGCAGCTGCGTGATGCCATGGCGGCATTACCTGAGGCGCAAAGACAGCTGATCGAGAAGGCCTACTTCGGAGATCTGAGCCATCGAGAAATCGCATCTCAGACCGGGTTGCCCTTGGGAACGATCAAATCACGGATACGGCTGGCGCTGGACCGCTTGCGCCACGCGATGAACTGAGATGACGAGCATGAAAAACGAGATTAAACATCACCTGACAGACGACCTGCTGCTGGCCTATGCCGCAGGCAATCTGCCCGAAGCGTTTGACCTGATGGTCGCAACGCATCTGTCTCTGTGCGACCACTGCCGCGCCCGCGCTGAAAGCTTTGACGCAGTTGGCGGATGCGTTTTGCAGGAACAAGATGCGTCAGCAAGCATGAGTGACGGTTCACTAGCGGCAACAATGGCATTGATTGCTCAGGGCGCACCAAAGGTGAAACCCGCGCACCCGTCTTGTGCAGTTCTTCCGACACCGCTGCAGGACTATGTCGGCGGCGACGTGAACGCGATCAAATGGAAGCCCGTCGGCATGGGTGTCAAACAGGCAATCCTGCCCACGACCAGCGAAGCCACCGCCCGGTTGTTGTTTATCCCCGCCGGGGCAGCGGTGCCGGATCACAGCCATAAAGGCATAGAACTGACGATGGTCCTGCAGGGTGCATTCTCTGACGAGATCGACCGCTTCGACCGCGGCGATGTCGAAATCGCTGACCAGTCTATCCATCATACCCCTACGGCAGATATTTCTGAAGACTGCATTTGCCTGGCCGTCACTGATGCTCCACTGAAGTTCAGCAAGCTGATGCCGCGCCTGTTCCAACCATTCCTTCGAATCTGATCCGTTGTGGTAGGGTTGTTTATCGACGCTAACTAAATCGGGGTTATAAATGTTCTTAAGGATGGCAGTCACAGCGCTTTTGCTGACTTTTGGAGCCAGCGTTTCCGCACAGATGTCCGCAGACGTTAAATTCCAACCGGGCAATTTCGGCACGATGGTGAATGGGACTGTCACCGGCGACGAATATTTCGACTATAAACTCGGAGCCAAGGCTGGGCAGGAGATGTTCGCCGACCTTAAGGTCAGTGACACCAATGGCAACGGCGTGATCTATTTCAACATCTTGCCGCCGGATAGCGACGGTGTCGCAATTTACAACGGCTCAATCGATGGAAATACCGCCCGGATCGAGCTTCCCGATGATGGCGACTACACCATACGTGTTTATCTGATGGGTAACGATCGCGACACAGGCAAGACGGTTGGTTACAATTTGGACCTGTCGATCCAATAACGCTTACCCTTCGGTTTTGCCCAGCGGCACGACGTTTGTTTGGTCATCCGGCGCAAGCTCTTCGAAATCGAAATTATCCAACCGTTGCGCCCGGCGACCCGCCTTTTCCGCGCTGATCTTGATTTCCGAGATATCCTTTGCAGCCTGCCCGAAATGACGGTCGAGGTTCGACACCCGGTCGCCTAAACGTTCCACATCCTTATGCAGCAGCCCCAATTCCTTGCGGATCGCACCGGCCTGTTCGCGCATGCGCGCATCTTTAAGGATCGCCCGCATGGTGTTCAGCGTCGCCATGCAAGTTGTGGGTGAAACGATCCAAACGCGTTTCGAGAAACTCTCTTGCACCAATTCAGGGAACTTGGCGTGCAGCTCGGCATAGACTGCCTCAGAGGGCAGAAACATCAGCGCCCCATCTGCAGTTTCACCGTCCAGAATGTACTTCTCGGCAATATCGTTGATGTGCTTACGCACGGTACTGCGGAACATTTGTACCGCTGCTTTCAGCTCCATATCATTGGTCGATCCGATCAGTGCCTCATAGGCTTCCAGCGGGAACTTACTGTCGATCACGATCGGTCCGGGAGGGTTCGGCAGGTTGATCAGGCAATCAGCGCGCCGTCCGTTCGATAACGTGGCCTGCAGCAGAAAACTATCTGATGGCAGCGCCTTCGAAACGATATCGTTCAGCTGAATTTCCCCGAAAGCCCCGCGCGTCTGCTTATTCGACAGAATATCCTGCAATGACAGCACGTCGCCTGAAAGCTTGGTAATATTGTCCTGCGCCTTGTCGATGGCTGCCAGACGTTCCTGCAATTGCGTCAGCGAGGTCGCCGTCTGTTTCGACGAACCATGCAGCGATTCCTTCATCCGCTCCTGCATCTCAGCCAGAGCGCGCGCCGATTTCATCGCGTTATCGGCCAGCCGGTCATTCATCTGCTGTTGCACCGATGACAGGCGGGATTCAACGGTCTGGATCACCTGCACCTGCGCGTTGGCCTGCGTGTCCGAGACATGCTGTAGGCCACCCCGCAGTTGTTCCTGCCCCTGGCCCAGTTGCTGCACATGCTGCCCAAGGTGCGCCATCTGCCGGGCCAGCGGCTCCGCCATCCGAGCTGAACGCTGTGACGCTCGAAGTGACAGAAACAGAAGCAGCAGAATCAACACCACCACCCCGCCTGCAATCAGGATGATAGGGTCATTCAATGCATATTGGGTGCCAGCAATCTCGATCATATCGCCTCAGATGTTCTTGTTTTATTCTTCATAGCCCGAGCGGGCCAGCGGATCAACTGCGGCCGAACAGGCGTTCGATATCGCTCAGCTTCAGTTCCACATAAGTTGGCCGCCCGTGGTTGCACTGCCCGGAATGGGGCGTCGCCTCCATCTCACGCAGCAGGGCATTCATCTCTTCGGCCCGCATCCGACGGCCAGACCGAACCGAGCCATGGCAGGCCACGCGGCTCAGGATCGCCTCGATCCGCGCTTGCACCATCTGGCTTTCGCCCTGATCGGAGAGCTCATCAAGGATATCGAGGATCATCGCGCGGGCATCGACCTCGCCAAGAATGGCCGGGGTTTCGCGCACGGCGATTGCTCCGCCACCAAAGGATTCGATGGTCAATCCAAAGCGCGACAGGTCCTCTGCAACGGCCATCAGACGTGCGCAGTCACCGTCTGTCAGTTCGACGATTTCGGGGATCAACAACGCTTGTGCGGCAACGCCATTTTCGGCCATCTGAGCCTTGAGCTTTTCGTACACCAGCCGTTCATGTGCGGCGTGTTGATCCACGATCACCATGCCGTCTGCCGTTTGGGCGATGATGTAATTCTCGTGCACCTGCCCGCGCGCCGCCCCCAAGGGCAGGTCTTGCGGCTCATCCTCCGGTGCAGTTTCGGGCACCGGTTCCACGATGCGTCCACTATAGTCCTGAGACAGTTCCGCAAAACCCGGAGATTGCGCCCGATAGGCCGCCTGACGCGCCGCGGGTGACGGGCGATCCATTTGATACACCCGCGCCGGGGTTGCGGGTGCGGGCTCGGGCCGCATCGCACCCAAGGTTGCGTTGGCCACGGTCGAAGATGCCCGGTGCCCGGCCTCGGCCAACGCGTGACGCAGGCTGGACACGATCAAGCCACGCGCGAGGCCGGGGTCGCGGAACCGAACCTCGGATTTTGCCGGATGTACATTCACATCCACCAGCGTTGGATCGCAATCTATGAACAGCGCCGCCGCCGGATGCCGGTCGCGGCTGAGGAAATCGAAATAGGCCGCTCGCAGCGCACCGGTCAGCATCTTGTCCCGCACGGGTCGCCCATTGACGAACAGATACTGCGCCACTGCAACCCCGCGCGAATAGGTCGGCAGCGCGGCATAGCCATAAAGCCTGAGCCCTTCGCGTGTGGCATCGATCTGCAAAGCATTCTCAGCGAACTCACGGCCAAGAACGCGCGCCAATCGGGCATGCAGCGCATCAAACAGATCGCCATTCTCGCGGTCGGCACGAAAGGTCACGCGGCCCTCTCCCCCGCCCGAGACATCGCGCAGGGTGAACGCGACCGAAGGCTCTGCCATCGCCAAACGTTTCACAATGTCCGAGATCGCCTGCGCCTCGGCCCGGTCCGTGCGCATGAATTTCAGCCGTGCCGGGGTGGCGTAGAAAAGGTCTCGCAACTCAACCACAGTCCCAGCGCGCAAGGCCGCTGGCTTCACTGCATCCATTTTGCCACCGGACACCTGGATCGAGGCCGCATCAGCACCCGAGACACGGCTGGTGATGGTCAAACGCCCGACAGCCCCCAGCGAGGGCAGTGCTTCACCGCGAAATCCAAAGGTGTGGATATTCAACAGGTCGGAGCCGTCGATCTTCGATGTCGCATGGCGCGACAGCGCCAGTGGCAAATCCCCGGCTGCGATCCCACACCCATCATCTGTGACACGAATCAGGGTCTTGCCGCCATCCGCGACCTCAATGGCGATGCGTGTGGCCCCGGCATCGATGGCGTTTTCGACCAGTTCCTTGACGGCAGAAGCAGGCCGTTCCACGACTTCACCCGCCGCGATCCGGTTGATCGCTGCGTCATCCAGCTGGCGGATTACCGGACGATCGTCGCTGATATTGGGGTTAGCATACACCATACCGCTAGACCTAGCATAGGCGCACGCGATTCGACCACCGGTTTGAATTGTGAAGAGCGGGCTTTAAACGAGGTATCCGGCCAGTTTGACCGCGCCGTTAAGGGGGTAGCGACTAAGGTCAAAACTGGCCGGATATACCAGAGTGAGTGGTGGTCTTGTGGTTTCCAATTGAAAGTTTGGTATCACCGAAAATGGAATAAATCTTGTTAAGAATTCGTGATTGTTTCCACTTGGCGAAGTTCAGCCGAAACTGCGTGATAGGCGTTGGCGTGAATACGCCAAGTCAAGCCTGACTGGGCGCTCCGCTGCGGGTTCGGCATGGGCCAAAAGCAGCGGTCAGCGCCAGAATCAGGCCTGATATCGTGGCGATCATTCCAGCGGCGCTGACAGCATCCGCAGCCCCCAACCACAATGGGCCATAGCCCGCTAAAACATAACCGGACACGGCGGAAAGGGTTGCGAACAGGACACTCCAGACGATCTGGACTTCCAACCGGTTGGTCATCATCCGTGCCGCAGCTGGCGGGCAGATGAACATTGCAATCACGATGATCGACCCCACTGCATCAAATGCCGCGACAGCAGCAATCGCAGCTATGAGCACCAGCGCCATCCCTAACGCGCCAGTGCGGATACCAATTGTACGCGCAAAGCCTTCATCGAAGGTCGATATCTTGAGCGGTCGCCAGAACAACCACGTGAACAGCAAGACCCCCGTCAGTGTCAGCGCAATGCGCGGCAATTCAGGTGGCAACCCTGCCAATGCCTGTAGATCCAGCAGCGACGACCAGTCCGTTGCATCCAGCCAGATCAAGCTTTCCAGATTGCCGTAAAGCGCATGTTCAACGTCCAAATGGACGGTCGAAGTGTCAGTCTGCTCAAGCAGTAGGACACCACCGGCGAACATGGTCGTGAATACGACACCCATCGCTGCCCCCGGCTCGATCTGACCCAATCGCCGGATCGCTTCGATCATAACCACGGCGACCACAGCAGCCCCTGCTGCGCCAAGCATCATCGGCCAAGTTGAAATTGCGCCTGTCAGCAGAAACGCGACGACAATACCGGGCAACACCACATGGCTGATCGCGTCGCCAATCAGCGCTTGCTTGCGCAGCACCAGAAAGTTACCGGGCAGAGCGCATGCGATGGCCGCGAATGTCCCAATCAACAAAGGCGTCAGCGACAGGGGGACGAACTCTTCTCCGCTCATGGCGTGACCTCCTGCGGACCGCCGATACGACGATCGATCTCGGCGATCTGATCGCGAGTCAGCACGGTTTCGATATCGCACAGCCCATCGTACAGCGCCGCAGTGGCCTCATGCGCCTGATCCGCGCGGACGATCTCCCACCGCTTTTCGTCTCGTAGGGCCTTGGCCGCACGCGCCCTCCCTTCCTCTGTTACAACTCCATCGGCGCGCACAAGGCCGGTGCGGCGTAACAGGCGAATGGTTAGGGGTTCATAGATTTGCTGCCCCTGCGCCAGTGCCAGCAGTCCCTGCCGAATGTGCACTCGACGCTGGAACCGAAGGTGGCTGAGAATAGCTGCCAACACACCCCGAACCGGCGCGAGCAGGAGCGACAAGGCAAAGAACCCAAAACTGACCAGAACGATGATCGGTCCGGTCGGCAGGTTCGGAGCCGAGGCCGAAACACCTGCCCCCAGATACCCTGCAAGACCTCCGGCCAAACCGGCCAGAACGACCACGCGGTCGGATCGCTCCGTCCAGAACCGCGCTGTCACAGGCGGGATGATCAGCAGAGCAACAATCAGGATCAGACCAACGATCTTTAACCCGACCACGGTCACCGCCATCACGAGCCCCATCATCGCCAGATCAATCCGATGCACGGGCAACCCGCGCGCGGCGGCATATTCAGGATCGAAGGCGACCATCGTCATCGGGCGGCGGATGATCATCACCAGTACCAACGTTGCCGCGCCACCGATCGCGATGACCAGAGCATCAGCCCATAGCATCCCAGCAGTAGAACCCAGCAAGAATCCTTCCAATCCTGCCTGGCGTCCAACCCCCATGGTTTGAATAACGGTCAGCAGTACGACACCAAAACCGAAGAACACCGATAACACTGCGCCGATCGCTGCATCTTCTGCCAAACGTGTGCGACTGGTCAGCCAGTTCATACAGAGCAAACCAACCCATGCAGATATTGCCGAACCTGCAAGCAGTCCGATCAAATTACGCCCATCACCACCGAAAGCCACCAGCACCATGAAGGCAAGGCAAACGCCCGGTAGGGTCGCGTGGCTGATGGCATCGCTAACCAGCGCGCGTTTACGCAGGAATAAGAACGTGCCCGTCACACCTGCCGAAACGCCCAGTAACGTCGCACCAATGGCAACCAGCGTGGCGTTATAGCCAAGCTGTAAGGTCAAAGCCTCCCAAAGCATGATTACCCCAGCGCGCGCGAAATCTGATCGATTTGAGCCGTTGCAAGACGTCCGCCATAAGCGGTTTGCAGCGTTTCAGCGGTAAAGGCCTGTGCAACCGGACCTTCGGCCACTTTGCGGGTGTTGATCAGGAACACATGATCGAAATAGTCGGTGACCGTGGCCAGATCGTGATGCACTACAACAACGGTCTTGCCAGCCTCTTTCAACGATTTCAGCACGGCGATGATCGCCTTTTCAGTCGCGGCGTCCACGCCTGCAAAAGGTTCGTCCAACAAATACATGTCGGCATCCTGTGCCAAAGCGCGCGCAAGAAAGACCCTCTGTTGCTGACCACCAGAAAGCTGCCCGATCTGACGGTTGGCAAATTCCCGCATCCCGACACGGTGCAGACAGTCCATGGCACGGGCGGTATGGCGGGCACGAACACGACCCAGCAGGCCCAATTGACGCGACAAGCCCATCAGCACCACATCAATCACGCGCGTCGGGAAATCCCAGTCCACGCTGGCGCGCTGTGGTACATAGGCGATGCGTGCCCGCTGGTCCTCGAGCGGCTGACCAAACACGGTCACCTGACCCGACAACGGAGACACGATCCCCAAAGCAGCCTTTAGCAAGGTTGATTTGCCAGCCCCATTTGGCCCGATAATCGCCGTCATGGCGCCGGGCTGCACCGTCATATCGACCGAGAAAACCGCTGGCTTCTGACCGTATGAGACTGTCAGACCACGAATGGCGAGAGGGCAAAGATCGATGTCCTGCCCGTCGACAGAAACGCCCTGAACTGTTGCGAGTTCAATCATGGTTTAAAACCCCGCCGACAGTTTGCCGTTCATGCCACGTTCGGGAACATCCGCGCCCAGCGCGCCGGCGATAACGGTAATGTTGTGATCAAGCATGCCGATATAAGTACCCTCATATGTGCCCGGCTCGCCCATCGCGTCGGAATACAGCTCTCCGCCGACACCCACTTTGTGACCTTCGGCCGAAGCACCCTCGATCAAGGCACGCATGGATCGATCTGAAACGGAACTCTCCACAAACACGGCGTTCAGCTGACGCTCTACCAGAGTTTCGACCAACTCACCGATCCGGTTCAACCCTGCCTCGGATTGGGTTGAGATGCCCTGAATACCCAGCACCTCATAGCCATATTCATCACCGAAATAGCCAAATGCATCATGCGCAGTCACCAACACGCGGTTGTTTTCGGGAACGGCCGCCAAAACCTGCTTGCCATAGGCGGCCAGCAGATCGATCTCGGCCAGAAAAACTTGTGCGTTGGCTGCGAACTCATCTGCCGCTTCGGGCCGGGCTTCGGTCAGAGCTTCCTGCACTTCGATCACGACATCGCGCCACAGAACCGGGCTCATCCAGACGTGCGGGTCAAATTTGTCAGCGTAATCGTCATGGGCGCGCAGTTTCGATGTGTCGATGCCATCCGCCACGGCAACCACTGTCCGCTTGCGGCCCAGATCGTCAAAGAAACCTTCCATCTGAGCCTCTAGATAGAGGCCGTGCCACAGCACCAGATCAGCGCGGGTCATCGCAACAATATCGGTGCGGGTCTGGCGATAGGCGTGCGGGTCGACACCGGGTCCCATCAAGCCCTTCACGTCGACCTGTTCACCGCCGACCTGGCGCGCAGCATCTGCAATCATGCCGGTGGTGGCGACGACTTTCAGCGGCGCTTGAGCGATTGCGGCGACGGGCCACACAAGCACGAGAGCCAATGCCGTAAGTAGCGATCGACGAATCATTTCAGACTCCGAACGGTTATCCTGTTAAGTCAAAATATGAGAACCATTCGCAACTAAGTCAATGCAAATGCGAATTACTCGCAAGAAAACGACTATATTTGTCCATTTGGTCAAAAATTTGCCCTTTACGACGCTGGCACACCTTCCCTTTCGCTGCGACCCATGCGATTTTGACGCGAACCTCCAAAAGGACGGAATAATGGAAACGCAGAGCTCAGAAAGCACCGTGCGCACCCCGCATCTGCCGCAAGTGACCGAGCCCCGGAACCCAGGAATGGATCTGGATCTGGATTGGGTGCGGGCCGTGCAGGCCAACACTTCGGCCATCGAGCGCCGCGCAGCGACGCTGCCCGGTCGGCGGTCAGTGAAAAAAGAATACCAGGCCGCATGGCTGCTCAAAGCGATCACAATGATCGACCTGACCACGCTATCGGGCGATGACACGGTTGGGCGGGTTCGTCGCCTGTGCGCAAAGGCTCGTCAGCCTGTCGCGTCTTCAGTTCTGCAGGCGCTGGACATGCCGCCGATCACAACCGGAGCGGTGTGTGTCTACCATGACATGATCGAAACGGCTGTGGACGCATTGGAAGGCACTGGTATTCCGGTTGCGGCGGTATCCACTGGCTTCCCGGCCGGGCTCTCTCCGTTTCATCTGCGTGTGGCAGAGATCGAAGAAAGCGTGAAGGCCGGAGCCGAGGAGATCGACATCGTCATCTCGCGCCGTCATGTGCTGTCTGGCGACTGGCAGGCCCTGTATGATGAGATGAAGGCCTTCCGCGTCGCCTGCGGCGATGCACATGTCAAAGCCATTTTGGCGACCGGAGAGCTGGGCAGCCTGCGCAACGTCGCGCGTGCCTCGCTGGTGTGCATGATGGCAGGGGCAGACTTCATCAAGACCTCGACCGGCAAAGAAAGCGTCAACGCCACGTTGCCTGTGTCGCTGGTAATGATCCGAGCTATTCGCGACTATTATGACCGCACCGGCTATCGCGTAGGCTACAAGCCTGCGGGTGGGATTTCGAAAGCCAAGGATGCGCTGGTCTATCTGTCGCTGATCAAGGACGAGCTGGGCGACCGCTGGCTGGAGCCGGATCTGTTTCGCTTTGGTGCCTCATCATTGCTGGGCGATATCGAGCGGCAGTTGGAACACTATGTGACAGGCGCATACTCCGCCGGTTACCGTCACTCCATGGGCTGAGGAAAACACAATGACAGTCAAAGAGATTTTCGAGACCATGGACTACGGCCCTGCCCCCGAAAGCGCAGCCGAGGCACTGGCCTGGCTGGTCGATCAGGGCGACAAGTTCGGCCACTACATCGATGGCGCGTTTACCAAACCCGGCAAAGGATTCGACAGCCGCAACCCAGCAACCGGAGAGATTCTGGCCAAGCTGACACAAGCCAAACAGGCTGACGTGGACGCCGCCGTTTCTGCGGCGCGCAAGGCGCAGCCGAAATGGGAGAAGCTGGGCGGAGCCGGTCGTGCGCGCTACCTCTACGCGATTGCGCGCCTGCTACAGAAGCACTCACGTTTGTTTGCTGTGCTCGAAAGCCTCGACAACGGTAAGCCGATCCGAGAATCCCGCGACATCGACATCCCTCTGGCACAGCGGCATTTCTACTATCACGCGGGCATGGCGCAGTTGATGGAAAGCGAATTGCCCGATGCCGAAGCACTGGGTGTTTGCGGCCAGATCATCCCGTGGAACTTCCCGCTGCTGATGATGGCGTGGAAGATCGCGCCTGCAATCGCAATGGGCAACACGGTGGTTCTGAAGCCGGCCGAGTACACCTCGTTGACCGCGCTGCTGTTTGCCGACATCTGCATGCAGGCCGGGTTGCCGAAAGGCGTGGTCAACATCGTCACAGGTGATGGTGCCGTTGGTGAGATGATTGTGTCTTCGGACGTCGACAAAATCGCCTTTACCGGCTCGACCGTCGTGGGCCGTCGCATCCGTGAAGCGACCGCTGGCTCTGGCAAAGAACTGACGTTGGAACTGGGCGGCAAGTCCGCCTACATCGTCTTTGACGACGCCGATATTGATTCAGCGATCGAAGGCTTGGTCGACGCGATCTGGTTCAACCAGGGCCAGGTCTGCTGTGCGGGCTCGCGCCTTCTGGTGCAGGAGGGTATCGCTGATCGCTTCCATGACAAGCTGCGTGCCCGGATGGACAATCTGCGTATTGGTGATCCGCTGGACAAGTGCATCGATGTGGGCGCGGTTGTGGACCCGGTTCAGTTGCAAACCATTAAAGGAATGGTCGAGAGCAACACTGCGGGTCACGTGCATCAGGCGGCCTGTGAGCTGCCCTCGAATGGCTGCTACTATCCACCAACGCTGATCTCTGGGCTCGAAACCTCCGATCCGCTGATGCAGGAAGAAATCTTTGGCCCGGTTCTGGTTTCTTCGACCTTCCGCACCCCGGAAGAAGCGGTCGAGTTGGCCAACAACACCCGCTACGGGCTGGCCGCGACTGTGTGGACCGAAAACGTGAACCTCGCGCTGGATATCGCGCCCAAGCTGGTTGCGGGCGTGGTCTGGGTGAACGCAACTAACCTGTTCGACGCTGCTGCCGGGTTCGGCGGTGTACGCGAAAGCGGCTTTGGCCGTGAAGGCGGTTGGGAAGGGCTGACGGCCTATACCAAGCCCAAAGCCAAGGCCAAACCGCTGGCGAAGATTGAGGCGGCAATGGGCGAAGGCGCTCCAGTCGATCCTATTGACCGCACCGCCAAGATGTATGTCGGCGGTAAGCAGGCGCGGCCCGATGGCGGCTATTCGAAACCCGTCTGGGGCAAATCCGGCCTACTTGGCCATGTGGGTCTGGCCAACCGTAAGGACGTGCGCAACGCGGTTGAGGCTGCAGCGGGTGCAAAAGGCTGGTCCAAGACCACCGGCCATCTGCGGGCTCAGATTCTGTATTACATCGGTGAAAACCTCTCGGCACGTGCGGGCGAGTTCGCTGCTCGTATTGATGCGATGACCGGTAAGAAAGACGGCGCGAAAGAGGTTGAGGCCTCGATCCAGCGACTGTTCACCGCCGCCGCCTGGGCGGACAAGTATGATGGTCAAGTACATGGTGTTCCGATCCGGGGCGTTGCCATTGCCATGAAAGAGCCGGTTGGCGTTATCGGCGCCCTGTGTGCGGACGAAGCACCCCTGTTGGGTCTAGTTTCGGCCATGGCGCCAGCGATAGCGATGGGCAACCGGGTGGTTCTGGCGGCAAGTGAGCCCTACCCGCTGGCAGCAACGGATTTTTACCAGATCCTAGAAACCTCGGACGTGCCCGCCGGTGTGGTCAACATCCTGACCGGCAGCCACGCAGAGCTGGCAAAGCCGCTGGCCTCGCATCTGAACGTGGATGCGGTCTGGTCGTTCTCGTCCACCGATCTGTCTAAAGAGATCGAGGTCGTCTCGGCCGGAAATCTGAAGCGGACTTGGGTCAATAACGCGACGGCATTTGACTGGAGCGTGGACCATTCGCGCCGCTTCCTGCAGGCTGCGACCGAAGTGAAAAACATCTGGGTGCCCTACGGAGAGTAAGGCCCCCGTTCCACCGGAGGCCTAAATGGATTTTTCAAGTAAGACCGT
Organism: Ruegeria sp. H9; assembly: GCF_056532915.1. Taxonomy (NCBI): domain Bacteria; kingdom Pseudomonadati; phylum Pseudomonadota; class Alphaproteobacteria; order Rhodobacterales; family Roseobacteraceae; genus Ruegeria; species Ruegeria sp. H9. Next base: position 148,881 of record NZ_JBQFNX010000001.1, on the reverse strand, counting down.
CATCGTCATTGGTGGCACCAGCGGTATCAATCGCGGCATTGCCGAGGCCTTTGCGGCCTCGGGTGCTAATCTGGCTGTCGCCAGCCGGTCGCAGGAAAAGGTTGATGATACCGTGGCTGCGTTGAAAGCAGCAGGAGCATCCGACGCGATCGGCGCGGCGTTCGACGTTCGCAATCCAGAGGCCGTAGCCGAAGGCCTTAAGCAATTCCACGACGCTTTTGGAGATTTCGATGTCCTGATTTCTGGTGCTGCCGGCAACTTCCCAGCGCTGGCATCTGAAATGTCGGTCAATGCATTCAAGGCGGTCATAGATATCGATCTGATGGGCACGATCCACGTCATGAAAGGGGCCTACCCCTATCTCAAACGTCCCGGTGCCAGCATTATCAACATTTCGGCCCCGCAATCCTATCTGCCTTACGAAGGGCAGGCCCATGTTTGCGCCGCCAAGGCGGGCGTTGATCAAATCACCCGAACCCTTTCAATGGAATGGGGCGTCGAAGGGATTCGCGTGAATTCGGTCGTTCCGGGTTTTATCGAAGGAACCGAAGGCGCAAAACGGCTGGCCCCTACCGAAAACGCCCATGAAGAGCTGCGTCGGGACGTCCCGCTGGGTCGCTGGGGTCAACCCCAGGATGTGGCAAATGCCTGCCTATTCCTTAGCTCTGATATGGCGAGCTATATCAGCGGAACAGTCATGGCCGTTGACGGGGCTTTGTATCAGCGCGGCTCGGGCAAGTTTGGCCAGATGATGGGTCAGATGCTGCGCGCAGCGAAAAAGGGCCAAGCTTAGGTTAGAACACAGGAATCCGATTGGTGGCAAACTTTTCAGTCGCTGGGCTTTATTTCCAACCTACCAAATTCAAGAGCTTCTGAAATAGATACCCGCTGCTACCAAAAGCGATGTCAGCGTACCGGCCACCACGTAAAGTGCGAAAGCGCTGAGCAGAGATTGACCGACAATCAAAGCGGCAGCAAAGGTTAACAACCCTGCAAGTATTCCCAATCCCATTATCGCAACTATCATGGTGCCGCTATCCGTCCAAAGCCTCGTCTCAGGAGATGTTGATCTTCTGAACCCCATCTCCGTTCCCGACTAACATAGAATTCTCGACATTTCTGGCCAAAGTATGGCCAAGGCGAGTTAACGATTACTTAAGGCGGAGAATTGCCGATCCTCTGTCTGGCGCTGCGCCCTGGAAGAGTTCACAAACTCGTTGTTTCCGCCAGTGGTTCGCATCACCCCCTGCCGTCAATTCCAAGAAAAATTATTCAATAACAACGAAAAATTCTGTTTGGCAGCGGGTAGATGGACGACGTCAGCCGTCCACCCCTTCCGGTTTGCCGACGATGGTGAAATGCAGACCCTCGGGGTCCAGCAGTTCAGACGCCACCCGGTTCACATCCTCCAAGGTCACTGCATTCACCTTGTCGTTGCGAGTCGCAATGTAGTCGATAGGCAGATCTTCCATCTGCATCCCGACCATGATTCCGGCAATCTGGCCATTGCCGTCAAAACGCAGCGGATAGGCCCCGGTCAAATAGGTCTTGGCGTCATCCAATTCTTTCTGCGTCACACCTTCCGCAGCCGCGCGCGCCCATTCCTGTCGGATCACTTCGACCGCTTCGGCGATACGGTCATTGGCAGATGAGACCGAGCCCAGATACACTGACGCCAGATCCTTGGGTACCAGATAGGTCGCCACGCCATAGGTCAAACCACGTTTCTCACGTACTTCCTGCATCAGGCGACTTTCGAAACCGCCGCCGCCCAGAATGTGATTCAGGATATAGGCCGCAAAGAAATCGGGATCATCGCGATCAATGCCACTTTGCCCGAAAAGGGCGACGGATTGCGGAGTGTTGAAGTCCACTACGCTGACACCGCCGTCAATGGTGACCTTCGCCTTCTCTGGAATGGGTTTCCCGGTTGCTGGCAGATCCAACAGCAATTCGTCCAACAGTACGCCCAGCTCTTCTGCCGTGATGTCGCCAACAGCTCCGACATACAGTCTGTCCTTGGCAAAGACATTGTCGTAGGCAGCGACGATGTCGTCGCGGGTCAGGCTTGAAACGCTTTCAATCGTACCTTTACCGTCCGACGCATAAGGATGATCCCCATATGCCATTTCAGCAAAACTGCGTCCGGCAATATCGCTTGGATCAGTCTGGTCGGACTTCAGACCCGAAATCACCTGAGCGCGCACCCGATCGATCGCATCCTCATCGAAACGCGGTTCATGAATCGTGGTCTGCAGCAAATCAATCACTTCATTCCGGTTCTCAGTCAGGAACCGCGCCGAAATGGAGACCGTATCATCTGTTGCCCTGTAGCTGAAGGACGCTGCCAGAGATTCAAGTTCGCGTGCATAGGTGCGGGCATCCATGTCGCCGGCGCCTTCCTCAATCAGGCCGCTCATCAGATAGACCGCGCCGCGTTTATCGGGATCATCCAGCGACGTTCCTCCACGAAACCGCAGTTCCAGCGCGGTGAAGGGGATCGAATGATCTTGGACCAGCCAAGCGGTAATACCACCGGGCGAGGTTACCTCTTTGATCTTAATCTCGGCCCAGGCGGGAAGGGCAATGATCAGCGCAATCAGCGTTGCGGCAAACCGTTTCATTGTGTCACCTCATCGTCACGCATCAGCCAGCCAGTGACCGAGGTTTCAGGTTGCAGCACTTCACGGGCAGCCGCGATGATCTCGTCACCCGTCACAGCCTGCAGGATGTCGGGCCAGGCCTGCACATCCTCGACCGTCAACCCGCTGGTCAACGCACGACCATAGCGGTTTCCAATACCGTCCACGTTATCGCGCGCATAGGTCTGCGCGGCGCGGAGCTGCATCTTAATGCGCTCCAGGTCTTCATCCTTGACACCTTCCGCGATGAAATCCGCAACGGCCTGATCCATGGCATCCTCCGCATCCTGAAGTGAAACGCCCTCAGCCGGCACAACGATCAGATCAAAGGTCGTGTCATCCAATGAGACCCCCTTGTAGAACGCACCGGTATAGACCACCTTCTGCTGCTCAAATTGCAGCTTTTCATTCAGATATGAGGTTGTGCTTCCTCCCAGCAATTCCGCCAAAAGAAACAGGGCAGCGGCCTTCTCCTGCTCACCGGCGTCCCGTTCAGGGGCCAGATAGCTGCGCTGCACGTAGGGTTGTGCGACACGCGCATCCTTGAAGGTCAGGCGACGTTCGGCAGTCTGGGGTGGTTCTTGCGAGCGTATCCGCTCGGGCAAATCAGGGTTAGCTGGGATAACACCGTAGTACTGATCGGCCAACGCCCTGACTTCGTCGGGGTCAACATCTCCGGTGACGACCAATATGGCGTTATTGGGTGCATAATGGGTCTGGTAGAAGGACAGGGCGTCGTCCATATCCAACGCCTCCATCTCGTGGCGCCAGCCGATAATCGGCGCTCCGTAACGGTGGTTCAAATATTGCGCTGCATTCATCTGTTCTCCGAACAGAGCGCGTGGATTGTTTTCGGTCCGCTGATTACGCTCTTCCAGAACCACGTCGCGTTCGGTGATGATATCATTCTCGGTCAGGCGGATGTTGCGCATACGATCTGCCTCCATCCGCATCATCAGTTCCAGCCGGTCAGCGGCGACACGCTGAAAATAGGCGGTGTAGTCGTAAGAAGTGAAAGCGTTGTCATTGCCGCCATTGGCCGCGACAGTGGCTGACAACTCGCCCGCTTCCATTGTGTCGGTGGCTTTGAACAGCAGATGTTCCAGGAAATGTGCAACGCCAGAGGATCCGATCGGTTCATCGGCGGATCCGGCCCGGTACCAGACCATATGCTGCACAACAGGAGCGCGATGATCCTCGACCACCACGACGTCCATGCCGTTTTCCAGCGTAAATGTGGTGACAGCCTCTTGCCCCTCTTTCGCGAACAAGGGGGTGGCGGCGATCAGGGCAGCCGACAGTGCCAGGGCCCGAACCATGGGGCATCCTCCGTTTCATTTCTGATATTCAAACTACGGTGGTGCCGCCGGGGTTCAAGGCCAATGACGGAAAGTTAAGAAGAATTCATTCCAGCGGCGGGGCCGACGGCGTTTCGATCCCACGACGACGCGCCGCTTCATTGGTCGCGTTCGCATCGATTGACTGACGTTCATAGACCTGCGAGTACCGATCAACCGGGAACAGGCGCAGGCGGGTCCAGCGACCGCGATTTTTGCGGAAAGCCGCATCCTCTTCGGCCGTTACCTGACGCGTATTGGCAGGAACGCCATATCTGCTTGAGGCCGTCACAAGCGCCGCATCGCTGGCCGGTATTGCGGTATTCGGGTTCAGCGCTGCCTCACTACCACCCAGCGCCACAACGGCATCCGCTTTGGGGTTAGGATCGGTCAGGTTTGAACCGCCGGGAGTCGGCGCTGGAAGAAAGGCGTAGTCCTTGGGCTGGGTCAGCGGCTTGACGGGCAATACCGAAAATTCATCCGGCCCCGCTCCGGGCGGATCAAGATTGCGCAAACCAATATCGGAACAGCCCGCAACGACAACGGCGAGTGTCAGAACAAGAATGGCGCGTGGCATACGCATCAGTGTCTCCAGCCAGTTTCAGGCGCTTTTATCGCATATCGTCCGGCAGGTCACGAGGGCTTTTTGCCATCGAACAGGACCAATCCCAAAGCTCCCGCAAATATGAACACATCCGCCAGATTGAACACAAAAGGGTTGCTGATCCCGCAGCAGGACATGTTCAAAAAGTCGAGAACATAGCCGTAAAGCACCCGGTCCACGACATTTCCCAGCGCACCGCCGATCAGGAGACCGCCGCAGAATTGTTGAAGCTTCGTAGGAGCGATGCGGCCCAGCCAGATCAGGACGCCCAGGCAGATCGCCACGGAAACCCCGATCAGCACCCAGCGGGCGGCGTCACCGTCGCCCTGAAACAGGCCAAAATTGATGCCGCGATTCTCGCCGTATCTGAAAACCAGAAGCGGTGGCAGCACGTCGATATCGCCCTGCGCCACGCGCATGACGTGAACGACCAGATACTTACTGATCTGGTCGATCAAAAACGCCGCCAATCCGGCCCATAGGATGAACGAACCGCGCATCAGTGACGGAAATGCCGCATGCCGGTGAAGACCATGGCCAGACCGGCTTCATCCGCCGCCGCGATCACTTCATCATCACGCATCGAACCGCCGGGCTGAATAACGCATGTTGCGCCTGCCTCGGCGGCCTCCATAAGCCCATCGGGGAAGGGGAAGAATGCATCAGAAGCTACGGCCGAACCGATGGTCAGCGGCTGGGGCAAGCCCAGTGCATCAGCCATACGCTCGGCTTTCTTTGCCGCGATCAGTGCCGAGTCAACTCGGCTCATCTGCCCCGCGCCGACACCTACGGTCGCGCCGTCTTTGACATAGACAATGGCGTTGGATTTGACATGTTTCGCCACTTTCCACGCGAACAGCAGGTCGCGCATCTGCTCCTCAGATGGCGCTTTTTTGGTGACCACCTTCAAATCATCCATACCAACAAAGCCGTTATCCTTGTCCTGCACCAGCAGGCCACCGGCCACCTGTCGCACAGTTTTACCACCGGCGGTCACATCCGGCAGAGCTTCGGTCGTCAGCAGGCGCAGATTCTTCTTGGCGGCGAAGATCGCCTTGGCCTCGTCTGACGCCCCCGGAGCGATCACCACCTCGGTGAAAATCCCCGTGATCTCCTGCGCGGTTTCCGCGTCCAGCGGTTGATTCAACGCCACGATACCGCCGAATGCCGACGTCCTGTCGCAGTCGAACGCGGCTTTATAGGCCTCAAGCAACGTCGCACCTTTCGCTACACCACACGGATTGGCATGCTTGATAATCGCACAAGCTGCCCCTTCGGCCGGGTCGAACTCGGCCACCAGCTCAAAGGCGGCATCGGTATCGTTGATGTTGTTATAGCTCAGTTCCTTGCCCTGATGCTGTACCGCCGTCGCCACGCCCGGACGACCCGAGCCATCTACATAGAACGCTGCCGACTGGTGGCTATTCTCGCCATAGCGCAGGGTCTGTTTCAGCTCACCGGCAAAGGCGCGGCGTTTGGGGGCCTCAAGCTCCAGCGCATCGGCCATCCAGTTGGACACGGCTGTGTCATAGGCGGCAGTGCGGGCATAGGCCTTTTGCGCCAACCACTGACGGAAGCCCAGAGAAGTCTTACCGTAATTCTCTTCCAGCTGATCCAGCAGCGACGAGTAATCTTCGACATCCACAACCACGTTTACAAAGGCATGGTTCTTGGATGCCGCCCGGATCATGGCTGGGCCGCCGATATCGATGTTCTCGATGCACTCATCATAGGCAGCGCCTTTAGCCACGGTCGCTTCAAACGGGTAGAGATTTACCACAAGCAGGTCGATTGCGCCGATACCATGTTCGTTCATCGCGGCGACATGGGTGTCATTATCGCGCAGAGCCAGCAGCCCGCCATGGACCATCGGGTGCAGCGTTTTGACCCGGCCATCCATCATCTCGGGGAAGCCGGTGATCTCGCTGACATCTTTCACCTCCAACCCCGCATCGCGTAGCGCCTTCGCGGTACCGCCGGTCGAAAGCAGTTCAACCCCGCGTTCGGCCAACGCCGTTCCCAGCTCGATCAGCCCGGTTTTGTCGGAAACGGAAAGCAACGCGCGGCGCACGGGGTGAAGGTCGGTCATGGGTCCAAAGGTCCTTTTGGCGTCAGTCGAAAGCGGGCTCGTCCCGGTGCGTATCCCGCACGGCATAGGCTGTGTCCTGAGCCTTGCTGAGCGTCCACCGGATGCGCGTCGCATACTCCATTGCGCGCCCAGATAGAACGATCTGTTTTGTCGCGCGTGGCTTCAAACGGCCTTTTTCAAGGTAAACGCTTGGTTCAACTGACAACTTTCCAACGCCATCATGGCGGAAAACCCATATCTCACCGCTTTTGAGCGCCATCGACACCGCAGCGCCACCCAGATCAAGTGCCGCATCAACGTCAGGATGCAGGTGAAACCGGATGTCAAAGGCTATCCCCTGCAGACCTGCCCCGTCCATCGCGCGATCGAACTGCCGTTTGGCTTTGTCGGTTGCGGTCAGCAGAATATCCTCGCCCACCAGCTCACGCCCGTCAAAGCGCAGTTCAAGCGTGCGGGCATGGGTCAGGCCAAACACTTTGGCGTAGCCGTCATGACCCACCATAAAGCGGGTGCCTTCGAATGCATCCTCGAAATCCACGGGCACATCCTGCGGGCCATCCACCAATGCTTCCTGCGACGACCCATTTGCGCCTTCTGCAAGCCGGGCGCTGGAATACCCTTCGACGCATAGGGTCGAATGCGACGGGGTCGCGCGCCCCGCCCTGCGCCATTCCTGCCCAAAACTGCCGCCTGATCCACAGTTCACGATCAGAGGACGGCGCCCCGAGGTCAGCTCAAACGCAAGCGAGGATGCGTGGGCGTTGAACGACGCAGCACCTTTGGGAGGCGCGCTGGCATCCACCAGAACCGTGGTTCTCGAGGCGGCCAATCGTGCATAACCCATTGACAGGTCCGAATGCTGCTGCGGCTTGACACCGCTTTGTGCCAGTGCCTGATCCAGCCGCCCTTCAAGCCCACGCCCGCCCCCGTGAAATCTGGCCAGAGATCCATCTGCATGACGCAGATTTCGCAGAGTAGGTGCAATGCGCTTGATCGCCCCGGTCTGAGAGGCAGGCGTGCCTCGGCCAACTTCACCAAGTGCAGCAGAGGTCCAGGCCAGCAGTGTGAAGACCTCCAGCAATTCCTCAGGGTTGCGGGTGAGAATGCCGCCCTCGGCATCGATCTGGCGGTCGCATTCCCGGGCCAGTGCGCGCAATGCGGGATCAGCCAGTTGCTCCAACCCCTCCAGGGCCAAACCAGCCTGAACCAGCCCTGCGAGCGCTTCGAATCTCGGCAATCCTGGTGTTGCTGCTGTCCAGCGTTTGGAAAGAAACCATGTTTGTTGTGCCAAGGAGCGGAAGAAAGCTCTGCTTTGCGCTTCATCAGCGCCGCGTAGCAGAAATTGTGCGTGGTTGATCCAGCGCATCACCCGACGCCCGGTCAGGTCCGGCGCCCAGCCGGGTCCCTTCCCGCGCCCATGTGCGGTGATCCAGCCCCAGACCCATCGCTGCGCCTTTTCACGGGCGCGCATATCGCCGACGGCTGCCAGATCATCCAGCCAGATGAAACCGTGGCGTTCATCATCAAAATCCGGACTGGGCGCAGCAACATCCCAGAGATCGGTGTCATCCGCCTCGACCAGATATCCTGCGAAAAGGAGATTCCCGGCCACCAGTTGTCGCCCGCGTGCATACGAACCGACGGTGCGCGGCTCAGGTTGGCTGACGAATCCCGAAACCGCCTTCCGCCTTTGGCTCAGGCGCGCGTAAAGGCGGTTCTGAAACCGCATCCAGCGATTGGCCATTGTGTCCGATTCTGACATGACGCTTGCGACTCTGCCCCTTGCGCTCTGCGGGCGCTTGAACACACGATAGACCGGTCCGCGCGTCAAGTCATCGAAAAGCGTCGCCTCAAGCGGATTTGTTCAGACAGGCGATATAGAACCCGTCCATGCCACCCTTGTCCGCCCAGAAATCCGGGCGCAAACGCAAGCCACCTTCTTCTGTAATCCAGTCCGGTTCAACGCCCGCAATCTCAAGCGCCGCACGGTCAATCTGCATATCCGGGTATTGATCCAGCGCCTCTTCGATCTGCACCTCTCCTTCGTCCGGCAACAAGGAACAGGTGCAATATACCAATCGGCCTCCGGGTTTGAGCAGGGTCCAGGCATGGGCCAGCATCCGGGCCTGTAGCTCGATCAATCCCCCGAATTCCGAGCCATCCTTGGCGAAGGGTAAATCAGGATGGCGGCGAATCGTGCCCGTGGCCGAACACGGCGCGTCGAGCAGGATGGCATCATACTGGCCCCGATGGTCCAGCGCATCACCAGCGATCACCTTAGCCTTCAAACCTGTCCGTTTCAGGTTCTCGCGCACCCGCTCCAACCGTGTTTCAGAGATATCCAGCGCCGTGACCTCTGCCCCTACCACAGCCAATTGCAACGTCTTGCCACCGGGCGCAGCGCAAAGGTCCAACGCCTTTTCCCCGGCTTTCGGGGCCAGCACGCGCACAGGCAGCGCCGCTGCCGCATCCTGAACCCACCAGTTTCCACGCTTGTAGCCCGGCAAAGCCGACACCTGCCCCGCATCCTGCAAACGGACTGAGCCGGTGGGCAGGGCTTCTCCGCCCGGCGCCTCGGCGCCCGGTTTCAGCGTCACGTCCAGCGGTGCACCATTGAAATGGGCCTGTTCCATACCCCTTACTGCGTCATCGCCCCACGCCATGATCAGAGGATCGCGCAGCCAGTCGGGCAGACGGGGCACGCGCATCTTGGGCCAAGCATCCGGTCCATCGGCGGCAATCTTGCGCAAGACTGCATTCATCAACCCCTTGAGCCGCCCATGCTTGCGCGAGCGTCCCACGATCTCGACCATCGAATTGACCACGCCATGCGCGGCCTCGCCCTGACACAACTCGACCGTTCCAAGCCGCAGCGCGTTATGCACCGTTAGCGCCGGTGTCTGCCGCAAGTGATCCGCCAACAGCCGGTCGGCACGCTCAAGCCCGCGTAGGGTTTCAATCGTCAGACGCTGCGCGCGCGCGCGATCCTCGGGTACCAGACGATCCAATGCGCCGGCCGCCAGACATTCAGGTAACAGCCGCCCCTCGCCCAATATCTGATCCAGCAGATAGATTGCACTGCGCCGCGCGGCGGTTGCAGAGTTTGACATGATGCTGAGTGCCTCTCGTGACCTTTGCCGCATTGCCTTAGGCGGACGAGGGCGTATATCAAGGCCCTGAACAGAAAGGAACCCGATGTCATGAGTGACGAGCGCAAAGACCTGCCCCCCGCCGCTCAGCGCGCATTGGCCGAGGCTGAGGAACGTCGCAAAAAGGCCGAAGCGGAAGCCAAGGCGCAGCCTAAGGAACTGGGTGGGCGCGACGGTCCCGATCCGGCACGCTATGGTGATTGGGAAAAAAAGGGCATCGCCATCGATTTCTGATCAGGCCCCGCCCCGCAGCGCTTGCAGAAAGTCGTCTATCAACGCCCTTTGCCGCTTCGATCTTGCCCGATCCTCGGGCCAAGTCAGCCAATAGCCATCCTTTGTCCTAAGCTCAGGCATATCCAGTCTGTATAACTGACCAGTCTTGATGCTGCCCGATGCCAGAGGGATTGAACCCAAGGCGATCCCCATGCCCTGACGCGCCGCCGTGATCGCATGACCCACCGAGTCGAAACTGATCCGGCCAGCCGGTAATTCATCAACCCCCGCAACCTGCGCCCAGTCCTTCCAGCCGGGGCGTTCTCCGCGCAAATCAATCAGCGGCGCACCCCAGTTGATGCCGGATGCGGCCATCGGTGCCAGCACTTCGGGCGCAATAAGCTTTGCCTTTCGTCCAGGCCAGACACCTCTGCCATAGCGGATCTGCAGCCAGGTACGTTCTTCCTCCAGCGAGGCGCGGCGGGCCATCGAATCTGTCATTACACGCACATTTGGCTGCGCCTCAAGGAACGTGGGCAAGGCTGGCAGAACCAGCGCGTGGATATGCGACGAAAGTCCCGCGACCCGAAGCTCGCGCGGAGTTTTGCCGAACAGATCCTCGGTATTGCGTTCCAGTGCTTGCAGGCTGTCCTGCACCAATGGCAGATAGCTTTCGCCTTCGATGGTCAGCGAAACACCGCGGGCTTCGCGCACAAACAATGACCGGCCCAGCCACGCCTCAAGATTGCCTATCCGTTGACTGACCGCCGCCTGCGTCAAACCAAATTCGCGCGCAGCAGCAGAAAAACCACCCAGCCGCCCGGCGGCTTCGAACACACGCAGCCAGTCCAATGGAGGTAGTCCGATCTTCTTCTTATCCATAAGATTTTCCAAGTCTCAGAGGCAATAAGGTTTAATTGTAGTAATGTCACGAAGCGCATATCTCCTCAAGCAAAGCCCGCGCCGAACAGGAGAGACCCCATGCTGCGCTCAGCTACTTTCGACCCATCTGTGGTCACTGTCGCGTTTTCCGATGGTACCCAGGCCCGCTTCCACGCCATTTGGCTGCGCGACAATGCGCTGGACCCCGAGACCCGCGCCCCCGGCAACGGGCAGCGCCTGATCACAATCGGCGATATCCCCTCCGATATCTCGGTCAGCGCTGCCGAGATCCGAAATGGCGATCTGAGCGTGACGTTCCAGCCCGAAAACAAATCCGTGATGTTCCCTGCCGATTGGCTGGCCGATCACGTTTATGACCGCGAACAGGCGCAAGAAGTTGGCCGCACCGCATCCGGCGTCACCACATGGGAGCGTGGTATCAGCGCCCCCAGCGGTGACTGGGAAAGGGTGCACACCGACCCTGAGGCCAAGCGCAGCTGGCTGGCTGCCGTCGCGGAGTACGGCTTTGCCAAGCTGACAGGTGGCCCAACCGAGCCCGAATCGCTGCTGAAAGTGGCCGATCTGTTCGGCTACGTGCGCCAGACAAATTATGGCCCCTATTTCGAGGTTCGGACCGAGGTGAACCCGACCAACCTCGCCTATACCGGGTTGGGGTTGCAGGCCCATACCGACAACCCTTATCGCGACCCGGTGCCGACACTGCAAATCCTCTACTGCCTTGAGAACTCGGCCGAAGGCGGCGATTCCATCGTTGTCGATGGTTTCCGCGCGGCTGAGCGTCTGCGCGATCTGAACCCCGAGGGCTTCGCCTTGCTTGCAGGCTATCCGGCACGGTTCGAGTATAAAGGTTCGGACGGGGTCTGTTTGCGGTCACGTCGCCCGATGATCGAGCTTTCCCCCGATGGCGAGTTGATCGGCATTCGCTTCAACAACCGCTCGTCCGCGCCGTTCGTGGATGTGCCCTTTGACAAGATGGAAGCCTACTATGCCGCCTATCGCCAGCTGGGCGAGATCATTGACGATCCCGCTATGGGCGTGTCTTTCAAGCTGGAACCGGGCGAAAGCTTCATCGTCGACAACACTCGCGTAATGCATGCACGGCTGGGCTATTCCGGGGCCGGGTCTCGCTGGTTGCAGGGATGCTATGCTGACAAGGATGGGCTGCTTTCGACACTGGCCGCCATGCAGATGACACAACCGGAGGCGGCGGAATGAAACCCGATTTCTCGACCTTAAACCGGGACAATATCGTGGCCTTTATCGGTGACATCTTCGATCGTCGGGGGGGTGAGGAATATCTGGGGGAACCCGTCACCATGGCCCAGCACATGCTGCAGGGTGCCACGATTGCGGAACAGAACGGACAGTCTGAGGAAATCATCGTCGGTGCGCTGTTGCACGACATTGGCCATTTTACTTCAGAATTCGGCACTTACCATCCGGACGATACCGAGGACCGATATCATGAAGATGCAGGTGCAGAGGTGTTGGAGCAGTTCTTTCCGTCGGTCATCACCGATTGCTGCCGGTATCACGTTGCAGCCAAGCGGTATCTCTGCGCCACCAAGCCGGAGTATTTCAATCGCCTGTCCGAAGCCTCGGTCCATACGCTGGAACTGCAGGGTGGTCCGATGAGTGGCAAGGAGATAGCCGAGTTCGAGGCAAATCCGAACCTGAAAGAGATCATTCAGGTCCGTTATCTGGACGAAGCGGGAAAACGCGCTGATATGGAGACCCCGGATTTCGCCCATTTCGCACCGATGGTACAACGGATGGTCGACCGGCACATTCAGGCAAGCTGAGACAGTTTTCATCTGCCCGATCGATAGAGCCAAGAAAATTCGTCGAATTTTCTTGGCTCTTGATCCTAAAGCCTACAGCCCCAGAACATCCACCATGTCATACTGGCCCGGTGCCTTGCCTTGACCCCACAACGCGGCTTTGAGCGCCCCACGGGCGAAGATCGCACGGTCAGTAGCTAGATGGCGCAACACGATACGCTCACCGGGTGCCGCGAACAGGACATCGTGTTCGCCGACAATGTCTCCGCCACGAATCGCGTGGAAGCCGATATCGCCGCGTTTTCGCGCACCGGTAATACCGTCGCGGCCCCGATCGGCCACATCCGCCAACTTGACACCGCGCCCTTCTGCGGCAGCTTCGCCCAGCATCAAAGCCGTGCCTGAAGGCGCATCGACCTTGTGATGGTGATGCCCCTCGATGACCTCGATATCGAAATCCTCATCCAGCGCGGCGGCAACCTTTTTGGTGAGCTGCACCAACAGATTGACCCCAAGGCTCATATTCCCGGCCCGCACAATCACGGCATGGCGCGCGGCAGGTTCCAAAGCTGCGATCTGTTCATCCGTCATTCCGGTGGTGCCAATCACGTGAACGCACCGCGCTTGTGCTGCCAGCGCGGCAAACTCGAGCGTCGCCTCGGGCGCCGTAAAGTCGATAACAGCCTGCGCCTGCGCAAATGCCTCCAGCGGATCGTCAGTGACGGTAACACCGAGCGCCTGCCCGCCCATTGCCTGACCCACATCCTGACCGATCCAGTCATGACCCTTACGCTCGACCACACCAACCAGACGCGCCTGATCGCTCTCAGACACGGTCTTGATCAGCATCTGCCCCATACGGCCCGAAGCCCCTGTGATGACGATCCCCGGAATATGGGTCATTGCGCTGGTCCTTTCTAAAGTCGGCTCAAAGCCTCCTACCCGGTTCGCGCCCGCTTGGCAAAGCCCCGCTTTGGGCTTAGATCGGGGGGCATGGCAAAGAACAAATTCCACGATGGCCCCGGCCCTTCCCAACGACAGCTGCGCGTCGGCGAACTGATCCGCCGCACCCTGTCCGAGGTTCTGGCGCGCGGAGATGTCCACGACCCCGACCTGAACCGTATGTCGATCACCGTGGGTGAGGTGCGCACCTCGCCCGATCTGAAGATCGCCACCGCCTATGTGCTGCCCCTGGGAGGCAAGGGGCAGGAAGACGTGATTGACCTGCTGGCCCGCAACAAGGGCGAGCTGCGGCGCGTAATCGGCAAGAAGCTGAACCTAAAATTCTCGCCCGATCTGCGGTTCCGTCTGGATGACACGTTTGATCGACTGGACGACACCCGCCGTATGTTTAATCAGGACGCGGTACGCCGCGATCTGGACGAGTGATCCGTACCCTTGTCATGCTGTGTGCTGTCCTTTGGGCCGCGCAAGTCTCTGCAGTCACCTGCGAGAAGCTGACTCATGAGGACAAGCGATATACGGTTTGCGAGGTGGATACCTCGGAAGATTTGCGCCTGTTTCTGAACGATGAAAATGGCGATCTGTTGGGTCATTTCTCTTCGGTGAATGAGGCGTTGGAGCCTCAGGGGAAAAGGCTCGTCTTTGCGATGAATGCGGGCATGTACCATGACGACCGCTCGCCCGTCGGCCACTATGTCGAAGAAGGGCAAGAGCAGATGCGCGTGATACCGAATGCCGGACCCGGCAATTTCGGCCTGCTGCCCAACGGTGTGTTCTGCATCCGTGAAAACCGTGCCGATGTGTTCGAGACTTTGGATTTCGTCGATCAGGCACCGCAGTGCCGCTTTGCGACACAATCGGGCCCCATGCTGGTGATCAACGGAGAGTTACACCCTCGCTTTCTGCCGGATTCAACCTCGCGCTACACCCGAAACGGAGTGGGCACCAGCGCCGATGGCACGCGTGTGGTGTTTGCGATCTCGGACGATTACGTCACTTTCTATGAATTCGGCAGCCTATTCCGCGATGTATTAAAAACACCGAATGCGCTGTTTCTAGATGGCAACATTTCCCGCATGTATGATCGCGCCAGCAACCGGTCGGATATCGGGTTTTCGCTGGGACCCATCGTGGGTGTCGTCGAGGACGTTCCGGCAAATTGACAGCATCGAAACGATCCGCTAACTCGCGCGCCTCAGCAAGACTCAAGGTGTAGAATGGGACGCAAACGCAAGGGCCGCGACATTTCCGGTTGGCTGGTGGTGGACAAGCCCGCTGGCATGACTTCGACCGCGGTGGTCAACAAGGTGCGTTGGGCGATGGACGCCAAGAAAGCCGGCCATGCGGGCACGCTGGACCCCGAGGCGACCGGCGTTCTGGCCGTTGCGCTGGGTGAGGCAACCAAGACCGTCCCCTACATCACCGATGCGCTGAAGGCCTACACCTTCACCGTGCGGCTGGGGCAGGCCACCAACACCGATGATGCTGAGGGTGAAGTCATCGCTGAGAGCATTGCGCGTCCCTCGGATGAGGATATCAAACAAGCGCTCGGCCCGTTTCTGGGCGATATCAAACAGGTGCCGCCCAAGTTCTCGGCCGTGAAAATCGACGGTCAACGCGCCTATAAGCTGGCCCGAGATGGCGAGGATGTAGAACTGACCGCCCGCCCTCTTTGGGTAGAGGAACTGGTGCTGATCGACCGCCCCGACGAAGACCACGTCGTGCTGGAGATGACCTGTGGCAAAGGTGGCTATGTCCGTTCCATTGCGCGTGATCTGGGTGAGGCGCTCGGCTGCCACGGCCACGTGAAAAAACTGCGCCGCATCTGGTCCGGCCCGTTTGAGGCCGAGGATGGCCTGACCATCGAACAGATCGACGAAATGGCCAAAACCACCGCACTGGATAATTATCTGCATCCGCTGGAAACCGGCTTATCAGACCTACCCGAGCTGAAATGCACCTCTGAAGGAGCCACCCGTCTGCGGAATGGCAATCCGGGCATGGTGCTGGCCTCTGACGTGGAATACGGCGACGAGGCCTGGGCCTCGCTGGATGGCAAGGCCGTGGCCGTAGGAATTTACAAGTCGGGCGAATTGCACCCAAGCCGCGTCTTTGCCGCCAACTGATGACTGTTCAGGCGGCGATACGCAATTTGTGACCCAGTCGAAGTATCTCGGACACCAGTAGATCCAGATCCTGCTTTTGCGTGCGGTGATTGTTGACCGCCACCCGTAGGCAATGCGCTCCCTGAACCGTTGTATCCGATAAAACCGCTGTGCCTTCCTCTTGCAGGCACAACATGATTTCGCTGTTAATCGCACGCAGAGTTTCGGGGCTGAGACCGCCCGGGTCATAGCGGAAACAAACGATGTTTATATTGGTGGGGAACATCAAGGTGAGGTCATCCTCCGCCTCGATCAGCGAAGTCAGATAACGCGCCTTTTCGATATCCTGATCAATGAGCCTGCCGAATTTCTGAACGCCGTGCTCCTTCAAGGACATCCAGACCTTGAGCGCTCGAAACCCACGCGAAGTCTGAATGCCGTAATCGTGCAAAAACGCCGCCCCGGCGACGCCTCGGGATTGCGGTTCCAGGTATTCCGGGGTCAGAGTAAATGTCGCGTGGTGGGCATCATGGCTTCGCACTAACGCGCAACCCACTTCGAAAGGCGCATGTAACCATTTGTGTGGGTCGAGCGCGACGGAATCCGCGCGTTCGATGCCGGACACGCGCCAACTGTTATCATGGGCGATTGCAATTAACGCACCGATACAGCCGTCAACATGAAACCACAGGCCTTCCTCGCGGCAGAAATCGGCAATCGCCGACAAGTCGTCGATGGCGCCTGTGTTCACGGTTCCGGCGGTGGCAATCACACAAGCGGGTTTAAGGCCGTCTGCGCGATCCTGCGCGACCATGCCGGCAAGCGCTTCAAGATCCATCGTCAAATCGTCTTGCGTAGGAACACGCCGCAGCGCCTTGTTGCCCAGACCCAGTGTTTCGAGCGACTTTTGGTGACAACTGTGCATCTGATCCGATCCGTAATACCGCATCGGCTTATCCATGGCGGCGATGCCCTCTTCGCGCATGTCGATCCCGGATTTAACGTTGCGGGCCACCGTCAGCCCGATCAAGTTTGCCACGCTGCCGCCGCTGACCAATGTCCCACTGGCTCCTTCCGGCAGACCGATCATCTCGCGTAGCCAGTCGACGACTTGTCGGTCGATCAGGGCTGCCGCATGATTCCCACCCCCAAGGTTCGAACCCTGAACCGCAGCCAGAAAATCTGCCATCGCGCCTGTGAAATTGCTCGCGCCCATATACCAGCCCCAAAACCGGGGATGGATATTACCCATCGGATACTGCATGACCTGAGATTGGACATCATCCATCAAATCACCCAACGGCATACCCTGCTGAGGTGCAGGCGTTTCGAACCCGTTGCGTATCGCAGTCGGCATATCTTTCCATATCGACCTATCACGCACATCACGCGTATGATCCAACGCCATATCCAACATCTCATGTGCTAATTTGCGGGTCTGCTCCCAATCCGCCGGATCCAATGTCTCGAATGTCATGTCTTCCCCCCAAGAATAAGCCGTTCAAATGAAGGCAGGTATAGCACAAGTTAAGGATCAGGACATCGCCCCTTGTAAACGGGCCTAATTCCAGCCAAACCCGACTGCATGATCACCCGTTCTCACACCAAGGGCGACGCGCCCTCGACTGCCATCTACTCCGATTGCGAAAAATACCGCTATAGCCTGACCCGTATCTGGAACCCGGCGGGCCGCAAGGCGTTGTTTGTGATGCTGAATCCGTCGACGGCGACCGAGGTGCAGAACGACCCCACGGTGGAACGTTGCGAGCGTCGCGCACGCACACTGGGTTTCGGAGCTTTTCAGGTCACCAATATTTTTGCCTGGCGCGACACTGATCCGCGCAAGATGCGTGCATCTTCAGATCCGGTGGGGCCTGAGAATGACGCAGCCATCCTAGACGGCGTGGAATGGGCGGATCAGGTCATCGCCGCCTGGGGCACCCATGGCGCACATCTGGAACGCGGCCCCGCAGTTGAGGAATTGCTGCGCGGCACGGGCCAGCCCTTGTTCCACCTTGGGCTGACCAAGGACGGGCATCCGAAGCATCCTCTCTACATTGCGTACACTCAGCAGCCCGAACCCTGGTGATAAAGGATTAACCACGCTCTCAGCTTCGCTTTGACCAAGCCATTGTTTGCATGAGATGTTTTACACTCGGAGCCATTGTGCTTGCGGAGGGTAGATATGTTTCTGATCGGATTATTCGGAATGGCCGCCATGGGTGGTGCGGCCTACGCAATCAGCGACGTACTTGTGCCAGAAGACAAAGGCGATGACGAGGATGAAGACGATCGCATCGAGGAAACGGCCGACGACGACCTGTCGGAAGGCAATTTGCTTGACGCGGACGAGAATGTCGACGAGCCCAGCTCTGCCGAGGAAACCGACTCTGACACTGGTGAGATTGTGTCCGAGTATGAAGGCGATCTGGTCATTGCGGGCGATGAGGATGCGGATGTTCTGACCGGGCAGGAAGGCAACGATCAGATCAACGGATATGGCGGGTACGACTGGATCAACGGCGGCGCTGGCAACGACGTGTTGTATGGCGGTGGTGGCGGTGACGTCCTGTTTGGCAACCTCGGGAATGATGTGCTCCATGGTGAATATGGTGACGACGCGCTGGACGGAATGTCAGGAAATGACGACCTGTATGGTCATTTCGGAACAGATGATCTGAGCGGCGGTGATGGGAATGACCGGCTTTTTGGTGGTCAGGGCGATGACACGTTAAGCGGCGATGACGGCGACGACGCGCTACAAGGCGGAGATGGCGACGACTACCTTGTTGGGGGTGCCGGTGAAGACGCCCTGTTTGGCGGAGATGGTGATGACATCTTGTCCGGAGAAGATGGTCCGGACGAGCCTGCGCGCGACTTCCTGAACGGGGGCTCTGGGGACGACGTCATTCTTGCCGAAGACGGCGATGTGGTCACCGGTGGAGAGGGCGAGGACGAGATCGTTGTGCAGTCCGACCCCGAGCAGGAAGCCACGACAATCATGGATTTCCAGATCGGTCACGACAAGCTTCTTATCACCTGGGACAACCCGGAAGAACCGGAATTGACGATCGAACAGGACAGTGAAAACAACAGCTTGACCCATGTTCGGGTCAATGGCGAAGACGTCGCTCAGCTTTTTGGCGCAGAGGGTCTGACTGTTGAAGATATTCAGTTTGTGACCGAAGCCCAGTTGGAGCAGTACGCCTTCACTAGTTGAGCCTGCAGAATCCCTTTGCCATTTGCGGTGAATGCGCCTATACGCGCCCATCCGCATCGGAATCGGTGCGGTTTTCTCCATGGGCCTGTGCTGGACGACATCCCGGCCTGCGCCATCAACTCTAACCTTTAAAGGAGACCCCGATGTCGATTACTGCCGCTGATAAAGCACGCGTCATGAAAGAATTCGCAACCAAGGACGGCGACACTGGTTCGCCTGAAGTCCAGGTTGCTATCCTGACCTCGCGCATCAACACCCTGACCGAGCACTTCAAAACCCACAAGAAAGACAACCACGGTCGTCGTGGTCTGCTGAAGATGGTTGCTCAGCGCCGTAAGCTGCTGGACTATCTGAAGGGCAAAGAAGAAGCACGCTATCAGGACCTGATCAAAAAGCTGGGCATCCGCCGCTAAACGCGTTTTGTTCATGTTGTACAGGCGCTGAGGCCCTGTTCGTACAAATAGTACATCTTGTACGCCCGCCATTTGGTGGGCGTATTTGTTTTGGTCACTGTCTAATCTAGTGAACTGTGCGGCGCGCGAATTCCCGCCATGTTCATGAGAGACGGCACACACATACCTGCGGCCCAAACCTTACCGCTAAGCAAAGAAGCGCAAACTTTTTTTAACTTCCTGTGAACCACTTCACTGAACGCGGTCAAAGATTGCGCCATTCTGAGGATGTTAGTGAGTAGGCGCTTCTTTTGTTTCGAGCGTCAGGTTTTTCATAGTCCTCCCTTTTTTACTGGGCGTGCCTGTAGCGGGCGCGCCCATTTTCGTTCGGGACACACTGATGAAACCTACTTGCCTTTGGTATCAAGCGCCTGAACGCCGGGATGGCGAAACAGTTTCGCCATCGCAATCAATGCCAGTACACCGCAGATGACCGCGAGCACGAAAGGCATCCGCAAATTGATAGCCATGAGGGATCCGCTGAGGGCCGTAATGGTCCCGGAGCCCAACGCGTAGATGGCGACTGTCACACCCATGACCCAACCTTGCTCGGTTGGGCCGACGCTCGCGGAAAACAACGAAAGCATGGTCGGGTACATGATCGCGAACGCGATGGTTATCGGAACAATCAGGACATAGGTCAGATCGGCCATGGGGTTCAGCATGAAGGCCAATATCCCAAGCGCCATTGCGGCAATGGAAACATATAGAATCGGGAACTTTTTATAGCACTCATGCAGCGGCGCGGTGAGGTAGGCACTGCCAAAGGCCATGGAGCCTCCGAACACGGCGAGGGCCATGCTGTTTTGAAGCGTACTGAACTTGAACCGGGTCAGCAGATACGTGTCGATGAAGAAGAAAAACGCATTCAGGCACATCAGCGAGAACAACATGACGACCGAAAGCCGCAAAACGACCGGGTGCGAGAAGACTTTCCACAAGTTCAAAACAACATCTAAAAGCCCGAAGTCAATTTTTTGTCTTTTGAATCCGGGTTCGGAGAAGAAGAACAGAATCAGTGCCATGTTGATCAGGATCAGGGCAATGGCGACGTAGAAAGGCAGTTCCAGTGACGCAAATGATCCCATCAGGTTTTGGTCGCTTAGCAATCCTGAAATCAGTGGCCCCCCGAGCAGGCCCAGCGCGGATGCCGCAACAATCATCCCGAGGTTTTTTGATTTCTCCTGATCGTCATGGCTGATGTCGATCAATGCGGCCTGCGCAATGGGTTGATTGGCCGTCGTAAACCCGGAAATGGCGCGCCCCAAAAGTAACAGCCAATAGCTGGACGTCATGATCGCGGCCACAGTCAGAACATAGCCGATCAGGGCACCGGTAAGGCAGATCATGATGCCTGTTTTACGCCCGATATAATCCGACAACTTGGCGATAAAGGCCGCCCCGAAAAAGTAGAACAGAAAGAAGACGACAATCAGAATCGTATAGTCGAGCTGGCGGATATTCGTCGCTGTTCCATGTGCAAGGAAAGCCTGGTGTGGATCCAGCAGGATCGTGTTGAAAATCGGCACGATCAATCCAAAACCCATCACGTCAATGAAAACGACCAGCAACAGAGACAATCGTGAAAGGTTCATAACAGCTTCCTCATTACGGTCCCGGAATAATCCAATTTCAAAACGTCGAGGGGGCCGGCCACATCACAAGAAACACGCGCTGCGCCAAGATTTGCCCGGAGTCAGGGTATGGGCTCTTTTGTTTTCTGTCCAATTTGGCGCGGCGACGGGCGGTATCCGGGTGGCTGACCTTGGGTTTCGAATTGTGACGCCGCGTCGCGAAAGCCGGGCCCTAGGTTAGAAGGTTGACGTAAGCGTAAGCAGTGTCGTGATTTTTTTCCAAGCGGTCAAAAAAATGATGCAAACTGCAGATTTCTTCCCCCTTTCTCGGCACCCCATTTTTCTTACATGGACGGTGTCGCTGCGGGTTCACACTCACGGAAGTTGGTCTTTGAGCCCTTCCCTCAAGTGGCTTGGACCTGACCCGCAGCGGCAAGGATTTGATGACCATATGTTGCGGGAGTTGAATGATGCCATTGAAGTCAATTCTGAGCCGGGTGTTTGCAACCAAGATGTCTGAGACGTCCAACGCCACAAATGCGCGGTCGATTTTGAATAATCCCTACGACCATAAGAAGGCAATTTCGAAGGTTGAGACAGCGGCGGTTCTTCGCGGGATCCTAGAAGATGAAAAGATGGAATATCCAACCCAAGGCAAACGCAAGGATTCGCTGCACTGACCGCCGTTTGGTACGCTCCTGACGACTTCTGCATGGGTACGCGTTACAGGGGCCGCTCCGGACCAAAAACGCCCGCCGAATTGGCGGGCGTTTCGGTTTTCTCAGGATAATCCCAGTTACATCTTGGCCTTTTCTGATTTAAGCGCCAGCCACAGGCAGTAGCACATGATTAGAACCACCAAGGTAAACGGAATTCCAGTCGACACCGCTGCCCCTTGCAAGGCAGAGAGACCTCCGCCCAGCAGCAGTGCGATTGCGACGAGGCCTTCAAGCGTGCACCAGAACACGCGTTGCACAACCGGTGCGTCCATCTTTCCGCCTGCCGTGATCGTGTCGATCACCAGCGAGCCTGAGTCCGACGATGTGACAAAGAATACAACGATCAGGATCAGAGCGATCGGGGCAATGATGCCGTAAAGCGGCAGCTCTTTCAGGAAGCCGAACAGCGCGCCCTCGGGGGCATAGCTTTCGATCACTGTGGCGCGGACGCCCTCTGCTCCGCCTGCGTTCAGCATGTCGATGGCTGCGCCGCCAAAGGTCGACATCCACAAGGCACATACCGCAGTGGGTGCCAGCAAGGCGCAGATCACGAACTCACGCACCGTACGACCTTTGGAAATGCGGGCGATGAACATGCCCACGAAAGGTGACCACGCAATCCACCAGGCCCAGTAGAAGGTTGTCCAGCCGTGGAAGTAGCTGGTGTCTTCCCGACCGAACGGATTGGACAGGGCCGGTAGATGGGTCACGTAATCCACCATCACGTTGAAGTACCGTGCAATGGCGGTGCCGACACCGGTAACTACAATGACGAAGATGAACAGTCCTACGGCCATGATCATGTTGATCTCACTCAACCGTTTGACTCCTGCATCCATGCCCATCAGGACCGAGCCCAGTGCGATCATCGTAATGCCTATGATCAGCAGGACGGTGACGGTGGGGCTTGGTTCGATGCCAAAGACCTCATACAGCCCGGCGGCCACCTGTTGTGCGCCCAAACCCAATGATGTGGTCAGGCCGAAGAGGGTCGCGAATACTGCCAGAGTATCGATGATGTGGCCCCACCAGCCCCAGACGCGCTCGCCCAGGATCGGATAAAAAGCCGAACGCAGTGTCAATGGTAGCCCGAGATTATAGCTGAAGATTGCAAGCGCCAGACCAACGGCCGCATATACCGCCCAGCCTTCGAGACCCCAATGATGGATCGTGCCGACAATGCCGATGTATTCGTTACCCGGCACAGCGATATCGATGCCCAGCGGGCGGGCGTTGCCGTCTTCTGCAAAGTTGTAATAGACCGGCTCCATCACGCCGAAGAACAACAGCCCGATGCCGATCCCGGCCGCGAACATCATCGCGATCCATCCGGCGTAGGAATAGTCGGGTTTGGCGTCCTTGCCGCCGATCCGCACCTTGCCCACCGGCAAGATGATCAACACCAGACAGAACAGGGTGATTGCGTCAACCGACAGCACCAGAAACCAGTCAAACGTGCTGGTCAGCCATGGCCGGAGCCAGCCAAAGAACGTGGCTGCGGATTCCTGATTTGCCAGCGCGATCAGGACGAACGCAAAGATCAGGATACTAGAGATCAAAAAGACCGGGTTATGGATGTCCAGACCGAAAGGCCGGACATTGTCCTGCCCCAGCTCATATTCGGTCTCAAAGTCATAAATCCGGGGATCCGGATCCAGCATTTTCTTGGTTTGTGCCATGCGTCTGCCCTTCTGTTCGCTACGTGCAAACGCCAAGGTATTCGACCGGCGGACGGAGGTGATATTCGTATTCCCTTGGCGCGTTTCCGTCGTTTCGACCGCAGGTATGGTGGTTTCAGCCTATACGGATACTAAATTTTCACCAAATATATTCGATTTCGCGAATAATTAGGCGGTGGGAGCGACCGAATTAGCTTTCAGAGCTGCAAATATCCTGTTATTCAACCAAATGGTTGACTGAAACAGAAAAGGCATGTAATTCATCCAAATGGTTGAACGAGAGAATCGCTATGACCTAGGCGCTATATTGAAGGCCGCGTCCGACCCAACCCGCCGCGTGATCCTAACGATGCTCGCGCAGCAAGGCCCCTTGCGGGTGACGGATATTGCGCGGCAATTCGATATGAGCCTCAACTCGGTGTCCAAGCACATCAAGGTGCTGGAGAATGCCGGGCTGGTGCGGCGTCGGACGGAATGGCGCGAGCATCTGATCGAGGTGCAGATGGCCCCCTTGTCAGCCGTGGATGACTGGTTCGCCGGGCTGCGTTCGATCTGGGCGCTTCGGCTGGACGCCTTGGAAACTGCTTTGGAGGACCCAGAAGATGACGGAACTGTCCCTTGAAATAACCCGCGCCATTCCGCACCCGCCGGAAAAGGTTTTTGATGCTTGGCTAGACCCGGAAATGTTGGCCAAGTTCATGCTGCCCGGTCCCAACATGTCAGTGCCCGAAGCTTATTCTGACGCCAAGGTAGGGGGCCGGTTCAAGATCATCATGCGCGCGCCCGAGGCCGGGGACCTTCCGCATGAGGGCGAATACAAGGTGATCGACCGGCCCAATCGGCTGCAATTCACTTGGAACTCTCCTTACAGTCAGGACGATTCCACCGTGACGCTAGATTTCACGCCCACCGACAAGGGTACGGAATTGCGCCTGCACCACATCCGCTTCCCTTCGGAAGAAAGCCGCAACAATCACGAAGGTGGCTGGACCCGAATCCTTGAGACGCTGGAGGGTGCGCTGTGATCAACTGGCTCGCCCTTGGCGTGGGTGTGATCGCGGCCTTTCTGCTGGGCTGGCTGGTCTACGGACCCGTCGGCTTTCAGAAACGCTGGGCCGAAGGTACTCGGATCGATCCGACACCGCCTGACACACCACCTCTGCCTCAACTGGCAGCCCAGATCATATTTCTGATCCTGCTAGCCGCCGTGATCGCCGTGACCGAGACCAACAACAGCCTTGGCGTTGCGGTGCTGGCGATCCTCGCGGTGGCTGCTCAGGCCGCATCGGCCGGGGCATGGTCGCAGAAAAGCGGCTTCGCCATCGCAGTCGACACCGGATATGCGCTGGGCTGCGGCGTGGTGATGATATTGGCGCACGCTATCCTTTGATACATCGGCCCCTGCCCAGCTTGGGCGGGGGTTAGGCAATCCCCTGCCCCCCAAAAACTCCCGACTTTCCAAAGCTTGCAAACTGATGTATGGGCCTGTCATCTGAGACGTTGTGCCCTGACCCCGGCACTCGAATGGAAGATAAAGTGGGGTCGGCGGCAATGGGGCCGCCATGCAAACCGGAGACCCGCAGGGGCGGGAGTGCTCCGTTCTAGGATACGCATATGTTTGATGTAACAAAGAAATCGATTCAGTGGGGCGAAGAGACGCTGACACTGGAAACCGGCAAGGTTGCCCGTCAGGCCGACGGCAGCGTGATTGCCACGCTGGGTGAAACCAGCGTGATGGCAAACGTGACCTTTGCCCGTGCTCAAAAGCCCGGTCAGGATTTTTTCCCGCTGACCGTACACTATCAAGAAAAATACTATGCCGCCGGTAAGGTTCCGGGTGGCTTCTTCAAGCGCGAAGCACGCCCGACCGAGAAAGAGACGCTGACCGCGCGTCTGATCGACCGTCCGATCCGCCCGCTGTTTGTTGACGGCTTCAAAAACGAAGTTCTGGTGATGTGCACCGTGCTGTCCCACGATCTGGTCAACGACCCCGACATCGTTGCGATGATCGCGGCATCCGCTGCTCTGACCATTTCCGGCGCGCCGTTCATGGGTCCGATCGCCGGTGCCCGCGTTGGTTTCGAGGATGGCGAATACGTTCTGAACCCGACCGTCGACGACATGCAGGACCTGCGCCTGAACCCTGAACAGCGTCTGGACCTGGTTGTTGCCGGTACCAAAGACGCCGTGATGATGGTGGAATCGGAAGCTTACGAACTGTCCGAGGCGGAAATGCTGGGCGCGGTAAACTTCGCGCATGAGCAAATTCAGCCCGTGATCGACCTGATCATCTCGCTGGCCGAAGAAGCCGCGAAAGAGCCGTTCGAATTCGTCGCCCCCGATTACTCGGAGCTGTCCGCCGCTGTTTCGGCTGCCGGTGAAGAGAAGATGCGCGCCGCGTTCGCGATCACCGACAAGCAAGAGCGCACCGCCGCTGTCGCCGCGGCCCGTGAAGCGATCAAGGAAGCGCTGACCGAAGAGCAACTAGAAGACGGCAATCTCGGTTCCGCTATGAAGAAGCTGGAAGCTGGCATTCTGCGCGGTGACGTCGTCAAAGGCGGCAAGCGTATCGACGGTCGTTCGACCACCGATATCCGTTCGATCGTCGCAGAAACCTCGATGCTGCCGCGTACACACGGTTCTGCCCTGTTCACCCGTGGTGAGACTCAGGCGTTGGCCGTGACCACGCTGGGCACCGGTGACGATGAGCAGTTCATCGACGCGCTGCATGGCAACTTCAAATCGAACTTCCTGCTGCACTACAACTTCCCTCCGTATTCGGTTGGCGAAGTTGGCCGCGTGGGTGGCCCGGGCCGTCGTGAGATCGGCCACGGCAAGCTGGCATGGCGCGCCCTGCAGGCGGTTCTGCCTGCGGCGACCGACTTCCCCTATACGATCCGCATCGTGTCGGAGATCACTGAATCAAATGGCTCGTCCTCGATGGCGTCGGTCTGCGGCGGTTCGCTGTCGATGATGGATGCAGGCGTTCCGCTCAAAGCACCGGTTGCCGGTGTGGCCATGGGTCTGATCCTGGAAGATGACGGCGAATACGCCATCCTGTCGGACATTCTGGGTGACGAAGATCACCTGGGCGACATGGACTTCAAGGTTGCGGGTACCGAAAACGGCATCACCTCGCTGCAGATGGACATCAAGGTTGCGGGCATCACGCCTGAGATCATGGAGAAAGCCCTGGCGCAAGCCAAGGACGGCCGGATGCACATTCTGGGTGAGATGGGCAAAGCCCTGTCCGAAACCAACGAATTCTCGGTCCACGCGCCGCGCATCGAGACCATGAACATCCCCACCGACAAGATCCGCGAAGTGATCGGCTCGGGCGGTAAGGTCATCCGCGAGATCGTCGAGGTTTCGGGCGCCAAGGTTGACATCAATGACGACGGCGTCATCAAGATCGCGTCGCCCGACGGTGAATCGATCAAGAAGGCCTATGAGATGATCCACTCGATCGTTGCTGAGCCGGAAGAAGGCCAGATCTACACCGGTAAAGTGGTCAAGATCGTCGACTTCGGTGCCTTCGTGAACTTCTTTGGCAAGCGCGACGGTCTGGTGCACGTGTCCCAGATCGAAAACCGACGCCTGAACCATCCGTCGGATGTTCTGAAAGAAGGTCAGGAAGTAAAGGTCAAGCTGCTGGGCTTTGACGATCGCGGCAAGGTGCGCCTGTCGATGAAAGTTGTCGATCAGGAAACCGGCGAAGAGATCGTTCCCGAGAAGAAAGAAAAGAAAGAGGAAAGCGCAGAGTAATCTGCCTCTTTTGCAAGAACGAAGGCCCCGGTAATCCGCCGGGGCCTTTTTCTTTGGGCGAATGACGAGTGCCGTAGCGATACTGTGGAATGTGCCGATCATCAGCTGGTGCTGGGGTAGGCTTCAATTTAGATGAGGATACAGTTTTAATCGCTGAGTGCATTGCCCTGAAACAGAGCCTCGCAACCACTTAAAACGTTGGCTTTACAGGCCCGAGGCATCTACTTGGGCGTTCTTTTCTACTCATTGCCGATAAATGAATGAATTTACGACGATATCCGATCGTTTCTTGGTTTATTTCTTTTCTTCGATCAAAAGCTCTTCTATGAGCGCGCCTAACAGTTGCGTCCTCGATTTGACCTTAGCTTTTTTGTAGATTGAATTGTTCTGGGACTTGATTGTCCCCTCGCTGGTCTCGCGCAGTTTAGCTATTTCTGCGAGGGACAGGCCCTTTACGGTGAGCAGTGCAACATCTCGTTCCGCAGCACTAAGGCCCCAACGGTCGAACTGTAGTTCCAGCATCCGAAAAAACTCGCCTTGAGCCTTTCGCAGGTTCTGTTTGACTTCTTGGTGACGTCGCAAAAACAGCCTGTGGCTTTGCCAAATCAAAAGCCCCCCAAGAATAAACCCAAATAGGGTGATGAGAGCCGTGATTTCATGGACCACCCAACTCGCGGAAAAAATGTAGTACCCTGTTATTTCGCCAATCAATTCGATCACAAACGTCAAAGCAGAGATCGCATATACAGCGATCCCCGCTTTGAACATGGCTTCTTTTTTAAACCATTTGTTCAAACCCCAATCTCGCTTGGGCTCAAGTTGGAAGCTGAATTAATCATCGTCGCCTTCGTCATCCCCTTCGCCATCGTCACCTTCACCGTCGCGCTCGCCATCGTCGCCTTCGCTATCGCGTTCGCCGTCATCGCCTTCGCTATCGCGTTCGCCATCGTCGCCTTCGCTATCGCGCTCGCCATCGTCACCTTCGCTGTCGCGCTCACCATCGTCGCCTTCGCTGTCGCGTTCACCATCGTCGCCTTCGCTATCGTTTTCCCCATCGCCTTCGTCATCGTCACCTTCGTCATCAAATCCTTCGTCGTCATCTTCGTCGTCATCTTCGTCATCAAAATCTTCGTCGTCATCTTCCTCATCGTCGAACTCATCGTCTCGCTCTGAACGATCCCGAACGATGGTTCCGTCTTTCCCCAGCACCACTTCTCTCTCGATTCCAGGTCCAGTCGCTTCAAAGCGAAGGTTCCCAAACAGCGTGTTGGTTATTTCGATTCGTTGGAAACCTTGTTCTGTGAGTTCGTCGATGATGTCTTGCTTGGTGGTTTGCGAAAGCGCCGTGGTGGCCATCAGAACGAAAGTTGATGTCAGACCGATAGTTTTCTTGTTCATGTTCCCATCCTCAAAGGAATTGCCAATTGAACTAAAACATCGGCGCTTTGCGATGGGAATATAACTTAGGTTGGTTAGGCCAGACTTGAACCAAAGAACTATATCCTCAACGGTACTGGGTAATGCGCGCAATGTGCGGGAACGTGGATTTGGAGAGCGCCGAAAAATTTTTCAGGAGCAAATTCCTGAATTTGATCTCGGACCGATCTGAATTTACAGCCATGTAGTTTTTGAAGGTGACACCGAGGATATGCCCGAAGCCAAGAAATTCGAAAAGCTCTTCTCTACTCCAATGATGCGATTTGTGGTGCCTAACAGTGCAGCGCTTAATGCGGCGATTCTGTTTGAGGCCGAAAAGATGCGTGAGGAAGACGAGGGTGCCTCAAAATCCAATCGCGGCGGATGGCACTCAAACGGAAACCTCTTTGATCGCGATACGCCCGCTATTCAGAATTTGCGAGACGCGGCCGAAGATGCGGTGTTTCAAATAACGCGAAAGGTCTCAGACAAGGTTGAACCGGATAAACTTCGCCTGAAACTGTTCGGGTGGATAAACGACAATCCTTCCGGCGGGTACAATGCGCCGCATACTCATCCCGGCGCGCATTGGTCTGGAGTGTACTATGTTTCTCAACCCGAGATCGAAGAAGGTTCGTCTGGAATGATTGAGTTTCTCGACCCCCGAAACGAGTTGCCTCACTGGCGCATACTTCAGGCGAGTGCGTTTCGGAACAAAAAGAAGCTGCGCCCGGCAGCCGGCGAAATGATCCTTTTTCCATCCTATCTGACCCATTGGGTCCACCCAAACCAAAGTATAGAAAGCCGCGTCACGGTTGCCTTCAACGCAACCTTTCGACGCCCAAAATCGAATCCCAGTTAATCGCCTCGAGATACGCAGCCTCTGTGGTATCGAACATCATGGCAATGTTTCGCCTGGTCAGCGCAGTCAGCGCGGCTTTCAGTTTCCATCAGAAGATACAATCCTTTGGCAGCGAGACCGCGTTCAACTGACGTATCCGATCCCAACCACCGCCTCGGCAGGCGTGCCCACAGTCGATCCAACCATAGCCAATCTGCCTTTTTCGATCAGTGCCGCTTTCGAGCCCTGCGCGTCACGGTAAACGATATGTTAACACTTCTAAGTTGAGTTAGCTCAAAGTTAAGGAAATCCAAATCATCTGGGACGTCGCCGCGCTTTGGCCTCTATCACCATCTTTGAGATCGACGGAGATCCGTTTGGCAACCCCAGTGTGACGGTGACCCAGGGGTTTCAGGTCACCATTACTGATGATGATAATTTTCTCGAAAATCCGGACAACAACGGCAGCCAACAGTTCGATACCCTCCCAATCCCCGGGCTGAGCAGCTCCGGCAGCTTTCAGATATTTGAAGGCTACAGCGCGACGGTCGGAGGTGCACCGGTCACCTACACACTGCTGCAATTCTCGGGTACGCAATACATCGTTGTGACCTCGGGAAACGTTGCCGTTAACGATGTACTGACAGGCAACTCACTGGCCCAGAGTACTGCACCTGCGGTCGAATATGATAACCTTCCCAGCTTTGTCTGCTTTACTTCGGGGTCACATATTCTGACACCGTCGGGCCAGCGTCTGATCGAAGAAGTCAAAGCAGGCGATCATGTGATCACCGCAGATGGCACCGGTCGGGCCGTGCGCTGGGTGGGTCAGCGACGGCTGAGTGAGGCGGATCTGAGACAGACCCCTAAGCATTGCCCGATCCGGATCAGTGCGGGCAGTCTTGGGCCGCAGACACCATCGCGAGATCTGCTGCTGTCACCTCAGCATCGGGTTGTCGTGTCCTCACCTTCGTTGGAACTGCATCATAGTCACCCGATGATGTTGGCGACGGCCAAGTCTCTGCTCAACGGCAAGTCTATCACGCAAGTACCGCCAAGCGGGGGCGTCGAGTACATTCACATTCTATTCGACCAGCATGAGCTGGTGAATGTCGAAGGATTGTGGTCGGAATCGTTTTATCCCGGCGGATATACGCTGGACGCGATGAGCAGTGCAGTGAAGGAGGAACTATTCGAGCTGTTCCCCGAGCTTCATTCCGACACAGGCGGCTATGGTGATACGGTGCTGCCGGTTCTGAAACCGTACGAAGTGCAGATGCTGCGCCCGGAGCTATCTGCCCCTTGCGGCGCAACCTCGGCGTTTGCGCACTAGAAAAAGGCAGGGGCTTTCGCCCCCTGCCCGTTGATCCGTTTACGACGGCGCTTTGGTTTTGCGCAGATAGGGGAAGATGGTCTCGAACTCGCCGAACTTCTCTTTTGCCTCATCGTTGGAGACCGCAGGTGGAATGATCACATCCTCACCCGGCACCCAATTTGCGGGGGTTGCCACGCCCTTGGCGCTCATCTGCAGGCCATCCAGCGCACGCAGAATCTCGGCAAAGTTGCGGCCCACGGTCATCGGGTAGGTCATGGACAGTTTCAACTGCTTATCGGGTCCGATGATAAAGACAGAGCGTACAGTTGCGCTGTCGGCAGGCGTGCGGCCGTCGGGCAGATAGGCCTCGGCCGGCAGCATGTCGAAGGCTTTGGACACAGCCAGACCGTCATCGGCGATGATCGGGAAGCCGGGGTTGGCGTTGCCATAGGCCTCGATATCTTTTTTCCACTTCTTATGATCTTCGACACCATCGACCGACACGCCGATCACTTTGGTGTTCCGCGCCGCCCATTCATCGTTCAGCTGCGCAACTGCCGAAAACTCGGTCGTGCAAACAGGAGTGAAGTCCTTGGGGTGTGAGAACAGGATGGCCCAGCTATCGCCAATCCAGTCATGAAACTGGACGGTGCCCTGATCTGTCTCTGCGGTGAAATTCGGGACCGTATCATTGATGCGCAAACCCATTGGGAAACTCCTTTCCTGTGAAAAATCGCGAGTCGATTGCTGCCAACCTAATCACTTTGCGCAGAGGTTAAACCATTCATGTTGCGCTGTCAGAAGATTCAGTAGGTAGATAATTTGATCAAATTATGTTTTACCCTTGCCCGACACCCGGGTGGGTGACAGAGTGCGAATGAAAACCGACCGTTCGGTCGATTGATTCCTGATCCGGAGGATGAGCCATGATCGAAAAACGCGATTTCTATATCAACGGCAAATGGGTCGCCCCATCAGAGCCGAATGATTTCGAAGTGATCGACCCGTCGACCGAAGAACCATGCGCGGTGATCTCATTGGGGTCAGAGGCTGACACTAACGCAGCGGTCGCCGCGGCCAAAGCTGCTCTGCCTGGTTGGATGGCAACCCCGGTGGACGAGCGCATCGCTTTGGTAGAGAAACTGGTCGATATTTACGCCACCCGCTCAGAGGATCTGGCCCAGGCGATGTCGATGGAGATGGGTGCACCGATCGATATGGCGCGCAGCCAGCAATCGGGCGCGGGGATCTATCACTTAAAAAACTTCATCCGTGCCGCCAAGGCGTTCCAATTCGAACGCCCACTGGGCGATCATGCGCCGAATGACCGGATCATCTATGAGGCGGTGGGTGTGGCAGCCCTGATCACCCCATGGAATTGGCCGATGAATCAGGTCACGCTCAAAGTCGGGGCCGCCGCGATTGCGGGCTGCACGATGGTGCTGAAACCGTCCGAGCAAAGCCCGCTGAACGCGATGATCTTTGCTGAGATGATGGATGAGGCTGGTTTCCCGGCTGGTGTTTTCAACCTGGTAAATGGCGATGGCGTGGGCGTGGGCTCTCAGCTCTCGGGGCACGCAGATGTTGATATGGTCAGCTTCACCGGTTCGACCCGCGCGGGCACGGCGATTTCCAAGAATGCGGCGGATACACTGAAGAAAGTGCATCTGGAACTGGGCGGCAAAGGGGCCAATGTGGTCTTCGCCGATGCCGACGAAAAGGCGGTGAAACGCGGCGTCCTGCACATGATGAACAACACCGGTCAAAGCTGTAACGCGCCCAGCCGGATGCTGGTGCAGCGTCCGATCTATGATCAGGCGGTTGAGACAGCCGCCGAAGTGGCAAACAAGGTCACCGTCGGCAGTGCCACCGAGGAAGGCCGACATATCGGACCGGTGGTGAACGAAGTGCAGTGGACCAAAATTCAGGACCTGATCCAGAAAGGAATTGATGAGGGCGCGCGTCTGGTTGCAGGCGGCACGGGTCGGCCAGAGGGGCTGAACAAGGGCTATTATGTGCGCCCAACGGTTTTTGCCGATGCCAATAACCAGATGACGATCGCGCGCGAGGAGATCTTTGGCCCGGTTCTGACTATGATCCCCTTCGACACCGAAGAAGAAGCCATCGAGATTGCCAATGACACACCTTACGGGCTGACCAATTATGTTCAGACCCAAGACAGTGCACGCGCCAACCGAATGGCTCGCGTCTTGCGGTCGGGCATGGTTGAGATGAACGGCCAGTCGCGCAGCGCTGGGTCCCCGTTTGGTGGGATGAAACAGTCCGGCAATGGCCGCGAAGGCGGGGTTTGGGGACTGGAGGACTTCCTTGAGGTCAAGGCCGTTGGCGGTTGGGCCGCCGAATAGTCAATCTTGGTGCTATCAAAATGTGAGGCACCCTAAGGGTGCCTCGCTTTGTTTCTTAGGCAGGTCGGACGATAAGCTGCGGCTCTCCGTCCGACGTGTGGCGGGTGGATCGACCATCCCAGCCAATCTCACCTGTCACCCGCTGGCGAAGGGCGGAAAAACTGTCGAACCGGACCACATCTACGGGCACGTCGAACTGCAGGGTCACCCGGCGATGTCCGCCATCCCCAATCATGGTCAGACCGCGGATTTCGGCGGTGAAGGGCTGACCCAGATATCGACCCTCAACCCGGTCACCAACGCGCAACTGCACTCGATTTCCTGCCATCGCGTGCAACGTGTTCCAATCCCGCGCACCGAGTTGATGCGCCAACAGTTCCAGCGCCTCGCTATGTGATAGCTTCACTCCGGCGTCCTGCAGGCGTTTGCGCAGGCGTTTTGCCTGCTCTTTCAGCTCCGCAACCGGAGCGATGTTCTGAATATGTGTCATGGTGTGCCTCGTTTCCTGAAACGGGCGCGAAATCTGGACGGGGTTCGCATTGCCATCCGCGCGCCTGGAAAGGGCAACAGATGTGATTCAATCGGGTTTCACCAAAGCCTAAGGCCGCGAACGGCAGGGGACCCGAACCTGCCGTGCATATGGCAACGACGCGCCAGAATGTCAATCAGGCGTCGGCCTGCGCCGCCTCATAGGCCAGCATGGCGCGTTTGACGGGCAGTCCCCAGTGGTAGCCGCCCAAGCCGCCCGATTTGCGCAAGGCACGGTGGCAGGGGATCAGCCAACTGACCGGGTTCCGCCCAACTGCGGTGCCCACGGCGCGCACCGCTTGGGGTGAGCCGACCCGCTGCGCGATCTCGGAATAGGTGGTGACCTGCCCCGAGGGGATGTGCATCAGCGCTTCCCATACCTTGATCTGCAGTGGTGAGCCGATCAAGTAGAGCGGGGTCGGCTCCAACCGGTCGCTGGCCGCACCGAAGGCGCTGAGCACCCAAGGCCGCAGGCGCATCGGGTCCTCGACAAAATCAGCATTGGGCCAACGAGAGATCATGTCTTCCATCGCCGCCTCCTCGCCTGTCTCGGCCCCAAAGGCGATTCCACAGATTCCCTTGTCAGTTCCCATAACCAGCGCAGGGCCAAAGGGGCATTCGAACCAGCCCCAGTAGATCGTGAGACCTGCGCCTTTGCGGGCATATTCACCGGGGCTCATGGATTCCCATTTCAGGAACAGGTCATGCAGCCGCCCACTGCCGGACAGCCCCACATTATGAGCGGTTTCCAGCGTGGTGAAACGCTCGTGCAACAGAGCTTTGGCATGGCCGAGAGTCAGGTATTGCTGGTATCGCTTCGGAGAGACCCCGGTCCAGCGTGAGAACAGACGCTGAAAGTGGGCAGGGCTCATATCCATCTGGCGAGCCAACTCATCAAGACTGAGACTCTCTCCGCCTTGATCGATTAATTCGATCGCGCGCCGCATGACGTTATAATGATATCCGCTTTCTGCTGTCTGGACGTTCATCGGTCACCTCATCAGTTACAGGAACAGTAACTTGCCCCTGTCGATCTTGCGACCCGGAACCTGCGCTTTATCTTGTCAACTGAGTTGACGAATCAAATCGATTTCTCCTACCATTCAGGTATGGGACACAGGTTGGATCAGCTTTATCAGGCAGTTCAGGCCACCCGGCCTTTGCTGCGGAACATCACGGCAGCAGTTGAGCAGGGCAGCCAGCGCAAAGGCGTGACCGTCGGGCAACGTGCCCTTTTGGAAGGTCTGTCGCTATCTCCCGGCGCGACCGCCCCGGTGCTATGCGCCGAGTTGCAGCTGAAACGACAATATGTCTCGCGCATCTTAAAAGAGCTGATGGGCGCACAGCTGATCGAAAGCCAGCCCAATCCCAAACGTGCAGGCACCTACTGCTACCGGCTGAGCCCTGCGGGCGAAGAGACGATCACGGCAATCAGAGCGGATGAGATGGCCAAGCTGACACGCTTTGCACAGGATTTTTCTGCGTCAGAGCTTGTCGCCTATCACAAGGTTCAGCTGGCCCTGACCCGCTATTTCGCAGAACTCGCCAAGGAAGCCTGACATGACCGTCCTTTGGATAATGGCGGCAAGCATCATGATCGCCGTGTTGTACATCCTCTTGCAAATCCGAAAGATTGGCACTCCGACAACCGGAGCCAAAATAGACCTGGCATCGCGGCCTGAAACGGCGCTGCTGGTGATCGATATGCAAACAGATTTTACCTCGATACCCACCTGGGATGACGCGCAAATTGAGGGTGCCTTGTCGACGATCCGGTCAACGACGGACAGCGCCCGCCAGTCTGACTGGTCCGTGATTGCCATCCGTCATGAATTCAAGGGACGGCTGGCGAACTTGCTGAACGGGTGGTTCAATCAGGGGCGCGGCAACGCAGGTTCCGACGGAGTTGGGTTGGATCCGCGTCTTGCGCTGAATCCCGATGCCGAGTTTGTAAAATCCGTAGGTGACGCCTTTTCTTCGCCGGGCTTTGAACGGTTCCTGCAAGACAAACGGATCGGAACGCTGGTTCTGACAGGGTTGGACGGGTGTCATTGCGTGAATAAGACCGCGCAGGGCGCGCTCAATCGAGGATACCGGGTTCAGATCAATTCGGCAGCCGTTCTGGCGGCTGATCCGAACCGGTGGCAGGGGATCAGGGATCAACTTGCAACGGCGGGGGTGGATTTCCGACTGCAGAAGTGAGGCATAGGGATAAATCGACCAAGACCCGCGCCTAGGCAAAATCAAAACGCACCTTTTCAATTGCGACCGCTTGTCTGGCAGGGCATTAAGGCTCGGATGGCCAAACAAATCGGATACCACAAGATCCGCGAGATCTTTACGCGTTTTCACGACGCCGACCCTGAACCCAAGGGCGAGTTGGAGCATGTAAACGTCTATACTCTGGTCGTTGCCGTCGCACTGTCAGCGCAGGCGACCGATGCCGGCGTCAACAAGGCTACGCGCGCGCTATTCAAGATCGCCGACACGCCACAGAAGATGCTGGATCTGGGCGAAGAAGGTCTGATCGAACATATCAAGACCATCGGCCTGTTCCGCCAGAAGGCCAAGAACGTAATCAAGCTGAGTCGCATTCTGGTCGAAGACTATGGCGGTGAGGTGCCCAACTCCCGCGCGGCGCTTCAATCGCTACCGGGTGTGGGGCGCAAGACAGCCAATGTTGTCCTAAACATGTGGTGGCGATATCCGGCGCAGGCCGTGGACACGCATATCTTTCGCGTCGGCAACCGCACCGGCATCTGCCCGGGCAAGAATGTGGACGCCGTCGAACGCGCCATCGAAGACAACATACCGACCGACTTTCAGCTGCATGCGCATCACTGGCTGATCCTGCATGGCCGCTATCACTGCAAGGCACGCAAACCGCAGTGCCCGACCTGTATCATCCGCGATCTCTGCGAATTTGAGGACAAGACTCTATGAAAACCTACCAACTGACCGGCATCGGAAACGCCGTTGTGGACGTGATTTCCCAAGCCGATGACAGTTTCCTTGAGCTGATGGGCATCGAAAAGGGCATCATGCAGCTGATCGAACAGGAGCGCGGCGAGGTACTGTATGCCTCGATGGAAGGCCGGGTGCAGACGCCGGGCGGCTCGGTTGCCAATACCATTGCGGGTGCGGGTGCGCTGGGTCTGGATTCGGCGTTTATCGGGCGGGTGCATGATGATGCGCTGGGGCGGTTCTATGCGGATGCGATGAACGAAGACGGGGTGGATTTCGTGAACCCGCCGGTGCCGGGGGGCGAGCTGCCGACCTCGCGTTCAATGATCTTTGTCTCACCAGATGGCGAGCGGTCGATGAACACCTATCTGGGTATTTCGTCCGAGCTGTCTTCTCGGGATGTCTCGGAAGACGTCGCGGGCAACAGCCAGATCATGTTCCTCGAGGGCTATCTGTTCGACAAGGAAAAGGGCAAAGCCGCGTTCCTTGAAGCCGCGCGCAACTGCCATAAGGGTGGCGGCAAGGCGGGCATCGCCATTTCTGACCCGTTCTGTGTAGAACGGCACCGGGTCGATTTCCTGCTGCTGATCGAGAATGAGCTGGATTTTGTAATCGGCAACGAGGCCGAGATCAAATCGCTGTTCGAAACCGACGATCTTGAGGAGGCGCTGGCGAAAACGGCCGAGATTTGCCCTCTGGTCGTTTGCACCCGGTCGGGCGACGGGGTGACTGTTCTGAACGGCAACGCGCGCATCGATGTACCGGTTGAAAAGGTCGTACCGGTGGACGCGACCGGCGCGGGCGATCAATTCGCCGCCGGATTCCTGTTCGGCATGGCGACGGGCCGCGATTACGAGACCTGCGCAAAAATTGGCAACGTCTGCGCACGCGAAGTCATCAGCCATATCGGCCCCCGGCCCGAGGCGAATATGCAGGAATTGCTGCGGGCTGAGGGATTGCTCTGATCCCGCGAAACGCAACGTAACGCTGGTGCGTCACATTTCGGGATGGCTACCCTTTTTTTGGATGTAAGGGGGGAGCCAATTCATGTTGGGCAGAGCACTCAGGATCACCGCAGGAACATTGGCGTTGGGGCTTGTGGCCGGCGTTGGGTACCTGCTGATCTCTCCGCCCGACCTGTTGCGAGTCGGGACCAACTATTCGGCCAAGATCGTCTGTTCTAACGTGTTCATCGCCGGGCGGGATGCGCAGGAGGTACTGGCGGTTGATGTGCAGGCGCCCGGGCATCCGTTGCTGAAACACGTCTCGGTCTCGGTAGACCCCGAGGCGCAATCAGTATCTGCAAAGCTACTCGGGATCTTCGCCCCTGCGACCAGCCAATATCGCGAGGGGCTTGGATGTGCGAATACGCATGAGGCCCAACCGGTCAACGCCCAGCTAAACACTCTGCCCGCGCTGTCTGATGCACTTTGGCCGGAAGGCACCACAGTGGCCCCAGCGCAGAACTCCAAATTGGCAATGGTTCTGTCGGACCCGACCATTCTGGGAGAGGGCTTCCGCGCCGTAGTTGTGGTGCATGATGGCCGGATCATTGGTGAGGCTTATGCGGATGGATTCGACGAAAATACCCCTCTTCTGGGCTGGTCAATGACCAAAACCATAACCTCTGGATTGATTGGAACGCTGATAAAATCCGGTCAGATGAATTTGACGGATACACTGGTCGACTCATTTCCCGATTGGGCAGAGGACAACCGGCAACACATTACCGTCGAGGATATGTTGACCATGTCCAGCGGCCTGCGATGGAACGAAGGCTATGGTGACGTCTCGGACGTGACTCGGATGTTATATCTGAGCGACGACATGGCGGGGTTTGTCACTTCGCTTGAGGCCGAGGCTGAGCCAAATACTGAATTCAACTATTCGTCGGGCACATCCACCGTCTTGGCGCGGGTCTGGCAGGATCAGGTCAAAGATGACAGCTTGTCCTATCCGCAGCGCGCACTCCTGCTGCCACTGGGCATGACCTCGGCCATACTTGAAACTGATGTTTCTGACACCTTTGTCGGCTCAAGCTATATGTACGCCACAGCGCGGGATTGGGCACGATATGGGCAATTCCTGCTGCAGGGCGGCACATGGGACGGGCAGCAAATTCTGCCCGAAGGGTTCACTGACTGGATGTTCGAACCGGTTGCTGTCTCGGGCGGGGCATATGCCAAAGGTCACTTGTGGCGCGACGTGCCGGGTGGAGAACCCCCGTTCGAAGATGCGGTCTGGATGGCCGGACACGATGGGCAATCGGTCGGGATATTCCCTTCGCGTGATCTGGTGATCGTGCGATTGGGGCTTACACCGTCCGATACCGGTTATTCCCCGCTGCCGCTGGCCAAAGCGGTGATTACGGCGCTTGGTTCCTAACCCGAACTACCCGAGATGCGGCTGAAACGCAGAAAGCACCTGCTGGTAGACGTCCTTTTTGAACGGCACGATCTCATCGACCAGCCGCGTCGTGGTCTGCCATTTCCAATGGGTGAACTCGGGGTGCTCGGTGGCGATGTCGATCTGATCATCCCGGCCCAGAAACCGCATCAGGTACCATTTCTGCTCCTGCCCGCGATACCGGCCCTTCCAGATTTTCGGCACAATGTCATGCGGTAGGTCATAGGGCAGCCAGCCGTCGGTCTCGGCGATGATTTCCACAAGATCAGCGGTCACTCCAGTTTCTTCCCAAAGCTCGCGCAGGGCCGCATCGCAAGGGTCTTCGCCCTTGTCCACGCCGCCCTGAGGCATCTGCCAGGCGTCCTTGTGGCGATCATTGCGCTGACCGACAAAGATCAGACCCTCGGCATTCATCAACATCAGTCCCACGCAGGGGCGATAGGGCAGTTTGGCGATTTCATCAGGGGTCATGCGCGGCCTCGTGATTAAGCTTTGCTGCGTCTCTAGCAAGCGCCGCAGTAAAGGCAAAGGGAATGACGTTAGGTTTCGCGTGACAAAGGTGACGCGAAGGTCAATCTGACGGTCAAAGTCGGGAGGGAGAGTTTGCCATGACTGCGTACCCAAACATGTTGGCCCCGCTGGATCTGGGTTTTACCACGTTGAAGAACCGCGTGCTGATGGGCTCGATGCATACCGGTCTGGAAGAGACCGGCGACTGGATCCGTGTCGCCGAGTTCTACGCGGATCGCGCGCGCGGTGGTGTTGCTTTGATGGTGACGGGTGGGATTGGCCCGAACCTTGAGGGCTCGGTGCTGCCCGGGGCCTCGATGATGACCAATGATGAAGAGGTGGCGAACCATTCCATTGTGACCAAACGTGTGCATGAGGCAGGCGGCAAGATCGCGATGCAGATTCTGCATGCGGGGCGCTATGCCTATGGTCCGAAATGCGTGGCCCCCAGCCCGGTGAAATCCCCAATTTCTCCGTTTCCGCCGCATGAGTTGGACGAAGAGGGTATCGAGAAGCAAATCAGCGACATCGTCAACGCGGCTGTTCTGGCCCAGAAGGCGGGCTATGACGGGGTCGAGATCATGGGCTCCGAGGGGTATTTCCTGAACCAGTTCCTCGTGACCCACACCAACAAGCGCGAGGATCGCTGGGGTGGGTCATACGAGAACAGGATGCGTCTGCCTATCGAGGTGGTGCGCCGCACGCGGGAAGCCGTGGGGAGCGATTTCATCATCATCTATCGCCTTTCGATGATTGATCTTGTGCCCAATGGGTCGACCCATGACGAAGTCGTTGAACTTGCGCAGCGGATTGAGCAGGCCGGGGCAACGATCATCAACACCGGTATCGGTTGGCATGAGGCGCGGATTCCGACGATTGCTACCAGCGTTCCCCGTGCAGCGTTTGCGTGGGTTACCAAGAAGCTGATGGGTAAGGTCGGCATCCCGGTGATCACCTCGAACCGGATCAACACGCCTGAGGTTGCCGAAGAAGTTCTATCGACCGGTTGCGCCGATATGGTGTCTCTGGCGCGGCCCATGCTGGCCGACGCGGATTTCGTGAACAAGGCGATTGCGGATGAGGCCGCGAAGATCGCGCCGTGTATCGCATGCAATCAGGCCTGTCTGGACCACACTTTCAGCGGCAAGCTGACCTCATGCCTGGTCAATCCGCGCGCCTGTCATGAGACCGAATTGGTGATCGGCAAGGCCGAGACACGCAAGACAGTGGCCGTTGTCGGCGCTGGCCCTGCAGGTTTGTCCACCGCGATGACAGCTGCCCAGCGCGGCCATGATGTAACCCTGTTTGATCGCGCCGCCGAGATAGGCGGGCAGTTGAACATGGCCAAACAGGTGCCAGGGAAAGAAGAGTTCTGGGGACTGGTCGACTGGTATCGCACCATGATGGACGACCTAGGCGTGACGGTCGAACTGAACCGCGAAGTCAGCGCAGATGATCTGATCGGTTATGATGAGGTGGTCATCGCCACCGGTGTCACTCCTCGTGATCCACAGATTCCCGGCCAGGATCGGGACAATGTGCTCAGCTACATCGACGTGCTGCGCGACAAGGCCGAGGTCGGCAGCACCGTCGCCGTGATCGGGGCTGGAGGCATCGGGTTCGATGTCTCCGAATTCCTGCTGGAAGACGGTCACAGCCCAACCACGGACCTTCCATTGTGGATGAAGGAATGGGGCGTGACCGACCCCGCAGAACACCGCTCGGGCCTGGCCCCCGAGGGCCCGCAGCCCGAAGCACCAGCACGGCAGGTCACGCTGCTGCAGCGCAAGGCACAGCGTCACGGCAAGGGGCTGGGAAAGACAACGGGCTGGATCCACCGCGCGACATTAAAGATGAAGGACGTCAGTTTCGTTGGTGGTGTGAATTATGAGCGCATCGACGAGGACGGCCTGCATGTCAGCTTTGGCGAAACCCGCGATGATCCAACCGTCATCGCAGCCGAGTCGATCGTCCTATGTGCCGGGCAAGTCTCGGACCGGTCGCTGGCGGATGAGCTGATCGAACGTGGAATGACCCCGCATGTGATTGGTGGCGCAGATGTGGCAGCTGAGCTGGACGCCAAACGTGCGATCAATCAGGGCACACGTCTGGCGGCAGCGTTCTGACGTTGTAATGCCAGTGCGCTGGAGAAAGCCGCCCCGGAAGAGGCGGCTTTTTTCGTTTTCCTTGACTCAATTGTTATCAATATACATATGTACCACATGAGTCAGAAAATAGAACGCACCCAAACAGGAATTCGAATCGAGAAGCGGCTTCTGAAAGTTCTCAAAGGGCTGGCAGAATCGCTGGACATGACCCTTGGCGACCTGATTGAGGGCATCGCGCTGCACAGCTTTGAGAACAAGCCAGCCTTCTCTGAAGAGACGCTGAAGAAGATCAAACAACTCAAAAGTGTCTACGACTTCGATTGGACAGCTGAAGACAGCCACCGTTTCAAGGAGGATGAAGAATGAGCGCATCGCGATACGCCGACGTCACCATCGCATTTGAAGCACACGCAATCGACAACGCAACGTTCGGACACGCCGAACATGTGCAAGTCGCTTATGACCTGCTACGCAAGTATGATTTCATCGATGCCGCAGCGATCTACGCCAAGGGAATTCGCACGTTAGCAGCGAACGCAGGCGCACCGGACAAGTTCAATCTGACAATCACCTACGCATTCATGAGCCTGATCGCAGAGCGGCTGGCCAACACGCAAGCTACTGACTTTAAGAGTTTCGCACAGGAAAATTCCGACCTGATGGCCAAGTCAGTACTCAACCAATGGTATTCTGCGGAACGTCTCAACATGCAGCTTGCGCGCGATATATTCCTGCTGCCTGCCGACGCATAATCGTGTTTTGCGGCGAAGGTGAATTGTTACTCTACAGTGATCGTAATCACCTCGGACACAATGGGCGTCGCATGAGGGACGTGGCCTGCATCCCCAAGCAC
Source organism: Ruegeria sp. H9 (assembly GCF_056532915.1). Classification (NCBI taxonomy): domain Bacteria; kingdom Pseudomonadati; phylum Pseudomonadota; class Alphaproteobacteria; order Rhodobacterales; family Roseobacteraceae; genus Ruegeria; species Ruegeria sp. H9. Next base: position 106,379 of record NZ_JBQFNX010000001.1, on the reverse strand, counting down.
CAGCTGCAAAGTATGCTCACCCGGAGCAAATTCCAAAGTCACCTCGGTCTGACCGCCACCGAAATGAATGTGATTGTCGTCTGCGGGCAGACCGTATGACAGTTCGTCCGCACCGTCTTCTCCCTGCCCAAGTGGTGGGCGATCAATCAGGAGGTGATGGTGCCCTGTATTTTCCTTCTCGGTTCCAGCGGGGGCAACGCCCATGCCGCTGAGGCCAAAGACTACGGTCACAGGTGATTGCACGGTGTCACCGTCAGACAGGTTGACGAAATAGACCTTCGCATCTGGATTCGATGGTGTTTCCCCTCCGGCCCACGCAAGGCTGGCGGTCAGACACAGGGTAATGACAGCAAATAGGGCTTTCATAGTCTCCTCCGTGGTCACAAAAATGCCATTCTCATCATAGCACGATTGGAAAAAAGTCCAGAAAACGGGGTTTTGTATCGAAAGGCATGGTCCGCGGCATATAGGCCCGGGCGTTTCCTAGTTGCAAACGATCCGATTCAAAACCCTGATATTATCCCATGTCTGCCCAGTTCTTGCCCAGATTGATCGCGATAAAGAGACAACGAACGGAAGACCTGGGGAACGAGAATGGATCGACTAACTGAAATGGAGGCCTTTTCCAACGTGGTGGACCAGGGTGGTTTCACCGACGCGGCCAAGAAAATGGGCATCTCCAAATCAGCCGTGTCTAAACACGTCTCGAGCCTCGAGGCGCGGTTGGGGGCAAGGCTTTTGAACCGGACAACGCGCCGGGTTTCGCCAACCGAGATCGGGTTGGCCTATTATGATCGCGCCCGTCGCGTGCTGAACGACGCAGGCGAAGCGGATGCGCTGGTGACTTCGATGCAGTCTGCGCCTTCTGGTCTGCTGCGGATCTCTGTGGCGACAGATTTTGGCGTCAATCACCTGTCGCCGGTCCTGTCGGACTTCCTGTCGGCCTATCCGGACATCACCGTGAACATGGTTCTGAACAACCGCTATGTTGAGCTGATTTCCGAAGGCTTTGACGTGGCCGTGCGCATTGGCGAGCTGGAAGACAGCACGCTGCGCGCCCGTAAGCTGACCGAAACAGTGAAACGCATGGTCGCGTCGCCGAGATATATCGAGCAGTTCGGACGCCCGCAGAAGATCGACGATCTGAACGAACACAAACTGCTGCATTACTCCAGCCAATCCTCGGGCAGCGTGTGGAAGCTGACGGCGCCTTCGGGCGAGAAGCGTCAGGTCCGCACTGCTGGCTGGCTGAGCGTAAATGATGGGCAGTCGCTTCTGAACGCCGCGATCTCGGGGCTTGGGATCGCGCATCTGCCCAGCTATCTATATGCCGAAGCACTGAAATCGGGCGAGGTGGTAGACGCCATGCCATCGCTACCGGATGAGGTTCAGGGCGTCTATGCGGTCTACCCGCCGGGCCGGTTCACCCAGCCCAAGGTGCGGGCGTTCATTGATTTTCTTGTCGAGTCCTTTGCTGAAAAGGGTCCGATGGATTGGTAGAATTCTCCCTGTGGCACCTAAACGGCCCGTGCTGAATGGCACGGGTCTTTTTTTGTCTAGCGATGCATCAGTTAGTCTCTGGTGATACGGCCCGCTGATACAGGTGCCACGTGGTGTGGCCCAGGATCGGCAGCGTGAAAATCAGCCCCAGAAACGCCGGAACCAGCGACAACAGCATGGTAACCGAGATGATCGCCGCCCAACTGAGCATTACCACCGGGCTTTCAGCGACCACGCGAATGGAAGTGAGCATGGCGGAAACAAAGTTGGTTTCCCGATCCAGAAGCATGGGCATGGCCACCACAGTCACCGAGAACAGGACCGCCGACAAAAAAGCGCCGATACAGGTGCCGACCGCTAGAAAGATCCAGCCTTGCGATGTGAAGAAGATGGTGTTCATGAACCCTTCGAAATCCGAGAAGGACGCCTTTTGCAGGATGATCGCCAGCCAAAGGCGGATTTGGTAGGTCCATACCCAGAAAATGAACAGGGTGACAAAGGCCATCCAACCCATTTCGCGTTTGCGCTGATGTGCCATGACGCTGAGGATTTCGGACCAACCGAAGCTTTCCCCTTTCTGCAACCGGCGGGACATTTCATAAAGCCCGGCGGCCGCAAATGGGGCAACCAGCGGAAAGCCTACGGCGGCAGGAATGATCATCCAGATATTGCCAAGCCCGACCAGGCACCAAACGAACAGGATGCCGAAAACTGCGTAGAACAGGCCGAAAAAGCCGCTCATGACCGGGTGTGCGAGGAAGTCGGAAAACCCGGCCTTCAGCGATGCGGTAATATCCTCGGCCGTCAGCCTGTTAACCTCGGGCATGGATTGCTGTGGGACCGTGTTATCCGGCGGAGTGGTATCTTCGGTTTTGGATGCCATGACGCATTCCTCCCAAAGCATGGTGACTGGTGGGACTGCCTGCCAACAGGCCTGATGGCAAGACAGACGCACCGATTAGCTGCAAGTGTGCATCAGGCCGCGCCATCAGGGCAAGGGGGACACAGGGCGTCCGCGGTGCTCGCGCCTGTTAGTTGACCAGCAACACCGCCTCGACCCGGCGATTGAGATCGCGGCCCTCGGGCGTAGCGTTAGAGGTGATGGGCGCAAGATAGCCTACGCCCTGCGCCTCGATCCGGTCGGCGGCAACACCGTGCGCTTCGATCAGGCGCGCACGCACGGCTTCCGCCCGTTTGGTGCTGACCGCAATATTGGCCTGCAATGCGCCCGTATCATCCGTGTGCCCTACCAGCGCCAAACGGGTCGAAGGATTGTCGGCCAGATATCCCGCAAGCAGCGCAAGCGAGGCAAACGGCCCTTCGCCCAGCGCGACTTCGCCGGTGCGAAAGTGCAGGTCATCAAGGATGACATGTCCGGTACTGCTGAGATCGTTTAGCAACCCGGCAGGGCCCTCAACGGTTTCCTCGATCACAAGTGGCTGCGCAGGCTGCGTACCTTGCGGGGTTACCCGGATCATCTGCACATAGCCATCCGGCGGGTTGCGGCTGACCAGCAGGCTCAGCACTTCGTCACCGCGGGAGGCGGATAGAAAACGGTAATCGTGGATCGCCACATACATGTCAGGCGTCGGCACCACTTCGGTGCCAAAGCGGAAATCGAACCCTCCACAATTGCGTGCCTCGCATTCAAACGTGATCTCGAAACCTTGCGCCTGAAGCTGATCCCGAAGCGGTGCAAGAATTTGCAGCGTCGTGCTAGACCCGGCCTGCAGACGCCATGTTAGCCGCTCGACACGCCCTTCGACAGTGCGGGATGGAACTGCGCCGTCGGCAAACACGCCGGTTGGCAGGTCGTAGCTGTCCAATGCACTGGTGCGATCCGAAATCTGCCGGGCGCTGGCGGGCAACGTCAGTTCCTGCGCCTGCACAGGCACGGCCAAAAGGAGGCTAAGGAACAGGAAACGGATCATCGGAACTGTGCGTGATACTCGGGGTTCGGGACCATGGCAGTGGCACTGGCCACGCGGTTGGTCATATTGAAGAAACCAGTGACATTGGCAATGTCCCAGATATCGCGATCCGAAAACCCGACATCACGTAAAAGCTGGCGATCGGGCTCTTCGATTGTGGTGCTGGCGGTGGTCATCTTGGCTGCGAAATCCAGCATTGCACGTTGGCGCGCGTCCAATTTGGCGACGCGGTAGTTCATGACCAGCATCTCACCCAGCTGCGGATCGCCCGAAAGCTGCCGCACCGCAGCGCCATGAGCCACGAGGCAGTAGAAGCATTTGTTGATCGAGGACACCACGACCGCAATCATCTCGCGTTCCAGCTTGGTCAGCCCGCTATCGGCCAGCATCAGATCATTATACATCGAAGTGAAGGCATTCAGCTTGTCGATATCGAAGGCATAGGCGCGCAGGACATTCGGCACCATTCCCAGTTTCTCAACACAGATATCAAAGTATTTCTGCGTCTCTGACGGTAGTGGGTCCACCATTGGCAGATCCAGGGCAGTGGGCATGTCCTGTTTGGTCAATTCGTCCTCCTCAGACGCGCTGGCGATAGTGGTATTCTCCGACGATCTTCATCCCAAGCGAGTGGTAGAGGCCATTGGCCCCCGCGTTCGCCTTGGTACAGATCACGCTAAGCGTCTGCGCGCCATTGTCCAGCGCCCAAAAGGCCGCGGCGCGCATGGCCCACTGGCCCAACCCCTTGCGGCGGTGATCCGGTAGGATTTCCAGCGCGTGAACCATCGCGATACCTTCATGGATCGCCACGAAGCCGGTTCCTGCGGGCTGATCGCTGTGGCGCAACAAAAGGCCGGTCTTTGGGCCCGGTGCCCGGTACATGATCGCAATCCGTTCGGGGCCGATACCGCCCTGCGCCCAGATCTCACGCATGATGGCCAGCGGTTCCCAGATGTTGAAAACAGTCACGCGCGGGATCGGGATATCGGTCAACTGCTGCGCCGGGCAGGAATAGATATTAACCGGATCAAGGATGTCGTAGCCGCGTTGCGCAAGCATTGCATCCAGCGCCTCATCTCCGGGCCGCAGGCAGAAGATGCGTTTTTGACCCATCACCTGCATGGCGCTTTCGGCCGCATCGATATCGGCGCTGGTGACGTCCCCGGTGCGATTGGCGGCAGAAACGCGTGAACCTCCGCCCTGTCCTTGCCGCAGTCGAAATGGGCCTTGCGTTTGATAGTCGGCGGCAGGCCATGTGCCATCGACAACAGCGGCCCAATCGGGATTCAAAGCTCGATCTCTTTCGCAAGGCGGGTCATGGCGGCATCGATCCGTCCACCCTCGGTGCCGCGCACGACGACGTTGGCTCCGAAGACGCCATTCGTCTGAAACGGATAACAGCCGATCGAAAGATCGCCGAAGTCTTTGGCCAGTGCGGCCAAAGTTGCTGCAATATCGCCTTCACCCCGATCCACACGCAGCGTCTGCGACAAAAGCGGGCTACCTCCGATGAGCGAAGGCAGAACACTCGCAACCATGGCCTGAAAAACCAAAGGCACCCCGGCCATGACATGGACGTTGTTGATGGTAAAGCCGGGCGCGGTCGAGACCGGGTTGTCGATCAATTCGGCCCCTTCCGGAATACGCGCCATGCGCAGGCGAGCGTCGTTCAGCTCCAGCCCGGATTTCTCGTAATGCGCCTCAAGCAATGCACGCGCGTCGTCGCGAACATCGATATGCACGCCAAAGGCACGGGCGATGCAGTCAGCGGTGATGTCGTCATGGGTCGGACCAATACCACCACTGGTAAACACATGGTCATGGGCCTCTGATAGCGCCCTTACGGCTGCCTCAATCGCGGGTGCATCATCGCTGACAATGCGCACCTCTTTCAGGTCAATGCCGTGTTTGGTCAGCTCTCCAGCCAGATAATGCATATTGGCATCGCGGGTGCGGCCCGAAAGGATCTCATCCCCGATCACCAACATTGCAGCGGTTGGATTGGCCATGACGCGCCCTCCCTCTTGATCGACCGTTAGGGCAGGTATAGGCCCTTGGCCATGCGATTTGAAACCCCCCTTGTCCCCGCTCGACTGATCCGCCGCTACAAACGCTTTCTGGCAGACTGCAGGCTGGAAGACGGGCGCGAGGTGACAGCCCATTGCGCCAATCCGGGCTCAATGATGGGGCTGGCAGAACCGGGTGAGAAAATCTGGCTGGAGCCCAACGACGATCCGAAGAAAAAGCTGAAATACGGCTGGCGGCTGGTCGATCATGAGAACGGGCATTTCACAGGGGTCGACACATCAGTCCCCAACAAGGCGCTTCGGGTGGCGCTCGAGGCGCGTGAAATCCCCGAGCTGGCCGCCTATGAAACCGTGCGCCCCGAGGTCAAATACGGTGAAAACAGCCGTATCGATTTCCTACTGACCGGGCCGGGCCTACCCGATGCTTATGTCGAGGTCAAAAGCGTCACCCTCTCACGCCAAGCGGGCCTCGCCGAGTTTCCCGACAGCGTCACCGCACGCGGCACCAAACATTTGGGCGAACTGGCAAAGATGGCCGTACAGGGCCATCGGGCGATCATGCTTTATCTGGTGCAAAGGACCGATTGCGATCGGTTTGCACTGGCCGATGATATTGACCCAGCCTATGCGGCGGCGTTTGAGGCAGCGATTGGGGTTGAACGCTTTGTCGTTGGAACTCGGATCACGCCCGAAGGCGTCTGGGTTGAGCCCGCTCGGCAATGGGGCGCGGGCTAGAAACTTCTTTGATAGACCCTATTTACTAGTTGAAAACCGAGCCCTCTGGTACTTTCTGCACAAGCAGCGTAAAAGAAGTGCTGCGTGAAATATTTGGAGTCCCGCACCGATGAAAGAACATCGTGGCCGTCTGACCAAAGACGGTATCCGCATCTATGAACAGAGTGACTTTGCCGGCATGCATGCGGCAGGGGCGCTGGCTGCGCGGATATTGGATGACATTGCTGAACATGTTTTTGTCGGCCAGACCACCGGTGCGATTGACGGGCTGATCACTCAGATGGTCGAGGATGCAGGTGCGGAATCGGCAACCATTGGCTACAAGGGTTATCAGCACGCCAGCTGCATCAGCGTGAACCACGTGGTGTGTCACGGCATTCCAGGTGACAAAAAGCTGAAGGATGGCGACATTCTGAATATCGACGTGACCGTCATCGTTGATGGCTGGTTCGGTGATACGTCGCGCATGTATGTGGCGGGTAAATTGCCGCGCAAGGCCGAACGGCTGATTCAGGTGACCCACGACGCACTGTTCAAAGGTATCGAGATGGTCAAGCCGGGCAATACCTTCGGCGATATCGGCCACGCCATTCAGGCCTATGTCGAGGCGCATCGGATGAGCGTTGTACGCGATTTCTGCGGCCACGGTCTGGGCCGGGTGTTCCACGCGCCACCAAATGTCCTGCACTATGGTCGTCCGGGTACCGGAGCTGTGTTGGAAGAGGGCATGTTCTTTACCATCGAGCCGATGGTCAATCTGGGGCGTCCCGAAACCAAGACTCTGTCCGATGACTGGACTGCCGTGACCCGCGACAAATCGCTGTCGGCGCAGTTCGAGCATTCGGTCGGTGTGACCGCAGATGGGGTTGAGATTTTCACCTTGTCACCGGGCGGCAAATATCACCCGACCTATTCGTCCTGATCGGTCGCCTGATCGCGTAATAGCTTCAGCAGCAAGGTTTCATCCCGCCACGGGATGACCGCGTCGTGAATGAACACCGGCGCGCGCATCGGTTTGGGCGGAGGCCCAGTTGTGGTGTCGGCGTCTTTCGAAAAAGCCCAGAGCGGAGGTGTGATAGCGCGGTCCATGGACCAAGCATAACACGTTTATGGCTCAAAGTCCCAAAAGCTTGGGCGCATGTAACATGTCGGAGAACACTTCGGCCCCTAGTTCTTCCAATCGCGCACCATCATCATGGGCCGCATAGCCCAGGCAGCGCATATTGGCGCGCATTGCTGCGGTGACACCGTTTTCGCTGTCTTCGATCACAACCGGCACCGTTGCGCCGAAATGCTGGGCAGCGGTCAGGAACAGGGTCGGGTCGGGCTTGCCCGTTCCAAGCACCTGCGCCGAAAACATCACATCTTGAAAACGCTCCCAAAGACCATTCTGGCCCAAAGTAATCTTCATTTTCTCAGGCCGCCCATTTGAGGCGACACAATAGGGAATGTCGCTTGCATCCAGTTGCGTCAGCAATTCACGGATACCCGCGACCAGAGGCGTGCCTGCTTTCAGCGTCTCGTAGATTTCCGCATAGATTTGATCAGTCCAGTCATCCGGCAGATCAGCCCCCAGCTCGCGCGCCTTGTCGCGCACACCGGTCATGGTGCCGCCGACAAACAGGGACATGCATTCGGCTAAGGACAAGTGCAGACCATGGCCAGCGAGATTGTCGACCATGACCTGATTGGACAAAACCTCGCTATCGACCAGAACGCCGTCGCAATCAAAGATAACCAGATCGTGCATCTCAGCCCCCTGTGCGCCACATCAGCGAGATATGCGTGTCGCCATATTTCCGCGCGTCGTGCAGCGTGAAGCCCTCGGGCGCGAGCATGGGGGTGCTTTCTTCCCAGACGATCAGAGCGTCATCAGACAACCAACCACCTTGGGTAGCCGCGGCCAGTGCCCTTTGACCCAGAGCTTTTCCGTAAGGCGGATCCAGAAAAACCAGATCACAAACAGTGCCCGGGTTTTCGCCCAAACGGGTCGCATCCCGCCGGATCAAAGTGGTCTGGCTGGCGCTTCCGGTCAGGGCGATATTCTTGCGGATCAGACCCTGCGCGACCCTCCCATCATCGACAAACGTGACGTGGGACGCGCCGCGAGACAGCGCTTCAAGTCCCAATGCACCGGTGCCCGCAAACAGGTCGAGAACCTGCAAGCCGTCGAAGTCGATCTGATGATTTAAAACGTTGAACAGGCTTTCCCTTACCCGGTCAGTGGTCGGGCGAAGATGCGCACCGGCATCGCCTTTGCCAACCGAAGTCAGAGCCCGGCCCCGGAAGTCTCCGGCGATGATCCTCACGCTTTGAGCAGCGGTTTCAGGTCCGCTTCTGGGTCGGCAACAACAGCCGGATCAGCGGTCTTGCCCGCATCAATCAGGCGTTTGCCAACCATATAGGCGCGCGGGTCATTCATCGCGTCGACCGCGATCAGCTGATCTCCCTTGTAGTACCAGAAGGACACCGTCGCGCCCTCACCCTTGCGAGTCACCACACGGTCATAGCCGGTATTCAGCCCGGCGATCTGCAGCTTGACGTCATACTGATCGGACCAGAACCAAGGTGTTGCGGTGTAATCCTTAGCTGCGCCCAGCATGTTCTGGGCCACGATTTCGGCCTGATCGATCGCGTTTGGCACGCTTTCCAGGCGGATACGGCCTTCGCCATGCGGGAACGACGCGCAATCGCCCGCCGCCCATATCGACGGATCTGAGGTGCGGCCATGGGCGTCGGTCTTGATGCCGTTATCCAGCTCTAACCCGGCCATTTCAGCCAGTTGAGTCGACGGCGCGATGCCGACGCCGACGACAACAAAATCCACCTCAAGTTGGGTGCCATCGGTCAGGACGGCGCCCGTCACCTTGCCACTTTCACCAACCAGACGATCCAACCCGACGCCCTCACGAATGTCGGCCCCGTATTCGGTGTGCAGCGTGCGAAAGTAGTCGCTTGTCTCTTTGGCCGCGACACGCTGAAGGATGCGGTCGGCCATCTCGACCAATGTCACCCTGACCCCGCGCTTGGCACAAACGGCGGCGGCTTCAAGCCCGATATAGCCGCCACCAACGATCAGCGCGCGGGCGCCATCCGATACCCGAGGTTCCATCTCGTCGATATGGGCGAGATCTCGCACCACATGGACACCCTCAAGATCGCCCCCGATCGCTGCGGGCAGGCGGCGTGGGTCGGAACCAGTGGTCAGCGCCAGTTCATCATAGGTGATCACCTCATCGCCGAGGATCACCGTCTTGGCCTTTGGATCAATCGCCGTCACACGTTGACCCAACCGTAGGGTGATGTTGTTTTCGGCATAGAAGCTCTCGGGCCGCAGGAACAGGCGCTCCAGCTCCATCTCGCCCAGCAGATAGGCCTTGGACAAGGGCGGGCGTTGGTAGGGCAAATGCGGCTCGGCTCCGATCAGGGTGATGTCACCTTCGAACCCGTCCTTGCGCAGCCGTGCTACCAAAGAAGCACCGGCCTGCCCTGCCCCGATCACGACAATATGGCTCATGTTTCGCTCACCCTGCAGAATTCACGTGGTTACTTTGTTTCGACCACCTATATTGCGGCAAAGCCCGACTCTGCAAATCCAAATGACAGGAGCGTAAAAATGATTGCAACAGGTGACATGCTGCCCGAGGCCACGCTGATCCAGATGGGTGCCGAAGGCCCCGAGGAGGTTCGGATTTCAGACAAGACCAAAGGGCGCAAGGTTGTGATCTTCGCTGTACCCGGTGCGTTCACCGGAACCTGCACAACCGCTCATGTACCAAGCTTCATGCGGACCAAGGACCAGTTCGATGCCAAGGGTGTAGAAGAAATCATCTGTATCTCGGTCAACGACCCTTTCGTGATGGGCGCCTGGGGAGAAAGCACCGGTGCAACAGCGGCCGGGCTGACCATGCTGGCCGATGCAGCGTCCGAGTTTACCAAGGCCATCGGCATGGATTTCGACGCCCCGCCCGTAGGCCTGATTGCACGCTCCAAACGCTATGCAATGCTGGTTGAAGACGGCAAGGTTGTGGCGATGAATCTGGAAGAAAACCCCGGTGTCTGTGAGGTCTCGGCTGGTGAAGGCCTGCTTGATAGTATCTGATCCCTGTCGGCCCCGGTTTGACCGGGGCCACGTGAAACGCATTTAACTTGATGCAACGCCCCGATGCGCCAATACTTGGCCCATACAACTAGGGAGTTCATTGATGCGACTGAAATTTCTTACATTGTTTCTTGGCACCGCCGGGGCCCTGGCGGCGTGCGGACCTGCACCCACACCCCAACAACAGGCTGCGCGACAGCACGAGATCGCCTGCCTGAGTGGTACCATAGGCGGCGCCCTGATCGGTGGAGTGATCGGCAATCAATTTGGCGGTGGTTCAGGCAAGACCATCCTGACGGCGGCGGGCGCCGCTGCGGGTGGCGTGTCTGGCGAACGTTACGCGTGCTGAGGAGATTTGAGATGAAACGAGTATTGATTATCACCACCGCATTCCTGATGGCTGCTGCTGCAAACGCCGAGACTGTCGCAGAACTGCACGAGGCCGAGTTGAATAACATCGACACCAACAATGACGGCTTCCTGTCCAAGGACGAATTCAACGCCTTCTCGGACTATGCATTTCAGGCAATGGACGAAGACAAGAACGGCACTCTGGGCCTGAGCGAAGCAAAACCGTTCTTGGATATCAAACAGTTCGAAGCCGTTGACCGGGATGGCGACAGTCTTATCTCAAAGGCAGAGTATGTCAGCCAGATGCAGAACGATTTTGACGCTGCGGATAAGGATGGCAACGGTCTCTTAGATTAAACGCCAACTTGGTTGGCAGGAGCGTGTCATGAATAAATGGATCTGCCTCGGTAGCCTGGTGGTTTTGGCCGCATGTGACGTACAGCAATCCCCGGTGATCAGCGGCCCTGATGGTCAGGTGCAGATTCAGATCAATACCAGCGGTCTGACCTGTTATGAAAATCGGTGTCTCGACATCAATCCGTCGGCCCGCAGCGTGCGGTCCGTCGGCACCCGTACGATCAGAATTCCGGGCAATATCAATGTCAGCGACGGCACGATCACCCCGGCAGAATTCAAGCAGCTGGGAACGGCAACATTGCTGGCCGGTGGGACGGGTTCACGCGGAGACCGTTAGCAGGCTGTCCATCTTACGCGCCAGCTTGGCGTCTTGTGCAGACAGACCGCCAACATCATGGGTCGACAGGACCACCTCGACCGTGCGGTAGACATTCGACCATTCGGGGTGGTGGTTCCATTTCTCGGCCCAGATCGCCACCTGCGTCATCCAGCCAAAGGCGGCGACAAAACTATCGAAGATGAAGGTCTTGGTGATCGCATCGCGGTCTTCGACCATGGTCCAGCCATTTCTGAACAGCGGGTCCAGCAGCGGGCCGCGGGTCTCGGTTGACAGAAGTTCGGTCATTGCTGTTCCTCCGGGTTCGATTTCCTGAACGGACCAAAATCCGTCAGAATCTCGATCTCTTCTCCCACTGCGTGGGACTCGGCGTCCAGATATTTCTGAACCGCATCAGCAAAACCCGGATCGCCAACCCAGTGCAAGCTATGCGTGCGGGTTGGCAGATAGCCGCGCGCCAGCTTGTGCTCGCCCTGCGCACCGGCCTCAACCCGCGCCAGACCTTCCGCAATGGCAAAGTCGATCGCCCTATAATAGCACAGTTCGAAATGCAGGCAGGGGTGATGTTCGACACAGCCCCAATACCGGCCATACAGCGTTTCCCGCCCGACAAAATTTAACGCACCGGCGACGGGGTATCCATTGCGTTCGGCCAGCACCAAAGCGATGTCATCCGTCATGGTTTCCTGAGCGATATCAAAGAATTGTCGCGTCAGGTAGGGCGAGCCCCATTTTCGCGCGCCGGTATCCTGATAGAACCGCCAGAACGCGTCCCAATGCTCGGGTCGCAGATCATCGCCGGTGATTGTTCGAATCTGCCCACCGAAATCACAGGCCTGCGTGCGTTCCTTCTTGATATTCTTGCGTTTGCGCGAGGACAGCGCAGCCAGAAACTCGTCAAAATCGGCGTAATCATCATTGAGCCAGTGAAACTGCTGCGAGTGGCGGACCATCAGGCCCATCTGCTCACCTGCCAGCGCTTCGGCCTCGGTGCAGAAAGTAGCGTGCAGCGAGGAAATTCGATTCTCGACGGCCAGTTGCACCGCTCCTTGCACCAGCGCCGAGATCCCGACAGCATCGTAGCCGGGTCGCACCAAAAAACGCCTGCCAGTCGCGGGTGTGAAGGGCACCGCGATCTGCAGCTTGGGATAATATCGCCCGCCCGCGCTTTCATAGGCATGAGCCCAGCTATGGTCGAAGATGTATTCACCTTGGGAGTGCGACTTGGCAAACATCGGGGCTGCCGCAATCAGCATCCCGTCCAGATAGGCTGTCAGGTATTGCGGCTGCCAGCCAGTACCGCGCCCGACCGAGCCGCTTTCTTCCAGGGCAAGCAAAAACCGATGTGTCGTGAACGGATCAAACGGTCGCCCGCCATCGGCAACCTCGGGGCAGGCGCAACTGTCCCAGTCGCTCGCGGAAATCTGCGAGACCGATGTCAGAACCCGAACCTCAATCTGTGCCTGATCCATATCCCCTCCGCGCTGCACCTTTATCTGTGATCGCGCGCGCCGGGATCAAGCGGGATGTTCGGCCAGATAGCCTTCGAACGTAACATTATCGGCAACCTTGCGTGCCTCTGCTTCTTGTTCAAGCGAGCGCACGGTCCAGCACAGGATCGGCACACCCTGTGCCTTCAACTCAGCGACCCGGGGGCGGTCAAGATCGATGACTTCATGGCTGATAAAGCTGGCTCCAACGCGGTCGAAATCCGGGATGTTGCGCAGATGATCGCAGACGGCTTGCGGCAGAAGCTCGACCTTGGGCTCGTAAGAACTGGTAACGAGACCGCGCGGCAAATGTGGCGTAAGGCGTGCAATCTCTGCGACTGAATGCGGGTTGAACGACATCAGCGCGACCGGGCCTTCATAGTCTTTCAGTGCGCTTACAACATCTGCTTCCAAAGCACCGATATCGGGGCCCATTGCACCATCTTGATCCTTCAACTCGATGAGCAAGGGCACCCGTCCTGCAACAATGGCCAGCACCTCTTCCAGCGAGGGGATACCTTCACCGGCAGAATGCAGAAGCGTCTGGGCCCGCGCTTGTGTCTCGGTGATCTGTTGGATCGGTCCGGGCTGCCCGGTCAGACGTGTCATGTCATAGTCGTGAAACACCATGGCCCGATTGTCACGGGTGCGTTGCAGATCAATCTCGACCCCATAACCGGCGTCAATTGCGGCACGAATGGCGGCCCGGCTATTCTCGGGCCGCTGATCAGAAATGTCATGCAGCGCGCGATGTGCTATCGGGCGCTGCAGGAACTCAGACGGAAGGGACGGTTTCATTGAACCTCGAAAATACCCTCGATTTCGACGGCAACACCCAAAGGCAATGAGGCTGCGCTGACGGCCGAGCGCGAATGACGACCGGCATCGCCCAGCGCTTCGACCAGGAAGTCGGAGGCCCCGTTGATCACCTTCGGCTGTTCTGTGAAATCAGCGGTCGAGTTTACAAAACCGGTCAGCTTGATCACGCGCACCAGCTTGTCGATATCGCCACCACAAGCCGCTTTGACCTGAGCCAACAGGTTGATGGCGCAGACTTTGGCTGCAGCGGCGCCTGCCTCAACATCCATATCATCACCGAGCTTGCCAGTGATCAGATCATCCGCCTTGGAGATCTGGCCCGACACGTAGACAATGTTGCCGATGCGCACGAAAGGAACGTAGTTCGCTGCCGGAGCAGGTGCGTCCGACAGGCTGACACCCAGGCTGTCCAGTTTTGCTGCGATGCTCATGTGGATTATCCTCATCTCATAGTGATTCCGCGCGGACGCTAACCGGGAAAACCTGTTTCCGAAAGCGTGAAAGCGGGATTTTTCCCATTGCCTGCAAACTGGGCAGGTCTTCTCTTATTCAGGAAGTGTTGAATTCGTGTCACTTTACGTCGCCCCATCGGCTGAGGTAAACGCGAGTTGTTGTTTCAAATCCTGCGCGAAACCTCTATGTGAGACCAATTGCGCCACCAAGGGTGCAAAGGCTGTATTGATTGAAGGCCCGGATACCGCTGGGCAATTTTCGGAGTAACGAAGACAGTGCCAAGTTACATTCGTCTGAAGCACCTGATCATATTCGCCATCCTGACGGTCCTATCGGCATGCGCGACGCAGCCTCAGGACGCAGCGGCGCGGGGTGAGATTTTTGACCCCTATGAAGGGACCAATCGGGGCATTCACAAGTTCAATCTGGGTGTGGACCGATTCCTGTTCCGACCGGCCTCGAAAGGCTATGTGAAGATCGTACCAGATCCGATGGTTACCAGTTTCAATCACTTTGCCGAAAACCTGACGATGCCCGGGCAGGCGCTGGACTATCTGCTGCAAGGCAATCTGAAACAGTCCGGCAATGCGCTGCTGCGCTTTCTGATCAACTCGACCGTGGGCGGCTTTGGCCTGTCAGCCCCGGCGGATGAGCTGAACCTGCCGCCTGTTGATACTGATTTCGGCGAAACCCTGCATGTCTGGGGCGTGGGCGAAGGTGCTTATGTGGAACTGCCCTTCTATGGCCCGTCCACTGCGCGCGATGCGGTCGGCGTTGTGGTCAACCTGTTCTCGAATCCGATCAACTTTAGCCCGACCCGCCCGGTCGACAATATCGGTGTTTATGCCGAGGTCGTGCGGCGGATGGGAGATCGCGGTCGGTTCTCGGATACAGTTGATTCGATTCTGTACGAAAGTGCAGACAGTTACGCGCAAGCGCGCACGATCTACCTGCAAAATCGCCGCTTTGAACTGGCAAGGGATGATGAAGACGCCTATCTGGGTCTGTATGACGATCCCTACGCCACCACCGGGACCGACCCTGTCAGAGACCCCTATCTTGACCCGTACGAGGACCCCTATGCCGAATAACCTGTTGAACCGACGCCGTTTTGTGGCCACCGCCCTGACCGGGATGACAGTTGCCGCATTGCCTCTGCCCGCGTTCGCGCTGACCGAAGCGCAGGCCAAACAGCTGGTCAACAGCGTTGTGGCCGATATCACGCGTATCATTGACTCGGGTAAATCCGAAAACGCCATGCTACGTGATTTTCAAAAGATCTTTGTGCAATACGGTGATGTGCCGATCATGGCCCGCTATGCGCTGGGGGCGGATGCACGCACAGCCTCATCCGCACAGCTGCGTCAGTTCACCAAAGCGTTCGAAGGCTACATTTCGCGCAAATATGGTCGCCGGTTCCGCGAGTTCATCGGCGGTGAGGTCACCGTGCGTAACGCGCGCAAGATCAAGACCGGATACGAGGTCAGAACCTCGGTCAAATTGCGCGGCTCATCCCCGTTCGAAGTGACATTCCTGGTGTCCGACAAATCGGGCCGTGGCAAGTTCTACAACATGTTCATCGAAGGTGTAAATTTGTTGCTGACCGAGCGCACAGAGATTGGCGCAATGCTGGATGCGCGCGGCGGCGACCTGAATCGCCTGATCAAAGATCTGAAAAAGACTGGCTGATCAGAGGTATTACCCTACGCCGGCCACCGCTCGACCCGTTCGCGCGGTGGCTTTTTTGTTCAGGTTGCAGGCTTGCGCGCGATCTGGCTGACATAAGACATGTAGCCAAAAAACGTGTTTGCAGACACACGCGCCCGGGCCTCGGATTTCAGCGCCTGTGCCGTTTCAGGCGCCAACAACCCGGTCTCAGCCATTCGATCCGCACCACGGTCGATAACGGTCAGAAAGTAAGTCGCCTCTCCTTCGGCTACATAACCGTGTCCCCGGCGACGGCCCAGCTCAAAACCTGCCTGAGAGAGTACACCGCCAATCTGGCGCATGATCCAAAGGTTTGTGACGTTCTGATTGATCATGAACCGAATGAGTTGATCCAGAGGATCAAAATCGGCAATCTGCGCTGTGGCGGTATCGTAGTCCCCATCGCAAATCGCGAATATCCCGCCCGGTTTCAGTATCCGAAAGGCCTCGGAAACCACATCGTCGGGGCCGGGTACATGGCACAACAGTGTATGCGCCAGAACAAGGTCTGCTGAGCTATCTTCAAGCCTGGTTGCCTTTGCATCGCCGGTTTCAAAAACAAGATTGCTCTCGCTGGCGAAGCCGTTTCTCGCACGTTTGACCATAACCGGTGAGGGCTCAATGCCGAGCGCGCGCTCCACCCCGCCAACTGACAGCAGCTCTTGCGTGATGTGCCCGGTGCCTGAACCCAGCTCAACCGCGAACCCGCCCTCAGGGACAATCAGATCACTTAGATAGCTATCCCTGATCTCTTTCTGCGCCGGCTCCAGACACCGCGCTTCCATAGCTTCGGCGATACGCTCTTGGACCGAGATATCCTGCCCGGCCAGATCGGAATACGGATCGGACATAGCGCGCCTCCCTTCGCTACGTCCCAAGATAGCATATTTCAAATTAACCGGCCAAAACCGACCGTGATTGCTATGGCCCACCCCGGGTTGGTGCGGGCCAACGGCAACTTAATTCAGCCGTTCACCCGTTTCCTTGGCAAAGTAGGACACCTTGCTCATGTCGAACGCCAAGTTCAGCAATTGACCGGCCTGCGCGCTGGTTTCAGCATGCAGCCGCGCCGTGACCTGCTTGCCACCCAATTCCGACACCACATAGGTATCTGCCCCTGCGGGTTCGACCATATCGACCATGCAGGCGGCTTCCTGCACGCCTGCGCCAGCGCGGAACCCCGCCTCGGCGATATCTTCAGGGCGTAGACCAAGGATGACATCCTGCGGCAGAGACAAGTCGCGTGCATCGTTCAGAACCAGCGTTTCACCGGATTCGCGCGCGATCGAGATTTGCGTCCCCGAGCCATTGTTCGATGCCTGTGCCGGGATCAGGTTCATCGCAGGTGAGCCCATGAAATCCGCCACAAACAGGTTGGCCGGGTTGTTGTAGATCTCAGCCGGAGTACCGATCTGCTGAACGACTCCGCCTTTCAGGACTACGATCTTGGTGGCCAGCGTCATCGCCTCGATCTGGTCGTGGGTCACGTAGACGATCGAGGCATCCAGCGTCTGGTGCAGCTTCTTAATCTCGGTCCGCATCTCGACCCGCAGCTTGGCGTCCAGGTTCGATAGCGGCTCGTCAAACAGGAACAGCTTGGGATCGCGCACCAGTGCCCGGCCCATCGCGACCCGCTGGCGCTGACCACCCGACAATTGGCTGGGGCGGCGGTTCAGCAAAGGTTCGATCTGAAGCAGCGAGGCGACCTCTTTCAACTTGGCCTCCTGCGTTGCCTGATCGACCCCACGCACCTTCATGCCAAAGGTGATGTTCTTGGCCACCGACATGGTCGGGTACAATGCGTAAGACTGGAACACCATCGCGATGTCGCGGTCCTTGGGGCTGACGTGGGTCATATCGTTTCCGCCGATTGACAAGGTGCCACCGGTGATCTCCTCAAGCCCTGCAATACAGTTCAACAAGGTGGATTTACCGCAGCCCGAGGGGCCAACCAGCACCAGGAAGTCGCCCGGTTCGATCGAGATGTTGATGTCTTTCAGAATCTCGGTCGCGCCGTAATTCTTGTACAGATTGTTAATATCAAGGATGGGAGCCATGGGTCTTATCCCTTCACTGAGCCGGCGGTCAGGCCGCGGATGAAATACTTACCGGCAACGACATAGACGAGCAGCGTCGGCAGCCCCGCGATGATCGCGGCAGCCATGTCGACGTTGTATTCTTTGACGCCGGTGGTGGAGTTTACGATGTTGTTGAGCGCCACGGTCACGGGCTGTGTTCCCGCCTGGCTGAACGATACGCCAAACAGGAAGTCGTTCCAGATTTGCGTGAACTGCCAAATCACAGTCACCACGATGATGGGCAGCGACAGCGGCAGGAAGATCGACCAGAAGATCCGCATGAACCCGGCCCCATCAACGCGCGCTGCTTTGGTCAGCTCAGCCGGAATGGTGACATAGTAGTTGCGGAAGAACAGCGTGGTGAAGCCCAGCCCGTAGATCACGTGGACGAAGATCAGGCCCGGAATGGTTCCGGCAATCCCCATCATGCCCAGCAGACGCGCCATCGGCAGCAGCACCACCTGGAACGGGATGAAGCAGCCAAACAGCATCAGCGAGAAGATGATATTCGCGCCTTTGAACCGCCACTGCGCCACGACGTAGCCATTCAGCGCTCCCAGAAGGGTCGAGATGGCCACCGCAGGCACCGCGATCAGGACCGAGTTCCAGAAATAAGGCCGCAGACCTTCGCACTGGATACCGGTGCAAGCGCCGGACCATGCAGTTTTCCAGGCGTCAAAGCTGACTTCGCGTGGCAGTGAGATCAACGAGCCTGTGCGTATTTCCTCAAGGCTCTTCAGCGATGTGGTCAACATCACGAACAGCGGCATCAGGTAATACAGCGCGAAGAGGCCCAGCAGGACGTATAGCAGCCAACGCAGGGCAATCTTGCCAGTGGCGCTCTGGGTGCGGGTTTCGGTTTGGGGCATCGACAGATCAGTCATTTTTCGCCCTCAGCTCTGAGTAAAGATAGGGAACCACGATGGCAAAGACGACCAGCATCATGATCATCGCGGACGAGGCCGCTTGACCAATATCGCCGCGCGAAAAGGCCATGGCGTACATGTAAGTAGCGGGCAGATCGGTTGCGTAGCCCGGACCGCCACCAGTCAGGGCGATGACAAGGTCGAAGCTTTTGATTGCGAGGTGCGCCAGCACGATGAAAGCAGACAGGAAAATCGGGGCCATCGAAGGGATGATGATCGCCGTATAGATGCGCCACGTGGGGATACCATCGACCTGTGCGGCCTTGATGATCTCGCCATCGACCGAACGCAAACCGGCCAAAAACAACGCCATGACGAAGCCGGAACTCTGCCAGATCGCGGCGATCACGATAGTGTAGATCGCATAGTCAGGGTTCACCAGCCAGTCGAATTCGAAATTCGGAAAGCCCCAGCCCTGCACCATGGATTCGATGCCCAGGCCCGGGTTCAAAATCCACTTCCACGCCGTACCTGTCACGATCATCGACAACGCCATCGGGTACAAGTAGATCGTCCGGATCGCGCCTTCGACGCGGATCTTCTGATCCAGCAGGATGGCCAGCAACAGGCCCAGTACCATCGCGATCACGATGAACAGCGCACCAAAGATATAAAGGTTGTTGATCGCCGTATCCCAGCGGGGAGAGTCGAACAGGCGTTCGTACTGAATGAAGCCTTTGATCTCGTATTTCGGCAGTAGTTTCGATCGGGTTAGCGACACCCATGCGGTCCATCCGATAAATCCGTAGACAAAGATCAATACGGCGATGAACGACGGTGCCAGCACCACCTTGGGCAGGTGGTTTTCCAGCCATTCGGACATTTTAGCCTCCGGGGAAAGATGCTCTGCCCCTCACTATAGGGGGCAGAGCGTATTGGATCAGTAGCTGTTTGCTACCGCGTCCGCCAGTTGCTGAACCGCGTCAGCCGAGGACATATCCGAGTTGAAATGTGCGGTCACAACATCCGTAATCGCACCGGCCTGCGACCCGCGCAGCGCCATGCCATGGGCATAAGACGGCAGCAGCGAACCGCCTGCCGAGGTAGAACCCATGTCTTCGGCCGAGATTTGCGCGCAGATGTCGAACGCATCCAGCGCCACATCAGTCCGCGCAGGGATCGAGCCCTTGTTCAGGTTGAACACTTCCTGGAATTTCGGCGCGACGATCAGCTTGGCCAGCAATTCCTGACCAGCGCGGTTGTCGTCACCTTCCACTTCGAACATGGCGAAGCTGTCGACGTTGTACAGATATCCGTCGCCGGGGGTCGAGGCACACAGGAAGTCTTCGCCGGGCTTCTTGCCAGCCGCCAGGAATTCGCCCTTGGCCCAGTCACCCATGATTTGGAAGGCTGCTTCGCCATTCATCACCATGGCGGTGGCAAGGTTCCAGTCGCGGCCTGAGAAGTTTTCGTCCACATAACCGCGCAGGGTGCGCATCTGATCAAAGACCTGCACCATGGTGTCCGAGGTCAGCGTCTCGGGGTCCAGATCAACAAAGGCTTTTTGATAGAATTCGGGGCCACCCAGACCCAGAGCTACCGCTTCGAACACGGTGGCGTCCTGCCACGACTGGCCACCATGGGCCAACGGGATCACTCCGGCAGCCTGCAGTTTTTCGGCAGCGGCGTTGAACTCTTCCCATGTTGTGGGCATTTCAATGTCGTTGGCGGCCAGAACGTCAGCATTGGCCCAGATCCAGTCGATGCGGTGCACGTTCACGGGTGCTGCGCACCACGTACCTTCGCACATCATGTGGCCTGCAATCGATGCTGGCAGGACATCGGCCCAGCCTTCGGCTTCTGCCACGGATGAAATGTCAGCCAAAACGCCTTCTTCATACCATTCCTGAATGGCAGGTCCTTTCAGCTGTACAGCAGTCGGCGCGTTACCGGCAAGAACCCGGGCCCGCAGCGCAGTCATGGCCGCATCGCCGCCGCCACCTGCGACCGGCATATCGGTCCATGTGCCGCCGTTCGAGGCGAACTCTTCCTGCAGAACCGCGACCGATTTCGCCTCACCACCGGACGTCCACCAGTGCAGAACTTCGGCCTTTGGTTCAGCCACAACAGCCGACCCGGCCACAACGGCCAAGGTCGACACGGTGGCAAATGCAAAACGCTTCATTTTTTGTTCTCCTCCCTGAGAATTCGGTGCCACCCCAAGGGCGGCCATACGCGATATAGCGCTAACGAATTGCTGCATGGCAACGCAGAATGCAGTGCAATATCCTGACAAGGTGGAAATTTTCACCGCTTTTGTTACCCCGTGTTACGTTGGCCTTGAATCCGTTTCCATTCGTTACAATTGGCGGCGACGGAGAACCCTAAGGAGGAGAAACAGAGTGGGCATTCCCCGGCTCCTGGTGGTGGACGACGATTCGGAGATGCGGTCGATGATGACCCAGTTCTTTCAGCAGAACGGGTATATTGCTCTGCCTGCCAGTTCCGAAAGTGAAATACGCACGCATCTAACCTCGGGGCGGATCGACCTGATCCTGTTGGACGTGATGCTGGGCGATGAAAACGGCGTCGAGATCTGTGCCCGGTTGCGGGCCGAACAGGATGTACCGATCATTCTGGTATCGGCCCTGTCGGCGGATCATCAGCGCATGGCAGGATATGAGGTTGGAGCAGACGATTACATCGCCAAACCATTCAACCCGCAACTGTTGCTAGCCCGCGTCCGTGCGGTGATGCAACGCGCCCGACGCACGCCTTCGCTGGCATACCGCCGCCGCACGCGCACCTTTCACTTTGACGGCTGGGTCTTTGACGGCAAACGGGACGAGGTACATTCGCCCGAAGGCTATCTGGTTTCCCTGTCCCAACGGGAGACCGCTCTGCTGAAGGTTTTGCTGGCGAACCCGCATATTCCGCTGACCCGTTATGAGATCGCCGCCGCACTGGATGTAACCGGTGAGGCCGACAAGCCCGAGGCGCAAGGCCGTGCCATAGATATGCTGGTGGGGCGGTTGCGGTCGAAAATCGAGGCCAACCCGAAAGACCCCCAGATGCTGCGCACCGAGCGCGGTGTTGGCTATCTGTTTACCGCGGACGTTATGGTGGATGAGGACGCATGACCCTGCGCCTGCGCAGTTTTGGGTGGCTCTGGACCCTGTCCGCCTTTGTCGCGGGGCTGGTGGCTGCCGGGATGTGGTTCACCTCGGCACAGGCTTGGAACCGGTATCAGACCGCAGCATTTGTTGCTGGTTTCACCATATACGAAGATTTGCGAACAGGGATGGCGCCGCCACCCGGCCTGTTGATCACCCCATTGTCAACCGAGGCAGCCGCGCTTGCTGATAGGGGAGCGTTCCAGCAAATGCCCGGCTTTGCGGATCGCCGCTTTGTCACCAATCTGTCGATCCTGACCGACAGTTCAGCCCCCCTGAGTGGCCGCGAATTGACGCTTGCGGTGTTATCGGATCGACTGGTCTATCCGGTTTCAGACATCGTATCTGGCAGCGATCAGACCGGCCCCGAGAAGATGGGGAACCTGACCCGTCTGTTGGCCACATATTGCAGCGAACCTATCCTGATCGCGCAATTCGGGCGCGGAGTCTGGCAGCAAGTCGACGGCACCGAAATCTGGGGCTGTAAGGCTGCGCCGGTTGATCTGCGTTTGCCCGCGATATTGCTGGGAATTGTGTCCTTGGCGGTGCTTCTGACCTCGGTCGGGAATGTTTCTGACAGTTTCGCACGCTTTGCTCAGGCACTTGGTGACCGCCGACGTCGCGGCGGGCCGCAAAGCTATGACGCGGACGGGCCCGAAGAGCTGCGCGATATCGTGACTGCGGTGAATGATCACCTCGATGCCGAACGTGCGCAGCTTGAGAAACGCGCCATTGTACTGTCGGGTGTCAGCCACGATCTGGGGACACCTGCAACCCGCGTCCGGCTGCGTGCGGCGCTGATTCCCGATGGCGAGTTGCGCGAAAAGCTCGAGGCCGACGTGGACCAGATGACCGGCATGATAGAAAGCGTGCTTACTTACACGCGATCGGAACTCAGCGTCGAGGAACCGCGCCAGATATCGTTGACCTCGCTGGTTGAATCGCTTGTGGCCGATTATCAGGACATGGACCGGCCTGTGTCGTTGAAAGCCGTTGATCCCGTTGCCGTCGAAAGCGCGTCGTCTGTTTTCATGTCACGCCGTGGGCATGCGTCGCTGCCGGAAACGCGGCGCATCCTGGTGACGGGTCAGCCCATCGCATTGAAACGAGCTTTGTCCAATCTGATCGATAATGCCCTGAAATACGGTCGTCACGCCGAGGTTGAACTGGAAACTGATGCTCAGACCGCCACGATCATCGTCGAAGACAAGGGCACCGACCTATCGGTCGCGGATATCGAGGCGCTACTGGCACCGTTCCAGCGCGGATCAAACATCGGATCTTCGGACGGGTTCGGATTGGGCCTGACAATTGTCAGCACCGTTGCCGAACAACATGGCGGAACGCTGAGTTTCGAGGCCGGAGATCAGGGTCTGCGCGCCCGACTACAGATCACACGGCAATAGTCATGGCGCATAGCTGCGCACCAAGGCGCTGGCGATCAAGGCCCAGCCATCAGCGATGACGAAAAACGCCAATTTGAACGGCAGCGAGACCGTAGCCGGAGGCACCATCATCATTCCCATCGACATCAAAACCGCTGCGACAACGAGATCGATTATCAGGAAAGGCAGGAAAATCAGGAACCCGATCTGAAAGGCCCGCGCGATTTCCGACAACATGAAGGACGGCATCAGCACGGCTAACGGGGCCTCGGGCGATAGTTGAATCGCAGCACCATCCGGGCGCAGGTCTGCCATGGCCTGAAACGTGTCGGCATCAATACGCGCTGCCATAAAACTGCGAAACGGCACCAGCGCGCGTTCCAGCGCAGGCTCTACGTCAAGCGTTTCCTCGACCATCGGCTGAATCCCTGTCTCCCACGCCTCGGTAAAAACCGGCTCCATGACGAAATAGGTCAGAAACAGCGCCAAACTGACGATCAACATGTTTGGTGGTGACTGCTGCAAGCCGATTCCTTGCCGCAGGATCGCCAAAACCGTGATCAAAAACGGGAAACAGGTGATCATGATCGCCAGTCCCGGTGCCAGGCTGAGCACCGTGATCAGCAAAATCAACTGGATGGTCCGGGCCGAGATCGACCCGCCCTCGCCCAGGGACAGCGACAGTTCTTGCGCCGCGCCACCGGAGGGTATGACCAGCAAAAATGCCAGCCAAAAAAGGTAGCGCATCATCCGATCCCGTTCTGCAGATCCGAGATTTCGGTCAGCCGTACAGCCAGTTGCCCGGACTGGTCGCCCTCCATCTCTTCCAACAGACCGCGCGCTACCAATTGGTCCCCGACATAGAGGTCAACCGGATCCTCGATCCGCTTGTCCAGTGTCAGTACGGCATTTTCGCCCATGCTCAACAGGTCACGGATCAAAGGCCGCGCACGCCCGACCGAGACGGTGACTTCGATCGGAACAGTCTCGAACGGGTTGGGTTTTTCGGGTTTCGGTGGTTGAGGATCACTCATTTGACAAAGCCTCTTTTGCTTCAAACAGATATGCGTCGAACGTTGCAGCAATGGATGAGAGCAAGGCAGCGCAGTCCACCTCGCGTTGGGCGATCCCCACCTGCAATCGCGCCTGTCCCGGCTGGAGCGAGACATCCTCGATGACCTGGGGACGCGGCGAGATATCCTGCGGCAGCATCGCCTCGACCTGATCCCAGGTGCCCGCCGGGACAGTCAGCTGCAGTGGCTGGCCGACCTGCTCACGCGCCATGTCGCAAAGCTGCTCGGTCAATCGCTTCGCAAAGCCATGCTCGATCGTCTCAGGCAGAATAGTCTGAACCAGGCTCTGGAACATCGGTTCCAGCGACAGGGTCATGCGGGTCAATGCTTCTTGATAGGTAAAGGACAGGTCGGATAACGTCGCCGACAGATCGGAGCTTAGCTGTGTGCCAGTCTGTTCCTGTGCCTGAACCGCATCTTCCCAGCCCGCCCCATAGCCTTGTTCAAATGCAGCAAGCCGCTGTTCTTCCAGTGCGTCTTCATCCAGTAGATGTACGGCCACCCCAGCCGCAGAGGCGTTGAAGTCTTCAAGAAGATGAGCGATCGACATCACACCTTCTCCTCGCCTTCTTCAAGCCAGCTGCGCAGGATCTCTACCGTCTCTTCCTGCTTGTCGCCGATCATGGCGCGCAAACGGTCGACAGGATCTTCCCCACGCGCAGCGGCAATCGCCGGAACATTCGGCTGCGCCGCATCCGCGAGCGGTGCAAAGTCCGGCGCATCTGCGGTCGCAATTTCTCCGGTCAGGGAAGGCGCTGGGGCGACCTCGACCGGTGCACCTGCTGGCAGCAGCGCCGATGCCGCAGATTTCGTCAGAATTGGCCGTATGACAAACAGACCCAAAACAAGGGAAACCAGCGCCAAAACCACCATCTGGATTAGCGACATAGCGTCGATATGCATGTTCTGCCAAATCGACCCGGACACCAACTCGCTCTGGGGTTCAACCATGGGCAAGTCGAGCGATTTCAGTGTGATGACGTCGCCGCGTTTAGCATCAAACCCGACCGCAGAAGCCACAAGCTCTTGCAGTGCATCAAGCTCGGGCTGCGGCATGGGTTCAAAAATCTCGACGCCATCTGTACCTGCCGCTCGAACACCATTGACCAGCACCGCGACAGTCAGACGTTTGATCGCACCTGGCGCGCGATGAACTTCCAACTCGGTCTCTGACACCTCATAATTCACCCGTTCGCGGGTCTGAGTGGCATTCGAATTGGATTCATCGCCTCCTGCCCCGTCGCCATCCGGCAGATTCGACGCCACTGTCACATCCGCCGACTGATTACGCGCACTGTCCGACCGTTCTTCAACATCCGTGCTGATCGCAACACGGCCTTTGGGGTCAAAGCGACGTTCCCGGATAGACTCGGTTTCGGTCACCGTATCTACGCTGACCTCAACCACCGCGTTGCCGGCCCCGACCCGGGCTTCGACCAGACGCAGGACTTTCTCACGCAATTGGCGCGCCTTATCATCTGCAGTATCGGCTGCCACCGCCGTGTCCTGCGCGCCAATCACGGCCCCGTTTGAATCAATCACAGTGACGTTTTCCGGTGCCAGCCCGCTAACCGCCGACGCCACTAAAAACCGGATCGCCTTTGCCTGATCTCCGTTAATCGGTGCACCCGACGGGACCAGATAAACCGAAGCGGTTGGTGCTATGCTGCGCTGAAACGGGTTGGAGGAGCTGTTGGCGATGTGCACCCGGGCCTTGCTGACATGCGGGCTGCCCACAATCGTGCGCGCCAGCTCTCCTTCTTTTGCGCGCCAATAGGCGGCATCAAACATCTGCGACGTAGTGCCAAAGCCGCTGAGCGAATCCAGCAGTTCGTAACCGCGATTGCCGTTCGCAGGCAGGCCCTCGCTGGCCAAAGTCATCCGCAACTCATCCCGCTGAACGCCGGGGACGTAGATCGAGCCACCCCTTATTTCATAGTTCACACCACGCTGGTCCAGCGCCCGCACGATATCCCCGGCTGCACCGCTTTCGAGCCCCGCATAAAGCAGCGTCATCGACGGCACTGTCACAATCCGTGACATCGCAAGCACACCCAGAAACACCAGTGCCACGGCACCGGCCACGATAATTTGTTTGCGCCTGTCCAAACTAGCCCAGACAGTTCCGATCTGCTGCACGCTTACCTCCGACTCACCGACATTCTGTGCGGCTCTGCCCTTGTTTGGACGATTGCCCTTAACAATCGGTTAGTCCCTGAGGGGTTATGACGGTTGCCGAACAGATTCATGAGGACCGCATGACCGACGCAACTGCAGATGAGGCGGAAGCCCCTAAAAAATCAGGGAAAAAAGGCCTTCTGCTTGGGCTGATTCTGGCTGTCGCGGGCGGTGTTGGTGGCTATTTCATAACTGCATCCGGCCTGCTTCCCATAGGTGGGTCCGAGATGGTGAAAGAGGCCAAAAAGAAAGGCGAAGACGCTTCCGTAAAGGCACTTCCCGATGTGAAATTTGTCGATCTTCCGCCGGTGATCATCTCGGTCAAGTCAGATGATTCGCGACATTTAAAATTTCACGCGCAGCTTGAAGTGAATGCGGGCTACGCCGCCGAGGTTGAAAAGATGCAGCCGCGAATCATGGACGTTCTGAACAGCTATTTGCGCGCCCTTGAGTTAACCGATCTGGAAGATTCTCTGGCTTTGATGAGGATCCGCGGACACCTGCTACGACGCATTGGGATCGTCGTTGGCGAAGGCCGCGTGCGTGACGTTCTGGTCATGGAATTTGTACTGAATTAGGAGGCGATGGTGGAGTTGATTGCCGATATTCTGCTGGTTGCGGGCGCTCTTGGGGCTGGTCTGTATTGTTTCGTTCTGTCGCGACGCCTGAAGCGGTTTACCGATCTTGAGAAGGGTGTGGGTGGCGCCGTTTCTGTGCTGTCCTCGCAAGCAGAAGAGTTGCGAAAATCGCTGGATAGCGCGCGTCAGGCTTCGGATGATTCCGGCACCGCGTTGCAGACGCTGACCGAACGGGCAGAAACCGTCGCACAACGGTTGGAGCTTATGATGGCCTCGATGCACGATGTCGTTCAGGAAGAGCCCTCTGAGCAGGACGTTCCCATGGATCAGCCAGATGACGCACCTGCTGAGGACAGGTCTGAGCAGCCCGGCGAAGCACAAAAAACTGCATCCGATCCGTCTGGTGAACCAACTGAGGTCTCGACTGAGCCATCGGACACGCCACCAGAGCCGCCCGCAAAGAAACCAGAAGGCCTGATGTTTTTTCGGCACGCCGCTCCATCTGGCGGAGCAGCGAAATGAGTCGCAACCGGGCAAAAGCGCCTGATCGCCGAGCGCGCGGCGGTGTTCTGACCGTCATTTCTTTGCTGATGGTCGGCTCTGCGATTATTCGCATCGGGCTTGAGGCCGGGCCTGCACTTGCCCGCGGCGCAGCACCAAACATGGCCTCGCCGGTCGGTGGTGAACGCAAAGAGGCGAATGCGGCAGATCTACAATTGCTGCTTACGGAACTATTGCGCCGTGAAAAGACTCTAAACCAGCGTGAAAGCACGATTTTGGACCGGGAACGGGCGCTCGACATTGCCGATCAGGCCATCGAAACCCGGCTCACCATGCTGGAGGACGCCGAGAACACTCTGCGTGAAACGGTGGCGATTGCCGAAAAGGCCGCCGAAAACGATCTGACACAACTGACTGACGTGTATCAGAGCATGAAGCCCAAAGATGCCGCCGCGTTGTTCGAAACGATGGACGCGGTATTCGCCGCTGGCTTCCTGTCTCGCATGCCACCGGAAGCTGCCGCTGAAGTTATGGCCGGTCTCAGCCCCGAGGCTGCTTACACCATCAGCGTGATCATGGCCGGGCGCAATGCACGTGCCCCACAGGAATGACCCTCATGGCCATATCTATCTGCACCCTCAACGCTGGAGACCTTTCATGATCGGGCTCATCGGAATTGCCGTCATCTTTGTCATGGTATTCGGCGGCTACCTTGCCGCAGGCGGTAAGATGGCAATCATTATGAAATCACTGCCCTTCGAGATGATGATGATCGGAGGGGCCGCAGTCGGCGCATTTCTGATCAGCAATGATATCGGCGGCGTAAAACACACCGCCAAGGATATCGCGAAAGTTTTTAAAGGACCCAAATGGAAGCCCGAGGATTATCGCGATCTGTTATGCTTGTTGTTCTCTCTGATCCGGATCGCACGCGCTAACCCGGTCGAGGTAGAGCAGCACATTGAAGAGCCAGGAAGCTCATCGCTATTTTCCGCATATCCCAAGATTCAAACCGACAAAGAAGCGGTGGACCTGATCTGTGACACCATGCGCTCGGCGGCGATGAACTATGACGACCCGCACCAGGTTGAAGAAGTGCTGGAAAAGCGGATGGAGGCGAACTTCCACCATGCCATGCATTCAAGCCACGCGCTGCAAACCGTTGCTGACGGGTTGCCCGCCCTGGGGATCGTGGCCGCCGTTTTGGGTGTGATCAAGACGATGGGATCAATCGACCAACCACCGGAAGTTTTGGGTAAGCTGATCGGCGGCGCGTTGGTTGGGACGTTTCTGGGGGTTTTTCTGGCTTATGGATTGGTGGGTCCTTTCGCGGGCAAGCTGAAATCTGTTGTTGAAGAAGACAACCACTTTTACCAACTCATCAAAGAGGTTCTGGTGGCTAATCTTCACAACCACAACGCGGCCATGTGTATTGAGGTCGGCCGCCAGAACACACCGACCCACAACCGGCCCGGTTTCTCGGAACTTGAAGACGCGCTTAAGGAACTCAAGCAGGCTGCAGCATGATCCGCGCATTGTCTTTGGTCTTGCTCGCATGGGGCACAAGCGCATCAGCACAGGCTTTGACCGTGCGATCGGGCGAGCATGAGGGATACACGCGTCTGGTGGTACAGGTCCCCTCTGGCACCGGCTGGATGTTGGATCCGGTCGAGAACGGCGCGCGGCTGAGCATTGGCATCGATAATGCGACATTCAACACTGCATCTGTCTTCGACCGCCTGTCGGGGAACCGTCTGCAATCGCTTCAACAGGCCGGGCCAGGTGCAGCGTTGGAGATGACATTTGGGTGCGACTGCGTGGCAACGGCATTTCTGCATCGCCAAACTATGGTGGTCATAGATATCGCACCCGACCAGGGTACACCTGCAAGTGACCCGGTAGAGCCAGAGGCGCTTCCCAGGACTGCGAGTATCCCGGCCCAAAAACCCTTACCTACTGATATTCCAGCCACCGAACTGGCCTTGCCTTTGCTGCAATTAAATCAACGAAATTTTGAGGAGCAGTTGGCATCACGTATATTGCAAAGCGCTGATCGAGAGGTTGTTGATCTTGAACTGGCAGGTGTCGGAAGCAGGGAATCGTCCAGTTTTGGGCCGCTGCGATCTTCGGAAAAGTTGGTGCCAAATCTGCGACTGTCTTCGGTGCTCGATGAGGTTTCGGGGCTGGGCAATCTGGCAGTTCCTCAGATTGATAGCAAACCGGAATGTATCACGGACAGCGAACTGGGTTTTGGGACATGGTCGGGCGCTCGATCATTTTCCGAGGATGTGGCCGAATTGCGGGTCGGGTTATTTCAGGAATTCGATCGTGTCGACCAGGCGTATGCAATGGATTTGGCGAAGCTCTATACGTATTTCGGGTTCGGTGTAGAAGCGCACCAAGCCCTGTCTTTGTTGTCGGAGACCTCGGTTGAGCAGCGCAGATTAGCGGCCATCGCATCAGTGATGGACGGGTTGCCTGCACCGACGCCGAACCCTTTGGCAGGGCAGCAAAGATGTGATGGTGCCGCCGCACTCTGGGCGCTTTTGAGTGAGGGTAAACTTCAATCCGATGCGCATGTGAAAGCGATCGAACGCAGTTTTGGTCGGCTGCCGTGGCATCTCAGGCAACATCTCGGCCCGGATATCGCCGAGATGTTTGTCTCGGCAGGCCGGCTTGAAGCATCGCGCCGGATCTTGCGTGCGGTCGAACGGATCTTAGAGGACGAACCCGCTGATGTAACCTTTGCCCAAGCCAAAATCGCGGATGCTGCAGGGGATACCGATACCGCGGAAACGCTGTTGACCGAGGTCATATCGGCGCCCGATGCCGCGACCGATGCGCCGTTGGCACTTGCGCGGTTGATCGAAAAGCGGTGGTCGGACCGGGGTACGGTCTCGCCCCGCGACCTCGATTTAGCTGCAAGTTATGCGCGCGAGCTTCGGAAGTCCGAACTTGGCCCGATGTTGGCGCGTGCTCACGCTTTGGCGATGGCTTTGTCCCAGGATTTTACCGGAGCTCTTGCCGGTTTTGAGGATGTCTCAGATTCCGACGAATGGCAGAGGACACGAGATCAGGTGTTCCAATTGCTGGCGGAGCGGGCGGACGACATTACTTTCCTGCGCCATGTGATGGAATTGAAGGACAGGCGACGCAACGCGCTGGCGGTCGAAACTGCCGTGTCCATGGCAGAGCGATTGGCTGACCTTGGGTTTTCAGCGCAGGCTTACGCGCTGGCAAACCGACCGCAAGATCGGGAACGCAGCCGTGATCGTGCTCGGCTTCGGGCAAAGGCGGCTCTGATGGACAACCGTCCCCGTCAGGCGCTGCTGGAAATCGCGGACGATTCCTCGGACACCGCGCAAGAGTTGCGCGCCCAGGCCATGATGCAAACACAGGATTTCGATGCCGTCGCGCGCGCATTGCAGGCAGGCGGGAAGCACGAGATGGCCGATCGATACAACTGGTTGGCGGGCTCCGGCGGTGCGGATGAAGAGAGGTCAAACACCTTCACCGATTTGTCCCGCATCCGAACATCCCTGATCAAGCCGGTTGCGCGACAGCCGGACAAGCCATTGTCGGACGCCGCAATGCTAATACAGGACAGCACCATCGCACGCGCGCAGATCACTGAAATGCTTGAGACAGTGCGCGCAATCGACCCGAACTGAACCTTGGAAGTCTGTTCTTGCAGAGACAAGTGTAACTGCTTTGGCCTGTAGGCTGATAGACGCCAAAATCAGCCTCTAACAAAGGTGTTGAATTCATTTTGGACTTCCTATGCATCAATCCATGATGCCCATAGGACAGTGGCGGTAAACTCCGTGAACGTGTCGAAGATCTACAGCTGGCTCAATGATCATTCAGGACCACCGCACGCGTTCAAGTGTGCTAGTTCTTGGACAACTCTATCTGAAATTACGATCACCACATCTGCCCTTGGTAAACCAGGCCGAGTGACTCAGACTTTCTGAAACCGTATTCCAGGGCATTACGGTTGCCACATCGGGATCCTGCAGACCCGCCCCAGAGATTTGTTCAGCCCAGATGTGAACATGCACCGCCAAAACAGCCGCTACAATTGGCATTGCGTATTGTGCCGGGGACATGGTCTGGAGTTGGCCCCAAGATAGCTCGCCCTTTCCAGCATCGCTACGTCAATCCAACCAAACTTGGCCAGTTGATGAAGGATCAAACTGCTCCGATCACAAAAGCTCGGGTGTGAATTTTCACAGGCTGATCTCCGGTTTGCGGACGAGTCGTCTTGAGGAATTTAGCCATATGTACGAACCGGCATGTGCTCTGCCCCCGACGTGAACTGTCAAGAACAGAGACTATTTAACCGGATTTATTCAGTATGGGGCCTCCACATCATTCATCGAGACGTAGACTGTCTTCATCTCGCTGAAGTGGTTGATTGCCAGTTTCGAGTTCTCGCGACCGACACCCGACATCTTAGATCCGCCGAACGGTGCCTCTACCGGGGCCAGGTTATAAGTGTTGATATAGCAAGTTCCCGCCTCAAAACCTGCCACGATGCGGTGGGCGCGGGTCAGGTCGTTGGTGAAGACGCCGGCGGCCAGACCGAATTCGGTGTCATTGGCACGGGCCAGAACCTCTTCTTCGGTGTCGAAGTCCAGCACCGACATCACCGGGCCGAAAATCTCTTCGCGCGCGATTGTCATATCGTCCTTAACATCGGCAAAAACCGTGGGCTGCATGTAGAAACCATCGCCTTGGACCCGTTCGCCGCCATAGATCAGCCGCGCGCCTTCGGCCCTCCCCTTTTCGACATAGCCAAGCGCGATATTCATTTGGTTTTCGCTGACCATCGGGCCAAAGTTGACCTCTTCATCCATCGGGTCGCCGATTTTCGCCGTAGCAAGGCGTTCAGACAGGCGCTTAAGGAACGCTTCCTTGATTCCCTTTTGCACAAAAACTCGAGTGCCGTTGGAACAGACCTGTCCCGAGGAATAGAAATTTCCCAGAATGGCGCCTGACACGGCATTTTCGATGTCGGCGTCGTCGAACACGATCATCGGGGACTTGCCACCCAATTCCATGGTGACATGTTTCATGCCATCGGCGGCAGCAGCGTACACCTTGCGACCCGTTGGAACCGACCCTGTTAGCGAGACCTTGGCCACTCGGGGGTCGGTCACCAGGCTGGCGCCTACATCACCGTAGCCCTGAACAACGTTATAGACGCCTTTGGGTGCACCTGCCTCGATCAAAATCTCGGCTACTTGCAATGCCGACAGCGGAGTAGTCTCGGAAGGCTTGAAGATCATTGTGTTTCCGCACGCCAACGCCGGGGCACCCTTCCAGCAAGCGATCTGCGTCGGGTAGTTCCATGCCCCAATGCCCACACAAACACCCAGCGCCTCGCGGACGGTATAGACAAAATCCCCGTCTGCCAGAGGGATATGTTCGCCGGTCAGCGAGGCCGCCAGACCGCCAAAATACTCCAGCGCATCCGCGCCGCTGGTAGCGTCGGCCACCAGCGTTTCCTGCAGAGGTTTGCCGGTATCATGGGTTTCGATAATCGATAAGTCACGATTGCGATCCCGCATGATGTCGGCCGCGCGTCGCAGCACACGGCCTCGCTCGGTGCCCGATAGGGCAGCCCAGGCCGCTTGGGCCGATTTTGCACTGTTTAGAGCCTTTTCAACAATCTCAGGCGTGGCGGAATGCAGCCGTGCGATGACCTCTCCGGTGGCGGGGTAGATAACGTCGATGGGCGCGCCATTGGTGTCCTCGACATACTCGCCATTGATGAAGTGGCTGGCCTTGGGTTGAAACTTCATGCCGGTTCCCTTTGTGTTCAGAAATCTCTTTAGGCAAAGAGATCGCGTACGTTGAGGATCGAACTATCGATTATTGACTGATCAGTCAATCAAGTCGCAAATTGGCAGGATCTCGCCTAATACAAAGGGTCTTCCCTTGAAACGAAAGGTTAATGTTCTATTTATGTTCTGCACAGTCAGAGGATTACCCGATGGCCCAGAACATGCGAAATTCCGCCCTGAGCGGCCCGACAAACGACTATCACCTGCTGCCAGTTACAGATCGGCAGATGCGCTTTGCCCGCGCCATCGCGCAACAATCAGCGCTTGAGATTCCGGTCGAGGCGCAGCGTGACCGCAAATCCCTGTCGGACTGGATTTCAGCCCATAAGCCGCATGATCCGTCGCCCTTTGCAAACTACCCAACAGGTAAGCAGGTTGCTTTTGCCGAACGTATCTCGCGTAGCAAGCGCCGCCCGATCCCGTCCGAATGTTTCCGCGACAAACAAATGATGTCGCGCTGGATCGATCATAATAAATAGATCGCTCTATTTGCCGTGGTTGCGCGCGTATAGCGCGACGGCGGCGGCCACAAACATGCCCAACAGGATGTAACCCGTCACAGCCTCGGCCACAGCCAGCCCACGGCAAAAGCCAGTTGGGGACATGTCCCCATATCCGACCGTTGTGAAGGTGACGTATGAGAAATACAGAATATC
Source organism: Ruegeria sp. H9 (assembly GCF_056532915.1). Lineage (NCBI taxonomy): Bacteria > Pseudomonadati > Pseudomonadota > Alphaproteobacteria > Rhodobacterales > Roseobacteraceae > Ruegeria > Ruegeria sp. H9. Next base: position 72,233 of record NZ_JBQFNX010000001.1, on the reverse strand, counting down.
GGCTGGCCCTTCAGCGCCGATCACACAATGATCGTTATATCCAAACGCGCCGTAGACGGCTGCGAACAGGAATGGCACGACCTGAATGAAGGACACCCCCATCAGGAACAACAACCTCCGGGGGGATTTCACCTGGGTCATGTAGTACCAAGACTGCGAGGCGATCCAGATTAGAAGGCCTACCGAGGAAAGCGTGCCAATGGTGTCGCCTGCAGTAGCTTCGTTCAGGCGCGACAGACCGTACCACGCAAGAAAGCTTGCCAAGACCAGCCCAAGCGCCGCCAGCAAAGTTGATTTCCATTCTTCCAGGGTTCTGGGTTCGTGGGTCATGAGCGCTCCGTCGGTTGGGCTTGCGCACAATCATCCGATTTCAAACGCGGCCTGCAAGCTGATTTCAGTCAGAGCCCAGATGTTCCTCGCCCCGCGCGCGGGCCAGCTGTATCTGCTTTTGCCGCTCGCGAAACCGCGACTTGTCCTGTTCTGAAGTCTCATTGATACACCGATGGCAGGATACGCCATGCTCGTATTCAGGGCGTTTCACATCTTCGGGCAGGATCGGGCGACGGCAACCATGGCATAGCTTGTGCGGCCCCTCGACCAGACCATGACCAACTGAGACGCGGTTGTCGAAGACAAAACACTCACCCTGCCAAGTGCTGTCTTCGGGTGGCGTTTCTTCCAGATACCTCAGGATGCCACCCTTCAGGTGATAGACATCCTCGACCCCTTGCCCCAGCAGATAATTGGTGGATTTTTCGCACCGGATGCCACCGGTGCAGAACATCGCAACGCGTTTGTTGTGAAAGCGGTCCTTGTTCTGTTCCCACCACGCCGGGAAATCGCGGAAACTGGTTGTGTTAGGGTCTATTGAACCCTCAAACGTGCCAATCGCCACCTCGTAATCGTTGCGGGTGTCGATCACCACCACATCATCCGAACGGATCAGCGCGTTCCAGTCCTCAGGCTCGACGTAATTCCCGACATTTGCGCGGGGATCGACATCGGGCTGGCCCATAGTCACGATCTCTTTCTTCAACCGCACCTTCATCTTGCCGAAGGGCGGGTGGTCCGAGGTCGCCTCTTTCCACTCAAGATCACTGCATCCTGGCAACGCACGGATATGCGCCAGAACCGCATCGATACCTGCGCGGGGTCCGGCGATGGTGCCATTGATCCCTTCTTGCGCCAGCAGCAGGGTGCCTTTTACCGACTGCGCGCGGCAAAGCTCGTGCAAAGCCGGGCGCAGCGCATCTGGGTCGGGAAAACGCGTGAAATGATAGAGGGCAGCGATTGTGTACATGTGGGCGATCTAATGCCCTTGGCAAAAACACACAAGAGACCGCATTGACGATACCCGCTGCGCACCATACCGATAACACGACTTTAGGAGGCCAGCATGTCCCACGCCCTGCTCGTTATCGATGTTCAAAATGACTTCTGCCCCGGCGGCGCGCTTGCCGTTGCCGGAGGGGACGAGATCGTCGCACCGATCAATGCGATCATGGATACGTTCGATACGGTGATCCTGACACAGGATTGGCACCCGGCGGGGCATTCTTCATTCGCCAGTTCTCATACTGGCAAAGCGCCGTTCGAGATGATCGACATGCCTTATGGCCCTCAGGTCTTGTGGCCCGATCACTGTGTTCAGAGCAGCGCAGGCGCGAACTTCCATCCGGATTTGCGAACAGATGGCGATCTGATCATCCGTAAGGGATTTCGCAGCGCTATCGATAGCTATAGCGCGTTTTTCGAAAACGACCATTCCACGCCCACTGGTCTAAAAGGCTATCTTGAGACGCGCGGGATCACGCATCTGACCATGGTCGGTTTGGCGACAGATTTCTGCGTGCATTATTCGGCGGTAGATGCGGCACAGCTGGGGTTTGATGTCACTGTCTTAAGCAACTTGTGCCGCGCCATTGATATGGACGGATCTTTGGCTGTCGCAGAACAGGCCATGCGCGCAGCAGGTGTGACACTGGCCTGAGGGTCAAAGCGCGGCACCATGCTCGGCCAGCAGTTTCAGAAACACAAACAGGATCACGGCAAGACCTAACGCGAAACCGATACGCCCATAAACCGTGCGACGCTTTGGGCGCGCTGGTCTTGGGCGTGGCGCTTGCAATGGTCGCTCGGGCATTTTCCGGTTCACGGTCCCGGGCTTTGCGGTCCTGATATGACCCAAGAAGTGATGGAAATCGAACTCACCACTATACTCTCCCTGGACACCCATATTCCGGACATTCGCAAAAAGCCGCTTTAGGATCAGGAGGCGATCTTCAGCCTCTTCTGGCCGAAAATAACCTCGGGCAAGATGCCCATCCGACTCGTCCAGGCTAAATCCTGATTCCAGAAATATTCTGCGAATCTTGGGCGATGCAGCGCGCAAAGCGTCTGCCGTCTTGATATCCCTGAACCGCGCCCGCACCGGGGGCCGCCCAGTTATCGATGTTTGCCCATGCTCAGGATCAACCTCATCCGGAGCTATTGCAACAATGTCAAAATCGTACTCGAGACTCATTCACTAACTTCAACCTTCAGTTCCATCCCCACCCCTCACTAAAGCGTGAAGGAAACCCACAATAAGCCCGTAATGTGTTCTGTCGTGGGCATTGTTCCCAATTCCGCGACTCTTGCCATTTCGTGCTCCGATTGATCTAACAACGGAAATTGCAGGAGGTCCCCATGGTCGATATCGCGACGCGGGTCTACAATCATAAATGGAAGATTGACCCGATTATCCGGTCATTGATCGACACAGATTTCTACAAACTGCTGATGTGCCAGTCAGTGTTTCGAAATAAGCCCCAAACCGATGTGGTGTTTTCGCTGATCAACCGGTCGAATCACGTGCCATTGGCCCGTTTGATCGATGAAGGCGAGCTGCGCGAGCAGTTGGATCACATCCGCTCGCTAAGTCTGAGTCGTGGGGAAAGCACGTGGTTGCGGGGCAATACATTCTACGGCAAGCGTCAGATGTTCCGCCCGGATTTCATGGAATGGTTCGAGAACCTGCGCCTGCCCCCTTACCATCTGGAGCGTAAGGGTGATCAGTATGAGCTGACCTTTGAGGGTAAGTGGCACGAGGTCATGCTATGGGAGATCCCGGCGCTGGCCGTACTGATGGAATTACGCTCACGCGCGGTTCTGAACGATATGCGCCGGTTCGAACTACAGGTGCTCTATGCCCGTGCAATGACACGCGTATGGGAAAAGATAGCCCAGCTTCGCACTATTGAGGGGCTTGGGATCGCGGATTTCGGCACGCGGCGGCGGCATTCCTTCCTTTGGCAGGACTGGTGTGTGCAGGCCATGATTGAAGGTTTGGGCTCGTCCTTTACCGGAACGTCCAACTGTCTGATCGCAATGCGACGCGAAGTTGAGGCTATTGGCACCAACGCACATGAACTACCTATGGTGTATTCTGCGCTCGCCGAAGACGACGCCGCGCTTGCGCAAGCGCCCTATGACGTCCTCAGCGACTGGCACGAGGAACATGATGGGAATCTGCGGATTATTCTGCCCGACACGTATGGCACCAAAGGGTTTCTGGACCGCGCGCCTGACTGGCTGGCAGGCTGGACCGGCATTCGCGTTGACAGCGGCGACCCCGCAACCGGCGCAAAAATCGCAATAGACTGGTGGAAATCACGCGGCGAAGACCCGACGCAGAAGCGGGTTATTTTCTCGGACGGGTTGGATGTGGACAAGATACGCGAATTGCACGCTCAGTTCGCGGATCAAACCAATGTCTCGTTCGGCTGGGGTACGTTGCTGACCAATGACTTCCGCGAACTTGTACCGAATGACGCATTGGCTCCCTTTTCGCTAGTCTGCAAGGCGGTCTCGGCCAATGGCTACCCGACGGTCAAACTATCGGACAACCCGGAAAAGGCGATGGGACCCGCCGAGCAGATTGAGCGGTACAAGCGCGTCTTTGGCGTTGGAGCGCAGGAACCGATCGAAGTGATCGTTTAGCCGTGGTAGGCCGCAACCGTCTTGAGCTGCGAGAACCCATAAAGCGCCTCGAACCCTTTTTCGCGGCCATGGCCGGATTTTCCAACGCCGCCAAAAGGCAGCTCGACACCTCCGCCCGCGCCGTAGTTGTTAATGAACACCTGCCCCGAACGCAAACCCTTGGCCAGCCGCATCTGCCGCCCACCATCTCGAGTCCAGACGCTGGCAACAAGGCCATATTCGGTGCTATTTGCTATGGTTAGAGCCTGTTCTTCGGTGTCAAACGGGATCAGAACCTGTACGGGGCCAAAGATCTCATCCCGCGCCAAGGCATGATCGGGCGGCACATCCGAGAACAATGTGGGCCTGACATATGCGCCGGATTCGGGTGCGCCAGCCGCAATCTGGCCCTCGGCGGCAATCGCCAAGTCCGAGCCTTGGTGAAGGAAACCGGTCACGATTTCTTTTTGCCGTGTTGAGATCAGCGGACCAACGCGCAAATCCCGGATCGCCGGACCGACGGTAAGCTCTTGGTATGCCAAGGCCATACGGGATTTCACCGCATCATAAACACCGCGCTGCACCAGAATGCGCGACGAGGCCGAGCAGGTCTGGCCCGCATTCTGTATACCCGCATTCACCAGATACGGCAGCGCGGCATCCAGATCGGCGTCATCGAAAACCAGTTGCGGCGACTTGCCGCCCAGTTCCAGTGTCACCGGAACAACGTTTCGACCCGCCGCCTGCTGAACCAACGCGCCTGTCGCGACCGAACCGGTGAATGAAATGTGATCCACACCCGGGTGTGCCGACAGGGCCGCGCCCGCCTCAGCCCCCAGGCCGGGCACCACATTCAGGGCACCAAGCGGAAGGCCCGCCTGTATCGCCAGATGCGCGAAGGCCAGTGCGGTCAGGCAGGCCTCTTCCGCCGGTTTCAGAACACAGGCGTTACCCATTGCCAGCGCCGCCCCGACAGAACGGCCAATGATCTGCATCGGATAATTCCACGGCACGATGTGGCCGGTCACACCGTGCGGCTCGCGCAACGTGTAGACGGTATAGCCATCCAGATAGGGAATGGTCTCGCCCATCACTTTATCCGCAGCACCACCATAAAATTCGCAATACCGCGCCAATGCTACCGCATCTGCCCGCGCTTGGGTCAACGGTTTGCCGACATCCATCGCCTCTAGCTGTGCCAGATCATCCACTCGGTCCAGAACCAGTTGCCCCAGTCGGGTGAGGATACGCCCTCGCTCCAGGGCCGTCATGCGACCCCAATCGCCATCGCACGCGGATCGGGCGGCCCGCACTGCAGCGTCGATATCGGTTTCGCCACCTCGAGCGATCTGGCAAATTTCGGAACCGTCCGAGGGATTCACCAGCGGCAAGGTTTGACCTGACGCGGGCATTTTCCATTCTCCGCCGATCAGGCAAAGGTTGGGATCGAACCAGAGGGGGTTAGTCATCGGAAGCTCCAATATCAGGCTCTATACAAGGGTTTTTCATGCAGCGCCTCGTCCAGTCTCCGGCAATTTCGGTGCCGCATTGATCAGAGTTCTTGTGTAAGGATGCTGAGGCTCTGTGAAGACTTGCTCGGTTTCACCCTGTTCCACAATCTTGCCGGCCTGCATCACCAACACACGGTCGGTGATGGTTCGAACCACGCTCAGGTCATGGCTGATGAACAGGTAAGTCAGATCGTAAGCCGCACAAAGCTCGGCCAGCAGGTCGAGAACTTGGGCGCGGACCGAGACATCCAGCGCCGAGACAGCCTCATCAAACAAGATCAACTCGGGTCGAATAATCAGAGCGCGCGCAATAGCGATACGTTGCCGCTGCCCACCCGAGAATTCGTGAATGTAGCGGCCCGCATCATCGGGGCTTAGGCCAACGGCGGTAAGCATCTCAGCGACGCGATCCTGCCGTTCAGAACCGGTTGGCGGGGTGTCCAGCAAATGAAATGGCTCGGTGATCAGGCGCGCGACCCGATGGCGGGGATTGAAGCTGCCATAAGGGTCCTGAAACACCACCTGCATCTTGCGTCGCACTGCCAGATTGGGTTTGTGGCCGGTGAAAACAGGCTGGCCATCAAGGGAAATGCGGCCTTGCTGCACCTCCTCTAAGCCTAAAATGGCTCGTGTTAGGGTCGATTTTCCACAACCGGACTCTCCGACTAGCCCTAAACGCTCCCCCCGATTCAGGGTAAAGCTGACCTGATCGACGGCCCGATGATGACCGGGCCTGGCAAACAGGCGCGTTCGGGGCAGACGGTAGTCCCGCACCACGTTCTCGACCTCAAGCAACGCTCGCGGTGCAGGAGAGGTCGGCAGGTTGACTTGATGCCCCGAAGCTTCGAACAGCATACGGGTGTAAGGGTGCTGCATATGGCGCAGGAGATGATCTGTTGCGCCCGTTTCAACAACCTCCCCATGCCGCATGACCACAATCTGATCCGCCATGTCTGCAACCACCGCCAAATCATGCGTGATCATCAGCAGACCCATGCCGTACTCCGACACGAGCCCTTTAAGCAGATCAAGGATTTGCGCCTGCGTGGTCACATCAAGCGCCGTTGTCGGCTCATCCGCGATCAACAGTCGGGGGCGCAGTGCAATCGCCATGGCGATCACCACTCGCTGGCGCTGACCGCCTGACAGTTCGTGAGGATAACGCTTCAACGGAAACCTGTCGGTTGGCAATCCAACCCGGGCCAGAACCTCTTCGGCCCGAGCGCGCGCTTTGGCCGGGGGCATGGCCTTGTGGATCAGGATAGTCTCCATAACTTGATCGCCGATGGTCTTCACCGGGTTCAGGGCAGTCATCGGCTCTTGGAAAACCATTCCGATCGCAGCGCCCCGCAACGCACAAATCTCGGCCTCAGACCGGTTCAGCAGGTTCTGGCCCTCTAACTCTAGCACCCCATCTACTTCGGCATCGTTTGGCAGCAACTGCATCACGGCAAAGGCTGTCATTGATTTGCCCGAACCGCTTTCTCCGGTCACAGCCACGATCTGCCCAGGGGCAATCGACAGGTTGATCTTCTTTAAAATCGGCGTGCCATGGATGGCCAACGAGAGGTCCTTGATCTGCAAAAGACTCATGCGCGGGCCATCCGTATCCGAGGGTCCAGCCAATCGCGCAAGCCATCACCCAGAAGGTTCAGGCCCAAAACCGTCACGATGATGGCAAGACCCGGAATCAGAGCCAAATGCGGGGCAAAACTAACCATCGTCTGCGCATCGGCCAGCATTCTGCCCCAGCTTGGCGTAGGCGGTTGCGCACCAAGACCGACATAGGACAGCCCAGCCTCGGCCAGAATGCCAAGTGAGAACTGGATTGTTCCCTGAACGATCAGCAGATTGGCGACATTGGGCAGGATATGTTCAGCCGATATCCGTGCCGCGCCTTTGCCTGACACGCGGGCGGCAAGGATAAACTCGCGCTCCCAAAGAGACAAAGCTGCGCCTCGGGTGATGCGGGCAAAAACGGGGATGTTGAAGATACCGATGGCGATGATCGCGTTTATGGCCCCGGCACCAAAGACGGCGGTGATCAGAATGGCGATGACGAGAGAGGGGAATGCAAAGACCAGATCATTGCCGCGCATGATGAATTCATCTAGCCACGATCCACTGCGCGCAGCGGCAGCCAGACCCAAGGGAACGCCCAGCGCCATGCCAATCCCGACCGCGACCAGCGCCACCGCAATCGAGGTGCGCGCACCAACCATGATCATCGAGAACATGTCGCGTCCGAAATGATCGGTACCGAACCAGTGCTGTGCGCTGGGTGGCTGCAGCTTGGCGGGAATGTTCAGCGCGGCGTGGTCGTATGGGGTCCAGACAAAGGACACCAGCGCTGCCAGCACCACCAGTGAGGACAGCGTCGCGCCAAGGATCAGGTTGCGGCTCATGTCCTGCTCCTCAGCCTTGGATCGACTGCGGCATAGGCCAGATCGACAAAAAAGTTCACCATGATGACGGCAAAGACCAGCAGCATAACGACCGATTCCACGACGATCAGATCGCGCGCCGATATGGCCTGAAAAACCAGCCGCCCGAGGCCGGGTAGATAAAACACCTGTTCGATGATGATCGAACCCGCCAGCAGGAAGGAAAATTGGAGTCCAATGATCGTCAGTACCGGGATCAGAGCATTCCGCACTCCGTGTCGCCAAAGCGCCTGCCGACGCGAAAGGCCCTTGGCGCGTGCGGTGCGCATAAAATCCTCGTCCAGAACATCCAACAGAGCCGAGCGCATAACCCGCGCAAGGATCGCCGCTTGCGGCAGGGCCAATGCAATGGCTGGAAGGGTCAGCGAATGTAGACCGGTCCAAATGCCGTTCTCCCACCCTGCAAACCCGCCGGCATTGAACCAGCGCAAGTTGATGGCAAAGACCAGCACCAGCATCATCGCGAACCAGAAATTCGGCACCGCGATACCAAGCTGAGTCGCACCCATCACGGTCAGATCACCCGGTTTGCCGCGCCGTGAGGCTGCGTAGATACCGGCGGGGAAAGCAATCAGCGTGGACAGGGTCAGCGCGTATAAAGCCAGCGGCAATGACACCCACAATCGATCTGCGATCATCTGCGACACGGGTGTGCGATAGGTGTAGGACGTACCAAAATCCCCTACCAGCATCCCGCCGACCCAGTTGAAGTACCGCTCGATCTTCGAGACATCGAGGCCCAGTTCAGCTCTCAGCGCGGTCAATGTATCGGCCTGCGCGTTCACGCCCAGCATGAACGACGCCGGATCACCGGGCGCGACCTCGATCACTGCAAAGATGACAACCGAGGCGACGGCCAGGCTCAGGATCAGCGACAGCAGACGTTTGAGGGCGTAGCGGAGCATTTGGAAACGTTAGGGTCACATCCCGTGTGGGTCCAGCGCCTAAGGCACGAGAAGATAGACAAAAAGAAACCCGCCAAACCAGAATCCTTGTGGGTTTCATAGTGCAACAGTTCGCGCCGGGGCGCTGGCCATCGCCCCGGTCCAACTCTGTTCTTCTATTCGGACCAACTGATCCCGGTCAGATCGATCGCTGCCGTGGGTGCGTTTTCCCATAGCCCCTCAACACCGGCCTTGGCCACGCCAAGCTTGGCAAGTTGAAACAGATACCCGTTGACGTAATCGGTCGAAATCAAGCGCTGAGCCTCACCCAGCAAACGTGTGCGCTCATCAGGGTCCGTGGTCGAATTCAGCGTGTCCATCAATGCCTGAAAGTCGGTGCTGTCATATTGGAAGTAATAGTCGGGCCGGGCATAAATACCGATATCCATCGGCTCGGTATGGCTGACGATGGTCAGGCCAAACTCCTTGCCCTTGAACACGCTTTCCAGCCATTGCGCCCATTCCACATTGATGATCTCGGCGGTGATGCCAATATCGGCCAGTTGGGCAGCGATAATTTCACCCCCGCGTCGGGCGTAGGAAGGCGGCGGCAAGTGCAGCGTGGTCTCGAACCCATCGGGATACCCGGCCTCGGCCAGCAGCGCCTTGGCTTTTTCCGTGTCATAGGCCGAATTGCCGGTCAGATCGACGTAAGCCGGATTATGCGGAGCAAAATGCGTACCGATGGGTGTGCCATAGCCGAACATAGCCCCATCAATGATTGCCTGCCTGTCAATCGCGTGGGCCAATGCCTGTCGGACCAATATGTCATCAAACGGGGCTTGTTTGTTGTTGGTCGACAGAATGGTTTCCCCCTCGGTCGAGCCGACAAGAACCTGAAAGCGCGGATCAGCCTCGAATTGCGGCAGATTCTCGGGTGCGGGGAAGTTGTCGAACACGTCTACATCCTCGGCCATCATGGCGGCAAAGGCGGCGGTCGGATCCGAGATAAACTTAAACGTTGCGGTCTCTAACGCGGGCTGTTCGCCCCAATAGTCGGGGTTGCGATTCAGGATGATGCTGTCACCCTGCAGCCAGTCAGAGAAGGTGAAGGCCCCCGTGCCAACCGGGTTGGTCTTGATATTCTCGATGCTTTCGGGCGCAACGATCACCGCGTCACCCCAGGCGAGATTGAAAAGGAAGTTCCCGTTTGGCTCATTCAACGTCACCTGAACGGTCAGGGGGTCCACCACCTCGACACTTTTAATGCCCGCAAACAAAGCCTTCTGCGCATTGGCGCTGTCTTCTGCCGTGGCGCGATCAAGGGTGAACTTGACGTCCTCGGCATCCATCGTTGTGCCATCGTGAAATGTCACACCGTCGCGCAGCTTGAATGTGTAAACGGTACCGTCATCCGAGATTTCCCAGCTTTCGGCCAGCCCCGGCACCACCGAGCCATCCCCCATGAACCGGGTCAGGCCTTCGAAGATATTGGTGTAGACAACCGAATCGATAGCCTGCGCCGCAGCGCTGGTCGGGTCCAGATGCGGTGGCTCAAGCTGCATGGCGATGGTGATGTCAGATTTGGCCATGGCCTGCGTGGCAAACAGGCCCGCGCCAAGGACCAGGGCCGACGCGAACGAGCGAAAGCGCTGCTTTGTCATGAAAATCTCTCCCCACTGAAATTGGCTAGCCCTGCTTTTTTCGGGCCGATCTGCGACCAATGTCCTCGCAAACCCGAGGTCAATCAAGGAATTGTTGGCGCAACCGGGGTTTCTTTGCGCCTTCCGCATCTGCTATGCCGCGCTGCAACATGAACCCTGCGAGGAGCGAGCATGAGCGCCACCGCCCGCAAGAAAGCCCCGAACGCCGAGGATATCCGCGCCCGGAAAGGTACTGATCCTCTGGTCTCGTTGACCGCCTACACAACACCGATGGCGCAGTTGATGGATGCGCATTGTGACTTCGTTCTGGTCGGTGACAGCGTCGGCATGGTGTTGCACGGGTTGACGTCGACCCTTGGTGTGACGATGGAGATGATGATCATGCACGGCCAGGCCGTTGCCCGTGGTCTGGACAAGGCAATGATGGTGGTCGACATGCCTTTCGCCAGCTACGAGCATGACCCGGCTCAGGCATTCCGCAACGCAGCCCGGCTGATGTCGGAAACAGGAGCAGGGGCGGTTAAGCTGGAAGGTGGGGTCGAGATGGCTGAAACCATCCGGTTTCTGGTCAAACGCGGGATCCCGGTGATGGCACATATTGGCCTGACACCGCAGTCGATAAACACTTTGGGTGGCTATAAGGTACAAGGGCGCGACGAACAGGCCGATGCCGTATTGGCCGACGCCCAGGCCGTCGCCGAAGCAGGCGCGTTCTCGGTCGTGTTAGAGAAAGTTCCGCAGGGTTTGGCCAACCGGATTACCGCTGAGATTGCGATCCCCACAATCGGCATTGGTGCCTCGGCCGGGTGTGACGGGCAAATTCTGGTGGTGGACGATATGCTTGGCTTTTTCACCGCCTTCAAACCGAAATTCGTCAAACGCTATGCTGATCTTGGCCCGTTGGCCGAAGCCGCCATTGCTGAATACGCAGCCGAGGTTCGTGCGCGAAGCTTCCCGGCAGACGAACATGTCTTTGCCGATGCCGTACCCGTCAAAGGACCCAAGTCATGACCGCGCCTATTCTGCGTCGACTGGCAGACTTGCGCGCTCTGACCCGTGATTGGCATCTGAATGGTGAGGTGATCGGAGTTGTCCCCACCATGGGTGCGCTGCACCAGGGGCATCTGTCGCTGGCCGAAGCCGCGAAGACGGCTTGCGACCGGGTGATCGTGACGATCTTTGTAAACCCCAAGCAGTTCAACAACCCCGAAGACCTCGCCAACTATCCGCGCACCGAACAAGAAGACGCAAAAAAACTCACGCCTTACAACGTCGATGCGATCTACACGCCCGACCCGGATGAGATTTACCCAGATGGCTTCGCCACCACAGTCTCGGTCTCGGGTCTGACCGACGCGATGGAGGGAGAATTTCGCCCGGGTCATTTCGATGGTGTGGCAACAGTTGTCGCCAAGCTGTTCCTGCAAACGCAAGCGGATCGAGCCTATTTCGGGGAAAAAGACTATCAGCAGCTTATGATCGTCCGCCGGATGGCCCGCGACCTCGATATCCCTATCGAGGTGATTGGTTGCCCCACGGTGCGTGAACCTTCGGGCCTCGCAATGTCTTCGCGCAATCAAAGGCTATCCGAGGATGGTCTGGCCATCGCAGCCGAAAAACATCGTATCATGCGTGCAGTTGTTCAGGCGCTGAAAAACGGCGAAGAATTCGAAGCTTTGGCTTCTCAGGCACAGGCCGATCTTTTGGCCGCCGGCTTCAACGAAGTGGAGTATCTGCAACTACGCTGCGCTGAAACGCTGGAGCCTATGACCCATGCCAAACGACCCGCACGACTGTTTGCGGCAGCCTTGGTCGACGGCGTGCGGCTGATCGACAATCTACCGGTGTCTCCGGTCTGATTTCCCCTCTGGTACGTTTGGTTGTGTTTGCGCTAAAGTCCTGCAAAACCAAAGCGGGAGGGGCGCAGGAATGACCTATATTCTGGCAATCGATCAGGGCACCACATCGTCTCGTGCAATCCTGTTCGACGCGCAAATGCAGCGCGTCGGCACTGCGCAGCACGAGTTTACCCAGCATTTCCCACAGGAAGGCTGGGTTGAGCATGATGCCGAGGAGATATGGGACAGCGTTCTGACGGTTTGCCGTGAAGTGATGCAAACGGCAGGTGTATCCGCGGCACAGATCGCTGGTATCGGGATTACCAACCAACGCGAAACCACTGTCATCTGGGATCGCGCCACTGGGGCCCCCATTCACAACGCAATCGTCTGGCAGGACCGTCGCACCGCTGAGATTTGCGAGCGTCTTCGCAAAGCGGGATGCGAGGATGACGTAACTGCCCAGACCGGTCTGCTGCTAGATCCTTATTTTTCAGGCACCAAGGTCAAATGGTTGCTTGATACCGTCCCCGGCGCACGCGACCGTGTCGCCGCCGGAGAGCTGCTGTTCGGCACAATCGATACCTTCCTGATCTGGCGACTGACAGAAGGGCGCGTGCACGCCACCGACGCCACCAATGCGGCCCGCACATTGCTATTCGATATTCACAAAGGGGAATGGAGTACCGAGATCTGCGACTTGCTGGACATCCCCCAAGCTTTGTTGCCCGACGTGCGCGATTGCGCCGCTGACTTCGGATCGACCTCCCTGTTTAGCGGTAATATTCCAATTCTCGGCGTGGCGGGGGATCAGCAAGCTGCCACCATCGGACAGGCCTGTTTCCAGCCGGGCATGATGAAATCCACCTATGGCACGGGCTGTTTCGCACTACTCAACACCGGTACGCAGCCAGTTGAATCGAAAAACCGGCTGCTAACGACAATTGCCTATCAGTTGGACGGGCAGAAAACCTATGCGCTTGAAGGCTCGATTTTCATTGCCGGTGCGGCGGTGCAATGGCTGCGCGATGCGTTGCAAATCATCGAAACCGCACCGCAAAGCGGTGAACTGGCCGCCAAAGCTGATCCGAACCAGCACGTTGTTCTCGTCCCTGCCTTTACTGGGCTGGGCGCGCCTTATTGGAAACCCGATTGCCGGGGCGCAATCTTTGGCCTGACTCGCAATTCAGGCCGCGCCGAAATCACGCGCGCCACGCTGGAAAGCATCGCGTTCCAGACCCGCGACCTGTGGCACGCCATGCAGGGCGATTGGGGCGCAGAGACTGACGTGATCCTGCGCGTCGACGGCGGAATGAGCGCCTCGGACTGGGCCATGCAGGGGCTTTCCGACATTCTGGGCGCCCCGGTCGACCGCCCGGTGATGCAGGAAACCACCGCGCTTGGTGCCGCATGGCTGGCGGGCATGAAAGCGGGTGTCTACCCGGATCAGGCCGGATTCGCCGAAACCTGGGATCTGGACCGGCGGTTTGAGCCTGCAAAACCCGTAGCTGACCGAGACGCGGCCTATGCACGCTGGCAACGCGCGGTTCAGGCGGCCATGGCGTTCTAACTGTGGTCCTTCATCAAGCGCTGTTTCTGCCGTGACCAGTCGCGCTTGGCCTGCGTTTCGCGCTTGTCGTGCAGCTTCTTACCTTTGGCGATGCCGATCTTCAGCTTCGCCCGACCCTTGTGATTAAAATAAAGCACCAGCGGCACCAGCGTCATGCCTTTGCGTTGGGTCGCGTTCCACAGGTTCGACAGTTCCTTGCGTGACACCAGCAGTTTACGGCGGCGGCGTTCTTCATGTTTGAAGACCTTGGCCTGCTCATAGGGCGCGATATAGCTGTTGATTAGCCATAGCTCTCCATCATCGACGGACGCATAGCTTTCAGCAATGTTCGACCCACCGGCACGCAGGGATTTGACCTCGGACCCTTCCAGAACAATACCGCATTCGAGATCGTCTTCGATCGCATAGTCGAAGCGCGCACGCCGGTTTTCGGCGATCACTTTGTAATTCGGGTCAGTATTCTGCTTCTGCTTGGCCATGACGCGTTGATGTATGCCGCTTGCGTCCGCCTTGCAAGGCAGGGTTATGAATTGGCCGAGATTATCAGGTCAGGTCCAAATATCGTGTCAGCGTGATTGTGCAGATAAATCTTGAGCCACGGGGTAAAACGGTCGGGGTGCCGCTTCACCTCGGCCAGCAGATCGTGGTAATCGACCCAGCGGATATCCATCACTTCTTCCGGGTTAGGCTCGATTTTCAAGGCTCCACGCACATGGGCCAGAAAGACATCGACCACCTCGTTCTCGACCATTCCATTGCCGACATCGGCGTGATACTCCAATCGATGCCGATATTCGGGATAAAGCCCGGTGATGCCCAATTCTTCGCGCAGGCGCCGGACGGCACAATGCGAAGCGCTTTCGTCCCAATCCGGATGCGTACAACAGGTATTCGCCCATAGACCCGGCGTGTGGTATTTGCCCATCGCCCGGCGTTGCAGCAATATCTCGGTCCCGCGCACGGCAAACACGGACACAGCCTTGTGTCGCAGCCCCTTTTCATGCGCCTCCAGCTTGTCGACGGGTGTCAGTTCGCCCTCAACCCAAGCCGGGATCAAGATTCCCATCTGTCGTCTCCTGTTGGCGATCTCCGGTGCACATGGCCTTACCGGTTTTCCCCAAAGTGGCGCTGATTACAATGTCAATCAATCGCACGAAAGGCCGCAGGGGCTGCGGCATTTCGAAGTTCGTCTGTAAACCTGTTGGCGGAGTTACTCTCCCGAAATGCTCACGATATAGGCGTAAACGTCTTCGGCGCCTTTCTTCAGCTTGAAGGTCATTTTCGACTTGGCCGAGGTTTCCCCCAAATAGTCTTTCAAGAATGCTTTGGGGTCTTGGGCGTAGGCCACGAAAGTCTCTTCATCCCAGACCAGCCCATTTTCGCCCGCGGCCACGATGCTATCGCCGTATCTGAAGCCTTCTTCAGTGCCGGCAGTGCGGCCTGCGATTCCGTACAGGTTCGGACCCGTCTTACCGCCCTTAACGATAACTTCACCCGCAGGGTCAGCAATCATGTGACAGGATTTGCATTTGTTGAAGGTCTTCTTACCCGCTTCGGCATCACCTTCTGCATAGACAGGAAGGGCCAGCAGACCGGCAATTGCGGTGGCAAGGATACGATTCATAGCTTTTGCTCCGATATGAATTGGCTGCACCGAATGGATCGCTGGCACAGCAGAGAGTCAACGCGCAGATTGCCGCGCGACGGCACTGTGTCACAGGCGATCGGTGTCGTACTTAACCGAAGTCATGTAACTGCGACCAGCAGGGCAGCAGGTCGCCAGCGCGGGGGGAAGCCAGATAGATCGCCCGTGCAATCGCGCGCGCAAGACAGATCGAGGCCGCATGGCCGATCATCGCCATCGCCTCGGGGCCAACCGTGCGCGCGCCGGTGCTGAGACCGAATACCAGATCTCCATCGCCAGGCGTGTGCGCAGGTACGATGGCGCGGGCGATGCCGTCATGGGCTGCTACCGCCAGACGCTGGCATTGCGGTTTGGTCAGCGCTGCATCAGTTGCAACTATAGCAATCGTGGTGTTTGCGCGATCTGGCGGAGCAGAATGCATCATTTGCGCCTTGCGGCTGACAAGAGAGGAACCAAGGCCCGAGGCCGGGTCTGGCCCCAATCCACCGAACTCGTCATCTATCTCGAACGGCGCAGCCCAAAAATGCCGATCACCCGGTGTGGTTACGCTGCCAAGCGGATTGGCCGCAACCAGCGCGCCGACGGTTACGCCACCCTCAAGCTTTAAAGAAGCCGAGCCTAAGCCACCCTTGTGCATCGCGGCCAATGCGCCGGTACCAGCCCCCACCGAGCCCAGTTCAAATTCTGGTGAGGCGGTGAGATACGCAGACTTCCCCAGATCGCGATAAGGATTTTCGGTCCAGTTCTTATCTCCACCATTGAGTAGATCGAACAGAATCGCGCCCGGTACGATGGGCACGACTGCCGAACCGACCTGAAATCCGCGCCCCTGAGCGCGCAATGCGTCTGAAACGCCCGAGCACGCATCCAGTCCAAAGGCCGAGCCGCCGGACAAAGCAATCGCGTCGACCCGATCAACAGTTTTGTCGACCGCCAGAAGGTCGGTCTCACGCGTGCCGGGGGCGCCGCCCATCACATGAACCGAAGCTGTGAACGGGTTGTCCGCCGTCAGGACAGTTGTGCCTGATTTAAGCGTATCATCGTGCGCATTGCCAACCATGAGGCCAGCGACATCAGTGATCAGGTTTCTGGGTCCGGGGTTCATTTTCGTCTCGCACACTGGGCCGGAAATCGCGCTGGCGCGCGCTGCCTCCGGCGGAGATATTTATGGCCAGATGAAGGGCGGATCAGATGCATCGGCCTCCGTCCACTTCTAGGGCTGTGCCGGTGATCATGCTGGCCTCGTCCGAGCAGAGGAAACAGGCGGCGTTTGCCATGTCTTCGGGGGTTGAGAAGCGACCAAGCGGGATCGTCGACAGGAATTTGGCGCGGATTTCCGGGGTGTCTTCACCCATGAAGGATTTCAGCAGCGGGGTTTCACCCGCCACCGGGCAGATCGCGTTAACGCGCACGCCCGAGGGGGCAAGTTCGACGGCCATCGTCTTGGTCGCGGTGATCATCCAGCCTTTGGAGGCGTTGTACCAGTTCAGATTGGGCCGCGGCGACAGGCCTGCCGTTGAGGCCACGTTCAGGATCGTCCCCGCGCCGCGTATCTTCATCTGCGGAACAAAGGCGCGCGCGGTCAGGTAAACGGATTTCATGTTCACGGCGAAGACGCGGTCGAATTCATCGTCATCGACGTCCTCAAGTGGGGCCGGCAGGTGCGTCACGCCCGCATTATTCACCAGAATATCAAGCTTTCCGAATTCTTCCGACACCGCATGTGCCATGGCCTGAACCGATGCCGCATCCGAGACGTCAACGCGCTGTGCGATGGCATTCGTGCCGACCGCAGACGCCATGTCGGAAGCCGCTTCGCCATTGATATCTGCGATCATCACGCGGGCACCTTCGGCCAAGAATTTTTGCACAATCCCTGCGCCGAACCCGGATGCACCGCCGGTTACGATGGCGGTTTTTCCCTCAAGCCTCATGGCTTTACCTCCCCTGCGTCTTGCACCGGCAGAGTAGCAACGTGCAGCGAAACTGCCAGATCAATCTTCGGACACTTTGCCTCGCAGGGCTTTGACATCCGCGCGGGCTTTCTTAGCAGCAAGCCTTCGCTTGACCGAACCATAAGTGGGTTTGGTCGCGATCCTGCGCTTGGGATTGACCAAAGCCCGCGTGATCAGTTCAGCCAACCGGGCGCGCGCGATGTCGCGGTTGCGGGCCTGAGACCGTGTTTCTTCACATTGAATGATGATGGCGCCGTCCTTGGTCCAGCGACGTCCGGCCAGCCGTTTCAAACGTGTCTTGACCGGATCAGGCAAGGAGGGTGAGCGCGCGGCCTCGAACCGCAGCTCAACGGCGGTGGAGACCTTGTTGACGTTCTGCCCACCCGGACCAGAGGACCGCACGAAGCTTTCGGTCATTTCCCAGTCTTGCAGGGCGATATCGTCGGTGATGCGCAACATGGATCGGACCTTACAGGGCGCAGTTGAAAACAAAAAGGGCCGCCCCGGCGGGACGGCCCTTCGAAAGTTCAGGAGGTTGGGTCGGTTAGATCAATCGACCAGCCGGAGCGAGCGCTCCGCCAAGGGCTGCCTTAACAGGCGATCCCCCCGGTTGTTCCAACACCTCTCTCCAATCTCTTTCTCGACACTGGATCACCTCCTTTTCTATCTGTTGCGGTTAACAAGGAGCGTGACACAAGTTGTGCCAATCTCAAAGAACTTTTTTACGCAGGCTGTGCAGCGGTCAGACGGGCAACAATCACCTTGAACGGAATCAGGGCGATTAGTGCCAGCGACAGTTTCACCAGCCAGTCAGCGAAGGCCAGCGTCACCCACAGCGGGGCCATCGGGCCGGACAGCATGAAGGGCACAGGCTCCCACGCCCAGTTGATCGCAGCGTCTGCATTGGCACCAAAGACGGTAACCGAGGCCGAGAACGCCAGCGTAAAGAAGATCGCGGTGTCCAGCGCTGAACCGACCAGTGTCGACACCAGCGGCGCGCGCCACCAGCGGCCACCACGCAGTGAGTTGAACACAGTGACGTCGGTCAATTGCGCGATCAGGAAGGCGGTGCCCGAAGCGACTGCGATGCGCAGCGGCACGGCGGCATAGGTGAAGCCGTCACCCTGCAGCATGATCTGGCTGCCGATCAGCGAGCAGATGATACCGGTGACAAATCCGGCGAATACGACCTTGCGGGCCGGACCCACGCCGTAGACGCGGTTCATGATGTCGGTGACCAGAAAGGCCAACGGATAGGTGAAGGCACCCCAGGTCAACAGGCCGTCAAGGATCAGGAACTGGACCAGGATGTTTGAGGCCACGACGATCGAGGCCATGGCAAGGATGCCGGGAATAAAGCTGCGTTGCATTTTCAGATGCCCGTTTTGACAAGGTAGCGGCGACTTGGCCCCAGGCTCATCCCGAGGCAGGCCGTGCGTTTAGACCTTTGTCTGCCGCCTGTCAATCAGGCAGCAAGTATTCGACCAATTCAGTGCGTTGCAGAAAGAAGAAGTTGTCGTCGGAAATCATCGTTGCGCGCAGCCGCCCCTGCACATCGCGCCAGACAGAAAGGCCCTCGAGATTGTCATGCGTCCCGGTGCTGGTTTCGAACAGAATCTCTTGTGACACGGGTGCATCATCTGCGATCACCCAGCGCCGCAGTCGCGAGCGGAAGCCGAAAAATGACACCGCGCGCTCTAACACATACAAACGCCCATCGGGCCCAAAATCTGCCGCAACCGGCAGGAACCTTCCACTCGGCGGCAAAACAAACGGCCTTGTCCAGTGGTGGCCATCCCACCGATAGACGAGGATTTTACCGTCTGCGGTGCGGGATTTCTCGGTCAGGGTGTAAAGCCTGCCCCGATCATCGATCGCCAATGCTTCGAACGAGCCATTGCGCTCTAAATCATGAAAAGCCTCCGGGCGGGGCAATACCTTGGCTTTGGCCCCCGGTGTGGAATAATGGACCACTCGGTGCACACCTTCGAACGAGATATATAGGCTCCCATCCGGAGCGACAGCGATCCCTTCGGAATCCCCTGCCCGACCGCTCAGGCTGCGCCCTTTGCTCGAGAAGATGGGTCCGTATCTCAGTATCTGGATATTCCTGATTTGGTCTCCATCCCGGTTGATCCGCGCGGTCACAAGCCTCGACCGGTCGCCGAGCACGATCATTTGCCGGCCGTTTTCCGACAAATGAAGGGCCGAGAACCCGCCAAACCAACCGGCACTGTTGTTCCAGTCAAATCGGGCTAGAAGCGTTGCCGGGCTGGTACCAACTGCCGAAACGGCACTGGCCAACAGCGTTGCAACAATCAGTTGGATTGCAAGACTGCGGCGCATTGCTGGGGAAGGTCCGCCATTCGATATTCACGACGTTTCTTGGGCGGCGGCGCATTTGGATCAGGTGGCGGTGGGTTCAGAATATTGCGCACCCATTGCTGCGCCTCGGCGCAACCATCACCCTTGGGTGGCGGGTCCTGATTTACACAGCCTTTCGATCCTTTCGGGCATTTCAGCCGCACGTGGAAATGATAGTGATGTCCCCACCATGGCCGGATCTTGCGCAGATAGGCTTTGTTGCCCTTCTCGTCATTGCACATCTGCACCTTTGCACCCGGGAATACGAAGATCCGGGCAACGCGCTTGTCCTTGGCGGCTTCGCGCAATACCGCATGGTGCTGCTTGGTCCAGTTGCCGTTTACATACGCGCCGTTCGCGCGGCGCAAGGATATAGACGAGATATTCTCGCGTGCTTTGCGGCTTAGGCGCATGTTATCGCCCGGCAGCATCCAGATATCGATATCCAAACCCAACTGGTGCGAACGATGGCCCGAGGTCATCGGCCCACCCCGCGGTTGGCTGATATCCCCGATATAGAGACCATTCCACCCCGGTTGTTTCGCGGCAAACCGGCTGAGATCCTGCACATAGTCGATCGCCTGAGGATGCCCCCAATTGCGATTGCGCGACAGGCGCATGGCTTGCCAAGTTGGCCCGGTTTCAGGGAGTTGCACCGACCCGGCGGCGCACCCGCGCGAATAACTGCCGAATGCGGCAGATTTTTGCTGCGACCCAACCTTCTGGGCTCCGAATAACTGTTTGGCCAAGGGCTGTGCCGTAGCCACGCCTGCCAGTGCTATTGCGGCCAGAACGGCCAAAAAACGTAGTAAAATCATCTGCTCTGATCCCCTTCCGGTTTCACCCAGCGCATCAGGACTAGGCCCAGAATAAACAACAGAATGATCGGTGACACCCCCAGTCTTGCACTACCGGTTGCTGCTGTTGCTATTCCGATCAATAGCGGCGCTGCAAAGGCGGTCGCCCGACCCGAAAGCCCGTACAGCCCAAAACTCTCGACCGGGGTGGCGGGATCAGTATGGCGTACCATCATTGAACGGCTGGCGGATTGCAGAATACCTCCCATGCCGCCGATCAGAACTCCGCACCCGAAGAACGCCATGTCCGGCAGGCCCGAGCCTACGGGTAATGAAATTCCGTAGATCTGTGTTCGATCCATCGACACAACCGTTACGCAGACAAAGATCAGAACCCAAATCGCAACCAATATCACCGGTTTAGGGCCGTACTTGCGATCCATCTTGCCCCCGATCCACGCAAAGATGGCCGAGGCCAGAACGCTGACGATTCCAAATACGCCGATTTTTATCAGGTCCCATTCAAGCACCAACCGCGCGTAGACGCCTCCGAAACTGTATAGCCCGTTCAACGCGTCGCGATAGAACATCGACGACCCCAGATAGGTCGCCAGACTGACCCGGTGACGCAAAGCCGCCACGGACTTGCCCAGCAAGCGCAGCGCCTCACCCACGCTACCCTGTTTGTTGGTCTCAGGATCATCCCGAACCCACAGGAAATACGGCACCATGAACAACACGAACCATCCAGCGGTGAAGGGGCCGACAAACCGCGTCCCTTCACGCGTTGCCGCATCCAGCCCGAACAACGGATCCATACCAATCAAGGTCTTGCCGTTGGGCTGTTCAACAAACAGCGCCAGCATGATGGCCAGCGACAGCAGGCCTCCGAAATAGCCGAAGGCGAAGCCCGAACCTGAAATCTCGCCCACTTCTCTATCGTCACCCAGATCGGGCAGCTGAGAGTTGATGAAGATCAGTGCATATTCTGCGCCCACAAAGCCCAGACCAAAAGCCGACAGCATCAACCACATGTTCGAGCCATCGGGCATCGTATACCACAACGCGGCAGACCCCACCGCGTACATCACCGAAAACCCGAGAATCCACGGGATGCGTCGACCCGAAACATCCGCCATCGCGCCCAACAGGGGCGCTCCGAACGCGATGATCAGCCCAGTTATGGTCAGGCAATTCGCCCAGACGGTCTGCGCCTGCGCCGCCGCTGCATCGGTGTCTAATCCGGTATTCGCATAGTATTGAGCCGCCACCCCGGCGAAATAGGGGCCAAAGACAAAGGTCACTAGCAATGTATGGAACGGCTGGCTGGCCCAGTCGAAAAACCACCAGCCCCAGATGCGCTTACGCTTGGAAATCTCAGCCATCTCTGCCCCATATTATTATTGTTGCGATCATAAGACGGGGCTTTGGGTCAATTCGCAAGCGTTCTGTTGGGGCGCACTTGCTCTTTGCGGCTGTGACGCTTAGGTCTCAGGACAATTGACGAACGGAGTGCCCATGCTGTCGCTGATCCAAATCCTTCTGCTGATCCTGGACATTGTCTGGTTCATCATCCTTGCCCATGTGATCATGAGCTGGCTGATCAACTTCCAGGTGCTGAACCTGCACCAGCAACTGGTGGCGCAAATCTGGTACGGACTGAACCGTTTGTTAGAGCCGATCTACGGCCCCATTCGCCGCATTCTGCCCGCCATGGGCGGTCTGGATCTGACCCCTCTGGTGGTGCTGATCGGAGTCTATGCGTTGCGGATAATCCTGATCAACAACGCGGTCTATTTCTACTGACCTCTTGTTCACCGAATCTTAGTATGTGATGGTCCTGTCTTAAGAGCAGATAAACCATAAAACAGGACCCTCCGTCGCATGTTCGACTCCGCACCCTTGTTGCGAGACGTTTTCGGATTCGACGACTTCCGCCCCGGTCAGGAAGAGATCGTCGACGCCGTGACCGCAGGTGAAAACGTGCTGGCGATCATGCCCACTGGTGGGGGCAAGTCCTTATGTTTCCAATTACCTGCGTTGCTGCGAGACGGCGTGACTGTTGTGATCTCTCCGCTGATCGCCTTGATGCGCGATCAGGTGCGTGGGCTGCAGGAAGCCGGTGTCGAGGCGGGCGCGCTCACCTCGGGCAACACCCCCGAAGAAACTGATGCGGTGTGGGAGGCATTAGAGGCTGGACGGCTCAAGCTTCTGTATATGGCGCCCGAGCGTCTGGCCGCCGGGTCGGCGCTGGGGATGCTGCGCAGGATCAACGTCAATCTGATCGCGGTGGATGAGGCCCATTGTGTCAGCCAATGGGGCCACGATTTCCGCCCTGACTATCTGCAGATCGGAGAGCTGCGGCGCGCTTTGAATGTTCCCCTCGCCGCGTTCACCGCGACAGCGGATGCGGAAACGCAGGACGAGATCGTCGAAAAACTGTTCGACGGTGTTGAGCCGCGCAAGTTCCTGCGGGGGTTCGACAGGCCCAATATCCATCTGGCTTTTGCCGCCAAGGATGGACCGCGCAAACAGATCCTCGATTTCGCTGCCGCGCGCAAAACTCAATCCGGCATCGTCTATTGCGGGACCCGCAACAAGACCGAGGTGCTGGCGCAAGCCCTGCGCGCCGAAGGTCACACGGCCTGCCACTATCACGGCGGGATGGAGGCCGAGGATCGCCGCATCGTTGAAGCTCGCTTTGCGCGCGAGGACGGGCTGATTGTCGTCGCTACGGTCGCCTTTGGCATGGGTATCGACAAGCCGGACATCCGCTGGGTCGCCCATGCGGATTTGCCGAAATCGATCGAGGCCTATTATCAAGAAATCGGTCGCGCCGGACGCGATGGTGGACCAGCCGAGACCCTGACCCTGTTCGGGCCTGACGATATCCGACTACGACGCTCACAGATCGACGAAGGGCTAGCCCCACCTGAACGGCGCATGGCGGATCATGCGCGTCTTAACGCGCTGCTGGGATTGGCCGAAGCCCTAAAATGCCGCCGCCAGACCTTGCTGGGGTATTTTGGGGAACAGGCTGAACCCTGCGGCAAGTGCGATCTCTGCGACAACCCGCCTGAAGTCTTCGACGGCACAACGCCCGTCCGCATGGCTCTGTCCGCCATTCTACGCACCGAGGAATGGTTCGGCGCAGGTCATCTGATCGACATTCTGCTTGCCAACGAGACCGATAAAATTCGCGCACGGCGACACGACAATCTGTCCACCTACGGCATCGGCAAGGACTGGTCGCGCCCGCAATGGCAAGCGATCTTCCGGCAGATGATGGGCCATGATTTGGTGCGCCCCGACCCTGAACGCCACGGCGCGCTGCGTATGACAGAAACCGCCAAACCCATCCTGAAAGGTGAGGCGCTGATCGATCTGCGCAAGGATACCATCCGCAAAGCCACCCGACGACCCGCTGTCAAAGCGATGGTGTCCGAGGAAGACGCGCCGCTGCTCTCGGCGCTCAAGGCCAAGCGGCGCGCACTGGCCGAGGCCGCTCGGGTCCCAGCTTATGTCATTTTTCCTGATCGCACCCTAATCGAGATGGCAGAAACCCGACCTTCAAATCTGGATGACATGGCGCGGATCAGCGGTATCGGGTCAAAGAAACTGGAACGCTATGGTTCCACTTTCCTTGAGGTGCTGACCGGCGCGGTAGAAGAGCTGCACCCCGCAAGGCGCAAACTTGCTGGCCGCAATCAGGGCGACATTTACGATCAGTTGCTTAAGGTTCAATCGCAATTGTCGCGTGGCCCCGACGGGATCGACAAACCGCTAAGCTGTACGGCCTCGCAACTGGCGAAAGTGGCGCAACTGCACCCGGATGATCCACGAGCGATGGAGCAGGTTCTGGGTGACCGTCGTCACGAAAGGTTTGGCGCGGCGTTTCTGGACGTGCTGCAACAGGCGGGCTAGATACGCCTGAGCAGGCGAGAAACGAGGGCGGATATGCTGGTAGTGATTTCCCCGGCCAAGCGGCTGGATTGGGCTGAACGAAACGTCGAAGTGACACAACCCGATTTTCAGGATGACGCGATCCGCTTGTCGAAGACAGCACGCAATCTGACATTGGGCGATCTGAAAAAACTGATGGATCTGAGCGATGATCTGGCACGCTTGAACCGCGACCGATATCGTATGTTCTCGGACGCGCCAGATACGGAGATGACGCGCCCTGCCGCACTGGCGTTTGCGGGCGATACCTATCAAGGGCTTGAAGCCGCATCGCTGGATGCCGACGAAATGGCCTGGGCACAGGATCACCTGCGCATTCTGTCCGGGCTTTATGGCGTATTGCGCCCGCTGGATGCCATACAGGCCTACCGGCTTGAGATGGGTAGTAAACTGAAAACCAGACGCGGAAAAAACCTGTACGAATATTGGCGCGATCATCTAAGCAAGGTGCTTAACGCGCAGGCTGCCGAAACTGACAGCAAGGTTCTGGTGAACTGCGCCAGTCAGGAATACTTCGGCGCGGTCGACCTGAAGGCACTGAAGCTACCCGTTGTGACCCCGGTCTTCATGGAGGACAAGGGCGGCACCCCCAAGATCGTCAGCTTCTTCGCCAAGAAAGCGCGCGGTGCGATGGCACGCTACATCATCCAGCACCGCCTGACCGATCTCATTGGCCTGCTGGATTTCGACAGCGGTGGTTATGAATACAGGGCAGATCTGTCTGACGACTACAAACCTGTGTTTGTTCGCCCCTATCAGGCCTGATCGAGCAGTGAAGAGTCGTAGGCTACAAGCTCAACGGTGTTCCCTTCGGGGTCTTGGGTGAAGATACCGCGCCAGCCGATCCAGCCGAAATGCTCGACCCGATAAGGCTGGTCGATCTGGTCGTACCAGCGCATGACAGCATCCTGTTCGACAAAGGGCAGCGACAGCGCGATATGGTGCAGGGCCGAGGCGCCCCCTGTTACTGGCACCGCCGCGCCAGTCTGGCCCGATCCACGCTCAGAGCCAACAGATTGGTGAAACAGGGCCAGCACCTGTGTATGTCCACCAAACCCTTCGGCAATCCGAAAAAAGGTGATGGCGCTGTTATGGTCGCCTTGCAATCGCTGCAACCCGATCACCTTCTCATAGAAATACACCATTGCCGCCATATCGGCGCAGCGAATTGCAATCTCACCCAATCCCCGGGGGCGAAAACCGCGCTCATCTGACATAAATCGATCCTATTCCGTACTTTCACCTTCTGCACCGACCAATTGGGCATCGGCTGGACGATGTTCCAGTATCATCTTGTGGATCAGTTTCTTGTGCAACGGTTTGGTCAGATAATGATCAAGCCCGGCTGCCAGTATTCCCTGATCATCCCCTGTCATGGCATGGGCCGTCAGGGCCACTATGGGAACATGTCGATCCGTTCCGATCTCGCGCCGCCGGATTTCACCCGTCGCCTCTTTCCCATCCATCTTGGGCATCGAGATATCCATGAAAATCAGGTCCGGGTCGAAACTGGCGAAGGTTTCGATCGCCTCCAACCCATTGGAGACGAATCTCAAATCGATATTCAGATCTTTGGTCATCTTTTGAAGGATCAGTTGATTGGTTCGATTGTCCTCGGCTGCCAGAACCCGCATCAGCCTCTGATTCTGCGGAACTTGCGCATGAGTCTCGGGATCAGCGACGCAGTCGTCACTGCGATCCGACTTGAATACAGGAGCACCCAGCGCCATCAGCCGTGAATACAGCTCGGCGCGAGGAATGGGCTTTTGCAACACGCCGTCAATCAGGCGATGGGCCGGATCGGCATGAATCACACCCGGATTGGCCGACATCACCACAATTGGCAGATCACCCCATCCTTTGTCGCGCAGTGTTGTGGCGAGTTCCAGACCGTCCATGTCCGGCAGATCGTGATCGCACAGCACCAGATCAATAGTTTTGTCCATTGCAGTAAGCGCTTCAGCCCCTGTTGAACAGGTGAGCGCCTGAGACCCAAGGCGGCTCAGTTGCTTGGTCAAAATGGCGCGGTTGACGGCCATATCCTCGACCACCAGAACCTGGCCCAACTGCCCCGCCAGATCGGGCGGAACGGGCTGCGGACCTTCGGCCGTGGGCAGCGTGATACGAAAACCAAAGCAAGATCCTTTGCCCGCGTCACTTTCGACCCAGACGGCACCGCCCATCATCGAGATCAGCCGCTTGGTGATTGCCAGCCCCAAACCCGTGCCTTCGAATTGGCGGTTCTGAGCATCCTCAACCTGATTGAATTCACCAAAGATGTGCGGGACCTTGTCGGCTTTGATTCCGATACCCGTATCTTCGATGGCCACGTGGATGTCGCAGGTTTCAGTTGTCGCGTCAGGAACACCCGTCACCCGGATAAGGACATGGCCCTGCGCGGTAAACTTCACTGCATTGCCGACAAGGTTGGTCAGAATCTGCCGAATCCGCCCCGGATCACCCACAAAAAGCGTCGGCAGGAACAGGTCATAGTCCACCAGCAAGGTCAGGCCCTTGTCGCGTACGCTGGGTTGCAACAGCATCGCGACCTCAAGGATACAGCGCTCCAAATCGAACTGTTCGGGGTGCAGCGTCAACTTGTCGGCCTCGATCTTGGAATAGTCGAGAACATCGTTGATGATGACCAGCAAAGCCTCACCCGAATTGCGAATTGTGCTTACATAGAGCCTTTGTTCTTCGTTCATCGGGGTTTCGGTCAGCAGTTCGGTCATACCGACGATCCCGTTCATCGGCGTGCGAATCTCATGGCTCATATTGGCCAGAAAGGCGGATTTGGCGCGGTTTGCGGCCTCGGCCCGTTCACGTGCAGCGTCCAGCTCGGCCTCATGCCGGACCGAGGCTGTGATGTTCAACGCCAGGCTCAGCACGTCACCGCCGTGGCCCCGCTGATCAATCAGCCGGATATATTGGCTGTTCCACAACTGGATCACCTCGGGTTCGGGGTGCGGTTGCGCCCAGCGTGCAAGCATACGCACCTGCCAGTCCGCGATATTTTCTGCGCCGATATCCACGATCCCTTCATGGGTCAGAATTTCGAGAATACGCGTGTAGCTGATCCCCGGCGCGACCTCTTCCAGCCCATCGAAAACGCTTAGGTAAGCGGCGTTGGCACCGATCAGTGTGTTGTTGCCGTCGAAAAAGGCAAACCCGTCAGGGATGGTCTGGATCGAATGCCACAGGCGGCGTTCAGCCACTTCGATCTTGGCATTGGCTACGGTCAGATCGGATTTGACCTTTTCGTTTTCATCGCGAACCGTCGCAACCTCGGCCTGAGTCTCATCGATCTGACGTGTCAATGCGATAGCATGGCGTCCCAATTTGCGGTTGGCAGCAGACAACTCGGCCTGTTTCAGATGCAACAACCGCTCGGCCGCCAGTCGTGCGCGCCGTTCCTGCGCCAGTTTCTCAGCAAGACTCATGTAAAGTTTTCCCGCGATAATCTGCTCAGAGCATCGCGGTAGAGCATGAAAAAGTGCTTAAGCAGCGTTAGCGACGTCCCTCACGCAACCAACCGGCCAAGAGGAACCCACCGGCAAGCAACAGCACCAGCCAGGGTGGAAGCAACCCGGCCTGTGTAACATCGCGGGTTTCATAGGCGTCGCGCGGGGTCAGACCGATCCAGCCCCGACCTGCTGCCGGTCGGCCCGCACGGACATTCCGGATTGAGGGCAGACCCTCTTCCAACCGGATCGTTCCCCCGCGCAGGCTGGCCAGAACGGGGCTTAGAATCTCATCGGTCGCGATCGTGCGCTCGAATTCCTTTGGTGCAGCAGGACCAAGACCGATCACGGCAGAATGCGCACCCTCTTCCAGACGGTACAGGCCAATTTCAGGGCCGAAGTACTGCGCCTCGAACCGACCGGGCGAGACTTCGTTTAGCGTAATCTCCAAGGTGTCGCCGTTGGGGAGGGTGACGGTGACCGGGCCAACCTCATCCTCCAGCGTTTGACGGATAATACGCATGGACTGGCCGTTCGCTTCGGCCCACAGCGCCTCTTCCTCAAGCTCGGGTTCTTTCATCATCCAATGCGCCAGCCTGCGGAGTAGTTCCAACTGCGGGCCACCGCCCTCAAAGCCGCGGCTCCATAGCCAGGCGTGGTCTGATGCCATCAGCGCCACACGGCCTTCACCCACGCGATCCAACAGCAGCAACGGACGATCATCCACGCCGGTCATGAGCATATTGCCGGACAGCTGGCTGACATCGATCTGGCGCAGCCAAGCGCCCCAAGTCTCAGCATCGCCCAGATCAGCGGTAACCGGATGACGCTGGCCCAGATCGGTGACCATGGGCACGTACCGCTCCTCGTAAACCCGCGCACTGGGTTTTGCGGGCAGGACCGGCCCAAGCGGGGATCGGTACAGGCTGTCAGCCGTGGCAAAATCAGGGCCAGCAGCGACCAGCACCGCGCCACCATTGACGATATAGTCGCCAACATTGTCCAGATAGATCGCGGGCAGGATGCCGCGCCGTTTGTAGCGGTCAAAGATGATCAGGTCGAAATCATTGATCTTCTCCAGAAACAACTCTCGCGTTGGGAAGGCAATCAGTGAGAGCTCATCCACCGGTACGCCATCCTGTTTTTCCGGCGGCCGGAGGATGGTGAAATGGACCAAATCAACCGAGCTGTCAGATTTCAGCAGGTTGCGCCAAGTACGCCCGCCCGGATGCGGCTCGCCCGATACCAGCAGAACACGCAGGCGATCCCGCACACCGTTCATCTGGATCAGAGCCGTGTTGTTGCGGTCGGTCAGTTCGCCCTCGGCCTGCGGGACCGTGAACTGGATGACGTTCCGACCACCATGCGGCAGCGTGATCGGGAGCTCGACGTCCAGACCGATTGGAATGGTGAACTGCTCGGGTTCACCTCCATCGACGGATATCTCAAGCGGAGCGTTTGCAACTCCGGCAGGCGCAGCGCCAGTGTCTTCGACGCGCAGGGTCAGGGTCACGGGTTCACCGATAATGGCGAAGGCTGGGGCGTTACGCACGATCAGGCGCCGATCCCAATCGCCTTCGCGCCCGGTCTGCAACAGATGCATTGGAGCAGGCAGGTCGGGTGCCAGGTCTGCATCATGAACGATGCCGTCTGACACCACGATAATGCCCGCAATCCGCGCACGGGGTTCTTCGGCCAGCGCCGCGTTCAGCGCAGCCATGACCTGCGTGCCCTCGTCACCATCGCCGTCACCAACCTGGATGCGGCGCAGCTCGGTATTGTCTCGGGCTTCGATCTCGGTCGCGAGGTCGTTGGCAGCCTGAGCAGTCTGTTCGGCACGATCCGATAGGGTTTGACTGGCACTTTCATCTTCGATCATCAACACGATGTCGGTAAGCGGCGCGCGATCTTCGACCTGATAAACAGGACCGCTAAGCGCCCCGAGGATGACCAAGGTCGCCAAGCCGCGCAGGGCCCAGCCCGACAGACCGCGCCAAAGCGCCAGAACCACACCTGACATGGCAATCAATGCCACGGCTGCCAGAAACGGCCACGGGATTAGCGGGTCAAAGATGACGGTTCCGGTCATTGTCCCAACCTGTCCAAAAGCGCGGGCACGTGAACCTGATCGGATTTGTAATTCCCGGTCAGCACATGCATCACCAGATTAACCCCAAACCGATTGGCCAACTCGCGCTGCCGTTCTCCGGCATAACCGCGACCCACGGGCAATAGGGACTGACCGTTGCGATCCACCGCCCAGGCCCCGGCCCAGTCATTACCGCCGATCACTACCGGGGTCACGTTATCGTTGAGGTTTCGGAAGGGCATTCCTTCGATCTGCTCGGCATCGGGTGGCGCGGCTTCGACCCAGACCTCGGTGCCAGAATATCGTCCGGGGAAATCCTGCAGCAGATAAAAGGCGCGGGTCAGGACATGATCACGCGGGACAGGCTCTAATGAGGGGATGTTCAACGGGGCGGCCAGTTGTTGCAGCTTGCGCCCATTGGGGCTGGATGCCCCGAAACCGGCGATATCGGCGTCGCGCGTATCAAATAAAATCATCCCGCCCGAACGCAGATAGGCGTTCAGCTTTGCATAGGCTTCAACCGAGGGCTGCGGCTGGTCCGGAGTGACAGGCCAATAGAGCAGCGGAAAGAATGCAAGCTCATCACGTTCAAGGTCGATGCCAATCGGGTCGGCGGGTTCGACCGAAGTGCGAAAATGCAGCGTCTGCACCAACCCGCGCAGCCCGGCCAGCGCGATATCGTCGACCTGAGCATTCCCGGTAAGTACATGGGCCAGCACAAGCTCATGCGTCGCGTTCAATGCAAAATCGGTGTCTTCAGGGGTCTGTGCCCGCACCTCAGGGGCAAGGAACAGGGCAACAAGCGCAAATGCAACAGGGGTTGCCTTGGCCAAACGCCCCGACAACGCCAAAGAGGCAATCACATCGATTGTCAGCAACAACAGTGCAACGCCAAGCAACAGCCCTTCCAACGGAGTCTCATTGCTGACCTCCTGACCCCGGATTGGGACGTCAGACGGCCAGATCACCGGGGATAGTACAGCATCCTCGGCAAGAACATTCCGCGCCAGTTTCTGCTTGCCGTTTTCATAAAGCCCCGGGCGCAGGTCCGGCCCGATTTGCCCAGAAACCAGTTCGACTCCATCGACACCGGGCAGCGTTCCTGCGTCAGTCAAAACACCGAAGCCATCCATTATTTGAATCGGCTCCCATACGGTGCCCTGCATCTGAGCCTCTTGACGCGATTTGGCAGCAGAGGCAACGGCAAGCCGGTCGAGCATTTCGACAAACAGCCCGGACAGCGGCAGGCTGGACCATTCCGCATCAGCCGTGACATGGAACAGAACCACCTGCCCCAGCCCCAGCGGTTTTCGGGTCACCAATGGTGTGCCATCCGACAGTGACGCAATGACCCGATCCGCCAAATTAGGGTCTGGTTGTGCCATGACCTGAGTGGTCACAGAGACGTCCGCAGGAATCTCCAACCCATAGAACGGCGAGTTTTCAGTGAACGGAGCAAGCCCCTTCGCTTCACCCCAGCTCATGGCGCCGCCGACCGAGCGGCCACCGCTACGAAGTCGAACCGGCAACAGTGCATCCTCAGTATCGCGCCCCAGATCGCTGGCGGCCATGCGTGGGCCGGCAAAGCGCAGCAGTAGGCCGCCCTGTTCAACCCATTCGACGACTTCAGCCTGTTCCGACTCGGACAGCTTGGCCACATCCGCCAATACGATCACATCCGGGTTCGCGGGGAGAATCTCGGCCAGGCCGCCTT
Organism: Ruegeria sp. H9; assembly: GCF_056532915.1. Lineage (NCBI taxonomy): Bacteria > Pseudomonadati > Pseudomonadota > Alphaproteobacteria > Rhodobacterales > Roseobacteraceae > Ruegeria > Ruegeria sp. H9. Next base: position 40,374 of record NZ_JBQFNX010000001.1, on the reverse strand, counting down.
CGACAAAATCAGCGGTCGGAATCAGTACCTGTGTCAGGTAGTGAAGCGGCGACAGTAACTCTAACCCTTCGCGGTTCAGGGTACCTGCGATCAATGCCACTTCGCGCCGACGCAGGCTGTCATCTGTCAGTGTAATGGCACCGGCAGAGCGCTGGCCTTGAATCTCGAACCGTGTAATGCGTGCGCGCAGTTCCGATGGAAGCGCAAGATCAATTTCCGCCTGCGTAGAGCCGTTTTCGAACTCAAGATTGGTCGATTGCAGCACCCGCATTGCTCCTGCCGGGTCGCGCCCTTGCGCCAGAACGGTGACTCTTTCCTCTGGTCCTGGATTAGCGCGCTGTACGCTGAGTCGGATTGCGCCGTCCTGATAGGTGGCGGGCAAGATCGCGGTAACGGGTGCAGAGGATTGGTAGACAATCACGTCCCCACGCGCTTGTAGGGCAGAAGTCAAACGATCATGGCCGACATAGGACAGACGGTCGCTGAACCAATGGGTGTCGAAGCCACCTTCGACCTGTCCCAACGCGATCAGAGTTTGGTCAATCTGCGCTTGGGTTGGTTGCCACGGCATCGGTGTAAGGCCCGGCAGACGCCCACGCCACGCCTCGGCGGCCTGAAACACAGGTGCCTCAGGCTCAGTCAGACGCAAGATCGACACAGGACGACCCGCCCGCCCGGCTTCCGTCAATTGCGCATCAATCTGATCAAGTGTCGAGGACCAACGTGTCGCGCCCCCCCAGCTTGCATCCAGCACCAGCAGTAGCGGCCCGGATCCGGTCTCATCGCGTGAGGGGTTCAGCACCGGCCCTGCCAGCCCGATGATGATCGCTGCGGCTGCCAGCATCCGCAGTAGCAGCAACCACCATGGTGTACGGTCCGAAACGCTTTCATCATCCTTAAGGCCCAGCAACAAGGTAACCGCAGGGAACAGTCGGCGGATCGGCGCAGGCGGAACAGCGCGCAGGATCAGCCACAGGATCGGCAGGGTCAAAAGGCCCAGCAACACCCATGGCGCGGTAAAGCCGATGCCTGCAAGAACCGTCATTGCGCACCCCCATCTAAGGCGCGATAAAGCCACAACAGAGCCGATTGAGCACTGTCACCGGTGTGATGGAGCCCCATCTGCCATCCGGTCGCACTACAAAGCTGCGTCAGCGCGTCCTTACGCTGCGCAAGGCGATCCAGATAACGATCACGCAGGTCTGCGGCCTTCAAGGTTTCATGTCGAGCGGTGCCACCAACACTTTCAAAAATGGTACGTCCCGAATAGGGAAAGGACTCCTCGCTGGGGTCCAGAACCTGCAGCAACACGCCGCGCACGCCCCGGTCAGCGGCTTTGGTAAGGGCCAGCTCGACCTCGTCCAGCGGCCCAAGAAAATCCGAGATAAACACCGCACGCGCATGCGGGATCATGGCGCGGTGTTCGGGTGGCGCGTAATCGGTTTGCGCATCTTCAGACCAGGCTTGGGCCAGCCGAATGATCTGAGCATTCCCCCTGCGCGGGGGCAGCGTCGTGCCAGTCAGACCAACGCGCTCGCCACCACGCACAAGCAGGATAGCGGTCGACAGCCCCAGCAGGCGCGCACGATCGGCCTTGGTCGGCAAGTTCTTGTCCGAAGCAAACCGCATCGACGCGCCCTGATCGACCCAAAGCATGATCGACTGTGCAATCTGCCATTCGCGCTCACGTACAAACTGCTGATCACCACGGGCCGAACGGCGATGGTCGATCAACCGGCGACTGTCGCCAATCTGCGCAGGGCGGTACTGCCAGAAATCATCCCCCAGACCCGAGCGTCTCCGCCCGTGATCGCCCAATAACACGGTTCCGGCCAGATGCTCGGCACGCGCCAATAACGGCGGCAACCGGGACGCCTCGGCCTCGGAGCGTTCGCGTAGGGTCTGGGCGGCGCTCACGCCGCGGCCTCAGTTCGGACCAGCCCAGTAGCGGTGGACTCAATCAGGTCAGAGAGGCTGTCACCACGTGCCCGCGCCGCGAAGTTCAACGCCATACGGTGGCTGAGAACCGGACGGGCCATGGTCAGAACATCCTCGGCATTGGGGGCCAAACGGCCTTCCAGCATCGCATTTGCGCGCACGGTCATCATCAGAGCCTGCGCAGCGCGCGGTCCGGGACCCCAGGCAACAGTTTCCTTCACTCGCTCTGACACACCTGCCTCATCCGGGCGGAAGGCGCGGACCAGATCGAGGATCAGTTCGACAACCGACTCTCCTACAGGCATCCGGCGCAACAGAACCTGTGCGGCCAGCAATTCCTCTTTGGTGAAAATCTGATGCGCCTCGGCTTCCTCGACCCCCGTGGTAGCCAGCAGAATATCTCGCTCGGTCTGGCGATCCGGATATTCCACGTCGACCTGCACTAGAAACCGGTCCAGTTGAGCTTCGGGCAATGGATAGGTCCCTTCCTGCTCAATCGGGTTCTGCGTTGCCAGCACATGGAACGGTACGCCCAATTCGCGGTCTTCGCCCGCGACTGTCACCGTACGCTCTTGCATCGCCTGCAACAGCGCCGATTGGGTCCGGGGACTGGCACGGTTGATCTCATCCGCCATCAGCAACTCACAGAAAATCGGGCCGGAGATGAACCGGAAATGGCGGCTGCCATCTTCGGCAGTATCCAGCACTTCCGAGCCCAGAATATCAGCAGGCATCAGGTCCGGCGTGAACTGGATGCGGTTGCCATGCAGGCCCATCACGGTCGAAAGCGTCTCGACCAACCGCGTCTTGCCCAGCCCCGGCAGACCGATCAGCAGCGCGTGACCGCCGCACAAAAGCGCGGTCAGGGTCAGGTCCACGACCTTCTCCTGCCCGATAAAGCGGCGGGTGATCGAGGATTTGGCCTCTTGCAGCTTGTTTTCCAGCGCTTCGATCTCGGACACGAGGTCGGCAGGTTCGGACATGAGGTTCCCTTCCGTGGACTGTTATGATTGAAGTGTATCGCGCTGAGAGGAAATGGCAAAAGCAATGAGCGGACAAAAACCCGTGACCCCTTCACCAGACGGTCTGGCGGCTTCGGTCAAAGCGGCCAAAACGCGGGGTTTGCCGCCCGTTCACCTATGGAATCCTCCGTTTTGTGGCGATCTGGACATTCGGATCGCCAAAGATGGCACTTGGAGTTATCTAGGGTCACCGATCAACAGGGTCGAGCTTGTTAAGCTATTTTCCTCAATTCTTAAGAAAGAAGAGGGTAGGTACTTTCTCGTCACTCCCGCTGAAAAGGTGGGAATCACCGTCGAGGATGCGCCGTTTGTTGCCGTTGATTTTGAGCATGAGGGACAAGGCGAAGCCCAACGTCTGACTTTTACGACGCAAGTGGGCGATACAGCCATCGCCGGGCCCGATCACCCGATCCGCATTGTCCTAAATACGGAAACTGATGAGCCCTCACCCTACATATTGATGCGCGCGAATCTTGAGGCGCGCATTGATCGCAAGAGCTTTTACCGGTTGGTCGAGATCGCCAGACATCACGACGGTTGGTTTGGTGTCTGGTCGGACGGCCAGTTTTTCCCTCTGATCGCATCTGATGTGCTAGAGGATTGAACCGGTCGCGGCTTGCGGTCCTGCGCCAGCACGACTGCAAGCGCCACCAGCGACGCGCCCAGCGCGCGGGTCCAGTTCCAGTCCTCGCCCAGCGCCATCATGATCACCATCACATAAAATGGCGCGATATTGATGTGGAATGACGCCAGGGCGACCCCTAATTTTCCTACTGATGCTATGAAGAAAAACTGGCTCAGGCCCAGTGAGAACAGTGCGTAGAACACCAACATACCCATCTGCGCCACATCAACGGGGCGTGTAGGCAAGACCTCTAGCCCCAGCAATCCGGCTAACGGTACTAGAATGGCTGCGGTCGACAATCCTCCGACCAAGGTAATGGTGCTACGGCCCAACTGGCTAAGCTCGGGGAAGTCGCGCGCAGTGGCCATGCTGGCCCAACAGAACAGCGCGGTAGACACCACTGCGCACATCGCACCCAGTCCTAATTGTGCCGGTGCCACCGCGCTGGTGGCAATCAGGCCGCCAATGATTGAAATCACCAATCCCAGCGCAAAGCTCCAGCGCAATCGCCGCGTTCCCGCCACAAGCTCCATGATCGTAGCGATCAAAGGCGCACACGAGGCGATAATGGCAACGGTAACTGGGTCGGTCAGCTTCTGCGCCACAAGGATCAGGAACATCCCCGACCCTAGCCCCAAACCTCCAACCAGGAGGGCATGGCCCCAACGGGCGCGCAATACCTGAGCCGGTCCGTCCAGAATCAACCAGATTGGTACCATGACCAACACCGCAAGAGACATCCGTGCTGCGAACAGGGCGATAGGTGGCCAGCTTTGCAATAGGATCTCAGCCGCCGGGAAACCCGCCGCCCACGTCAGCATCGAAGCCACCGCCAGCGTATTTCCGGTGAACGCGGTCTGTCGACCGTCAGATACAGCTATAGCGGTCCCGCGCGCGGGTTCAGGGCTCATGGCCATCGTGATCAGACCTTATTGTTGGCGCGGCCCTCGCAACGGGATACCGCTCGAGCCTGATGGTCCCTGATTCGAAAGCCTTTATCTGGCCGATTTTCGACAATCTGTCGTTTTCAGTCTCTTTCACGTGGCCGTCGTGATCGCTAGGCTCTGCAAAGTTCGACACCGGATGCCCGATGCCCAGATTTGCCGCCAATCTTTCACTGCTGTTTACAGAACTGCCCTATCTCGACCGGTTTCAAGCCGCCGCGCAGGCCGGGTTTACGGCTGTTGAAATTCTCTTCCCCTACGACCTCGCGGCCAAAGAGACCCGCCGCGCGCTGCTGTCCAGCGGGCTTGATCTGGTGCTGATCAACGCCCCGCCCCCGAATTATACCGGCGGTGAACCGGGTTACGCCGCCATGCCCGGCAGCTCTGACAGGTTTAAGTCCGATATCCGGCGCGTTCTGCGCTACGCGGATGTGCTGCGGCCAGAGATGATTCACGTTATGGCCGGATACGCTTCCGGCCCCGAGGCCCTGCGTTGTTTTGTCGAGAACCTGCAATGGGCCGCCGACCTCGCGCCGGCACAGCGGTTTACAATCGAACCGCTCAACCCCGTATCGCAACCCGGTTACTTCCTGAACAATTATGATCTGGCCGCCGAAGTGCTGGACCGCGTCGACCGCGCAAATGTCGGCCTACAATATGACAGTTTTCATGCGCAGATGATCCACGGCGACGCGCTGGCGATTTGGCTCCGTTTTCAGCCCCGTATTGTCCATGCACAGATCGGGGCTGCGCCGGATCGCTCGGAACCCGGGCTGGGTACAATGGACTTTGCCGCGTTGTTTGCTGCGATGGACCAGTCGGATTACAGCGGCTGGGTCAGCGCCGAATACAACCCCTCAACCCGGCGGACTGAGGACTCACTGGCTTGGATACAGTATTAAACCCTGCATGAACGCTGGATTTTCAGACTGAAATGGCGCAATTGAGGGCATCGACACGCCAAGGATGCCTCGCATGATATCTGCCCGCTATGCCAATGCCCTGTTCGCCTTGATCATGTCCGGCCTGATGTCCTGCGTCGTCACCGGCATAGCCACGCTCAAAGCTATCGGCTTCAGCCCTTCAACACTCGGAGACTGGATGGCCTCTTGGGCCTTTTGCTGGCCTATCGCCTTTTCCGTCATCCTGACGCTGGGCCCTTTCGTAAAACGCCTGATCGCCCGCCTGGTCAGGCCAGAAGCCTGACCCGCTGCAAAGAGGGCCCGCAGGGCTTGATGAGCAGCGCCGCCCCTAATGGGCCTCGGCCCAGTTCGCGCCTTGTCCGGCATCCGCGACCAGCTTGATATCCAGCTTCACTGCCGGATCAGCCGCCCCTTCCATCACCGCGCGCGCGACCGAAATGGTTTGATCCACAGCCTCTTCAGCCACTTCGAACAGCAGCTCGTCATGCACCTGCAACAGCATCTTGGCGGGCAAGCCGTTGATCGCATCCGGCATCCTCACCATCGCGCGCCGGATCACATCTGCTGCCGTCCCTTGGATCGGAGCATTGATCGCAGCACGACGCGAGAACCCCGCATGCGGCCCCTTGGCATTGATCTCGGGTGTATGGATTTTCCGGCCGAACAGGGTCTGGACATAGCCATTCTCTTTGGCAAACGCGATCGTGTCGTCCATATAGCGCCGGATGCCCGGGAAACGTTCGAAATAGCGATCGATGAAACCCTGCGCATCCGCCCGGGGAATGCGCAGATTGCGCGCCAACCCAAAGCCCGAAATGCCGTAGATCACACCAAAGTTGATCGCCTTGGCCTGACGACGGATATCCGGCGTCATCTCGTCCAACGGAACATCAAACATCTCGGACGCTGTCATTGCGTGAATGTCCAATCCATCCGCAAACGCCTGTTTCAGGGTCGGAATATCGGCGATATGGGCCAGTATCCGAAGCTCAATCTGGCTGTAATCAAGGCTGACCAGCACATTGCCCGGCTCGGCAATGAACGCCTCACGTATGCGCCGACCTTCCTCAGTCCGCACCGGAATGTTTTGCAGGTTCGGATCGGTCGAGGCCAAACGGCCCGTATTCGCCCCCGTAATCGAATATGACGTATGCACCCGGCCCGTATCAGGATTGATATGGGTCTGCAGCGCGTCCGTATAGGTCGATTTCAGCTTGGAGAGTTGCCGCCAGTCCAGCACCCGGCGCGGCAGTTCATGTTCGGTCGCAAGGTCCTCAAGAATGTCCGCCCCGGTCGAGTACTTCCCGGTCTTGCCCTTCTTGCCGCCCTCAAGCCCCATTTTGTCGAACAGGATTTCACCCAGTTGCGCTGGCGAACCGACGTTAAAGTTCTCACCCGCCAATTCGTGGATTTCAGCCTCTAATCCGGCCATCTTCTGCGCAAATGCATTTGACATTCGGCTGAGAACATCGCGATCGACCTTGATGCCATGCATCTCCATTTCTTTGAGAACCGGCACCAATGGACGTTCAAGTGTTTCATACACCGTCGTCACCTGCACCTGATGCAACTGCGGCTTGAACAATTTCCACAGGCGAAGGGTGATGTCCGCATCCTCGGCAGCGTAGGCCGTGGCCTCGTCAATCGGCACCTTGTCGAAAGTGATTGCAGACTTGCCCGAGCCAAGCAGAGGTTTGATGGGAATCGGCGTATGGCTCAGATAGCGTTCAGATAGCGTATCCATGCCATGCCCATGCTCACCGCCATGCATGGCGTAGGACATCAGCATCGTGTCGTCGATGGGGGCGACGTCGACGCCATATCGCTTAAAGATTTTGGCATCGTATTTCATGTTCTGTCCGATCTTCAGGATCGACGGATCCTCAAACATCGGTTTCAGCAAGTTTAGAGCCGCATCCAGCGGCATCTGTCCATCGGCCAGCGCATCCGATCCGAACAGATCATCGGTCGCGCTTTCACGGTGAGTCAACGGGATGTAACAAGCCTCACCCGCCTCGACACATAGCGAAATCCCGACCAAATCGGCGATCATCTCATTCAAGCCGGTGGTCTCGGTATCCACCGCAACCCAGCCGCGCTCGTAGGCCTGATCGATCCATTTCTGCAATGCCGCTGCATCGCGCACGCATTCGTATTTCGATGCATCAAATGGGACGTCTTCGGCCTGTGACTCCGCCTCAGGCGTGGTTATCTCGGGGATGACGGGGGACTCGACGCCCAGCTTGTCAGCAATGCGTTTGGTAAGCGTACGAAATTCCATCTCTGCCAGAAACTTCATCAAAGTCTCAGCATCGGGATCCTTCACCTCAAGGTCATCCAGAGTGAAATCCAACGGTGTGTTTTCATCCAATTGCACAAGTTTCTTCGAAAGCTCGATCTGGTCGCGCTTTTCGATCAGAGTCTGGCGGCGCTTGGGCTGTTTGATCTCTTCAGCGCGATCCAGCAAGGTTTCCAGATCGCCATATTCATTGATCAACAGCGCCGCCGTCTTCACACCAATGCCCGGAGCGCCCGGTACGTTATCCACCGAATCCCCGGCCAAAGCCTGCACATCGACAACCCGCTCGGGCCCGACGCCGAACTTCTCAACCACCCCGTCGCGATCGACGCGCTTGTTCTTCATCGCATCCAGCATCTCGACACCGCCACCCACAAGCTGCATCAGGTCTTTGTCAGAACTGACAATGGTCACCCGCCCACCGGCCTCACGTGCCTGAACGGCGAGGGTCGCGATAATGTCGTCGGCTTCATAGCCTTCAAGTTCTTTGCAGGCGATGTTGAACGCTTTGGTGGCTTCGCGAGTCAGCGGCATTTGCGGGCGCAAATCCTCAGGCATCGCTTCACGGTTGGCCTTGTAGAGATCATACAGATCATTACGGAACGTATGCGAGCCCTTGTCGAAGATCACCGCAACATGGGTCGGCGCATCCGGCCCGGCGTTCCCTTCGACATATTTCTGCAGCATATTGCAGAACCCCGATACCGCCCCAATTGGTAGCCCATCCGATTTCCGCGTCAACGGCGGTAAAGCGTGATAGGCGCGGAAGATAAAGGCTGATCCATCAATCAGATGCAGATGGCAGCCTTTTCCGAATTGGGTGGTGGTCATATGAGGCTCCTGCGCTGGGTTGCGCCAAGTTGTACATAAGGGCTGCACGAAAGACGAGGCCACCTGGCCAATTCGTTGCGACCTAATTTGCCCGTGGTCTGGTCTTAGCTATTCGAAAAAGTGCGCTTATCCGCATTCCAAGCCAAACCTGCTTTTTGCGCGATCAACGCGAATTGTTTGTTCAGCGAGCGATCATTCAGACGTTGGGACAGGCTGCGCAGTGGGATGAGGTTCCGCTCACCATATCCATCGATCAGGAAACAGGCCGGACCAGCGCCCCTTGTCCCGAAGACAATATTCGAACTTTTGACGTCGCGGGCGACGATGTGAAGGTCAAACATCTGCCCGACGAATGCATTCAGCGCATCTAAAACCGGGGCGTCCAATCCACTACGGCAGACTTCATACAGCTTTGGTGCAAGCCCGCCATCAAGGCCAGAAATGCGCTCAACCACAACCCCCGCCCCATGCGTCGTCTGAACCACGCCCAACATCCTGGACAGGGGTGAACGCTCAATTTCTGTCCCGAGTTTCAGCGATACCCGCAGCTCGCATTCCAGCTCTTTTAGCGTGCTGCGATACTGCGCCTCGGGGAACAGTTTCCATGCCAGTCGCTTGCCAAGCCTGTGCGAGACACGATCTTGGGACCGGGTAAAAACTTTGATCAGAAGGTCAGGATGACCGGGAAAGTCATAGACACTGCGCACAGTCCCGTTCGCGATTGGCTGGCTGTCGGAAAGGTCAATCGTTTTGGCTGTGAACAGCATTATCCATCCTCGCCAGTTACGACCGCCTGCCGTCCTGATCGCCCTTACGCGTCCTGACCAGAGTCCTCACCACGCAGCACGTATTTGCAATCGCAATAGGGGCACTCGACCCAACCAGTGTCTTCGGGAATCTGCAGCCAGACGCGCGGATGACCCAGCGCACCCTCGCCACCATCGCAGGCGACGCGGGTATTTTCGACAATCTTGGTTTCCGGCGCTTCGATGGTCACGGCTGGCGATCCTTCTTTGGTTGTCGGCCTCGCGGGCATGTATTAGGTGCGTTTATGGGCGATGAGCAAACCGGGGGCAAGGGCCACATGTCCGATGCGGCAATCACAATCAGATCACTGCGCAAGACCTATCGCGGCGGCAAGGGCCAGCCCGAGAAACAGGCTTTGAAAGGGATCGACCTGACGGTACCGCAGGGGTCCGTTTTCGGTCTGCTTGGCCCGAATGGAGCCGGCAAATCGACCCTGATCAACATTCTGGCGGGGCTGGTGGTCAAAACGTCTGGCAGCGTCTCGATCTGGGGCTTCGACCAGGATCAAAACCCGCGCCAATCCCGCGCCGCCATCGGCGTGATGCCTCAGGAATTGAACCTTGATCCGTTCTTTACACCTCGAGGCGCATTAGAAGTTCAGGCCGGGCTGTACGGTGTTCCCAAGTCTGATCGGCTAAGCGATGAGATCCTCGACCTCGTTGGCCTTGCCGACAAGGCCGAGGCCTACGCGCGCACGCTTTCGGGCGGAATGCGGCGGCGTCTGCTGCTGGCCAAGGCGCTGGTGCACCATCCCAAGATTCTGGTGCTCGACGAACCCACGGCGGGTGTGGATATCGAACTGCGACAGATGCTTTGGGCCAATGTGCGCAAGCTGAACGAACAGGGCATGACCATCATCCTGACCACGCACTATCTGGAAGAAGCGCAAGAGATGTGTGACGAGATCGCCATTATCAATCACGGCGAAAAGATCGCACAAGACAGCACGGCCAATCTGCTGGGCCGCATGGACAGCCGAACCATGGTGATCGTGCCGGATAGCCCCATACAGACTCTGCCTGTAGCGGATAACGTGATTGCAGCGCAACGTGAGAACGGCGACCTTGTGCTGCAATACCACAGCAACCTAACTACAGCCGAGCAGGTGCTGGAATCCGTACGTCAGGCCGATATTCGCATCCAGGACGTCCGCACTGAAGAAGCTGATCTTGAGGATGTGTTCCTTGCGTTGACCTCCAGTCGGGTCGACGACGCAACTGTCAACGACCCGAACCAACCACATCGGGGGATGCACCGCGTCAAGCTTTAGACACGATCGATCCGTGCGTGATAACAGTTGTTCAGAGCAGATCGGATGTGGATGTAAGCGACATCAACGCGGGAGAAGATTTTTTCAGCCGCCTCATGCAACTGCGCCTGCGGGGTGATAATCCCGGTTCCATAGACAATTCGGTCGTCCGGACCATACCCTTTGATCAGGTAGTTGGGCGAGTCGGTCAACGCCTCGGGCAGCACATCCTCACTTTCATAGCGCGCGCAGGGGTCGGCACAAAGGAAGATCGGTCCAGTCTCTGCATAAGGCTGCGTTTCCGGGAAGGGTCGGTGCGCCAACACCAGCATCTCTTTGCCTTCCGGTATGTATTTCAAACAATGTCGGCATGGGTTGCCCGCCCCATTGGAAATCGCACGCTCCGGTGGGTTTCCATATCCATCCGGCGCACCGGCGCGATATGCCTGAACCTGCTGTGTTGGTAGGGCTGAAATTCCGTGCATGATGTTTCTCCTTGATTTGAGATGATCATGGCAATCGCTTGTTTTGGACTCGACCCGTTTCCTGCGTATTGCAAAATCTGCAACCCTGCTTGCAAAAGAATGTTAGCGATAAAATAAGGGCTACCCGTCAGACCAATTTGGGTCTAAGCAAACATCAAACACCCCAAACGATCCATCTATGATTGAGGCTTTTGTCATGAGCGCTCAGAACTCCACCCTTCGTGGGCTTGCCTTTGCGTTCTTAGGCTTTGCCGTCTTCGCGACGCATGACGTGCTGATCAAGGTGCTGGGTGGCACCTATTCGGTTTTGCAGATCATCTTCTTTGCGACGCTGTTTTCCTTTGTCCCTATGGCAGTAACAATTCTGGCCGATCGGACCACTGGGAATTTCCTGCCGCGGCATCCGTGGTTGGTGCTGTTGCGATCAGCGACGATGATCATGGCCATGTCTTGTGCCTTCTACGCTTTTTCGGTGCTGCCGCTGGCCGAAGTCTATTCCCTGCTATTTTCCTTCCCGCTGATCGTAACTGTTCTGTCGATTCCGATTCTGGGTGAGGTGGTCCGAGCCCAAAGGTGGGCGGCCGTGGGCGTCGGCCTGATCGGCGTCCTGATCGTCCTGCGCCCTGGCGCGACCGAAATCACCCTGGGCCATTTAGCGGCCCTGGCAGCAGCCTTCTGCAGCGCATTTGCTTCGGTTCTTGTCCGCAAAATCGGGAATGAAGAACGCTCTGCCGTCCTGATCCTTTATCCTATGCTGCTGGCCATCGCCGTCATGAGCGTCGCCCAACCGGCAGTTTATCAACCACCATCATTGCTGCATCTGGCGATGATGGCGTTTGTCGGGGTGTTCTCGGTAATCGCACAGCACCTGATCATCCTTGCTTATCGCGCCGCCCCCGCCGGCGTCATTGCCCCCAGTCAATACAGCCAGATCATCTGGGCCACGATCTTCGGCGTGATTTTCTTTGGCGAGCACCCGGATATCTGGGTCGCCGTTGGCGCAAGTATCATCATCGCATCAGGTGTTTTCGTGGTTTGGCGAGAGAGCCGATCAAATACTACCTCTGCTAATACGCCTGTGCTGCGCGTCAGGTCGCCCCGGTCAGATACTGGAGCGACGAGGCCCGGAGAATAAGAAACGGCGCGCATTGCAGCGCGCCGTGCAATCCATTTCAGCCCTTATAGAGCCTTAGTAGACGACCACTGATCGGATACTCTCGCCCTTATGCATCAGGTCGAAACCGTGGTTGATGTCATCCAGGCCCATGGTGTGGGTAATCATGGGGTCGATCTCGATCTTCCCGTCCATGTACCAATCCACGATTTTCGGGACGTCGGTGCGTCCACGCGCTCCGCCAAACGCGGTGCCACGCCATGAGCGGCCTGTTACCAGTTGGAATGGACGAGTCGAGATTTCAGCGCCCGCAGGTGCCACACCGATGATGATCGATTCACCCCAGCCCTTGTGAGCCGATTCCAGTGCCGCTCGCATTACGCCGACATTGCCTGTGGCGTCAAAGGTATAATCCGCGCCGCCCTTGGTCAGGTTGACCAGATACGGCACCAGATCACCTTCGACCTCAGAGGGGTTCACGAAATCCGTCATGCCGAACTTGGTCGCCATTTCCACCTTGGCTGGATTCAAATCAACGCCCACGATCTGATCCGCGCCAGCCAGACGCAGGCCCTGAATCACGTTCAGGCCGATACCGCCCAAACCGAACACGATGGCACGGCTGCCAATTTCTACTTTTGCAGTGTTGATCACCGCGCCAATTCCGGTGGTCACGCCGCAGCCGATATAGCAGATCTTGTCAAAGGGCGCGTCCTCACGCACTTTGGCGAGCGCGATTTCAGGCAGAACCGTATGGTTCGAGAAGGTCGAGCAGCCCATGTAGTGCAGGATCGGATCGCCATCCAACGTAGAAAAACGCGAGGTGCCATCCGGCATGAGGCCCTGGCCTTGGGTTTCGCGAATTGCCTGGCACAGGTTGGTCTTGGGATGCAGGCAGTATTCGCACTCACGACACTCGGGCGTATAGAGCGGGATGACGTGATCGCCGGGTTTCAGGCTGGTTACACCCGGGCCGACCTCAAGCACGACACCTGCGCCTTCATGGCCCAGAATGGCGGGAAACAAGCCTTCAGGGTCGGCGCCCGACAGGGTGAATTCATCGGTATGGCAAATGCCTGTCGCCTTGATCTCGACCAGAACCTCGCCCGCTTTGGGGCCTTCAAGGTTTACGTCCATCACTTCCAAAGGTTTGCCTGCCTGAACGGCGACGGCGGCACGGGTACGCATGGTGCTTGTCTCCCTGTCTGTTTTGCCCGACCCTGCGTCAAATACAGGGTTTTTTCAACTGCGCTTTCATGACAGGTTGGCTAAATCTTTGATATTTCAGAAACGACATCACCAGAAAGCCCTGCGCCAATGTACCGTTTATTTCCGATCCTAATTCTTCTGACCGCATGTTCTGAGACCTCTGCACCGCAGGACGCGGCGCTTGAACTAGAGGAGGCACCGGTTGATCTTGCATTTTGTAAGGGAGAACCGTTTGCGAACACCATTGGTGAGCCGGTTTCAACCATACAAGCCCAACTGCCTGAACGGTCGCGCGTTCTGGGCCCGGATGATATTGCCACGCAGGATTATCGCATCGACCGGCTGAACGTTTATGTGAACGGCGCAGGCACAATTCAGAGGCTTACTTGCGGATAGGGTCACTTTCCCCGGTACACCAGAATATCGGGCAAATAATCGATCAAGCGCACAACCCATGAGAACGGTATCGGGAAATCGGTTCGAAACCGGCGACGGGACATGGCGCGCAATACGCGATCGGCCGCATCTTCGGGTGTCATCAGCATCGGCATTTTGAAACTGTTCTTGTCGGTCAGACGGGTCTTGATGAACCCCGGATTGACAATGCGCACCGTCACGCCTGACCCTGTCAGATCGTGCCGCATGGTCTCGGCCAGCGAGATCAGCGCAGCCTTGCTGGCCCCGTACGAGATCGCATTGGGAAGCCCATGATAACCGGCAAGCGACCCGATCAGCGTGATATCACCACTGCCTGAGCCCACAAATCCTGGGACGGTTTCACCCAACACCCGAAGCGCACCGGAATAGTTCACATCGCTTATCGCCAAAGCGGCATCGGTGTCCCAATCTGACGTACTGATCGGCTCATAGGCGCCTGCGTTGTAGACAAGCGCGTCAATTGAGCCAGCCTCCACCACAGCGCGGCGCACAGTGTCGAGATCAGTAACATCCATCGGTACAGCACGTGCATTAGGCAAGGTGCCACAGATTTCATCCAATCGCTCGGCATTGCGAGCAGAAAGGATCAAATGCGCGCCTTCGCGGCTCAGCTTTTCGGCCAAGCAACGGCCCAGCCCTTCGCTGGCGCCAATGATCCAATAGGTTTTTCCGTCAAAACTGCTCATGCGTAAGTCTTTTTTCGTACTACTAGGACGAATACGTTCTGACAGCAGCAATGGATCACGCCCAGCGCTCGTAGCATTCGGCCAGATAACACTACATAGCGCGTCGGAAAAAAACTTCTAATGCGGTTGATCCAAAGGCTCATTCCCTGCGTATCTTGTTGTAAATACCGAATAACGAGGATGGAATGTTCGACGAAACCCGGGGCGTACGCAAGAAAATCGCAGTCATAGGCGCAGGCATTTCAGGTCTCTCCGCAGCTTATTACCTTTCCGAAGACAACGATATAACCGTGTTCGAGGCTGAGCCCCGACTGGGCGGCCACGCCCGCACGGTGATGGCCGGAAAGAACGGAGATCAGCCGGTAGATACCGGTTTCATCGTCTTCAACTATGTCACATACCCCTATTTGACCCGGCTGTTTGATGAGCTGAACGTGCCGGTCACCAAAAGTGAGATGAGCTTTGGTGCAACTATCGACAATGGCCGCATCGAATATGGGTTGAACAATCTGCGCACTTTGACCGCGCAAAAGCGCAACCTCGCGCGTCCAGCCTATTACAAGATGATCGCCGATATCCTGCGGTTTGGCAAAGAGGCCCCCGAAGCCGCGCAGGACGACGACACCACGATCGGTGAGCTTGTGGATCAGCTGCGTCTCGGCCACTGGTTCCGGCACAATTATCTGATGCCGATGTGCGGCGCGATCTGGTCAACTCCGGTCGAGTTCGTCGATCAGTTCCCAGCCCGCTCGCTGGTGCAGTTCTTCCGCAATCACGCGCTGCTGGCCTCGGGCCGTGCCAATCAGCACCAGTGGTACACCGTGAAAGGCGGCAGCATCGAATATGTCCGCCGGATCGAAACTGCGCTACGTGCGCGCGGTGCTGACATCAGACTGTCCGCACCCGTGCAGCGGATCGAGCGGCATGATCTGGGCGTCACCGTCCATGCAGGAGGTGAGGCCGCTCTGTTTGACGAAATCATACTGGCAACCCATTCCGATCAGTCTCTCGCCATCTTGGGTGATGCAGCGACCGAAGCGGAAAAAGCTGCGCTCGGCGCGATTAGATATCAACCGAACAAAGCTATCCTGCACTGTGATCCCCGCCAAATGCCCAGGCGGCGTGCTTGCTGGTCCAGTTGGACCTATCGATCGCAAAAGGGCAATGTTGGGGTCACATATTGGATGAATCGGCTTCAGAATATCCCCGACAGTGACCCACTGTTTGTGACCCTGAACGCCGCATCAGACATTCCCGCGGACAAAATCTATGACGAGGTCGAGTTCGGCCATCCGGTGTTCGACAAAGCCGCCTTGCGCGCGCAAGGGCAAATCCGCGAGATGCAGGGACAGAACCGAACCTGGTTTGCCGGGGCGTATAACCGGCATGGTTTCCACGAAGACGGGATTGCCAGCGCAATGCATGTTGTCGAGCGCCTCACCGCCATCCCGCAGAGCATCGGAGCTGACAATGGTATCCCTGAAACGGACCTCGCTGTTTCGGCCAGCGTATAGAACCTGTTGCGCTGCGCTGCTGTCACTGGCGCTGATGGTCCCCGGCGGACTGGCGGCTTCGCCTTTGTCGGATGCAATCAAAGACCCTAAGCTGCGCGGCACCGGGACATTCCGTTTTCTGGGGCTGCCGCTCTATGACGCCAAGCTTTACACGCCCGGCGGTGCCGCATTCAGCTGGAACGAGAATTTCGGCCTACAATTGACCTATCGAAAAAACCTGAAACAAAAAGCGCTGGTCGAGTCGACCCGGGAAGAGATGGCCCGACAAGGCAATCCTGCGCCGACGGAAGCCCAATTGCAGGGCTGTTTTCAGGCGGTCAGCAAAGGCGATAGCTACCTGGCCATCGCGCAAGGCCCCAACAACGTCAGCTTCTGGCGCAACGGAAGCAAAACCTGCACCCTGACAAATCCGGGTATCACACGCAGCTTCATGTCAATTTTTCTGGGTAACAATACACGATCCGCCTCGTTCACACAGCAGTTGAAGGGGCAGTGATGCTGTACCCGCGTGTCAGCCTCTATGCGCTGATGCTTGCTGCAGCAGGTATCCCGCTTTACATCCACCTGCCGCGCTTTGCCGCCGTGAATCTCGGTATCGGGCTGGGGGTGATTGGCACCATTCTGCTGGTCATCCGGCTGGTCGATCTAGTGCAAGATCCACTGATTGGCTGGGCCATTGATCGCTGGCCCGGTGGGCAAATGTTGTTTGCCGCCGCCTCTGCGCTGGGTCTGGCGATTGGATTCCCATTGCTGTTTGGTTTGCCAGAAGGGGCAAGTATCACCATATTAGTGTCTATTCTGATCCTGTTATTCTCGGCCTACAGCCTCGGGACCATCTTGCTTTATGGCCGCAGCGCCACGCTGGCGAAACAGGCTAGCGCGAAGGAACTGATGACACTGGCCGCCTTCCGCGAAGGCGGACAACTGACCGGAGTTATCATAGCAGCCGCAGCACCCGCTGTGTTCGTGGCGCTCGGCGCAGCCGCGCAGGGGTATCCGGCCTTTGGAATGTTTCTCGGGCTTCTGAGCGTTGTGACTCTGGCTGTTACCCTGCCAATGTGGCGACGCACGCCGATCACCGGTCAAGGGCTGTCCTTTGCAGGCCTAGGACAGGCTGGGGCTTTACGTCTGCTTGCCCTTGCGTTGGTCAACAGCCTGCCCGTCGCCATCACCTCGACCCTGTTTCTGTTCTTTGTTGAAGATCGGCTGCAACTGCCAGGCAAAGCGGGGCCATTGCTGATCCTGTTCTTCCTCAGCGCCGGGCTCAGCGTTCCGTTCTGGGCCAGGCTCAGCAATCGGATTGGCCCGAAACAGACTCTGATGATCGCCATGCCGCTGGCCATTCTCGGCTTTGTCGGGGCCGCTCTTCTAGCCCCTGGGAATCTCGTCGGTTTCGCCATCATATGCCTCGCATCCGGCGCGGCGCTTGGGGCGGACATGGTTGTCCTGCCCGCAATGTTCTCGGTCGTACTGACCCGGGCCGGGCTGAACGCATCTGCTGCGTTCGGCATCTGGTCTTTCGCAGGTAAGCTGGGTCTAGCTCTGGCCGCCTTTTTCACACTGCCGCTACTGGAACGCAGCGGCTTTACACCTGGACAGGCCAATTCTGCCGAGGCTTTGAATACACTCACCCTCGCCTATGCGGTGCTGCCCTGCATCTTGAAACTCGGAGCGTTTGGCATGGTCCTGACCCTCCCGACAGAGGTCTCTGCCAAATGAAAACGCTCCTGATCTGTCTGCTTGCGATTTTTGCGCTGTTTGCTGTGAAGAACCGGTTCCTCAGTTTCCGCTCGCAATCACCTTCCGACTACAGCGGAACCGGGCCTGAGTTTTCGCTGAAGAAGAACCTGAATGGAGAGATCCTGTCGGAAGGGCTGATCTATGGCCCTAACGGCAAGATGTCGAACAGCTTTGTCGCGCGTATGGTCGGCGAATGGGATGGCAACACCGGTACGCTTTCCGAGTATTTCACTTATTCCAACGGCAAACAGATGACCCGCAAATGGCATCTGACGTTGGGCACGGGCAACACTTTCACCGCAACAGCGGACGATATTGTCGGCGAGGGCAAAGGCGTGATTTCGGGCTCAACCGTCAAGCTGACCTATCGCATCATCCTGCCCGAGGACGCGGGCGGGCATACACTGGATGTGACCGACTGGATGTATCTGACGGAGAACGGTGTAATCATGAACCGGTCCGAGATGCGAAAATTCGGGATCAAGGTGGCCGAGCTGGTCGCCACGATGCGCCCTGCGCCTGAAGTGAAATCCACCCAGCTGCATGGCGCAAACGGCCACGATACAGACTCTGAGCTGAGGGTTTTGCAATGATCGCCCGCCGTACCCTTATTGCAGGTGTCGCGATCGCGGGGTTGGCCATCCTCGCCGCATGCTCGGCCAAACCGCGTATACCAAAATCGTTTCTGTCAGATCGTCAGCTGAACCTTGAAGAGTTCTTCGAAGGTAAGACTGTCGCTTATGGTCAGTTTCAGGATGTACTAGGTAATGTCCCGCGTCGCTTCCAGGTCGATATTGACGGCACATGGGACGGAGAGACTCTGACGCTTGTCGAAGATTTCGTCTATGACGATGGTGCGACCGAACAAAGGATCTGGACCCTGACCAAGACCGGCGATGACACCTGGACCGGCACCGCTCCCGGTGTGCTGGGCACAGCCAGTGGGGTCGAAAGAGGCGATACGTTTAACTGGAAGTACAAAATCGACCTGCCCGTCAAAGACGGCACAATGCGTGTCAATTTCGATGACTGGATGTGGTTGTTGTCGGATGACCGGTTATTGAACCGAGCCTATGTTTCGCGTTTTGGCGTAAGGCTGGGTGAAGTCATATTGTACTTCGAGAAGAAGTAGTCACCCCGCCAGCACAGCCAGCGGGGCAAAAAAGTATCAGACGGTTCCGCCCAGACTGCCTTCAAGCTCGACCATCTCCTGACCACCGGCCATCAGGTCCTGCAGCTCTTCCGGGGTGATCTGGCCACGCTGCGCCGTACCCAGCGTTTGACCGCGGTTGAGTACCGTGAACCGGTCCCCCACTGCCAACGCATGGCGGACGTTATGAGTAATAAAGACCACTGCAATACCCTGCTTGCGCACCTTGTCGATGGTCGCCAGAACGTTGGCTGTTTGGCGCACCCCAAGGGCCGAGGTCGGTTCATCCAAGATCAGAACCTTCGCGCCGAAATGCACCGCCCGCGCGATGGCGACGGTCTGGCGTTCACCACCTGACAGCGTGCCCACCGCCTGATCGGGTCCGCGCAGGTTGATCCCCATTTTCTTCATCTCTTCCATCGTGACCTTGTTGGCATAGTCATGATCAAAAAAGTGAAGAGGTCCGACCTTCTTTACCGGCTCATTGCCCATGAAGAAGTTGCGCGAGACCGACATCAACGGGATCATGGCCAGATGCTGGTGCACGGTTGCGATCCCGGCCTCGATGGCATCACGCGGGTCGGCGAAATGCATGGGGTGGCCTTCGAACAGAATCTCTCCGTGCGTAGGCTGGTGCACGCCCGACATGGTTTTGATGAAGGTCGACTTGCCCGCACCGTTGTCGCCGAGAAGGCAGTGACATTCACCGGGAAACACGTCCACCGAGACACCCGCCAGCGCGATCACGCTGCCGAAGTGCTTTTCGATGTTTTTCATCTGGATGATGGGTTCATGTTCGGGATTCATATCAACGCTCTCCCGTGATGATGCGGCGAATATAGGTGTTGAGGATCACAGCCCCCAGCAGGATCACCCCAAGGAAGACCCGGAACAGCGAGCTTTCGACACCGGCAAAGAACAACCCCTGTTGCACCACGCCAAAGATCAACGCGCCCAGCGCCGCGCCCAGTACCGAGCCGTATCCTCCGGTCAGAAGCGCGCCGCCGATGACCACGGCGATGATCGCCTCGAACTCTTTTAGCAGACCCCGGTCAGCACCAGCCGATCCGAACTCCATCACCTGGCAGACAGCGAAGACAGTGGCGCAGAAGGCCGTGAACATAAACATCAGAATCTTGACCCGGTTCACAGGCACACCCGAGTTGCGCGCCGCCTCAGCATCCCCGCCCGAGGCGAAGATCCAGTTGCCGAACCGCGTTTTGGTGAGCAGCACGTGACCAAAGATGATCAGTGCGATCGCCCAAACGATCAGCATTGGAATACCATCCACAACTGGCTGACCGGCGCGAGTGCCACGCTCGAATACGGCGATGATCCCGGCATCCCCGAGCCATTGGAACAATCCCTGCAAAATTTTACCACCAAAGATCGGCGCCAGCCAATCGCCTTCGGCCGCGTCCTTTACGCCGCCAATGATAGTTTTACGCTCGATCACCTGCGGCAGGAAGATGGTGAAGCCGCGCAAGATGAACAGGAAGGCCAGCGTTACGATAAAGCTAGGCAGCCCAGTCCGGATCACGATCCAACCGTTCAGCGCGCCGATTGCCACCGCCATCGCAAACGTGACGATAATGGCCATCCAGACCGGCCACGCCAGCGTGACCGAAAAAATTGCGATCATCATGCCCGAAAAGCCGATCATCGATCCGACTGACAGGTCAAACTCACCCGCGATCATCAGAAGGCAGGCACCCACGGCGATGATCATGAACTGCGCCGAGACAACCGACCAGTTCATCATGCCCTGTGCATTGAACATGCCGCTGTCAAAAGCGAACAAAAGGAAGAAGGTGAAGACGGCAACGGTGCCGACCATCCCGCCAAGTTCAGGCCGGATCAAGGCCTTGCGCAGCGGCGATATTTCTTTAATCCGTTCGTCGGTTACAGCCGTGTTTTGAGCAGACTCGCTCATTAGAACGCCCCTCCGAGTTAAGCAGTGATTTTGCGTCAGATAGTTGTTGGCGGGCGCCGCTTTGGCGGGGCGCCCGCGCTTTAAGAATCAGCGGTACTCGCCAGCAAATTCTTCGATCTTGGTCAGACCATCAGCAGTTACGAAGCCGGGACCCGAATTGATGTTGTTGCCCGGCAAAACGCCATAGCGGTGGTAGTTGGTCATCACAACAACCGGCAGGTAAGCCTGCAGGAAGGGCTGCTGATCAATTCCCCACTGGATCACGCCAGACTTGATGCCTTTGACAATCTCACCACCCAGATCGAAGGTGCCGAAATAGATGTCACCGGCCATACCATTTTCTTCCAGCGCCAGAATTGTCGGATCAGCCGAGGTTGGACCCAGTGTCAGAACCGCATCAGTATCCGGGTTCGCCGACAGATAGGCCAGCACGCGGTTCTTGATCTCGGCTGGGTCCTGGCCGGCGTCGATCATCTGATCCCCCAGTTCAATGCCCAAGCCGTCTGCAAAGCCCTGACAACGTTCCTGGCTTGAGGGCTGAACGATATAGTGGTTCACACAAAGGAACGAGCCGATGCCGTCACCCTTGGCGCGCTGGCCTGCAGCAAATCCGGCATCATATTCGGGCTGCCCCACATACATCAGGGCACCAACTTCCCGGGCCTGATCCGGCGTACCAGTGTTCATGATGATGACATCAACGCCCGCATCGACCGCTGATTTGATCGGTCCGCTCAGCACATCATAATCCGCCAACGTGGTAATGATCCCGTTCGGACCCGAAGCAGCCGCCTGATCGATAATCCGCGCCATATCAGCAAGGTCGCCAGTGGGCGGATTGCGGTATTCGACTTCGACACCCATCTGGTCGCCTGCCAGCGCGATGCCGTTCTTGATCGTGTTCCACCAGCTATCGCTGTCTGGCGCGTGGCTGACCAGAATGTATTTCTCACCTTCCGCCGCAGCGCCCGTGGCTGCGATCAGAGGCGTCGCAGCTACCGCCGCCGCCAGCGCCAACTTCTTCGTCAGTGAAGTCATGATGTCCTCCCAAAACTCATGTTATCGCGGATTGAGGCAGTCCTTCGCACCTCTCCGACTCGAGTTAGAGCATATCTGTCAAAATTTTGCAACCGGTTGCAAACGGTGTCAGATGTGTTTCATACTGTATCTGCCAAAGAATACAGGTAAAAGGACTGCCACTAAACGCAGGAAGGTCAGACGGATCATGGCTGTCACATTGAAAGAGGTTGCAGAACGCGCCGGCGTTTCACGCTCGGCGGTGTCGCGCACTTTCACCGATGGGGCCTCGGTTTCTGACAAGATGCGCCGAAAAGTCGAGAAGGCCGCGCGTGAGCTGGGATACAGCCCAAATGCACTGGCTTCATCTCTGACCACAGGCCGAACTAAGCTGATCGGGCTGGTCTCGAACAACTTCCACAACCCGATATTTCTTGAAGTTTTCGACCTCTTTACCAGGGGGCTGCAGGACCGAGGCCTGCGCCCGTTGCTGGTGAATCTGACCGACGAGGTTGAACCCGAAAATTCGGTACGAATGCTGCGCCAGTATTCGGTCGATGGCGTTGTCGTAGCGTCGTCGACCTTGCCGCCCGGCTTCGCAAAAGCGTTTCGGGATGCCGGCGTACCAGTGGTGCACAGCTTTGGCCGGTCATCCTCTTCACCGCAGGTTCATGTGGTCGGGATTGACAATGTGGAATGCGGACGCATGGCGGCCCGCGAGCTGGTCGCGCGTGGTTATACGAAAGTAGCCTTTCTAGGCGGGCCCGAGGCGGCGACCTCGACTCAGGATCGCCATGCGGGCTTCATGTCAGAGATGGCCCGGCATCCTAGCATTGATGTAACCTGCTCGTTTGCTGAGGCTTACTCATTCGATGCAGGTCGTCAGGAAATGCTACGCTTGCTCCAATCTGAGCGGGCTGATGCATATTTCTGCGGCGATGACGTGTTGTCCATCGGGGTGTTGTCCGCGATTCTGGATAGTGGCCTAAAGGTGCCCGAAGACATCGGCATCATCGGCCTGAACGACATGGAAATGGCACGGTGGGAGAATATTGATCTCACCACCATCCATCAGCCGATCCGGCAAATCGTGAGTTCTTCGATTGAGCTGATGGTGGCAACCCTGAACGAACCCGACCGATATCCGGAGGCACGGATATTCCCATGCTCGGTGGTGGAACGGGGCACATTGCGCCCCGTATCTGAGAGTTAACGAAACATCGGTGGCCGGGCATCCATCCACGCGCTGCCCTGTTTCGCCGACTCGACCGCTGTATGCACAGCCGCCATCGACCGCACGCCGTCTGCCGCATTGGGCAAGCCGTCGCGGGTTTCCCCGGCAATTGCATCTGCGAGATCGCAATAGATATTCGCAACCGCCAACGGGAACCCTTCGGGATGCGCAATCGCCACCCGGCTGAGTCGTTGCGCGTCTTCATGCAGCCCGCCTTCGCCTTTTTCTATGATCTGCAGGCGACCACCAACAGGCGTGTAGATAAGCTGGTTCGGCTGCTCCGACGCCCATCGCAGACCGCCGGTTTCTCCGAACACCTGAATGTCGAACCCGTGCTGCCGACCGATGGCCACCGAAGAGGTCCACAGCCGGCCAACAGCGCCTTTTGTCGTGCGGAAGTTGACCATGGCATCATCTTCAAGTTCACGGCTGCCAATGGTTGAAGCAAAATCTGCAGACAGGGTCTCAACCTCATCATCCGCAATGAATCCGGCCATGTGCATCGCGTGGATACCGCAATCAGCGAACTGCCCGGAAACACCCGCCATCGCCGGATCATAGCGCCAGCGCACGCGTGGATTGTCAGCATCGGTGGCGTCTCCGTGATGGCCGTGGCTGAAATTGGTAACGACCAGACGGACTTTGCCGATCTCACCTGCGCGCACCATCGCACGAGCCTGACGCACCATCGGATAAGCCGAGTAACAGTAGTTTACCGCGCAAATCTTTCCTGATTTCTCGGCGACTTTGACAATCTCTTCGCCCTCTTCCACCGTCATGGTCATGGGCTTTTCGCACAGCACGTTGAACCCGGCCTCAAGGTACGCTTTGGTGATCTCGAAATGCGTCGCATTTGGAGTGGCTACAGTGACCAGATCAATCCGATCCTCGCGCCCGCTCTCACCTTCCAGCATCTCGGACCAGTCGCCGTAGGCTCGGTCTGCCGCGATACCCAATCGTTGGGCGTATTCGCGACCAATGTCAGGCCTGTGATCCAGCGCTCCGGCGGTGAATTGGAAATGCCCGTCCGCCAGCGCCCCCAACCGGTGCGCCGGTCCGATCTGGCTACCTTCGCCGCCTCCGATCATGCCCCATTTCAGCTTGGTCATGGTCTGGACCTCCTTAACTGAAACCAATGGATTCAAGGTATTCACGATTCTTCCGCGCGTCCCCTACAGGGTCGGGATCAAGCGTCGGGTCGCAATCCTGTTCGACCGTGCACCATCCTGTGAAACCTGCGTCCAGCAGCACCTGGCGAACGGTTGGAAAGTCTACGTCGCCTTCACCCAGATTGCAGAAAATCCCCTGCCCGCAAGCATCATAGAAGCCGGTCCGATTGGCAATTACATCCGCTTTCACTGTCGGAGAGATATCCTTGAAGTGCATGTACGAGATCCGATCAACGTAGCGCTTCATGAAGCCGACCGGATCGAACCCGGCATAAGAGTGATGCCCCGTATCGAAGCAAATTTTAAGAAGGCTTTCATCGACCTCGTCCAGCAAACGGATAAGTTCAGGTTCAAAGTCCATAAAGCCCGCAGCATGAGCGTGCATCCCAACGGTCAGCCCGTATTCCTCGGACCCGATCCGCGCGCTCTCCGAAATCCGATCCCGGAACGCCGTCCACTCGGCCTTGTCCATCTGCTCAGCCTCATCGGCGCGACCAGCGGTTGGCGCGCGCCGGAGTGAGATCGCATCGATCAGCACCATGTGCTTCGCCCCATGCGCCTTCAATGCGCGAGCGGTGCGGTGGGTGGCGTCCAGCACGTCTTCCCACGCGTCGGGGTCGTGATAGTTGCGGAACACAACGCCGCCGATCAGTTCAAGATCATGCTCGGCCAGCGCATCGGCCAGCACCGCAGGGTCTTCGGGCATGAAACCCACCGGGCCCAGTTCGATACCCTTATACCCGGCCGCAGCGCATTCGCTGAGAACGGTTTTCCAATGCGGATTGCGCGGGTCCTGCGCAAATTCCACGCCCCAGGAACAGGGCGCATTGCCAATTCTGATGCTCATCTTGTCTTGTCTCCGATGCTCAGAAATCTTCGATATTTTTCCAGCTTTCATCCGCTGACGATGCCAATGCCGCAGCGACGACCCGGTTGACCTCATGCCCGTCGTGGAAGGTCGGCCAGACCGGTTTACCTGTCTCGATCGCGCGCAGGAAATCTCGCGCCTCGATGATGATCTGATCCTGATAGCCCGTGCCATGGCCCGGCCCTTGACAGAACGGCTCATAGTCCGGGTGCGCAGGGCCGGTCAGGATCTTACGAAAGCCACGCTCAGCTTCGGGACCCTCCATACGGTAGAGCCACAAAACGTTCTGGTCTTCCTGATCAAAGCGGATCGCACCCTTGGTGCCACTGATCTCATAGGCATAGCCCATCTTGCGCCCAGTCGCGATTCGACTGATATAGATCGATCCCATTGCTCCGTTCGCGAACCGCACCATCATCTGAGCGTGGTCGTCATTGTCAACTTCGCCACCCGGGCGGCTATTGTGCACGGTTTCGACCTCGGCCATCACGCGTGAAATCGGGCCGATCAAAGCCAGTGCGGCATTGATCATATGAGGCGCAAGATCACCCATCGTTCCGTTCGACATTCCTGTTGTACGCCAGGTTGCCGGGGCTTGAGGGTGCGCGTAGAAATCTTCGGTATGCTCACCCCGAAACCATGTGATGTCGCCGATCTCTCCTTCGGCTATCAGAGCGCGAGCGTATTGGCTGGCCGGGGTGCGGATATAGTTGAAACCAACCATGTTGGCCAAGCCCGAGGCCTCGGCCGCTGCTGACATCGCCGCACCATCCTCCAGCGACGCGCCCAAAGGCTTTTCACACAGCACCGGTTTGCCCAGCGCAAACGCTGCCTGAGCGATCTCGCGATGTGTTTCCGGAGGCGTGGCGATCACAACGGCCTCGACCTTCGGGTCGTTCACCAACACACGCCAGTCATCCGTCGAGCGCGCGAATCCATAGGCCTGACGATACCGCTCAGCGCTTTCCGGTGACGAGGCGCACACCATCTCTAACCGTGGTCGCAAGGCCGTGTTGAACACCGCCCCAACCGAGGACATGGCGACCGCATGAGCCTTGCCCATATATCCGCCGCCTAGAATGCCAATGCCGATCTCTGCCATTCCGACGTCCTCCCTCGCTTTTTCTTGAAAACCATTTGCAACCGGTTGCAAAACTTGTATCGTGAGAATAGGACTCTCGCAAGCTGCATTCGGCACTGCATCATAATTTTCCTAAAGGAGCCCGCAGACATGTCCGCGCAACACGAAACTGTTTACCTGACAACGGCGCAGGCGATCATTCGCTGGCTGTCGAACCAGTTTATAGAGATCGATGGTCAGGAATATCGCCTATGTGGCGGGGGCTTCGGGATTTTTGGTCATGGCAATGTGACCTGCCTGGGCGAGGTACTGAATACTGTCCGGGATGAGCTGCCGTTGTATCGCGGACAGAATGAACAGAGCATGGGATTCGCCGCCGCAGGCTATTCCAAGCAGTGGCTGCGTCAGCGATTCATGTTCTGCACCGCTAGCGCAGGCCCCGGCACTGCGAATCTGTTGACTGCTGCTGGACTGGCCCATGCGAACCGGCTGCCAATGCTGATGTTGTGCGGGGACACGTTCATCACCCGCTTACCGGATCCGGTTCTGCAGCAGATGGAGAACTACTATGACCCGACGTTTGGTGTGAATGACGCCTTCAAACCGGTCAGCCGCTATTGGGATCGCATCACGCATCCGGCACAGGTCATTCAATCTCTGCCCGCCGCTATAGCGACAATGCTGGACCCGGGCGATTGCGGGCCGGCGTTCCTCGGGTTGCCACAGGATGTGCAGGGTTGGACCTATGACTACCCGGTGAAGTTCTTTGAGAAAAAAGTTCATCGCATTCGCCGCCAATCTCCCGATGCTCATGAAATCGCCGATGCCGCTACCGCTTTGGCCGGCGCGAAACGCCCGATGATCATTGCGGGAGGGGGCGTGCAGTATTCCAAAGCCGTGACCGATTTGACCGAATTCGCCGAAAAGTTTCAGATTCCGGTCGTCGAAACCATCGCGGGCCGCGCCAATATGCTGGCGACCCATCCGCTGAACATTGGCCCGATCGGCGTCACTGGATCAGACAGTGCCAACGCGATTGCGGAACAATCCGATGTGATTGTCGCCGTCGGGACGCGCTTGCAGGATTTCACGACCGGCTCGTGGACTGCCTTTGCCAAGGACGCTCAGTTCATCTCGATCAATGCTGCGCGGCATGATGCGGGTAAGCACATGTCCTTGCCAGTTGTTGGGGATGCCAAGCTTTCAATTCAGGCTCTAACAGAGGCTGTTGACTATACCGCCCCGCCCGATTGGGTATCTCTGGCGCAGGACGAACGGCATAAATGGGATGCCTATGTGGCCGAGAATGTCGCGTACGGGAACCGCCCAAGCTCCTACGCGCAAGCCATCGGCGTTGTGAACGAGCTTTGCGACCCGCGTGACCGTGTGGTCGCCGCTGCCGGAGGTCTGCCCGCTGAAGTCACCGCCAACTGGCGCACGCTGGATATTGGCACCGTTGATGTTGAGTTCGGATTCTCCTGCATGGGCTATGAGATCGCAGGCGCTTGGGGCGCGCGCATTGCCCAATCTGAGCGTGAGCCGGATAAGGACACAATTACCTTCTGCGGTGATGGCTCATATCTGATGCTGAACTCGGACATCTATTCCTCGGTTCTGAGCCGCAAGAAGATGATTGTTCTGGTGCTGGACAATGGCGGTTTTGCAGTCATCAACAAGCTGCAGAACAACACAGGCAACGAAAGCTTCAACAACCTGCTGGAAGACTGCCCTACCATCCCCGAAGCCTTTGGCGTTGATTTCGCTGCCCACGCAGCCTCGATGGGGGCCACCAGCGAAAAGGTCGCGAACCCGGCAGAACTGGCCGAAGCGTTCAAGCGCGCCAAGGCCAGCGACAAGACTTATGTGATTGTGATGGACGTGGACGCCTATGAAGGCTGGACCACTGAAGGCCATGCATGGTGGGAGGTTGGTACACCCCACACTTCGGCTGACGAGAGGGTTCGTGATGCCCATGTCGAATGGGAATCGACCCGTGAAAAACAACGCAAGGGCATCTGATGAAACGGTTCAAGGCAGAAACGGCTGACCCAGACGTCATTGTGGATGAATTGCTGAACGGTGACGGAGTCGTCGCAATCTCGGGCCTTTTCACCCCTGAAGAGATCGCCGAGGCACGTGCCATCGTCATGGCCGAATCCGAAACGGCGGCCGAGAAAGTGACCCATTTCCAAGGCGCTGCGGAAGAAGATGGCAAACTGAACCTGCAGCGGCGGGTCTGGAACCTGTTGGCCAAGGGCGACGTGTTTTCACGCATGGCTGCGCATCCGGTTCTGATGAAGATCCTCCGCAAGTTTCTGGGGACCGAGTTCATCATGGGCTCGATCGCTGCCAATCGCATCCTGCCGGGCGGGCCGGGGCAGGAGCCGCATGTCGACTATCCCTATTGGGACTTTCACAGCCCCGAAACGCATCCCGTCGGTCTGAATGGATCATTTCCGATGAATGCACAGGTCTCGGTTTTGCTGGACCCGTTCACCAAGGAAAGCGGCGCGACCGGCTATGTACCCGGATCGCAGAAAGAGCTTCGTTATCCCACGCCCGAAGACAAGTTCTATGACAAATGCGAGCAGATGACCGGTGAGCCTGGCGATGTTGCTCTGTTCTATGGCGTAACGTGGCATTGCGCGATGCCGAACAAAGCGGATCACGACCGCAGCGCGATCCTGATCCAGTATCTGCCCAAATGGGTTAAACCGATGGAAGATATGCCCGCTGCGCTACCGCAGGATTTCCTTGATCAGGCAAGTCCCGATCTGCGGCAGTTGCTGGGCCTGAATTATCCCTACCCCGAGGTGCTGGATGCCGCGCGGGCAGGCAATACCGAGGGGCGCACGTGACTCTGATCGAAGGTATAAAAGGTAACCGCTTTGCCGTGTTCGGCAGGGCCGGAATGGACATGTTTGCGGATCCGGTCGGAACCAAAAGCGAAGACGCACAAGTGTTTCGCGCCGATCTGGGCGGATCAAGCGCCAATATCTGCGCCGGACTGGTGAAGCTGGGATCGCAAGCGGCGCTGGTCACCTCGGTCTCGGATGATGCCGTGGGGCGGTTCTGTGTGAACCGGCTGCGGGACTATGGCGTTGAAACGAGATATGTCCGAGCTGTGGGTGGCGAGGCGCGTACGTCCTTGGCTGTCTACGAAAGTTGCATTGAAGACTTTCAGAATGTCATCTACCGCAACGGCGCCGCTGATTTCCAGGTAACCGAGGCGGATATGGATGAGGTCGACTACAGCGCCTTCTCAGCCCTGATCACGGCGGGCACGGTTTTTGCTGCGGAACCCTCACGCTCGGCCACCTTCCGCGCATTTGAAAATGCGCGCGCCTCAGGCCTGCCGGTGATTTTCGACATCGATTACCGCCCCTATAGTTGGCCATCACCCGAAGTCGCCTCAGAGGTTCTGACCCGCGCAGGGAATGAAAGCGATCTGATCGTAGGCAATGATGAAGAGTTCGGCTTTATGGCGGGCGGCATCGAAAAAGGTTTAGACAAGGCCCGCGAATTGGCGGCCAACGGCAAGATGGTGATCTACAAGATGGGCCATGAGGGGGCCATTACGCTGGCAGACGGGCAAGAGGTCCGCACCGGCATCTACCCGGTTACCGCCGTGAAGCCCAACGGCGCAGGCGACAGCTTCCTGGCCGGACTGCTGGCCTCGATCGCTGCGGGGCATGACCTGCGCGATGCGGTGCTGCGCGGTTCGGCCTGCGCGTCGATCGTCGTGTCGAAACCCGGCTGCGCCGGGGCCATGCCGACGACGCCCGAACTTGACGAATTTCTGGCCCAACACCCGGGCTCCACGGATACCTGAAAGGAGACGCAGATGCATATTGCGCCCCATGACAACCAGAACAAACCTATCGTCGATGCCGACCATGATCTGGTGCCGCTAAACTATTTCAACATCGTCAAACTGAAAAAGGGCGAGGTGTTCGAATATGCCGTACCGGGCTATGAGACCTGCATCGTGCCCGCTACCGGTACCGTGGATGTCGATGTGGACGGCGCGATCTATACCAACCTTGGCAACCGCACCATCGACGTCTGGGATGGCGAGCCCGAGGGCGTATACGTTCCCGTCGGCGCCAAGGTTCGAATAACCTGCATGACGGATGAAACCGAAACCTTCATCGCGGGCGCAAAATTCGACCGTGTGCTTGAACCCTTTGATGTCCGCGTACCCGAGCTGGATCTGGTGCAGTATGGATCGGACGACACCAAAACCCATCGAAAGATCAAACACATTCTGGGCGCGAACCATCACGACAAGGTCGGCCGCTTGCTGGTGTCTGAACTTTATACCGTGGGTCAGGGCGGCTGGTCCGGCTTTCCCAGCCACAAACATGACACCGACCGCAAAAGCGACGATGGCGAAATGATCGAAACCCGCCATGACGAAACCTATAATTTCCGCTTCCGGCCCAACTATGGTTCTGGCGTCCAGATGCTGCAGCGCGAAGACAACAAGCCGGGTGATGCCTATCACATCATGGATGGCTCGACGATCCTGCTGGACAAGGGCTATCACCCCTGCGCAGTTTTGCCGGGGTATGAAATGTACTATTTCACCATCCTCGGCGGGCTCAGTCAGCGCTCGCTGAAGCAGTATTTCCAACCGACCCATGCAGCCCAGCTGCATACGATCCCGGGCATTATGGACATGGTGGCCAAGTTCAAATGAGCCTTGTGACATTATCGGACGTGCTGCAACCCGCGCTTCGCGACGGCTATGCCGTGGCCGGGCTGGTGACGCTGGGCTGGGAGGACATGCGTGCCTACGTGGCCGCAGCAGAAGCCGAAGGCGTACCGATCATCCTGCAAGCCGGCCCATCATGCCGCGAACACACGCCGCTGCCGGTTCTGGGCAAGATGTTCCGCCATCTGGCCGAAGGGGCCAGTGTGCCTGTCGTGGCCCATCTGGACCATGGCTATACGTGGGACGAGTGCCGCATCGCCATCGACAGCGGCTTCACCTCTGTCATGTTCGACGGCTCACGCAAGCCTTTGGAACAGAATATCGCCGAGACCGCTGCAATTGCCGAGATGGCCCATGCCGCTGGTGTCTCCTGCGAGGGGGAAATCGGTTTTGTCGGCTATTCGGGTGGTGAAGGTTCGGACGGAACCGACCCGGAGGAAGCCGCGCAATTCGCCCGAGAGACCGGCGTGGATGCAATGGCGATCTCGGTTGGCAACGTCCATTTGCAGCAGAACAAAGAGGGCGGTCTGGACGAGGCCCGTATCCGCGCCATCGAAGCCGTGACCGATATACCTCTGGTAATCCATGGCGGCTCGGGCGTGCCGGTTGCGCAACGTGCTGCGCTGGCGCGCGGATCGAAAATCTGCAAATTTAACATCGGGACCGAGCTGCGAATGGCCTTTGGGAATGCCCTGCGAACGGCCGTGAATGCCGATCCGGACAGGTTCGACCGCGTTCAAATACTGAAAGATACACATGAACCGGTGGTCGAGGCGACGCGCCGAGTACTGAAAGCGTTCAAAGGGGCATGACATGCTGAATATCGGGCTATTGGGATGCGGGCGGATCGGTCAGGTTCATGCGCGCTCGATCGGGCAGATTGATGGCGCACGGGTGAGCGCAGTGGCGGACGCATTCACAGAACCGGCTCAGATGCTGGCCGACAAAACTGGCGCACAGATCCTGTCGGCGGACGAACTGATCGAAAGCAAAGATGTCGATGCTGTCGTCATCGGTACTCCGACCGACACCCATTACGATCTGATCCATAAAGCGGCGAATGCCGGCAAAGCGATCTTCTGCGAAAAGCCGGTGGACATGTCCGCTGACCGCATCCGCGACTGCATCAAGGTGGTCGAAGCCACCGGCGTGCCCTTCATGACGGCCTTCAACCGCCGCTTTGATCCGAGCTTTGCCAATATTCAATCCCGCATCGCCGAAGGTGAGATCGGCGCGGTCGAAATTGTCACCATTCTGTCCCGCGACCCCTCGCCGCCACCGATCAGCTATATCGAAAGCTCGGGTGGGTTGTTCCGCGATATGATGATCCATGACTTGGATATGGCACGTTTCTTGCTGGGCGAAGAACCTATCAGCGTTTACGCTGTTGGATCATCGCTCGTCGATCCCGAGATCGGCAAAGCCGGAGACGTCGACACCGCAGCCGTAACCCTGACGACAGCCAGTGGCAAGATTTGCCAGATCTCCAACTCGCGCCGCGCCAGCTATGGCTATGATCAGCGCATCGAGGTGCATGGCGAGAAGGGCATGTTGCGGGCCGAAAACATGTTGGAGAATGCGGTTGAGGTCGCGACTCCGTCGGGTTTCCGCAAAGCCCCCGCCCGGCATTTCTTTCTTGAACGCTACGAAGGCGCCTATCAAGCCGAGATGGCCCATTTCACTGACGCTGTGTCCGGATCAGGACAACTTGCACCAGGTATCATCGATGGGCTGCGGGCTCAGTTGCTGGCCGATGCGGCGGATGCGTCCTTGAAGCAGGGCACCGTTATCAACCTCGATTGAGGTTTTTGGGAAATCATCGAGGTTCAAGGTACGACGCGCCAAACTCGTACCCCCTCAAGAAATCATCAGACATCTTCTAGGCGCGCCGTATCGTTTTGGTATCTGGGCGAGATGTCCGGAATGTGTCTGAAAGATTAATTTTCCCAACTACGGGGAACCCCCAATATACGGGCCTACAAGCATCGCATAACCTGAGTTCAACGGACCACTTTCACTGATCCGTGTATCCCCTTCAGAGGGGTTGGCTCGACCCCCTCGCCAACCCCTCTGCTAGGTGGAATGTGAGGCGACGCTTTCAATCTAATACCGCCACCGCGAGATTTGGACGAAGCGGGCTTGCTTTCGGGCCTTAGACCTGTTCACTTTGGGTGACGACGGCGTCAACGATGAACGAAAAAGAAGTGCATGGTGTTTCTTTAATTTTTTAATTTCAATGTCTTACTACAAAACCACCGACACCCCGAGAGAACAGTTGTCACGAGCGCGACAACATGCGCCTAAAGGCCCTACAACTTTGCGGTGCTACATTAGATCGCTGAAACAAGCGCATTCACGGCTCCGGCAAAACCAGCCACTGCCACAACACTTGCCAAAATGACGCAAAGGATTTCCAACGCACTGAGTTTCATATCGGGCCCCACCGGAATGCTGCACCCGGCATAGAGCAAGTCTTGAAAGGCGAAAAGTGAGCTTATGTTTACGTCGCGGAAACTTGCTATCCAGGTAGCGCTTACTTGCTCAGATACCGCTCTCAGGACGTTAGTTGGGGTCGTTCTGATGGCATTTCTATCTTGACCTGTTGCACCTCTGCATCGCCGATTGCACATCATTCGGCGCGCAACGATCAATGGAAAGATACCTGAAACTGCACCCATAGAATCTAATGGCGCTGTCGAGGTACGCCATAACTACACCCAGATGCGCGATACAAAAGGTTTGAACGCGCATTGTATCAACGCCACCGAAAATGCGCTTCATTCATTGGACGATCAGAAGATTGCTCGTGGGGCGGCATATCGAACTAGGTAACCCCCTCAAATCCAGTTGGAAAAACTAGAAAGTGCTAAAAATAAAGACATGCCGCCCACAGTGCCAGGATGGCATTATGGCAAAAATGTGTCCACGGCTAAATTCGAAACTCTTAGTTCGCGAATTGGAAACAAGATGTTTCGGAAAGATTCTCGGGGCCACTGAGAACCCTGCACTTCGAAGGTGCTCAGTGATGAAAGTTTGAATTCGAAAGATAACACTATGACGTCACTCTCTCCACCTATGAAGAAGGCTCGATAAGCGGACTATCGCTGCTTGGTGTCCTTCTCAGCAGAAACTACGATACCTCTCATTGGATGAGGGATAGCCTCATCAAGCTTTAACCGAATAGCACAGCCAACACTGGATGGGCACTTCCCGAGCTACTGAACTGACACTTTAAACTGGAATGCATCTTGCTTCCCCATCTGTGCCCATCGCGCATCCTTCGTTCCAGAGAACGGTTCAAGTCATCAAACCTTGGGAGAAAAATTTGTTCTAAACAAAAAACGGGGGAGTTCTAGGTTAGTTCAATATACTTCAACTGATAAGCATCCATTTTGACGAAATATAGTACAATGCTTCAATTGGTAGAAATCCAAAGATCTAATTCAATTGTAACACGACCCTTGGGTTTTACCGTTGTGTTGTCATAGAGAAAGATGAATTAGCAGCGCTTGAAGTCTTGGTACGTGTTGATGCAAAAATAGAATCCAATGACAAGATGTCAAGAAACGCCTTTTGTCGATATTCAAGTGGCATTCACTCTTTGACCTCTTAATGTGCATCCTTATCTCGCGCTGCGACGGTGCGTTTCTTTCTTATTCACCGGAATCAAGCACTTATGAAGTAATGCGGAAGCATTCCCTCTTTAACATTTACCAATGACCGGAAAGTATCAGTTCATATCACCCACCACTAAATTTATTTATTTATATCTGGCACTTAACAAATACCTGCGTTCGCAATTGCAAATGTCGAGCGCGTTTAATGTCGACGAGTTACTGAGATTAGTGTACTACTGACCCTAACTGTGGGGTTATTTTTATTTAAAACAATCGATCAGGGTGTCGAATTTTAGGCATTAGAAACGTTTAATCTATTTACTTTGAGGTCAAGATATGGGGTAGACCAGACAAAGTTTTCCAAGACTAAAACACCCGAAGCCCGCCTAATGGCCATCGTGTTCATTGATGCATGTGGGTACTCGTTAGCGGTTCGCGAAACTGAAATGCGAACCCTATCCACTATTCGCGCGGATCTGAATTTAGCCAGTGAAGTAGTGGTCGCTCTTGGAGGCGAAGTCACGGGTATTGCTGGTGATGGTTTTTGCGCGACATTCAGAAGTGTTTCAGTCGCGGTAGAAGCCTCGTTGAGGGTACAGGAAACTCTTTCCGAACAAGTCGGAAACTATGATCGCGGATTCAGGATCGGTGTGCATGTTGGTGATACATTTGAAATAGACCGCCAAATTATAGGGAATACCGTAAACACCGCGGCCCGTATCGAAAGTGCTGGATCGGCCGGTGATGTCCTGGTCTCCAGTGCGGTCCGAAATTCGCTTCAGGGTGGAAACGACTTTCGGTTTGTCTCCATCGGCTACCCAACACTAAAAAATCTGGGAAACTCTCTCGAGTTATTCAAGGTGATCAGAGTTTCGGACCAAGAGTCGCTGGCAAAGGCCCGTCTCGAATTGATTGGGTATCCGAAGTATTGGGGCTCCCAAAACACTTTGCTGGACCTAAACAACGAGCAGACAATGCTTCTCTCGCTCTTAGCTTGCTCTCAAGGTGTTTTTTCAGCGCATCGGGCTGGCGAAATTATTTGGGAGGACCAGTCTACTTCTGAAAGGTCTGCTTTATTGGAGCGGCTCGTTGACGCCACCAATGAACACACGGGTTTGGCAACCCTAATCAGTGTAGTTCGCGACAAAGATCTCATTTGCCTCAATCAACAAGAATTAGAAATAGACGTAACGGAGCCAACAGCAGAACTATCGAATAATAGGCTGTTGGAGGGTTTCAATTGCCGCAATGCTGCTTTCATGGATTGGCTCCAGCATCAACGGTCTGCGGTTCGATGCATCAACCAAGATGATGCTAATCTAGTAAGTAAAACAGATCTCACAACTCAGCCAACGCCTAATGCGTCATGGGTAGAAACTACGAGAACAAATTTCGTAATTGGCCTTCTAGCCTCAGATGTGGGAGCGGGATCGGAAAAAGCCTCTTTCGTAGCAAATATCGTCGCAGAGCAGCTATCAAAATCTCTTTCGGAAACCGAGGCCCTGATTGTTCAGGACTATCGCACCCCGAACGTGCCCGGGCCATACAACTCCAGCCCCAGCCACGGTGTTGGTCCCGACTTGTTTCTTCAGTGCAGAGCGTCAGCCTGCGAAAGCATGCTTCAAGTTTCTGTCACTGCAATGCGCCCCGAGGACCGGAAAGTTATTTGGAATCAGAATGTGGTGGCTGATCAGGGCGACTTTCTTGGGCTCTCAACCTCCAGCGTTGCAGCTTTTGTAAGCTACGCTACCGATGCGCTCCTCACGGCATTGGTGAATGGGCGTCATATGCGAGACCCCGCTGCCCATCATGCTGCAAAGACGGCGATCTCAGCTGTCCATCACTTGCTAACAATGTCCGGACCCGGTTTGGACCATTTGCAGGCAGACATATTGGCGGCCTACGAAATCGACCCCAAGCCTGTTTACTTGGCCTGGCTAGCATATTTTACGACGTTCCAAATCGGCGAACGTTACGGAACGTGGGACATTGAGCTTGAAGAAAGAGCACGAGAGCTAGCGAGGCGAGCAGTCGAAGCTGACGCAGATAACGGGACCGTTTTAGGGCTTGTCGCTCACGTCTATTCCTACGTGTTCCGCGAGTTTTCGATTGCTCAGGACCTTTCTGACAGAGCCCTGGAGCTGAGCCCATATCGTGCAATGTGTTGGGATTCTGCTGCGATGCTCTATTGCTATACCGATCGTCCGAGGCTTGCAGTGGAGGCCGCGAACAAAGCTAGGGTTATCGGACGGCACAGCCCTTATCGTCATCTATTCGACGGCGCAAGCTGCGTAGCTTCGTTGGTAAATGGCGACTTCGAACAAGCCGTCAAATTTGGCGAAAACGTAATGGCGGTACAACCACAGTTTAAAGCAGTTATGCGCTATCTGGCGGCATCTTACGGTCACTTGGGCGATCACACCAAAGGTGAGAAAGCGTTACATCGACTTGTCGAATTGGAGCCAGACATGTCTCTCACAAGTATTCGAGAAGACTGGTTTCCGGTTCCAACCCGCTTCAGCGCAAAACTTATGGAGGATGGTCTGAGCCGTATCGGGCTGCCAAAACAAATTTAGTATTTCGATCAAGGGAGGGGGATTCATTGAATTACGTTAGTTTTCTCAACAACTTCGGTATGCTCGTTCGGCGTGGGGAATTGATTTCGTGTAAAGTTTTAAAGCTGGCGAACTTGGGCGCAGAGGACAATCCTGAG
This sequence comes from Ruegeria sp. H9, assembly GCF_056532915.1. Lineage (NCBI taxonomy): Bacteria > Pseudomonadati > Pseudomonadota > Alphaproteobacteria > Rhodobacterales > Roseobacteraceae > Ruegeria > Ruegeria sp. H9. Next base: position 3,051 of record NZ_JBQFNX010000001.1, on the reverse strand, counting down.
CGAAATAGGGATGAACTTGTATCGCTAATCTATGACGAACAGCAGCAAACATTCTGGGCGTACATCAATGCGATTCGTGAGATCAAGGACGACATAATTGATGATCCAACACTTGAAAAATTGAATTTGTTTTTTGATGAGATGACTCTGGTAGATCGTCTTCAGCGGAACGAACAAGTAGCTAATTCGGTTGCCACAGAAATTGGAAGCCGGTCTGCACTCGGAGCCGCTGTAATCGCGATGGGTCAGTCTTCATCCTTTGCCCTGAACCGCAACAGAAATAGAAACAGAAATAGAAACAGGAATCGAAATAGAAACAGAAATAGGAATCGAAATAGAAACAGAAACCGCACTGAGTTCGATTTCGGTGGGAGCGATGCCTCATTTGGGTGGCGCGAAATGCGTGATCTCTGTAAAATTGGCATTCCTATTGATACAAGTATTCTCGGGAAAATCTGGGAGAATATTGATCTTCTACCACCTCCAGGACCCGATGAAAGCCTGAACGAAACCACTCATCTGCTGGAGCTTCAGGAGCAACTGAAACAGCCAGATCAAGTGCGCCGTCGCGACGAAATTGTTGCACAAGCGCAGTTCGGAATTGACGATTACCTGACCCCTTTAGGGATTGACGAGCAGGGCGGATTTGATGCGACGAAGGCCTTGATGGTCATCCTGCTGGAAATCACCAACGAGATCGGCCTTACTTACAAGAATAGGTTCAGCCGACCTCGACCAAACATCGTGCAGCCGCTTATCCGTCCTTACATCCCCGTACCCTATCACGCTGCATATCCATCCAACCATTCTTATCAATCATTCGCGATTGCCGAGCTGTTCTCTCGGCTGGTTCCAGAGCATCCGGGAACGATAGCGCTTTTCCATCGCGCCCAGCGAATTGCCGAGAACCGAGAATGGGCAGGTCTACACTACCCAAGTGATACAGCTGCAGGACGCAGTCTCGCAAAGAAAACAGTGGTTTATCTAACAGAAGCTCTCGATGAACTGATGGATGAAGCCCAGGACGAATGGCTGGGATAGCTACAAAGGGGAGGTGAGCCAATGCCTGTTGGCGATGAGTTATATAAACGTTACTACTATCTTTGGCATCTGGTGGCGATCAATGCGATTTCCGTACCAACTGGCACCTCATCTGGTGAGGTTTGCCCGACGATATCTGGTGTCGAATGGGATTTTGCAGGACGGGATGTAAAAATTGGCCTCATTGATATGGGGGTGGCCCGGCATCATCCAAACTTAGAAGCGCCAGAGGCCCCCCTTCCCCCTCCAGATCAAGTTATTTGGAATGACGCAATTGATCTAGCGAGCCACCCGTATGGAGCAAAGTACGAGGAGTTATCGGCATATCCTGCAGCAAACAGACACCGCGAGCTACCAGAACAACATTTGACCGGAATCAGCGCTTTGGTCATACCTGGTCTCGACCCCGAAGAAACCGAGATAATTAACAGAATTAGTAACGGTTTTGGCGTCAAGCGTTACGTCGATGCCTATGATGATCGGTATGCCGCTCACGGGACTGGATGCGCTGGCCTGACTAGCGGTACCAGTTATGAATTGGATCAGTTCGGCAATGCGGGTAATGTTGCCCCTTACTTTGGCGTAGACCCGCTAAGCAAAGTAGTTCCTATCACAACTTCAATATCTCCTAGCCCTGAAGAACTGATAGCGGCCTTTCTATATGCAGAAGCGAAAGGTGTGGATGTCATTCTATTTCCGCGCGATGCCGCTGACCCTTCGTATTGGCCCGGCTATCCAACCTCTTTTGACGATGATGAAGAGACCCGCCTTCATAAAAGCAAGGCGGGAGAAGTTCATGAAGATATTTTGGATATCCAAAAATCCTGGGCTCTACTTGAGAAAGTCATAGAATGGGTAAGCAAGCAGACGCCTGTTGTATGCGCCGCAGGTAATGAGGGCAGGAGTGAACTGATTTACCCGGCTAGTTTGTCATCCAATCCCGCAAACGGTGTCATTTCAGTAGGCGCCGTCAATTACAACGGCTACCGATCGGGTTATTCCAACTACTCGGGTGATCTGACCGTAGTCGCACCTTCAGATGACGGAGAAGTATATAACAGATACCAAATCCGATTGGACCGTCGCGCTGCTTCAGCAGGCGACTTCTGGGTAGAGAACGTGCACAAAAAGCGCGAACCACCTTATGATGATATCCCTGAAATTTCATTTGCCTCACAACGGTTACTTTCCTTGGATGTTCCAGGACCGAGGGGCTACGTGGAAGGAACATTCGCTGGCCCTGTGAAGAAACGAGAAAGTGCGCGCGACGATCCTTCGGGATTATATGCTGAATTTGGAGGCACATCGGGTGCTGCTGCCTTGGTCGCCGGAGCAATCGCGATGATGCAGCGCAAGTCGACTTCAAAGGTGTCAGGTGTTGACGTCAAGAACATTTTCGAAGGTTTTTCGGCTGATACCAATAAACTAAATCTAGACCACTGGTATTGGTTAGATGCAGGGTCATCTTTGCAGCCAGATGCCATGAACTCATATACAACACCGAGCACAGATGAGCTTTTTGGGCAAGCAGGACTATTGGACGTCGCAAAACTACTTTTACAGGTTTGAACAAACTAGGACGTGTGATTGGTTGATACCGCTCCTTTCAAGGCATTTTGCCGCAAAGGAGATTGAATATGGGAATGAAGCGCACGGATTGATTCGTCTCTGCTGCGAGACGGATCAAGCTGATCATTGGGCTTTCATGCAAACAAACTGCGTTTGAACGCGGCATTGGCATTAAGCGATCGGAACGCTTGGCGCAGAATACCAATATCGCGCCATTAATGGGTTGAGATCAGAAGCACGTAGAGCGATAGATTCAGGGTCATCCCTATTCTCCCATTCTTCCTCACGCGTCGATTTTGGAGCGTGGCGCGATGAGGTGAAGACGTTAAGCAATTGCTCCGGGTGATCAATTGTAGTCTGCGCGGGCTGCTCTGGGATTTTCTAAAGTTGGTTGCGGGAGCAGGATTTGAACCTGCGACCTTCAGGTTATGAGCCTGACGA